>OY969766.1:1927500-3705400 GCA_963702885.1 uncultured Alphaproteobacteria bacterium
AAGCAGATCCAGTCGCTGCTTGCGGCGCAGAAGGAAATGGATGCGATCACCGAGAAGCTGCCCGAGGGCGCCAGCGAGAAGCCGGATCCCAAGCTGCAAAGCCAGCTCGAGGGTGTCGCCAAGAAGAACGGCTTTGTGAGTTACGCCGAATACAACGATGTTGTCGCCAATGTCAGCCTTGTCCTGTCGGGCATTGATCCCAAGACCAAGGCATTCACCGAACCGCCAATCGTGCTGAAGAAGCAGATCGACGAGGTGAGCGCCGACAAGAAGATGGCTGACAAGGACAAAACGGCGGCGCTCGCCGACATGAACGAGGCGCTGAAATACACCCCGAACGTGCAGTATCCGAGCAATGTGACGCTGGTCACCAAATTCTACGACAAGCTCAGCGCCATCATGATGGATGACGAATAGAGCATGCTCGGTCGTTTCCCGAGAGCGGAGATCCGATCCTAAAGCACGGAATCTCCGCTTTCGCGAGAATGGTTGGGGATAGAGCTGGATTTACTCCGCCGTCATTGCGAGCGGAGCGACGCAATCCAGCCTGACTCTCTCGACAAACTCTCTGCAAAAGAGACTGGATTGCTTCGTCGCTTGCGCTCCTCGCAATGACCGGTTCAGTCTTCATGTCATTCCGCTATCGGATGGTGGCGAAACGTTTTTCCATCGCGCGCCGCGTCGCCACGGCATCGTTATTGGCGTCGATCTCGACATCGGCCCAGGTCACCATCGCGCCATGGGCAACATCGCGGATTAGACGGACGCGATGCGCCAGGCCGATCGGCAGTCCGCCGACCTGCAGGCTGGTCGCCGCGGGCATCAGTTTGCCCCACACCGTGTAGCCGCCTTCGCCGTCGAGCATTTCGCCGGTACGCAGCTGGCGCTTGGCCACCGCGACGACATCGCTGCGGAAATCGCGCGGCTGGCCAGTCGGCTCACTGCGCAGCGCCGCCGAGAGCACCGAGATATTCAGCTCGAGGCCGATCAGGTGGTAGGGCTTGTACATCGCGGCAAAGCGGCCGGATGAATCGGTCTTGAGGCCGTACTGTCGAAAGCAGTCCGCCGCATAGTCGTTTGGCGCCTCGAAGACGGCGTAGACACCCCAGCGCAGATCGCGAAACACCGGCCGGCCGTCGCGCTCGAGCGACGACACCACCTCCGCGAGGCCAGACTTCTCCAGCACGCCGCCCTTTTCGCGCGGCCGCATGATATGCGGCAGATCGTCGACGCCGCAGGGCGGAAACAGGAGGCCGTTCGACGGCACGTCGAGACCGGTGGCGTTGGCGATCGCCGCCATCTCGATGGCGGATTTGGTGCCGTCGAGGAAGGAATTGAACATCTGCGGATTCATACCGGCCGACTGCGCCTCGGCCGCGGTCAGTCCGTAATGCCCCCACACGCCGTCGGGCGTGACGTCGTGATAGATCGGCAGATATTTGGTGCCCTTGCCGGCCGCGACCACCTTGAAGCCGGTGGCGCGAGCCCAGTCGACAATCTCCGCAGTCAGCGCCGGCTGGTCGCCATAGGCCAGCGAATAGACCACGCCCGCCTTGCGCGCTTCCTCTGCAAGCAGGGGGCCTGCGAGCACATCGGCCTCGACATTGACCATGACGATATGTCTGCCCGCTGCGATTGCCGCGCGTGCATGCCGGATGCCGACGGCGGGATTGCCGGTTGCTTCGACGACGACCTCGACCGAGTTGAGCGCCTTCGATGCGTCGTCGGTGAATGTGGTGGCGGCGATCCGCGCATCGTCCCAACCGACGGTGCGGCATGCGTCCTGCGCGCGCTGCGGATCGAGATCGACGATCACCGGCACTTCGAGGCCGGGGGTGTGCGGCACCTGCGACAGGAACATGGAGCCGAACTTGCCGGCGCCGATCAGCGCCACGCGAACGGGGGTGCCGGCGGAGTGACGGTCGGCGAGAAGACGATGAAGATTCATGTGAAGCAGATATCCATGTGAGGAAACGCAGTATCGCGGTTGCGCGCCGGAAAAGAAAGCGCAGCACGTGTTGGTCGCGAGGGCGGTTGAGACGGACGAGGATCGATCGCCAAGTGGTCCCTCCACTCCGTGCCGGAAAAACGGGACCGCAGGGTGATAGCTATTCCGCCGCCTGCCGCGGCTGCGCGCAAGCTGTGCCAGCGCGTCGTCGGCCACGGTCTCGATCGGCGTAAAGTCGCGATGGGCGATGAACTCCGGCCGCGTCGGGGTGCGGATGTAGTTCGAGACCGCGTTGAGCGTGAGATACACGATCTTGCGCGGATAGGGTGTGATGTTGCCGGCGGAGCCGTGCACGAGATTGCCGTGGAACATCAGCATGCCGCCGGCCTTGCCAGTCGGCGCGACGATGCCGCCGTCCTCGACCAGCCGAGTCACGGTGTCCTCATCGAGTGTCCATAGCGGATAGGATGTGGTCTGCAGATCGTGCGAGGCCTTGAGGTCACCGGCATTGTGACTCTTCGGCACCAGCATCAGCGGCCCGTTGATCGGCATGACCTCGTCGAGAAATACGGCGATGTTCATCGCACGCGGCAGCGGCATGCCGTCGTCGCGCTTCCAGGTGCCGTAATCCTGGTGCCATTGCCAGACGTCGCCGGTGAAGGCGGATTTGGCGTTGATCTTGTACTGATGCATGTAGACCTTCTCGCCGAAGATCTGCTCGATCGGCTCGATCATGCGCGGATGCGCGCCGAGCAGGCGGAAGGCCTCGTTATAGAGATGCGCGGCGAATGCGGTGCGCGGCGCGCCGCTCTTTTCACGCCACACTTCGGGGCGCTGTTCGCTGTAGATGGCGAGTGCCTCGCGGTGGAGAAGTTCGACCTCTTCCGGCGTGAACAGTTCCGGCAGAAACAGCCAGCCTTCCGTGTGGAAATCCTCGATCTGCTTGGGCGTCAAGCGCATCTCGTATCCTCCTTTACTGGTGCTTTTTTTGGCAGTTTCTTGTTGAAGCGTGTTCGTCAGGCGGCCTCGCGCCGCGCCTTCAGGTGTTTCTCCGTGGTGCGTCCTGCGGCCAGCGCGTGCATCTGCGCGGCGGCTTCGGCCGCGGCCGCATCGCCGGCCAGAACATGTGCGGCGATGATTTCGTGTTCACGCCAGGCGCTGGCGCGATAGTCGAGTTCGGTGAGAACGACTGCCATCGAGCGGCGCATATGCGGCCATTGCGGCGTCACGGTTTCCTCGATCGCCGGATTGCCGGACAGGCGATAGATCGCGCTATGAAACCCGACATCGAGTGCGACCAGTGCGGCGAGCGGTGTGGTCTCGCCGATGTTGCGTCCGGCGGCGAGGGCGGCTTCCAGCCGTGCGCGGCCAGGGGCGTCGGCCTTGATGCGCTCCGCGGCGAGGCGGGCCGCCAAAGCGTCGATCGCGCTACGCACTTCATAGAGTTGGCGGATGCGGACCGGATCGAGCGGGGTCACCTGAAAGCCCTTGCGGCCGCTTTCGGCGACCAGCCCCTGCCGGTGCAGTAGATGCAAAGCGTGACTGACTGGCTGGCGTGACACCCCGAGACGTTCGGCAAGCTCGTTCTGCCGGATGCGCTGGCCGGGCGGCAGGGTGTGGTCGGCGATCCCTTCCAGGATGCGCGCGTAGACTTGATCGATCAGGTTGGGAGCCGGGTCGAGCGGGATCATCGGATTCCTCATCATAGAATTCGGAATTCTAAAATGGAGATTTCCAGATCGTTGTGGACCCGTCAAGCGGGCCGATGGCGCCGGTACGGAACCCCAGCGACGGGGTCGGATTTTGGATGGAGCCGGCGGGTCTGAGCTTGCTGCTGCCCCTCCGGGAGGCGTGGTCGTCAGGACAGGCGCGGCGGGCGGCGTGCAGTGTTGCCAAAGAAAAAGCCCCGGCGAAGCCGGGGCGGATTCTGATGTCTTTGGCTTGGTACCGTCGGGGCGGGATTTACTTGGTGGGCGGCGCCGAGACCTTCACCGACTCGCGCTGCAGTATCTTCTCGTTGAAGGCATCGAGTTTCGGGAAAGCCTCTCGCCACTGGCAGTCTGGAAAGCGCAGATCGGCGTAGCCGAACAGGCAGGCCAGCGCGATCTGAGTGATGTCGAACGGACGCGACAAGATCTCGGGGTGGGCTTCGAAGTACTTCAGCCCATGCCAGACACGGTCCCACTGATCGTCGATCCATTTCGGCCAGCGCAGGGCGTCGGGCCGCACGCCCTTTTCGTAGCGGCATAGCAGCATTGCATCGAGCATGCCCTGGATGAGCGCGTGCTCGGTCTTCACCTTCCAGCGCGCCGCTCCCTTGAGCGGGAACAGCTTGCCGCCACCGGCGAGGTCGTCGAGATATTCGACAATCACGCCGGAATCGAACACCGCTTGACCATTATCCAGGATCAGAGCCGGCAGCTTTCGCAGCGGATTAACCTGCGCATACTTGTCGTTGGGCGTCGTCGGCGTGAGCGTCGTCGGGACCAATTCGATCTTGTCGATCAGGCCGAGTTCGATGGCGCTGATCCGCACCTTGCGGGCAAAGGGAGAGGATGGCGAATAGGTCAGCTTCATGTGATGCGTCCGGAGGCTGTCTGTGGATAGAAGTTGTCGATGCAAGACGTGAAATTAATTGAAGTAAAAGCTTACTGCGATGATCTCCTTCCGGCGATCAATCAGCCTTGCCCTTCTTGAAACACTGTAGGTTGAAATTCAATCAAAGACCGGGCTGTGGCGGCGCATTCACCGAATGGCTGGGTTGCGTATCATTCGCTGTCTTTCGTCATTGCACCGCATCATTGCCGTCCGGAATCGCACGATATCGCGCTGGCGGATTCCTTCGCTGGCGACTGGATCATACAGACGCTCGCGGCGTTGGAGGATCAGTTGTCATCGCCGGAGCATTAACCCATGCCTGAATTATCGATCTCGACCGAGCAGGTCGGATATCTCATCCTTAAGGCGCGCGAGTTCGATGCCAAGGAAGGCATGACCGATCCCGACTCCGCGTCGAATGCTTCGGATGACAACATGATCGACGTTCTGGAGGACAATGCGGACGATCCGGTGGTGCGCGAAATCACCGGCTTCGTGAATGCTCTCTCCGTCGATGAGCAGATCGATCTTGTCACCCTGGTGTGGCTGGGCCGCGGCGACGGCACGGCCGATGACTGGAACGAACTCCGAGCCGAGGCGGCGCGCAGCCATACCCCCCAGACCGCGCGCTATCTACTCGGCCAGCCCATGCTAGGCGACCTGCTTGCCGAGGGGCTCGAGGCGCTTGGATTGTCCTCTGACGGGGGTCGCATGACGCCGGTCGTTTAGGAGCTTTTTTCAGTGGGATAGCGGCTAAAAGGCGAAAAAGGTCGATTTCGGCCCTTTCCAAAGCCGGGGTCCGTTGATACATACACCTCACGTCGAGGGCGTGGCCCCGGCGTCCTTCTCTGGAGCTTTCGGGCAGATCAATCGACGCCTTGTGGCGTTGAGCGCGGTCCGGTCTGCTCTCAGCGAAGCCAGTTTAACGCGGGGTGGAGCAGCCCGGTAGCTCGTCAGGCTCATAACCTGAAGGTCATAGGTTCAAATCCTATCCCCGCAACCAACTAACCTTCTGATATAGAAGGGTAAAAACAAAGGGTCACTCGAAAGAGTGGCCCTTTCGCTTTTCAAAATCGTCACCGAGCCGTCACCACGGCCTTGGACGTTCCGGCCCTGCCGTAATACGCGACAGTGTTAGCGGACATTGGCTTCCAATCAGGGGGGCGAGCCAAGGTTGCGATATCGTTGATGATCCTCGCGCTGGTTGCCTGCTGGCGCTTCAGCATCTTGCGCAGAGTGCGCCGGGAAGTGACCGTGTGATCGTTTGAGCCGCTGCCTATCGTTCTGCCCGAAAAACCCCGGCCTTTGCCACGAATATTCCCGTTTTTGGGACGCGTTCACCGGAGACGCAGTTCGATACAGCTGCGTGCTGAATGGAACGTCATTTTGGCGTCTGCCAGCACGTCTGGCTTTGTTCTGAAGCTATACTCAACTCCTGCGACCATTCTTTTGAAAACCGGCGCGCTGTTTTGCCTGGCTGATAGCGGCGTCGGCAAAATACTTGCGCGTGTGCTCGATGAATGCCTTGGCGACCCGACGCTGCGCTACTCTGCCCACGCTCAGACATCCAATCTCAAGAGGGCGCAGGTTTTCAATAATTGGCAGGTAGCGAATGCGGGTGCCGTCATAAGTCGACGGGGAATGCGGGACCAAGTTCAAGATTGAATATCCCAATCCATTGCCAACTAACGTCCTTACCATTTCGAAGTTGGTCGAGCTGAACCTCAGACTGGGCGAAATATGTAGCCCGTGGAAGAGCGACATGAAGTAGTCGCGGGTGTGTGGCAGATCCATCAGGATCAAAGGTTCTGATGCTAATCGCTTGAGCGAAACCCGACGCGCATTTGCGAGCTCGTGCCTAGCCGGCAGGACCACCTGCGGTGGAATAACCGCCAGTGTTAGCCATTCGAAATGTTTTGGAATATCGAGATCGAATGTGACGGCCAATTCATACTGTCCACCAACTAGGCCGGATAAGATCTCCTGTTGATCGCAGACGTAGATCTTGACTGAAACGCTCGGATGAATCCGACAAAACTGAGCCAGCAGGTTGGAGAAATAGACGGGCCCCAGATTTGTGAAGCAGGCAACACTCAGATCTCCTTCCAAGGAATGGCCAAGTGCGCCGGCGCGTAGCTGAAACTCATCAGCATGTGCGAGCAGAGATCGCGCCTCTGCGACGATGACCTCGCCCGCAGGTGTCAATTTCATTCCGCGTGCCGGCTGGCGAACGAATAACTGGATATCGAGATCGGCTTCGAGGTCAGAGATGGCGACAGAAACAGAGGCTGGCGAGATATGAAGCTGTTGCGCGGCCGCGGTCACACTCTTGTTTCGGGCCGCCTCCAAAAAATATTGCAGTGCGCGCAAAGACAGCCGATTCATGTTTACCTAACCTAACCATAGGAAAATTGTGCTTTTCTAAATGTCATAGATACGGAAGGATTTCGCAAGGCTTGTGTTGGCACCCCTTTTTCAAAAGCTGATCGATGGAAGGATGGAACAATGTTCCGCGCAGTAAACTGGGGGCACTTTTGAATAATATGTTTTCAGAGCGCAGATCGGAGAAATCGCGCGTCACCGCAGTTCACGCGGCGTCAGTTATGCTCAACAAGGCCGCATCTGCTGCTAAGGCGTGCGGGCTGATCGGAAAAGCGGCCTCGGACGGATCGCGGTTGGCAGTTTTCCCCGAGGCATTCCTGCCGGGCTTTCCCTTGTGGAATGGGCTCATTCGGCCGATTGACGGCCATGCCATGTTTCGCCGGTTCGCTGAGAATTCTCTCCGTGTTGATGGCCCGGAGATGGCTGCCATAGCGGAGGCCGCGGCTAAACACCGCATATTCGTGAGCATGGGGTTTTCTGAAGTTTCTCCCCACAGCGATGGATGTTTGTGGAACAGCAATGTTTTGATTTCAGATCGCGGCGAGTTGCTCAATCACCATCGCAAGCTCGTGCCGACGTTCTACGAGAAACTGAGCTGGACGAGTGGAGACGGTGCTGGATTAAAAGTCGTGCCAACAAGTGTAGGTCGTATTGGTTCACTGATCTGCGGCGAAAACAACAACCCGCTTTCCCGTTACACGTTGATGGCGCAAGGCGAGCAGATTCACACCTCAAGTTATCCGCCGGTTTGGCCATTCCGAAATCCGCTCGGGGCGACGCCTTACGACCTTAGTGACGCTATCCGTGTTCGCGCAGCTGCCCATTCGTTTGAAGCGAAGACCTTCACCATTGTGAGTGCCGGATTTCTCGACGAGGAATCGCTTGCGGTGATTGCGGACGGCAATGCCGAGTCCGAGGCTATACTTCGGGCTTGCCCCCGTTCCTGCTCGATGATCGTTGGGCCGGATGGGACGTTGCGCTCGGATATTCGTAGCGACGCGGAGGGAATGGTTCATACGGAAATCGATGTTGCTGAGATCATTGAGCACAAACAGCACCACGATATGGCGGGCTATTACAACCGCATGGATATTTACTCGCTGCATGTTCAGCGTGCACGGCCACAGCCGGCTTATTTTCGAGGAGATGTTCTGCAGAGCGAAGATGCAGCCTTCGGAGAAGGCGATGGGAAGGAATTAGCGCAAGGTAACGGAAGATCCACATAAGAAAGTCGTAAATCAACAGGCAGTGCGAGCCAGAGGGAGACTCCTATGAGGACGTGCAAGGGGTGGAGCGTTTACGGTTTGTTGGCCGCTGTGTTTATGGTCTTAAGCCCTGTGACGGCTAAGTCGGCGGATTTCGGCAAGCCTGGAGATCCAGTTCATTTAGTCGTTGGACATCCTTGCTGTTACACAGAAGTCTGGTCGGTCATGGTGTTGCATGGGAAGGAGCTTTGGAAAAAGTACCTCCCGCAAGGCTCAACCGTGGCGTACGATGTGGGCCTGCAAGGTTCGACGATTGTAAACTCGATGTTGGCGAAGAAGCAGCATATCGGTTACATCGGCGATCTCCCCGCGATAATCGCAACTACCAAAGATAGCGTAGCGGATGTCCGAATCGTGGGAGTTTCGGGCGTTGCTTACGACCAGTGCAACATTCTTCTCGCGCGCAAGGATGCTCCCGAATTCAAGTCCGCCGATGAGGCTGCAAAGTGGCTAAGCGGCAAACAGATGGCCGTCCCTAAAGGGACATGTTCAGACATTTTCGCGCGCGCTGTATTCGAGCGGGCAAATGTCAAGCCGGCGGCTTATCTCAATCAGAACGTCGAGGTCATAACCAGCGGCTTCCGAGCCGGAAAACTTGACGGCGCTGCGATCTGGGAACCGGTAGCTGCGAGGCTTGTGGAGGAGGGCTTGGCGCGCCGAATCTCTTCTGGCGTCGACTACGGCTTGAAAGACTCGTCGTATATCGTGATGAGCGCTGAATTGATTAATCAGCGCCCTGATGTCGTTAAGGCCTGGCTGAACGCCGAACTCGACGCGCAGCAATTTCTGGCCGAACCGGCAAACGCTGCGGAAGTAATCAAGATGGTGATGACGCAGACGACGGGATTTCCTGAGAAATCCCTATGGTCAGCGCTTTATGCAACTTATCCGAAGGAGCAGGGCGGCACCAATCCTAGGATGGAGTTGCCATTTGCATTTACGCCCGAGGTCATGAGCTTGATGAAAAAGGGAACTGATTTTCTTTACTCGATCAAGGGAATCGGCGCGGCTCAACTGCGACCAGAGGCGGTCATGCCGCAGTTCGCCGAAGCAGTTTTAAAAGAGAGGAAGCTGAGTTCTCCGGTGGGGGCCGTGCCCGCACTTCCAGGTTCAGCCTATCATGGCAAGTGATGCAGAAATGGGTGCGATGGATCGCTATCGCACCCAGGGTCCCTCGGTAGCGCCGGACGCGTCGACCTCGTTCGGTAGATACCGCATGCAGATCGAAACGGCGCTCTATCACTTCAGGAGTTGGCTAAAAAGTCCGCGCCCTTATTTGATGGTTCTCGGCTTTACACTGCTGATAGGATTTTGGTGGCTTAGCGTCGAGGTTTGGAAACTTCCCCGCTTTGCAGGCATGCCTGGTCCAACGGCCGTCGTTCGTGAATGGGTCAGCCGCGAGCCGATGTTCGGCCTTTCATTCTACACGCCGGACTATTACATCCACATCCTCACGAGTCTGCAGCGTGTTTTCATTGCCTTTATACTCTCAACAGTCATCGGAGTGCCACTAGGGCTTGTCATTGGCTGGTCCCGCACTGCGCGCGAGTACATTTTCCCTGTTTTGGAAATGCTGCGTCCAATACCAGCTCTCGCATGGGTTCCGCTTGCAATCTTGATGTTCAAGAGCAGCGAGGGGCCGGTTATATTTCTAACATTTCTGCCGGCTTTTTTCGCAACGACTCTCAACTCAATGTTGGGCGTCCATTCCATAGATGAGAGTTACTTCCGCGCAGCCGATTGTCTCGGTGCCTCGCGATGGCAGGTCTTTCGACACATCGTCGTGCCGGGAGCTCTGCCATTCGTCTTTACCGGACTGGAAATATCAATTGGGCTCGCCTGGTTTTCGCTGGTCGCAGGCGAGATGATCGCCGGCGAATACGGCCTCGGCTACGTTATCTATACCTCCTACACAATGGTGAGTTATCCGACAATCGTCATTGGAATGATCACACTTGGCGTCGTTGGCTATGTCTCTAGCGCCATGATTCGCTCAGTCGGCGTGTTCCTGATGGGCTGGCGCACTCGCGAACTGGGGCTTGGAGGGCAATGATGCAGACATCGCTCGATCAAACCAAAGCGCATTCTCTTCGTGGCGCCATCCGGATCGAAGGTGCTGTGAAAATATACGGAAATCCGGAAAGCGGAGTTGTTGCCGTCGATCATTGCTCGCTTGAATGCCCGCCCGGTCAGATCACAATGGTGGTCGGCCCGTCAGGCTGCGGCAAGACAACCCTTTTGAACGCGATTGCCGGGTTTCATTCTCTGACGAGCGGCGCGATTTATCTCGACGATGAGATGCTTTGCGGTCCCGGTAAACCTAAAGCAGATCCTGGTTCAGACCGCATCGTCGTGTTTCAGAACGGCGCGTTGTTTCCGTGGAAGACAAATATCGAGAACGTCATTTTCGGCCCTGTCATGCAAGGAAGGCTGTCGGTCAAGGAAGCCAAAGACAAGGCGCGAACGATGATGGCCGAGGCTGGATTGTCTGGTGTCGAAAATGAATACCCAGGCCAGATTTCGTCCGGAGTACGGCGGCGCGTCGAGATTGTTCGGGCGCTCATGAACGATCCAAAGGTTCTGCTGCTCGACGAGCCATACCGGGCTCTCGACTCGCTGACGAAATCGGTGATGCACGAATCGCTTCTCCAGACTTGCTACCGAAACCGCATCACCGTTTTCTTTATCACTCATGATCTGGAAGAGGCCATTTTTCTTGGCGATCAGGTGATCATCATGACCTCGCGCCCTTGCAGAACAAAGAAGCTTCTCAAGATCGATCTGCCTCACCCGCGGGACTACAGCATCGTGACGTCGCGACGCTTCCGCGAGTTGATGGATGAGACGATGGATGCCGTACATGAAGAGGCAATGAAGGCCTTCGAACTAGGCGAGCGAGAGGGGTAGATTTCATGGTTGCACTGGCCCAATTGCCGGCCATGCTTGGAGCGCGCGCAACCGCGCGAGCCGTCATCGCCATCACTCTGGCCGTCGCATTTTGGGAAATCGGCTCGAGGTTTGGTGACTGGACCGGAACGCGTCTGCCTTTTATCGGAGTCGTGCCGGCACCAAGCCGCGTGCTGCTCGTGTGGTATAATCTAATCGGCGATTATGGCTATTGGCAGAGCTGGTATCTCAGCTTTCTCCGCGTTCTCGGCGGCTTCGGCGCGGCCATGGTGCTGGGAATTCCGTTCGGCATGGCGCTGGCGCTCAATCGTGCATTCTATCAGACTGCCTTTCCGACCTTTGAGGTGTTGCGCCCGATACCCCCACTGGCGTGGGTGCCAGCGGCAATCCTGTTCTGGCCGACACAGGAGTTGTCGATCGCATTCATCACCTTCCTTGGCGCATTCTATACAATCGTCATCAACGTGGTTGGCGGTGCACGGAGTATCGACGCGCGATATATCCAATCCGCTTATGCGATGGGTGCCTCACGTTGGACCGTGTTTCGCCGGGTTGTTCTGCCATCAACACTGCCCTCAATCATCGTTGGCGCTTCCGTCGGAATGGGAGTGACCTGGGAGGTGGTGGTGGCAGCGGAGATGATATCCGGTGGCGGCAGCAGCATGGGGAGTGGCACCGGCGGCGGTACCGGTGGAGGGCTCGGTTTCTTTATTTGGAATTCCTATACCGGCGGATCCTACGAACAGATCATCGTCGGCATGATCAGCATTGGAATCGCTGGTTACATCTCCAGTTCAGCGATTCGTGCGCTCGGAGACAGAATCGCACCATGGTTGAAGCCACGATGACACGGGCAGAGATGATGACGGAAAAATCCGCGGGCGGTGAACTGGAGGTCCGTGATGTGTCGAAGTCTTACGGCACGGACCGTTATCCAAAGACAGTCGTAGATAATTGTTCGTTCATCGTAGAACGAAGCAAGCTTACCGTGATGATCGGGCCCTCCGGCTCTGGCAAGAGCACAATTGTGCGATTGCTGGCTAGCTTTGAACAGCCTAGCACCGGAGTGGTGTTGCTGGATGGCAAGAGGGTGACGAAGCCGGATCGTGACAGGCTTGTCGTGTTCCAGGAATTTGCGCTGTACCCTTGGATGACGACTTATGAGAATGTCGTGTTTGGACCCAAAGCCCAGGGACGACAGGGGGAGCCGCTTGCGGAGGCCGCGCGCGGTGTCATTGATCGCGTCGGGCTCAATCAATTTCAGAAATCCTATCCCAATCAGCTGTCGGGCGGCATGCAGCGCCGGGCCGAGTTGGCGCGCGCACTGATTAACAATCCCGCAATCATGATCCTGGATGAGCCTTTTCGTGGCCTTGATGCGATGACAAAGGGGCTGATGCAGGAATACTATGCGCAACTCTTTGAGAATTCTCAGAACACGCATTTATTCGTCACAACGGATATCGACGAAGCGATCTTTCTGGCTGACCGCTTGCTTATCATGTCGAATTTTCCGCTGCGACTGCGGCAGGTGATCGATGTCGATCTGCCGCGTCCGCGCCGGTTGGCCGATGTCATTACAAGCGATGCAGCGAACCAGTTAAAAATGACGGCGCTTTCGATTTTACACGAGGAGGCGCTGAAATCGTTCGCGGTCGGAAATCAGACGGCGGATCATTTCATCGAGTTCTTATAAACAGCGCTACCGCCAGGATACCTCGATCTAAGTCGTGAGAAGATGCGAATGTCCGCATTTGACCGGAAGCTGCCTTAGGAGCGTTATAGCCCTATTGGAATGTCTCACCCTGGAATCGCTCTCTAACGACCAGTCAGAGAAGCGCGGCTAGGGTCTCGCGCTCTTCGGTCTGGCGATCGAAAGCAAGTTGTGAGGCGGCAACCTTGTCGCCCTTCGAGAGGACGACATCGCGCTCTCGGCCGTGGTCCGTAACCGTGGCGTGATCATTCCCGAGGTGGTCAGAGCTGGCCACCAAAGGGGGCTTTGGTGGCCAGCCATGCAGGTTGTGTCAGGCGCGGCCGGCGAAGATGTCCTTCTTCACGATCGCATGGACACCCCAGTTGCCATCGACAACCTGGGTGATGCCGAAGTCGACGCCAATCGACATGATGGAGATCGCCTCGTCCTCCGTCAGACCCTTCGTGGTCATCAGGAAGTGACGCATCTTGCGGAAGGCGTCCCGCAAGGCGAGGTCAACTGAGCCCTTTTTGTAGATGTCGATCTGGGCTGAGGATCCCAATTCGGCAAGATAGTTGGCATAGCTGAAGCCGTGCACCAGCCACTCGCCCTGCGTCTCCAGCATCGGATAGTTCAATTGTTCGAGCGGCGTGCCCGCCAGATCTTTTTTCTTGTGAAGAATGAACTGGAAGGTGCCGTTGAGAGAGCACTCAATCGCGGTCCCGCAAAGCTCGCTGTCGCCTTGCGAAGCATGCGGGTCGCCGACAGAGAGCAAGGCTCCCTCGACCGCGACTGGGTAGAACATGGTCGCGCCCTTGCCGATACGCCAGTTGTCGATATTGCCGCCGGTGTAGCTTGGCGGGATCGTATCGACGATATCGGCTTCCTTCGGCGCGACGCCGATCGTCCCGAAATGCGGACGGATCGGAAGGCGCACGCCTTTCAGGAAGTCGTAGTTTCGCTTTGTTTTTGAGTGATCGACCGGAATGCCGGGGTAGTCGATGGTCTTGTGCACCACGCCGAAGGGGTCGGTTTGCGGAACCCATTCATAGCTGTGTGCCGCCTTGGCCCAGTTTCTGGCGCCGGTGGCGTCAACCTCGTAGATCGTGACAACCTCGCGCTTTTTTCCATCCAGCAAGTCGTTGTACTGGAAGCCCCAATTCGCGGCGGCGTTGCTGCCGAATGCCTTGCCTTTGAACTCAGGATTGAGTGATGGCCGGAACGTACAATCGACAATGCGGACTTCCAGAACGTCTCCAGGCTGTGCATCGCGGACAGACACCGGACCCGTCATGATGTGAACGCCCATGCCTTCGCCAGCTCCGCGGCCATGAATCGAGGCGTCCATGGGTCCGGCGCCGCGCCGGTCGACATTCTTCTTGTCCTTTGTCCAGTAGAAGACGCTTTCGGCACCCGGATCGTTTTTGATCATGCGATCGTAATCGTCGTAGCAGTGGTGGGTCAGCGACTCGATGGTGACGAAATCGCCGGAATCGACTTCGACCTTGGGCTTCAGGGATTTGCTGAAATATCCCCAATGAACGGTGTCGGCATTGGCCGGCAAATAATAGTGCTTCGGGCCGTTGACGTTGCGCGCCTTGGCCGTCTGAGCCAGAGCCGGCGTGACCAGCGAGAGTCCGCCCGATGTCATTGCGGCCGCAGCCCCGGTCGCAGCGAAGCTGCTCTTCAGGAATGAACGCCGTTCCGAATTCAATTCAGCCTTGAACCTCGCATGATGTTCGTGAAAGTCGGGACAGTTACGATCGTCGCCCATACACATCGTCATTCCCTCCAAATTTTTAGACCCCGTTCAGTTGGGGTAAGAAAAATTTTATAAGGGCGTTTCGATACGGCAACCTGAGCCTGGCGCCGCCCGTTGCGCAGGTTTTGCAGCGGGCTGATTTCAATTTCTCTCGTGGTGGCACGAGCTTAACGACGTCCTGCACGTGCGGAGTGGCGGGGCATCACGGCATCAGTGCGCCTATATGCAAGAGTTTTGGCGTCTGCGATCAAGTCACTCAGCCAAGCTCTTGGTGTGTCCTTATCGAGAGTCTTGGCGCGTGCGAAGCGGCGCGATGTGGAGATAATGTGCGATTTGTTTCGTTGTAATCGCGACACGTCATCGTCTGGGTTGGGCGGTGCGCAACGAATATTTGAATGCTTTACGACAATGAACACCAGCTGTTTTGGTTGGAATTCGCAATACCACGAACGGACGCAAAACGAACGTCGTACGAAACTGCACCGGAAGAGGTACGCAAGCTGACGGTGTGGGCGGAGCAGTGCTTCTTCCAATCGGCCAAAACCAACCTAACATGACTGCCCATGGCGTGGGCCTGTTTGCCGATCTCCTTTGAAAAGCAACAAGGCCACCGCTGGGTGGCCTTGTTGTTCTGGGTGGCCTTGTTGTTGGGATACTTTGCCGTCCGCCGCGCATATGCAGGGGTGAAGTTCGGGATTAAGAAACCTCGGCTTTCAGCCAGTCATATTTGCCAACGCCCTGCACCAGCAGGAAGCGCGTTTCTGAATCGCTCCGATTCGAGATCAGATGCTTCGTGCCGGGCTTGATGGTGTGTCTTTCGCCGATCGCGAGCGTCCTCTGCTCGTCCGGCCCCCTGGTGTCGATCGAGAGCTCGCCCGTGAGCACGAAGTAATGGTCATTGCTCTCGGAATGATAGTGCCAGGGAATGGCATCGCCGGGTGCCAGCGTGAAGATGCGCGCGACCACATCGACGCCCTTCGCGACCACCTCGATATTCTTGACCGTGTAATTCTTTGCTGGCGTCGGCTGTGGTGTCGCCATCTGGAGCACTCCCGTGAGGAATCATCTCGACCATACCCGTACTGAAGGGCGGCATCACTTTTATGTCGCGCCCGCGATCGATCGCGCCAACTGTGTTTCAGCAATCGCGGAGACGCAAGCATCGCCATGCGTGAAAAGAGCCATCCTCCAGGCATATTTTTGCAAGCTCACCTGCGAATTTTCCAGGCGCGGATTTCGTTCAACCGTTGTTAGCTTCTTATCTTGGCTTCGACATCAGTAATTTCGAACCGGCGCGGGGGCATCCATGACGAGTTCCGACATTAGTATTTCCGATACTATCGAACGAAAAATCCAAAGTGACGATCGCGGGGCGCGTCCACGCAAAAGCCTGTGGCGCTCGATCTACTTTCAGGTGCTGCTTGCAATGGCGATCGGCGTCGGGCTCGGCTGGGCCGATCCCTATATCGGCGCGCAGATGAAAGTGTTTGGCGACCTGTTCATACGCTGCGTGCGAATGCTGCTCGTTCCCATCGTATTCGCCACCATCACGGTTGGCATCGCGCGAATGGTCGACCTGAAGCAGCTTGGCCGTGTCGGCTTGCGGACGGTGATTTATTTCGAGGTGGCTTCGACATTGGCCCTGGCAATCGGGCTTTTCGTCGGAAACGTCTTCAAGCCGGGCGAAGGCATCAATGCCGACCTGTCGCATGCCGACATGGGCAGCATTGCCAAGTTCACCAAGCCGCCGGCTTCGATGACCGAAACCATTCTCAATGTTGTTCCAGACAGTATCGTCCAATCGTTCGCGCACGGCGATATCCTGCCGGTCTTGCTGTTCTCGGTGCTGTTTGGCGTCGGCCTGTCGATCAAGCGCGAGACGACGCAACCGGCGATCGACATGCTGGACTCGTTTCTTCATGGCCTGTTCGCGGTGATGGAGATGGTGATGCGTCTGGCGCCGCTCGGCGCATTCGGCGCGATGGCCTTCACGGTCGGTAAATATGGGCTTGGCTCGTTGTTTTATCTCGCCAAGCTCGTGGCGTGCGTTTACGGCACCAGCATTCTGTTCGTGATCGTTGTGCTTGGCACCATCGCGCGGCTTGCCGGATTTCGGATCCTGCCATTCCTCAAATTTATTCGTACCGAAATCGCCATCGTTCTCGGCACCTGCTCGTCCGAATCGGTGTTGCCGCAGTTGATGCAGAAGCTGGAGCGCGCTGGCTGCTCCAAGCCGATCGTTGGTCTGGTGATGCCAACCGGCATTACTTTCAACCCGGACGGCAGCTCGATCTATCTCAGCCTGTCCACGCTGTTCATCGCCCAGGCGACCAACACGCCGATGTCGTTGACGCAGCAGCTCGCGCTATTGGCTGTTCTTCTGCTCACCAGCAAGGGTTCGGCGGGCGTTGCCGGCGCGGGCTTCATTGCTCTGGCGGCGACACTGTCGACCGTTGATGCCTTGCCGGTCGCGGGATTGACACTCCTGCTGGGTGTCGATCGCTTCATGAACGAGGCGAGGGCGGTCACCAACACGATTGGCAATGCGGTGGCGACGGTGGTGATCGCCAAATGGGAGGGTGTGCTCGACCAGGACATGTTCGAGCGGGCCATTCATGATGAGAGGCTGATTTCGGATATCGTCTGAGCCCGCCAAGGGCTCCATCTGTGCCGTGCGGCGGGGAACCTGCCGCACGGCTTTGCTTTTGGTGTTGCTCGCCGTTCTAGTGGCGCAGGCCGAGGTCGTCCTCGGGTAATGCTTCGCCACCCTGAGGCGGCGTAATTTCGTCGTCAATGAACGACACCGGATGCAGCCGCTTGCGATTGACGGTCAGCGAGAACACGTCGAAGCGGTTGTAGTAGCCGGTAACGTCATGGAATTGCTTCGGCTCGACGCAGCGCGCCAGGTCGAATTCGGCGTAGGCGATGCCCTCATCATCCTGCAGGAAATCGCCGACCGTCTCTCCGGTCGGATCGACAAAGAAGCTCGCCGCACGCGGCACCCGGTCGATGATGTCCGCGACTTTCGAGTCGCGATCGACCAGATACTGGCGCATCGCAGCGTCCATAAAGCCTGCGGTATTCATACCAAATGCCTTCGCCTCGAAGGAGTGGGCGCTGGAACGGATACGGTTGGCGGCGACATTGTTGAAATTGCCGCCGTTGCCGGGGCGGCGGGTCGGCCACAGCGCCGGCCAGCTTGAAATGTGAATTTGCTCAGCCTGCGCCATCAGCGAATAGCGTGCCAGCGGATTGGTGTTCTCGCCGCAGATGAGTTGGCCGACGCGGCCGACCGGCGTGTCGACAACTTTGAGGCCGGCGCCATCGCCTGCGGCCCAGGTGAGCTTCTCATAGAAGGTGGGCACCAGCTTGCGGTGGTGATTGAGAATGGCGCCGTCATGGCCGATCATGATATTAGAATTCCACAGCGCGCCGACGCTGGCCGGCGAGCTTTCGCTGATGCCGATCGAGATGCAGACGCCTAGCGTTTTGGCCTCGCGCCGCAGCGAGGCGATTTCCGGGCCTTTCGGCGAGACCGATTGGTCAGCCATCAGCGCGAACAGGTCGTGGTTTTCGATCGGCGCCCACAGCCCTGACCAGACCGGGAAGGCGGGAATATAGGTTTCCGGAAACGCAATCAGTTGCGCGCCTGCGCGAGCCGCTTCCCGGACCAGCGAGATGGCCTTCGCCGTGGTTGCGGCGCGATCAAGAAAGACGGGGGCGGCATGGACGGCCGCGACTTTGACGGACGACGACATCTGACGAGACTCCATAACGGGTGGGTTCTTGGTTGATTTAAGCTTATGGGTAGCATGGCCATTGCCGGTAGGTTGATGCACAATCTTGCAAGCTGCCTTGCATGCACAACCTGTCGCCGTATTACGGGAGTTCGTCTGGAATGCCGATCAATTTCGAATCCATCGATTGGGACGATCTTCGCGTGTTTCTTTATGCCGCGAGAACCGGGAGTTTGTCACAAGCGGCGCGGCGTCTGCAAATTGACCATTCGACGGTCAGCCGCCGCATCGCACAGCTCGAGGCGTCGATCGGCTCGGCGCTGCTGCTGCGCCAGCGTTCCGGTCTCAAGCTGAACGACATCGGCGAGCTGTTGCTGCGGCATGCCGAGAAAATGGAAAGCGCTGTCGTCTCGTTTCACGAGGAATTCAATGCCGACAAGCTGCTGGTTTCGGGGCACGTCCGGCTTGCGACCATGGAGGGCATCGCCTCACTTTATATCGCTGAGCGTTGCATCGAACTGAAGAAAGCCGCTCCGGGGGTGGCGCTGGAGCTCGTCACCTCGCCGCAGACCATCCATGTCAACCGCCGGGAGGCCGATCTCTTTCTGAGCTTCTTCAAAC
The DNA here is from genome assembly GCA_963702885.1 of uncultured Alphaproteobacteria bacterium. GTDB lineage: Bacteria > Pseudomonadota > Alphaproteobacteria > Rhizobiales > Xanthobacteraceae > Afipia. Next base: position 1,946,414 of record OY969766.1, read on the forward strand.
CGGTGGGGCAGGGCCTGATCTCGGAGAGGATCGGCGGCTTCCGGCTGTCGCTATACGCTTCGCAAAGCTATCTCGACCAATACGGCACGCCGACAAGCCCGGCCGACCTGCAGAACCATGTGTTTGTGTCCTACATCGAGGATCTGATCTTGGTCGATTCGGTGCGCTGGCTCACCGAAGCGGTCGAAACGCCGACGGTGGCTCTGCATTCCAACAGCATGATCGCACAGATGGGCGCCGCCGCAGGCGGGCTCGGCATCGTCTTTCTGCCGACCTTTGCCGTTTCGCGGCACCCTGATCTTATTCCTGTTCTGCCCGATGTGGTCACGACCACCCGCGAGGTTTGGCTCAACGTGCATAATGATCTGCAGTTCTCGCCGCGGATTCTGGCGGTGCGTCAGTTCCTGAAAAACCTGTTCAAGAACGATCCCGGCATGCAGGTGTTCTGAGCGCGATTGGCTGCGCTCGCTGCCCTGTGTCCCTTCATCCCGGTTGTGTTGCTGCATCGCACACAGAGCGATGCATCTGCCTCGCATTTAGTCGAGTGCGCGCGATCTTCCGAATATTCTGCAGTCAGAACGCCTTGTTTTCATGCGGCGAACGACGTGACGCCGATTGTCGCAGGCCTTCTGCCTATTGATGACTTGGCTCGCGGCTGGTGCTGAATTTTAGCCACTGACAGACGCGCGAACGAGCGCTTCGCACTGCGTGCGGACACTCCAACAATCGCGCACGAACAATCGCGCACGGGATAGTGCAAAAAAGCTAGTTGCGAGAGAGGCAAACCCATGGTGGCCTAGCACCTATGTCGAAGTGCATACCAGCATAGCCGCGGGTGAAGCGGCATGAGTGTGAGGGGGGTGATTTTGAATCGGGTCTCTCGTTGCGGTGTCTGTGTCATAGTGCAGGCAAGCGTTGTCGCTCTCCAGTCAAATGATTGTGTCCGATCATGATCGACACCCTGCTGCTGCTGGCGTTGAATGGACTGATCTGGGGCCTGATCATCGCGCTGATCGCGCTCGGCCTCTCGATCATTTTTGGCCTTCTCGACATCATCAACATTGCCCATGGCGACTTCTTCATGGTCGGCACCGTGCTGGCGTGGTTCGTGCTGGAGGCGACCGGCAATTTCTGGATCGGCTTTCTGCTCGTTCCGCTGATCTGCTTCCTCCTTGGTGCGCTGATCCAGCGTATCGTGATCCAGCCGATCCACGGTGCTGCTGCCCTGTCGATCGTGGCGACGTTCGGCGTCTCGCTGATCCTGCAGGAAGTCGTACGCATGACGTTTGGTGCAACGCCGCACCGCATGCTGCCGCCGGTGCAGGGCACCATGCCGCTGTTCGGCATCCAGTACGACATCTACCGTGTCTATGCCGCGGCGTTCTCGCTCGCCGCGTTGATCGCGTTCTTCCTGTTCCTGAACTACACCAAGATGGGAACCTGGATGCGTGCGGTGCGGCATGACCGCGACACCGCGACGGCAATGGGGATTCCCGCGAAGTTTATCTACATCCTGACCTTCGCGGTGGGCTTTGCGCTTGCCGGCTTCGGCGGTGTGGTTGCGGCGCCGATCACCACCGTCGACTTCAGGGGCGGCGTTGACTTGCTGCCGGTATGCTTCATCGCGGTGATCATTGGAGGTCTCGGCAATCTGCCCGGCACCGCGGCGGCAGCGATCCTGCTCGCGCTGATGGAAGGTATCATCCAGAGCGTCGCCAACCCCACTATCGCGCGCATCTCGTCGCTGGTGCTGATGAGTGCAGTTCTGCTGCTGCGGCCGCAGGGCCTGTTCAAGGGATTTGCCAAGTGAGTTTGTCGATCAATCAGGGGATATCATCGCCGGAGGCCGGCCGCGCCAAAATCGAGCGCGTGCTGATGGTCGTGTTCGGTTTGTTTCTGCTCACGGTGCCGTGGACCATTCCGGCGCTGATCAACACCTTCTGGGTCAGCGTGATCGCTGAGATCCTGATCTGGTCGCTGTTTGCCGCCAGCACCAATCTGCTGTTTGGTTATGTTGGACTCCTGTCGTTCGGACAGGCGCTGTTCTTTGGCTTCGGCATGTACGGCGTCGGCATCGGGATCGATCAACTCGGTCTGTCGTTCTGGCCGGCGTTCGGTCTGGGCATCGTCGCATCGATGGCGATGGCGCTGGTGGCCGGCATCTTCGCAGTGCGTCTGACCTGGCACTACTTCGCGATCATCACCGTGGTGTTCTCGCTGATCTTCTATTTTCTCGCGGTCAGCATGAAGTGGCTGACCGGCGGCGATGACGGTATCAATTTCTCACTGCCCCCGACTTTCAGCTTCGGCGGGACGCAATGGAGCTTCGCCGATCCGAACTTCCAGTATTTCTTTATCCTTGCGACCGTGGCGGTGTGCTTCTACCTGATGCATCGCGTGATCGGCAGTCCGCTTGGCAAAGCGTTCATGGCAGTCCGTGACAACGACGTGCGGGCCTCGCTGATCGGCCTTAACGTCTATCTCATCCGTCTGACTGCTTTCGTGATGGCCGGCTTCCTTGCCGGTGTCGCCGGCGCGCTGTTCGCCTATTTCGGCCGCTACGCCTCGGCGACCTACATGTTCTATCACGTCTCCGGCGAGGGCTTGGTGTGGAGCATCGTCGGCGGCGCGGGAACGCTGTTCGGCCCGATCGTCGGCACCACGCTCTTCATCATCATCCGCGAAGTGGTCTCGACCCATTGGGAGCACCATTCCTTGATCGTCGGCGTGATGGCGATCCTGGTGGTGATCCTTGCACCAAAGGGATTGGTGGGATTGTGGCGTGAGGTGGTCGATCGCATGCTGGCGCGTCAGACAAATCAGGCGGCGCCAGCCAAGCTGCGGGTGGAATCATGAGCGAAGCGATTCTCCGCACCGAGAACCTGACCAAGACGTTCGGCGGCCTGACGGCGACCGACAATCTCAGCCTCAGCTTACCGAGTGGCCGCCTGCAGGCAATCATCGGTCCGAACGGCGCCGGCAAGACCACGCTGTTCAACCTGATCTCCGGTTTGCTCAAGGCTGACAGCGGTCGCGTGTTTTTCCGCGACCGCGACATCACCGGCCTGCGCCCGCATGAGATCAGCCGGCTGGGTATCAAGCGGACAATGCAGATCAAGAGCGTGTTCAACCAGCTCAGCGTGATGGAAAACCTCTGGATCACCCGGCAGTCAGCGCAACGTTTCCTGCATCCGTTCCGCTCCGCGATGAACGATCGGCAGACCCGCGAACGGGTGGATGAAATATTGGAAGAGATCGGCATGACTGCGCTCGCCAAGCGCATCGCCGGCACGTTGTCTTACGGCGACGTGGCGATGCTCGAAATCGGCATGGCGCTGATTTCAGACCCGCGGCTGTTGCTGCTCGATGAGCCGATCTGCGGCATGAGCCCGGCCGAGACCGAACGCGCGGTGGCGAAAATCCGCGAGCTGGCGCGCAGGGTCGATATCGTCATTATCGAGCACGACATGGAAGTGGTGTTCGGTATCGCGGACGACATCACCGTGCTGGCGCAGGGCGCGATCCTCGCAACCGGAAGTCCGCAGGACATTTCCAACAACGAGCAGGTGCGCGAGGCTTATCTCGGCCGCCCCGAGGACGAAGACTACCTCGAGGAGGCCGCCCATGCTTAACCTCACCAACGTTCATGTCCATATCGGCAAGCTTCACATTCTTCAGGGCGTGAATCTCGAGATCAAGCCGGGCGAATCCGCGGCCTTGCTCGGCCGCAATGGTGTCGGCAAGACCACGACGCTGCGAGCCATCATGGGGCTTGCGCCGAAAAGCAGGGGTTCGATTGCCTTCGATGGCGTCGACCTTTCCAGCATGCCGGCGCACAAGGTGCCGCGCACCGGCATCGGCTATGTCCCGCAAGGGCGCGGCATCTTCCCGAACCTGTCGGTGATGGAGAACCTGTGCATCGGGCTTCCCGGCAAGCGCGATGCCGAGCAGGAAGAGTATGTGTTCCACTGCTTCCCGCGGCTCAAGGAGCGCGTCAAGCAGGCCGGCAACACGCTGTCCGGCGGCGAGCAGCAGATGCTGGCGATCGCCCGCTGCCTGATGATGCGTCCGAAGCTGATCATTCTCGATGAGCCGACCGAAGGCATCATGCCGCTGCTGGTCTCGCAGATCCGGCGGGAAATCTACCGTATCAATCAGAGTGGCGTGTCGATCCTGCTGGTCGAACAGAATGTCGAGACGGCGCTCAAACTCTGTCCGCGTGTGTTCCTGATGGAAAAGGGCACCGTGGTTTATTCCGGAACCTCGCAGGAACTGAAATCGCAGACCTCGATTGTGCATCGCTATCTCGGTCTGTCTCGTTAATCTGACTTTCAAGGGGAGAAGATCATGGCCAAGAAAATAACGCGCCGCAGCTTCCTCGAATGTGCTCTCGCGGGCGGCGCCGCGGCTGGCACGGCAAACCTCACGATCATGAAGGACGCGTTCGCGCAGGCGTCCGGGCCGATCGTGATCGGTCATCATTGCGACCTCACGGGCGTGATTTCGTCATGGGGCGTCTGGCATGACAAATGCGCCCGCGCCGCGGTCGACATCATCAATCAGGGCGGCGGTATCGCTGGGCGCAAGGTCGAACTTGCAACCGAAGACACCGAGTCGAATCCGGCCAGCGGCGCACGCAAGCTGCGCAACCTGATCCAGCGCGCCAATGCCGAATTCGTCATCGGCTCGGTGCATTCCGGCGTGATGCTGGCGGCCATCCCGATCGCCTCCGAACTCAAGACAATCTACTTCTCAACGGGCGAAGCGACGGAAGCGACCGGCGCCAAGGGCACCCGCTACTCGTTCCGGACCGGCACCGACACCTACTCGATCGCGGCGGCGAGCATGCCCTGGTGCGTCGAGAACTTCGGCAAGACCTGGTCGATCATTTACGCCGATTACGCCTGGGGCCAGAGCACCAATCAGGAATCCCGCCATTTCATCGAGAAGGCGGGCGGCAAGATCATCAACAGCATCGCGGTGCCGCTCGATACCAAGGATTTCGTGCCATATCTGGCGCAGATCTCCGCCGATACAGAAGTTCTGCTGCCGGCTTTCATCGGCTCGCTGTCGCTCGGCTTCTATACGCAGGCCAAGAGCATGGGCCTCGACAAGAAGATGAAAATGTTCTCGTCGTCGGCGAGCATCGAATCCATTGCGCCGGACGACATTCAGGGCGCGGCTGAGGGCGTATATTTCTTCGAGAATTTCCCGCGTATGCTGTCCTCGAAGAACGACGAGTACCACAAGGAGTTCAACAAGCGCCTGCAGATCGACGACGCCGACGCCCGCCAGATCGGCGGCACTGCGGTGATGGACAAGAGTCATTGCTGGCAGGCGTGGGAGGATATCTTCGCGTTGAAGCAGGCGATCGAGAAATCCGGCTACAAGACGCGCAAGGACGTCCAGGGCGTGATTGAAGCGCTCGAAGGCATGGAGATGAAGAATTCACTCGGCCATCCGCAGGGCGACAAGATGATCCGCAAGGAGGACCATGCAGGCGTCATGGACTGCTACATCAGCCGCGTCGTCAAAGGCAAATTGGCGCTGCAGAAGCGGATACCGAAGGAGGATCTCCTGAAGAACATGCCGGTTCGCCACAATCTGTCGGCGATGCCGGTCTGATGCAAAGCCTGGTTCGGACCATCGGCTCAATAGCGATGGTCCGAGCTGGGAGCTACGCCTTGATGGGAGCGGCCGACGCCGGCCTCTCGATCCACGGCGAATCCCCGAGCAGGAAGGCTGCATCGGCTGCGAAGATGCGGGCAATCGCCTTGGCCGAGCGGCTGATTGTTTTCAGGACGTGCTGATCGCGCGCGACCGACATCCAGACGGGCCGCAGGCTGCGGATTTGGTCCGGCAGCACCCGGAACAACCCGCCGGTTTCATCGCCGACGAAGGTCGGCAGCACGGCAAGGCCCGCGCCGGCGATTGCGGCGTTGCGCTGGGCGATCACGCTATTGCTGCAGAACGCCAGATGAGCATTCGGCACGAGCTGGTCCAGCCAGCGGACGGATTCGATCGTTACCATCTCCGGGATGTAACCGACATAGCGGTGCGTGCCGAGCTCCTCGCGCGAGGCGGGCAGGCCATGCTGCGACCGATAACGCTCCGAACCGTAAAGGTAGATCGCGGTCTCACCGATCTTCTGGCTGATGAGGCCGGGAATCATCGGATCGAAGAAACTTAGGAAGATGTCGGTTTCTTTCTTCAGCAGATCGACGATGTGGGGATTGCTGAACAGTTCGATCCGGATGCCGGGTTCGTCGAGCGTGATCTCCTGGATTCGGCGGGCGAGATAACCGCTCGCCAGCCCTTCCATGGTGGCGACGCGGATGGCGCGAATCTTGGTTGCGACATTTCGCTCCAGTTCCTCATGCATGGCGGCCGCATGCATTTCCATCGATCGAATGTGTTCAAGCAGGCGTTCGGTGTCGGGCCGGGGGGTGATGCCGCGGTTGGATCGGTCGAACAACTGCCGTTCCAAGATCAATTCGACATGAGCGATGCGCCTTGTCACCGTTGAATGGTCAACCTTCAGGATCTTGGCGGCGGCATAAATGCTGCCTTGCCGCGCCACCTCGAGGACGACGCGGAGATCGTCCCATGCGAGCCTGGCCAGTTGCGGCATATCGATCTCCGTGCGGCACGGATCGTCCGTGCACATTAGAACTAGAATGAATATTGCCGTGATCGAATTGGCTGCGTCAATCGCTGCATTCCGTCATCCCGATGGATGCCGCGACCGGAATATCGGGCCGCAGGCAAGCACAGGTGGGTGCAAAAACACCTAAATGCGGAGCTTGGCATGCCAAGTTACGTTTCAGCCTGTTGATGCGGCTTTGTCTCGCATGCGGTAAGAGACGTGATCCATGCAGATATTGACAACTGACGTGATCGTTGTGGGTGGCGGGGCGGCAGGTTGCTATGCCGCGCTCGAACTGACCAAGAAGCACATCGACACGATTATCGTCTGCAAGGGACTTGTCGGTAAAAGCGGAGCATCGCTGTTTGCCGGAAATCTGGTGCTCGGCGGTGGCCTGCTTGGCAACACGCCGGAGCAGGCCCGCAACACGGCCGAGTTCCTGATCAAGTATCACAACCAGTATCTGATCGATCAGAACTGGGCGAAGCGTTGCGGCCAGTGGATCGAGAGCGTGTATTACCCGGAGCTTGAAGAGGCCGGGCTGTATTTCCGCCGCGACGATGACGGCAATGTGGTGGTGAGTCCCGGCAAGATCAGAAGTGTCGCTGCCAATGTGCAGGGCAATTCCGGGGTGCCGTTCATGGACCTGCGGCGCAAGCAGGTGATCAAGGCCGGCATTCGCCGGCTGGAGGAGACGATCGTCACCTCGCTGTTGCGCCGTGACGACGGCAGCATCTGCGGCGTATTCACCGTGAATTGCCTGACCGGTGAATATGCCGTGGTGCTGGCGCGGGCGGTGGTGCTCGCCACTGGTTATTCCGACCGCCTTCACAAGCGGTCGACCGGCACGCGCGAGATGTCGGGCGATGGCCTCGCAATGGCGTGGCGGGCCGGGGCCAGCCTTGTCAATCTTGAGATGCAGTGGTGGCACACCAACGACGTCGCGCATCCGCCGACCTGGCAGCGCGTCCAGATCTATCCCAATCCGGTGCTCGGGTCGGAACACTCGGCGCGGATGGTGAACTCCGCTGGCGAGGAATTCTTCAACCAGCAGGTCGACGATCCGATGGCGTTCGGCCCCTATACCGTGCAGTTGAAGCGGCTCGCGCAGCAGGTCCATGCCGGCAAGGCACGTTTTGATGGCGGCTATTTTGCCGGCTTCGACCACGTCGATCCCAAGGAGATCGATGCCTATACCACCTATGGCAAGCCGTTCTATCAGCTCGGTCTCGATCCGCGGAAGGGGCCGATCGAGACAGCGGTGACCGCGCACTACCGCCAGGGCGGTATCCTGGTCGATACGGCGAACATGCGCTCGTCGGTGCCTGGTCTTTATGTTGCTGGCGGTGTCGGCGGCCATAGCAACGGCCTGATCGCCCTCGTTACATTCGACGGAAAATGTGTTGCCGACAGTATCGCCACCGAGATCGGTGGGCTGAAGCCGGGCGTATTGCCCGATGAGCAGGTCGAGCTGGAGCAGCGCCGGATCGATTCACTGCTGGCAAGCAATGGCGACGGTCCTGCGCCGATCCAGGTCAAGGAAGAGATTCGCCGCGTGATGTGGGAGAAAGCCGGCGTCGAGAAGAATCTTGCGGGCCTGACCAGCGCGCTGGAGGATCTCGACCGGATTCGTACCTCGATGCTGCCGAACATGCGGGTGAAGAATCACACCCGTGCCGCGAACTACGAATGGGTGGACGCAATCGACGTCCACAACATGATCGATGTCGCTGAACTGATTGTGCACTCCTCGATCGAGCGCCGCGAGAGCCGCGGTCCTTTCATGCGGACCGACTTCCCTGAGACTGATAACGAGAAGTGGCTGGCGGCCAACATCATGATCAAGACCGACAACGGGTTCCGCTTCGAGCAGGTGCCGTACGATCTGCCGTTCTTCCAGCCCGATTTTGCGCGTCGCGATAACATGACGGTGCCGTGGTGAGCGTGGGCGAGATCGTGAGCGTGCCGGGGGACGGAATATGAATGTGCAGGTCGATGCACGCAGTATCGGCAAGGTCGAGAATGCGGACGGGCTTCTGGCGCGTAACTCGCGGCTGAAGCTCGGCGATCCGGTTCATGTGCGCGTGCGGCGGTACGATGCTGGTGAAACAGGTGCGCCCCGTTTCGAGAGCTTTGTAGTTCCCTATGACACCGCAATGCGCGTTCTCGATGCGCTGAACTACATCGCCGAAAATTTTGCGACCGATCTCGCCTATCGCTGGCTGTGCGGTACCAAGATGTGCGGCACCTGCGCGGTGCGCATGAATGGCCGTGAGGTGCTGGCATGTTGGGAGGCCGTCGAGCCCGACATGACGATTGAGCCGCTGCGCAACCTTCCGGTGATCCGCGATCTGGTGGTGGATCGCCGTCCCTATGAGGAGCGCGTTGCCGGATTTGAACCGTGGCTGGAGCGACCCTCAGACTATCCCGGTTTCCCGGAGCCGTTGTCGCACAAGGACATGAAGAACGCCTCCAAGGCGCTCGATTGCATCAGTTGCATGTCCTGTTTCTCGGCTTGCCCGGTCATCGGTCTTGGCGGTCTGACCGATTTCGCCGGTCCGGCGCCCCTGGTTCAACTGGCGCAGACCGCGCTCGATACGCGCAATAATCCAGCCAAGGTCGCGCGGGCGCTGGAGCACGCCGGCATCTTCAATTGCCTGTCCTGTTACAAATGCGAGGAGGTCTGTCCCGCCAAGATCCCGATCGTGACGCGGGTGATCGAGCCGCTGAAGGCAAAGACCGCGGAGCTCGTGCCGCAGGCAGCGCGGCATTCCATGGCGTTCCGCGCCATCATCGCGGCGCGCGGGCGGATCGACCCCAGCGAGCTGGTGTTGCGCGTGCAGGGGCCGAAGGTGCTGCTGCAGGTCGGGCGCGCGTTACGATTGCTGCTGCGCGGCAAGATCAATCCGATCAAAACCCTGTTCCGGAAGCCGACAGCGGCGGCGAAAGCCGCAGCGCGTCTGCTCGGCAAATCGAGGTCCGTGTCATGAAGTTTGCATATTACCCCGGATGCTCGGCCAAGAGCACGTGCAAGGAACTCAATGTCGCAATGCGCAAGGTCGCGGTCGCGCTCGATCTAGAGCTGACCGAACTCGAAATCGGCGACATGCACCGGGGCGCGCGAGATTCGCGCAATCGATCCGGTCGGCTTCCTTACACTCAATGTGCGTATCCTGGCGCTGGCGGAGCGGGATGGCCTGCCGTTGATGACGGTCTGCAACACCTGCACGCTCAATCTAATTGACGCCCATGCCACCTTTACGGAGGATCCCTACCTCGCCCGTCAGGTGAACGAGCGCCTTGCCGAAGAGGGGCTCGAATACAAGGGCACCACGCGCGTCACCCATTTCCTGTGGGTGCTGTTCGAGGATATCGGCGCCGAGCGCCTGCGCGATATGGTGGTCAATCCTTTGACCGGCATGTCGGTCGCGGCTTTCTACGGTTGTCATATCACCCGCCCGCCGGGCAAATACGGCTTTATCGATTCCCGCAATAATCGCTCGCTTGAGCAACTGTCGGAACTTCTGGGCTGCAAGCCGGTGGACTATACCGGCCGCACCGAATGTTGCGGCTTCCATACCGCCGCGCATGACGAACGCATCTCGATCAAGCTGACCGGCCAGCATATTCAGTCGGCCAAGACCAACGGGGCCCATGCGATGGTGACGCCATGTCCGCTCTGCCACACCGTGCTGGATAGCTTTCAGAAGGAAATCGAGAAGGACGCGGGTAAGAAATTCGATATGCCAGTGCTGCATCTACCGCAGCTCGTTGGCCTCGCGCTCGGCATGTCGCATGACGAACTGCGCCTCGATAAACACATTGTTTCGACCGAAGCCATCCGGTCGCACGAAGCGCACTAGGTACGTGAAGGTCATATTGTCGCATCATTATAGATGCGATGGGATCATCAGGATGCGGCTTGCTTGGTGAGCCGCTGAACGATTTTTCTTGCCCCGGCCGCAAGGTAATGTATGCCGGTTGAAAATCCAATTTACCCTATAATTATCGACGTCTGCGGACTTATCGCGCAGCATCGATGGCATGCGACTCCGCCCCGTCAAGCGTGAGACGGGCGTGTGCGAATTCGCGCGTGTTCGCCGCGACACAAACACACCAGCGGGTGCGAAAATGCCGAGTATTAGACTATCGGATTGCCTGTTTAGCTTCCGCATCTTCTTGGAGGGGGAAACAGGCCATGACGGTCATTGCGGATGCAAACGGGGTTGTAAAACCTCGATCGCGACTAAATAAGCAACATTACATCGGGTTCTTCGGCTGCTGGCTCGGCTGGGTGATGGACGGCGTCGATTCGTTTATCTTCGCGCTGGTATTCGTGCCATCGATGCGTGAACTGCTGCCTGCGTCCGGCATTGAGGCCACCGCGCCGAATATCGCCTTTGCCGGATCGATGATGTTCGCATTGTTCCTGATCGGATGGGGCATGGCCTTCATCTGGGGCCCGCTCGGCGACAAATGGGGCCGCGCCAAGACCCTTGCGCTGACCATCGTTGTCTATTCGGTGTTCACCGGCGCCGCGGCGTTCGCGCAGGACGTCTACCAGCTCGCAGTGTTCCGCTTCCTCGCCGGCATCGGCGTTGGTGGCGAATGGGCACTGGCCGGTACCTTCATCGCCGAGATCTGGCCGGAGGATCGCCGCGCCAAAGCCGGCGGCTACCTGCAGACCGGCTACTATGTCGGCTTCTTCATCGCATCCGCACTGAACTTCACGGTTGGCGCTCACTATGGCTGGCGCGCGATGTTCCTTTGCGGTCTTGCTCCGGTTGTGATTGCGCTCGCGGTGCGCCTGATGATCCGTGAGCCGCACAAGTGGGAGAAGAAGGAGGTCGAGGCGAAGAAAGGCAAGCCGCTGCGCGAGATCTTCAGCGGTGAATTCCGTCAGCGCACGCTGGTTCTCACCACGCTGCTGACCTGCTCGATCATCGGGCTGTGGGCCGGTGCGGTCTATGCGCCGGCGGCGTTGACGCAGCTTGCGACCAAGGCCGGTTATACTGGAAAGGAGATTCCGCAACTGGTGTCCTATTCCAGCATGCTGTTCTCGTTCATGACGATCCTGGGATGTCTGACATTGCCGCTGTTTGCGGAAGGGCTCGGTCGCCGCAAGGCAACCGGACTTTTCTTCCTCGGCATGATGGTCTCGATCCTCGCGGCGTTCGGCTATCTGTTCTACCAGCAGAACTCGCTGATCCCGTTCATCATTGCGATGGCGTCTGTCGGCTATTTCGGCGGCAATTTCGCCATCTACAGCATCTGGATCCCGGAACAGTACCCAACCACGATCCGTGCCACTGCGTTTGCATGGGCGATCTCGTTCGGCCGCTTCATCGGTGCAGGCGTCAACTTCCTGCTCGGCTGGGCGGTAAGCCAGACCGGTACGCTCGGATATCCGGTGGCCGTGACGGCTTTCGCCTTCGGCATCGGCATCCTCGTGCTGCCGTGGGCCGTTGAGACCAAGGGGAAGGGCCTGCCGGACTAAGCGGGCTTCCAACACAAAGAGAATACGGCGAGCGCGTAGGCGCTCGCCGCACAATTTCAAGGAGAAACCCAGTTGAGCACGCAAACCCAGACACAATTGCAAACCAAGGATGTGACGATTCAGGTCGCGAATTTCGTTGGTGGAAAGTGGGAATCCCACGAAGACAAGGAAGTCCGTCGCCTCAATCCGGCTGACCAGAGCGACCTTGTCGCGCTCTCGCCGGATTCCTCAGCCGAGACGGCGAAGCGGGCGATCGAGGCCATCACGCTCGGCGCTGAGAAATGGCGCCGCATGACGCCTCCGGAGCGCGGCAAGATCGTATTGCGCGCCGCACAGATCGTTGAATCCGATCGCGATAATATCGCCCGATTGATTACCCGCGAGCAGGGTAAGCCGATCGCGGAATCCTACGCCGAGATCAAGCGCGCCATCGACATTATGGAATATGTCTCCGGCATGGGACGCCGGCTGGGCGGTCAGACGCTGCCGAGCGAAATGCCGGACGTGTTCTGCTACACCACGCGGCAGCCGATCGGCAGCGTCGCTCTGATCAGCCCGTGGAATATCCCGTTCGCGATTCCGTGCTGGAAGATCGCGCCAGCCTTTGTCTGCGGCTGCCCGATCGTGTTCAAGCCGTCGCCCTTTACGCCGGCGACCGCTGCGCGCGTGGTCGATGTTTTCCTCGAAGCCGGCATGCCGCGCGAAGCCATCGCGCTGGTGCATGGAGGCCCGGCGGTCGGCGAACAATTGGTCAACAACCCGATGGTGGTCGGCATCTCCTTCACGGGATCGACCAAGGTCGGCATGGCGATCAATGCCCAGGCGGCAAAGCGCATGGCCAAGACCCAGCTCGAGATGGGCGGCAAGAATCCGCAGGTCATTCTCGGCGATGCCGATCTTGATCTCGCGGTCGATAGTTGTGTCACGTCATCACTCGACGTGTCTGGTCAGCGCTGCACCTGCGTCAGCCGTGTTGTGGTCGAGGAATCGGTGGCTGATGAGTTCACCGAGCGTCTGGTCGATCGCTTCAAGAGCATCAAGGTTGGCGCGGGCATCGACCCGACGGTCAACATGGGACCGCTGATCAATTCAACCCGGCTGCGTGATGTCGATGCGTTTGTCAGCCGTGCGCGGGCGGAAGGCGGCAAGGTGCTCACCGGCGGCGCGCGGCCGGCGGGCATGGAGCATGGCCATTTCTACGCGCCGACCGTGATCGACGGCATCACGCCCAAGCATGAGATTGGCCGCGAGGAGGTGTTCGGGCCGGTGCTTGCCTTGATGCGGGTCAGCGATTTCTCCGAGGCGATGGGGACCGCGAATAACGTGGAGTACGGCCTGACCAGTTCGATCTTCACCCGCGATCTCAGTCGCGCCTTCAACTATATCGACAAGATCGAGGCCGGCATGGTGCACATCAACCGTCCGACACTGGGCGGCTTCTCGCATTTTCCGTTCGGCGGCCACAAGCATTCGAGCCACGGGCCGCGCGAGGTCGGTGACGACACCATCGGGTTCTATACCAGTCTGAAAAGCGCCTACATCAAGTACAACTGATCTCCCCAGGAGAGCCTTTGGGACGCACGATCTCGTGCGTCCCGCTTTTTCATGACCTCTCAGGCAGATTGCGGCAGCGGTGACGCAGGCATCGGCTTGAAGTTCGGCAGCGCTTCGACCGCTTTCAGCCAGGCCCTGACCGCGGGATAGGGCTGCAGGTCAATGCCGCCCTCCGGTGCGTGTGCCACATAGGCGTAGCACGCGAGATCGGCGATGGTGGCGCTGTCGCCGACGAGATATTTGCGGCCGTGCAGATGGCCTTCCATGAAGTTAAGCAGGCGGGCTGAAACCGCCTTGATGGTCTCCGGATTGCCGGGGCGTCCAAACACCGCCATCAGACGCGCCGAATTCGGGCCGTTGTAGAGTTCACCCGAGGCAACTGACAGCCATCGCTGGATTTGCGCCGCCGTCAGCGCGTCGTCCGGCAGCCACTGGCTGTCCGGCGCATAGCGTTTGGCGAGATAGACCAGGATCGCGGTGCTGTCGGCGATGATAGCGTCGCCATCCTTCAGCACAGGGACCTGCCCGAGCGGGTTCAACTTGCGGAAGGCGTCGGTCGCCCGATCTTGGGGCGTCATCGGGACGTAGTCGTAGGGCAGGCCGAGCATCCGCAGCATCAATTCGGCGCGGTGCGAGTGTCCCGATTTCGGTGATCCATAGAGTGTCAGTGACGGTGTCGGCATTGTGTTTGCTCCCCAACTCCCGATGGTCATAAGGAGAGGAGGGCGAACAGCCAAATCACAGTCTCGCTACAGCCAAGTTTTGCGAAGTGCGCTATTCGAAGCCGGCATGGCGCCAGACGTCGCGATGCTCGGGCGCGGCCAGAAAGCGGATCAGGGCTGCGGCTGGTTCGGGATTGGTGTTGCTGGCAGTGATCGCGCCGCCATAAGTCAGATTGAGTTGCAGCGCATCAGGAAGCGGACCGATCGCGGTGACGCCCTTGACGTGTACCACCTCGCTTGCCGGATAGATCCCGATCTCGGCCACGCCTGCGGCAACCATTTCCACACCACCTTCGATCGCCGGACGGTAGGTCACCTTGGCCTTGATCGCATCGGCGATGCCAAGCTGCGTGACCACGCGGGCCATATGCGCGCCGCTGGGCGTCGCCGTCGGCGTGGAATAGGCTACGGAGCGGGCGTTCAGCAGCGCGGTGCGGAATGCCTCGGGGGTCGAGATGTCCGGCTTCGGCGCGCCGTCTTTCACGATGGCGAGCAATTTGAGCGTGCCGAATGCCATGCGGCTGTCGGCCCTCAATTTGCCGGCGGTGGCAAGGCCGTCGCTGGCCGATGTCGGCATGATGACCATGTCGGGCGCGACTTCACCGGACATCAGCTTTTGTCGCAAAGCGGAGATCAGGATGTAGTTCAGTTTGACCTGATGGCCGGTGAGCTTCTCGAATTTCGGGATCAGCATCGTCAGTGCTTCTTGCGGTGCGCCGCCACTCATGGCGGTGATTTCAGCGCCGAAGGCCGGTGCTGTGGCCAGAAGGCTTGCGGCAAGCAGCCAGAGGGGTGTGACGCGCATGGGTTGTCCCGGTTTGTGAGGGCAAATCCGCCTGCGGTATGGCTGGAGGATGGGAAAACCCGTCCCTTGATTGCCCTGTTTTGGCAAATTGTTTCCGAGGCTCTATAACCGCGCGGCGAAATGCAGGGAAATCGGCAATCCTCCCTATGGCAGAGGCAAGACGTCCATGCTGCACGGCATCAAGATGATCATTGCAGCCTGTTTCCTTGCAGCGAAACCTTATATAGTTCCGCGCGTTAACTTTGTTCTCTCCCATCATTGCGGATGTACCCCATGACCTTCACTCTCCCGGACTTGCCCTACGCCTATGACGCTCTGCAGCCTCATATGTCGAAGGAAACGCTTGAGTATCATCACGACAAGCACCATCAGGCCTATGTCACCAACGGCAACAATCTGCTGAAAGGCACTGAGTTCGAGGGCAAATCCCTTGAGGAGATCGTGAAGGGCTCGTTCGGCAAGAACGCCGGCCTGTTCAACAACGCCGCCCAGCACTACAACCACATCCACTTCTGGAAGTGGATGAAGCCGAATGGCGGCGGCAACAAGCTGCCGGGCAAGATCGCCAAGAAGATCGACGAGGATCTCGGCGGCTTCGAGAAGTTCAAGGCCGATTTCGCTGCGGCGGGCGCTGGCCAGTTCGGCTCCGGCTGGGCCTGGCTTGCGGTCAAGAACGGCAAGCTGGAAGTTTCCAAGACGCCGAATGGCGAGAATCCGCTGGTGCACGGTGCAACCCCGATCCTCGGCGTCGATGTGTGGGAGCATTCGTATTACATCGACTACCGCAATCGCCGCCCCGACTATCTCAAGGCGTTTGTCGAGAATCTCGTGAACTGGGAATACGTCGAGGAGATGTATTCAAAGGCGGGCGTCTGATCTTCCGATCGGACATTACCGGTGATTTAGGTAAGGCGGCGCGCGAGCGTCGCCTTTTCCTTGTGCGAAGCCGGATCGTCCGCTTGTCGCATTGTCGTGCTTGCGGCAAAACAACGCGGAGCAGAAGCCCGGCGCGGGGAATGCGATGAGTTACTTGCTGGTTTTTATCGGTGGCGGTCTCGGCGCGACGCTGCGCCATGCCATCAATGTTGGATGTGCGCGGGCCTGCGGCACCCATTTTCCCTACGGCACCTTCGTCATCAACATCACTGGCTCGCTGGTGATGGGACTGATCGCCGGTTATCTCGCATTCAAGGGCGAGGCCGCGCAGCCGTGGCGGCTGTTCATCATGACCGGCGTTCTCGGCGGCTACACCACGTTCTCGGCTTTTTCGCTGGACGCCGTGCTGCTGTACGAGCGCGGCGAATTTGATCTCGCCGCATTTTATGTGCTGGGCTCGGTCGCGATCGCGATCGGCGGGTTGATCGCCGGTCTCGCGCTGATGCGCCATTTCAGCTAAGTTATCGTATTGATATATATTGGTATTTTTTGGTCTGGACCGTGTTTATGTTATAATATAACATATTAGATAGCTGGCGCGGAACGCCCGGCTGTTTTTGCAGGATCCCCGCGATGCCCTCCCTCCATTCTCACGCGCATGCCCATGATCATGGACATCATCACCATGGGCCTGCCTCGCCGCATCCTGCCCAAACCGTGGGCTGGTCGATCCTTCGGATGACGTTGCCTGCGCGCCTCGCGGCGGCGCTGGCGATCAGCGCCGTGATGTGGGGCTTCGTTCTTCTCGCGATGAGATAGCCATGACCGCGCAACTGCAATTTCGTGACGTGACCCTCGGTTACGATCGTCACCCGGCGGTGCATCATCTCTCCGGCACCGTAAAGGAGGGTGCGTTGATCGCGGTGGTCGGTCCCAACGGGGCCGGCAAGTCGACGCTGTTTCGCGGTATTGTCGGCATTCTCAAGCCGCTGGCGGGCACCATCGATCGCGGCGGCATCGATATTCACGACATCGCCTATCTGCCGCAGACTGCCGACATCGATCGCAGCTTTCCGATCTCGGTGTTCGATTTTGTTGGCACCGGACTGTGGCGGCGCGCCGGCTTGTTCGGTGGTCTTGGCCGCCGCGAGCACGGCATGATCCTCGATGCGCTCGCTGCCGTCGGGCTCAACGGGTTTGAGAACCGGACCATCGGCACGCTGTCAGGCGGGCAGATGCAGCGCCTGCTGTTTGCGCGGGTGCTGCTGCAGGACACGCGGGTGATCGTGCTCGATGAGCCGTTCAACGCCATCGACGCCAGGACCGCCGCCGATCTGGTCGCGCTGGTCGAACGCTGGCACGCCGAGCACCGCACCGTGCTGGCGGCGCTGCACGACATGGCAATGGTGCGGGCGCATTTTCCGGAAACGTTGCTGCTGGCGCGCTCGCCCGTGGCGTGGGGCTCGACGTCGGACGTGCTCACCGACCACAACATGCTGGCGGCGCGGCGGATGTGCGAGGCGTTCGACGATACGGCCGTGCCCTGCTGCGAGCAGGCGTCCTCGCGGGCGGCATGACGCAGATGTTGTATGATGTCCTGATTGCCCCCTTTGTCGATTTTGGCTTCATGCGCCGCGCGCTAGTCGGCGTGATCGCGCTGGCGCTGGGCGGCGGGCCGATCGGCGTGTTTCTGATGCTGCGGCGGATGAGCCTTGTCGGCGACGCCATGGCGCATGCCATCCTGCCCGGTGCGGCGATCGGCTTTCTGCTGTCCGGTCTCAATCTGTTCGCAATGACGTTCGGCGGCTTGATCGCCGGCTTTGCGGTGGCGATCCTCGCCGGTGTGGTTTCGCGCGCCACCGAAATCAAGGAGGACGCGTCGCTGGCGACCTTCTATCTGGCTTCGCTGGCGCTCGGCGTCACCATCGTCTCGATCCGCGGCACCAATATCGATCTGCTGCACGTGCTGTTCGGCAACATCCTGGCGATGGATGACGCCACGTTGCTGGTGATTGCGTTCAACGCGACGCTGACGCTGGTGCTGCTGGCGCTGATCTATCGCCCGCTGGTGATCGAATGCGTCGATCCTCTGTACCTGCGCACGGTCAGCCGCGCTGGCGCACCGGCCCATCTCACCTTTCTAGCGCTGGTGGTGATCAATCTGGTCAACGGCTTTCAGGCGCTCGGCACCTTGCTGGCGGTGGGACTGATGATCCTGCCGGCGGGCATCGCCCGGTTCTGGTCGCGCGACGTTACCGGCATGATCGTGATTGCGGTGGCCGTCGCCGCGCTGTCAGGTTATGCGGGTCTGATCTTGTCGTTCCAGACCAAGGTGCCGTCCGGCCCCGCGATCATTTTGGTCGCGGCCGGCTTCTATATCTTCTCGGTTGTGTTGGGACCGGTTGGTGGCCTGCTGCGACAGGTGTTTCCCGGCCGTCATCTGGAAGCGTGAGGAGCGCGCCGATGCGCCATGCTGTGCGGCTGTTTGCCTTGCTGACGCTGATGGTGTTCGCCTCGCCGGTGGTCGCACAGGAGAAGGTGGGCGTTGTCGCGACGTTTTCCATTCTTGGCGACTTCGCCAAAAACGTCGGCGGCGACCGTGTCGATGTCACGGTTCTGGTCGGGCCGGACAGTGACACGCACGTCTACACGCCGACGCCCGCCGATGCGCGGAAGATCGCTGGTGCCAGGTTGGTGATCGTCAACGGCCTTGGCCTCGAGGGCTGGTTGCCGCGTCTGGTCGCCTCGTCGAAAGGCAAGGCAACGGTGGTTGTCGCCACCCGGGGCATCACGGCGCGCAAGTCCGCCGATGATGGCCATGGTCACGCCCGGGAGGCTGATCCCCACGCCTGGCAGGCGGTGGCCAATGCCAAGGTCTATGTCACCAATATTCGGGATGCGCTGGTCGCGGCCGATCCCGACGGGGCTGCGAACTATCGCGCCAATGCCGAGGCCTATTTCGCCAAGCTCGATGCTCTCGATCGCGACATCCGTGAGGCGATTGCCAAAATCCCGCCCGAACGACGCCATGTAATCTCGACCCACGACGCCTTCGGCTATTTTGCTGCGGCCTACGGCATTGCATTCATCGCCCCGCAGGGTGTCTCGACCGAATCCGAGCCCAGCGCCCGCGATATCGCGGCGATCATCAGGCAGATCAAAAAGCAGAAAATTCCGGCGGTATTTCTCGAAAATACCACCGATCCCCGGATGATGCGGCGGATCGCGGCGGAGACTGGGGCAAAAATCGGCGGGACGCTGTATTCCGACGGTTTGACAGCGGAAAATGGCGATGCCCCCACTTACATTGCCATGGTCCGGCACAATATAAAGGCCCTGACCAGCGCGCTATCCGATTGACGGCAGGGCCACCTGCCGCCGGGCGCGCTTCTTTTCGTGTCTGGAGCCACCATGTCCGAACCCGCTTCCCAAAAGATCCCCGTGACCGTGCTGACCGGCTATCTCGGTGCCGGCAAGACCACGCTGCTGAACCGCATTCTGTCGGAGAACCACGGCAAGAAATACGCCGTGATCGTCAACGAATTCGGTGAGATCGGCATCGATAACGACCTCATCATCGGCGCGGACGAGGAAGTGTTCGAGATGAACAACGGCTGCATCTGCTGCACCGTGCGCGGCGATCTCGTCCGCATCCTCGAAGGTTTGATGAAGCGCAAGGGTAAGTTCGACGCCATCATTCTGGAGACCACGGGCCTCGCCGATCCGGCACCGGTCGCCCAGACCTTCTTTGTCGACGATGACGTCCGCGAGAAGACCGCGCTCGATGCCGTCGTCACCGTCGCCGACGCGAAATGGCTGAGCGAGCGGCTGAAAGATGCGCCGGAGGCCAAGAACCAGATTGCGTTCGCCGATGTCATCGTGCTGAACAAGATCGATCTGGTCTCCAAGGACGAGTTGGCCGAAGTCGAAGGGCGCATCCGCGCCATCAATCCCTATGCGGCGCTGCACCGGACCGAACGTTGCAAAGTGGCATTGAAGGATGTGCTGGAGCGCGGTGCGTTCGATCTCGACCGTATTCTGGAAATCGAGCCTGCGTTTTTGGAGAGCGAGGACGACCATCATCACCATGATCACGAGCATGGCCCGGATTGCGGGTGTGGCCATGACCACCATCATCACGATCACGGTCATAACCACCATGATCATGGTCATGGTCTGAAGCACTATCACGACGAGGACATGCAATCGCTGTCGTTGCGCACGGACAAGCCGATCGACCCGATGAAGTTCATGCCGTGGCTGCAGGAACTGGTCGCGAGCGAAGGACAGAAGATCCTGCGCTCCAAGGGCATTCTGGCGTTCAAGGATGATGACGACCGCTATGTGTTCCAGGGCGTCCACATGATGCTGGAGGGCGACCATCAGCGGAAATGGGAGAATGACGAGCGGCGCGAAAGCCGGCTGGTGTTTATCGGGCGCGATCTGCCGGAGCAGGCGATCCGTGACGGTTTCACCAAGACGCTCGCCGCCTGAACTGCCCGCCCCCGTAAGGGGCGGGATTGTCCGCACCAATGCTTGCCAGAATTCGTCATGTCGCTGAATGAAACCGCTTCCATCGTCTCCATCACCGATCGCGTCCGCAATGTCGCGCTGACGACGCCGGCGAGCGCCGTGCATTTTCTCGGCGAGGTCGCGGCCTTTGTGAGCAGTGAGGAGACTGTGCAGTTCGTGCGCGCTGCGGGCGATGTCGTGCCTGTAGCCGTGCATGCTGGAGGTATTCTGTGCTCGGCAACGGATGGGAGGCGGGTCGTCATCGGTAGTGATGACGGCAAGGTGCTTGCGGTCAATGGGGCCGGCGAGGTGGAGACGGTCGCGGGCGATCCCAAGCATCGCTGGATCGACAATGTGGCGCTGCATGCCGATGGCACGGTGGCATGGTCGGCGGGCAAGACCGCATTCGTTCGCTCGTCAAAGGGCGAGATCAAATCGTTCGATGCGCCGTCCACGGTCGGCGGATTGGCATTTGCGCCGAAGGGATTGCGGCTTGCGATCGCGCATTACAACGGCGTGACGCTTTGGTTTCCGAACATGGCGGCGAAGCCGGAAGTTCTGGAATGGAAAGGCTCGCATCTCGGCGTGACTTTCAGCGCCGACAACCGCTTTCTCGTCACGACGATGCATGAGGCCGCGCTGCACGGCTGGCGGCTTTCCGACGGCAAGCACATGCGCATGACCGGCTATCCCTCGCGGGTGCGGTCGATGTCATGGAGCGCCGGTAGTAAGCTGCTCGCGACCTCAGGCGCGGACAGCGTGATCCTCTGGCCTTTCAACACCAAGGATGGCCCGATGGGCAAGGAGCCGGCGATGCTGGCGCCCCTGCAGGCCAAGGTGACGGCGGTGGCGTGTCATCCGAAGGACGAGATTTTAGTTGCGGGCTATAGCGATGGCACCATCCTGATGGTGCGGATCGAGGACGGCGCGGAAATCCTTGTCCGCCGCAACGAAGGTTCGCCGGTCGCCGCTCTGGCGTGGAACGCTAATGGCAGCATGATGGCATTCGCCTGCGAGGACGGTGGGGCCGGATTGATGCCGCTCTGAGGCATTACTTCAAATTGCGTGGTAGTCGCCTGCGGGTCGCGGGGATACGACAGCGCGCTGTTCCCTTCGGAACTTTCCCCATCGGCTCTTTGTTGATCCTGGTCAGCAAAGGATGGTGGCGACCATGATGTCGAGCGACAAGCGGCGTGCGTTGAGACTGGATTACCTGCTGGCCAGCATCATGGTGGCGATGGGACTGGTGATCGCGGGCCTGTCGCTGGTCCGGCTGTCTGACCGGCCGCAACTGGCGCAGGCGACAACGCCACCGGATTCGCCGCCGCCGCGCGCGACGGTACCTGCGGGCAAGGATAACGGTCCGGCGGAGGCCAAGCCCGGCGGCACGCGGCCGACCACGCCAGCGCCTGAACCAGCGCGGCCCGATCCCGATGCGCAGAAGGCTGGCGCCGCTCCCGCGTTGCCCGCCGCACCAGCGGAGAAGATCGGCGAGCCGATACAAAAATAGAGAAGATCGATCCTTATCAAAAAGGCCAGCCTCGCAGCTGGCCTTTGTAGTTTGCAGTGGACTGGATTTAGCGCACCAGAACGTTCCTGAACTGCCACGGATCGCTGGTGTCGATGTCCTCCGGAAACAGGCCGGGGCGGCCGGTCAGCGGCGTCCAGTCGGTGTAGTAGCCCTTCACCGGCCCGAGATATGGCCTCTGGATTTCCAGCAGGCGATCAAAATCCATCTCGTCGGCTTCGACGATGCCTTCGTTCGGGTTTTCCAACGCCCACACCATGCCCGCGAGTACGGCGGAGGTCACCTGCAGGCCAGTGGCGTTCTGATAGGGCGCGAGTTTCCTCGTCTCCTCGATGGAAAGCTGCGAGCCGTACCAGTAAGCATTGTTGTCGTGGCCGTAGAGCAGCACGCCGAGTTCGTCGATGCCGTCGACAATCTCGTTTTCGTCGAGAATGTGATGCTTCTCCTGCATCTTGGCGGCGCGGCCGAACATTTCGTGCAGCGAGAGAACCGCATCATCCGCAGGATGATAGGCATAGTGGCAAGTCGGCCGATAGATGACGGTGCCCGACGCGTCGCGCACCGTGAAATAGTCGGAGATCGAGATTGATTCATTGTGGGTGACGAGGAAACCGTATTGCGCGCCGCGGGTCGGGCACCAGGTGCGCACGCGCGTATCGGCGCCGGGCTGCATCAGATAGATCGCCGCGCCGCACCCGGCTTCGTGGGTGTGTGCGTTTTCAGGCATCCACTTTTCGTGAGTGCCCCAGCCGAGTTCGGATGGCTGCACGCCTTCCGACATGAAGCCTTCCACCGACCACGTGTTGACGAATACGTCCGGCTCTTTCGGCTTCTTCGAGCGCTGGGTGTCGCGTTCGGCAATGTGGATGCCTTTGATGCCGGTTTGGCGCATCAGGTCCGCCCATTCGGCCTTGCTCTTCGGCTTCGGAGCATTGAGCTTGAGGTCAGCGGCTACATTCAGCAGGGCCTGCTTGACGAAGAACGAGACCATGCCAGGGTTGGCACCACAGCAGGAGACGGCCGTCGTAGAGCCCGCGGGACGGGCCCTCTTGGCGGCTAGCGTGTTCTCGCGCAGGGCGTAGTTGGAGCGCGCTTCCGGGCCCTTCGACTCATCGAAATAGAAGCCGAGCCAAGGCTCATTGACCGTATCGATGTAGAGCGCGCCGAGTTCGTTGCAGAGCTCCATGATGTCGGCGGAGCCGGTATCGACCGAAAGATTGACGCAGAAGCCCTGGCCGTCGCCTTCGGTGAGCAGCGGGGTCAGCAATTCACGGTAATTGTCCTTGGTCAGGCCCCGCTGGATAAAGCGCACATTGTGCTTCTCGCAATGTGCTTTGCGGCCTTCATCCTTGGGATCGATCACCGTGATGCGCGACTTGTCGTAATCGAGATGACGCTCGATCATCGGCAACGTGCCTTTGCCGATCGAACCGAAACCGATCATGACGATCGGTCCCGTGATACGGGCATGCACCTGCGAAGCATTTTGCGACATCGAGACTCTCCAGATTGTAGGGAAGGAAATCGGTAGGACGCGTGCGTCCGGAAGACGGATTTCAACGATGCTCAAAAGAACAAATTGGCGCTGAAATCAAGGCCTGAAAGGCATTTTGGGGTGGTTTCCCGGTGTCATGAGATGGT
This sequence comes from uncultured Alphaproteobacteria bacterium, assembly GCA_963702885.1. Lineage (GTDB taxonomy): Bacteria > Pseudomonadota > Alphaproteobacteria > Rhizobiales > Xanthobacteraceae > Afipia. The sequence goes on from OY969766.1 coordinate 1,970,195, forward strand.
CATACCACATGATCGGGCTCGAGCGCGCAGCGCGTCAAAGCAGAAGTTTCGATCTGCAGGGTGGCGTGGCCAATGCCGAAGCGGCGATCAAGCTCGCTGCAAGTAGCGGTCAGGAACGGGTCGCCCGGATGGCCGTCCGGCGTGACGAGATGCGCGGTCAGCGCGGTTTCGGTGGTGCTCATCGGCCAGATGTGCAGATCGTGGATCGAGGCAACACCGGGCAGGGTGGCGAGGAAGCCGCGCACCGCGGCGGGATCGATACTCTTTGGCACTGCCGCGAGCGACATCGCGGTGCTTTCGCGCAGCAGGCCCCATGTGCCCCAGACGATGACGCCGACAATGCCGAGACTGATCAGCGGATCGACCCAGAGCCATCCGGTGAGCATGATGACGATGCCAGCCAGCACCACGCCGAGCGAAATCGCGGCATCGGCGATCATATGCAGATAGGCGCCGCGAATATTGAGATCTTCCTTGCGGCCTGATGCGAACAGCCACGCGGTGGCGCCGTTGATGATGATGCCGATGGCGGCGACGATGATCATCGTCTGGCTTGCGACCGGCTCGGGATGAATCAAACGCTGGATCGCCTCGAGCAGGATCGCGCCGGCCGCGATCAGCAGCAGCACCGCGTTGGTCAGTGCCGCGAGGATCGAGGTGTTGCGCAGGCCATAGGTCAGTCGCGGCGTCGGCGGCCGCTTCGACAGCACGGCGGCGATCCACGCCACCACCAGCCCAAGCACGTCCGACAGATTGTGCCCGGCATCGGCCAGCAGCGCCGTCGAGTTGGAGACAAAGCCGTATCCGGCTTCGATCACCACGAACGCGGAATTCAGCGCGATGCCGATGAGGAAGGCGCGGCCGAAATCCACCGGCGCATGGCTTTGGCCGGCATGACCGTGCGCGTCATGGCCATGGTGCGCATGGTCATGATGGGCGTGGCCGTGCGCGGAGTGAGCGTGGTGGTGGCCGTTCATGCCGCAAGCCTATCACTTGGGAGCGGGATGAGCGACCATGGCGGGAGACGTTTCAATTTGATGGATTTTATAACGTAGCGATGGGTGTCAATATTCCGAATGGCGCGCATCATCTCATGGATGACGCGCGCCGCGCGGCACGAGGTCAGGTGGTCGCCGGGAACACCTTAATTACGGTCAGTGAGCGCCAGCCGCCGGCCGGCGTCTGAAACTCGATGGTGTGGCCAGGCGACAGGCCGATCAATGCGGCGCCGATCGGCGTCAGCACCGAGATCTTGCCGGCGCCGACATCGGCATCTTCCGGATAGACCAGCGTCACAGTGCGGCTCTGCCCGCTGACGTCGTCGCGGAACGTCACCTCGGACTGCATCGAGACAACATTGTGCATCGGCTGGTCGGCCGGAAGAATCTCTGCGCGCTCGATCTCGCGCGCGAGGAATTCGGCGGTCGTGGGATATTTCTCCATCGCGGCCTCGGCGAGGTGCCGCAAGCGATTGATATCGCGCGCGCTGATGGCGATGACTGGAAGCTGTGTCTGCAAATCGTCGAGCATGTCTTTCACCATGGTTGGTCACGAAGCGACGGGTGGAGGAAAAGCCGTAATGCACCTCGCGGCGACGATGTTCGCCGAGGGCGCGGTTAGGTGGCGGTTTGTGGAGCTAAAAAGTCGAACGAAAATCCCGGTACGGACGCGCGAGTCCGCCCGGGTCACCTTCCTGCGATAAGGTGGCCGGCGCGCAGCAACAGGCGGTTTTGGCTCAGGTTCGACATGATGTGGTTAAGGTAGGTCACCCCGCGCGGAAGTCAACGCGCGGAGTGCGACAAACTGGCGCGCCTATCCTTGGACACAGTGGCTACATCACCCGATTGGGCAGCCACGTCGCCAGACCGGGAAATATGCTGATAAGAATGATCGCCAGCACCATCAGCAACATAAACGGGAGCGCCCCCTTGAGAATGGTTGGAAGCCGGACGTCGGGAACGATGCCGTTGATCACGAACAGGTTCAATCCGACCGGAGGGGTGATCAATCCGAGTTCCATGTTGATGGTGAGAATGACGCCGAACCACACCGGGTCGAAACCGGCATTGTGAATGATCGGCGCAAGAATTGGTGTTGCCATCAGGATAATCGCGGCGGGAGGCAAAAAGCAGCCTGCGACCAGCAGCAGGATATTGATGTAGAACATCAACACCCAGCGATTGATATCCATGCTTCCGATCCATTCCGCGACGGTCTGTGTCACGTACAGGCTCGACATCATGTAGCCGAAGAGGATCGAGGTGCCGATAATGAAAAGGAGCATGCCGGATTCGCGCATGCCGTCCCGCAAGATTTGCCAGACCTGCGTCGGGCGCCACATCCGGTAAATGATCATGACCATCAGGACGCACAGAACCGCTCCAACGCCGGCAGCTTCCGAGGGCGTGGCGATGCCGCCGTAAAGCGAATAAACTACACCGACAATGACTGCGATGAGCGGAAGCAGCTTCGGCATCAACTCAAGCTTTTCCTTGAGAGTGAAAATCCGGTCTTGGTCGATCAACTGCGTACCGCGCTTCCAACTCAGGAAAATCGCCCATGCGATGAATAGCGACGTCAGCAGTATTCCGGGGATGATGCCAGCGATGAATAGCTTTCCGATCGATGTCTCAGAAGCGATTCCGTACAGGATCATGGTCAGGCTGGGAGGAATCAGGATGCCGAGCGTGCCACCCGCAGCAATCGAGCCAGTCGCAAGGTCCGCGTCGTAACCGCGACGGCGCATTTCGGGAATGCCCATCTTGCCAATCGCAGCACAGGTGGCCGGCGATGAGCCAGTCAATGCAGCAAAAATCGCGCAGGCGCCGAGGTTTGACGCCACCAGCGAGCCGGGGATCTTGTGTGTCCAGCGCGAGAGTGCTTCGTAAAGATCGATCCCAGCTCGTGACGACGCGATGGCCGCGCCCATGATGATAAACATCGGAATCGAGACGAGCGTGAAGTCATTGAGGCCGGCGAACAGTGTTTCGGTCAGAAAGTCGATGCTGCGCAAGCCATCGAAGATGATCATGAAGGTCAGGGCGACCGCACCGAGTCCAAAAGCGATCGGAATGCCTGTCGCGAGAACGCAAAAGGTGACCGTGCAAATCAAAAGGCCAAGGGTCAGGGGACTCACAGGCGGTCCTCGGATTTAAGGCCGAAGGGTGCATCGCGGCCGGTCGCGAGTGCCAGAATATCGGCGACGTATTGAAGGCACAGCAGAGCCATGCCGACGGGCACCGGCAGATAGGCAATCCAGAGCCGTGCCCGCCAAAGCGAACTGGTGTGTTTGTCGGTGATCCACGCCTCGTACCACCAGTCGATGCTATTGATGAACAACACCAGACAAAACCCGAGCGCGATGAAAGAGGCGATAAATGCGAGCGCCACTCTCCAGCGTTGGGAAAGCATCAGCGGCAGCAGGTCGACGTTGACATGGCCGCGCGTCATCAGAATGTAAGGAGCCCCGACGAACGTCGCGGCAATCAACGCAAAGGTGACGAATTCAGTTTGCCAGATCGATGATTCGCCAAGAACGGATCTGACGAAAATCATGTGGCAAACCACCAGCGCTGAAACCAGGATCAGCAGGGTCGAGATGATCCCGCTGATCTGAGACAGGCGCTTCACGCTTGCTATGAAGGTATCCACCGCAGCACGCTCACTTCACGGCGAGCGCTTTCTCAATCAGGTCTTTCCCGCCGGGCACTTTTTCACTGAAGGTTTTGAATGAGGTCGCGGCCGCGATTTTGCGCCATTTTTCCGCTTGCTCGGGAGTCATGGTCACGACCTGGACGTTAGCGCCTTTGAAGGCCGCGATCATCTTATCGTCGAGCTTCTTCGATTCTGCCGCGAAATAATCTTCGGCTTTTTTCGCAGCCGCCATGACGGCTTTCTTCTGCGGATCGCTGAGTTTGTCGAACGAGGCTTTCGACATCAAAAGCGGCTCGTACATGAACCACAAGGCATTATCGCCAGGCGCCGTCACGCATTTTAGCTGCTCGAACAGGCGGAATGAGGTGAAGCTGCCTGTCGAGGTGTCGGTGCCATTGGCGACGCCAGTCTGCAGGGCGTTATAGACTTCATTGGAAGGAACCGAGACGATCGATGCTCCGGCGCCGGCCCACATCTCGGAAAAGGTTGCTCCTGCCGATCTGACCTTGAGACCCTTGGCGTCGTCGGGATCGAGAATGCACTTGTCCTTACCGCCGAAGGCTCCCGCGAGCCATGCGTCGGCAAGGACGATGACGCCGGCTTTGTTGATGACGTTCTTGATGTCCTGCATGAACGGCGATTTGTTGATGCGCAGGGCATGATCATGGCTTTTGACCAACCCCGGCATCAGAGTGGCGCCGAACTGGGGTTCCGACCCCGAAGCATAATCGAGCGGGAACGACGAGATATCGATCTGGCCGCGCTGCATGGCGCGCCATTGTTCTTGAGCCTTTACAAGGCTCGCTCCCGGAAAGACCTTGATTTCGAGACCGACATTGGCAGCATTCACTTCACGCGCCAGGATCTGAACCATTTCGTCGCGAGCGTCGCCCTTTCCGCCAGGGAATTGATGTGACGCTTTGAGTTGAACCTGTGCCGAAGCAATGGTCGATGTTGCGACGAGAGCGAGTACGGCGACCAGCGCCGGAACGGCCTTGGACATGTCTTCCCCCTGAGCTTGTTGTGTCTTAACTCCAGCCGCCTATGGGCCACCCGGAGTTAGCCAACTTGCTTGAAGTATGAGGTCTCCGGGAACCCCCTACAACAGGAACGATTGTCGCAGGGGGCTCTTTGGGGTGCCAGTCCTGTCAGACCGAGCGTCGTTTGGCGGTGATTTCGATTTCGATTTTCATTTCCGGCTTGTAGAGGGCGGAGACCGCAAGGATCGTCGCGGCCGGGCGGATGTCGCCGAGCGTTTCTCCGCATACCGCGAACACCGCATCGAAGTCCTTGGCGGCCGTGACGTAATAGGTCGCGCGCACGATGTCGGCCATTTCGAAGCCGCCGTCCTTCAGTGCAATGGCGATGGTCTTGAAGCAGTTGCGGGTCTGCTCGGCCACGTCCTCCGGCAGGTTCTTGGTGACGGGATCGTAGCCGGTGGTTCCGGCGACAAAGCAGAGGTCTCCGTCGACCACGGCGCGGCTGTAGCCGGCGATCTTCTCGAACGGAGATCCGGATGAAATCAGACGGCGGGACATGTCGTACCTTTCTGTGACACGGGACGGGACGTGTCATGGTGCGGTTGCCGGCCCATGTTCGTCAGCGTCTTGGTTATGAAGGTGCAGATGCCCGGTGGGATGCACCGGGCACGGCACCAGAATGGCTTCGCAATGCCGCGTTCCGGCTATGGAATCAAGCCGCTACGATAGCAAGGCGTGCAGTCTTTGCAGGCCGCGCGCGCGAGCGGCGGGCCTTGTGGCCGGTCGCTACGATCATGCCCCATGCGTTGTCCAGCGCGCCGTCGCGCAATTCCACCGCCAGCAGCCGCTCGGGTTCGAACAGGCCGGGCAGAGCCAGTTCACCGGTCTTTGCGGTGGTGAAGCCGAAGCGGTTGTAATAGGCGGCGTCGCCGCGCAGGATCACCGCGCCATGGCCGCGGGAGGTGGCCGCCGCCAGCGCGTGTGCCATCAGCGCCGCGCCGATACCGAGCGAACGGCAGGAGGCGTCCACGGCCAGCGGGCCGAGGACCAGCGCCGGGACGCCTCCTGCGCTGACGTGCCAGAGCCGCACGGTGCCGACCAGCCGACCCCGATGCACCGCCGAGAAGGTGAGGCCTTCGGCGGGCACGCGGCCGTCGCGCAGGCGCTGGCAGGTGCGCGTATGGCGGTCATCGCCAAAGCAGGCATCCAGCAGCGCTTCGCGCGCGGCGACGTCCGAAGCGCGCTCGGCGCGGATCGCGAACGGAGCGGCGTCTCGGGTCGGGGCAGCGGTCGTCTTCCAAACAACGGTCATGGCACATCAGTCCCCACGCCAGCGGCCTCGCAGCCTTGGCGTGTTGTCAGCAAATCGGTTGTGACGGGATGACCGCCGGCGTGCCGGCGATCTGTTGTTCAGGCGCTCGGAGACTGAGCGCCCAGTCGTGGCCGGATCGCGCCGCGATCAGATGTGATACGTCTTCAGCGGCGGAATGCCGTTGAAGGCCACAGCCGAGTAGGTCGACGTGTAGGCGCCAGTGCCTTCGATCAGCACCTTGTCGCCGATCTCGAGCGTGATCGGTAGCGGATAAGGCGTTTTTTCGTACAGCACGTCGGCCGAGTCGCAGGTCGGGCCGGCGAGGATGCACGGAGCCATCTCCGCGCCGTCATGCGGCGTGCGGATCGCGTAGCGGATCGACTCGTCCATCGTCTCGGCGAGGCCGCCGAACTTGCCGATGTCGAGATAGACCCAGCGATTGTCGTCGTCGTCGCTCTTCTTCGAGATCAGCACCACCTCGGTCTCGATGATGCCCGCATTGCCGACCATGCCGCGGCCCGGCTCGATAATCGTTTCCGGGATCTGGTTGCCGAAATGCTTGCGCAGAGCACGGAAGATCGAGCGGCCGTACTGCACCACCGGCGGTACGTCCTTGAGATATTTGGTCGGGAAACCGCCGCCCATGTTGACCATCGACAGGGCGATGCCGCGCTCGGCGCAGTCGCGGAATACCTGCGCAGCCATCGCCAGCGCGCGGTCCCACGCCTTCACCTTGCGCTGCTGCGAGCCGACATGGAACGAGATGCCGACCGGCTCGAGACCGCGGCGCTTGGCGAGGTCGAGCACCTCGACCGCCATTTCCGGGTCGCAGCCGAACTTGCGCGACAGCGGCCACTCGGCACCGGCGCAATCATAGAGGATGCGGCAGAACACCTTCGCGCCGGGGGCGGCGCGGGCGATCTTCTCCACCTCGGCCGAGCAATCCACCGCGAACAGGCGGATGCCGAGCGCGAAGGCGCGCGCGATGTCGCGCTCCTTCTTGATGGTGTTGCCATAGGAGATGCGATCCGGCGTCGCACCGGCGGCCAGCGCCATCTCGATCTCGGGGACCGTCGCGGTGTCGAAGCACGAGCCCATCGAGGCGAGCAGCGACAGCACCTCCGGTGCCGGGTTCGCCTTCACGGCATAAAACACACGGCTGTCGGGAAGCGCCTTGGCAAAAGTCTGATAGTTGTCGCGCACGACCTCAAGGTCGACGACCAGGCACGGCTCGGTGTCGCGGCCCTCGTTCCGTCGGTGACGCAGGAATTCCTGGATGCGTTCGGTCATAGCACTCTCCCAAACGGCCCTGCGACGGGCCGTCCAAAAAAATGATGTCGGGTATGAGCACTTCCGTCATGTCGCACGATGGAGACGCGACAATAACCAGTACTCAGACCAGACTGTGCTGCCGTGGATTGGTTGGGAAAGCTCCCGCCCGCACACCTGGCAATGAAGGACAAGCCTCTTCGGTATTCGCGCCGGCTGGTGGAAAGTCGGCAGAGACCAAAAAAGCCCGCTCCGTCGTTGCTTTAAGTCGCGTCCCCCGTTGAGAGCGGGGTGCGCCGGTTCGCCTCCGGCTGCCAGTCACGGTTGCAAGGAGCGAAGTCACCTTCAACGGCATCCCTGGAGAGAGATGCTGGCCACTCAAGTTTTGATCGATTTTGCTCGATCAGCTTCAGTGACCCTCGGCTTCTTCATCCCTTGGCGGCTGTCCGGCCTCTTGTCCGGATACCCACCGACTGACACACGACCACAGGCACGTGCGAAATTGGGCAAGGGTGGAAATATGGGCTTTGAGTCTGAGGTGCAAGGATTTTTTTGATCGCTGCCCGAGTTTCCCCGGGAAGTGATCGAAATGTCGCGCTTTCGCCGATGAAGATGAACGTGCGTTAAGTTTCAGCGCGTCAAAAACACTCAGGCTCTGCGGGTGAAGGGCTCGACGCGCTGCGCGCCGCGCACGAACTTCGCCATCACCACGAAGCCGATCAGGAACAGCGCCACTTGCAGGATGTGTGCTCCGGTTTCGCCAAGATCGAACAGGATCGCGAGCGCCCAGCCGCCGGCAAAGGCCGCGCCGAACACTTCTGCGCCGATCAGGATCGCCGCGCTGAGTACGGTGATGACGCTCGGCCAGGCGATCGTGCGGGCACCGGCGTCGATCTTCTTGGCGTTCATGGCAATCTGTCCTGACAGGTGTCTGTTGCGGTCCGCAATGTCTGCGAAATCGCCCCCGGGATCAAGCGCCAGGCGGGTATTCCGGGCGCAAAAAAGCCTCAACGGATGCTATATCTTCCTGCGGTGAAATCACTGAAAACAGGGCCTTCCATGTCAAATGTGTCTGAAACGCGGTCGTCGAACTCCTCATCCGCGGCGGCCAATCCGCTGCTCGTGGCATGGCGGACCCCGTTCGAGACACCGCCTTTCGGCGACATTCTGCCCGAGCATTTCGCGCCCGCTTTCGCGCAGGCTTTTGCCGAGCACGACGCGGAGATCGCCGCCATCAAGGCCGACAGCTCCGAACCGACCTTCGACAACACCATCGCGGCGCTGGAGCGGGCGGGCAAGCTGCTGACCCGCGTCTCGGCCGTGTTCTATGATCTGGTCTCCGCCAATTCGACACCCGAACTGCTCGAGATCGAGACCGAGATCGCCCTGCAGCAGGCGCGGCACTTCAATCCGATCATGATGGATGCGACGCTGTTCGGGCGGATCAGCCGCCTGCGCGACCAGGTGGCGACACTCGGACTCTCGCCAGAGCAGGCGCGGCTGCTCGATCGTACCTGGACCAACTTCCGCCGTGCCGGTGCGGGCCTCGACGAGGCTGGCAAGGCGCGGATGGCGACCATCAACGAGCGCCTCGCTCATCTCGCCACCACCTTCAGCCATCATCTGCTCGGCGACGAACAGGACTGGACGCTGGAACTCGGCGAGGGCGATCTGGACGGCCTCTCCGACAATTTCGTCACCGCCGCCAAGGCTGCCGCCGAAGAGCGCGGCATGCCGGGCAAGATGGTGGTGACGCTGTCGCGCTCCTCGGTCGAGCCGTTCCTGCAGACCTCGGCCCGCCGCGACCTGCGCGAGAAGGTGTTCAAGGCCTTTACGGCGCGCGGTGACAACGGCAATGCCAATGACAACAGCGCCACCATTCTGGAGATTCTCAAGCTGCGCGAGGAGCGCGCCAAGCTGCTCGGCTATCCGACCTTCGCGGCTTACAGCCTCGAGGATTCGATGGCCAAGACGCCGCAGGCGGTGCGTGGCCTGCTGGAGCGGGTATGGCAGCCGGCGCGGGCCCGTGCGCTCGCCGATCGCGATGCGCTGCAGGGGCTGATCGCGGAGGAGGGTGGCAATTTCAAGCTCGCCGCCTGGGACTGGCGTTACTACGCCGAGAAGCTGCGCCAGCGCCGCGCCAATTTCGACGACAGCGCGATCAAGCCTTACCTTGCGCTCGACAACATGATCGATGCGGCGTTCGACTGCGCTACCCGCCTGTTCGGCCTCACCTTCAACGAGCGCAAGGACATTCCGGTCTGGCACCCCGACGTGCGGGTCTGGGAGGTCAAGGACGCTGCGGGCAACCACAAGGCGCTGTTCTATGGCGATTACTTCGCGCGGGCCTCCAAGCGCTCCGGCGCCTGGATGACCTCGCTGCGCGACCAGCAGAAGCTCGATGGCAATGTCCAGCCGCTAATCCTCAACATCATGAATTTCGCCAAGGGGGCCGTAGGCAAGCCATGCCTGCTGTCGCCGGATGACGCACGGACCCTGTTCCATGAATTCGGCCACGGCCTGCATGGCATGCTGTCCAACGTGGTCTACCCGTCGTTGTCCGGCACCAGCGTGTTCACTGATTTCGTCGAACTACCCTCGCAGCTTTACGAGCACTGGCAGGAGCGGCCCGAGGTGCTGCAGAAATTCGCCCGCCACTACCAGACCGGCGAGCCGCTGCCACAGGATCTGCTGAAGCGCTTTCTTGCCGCGCGCAAGTTCAACCAGGGTTTTGCCACCGTGGAGTTTGTCTCCTCGGCGTTGCTCGATCTCGAATTCCACAGCCAGCCGGCGGACAGCATCACCGACGTGCGGGCGTTCGAGCAGCGAGAGCTGGAGAAGATCGGCATGCCGGCCGAGATCGCGATGCGTCACCGGCCGCAGCAGTTCGGCCACATCTTCTCGGGCGATCACTATGCTGCCGGCTATTACAGCTACATGTGGTCGGAAGTGATGGATGCGGATGCGTTCGGTGCCTTCGAGGAAGCGCACAATATCTTCGATCCGGCGGTCGCCAAGCGGCTGCATGACGATATCTATTCCTCCGGTGGCTCGCGCGATCCGGAGGAAGCCTACATCGCCTTCCGTGGTCGCAAGCCCGAGCCGGACGCGCTATTGCGCCGGCGCGGCCTGCTCGATGCGCCCGAGGCTGCATGACGAACGTACCGATGATTGCCATGATGCGCACTATGCTTCGCTGTCTTTGTTTCGTTGCTGCCTTGGTGATGACGGGGCAGGCGGCACAGGCGCATCCGCATGTCTGGATCACCGCGCGCAGCGAACTGCTCTATGCGCCGGATGGCACCATCACCGGCGTGCGCCACGCCTGGACCTTCGACGATATGTTCTCGACCTATGCGCTGCAGGGTCTGGAGAGCAAGACCAAGGGTGTCTACACCCGCGAGGAACTGGCGCCGCTGGCGCAAACCAACGTCGAATCGCTGAAGGAATATGCCTTCTTCACCTATGCCAAGGCCGGTGCGCCCGGCAGCCAGAAGAAGGAAAAATTCAACGAGCCGATCGACTATTATCTCGAATACAAGGACTCGGTGCTGACGCTGCACTTCACCTTGCCGTTCAAGACGCCGTTTAAGGCGCAGCAGCTCGCAGTGGAGGTGTTCGATCCGGCGTTCTTCATCGATTTCAAGATGGACGATAAGGATCCGGTGAAATTGGTCGGCGCGCCGGCTGGTTGCAAAATGAATTTCGTGCGGCCGTCTGACGGCGCCTCGTCACAGACGCTGGACGAAAGCACATTCCTGAACGGCGACAATTCAAACTACGGTGCGATGTTCGCCAACAAAGTCACGGTGGAATGCCCCTGATGATATCTCTGTCGCGCTCGCCCGTCTTTCGCCTCGCTCTGATCCTGGCTGCCGGTGTCGCGGCGTGTGTAGTGGTTCTTCATGCTTCCGACGCGTTGGCACAAAATCCGTTCGGTGGCCCGCGCCCGCCTGCGGAGCCTCAGGCCGGCGGCATCATCGGCTGGCTGCTGGCCAAACAATCCGAATTTTACCGCCAGATGTCCTCGACCATCCGCTCGGCCAAGACCGACGGCACTGCGGTGTGGACGCTGCTCGGCATTTCCTTCGCCTACGGTATTTTCCATGCTGCCGGCCCCGGCCATGGCAAAGCGGTGATCTCGTCCTATCTCGTCGCCAATGAAGAAACCGCGCGGCGCGGCATTGCGCTGTCGTTCGCCTCGGCGTTGATGCAGGCGCTGGTTGCGATCGCAGTGGTCGGGATCGGCGCGGTTCTGCTCAATGCTACCGCCGGCACGATGTGCAATGCCGAGCGGGTGATCGAGATTGTCAGTTACGGCCTGATCGCCGCATTGGGCGCGCGACTTGCCTGGAGCAAGGGCGGGAATCTTGTTCGTGCGCTCGGTGCATGGCGCGGCCAGGCATCGTTGCCGCTGGTCCCGGCCGTGGTGCCCGCGGCGGCAACGCCGGTGCACGGTCATCACCACGACCATCTTCACGACCATGAACATCATCATGACCATGTGCGCCATGATGATATTCACCACGATCATGCTCATCATGAACGTGCGCATGCCGCTCATGCGCACCACCATCACGACCATGTCCATGACGAGCATTGCGGCTGCTCGCACGGGCCAGACCCAAGTGCGCTGGCCGGGCCCGGCGGCTGGGCGCGTGGCCTGAGCGCGGTCCTCACCGTGGGCGTGCGACCCTGTTCGGGCGCGATTCTGGTTCTGGTGTTTGCGCTGGCGCAGGGCCTGTTCTGGGCTGGCGTTGCCGCAACGCTGGTGATGGGGATCGGTACCGCGATCACGGTGGCGGCGATTGCCATCCTTGCGGTGTCGGCGAAGGGCCTCGCGCGGCGCATGGCTTCGGGCACGAATGGCGGCGGCGCGGTGTTTCTGCGTGGCATCGAATTTGGTGCCGCCGTGCTGGTGCTGCTGTTCGGAGCGGGGTTGTTGTTGGGGTATATTGCCGCAGAACGCGTGACATGCTTCTGATAAGATGTGGGCGCGGCGTCGTTGCCCGAAACAAGGTGAATTGAGCCTGATGGCAGTTGTTGTTCCGATCGAACCCCGCCCTGCGACCCCGGAGACCGCCCCGCGGCGCGTCGGCGTCCTGCTTGTCAATCTCGGCACGCCCGACACTGCTGATGCCGATGGCCTGCGAGTTTACTTGAAGGAATTTCTGTCCGATCCGCGGGTGATCGAGAATCAGGGCCTGTTCTGGAAGTTGGTGCTCAACGGTATCATTTTGCGCGTGCGCCCCGCCAAAAAGGCGAAGGACTATCTGAAGATCTGGAACAACGAGCGCAACGAGTTGCCGCTCAAGACCATCACCCGCGCGCAGTCCGACAAGCTCGCTGCCGCGATCGCCGATCACGAGCATGTCGTGGTGGACTGGGCGATGCGCTACGGCAACCCGTCGATCCAGTCCGGTTTCGATGCGCTGATGGCCAAGGGCTGCGACCGCATTCTGGTGGTGCCGCTCTATCCGCAATATTCTGCCGCAACCACGGCGACGGTGTTCGACAAGGTCGCCGAAGTGCTGCTCGGGATGCGGGCGCAGCCGACCGTGCGCTTCACGCCGCCTTATTATGACGAGCAGACCTACATTGATGTGCTGGCGAACTCCATCGAAACCCAGCTTACGACTTTGTCGTTCAAGCCGGAGATCATCGTCGCTTCGTTTCACGGCATGCCGCAGAAATATGTCGACAAGGGCGATCCGTACCAGGCGCAATGCGTCGCCACCGTGGAAGCGTTGCGCAAGCGCATGGGTCTCGACGACAAGGGTCTGATCCTGACGTTTCAGTCGCGCTTCGGCTACGACCCTTGGCTGCAGCCCTACACCGACAAGACCATGGAGCGGCTGGCCAAGGAGGGTATCAAGCGGATCGCCGTGATCACACCCGGCTTTTCGGCCGATTGCCTGGAGACGCTGGAGGAGATTGCGCAGGAGAATGCGGAGATCTTTCGCCATGCTGGCGGCGAGCAGTTTTCCTTTATCCCATGCCTGAACGATAGCGACGGCGGCATGGATGTGATCCGACAGCTCGTACTGCGCGAGCTGCAGGGCTGGATTTAGCCTTTAACAGTCGAATTCTTTTCGGGGAGAGCGAACCGGAATCGTCGCCACAGAGACAATACTGGACGGCGGACCGTCCTGCTGCGTTTCGAGAGGATCGTGATGTTTGGCTTTGGAGCGCCCATGTCTGGATTTGATATTTTTGTCATCGTCTTTTTATTGCTGGTTGTTCTCACGCTGTTCGCGGGCGTCAAAACGGTCGGGCAGGGATATGACTGGACCGTCGAGCGGTTCGGCAAATACACCCGCACACTGGAGCCGGGTCTCAACCTCATCATTCCCTATTTCGATCGCATCGGTCGCAAGGTGAACATGATGGAGCAGGTGATCGATATTCCGCAGCAGGAGGTCATCACCAAGGACAACGCCACCGTCACAGTTGACGGCGTCACCTTCTACCAGGTGTTCGATGCTGCCAAGGCGAGTTACGAGGTCGCCAATCTCAACCACGCGATCGTGACGCTGACCATGACCAACATCCGCTCGGTGATGGGTGCGATGGATCTCGATCAGGTGCTGTCGCACCGCGACGAGATCAATGAACGGCTCTTGCGCGTGGTCGATGCCGCTGTGTCGCCGTGGGGCGTCAAGGTCAATCGCATCGAGATCAAGGACATCGTACCGCCGCACGATCTGGTCGAGGCGATGGGCCGGCAGATGAAGGCCGAGCGCGTCAAGCGCGCCGAAATCCTGCAGGCCGAGGGCCAGCGCCAGTCGGAAATCCTGCGCGCCGAGGGCGCCAAGCAGGCGCAGATCCTGCAGGCGGAAGGCCGCCGCGAGGCCGCGTTCCGCGACGCCGAGGCCCGCGAGCGTGCCGCGGAAGCCGAAGCGCGCGCCACCCAGATGGTCAGCGAGGCGATCGCCAAGGGCGATGTCGCATCGCTCAACTACTTCATCGCCGACAAATACATCAAGGCCTTCGGCCAGCTTGCGGATTCTCCGAACCAGAAGGTGATCATGCTGCCGCTGGAAGCAACCAGCATGCTGGCCTCGCTCGGGGGCATCGGTGAGATCGCCAAGGCCACCTTCGGCGATAGCGCTACCTCGGCTGCGAGCGTGGCGGCGCGGCGGTCCGCCACCGTGCCGAATGCTGGCACGCCGCCCAAGTCGGCAGGTTGAGTGCAGCTATGGTCGATATTATTGCGGCGCTTGGAAGTTGGAACTGGCTGATCCTCGGCATCGTGCTGATGGCCTTGGAGACCTTCGCACCCGGCGTGTTCATGCTGTGGCTCGGCATCGCCGCGCTGATCGTCGGCGTGTTGTCGTTCTTCATTGCCTCGTCATGGCAGAACCAACTGCTGGTGTTTGCGGTGCTGGCGGTGGCGATGGTGCCGCTGTGGCGGCATTTCGGACGCCGCGGTTCGGCGACGAGCGACAAGCCGTTCCTCAATCGCCGCACCGAGGCGCTGGTCGGCCGGGTGCTGACGCTTGAGAAGCCGATTATCGACGGCTTCGGCACGGTGCGGATCGACGACACGGTGTGGCGTGTCGAAGGGCCGGAGCTGCCAGCTGGCAGCCATGTCAGGGTCGAGCAGGTTGATGGCGCACGGCTGAAGGTCGGGCCCGCTTAAAGGAAATCAGGCGACGCCGACGCTCAGGATATCGTGCAGGCGCACGATGCCGACCGGCTTTTTCGCTTCGGTGACGATCAGCGTGGTGATCTTCGATGCGTTGAGAATCTCCAGAGCCTCGCTGGCAAGCAGATCCGGCGCGATCGTCTTTGGATTCCGCGTCATCACCTCGTCCACAATTGCCGTCATCAGATCCGGGCGCATATGACGGCGCAGGTCGCCGTCGGTGACGATGCCGACGATGTCGCCGTGTCCATCCACGATGCCCACGCAGCCGAAATTGTTCGACGTCATTTCCACCAGCGCCTCGGACATCTTGGTGCCGAGCGGCTTGAGCGGAACGGCTTGGCCGGTGTGCATCAGGTCGCGGACGAATTTCAGCATCGCGCCGAGTTTACCGGAGGGGTGCAGCGTGCCGAAATCGACCGCGGTGAAGCCGCGGCCCTCGAGCAGCGCCACCGCCAGCGCATCGCCGAGCGCGAGCTGCATCAGCGAGGAGGTGGTCGGCGCCAGATTGTGCGGGCAGGCCTCGCGCGCCTTCGGCAGCGTCAGCGCGACATCGGCGGCGCTGCCGAGCGTCGACTCTGCCTCCGAGGTCACGGCGATCAGCCCGATGCGGAAGCGCCGCGAATAATTGATCAGGTTCTTGAGTTCCGCCGTCTCGCCCGACCACGACAGCGCGATGATGACGTCGTCGGCGGTGATCATGCCGAGATCGCCGTGGCTGGCTTCGGCGGCATGGACAAAGAAGGCCGGCGTGCCGGTGGAGGCGAGGGTGGCGGCGATCTTGCGCCCGATGTGGCCCGATTTGCCAAGGCCGGTGACAATGACGCGGCCCTTGGCACTGCGGATCAACTCACAGGCCGCGACAAAGGCCGGGCCGAGATCGCCCTGCAGCGCGGCGGCGAGGGCAGCAATGCCTCCAGCCTCCGCTTCCAGCGTATGCAGCGCCGAGCGGATGGGGAGAGAAGACGACGTGTCCGCCGAAGCTGTGGTGGTTCGCGGTTTGGGATGGGCCATCTGATGTCCGGGTTGGCGGGGTCGGATCGCCCCGCCCGATATGGGATTTCCTTTAGCACGCTCAAGTACATCGCGCGATGCGGCGGGGCGCTCTCAACGGCTCATTAACCATAATTGTTTTAACTCTGTTAACGGCATCCGGCCACCCGCGGATGCCGGGTTTTGTCGCAACTTGTTCAGTTTGTTGCGGTTTCCGGCTTGGCCGGAAAGGTTGCGAGAAAGGTTGCCGCGCGTGCCAGCAGGGCCGCCGTCCGTTCGTCTGCGACGTTGCCGTCGCGCGCCGAAAACGCGCGCGTTTGCGGCGCGCTTTGTTGCGGCCGCAAGCCTGTGCGTGGTGGCGGTCGCCACCGCCACCCATGCCGATGCCCAGACCCTGACCTTGAACATGCTGGCGCCGAGCCAGGGCGGCTTCGCCCCGGCAGCACAGTCGCCGCTGCGGCGAACCGCCGACACCGTCGAGAACGGCGTCGGCGAACTCAGGACCGGCAGAGCGCCTTCGCGCATCGGCAATCTTCCGATCTACGCCGTTCCCGCCGCATCGGGTGCGTCCGACACCGGATTTCAACTCGCTGGGCCGCAAACGCCGCAAGCCAAAGCCCTATCCCGGCACGCCGAAACCGAAATTCGTCGGCCCGGGCAATCCGCCGATTGCCACGCCGAAGCCGGTGAAGGTGGCGGTGCCGCTCGCGCCTGCGCTCGTCGGCACCGTGGCGGGGCAACCGCCGCGCCGCCGTCTCAAGATCGACGACGATCCGTTCGGCAATGTCGGTTTCCATACCGGCAGCTTCCTCACCAAGGCCGCGGTCGAAGTCGGCGGCGGCTATGACAGCAATCCGGGGCGTCTCAACACGCCGAAGGGCTCGGGGTTCTACAAGATATCGCCCGAGCTGCTCGCGGCTTCGGACTGGAGCCGTCACGCGGTGGTGGTGGACCTGCGCGGCTCTTTCACCGGCTATGACCGCACCTTTCCGTCCGATACGAATTTCGTCTCGCCGGTGCCGACCCGGATCGACCGGCCGGATTTCATCGGCAAGATCGACGGCCGGCTCGATGTAGCCCGCGACACGCGGATCAATTCGCAACTGCGGCTGCGCGTCGGCACCGACAATCCGGGCAGCCCCAACATTCAGGTCGGGCTGGCGAAATATCCGCTGTTCGCAACCAGCGGCGCGACGCTCGGCGTCGAGCAGGACATCAACCGCCTTCAGGTGTCGCTGAGCGGCACCGTCGATCACACCGCCTATCAGAATTCGACGCTGACCGACGGCACGACCGCCACCAACGACGATCGCAATTTCAATCAGTATGGCGGCATCGTGCGTGTCAGCTACGATTTGATGCCGGGCCTCAAGCCGTTCGGCGAGGTCGAGGCCGACAATCGCGTGCACCAGACCGCGCTCGATCGCTCCGGCTATGCGCGCAACTCCACCGGTGGTTATGCCAAGGCCGGCACCACCTTCGAGTTCTCCCGTCTGCTGACCGGTGAAATCGCGGCAGGTTATTCGCTGCGCAACTATGAAGATGCGCGGTTGCCGCAGATGAACGGCCTGCTGACCAGCGCCTCGCTGATCTGGACCGCGAGCGGGCTGACCGCGGTGCGGCTCGATGCAACCTCCTCGATCGACGAGACCACGTTGGCCGGAGTATCCGGCGCGCTGTCGCGCGACTACATTCTGACGGTCGATCATGCGTTCCGGCGCTGGCTGATCGGCACCGCGAAGATCGGCTACGGCACGTCGGACTACGAAGGTGCGCGCTTCGATAGGCGTTATTTTGCCGAGGCCGATCTTGTCTACAAGCTCAGCCGCACCTTCCACATCAAGGCCAGCCTGCGCCGCGACTGGCTCGACAGCAGCATTGCCGGCGCTTCATCCGCTGGAACCATTGTGATGCTCGGCGTCCGCGTGCAGCGCTGATGCAGGAATGGTCGGCCGCTTTCGCTGCTGGCGTGTAACCGAAAGGTTTCGTTAACCTCCGGCATTGCTTTGCCGCTGAACGAAAGGTTGCAGCAACCACTTCGGGCGCATCACTGGTCGACAACGGCGATGGACGGGATGCGTAACGACCTTAAAATCGGCACATGGCCTGTTTCGGCGAAGATGCTGGTCCTGGTCTCGGTGCTGACGACGCTGGGCTTCTCGCTGGTCTGCGGCAGCATCTTGCTCGACATGCGCCGCAGCGAAGCCGCGCTCGCGAGCCAGACCATGGGCAACCTCGCTTCGTCGATCGATTCCGATATCAGTCGCAACATCGAGATCTACGATCTGTCATTGCGCAATGTCGCGATGAACATGAATGAGCCGGAGATCATCAACATCAGTGGCCCGATGCGGCATCTGATCCTGTTCGATCATGCGGCGACGGCGCGGCACTATGGTGCGATTCAGGTGTTTGACGCCGACGGCTACCTGACGCTGGACTCGTCCACGTTGAAGCCGCCGATGAAGAACCGCGCTGACGAGGAGTACTTCAGAATTCACCGCGACAATCCGAATGTCGGGCTGTTTATCAGCAAGCCCGGCGTTTATCGCGACCAATATGCAATCGTGTTGAGCCGGCGCATCACCGGCCGTGACGGCTCCTTCCTCGGTGTGGTCACCGGCACGCTCCGGTTCAGCTATTTCCACGACTTGCTCGGCCGGTTGAAATTCTCCCCCGACGATACCGTGACGATTTTCCGGCGTGATGGCGTCGTCATCATGCGTCAGCCGTTCGACCTCGATGTCATCGGCCGCGATCTCAGCAAAGTCCCC
Source organism: uncultured Alphaproteobacteria bacterium (assembly GCA_963702885.1). Lineage (GTDB taxonomy): Bacteria > Pseudomonadota > Alphaproteobacteria > Rhizobiales > Xanthobacteraceae > Afipia. The sequence continues at coordinate 1,988,825 of OY969766.1, forward strand.
GGCGTGCAGCGCACATTGTCCGTGCAGAGCGGTTCTGAATTCCGCATCAGCGCCGTTGACAACATCGAGCGGCTTTACGTGTGGTACGACAGCGGTCATCCGCTGGTGGTTTCGGTCGGCCAATCGTGGAACAACATCTTTGCGGTGTGGTGGCGGCAGGCCACCAAGATTGCCGGCATCATGCTGGTGCTGATCGGATTCGTTGCCGTGGCGACGCTGCTTCTGGGCCGCGAAATCGGACGCAGGGCGCGTGCCGAGGACCGGCTGGAAGAGCTTGCCACCACCGATGCGCTGACCGGATTGAAGAACCGCCGCCGGTTTGACGAAGCGATGGCGCAGGCCTGGAGCAGTTCGCGCCACGCAGAGCCGCTGGCGCTGTTGATGATCGATGCCGATCACTTCAAGACCTTCAACGACATGTTTGGTCATCAGGCCGGCGATCAACTGCTCAAGCGCATTGCCGGCTGTATCGAAGACGTCGTCAAGCGTGCGAGCGACTGTGCCGCGCGTTATGGCGGCGAGGAATTCGCCGTCCTGCTGCCGGGGCTCGATGCGGCGGCGGCGCTGGAAATCGCCGAACGGATCCGCGCGCGCGTGGAGGCGCTGTCGGTGGAGGAATGGGCGACTACGGTCAGCATCGGCGTCGCCAGTGTCACGCCATCGGCTGTGCTGCGGCCGTCCGATCTGCTCGTCGCCGCCGACAAGGCGCTGTATCAGGCCAAGGCGGAGGGCCGAAACCGCGGCGTCATTGCCGAGACCAGCGCGCTGCGCAGCGTCGCTTGAGCGGCGCGGCCTGAACTTTTTACGGCCTTGGACGTTGCCGCTGGCATGCGCCGGGTGACAACCGGCCGCAACGGGGATGACGGACGCAGCTTCTTTTGCCGGTTTCTGGCTGCGGCACCAACGCATCGGTACGCGTTTTGTCTAACCTGTTCCCGGCGTGTGCGCTCTCTCCGATTTGATTGTCAAACAGCCACGCGCTTGGCGCCTGCGCCATTCGCGTCTTCCAGACACGCGCAATCCTCTCACCGCGCCAAAGCGCGTGAGTTTCGCAAACCGCCTCGCCTGAACATCAAGGCGAGGGGAGATGGAGCGCCGCAAGGCGCAACATCGTTGTCGTCGCGCTTCGCATGACCTTGCGAGGGTCATGGCCTCGAAGCGCGCATCGTCTTGCGGCGCTCCATCGACGCCGCGGGCCAGCGCACAAGCTCTGCCCGCAGCGCGCGGACATGCATCCTGCGGCGAACCGCAAGATGCCATCCGCTGCGGCGTTCTCCTTAAGGCCGTCATGGCCGGGCTTGTCCCGGCCATCTACGTCTTGATTAAGCGATGGATGCTAGGTCGTGGACCACCGGGACAAGCCCGGTGGTGACGATTGAGTAGAATACGCGCTCAGTGCGCTACTACTACACATACTTCTTCATTTCCGTCAGCAGGTCGGCGCGCAGATCCTCGCGGTCCATCGCGTACGCAATGTTCGCGGCCAAGAAGCCTGACTTCGAACCGCAATCGTAGCTCTTGCCCTTGAACTTGAAGCCGTAGAACGGCTGCTTGCCGGCGAGCGCCAGCATCGCGTCGGTGAGCTGGATCTCGCCGCCCGCGCCCTTCGGCTGCGTCTCCAGGATGTTGAAGATTTCCGGCTGCAAAATGTAGCGCCCGGTGATGGACAGGTTCGACGGCGCGACTTCCTTCTTCGGCTTCTCGACCATGCCGTTCAGTTCGAACATGTCGCCCTTCGGCTTGCCGACGCCGACCACGCCATACATGTGGACTTGATCCATCGGCACTTCTTCCACCGCGACGATGTTGGCCTTGTCCGCGCCGGCGGCCGCAGCGGCGTCGATCATCTGCTTGAGGCCGCTCGGCTTGTGCTTCACCAGCACGTCGGGCAGCAGCACCGCGAACGGCTCGTTGCCGATGATGTCGCGCGCGCACCACACCGCATGGCCGAGGCCGAGCGGCGCCTGCTGGCGCGTGAACGAGGTCGCGCCGGCTTCCGGCTGGTCGCGCTCGAGGATGTCCATTTCCTTGAGCTTGTTGCGCTCCTTCAGGGTGTCCTCAAGCTCGTAGGGCCGGTCGAAGTGATCCTCGATCACCCCCTTGTTGCGGCCGGTGACGAACACGAGATGTTCGATCCCCGCTTCCAGCGCCTCGTCCACCACATGCTGGATCAGCGGGCGGTCGACCACGGTGAGCATCTCTTTCGGCATCGCCTTGGTGGCGGGCAGGAAACGGGTGCCGAGACCGGCGACGGGGAAAACAGCTTTGCGAATTTTCATGATGCTCTTTGCGTGACGTGGAAGCAGCGGAGAATTTGTTAGCAGTTTTGCGGCGCGGAGACACCGCAGGGCGGGAGGCGGATAATGTAAAGGTTAGTGGATGAACAGCATCTGAGCGGGTCAAGGATTTTTCGTGGCAAGGGCCGGTTTTCGGCCCTCTTTCGCCACAGAACGGCGTGGAAAAGCGGGCTGCGGCGATCCGGTCGCCAAAAATACGCAACTTGTTAAGCTCATAGAAACCCTGTCGGGGCCTCCTAGGATTTGGTGGAAGCGTATCGGGATACGGGTTTTGGGAATGGTGCGGGGCAAATTGTACGGAATGGCTACGATGGCGGCTTTGGGCGCGCTGGCGCTCACGGTGTCGGCCTGCGCGCAGGGCTCGTCCGGCGGCGGCCCGGTGATGGGCGCGCGCGCCGAGGCAGTCACCGGCTCGATCCCGCAAGGCACGCCCGCGCTGCGTGTCGCGACGCCGCAGCGCCGCATGGCGCAGGCGAGTTCGGTGAAAGAATGGAGCGGCGAGGATGGCGGCTCCGGTCATCCTTTGATGACCGCGGAGGCGATCCGCGACGCTGCCGGCAGTTTCGAGCGTTGCGTCGCCGGCATGTGGCCGGAAGCGGCGCGGCGCGGCGTGACCCAGGCGAATTTCCAGCGCTTCACGCAAGGCCTGACGCCCGATCTGCGCATCATGGACCTGATGGATTCGCAGCCCGAATTCACCAAGGCGGTGTGGGACTATCTCGATGTGCTGGTCAACGACACCCGCATCGCGAAGGGCCGCGAGGTTCTTGCAAAATACAAGGCACAGTTCGATGCGGCGGAGCAGGCCTACGGCGTCGATCGCCATGTCATCGCCTCGATCTGGGGGATCGAATCCAACTATTCGACGCTGGGCGGCGACCGCAGCGTGTTGCGCTCGACCGCGACGCTGGCCTGCGTCGGCCGCCGCCAGGCCTATTTCCGCAATGAATTCCTCGCCGCGCTGGAAATCCTCAATCGCGGCGATCTCACGCCGGACGAGATGATCGGCTCCTGGGCCGGTGCGTTCGGCCCGACCCAGTTCATGCCGACGGCGTTCAATCGCTACGCGGTCGATTTCGATGGCGACGGCCGCCGCGATGCGGTCGGCAATGTCGCCGACCTGATCGCCTCCACCGCCAACAAGCTGAAGAAGGATGGCTGGCAGGCCGGCCAGACCTGGGGCTATGAGGTCGCGGTGCCGAGGGGCTTCAACTACATGCTGGCGGACCGCGCCAAATCCTACACCCTCGCCCAGTGGGAGCATCTCGGCGTGCGCCGCCCCGATGGCCGGCCATTCCCGCGCCCGAACGACAAGGCGTTCCTATTGGCTCCGGCTGGCGCGGAGGGGCCCGGTTTCCTGATGCTGGGGAATTTCCGCGCCATCCTGCGCTACAACCCGGCGGAGTCCTATGCGCTGGCCATCGGTCATTTCGCCGACCGGCTGCGCGGCGGCACCTCCTTCATGCAGGCCTGGCCGCGGCAGGAGCGGGTGCTGACCCGGGCCGAGCGGCTCGAGCTGCAGCAATTGCTGGCACGGCGCGGCTTCTATCGCGGCGAGCCGGACGGCCAGCTGGGCGGTCGAACCCGCGAGGCGCTGCGCTCGTTCCAGGCCAGCATTGGAACGCCGGCGGATGGGTTTGCCTCCGCCGACGTGCTGGACCGGCTGCGCGGGCGCTAGGCCGGACAGGACATTGGCAGGTATCTGGCTTTGGCAACGGCTCGCCGCTTGACGGATGCGGCCGGGGCCAGTCTATGGGGCCGTCCGCCCCTTTCGGGCCGGAATTCTGCTAGTATTTTGCCTGCTCCTTTGTTCCGGACGCCGCCCGCATGTCGATGCGCACATTCCTGCGAAAATTGCTGACCGATACCGGGCCGTTGATCGCGCTCGCGGTGGCGGCGATCTTGACGTTCGGCATCATGGCTCCGGCTTCCGCGCAGTTCTTCGATTTCGGTTTCGGCCGCCGGTCGGCCCCGCCACCGCAGCAGCGCGGCGGCGGATTCTTTGCCCCGTTCGGCGGCGGCTTCGCCCCGGAGCAGCCGGCGCCGCCGCCGCGGGTCGATTATTCCCGCGCTCCTGTGCCGGCTAAGCGCGAGGTCCCGGCCGAGCGCAACGTGCTGGTGCTGGGCGATGCCATGGCCGACTGGCTGGCCTACGGTCTTGAGGACGCGTTGGCGGAGACGCCGGAGCTCGGCGTGATCCGCAAGCACAAGACGGTGTCGGGCCTGATCAGGTATCAGCCCAAGGGCGAGCCCTCGGACTGGATCGCCGCTGCCAAGGGTATCCTCGCGACCGAAAAGCCCGACGTGATCGTGGTGATGCTCGGCTTGCATGACCGCATGCCGATCCGCGAGGCCGAGAAGAAGCCGGAGCCGAAACCCGGCGACAAGGCTGACAAGAAGGGCGCGAAAAAGGATTCGAAGAAGGACGCCGCCAAGTCGGATACCTCCAAGCCCGACAGCGCCAAGAAGGATGACGCGGCCAAGAAGGACGGCGAGGCCGCCAAGCCCGGCGACGAGAAGACCGCGGCCGATCACACCGCCGACAAGCCGTCTGACGCCAGTGTCGCGCCGGACGACGAAGAGGACGACAAGCCAGCCACGCCGAAGACCACGCGCGCTGCCAATGGCGTGGCGGAATTCCGCGACGAGCGCTGGGTCGAACTCTATTCGAAGAAGATCGAAGAGATGATCGGCGTGCTCAAATCGAAGGGCGTGCCGGTGCTGTGGGTCGGACTGCCGATCGTGCGCGGTCCGAAGGCGACGTCCGACATGCTGTTCCTCGATGCGCTGTATCGCGATGTCGCGGGCAAGACCGGCATCACCTATGTCGATGTGTGGGACGGCTTTGTCGACGACGCCGGACGCTTCCTGCAGCAGGGCCCGGACTTCGAGGGCCAGATTCGCCGCCTGCGCTCAAACGATGGCGTGTTCTTCACCAAGGCCGGCGCGCGCAAGCTCGCCCACTACACCGAACGTGAAATCCGCCGCGTGCTCGCGACGCGCCTGTCGCCGGTGGCGCTGCCGAGCGAGCCGTTCGACAACACCGCGCCGGTGCGTCCCGGCGTCGCCGGTCCGCGTCCGCTCGTGGGCCCTGTGGTGCCGCTGGTGGCATCATCGGTCGGCACCGATGAACTGCTCGGCGGCACGGGCACACGCCCGGCTGCTGTCGATGCGCTGGCCGCGCGTGCGCTGGTGAAGGGCGAGGCGCTCGCGCCGCCAGCGGGGCGCGCCGATGATTTTTCCTGGCCGCGCCGCGAGATCGGCAAGCTCGAGGCTCCGGCAGGCGACGGTGTCGCCGCGACATCGCCGGGTGATACACCGGCTGCTCCATCTGCACCGAAACCGAAAAAACCTGTGCCTGCTGTAACGTCCTCGTCGGGCTTTTTTGGTTTCGAAGCGAACCGCACGCCGCAGCGTCCTCATCCACGCGAGACGGCACCGCGTCCGCCGGGCAATATTCGGTCGTCCTCGCCGCTGCAGCGTTTCTTTACGTGGTGATGGTGGCAGGCAGGCTTTGCCTGACTGCTTCGACATCGCAATCTCGCCGTCATTTGACAGACGTCGCGATCCGCCATGCGACGGCATGTTCCGCGGTTTCAAAAAAATCCCTCAAAGCTTCAGCGGAACGCTGCTCGTTCGTTGCCGTTGTCACCGCATCACAGTGATGATTGGAGGACGACATGAAATTTCGCACAGCGATGACGGTTGCGGTTCTTGCGCTGACGCCGACCCTGGCGATGGCACAGTCGACGATCCGCGACGGCGCCGCGAGCGGTGCGGCCGCCGGCGGCGAGGTTCTTGGCCCGGCCGGCGCAGTTGTCGGCGGCACGGTCGGTGCGGCGGTCGGCACCGCCGTAGCGATCCCGGATGCCGTGATCACGGCGGTGCGTGGCGAGCGTGTGCCCTCGGTGGTGGTGCGTGAGCGCATCGCGGTGGGCGAACCACTGCCGACCACGGTGGTGTTGCATCCGGTGCCGCGCCATACCGAGTATCGTTACGCGGTGGTCAATGATCAGCGCGTGATCGTGGATCCGGGCACTCGCCGGGTGATCCGCATCGTCGAGTAACGCTTGACGCCTGAAAACAAGAAAGCCCCGTCTCGCGACGGGGCTTTTTGTTGTCGGTTGCGACAGGGATCAGCGCGGCAGCGTGCTTGATCCCATCAGGAAGCGATCGATCGAGTTGGCACACTGGCGGCCTTCGCGGATCGCCCATACCACCAACGACTGGCCGCGGCGCATGTCGCCCGAGGAGAACACCTTGGCGACCGAGGTCTGGTAGTCGTTGGTCGAGGCCCGGACATTGCCGCGCGGGTCGAGTTCGACGCCGAGATTCTTCAGAAGACCCTCGTGCACGGGATGCAGGAAGCCCATCGCCAGCAGCACCAGTTCGGCCTTCAGTTCGAATTCGGTGCCGGCGATCGGCTTGAACTTGTCGTCGACATGGACGCAGTGCAGCTTTGTCACCTTGCCGTTCTCGCCCGTGAACTTCTGCGTCATCACCGCGAATTCACGCACCGCGCCCTCGGCCTGGCTCGTCGAAGTGCGCATGCGCAGCGGCCAATACGGCCAGGTCAGCGCCTTGTTTTCCTGCTCCGGCGGCTGCGGCATGATCTCGAGCTGCGTCACCGAGGTCGCGCCCTGGCGGATCGAGGTGCCGATGCAGTCGGAGCCGGTGTCGCCACCGCCGATCACCACCACGTCCTTGCCGCCAGCGAGGATGTCGCGCACGCTGCCCAGCGGCTCGTTGCCGACGCGGCGGTTCTGCTGCGGCAGGAAATCCAACGCGTAGTGGATGCCGTCGAGATCGCGGCCGGGGATCGGCAGATCGCGCGGCGCTTCGGCGCCGCCGGTCAGCGCCACCGCGTCGTAGGTCTTGACCAGCTCCTGCGGATCGATCGCCCCGGGCGAGGTGCCGCCGACCGCCTTGCCGTAATGGAAGGTGACGCCTTCGGCCTCCATCTGCGCGACGCGGCGGTCGATGATGTGCTTCTCCATCTTGAAGTCGGGAATGCCGTAGCGCATCAGGCCGCCGGCCTTGGCGAACTTCTCGTAGACGTGGACCTCATGCCCGGCGCGCGCGAGTTGCTGCGCGCAGGCAAGGCCGGCCGGACCGGAGCCGACCACGGCGACCTTCTTGCCGGTCTTGTGCGCGGCTATCTCCGGGCGCAGCCAGCCATTCTCCCAGGCGCGGTCGGTGATCGCGCATTCGATGGTTTTGATGGTCACCGGGTTGTTGTTGATGTTCAGCGTGCACGAGGCTTCGCACGGCGCCGGGCAGATGCGGCCGGTGATCTCGGGGAAATTGTTGGTCGAGTGCAGGTTGCGCGAGGCTTCTTCCCAGCGGCCCTGATAGACGAGGTCGTTCCAGTCCGGGATCTGGTTGTTGACCGGACAGCCGGGCGTGCCGGGTGCGACCGAGCCGGTGCCATGGCAATAGGGGACACCGCAATTCATGCAGCGTGCCGCCTGGTCGCGAGTTTCTTTCTCGCTGAGCGGGATCACGAATTCCTTGAACGACTTCACACGGTCGGCCACCGGCTCGTAAGCACGGTCGTGGCGATCGAATTCCAGAAAACCGGTAATCTTGCCCATTAGATCCAACTGTCCCAGACCTTCAATTGTAACCGCCGTCCCCGCGCGTAGCCGATCGCTGCGATGAGGGACGAGTGTATCGTCGCCTCAGGGCGAAGCCGCGCAGGCGGTCTCGCCTTGAGGGGTATCGTTTAGGCGCCGATCGCGATTTTCGGCTCAGCTTCCGTCCGTGCTTTCATTTCCTTCAGGGCGCGGCGGTACTCGACCGGGATCACCTTGCGGAATTTAGGCAGGTAGGTTTTCCAGTTCGCCAGAATCTCCTCGGCGCGCCGCGATCCGGCCAGCGTGGCATGGCGCGAAATCAGGACGTGCAGACGCTCGACATCCTCGTTGAGCAGGTCAGCAAACACATCGACGCGGCCATGCGCTTCGAGATCGCTGGCGTGGTGGAAGACGTCGGCGTTGACCATTTCCTCGGAGAGCACCGGCTCGAGTTCGACCATCGCCATGTTGCAACGTTTGGCGAAGGTGCCGTCTTCGTCCAGCACATAGGCGATGCCGCCCGACATGCCCGCCGCGAAGTTGCGTCCGGTCTTGCCTAGCACGATGACGATGCCGCCGGTCATGTATTCGCAACAGTGATCGCCCGCGCCTTCGACCACGGCGATGGCGCCGGAGTTGCGGACCGCGAAACGCTCGCCTGCGACGCCGCGCAGATAGGCTTCGCCATCGATCGCGCCATACAGCACGGTGTTGCCGACGATGATCGACTCTTCCGGCACGATGCCGGAATGCGCCGGCGGCCGCACGATGAGGCGTCCACCCGACAGGCCCTTGCCGACATAGTCGTTGCCTTCGCCCTCGAGCTCGAAGGTGACGCCGCGCGTCAGCCACGCGCCGAACGCCTGGCCCGCGGTGCCCTTGAGGTGGACATGGATGGTGTCGAGCGGCAGACCGGCATGGCCGTAGCGCCGTGCCACTTCACCTGACAGCATCGCGCCGGCGCTGCGGTCGGTGTTGTGGATGGCGGTCTCGATCTTCACCGGCGCGCCGCGGTCGAGCGCGGCCTGCGCTTCCTTGATCAGCTTGCGGTCGAGCACGGCTTCCAGATGGTGATCCTGCGCCTCGGCGTGGTGGGTCTTCTGGCCCGGCAGCGCCGGCTGCTTGAAGAACAGCTTGGAGAAGTCGAGGCCCTTGGCCTTCCAGTGCGCGACAAGGTGCGTCTGGTCGAGCATCTGGGTCTGGCCGACCATCTCGTCGAAGGTGCGGTAGCCGAGGCTCGCCATGATCTCGCGCACTTCCTCGGCGACAAAGAAGAAGTAGTTGATGACGTGCTCGGGCTGGCCGGTGAAGCGTTTGCGCAGCACCGGATCCTGCGTCGCGACGCCGACCGGGCAGGTGTTGAGATGACACTTGCGCATCATGATGCAGCCGGCAGCGATCAACGGCGCGGTGGCAAAACCCATCTCGTCGGCGCCGAGCAGCGCGCCGATCACGACGTCGCGTCCGGTGCGGAAGCCGCCGTCGACCTGGACCACGATGCGGCTGCGCAGCCGCTCGCGCACCAGCGTCTGGTGGGTTTCGGCGATGCCGATTTCCCACGGCGAGCCGGCGTGCTTGATCGAGGTCAGCGGCGAAGCGCCGGTGCCGCCTTCGAAGCCGGAAATGGTGACATGATCGGCGCGTGCCTTGGCGACACCCGCGGCGACCGTGCCGACGCCGATCTCGGAGACGAGCTTGACCGAAACCTGGCCCTGCGGGTTGACGTTCTTCAGGTCGTAAATGAGCTGCGCCAGATCCTCGATCGAATAGATGTCGTGGTGCGGCGGCGGCGAGATCAGGCCGACACCCGGCGTCGAGTGGCGCACCTTGGCGATGGTAGCGTCGACCTTGTGGCCGGGCAGCTGACCGCCTTCGCCGGGCTTGGCGCCCTGCGCCATCTTGATCTGGAGCATGTCGGAGTTGACGAGGTATTCCGTCGTCACGCCGAAGCGGCCGGAGGCGACCTGCTTGATCGCCGAACGCATCGAGTCGCCGTTCGGCATCGGCTTGAAGCGATCGGATTCCTCGCCGCCTTCGCCGGTGTTGGACTTGCCGCCGATCCGGTTCATCGCGATCGCGAGCGTGGTGTGCGCCTCGCGCGAGATCGAGCCGAACGACATCGCGCCGGTGGCGAAACGCTTGACGATATTCGCGGCCGGCTCGACTTCATCGAGCGGGACCGGCTTGCGGTTGTCGTCCTCGGCGGTCTTGAGACGAAACAGTCCGCGCAGCGTCAGCAGCCGCTCGGCCTGTTCGTTCAGGGTCTTGGCGAAAGCGCGGTAGCGCTCCTGCGAATTGCCACGCACGGCGTGCTGCAGGTTGGCGACCGAATCCGCGGTCCAGGCGTGATCCTCGCCACGGGTGCGGATGGCGTATTCGCCGCCGACATCGAGGAAGTTGCGGTAGACCGGCGAGTTGCCGAACGCATCGGCATGGCGCTGAACGGTTTCCGCGGCGATCTCGGCAAGGCCGACACCTTCGATGCGGGTATGGGTACCTGCAAAATACTTGGCGACGAAATCCGCCTTCAGCCCGATGGCGTCGAAAATCTGCGCGCCGCAATAAGACTGATAGGTTGAGATGCCCATCTTCGACATGACCTTGAGCAGGCCCTTGCCGATCGACTTGATGTAACGCTTGACGATTTCCTTATCGTCGAGCGCGCCGGGCAGGCGATCCTTCAGCGCAATCACGCTCTCGAAGGCGAGGTAGGGGTTGATGGCTTCCGCGCCGTAGCCCGCAAGACAGGCGAAGTGATGCACTTCGCGCGGCTCGCCGGATTCGACGACGAGGCCGACCGAGGTGCGCAGGCCGACCCTGATCAGATGATGATGCACGGCGGCGCAGGCCAGCAGCGACGGCATCGGAATGCGGTCGGGTCCGGTCATGCGATCCGACAGGATGATGATGTTGTCGCCTTCGCGCACCGCGGCTTCGGCGCGGGCGCAAAGTTCGTCCAGCACCTGCTCCATGCCCGCGGCGCCGAGCCCGGCGTGGAAGGTGGTGTCGATGGTGCGCGACTTGAACTGCGAGTTGGCGACTTCGGAGATCGAGCGGATCTTCTCGAGGTCCGCATCGGTCAGGATCGGCTGACGAACTTCGAGACGCTTGTGCTTCGACAATCCTTCGAGATCGAACAGGTTCGGGCGCGGGCCGATGATCGAGACCAGGCTCATCACCAGTTCCTCGCGGATCGGATCGATCGGCGGGTTGGTGACCTGCGCGAAGTTCTGCTTGAAATAGGTGAACAGCGGCTTCGACTTGTCCGACAGCGCCGAGAGCGGCGTGTCGGTGCCCATCGAGCCGGTCGGCTCCTCGCCGGTGGACGCCATCGGCGTCATCAGGATGGTGAGGTCTTCCTGGGTGTAGCCGAACACCTGCTGGCGATCGAGCAGCGACATGTTGGTGCGCGCGCCCTTGGTGGACGCGTCTTTCAGATCCTCGAGCACGATCTGGGTGCGGCTCAGCCACTCGCGATAGGGATGGCTCTTGGCGAGATCGGCCTTGATCTCGTCATCGGGGATCAGGCGGCCCTGTTCGAGATCGACCAGCAGCATCTTGCCCGGCTGCAGACGCCACTTGGTGACGATCTGGTCCTCCGGAATTGGCAGGACGCCCATTTCGGAAGCCATCAGGATGCGGTCGTCCTTGGTGACCAGATAGCGCGCCGGACGCAGGCCGTTGCGGTCGAGCGTCGCGCCGATCTGGCGGCCGTCGGTGAAGGCGATCGCGGCGGGGCCGTCCCACGGCTCCATCAGCGCGGCGTGATATTCGTAGAAAGCGCGGCGCTCTTCATCCATCAGCGGATTGCCGGCCCACGCCTCCGGAATCATCATCATCACGGCGTGCGGCAGCGAGTAGCCGCCTTGCACCAGGAATTCGAGGGCGTTGTCGAAGCAGGCGGTGTCGGACTGGCCTTCATAAGAGATCGGCCACAGTCGGCTGATGTCCTTGCCGAACAGTTCGGACTGCACCGAAGCCTGGCGCGCCGCCATCCAGTTGACGTTGCCGCGCAGGGTGTTGATCTCGCCGTTATGCGCGATCATGCGATAGGGGTGCGCCAGCGACCAGGTCGGGAAGGTGTTGGTCGAGAATCGCTGATGCACCAGCGCGAGCGCGCTGGAGAAATCGTCCTCGTGCAGGTCGGGATAATACTTGCCGAGCTGGTCGGCGAGGAACATGCCCTTATAGACCACGGTGCGGCACGACAGCGACACCGGGTAATAGCCGGAGAGGCCGCGCTCGCGGCGCTGGTAGATCGCATTGGAGATCGACTTGCGCAGAATGTAGAGCGTGCGCTCGAAGTCTTCCTCGGTCTTGATCTCGTTGCCGCGGCCGATGAACACCTGCATGTGGGTCGGCTCGGTCGGCTTCACCGTCTCGCCGAGCGAGGAATTATCGTGGGGCACCTCGCGCCAGCCGAGCAGGGTGAGACCCTCGGCCTTGATCTGATCGGCGATGATGCTCTGGATCACGGTGCGCCAGGACGTGTCGCGCGGCATGAACAGCGCGCCGACGGCGTATTCGCCGGGCTTGGGCAGCTTGAAGCCGAGGGCTGCGGCTTTGCGCGCAAAGAAATCGTGGGGGATCTGAACGAGGATGCCGGCGCCATCGCCGGCGCGCGGGTCGGCGCCGACAGCGCCGCGATGTTCGAGATTGCAGAGAATGTTGATCGCGTCGGTGACGATCTGGTGGGACTTGCGGCCCTTGATGTTGGCAATGAAGCCGACGCCGCAGGAGTCTTTTTCCATAGAGAGGTCGTAGAGACCTTCGGCCGGCGGACGCCACGTATGTTCAGGGGCGTGGGCGCGGGCATCTGGGTGTGTCGGTTCAGGCTGGCCACCGCCAACCTGAACCATCTCTGGTGCTTGGGCACCGCCTGCGTAGCGCACGAACTTTGACCCGCTCATCTGTCCCTCAAACCCAAAAAAGGGCATCGCCCTTACCGTCCAGCCGCACCCACGGCGTTTGCGGTTTACCCGGACCGTCCTTGGACCGGAAACCGCCCGCCAGGAGACGAGCTCATTTCGTAAATGCAGGCTCGTTGGCGCCAGTGCGGCCCGAACGAGCGGTCTTCCTTGGCAGACGTCGGGATGGTTGCCCGTAACCCCTTGCCCGGAACCCCGGCAAATTGGGACAGTGTTACTGTCCTAACTACCAGATTGCCAAACTTTTTTCTAACACACAAGCAAATGAGAGTCCTCGCAGCGATGCGTGGCTGCATGGCCCGTCGCCGCATTTTAACCGGCGATTGCGCCGCAATCGCCGCCGTGCGGCCCAAGCTCCGCCGAAATCGGATTCGACGCTCCGCGCTGCCCGGAAAGGGCAATCCACAAGGTTTTCAGTGGGGCGGACAGGGAGCAGGACGCGATGAGGCAGGGTTCAGGCAAGGCGGCAATCGGCAAGGCGGCTGGCGCGGTGGCGGTTCTCCTGCTGGTTTTGGTCCAGTCGGTACGGGCGGCTGACGAACTGCCTGACGTGCCAACGCCGGAGGTTGAAGTCGATATTGGCGGGGCCGGTATTGCGCCTCCGCCGCCTCATCCCGGTCCGCGCGGCGCCTACGCTGCAATCCCGCCCGTGCGCTATGGCGGCATGATCGAGCGGCCGACCGTGCCGCCGCGCCAGATCGCGGCGATGCTGCGGACAACCGGCTTTTCGTTGCTTGGCCGCATCGAGCGGCGCGGCTGGGTCTATACCGTGGCGGTGCTCAACCCCAAGGGCGATGACGGCCGCGCCATCATCGACGCACGCACCGGGGTGATCCTCAAATTCATTCCGGCGCAGGCGGTGACGGCGCGCCTCAACAACGAACTGACCACGGTCTACGGCCCGCCCAGTCCGCCGACGCTGGTACGCGATCTGCGCTCTCCGCCGCGTCCGCCGCTCAATGTGCCGAAGGTGGTGAGCCGTGCCCCGGCCGCGACACCGCTGCCGCGTGCCCGGCATGGGGCTGCGCCCGTGCAGCAGGCAGCCAGGCCCGGTTCGCAGCACGCAGCGATCAAGTCGAAGCCGGCTGTGGCTGCGTCCGAATCATCAGCTCCCGCGGCAGCGCCAACACCCGCTCCGCAACCCGCTGCGCGGCCGGCCGAAGTCGAATTGAAGCCGACGCAGGAGATGCCGCCGGTGCAAACGCTGGAATGAACAGGACGGCGGCCATCGCGATGTGCGGTGGCCGCCGTGCTCTTTGTCAGGGCTTCCACATGCCAGCAGGTTGCCGGGTCGCGATGTTCAGCCGGTTCCAGACATTGATGCTGGCGATCGTGAGGGTGAGGGCGGCGAGCGTCGGCTCATCATAGTGCCGGGCGGCTTCATCCCAGATCTCGTCCGGAACAGGGTCCGGGCGATCGCTGACCCGGGTCAGCGCCTCGGCAAGCGCAAACGCGGCGCGCTCGGCATCCGTGAAATAAGGGGCGTCCCGCCAGGCAGCGACCCCGAACAGCCGTTCGTCGGTTTCCCCTGCCTTGCGCGCGATGCGCCAGTGACCATCGACGCAGACGCTGCAGCCGTTGATCTGGCTGACGCGCAGATTGATCAGTTCAAACAGGGGTTCGGAGATGTCCTCGCAGCGGCTGGCCTTGCCGAGCGCGTAAAGCGCCTTCATGGCGTCCGGCAGGACCATTGCGGGGTTTTTCATTCGTGCTTGCATTGTCGATCTCCTTTGAATTGTCTGAATGACGCGGTCCGAGCGACGGTCTGTCACGTCGGCCCGATCTCGTCCGTCAAGATGATGACGCAGCAGGATGAGAGGATGTGACCGATGGACGACGATAAATTTCTGGTGGAGCGGTTCGAGGCCAGCCGGGCGCATCTGTGCGCCGTCGCCTACCGGATGCTCGGATCGCGCAGCGAGGTGGAGGACGCCGTTCAGGAGGCCTGGCTGCGCCTCAGCCGTGCCGACACCGGGGAGGTCCGGAACCTTGGCGGCTGGCTCACCACCGTGGTTGCGCGCATCTGTCTCGACATGTTGCGCTCACGCAAGTCGCGGCGGGAGGACCCGCTCGGGCCGGATGTGCTTGAGCCAGTGATCGGCCCCGAAGCGCTGGAGAGTGAAGCGCATCTTGCCGACTCGATCGGCGCGGCGCTGCTCGTGGTGCTCGAGACGCTCACGCCGGCGGAACGGCTGGCATTCGTGCTTCACGACATGTTCGCGGCGCCGTTCGAGGAGATCGCGCCGATCGTCGGCCGCACGCCCGCAGCCGCCCGTCAGTTGGCGAGCCGGGCGCGCCGCCGCGTGCAGGGCGTTTCGCCTGCGCCCGATGCCGACCTGTCGCGCCGCCGCAAGGTGGTGGAGGCATTTCTCGCCGCCTCGCGGGAGGGAGATTTCGAGGGGCTGCTTGCTGTGCTCGATCCCGAGGTGGTGTTTCGGACCGATGCGGCGGCGGCCCGGATGGGAGGACCGGCGGAGGCCCGCAGCGCGGCCGCCGTTGCGAACCTTTTCAAAGGGCGGGCACAGGCTGCGCGGGCGGCGCTGGTCGATGGCATGCCCGGGGTCGCCGTCATTCTGGGCGGCCAGTTGCGCATTGTGCTCAACCTGACCATGACCGACGAGCGGATTGTCGAGATCGAGGCGGTGGCCGATCCCGCATCGATCGAGGAGTTCGACGTCGTGTTGTTCGAGGGCTGACACACAAAAAAAGCGCCCCGGGGCCCCGGGGCGCTTTCGCATTCAACGCAAGCCTTGCAGGCGAGGTGCCTGTCAGGCGGCGGCCTTGCCGGTCTCCGTGGTCACCTGGGCGGGGGTGCCGCTGGTGATCGGAATCTGGCGGGGCTTCTTCGCCTCGGGGATCTCGCGAACGAGATCGACATGGAGCAGGCCGTTCTCGAGCGAGGCGTTCTTCACCTGCACGAAGTCGGCAAGCTGGAAGGTGCGCTCGAAAGCGCGCGAGGCGATGCCGCGATAGAGCACTTCGCTCGGTTTGCTGTTCTCGTTAGCGACCCTCTCGCCCTTGATCGTCAAGGTATTTTCCTTGGCGACAATGGAGATGTCGTCCTGCGAGAAGCCGGAGACCGCGACGGTGATGCGGAAATCGTTTTCGCCCGTCCGCTCGATGTTATAGGGCGGATAGCCGGGCGCGCCGTCGCCGTTCACCTGATCGAGCAGGGAGAACAGCCGGTCGAAGCCGACGGTGGAGCGATAAAGGGGGGTGAGATCAAAGCTACGCATGTTAGTCCTCCTATTGAGCGACTAGCGCGTCTGTCAGGCCGACGGATTCCGCCGTCGCCGAGGCACAACGCGCCACTCTTTCATTCAAAAGAGCAGACAGCCCGCCGATCTGGCCGGGCTTTCGTTCTGCGTGCAGCCTTAACCGGCCTGCACCAAACTGATATGGGAGGGGGCAAATCGGCTTCAAGGGGGCGCGCCATTTTCTCCGCGGCGAAAAGTTTCCGTCATCCACGTCTTGTTTGTTCGGACAATGCTAGGACATGGATGGCCGGAACGAACCCGGCCATAGCGGCGCTGCCGGCTTCCGCAGTTCCGGTCGGGCATTTCAATTTGGTCCTTTCTGCATGACCCTGATTTCTATTCCCGCCAATCCGGTGCCCGACAATGTCGTCGCCGGCACAATCCGGACGCCCGATGGCGCCGATCTGCGCTTCGCCCGCTGGGCGCCGCCGGCCGGCCGCAAGGGCACGGTGTGCGTGTTCACCGGACGTGGCGAATGCATTGAGAAATATTTCGAAACTGTGCGCGACCTGCGTGACCGCGGCTTTGCGGTGGCGATGATTGACTGGCGCGGGCAGGGCCATTCGTCGCGGCGGCTGCGTGATCCGCGCAAGGGCTATGTGCGCAGCTTCGCGGATTTCGAGACCGACCTCGACACCTTCATGCGTGAAATCGTGCTGCCGGATTGTCCGCCGCCCTATTTCGCGCTGGCGCATTCGATGGGCGGCGCGGTGCTGCTGCGCATGGCCCATGCCGGCAAGCGGTGGTTCGACCGCATCGTGCTGAGCGCCCCGATGATCGATCTGCCCGGCCGCCGGACCAGTGCGCCGGCGCGGACATTGATCCGGGCCCTGCGCTATCTCGGCCTTGGCGGCCGCTACATTCCCGGCGGGGGGCCGATGATCGTCGGCACCGGCCCGTTTGCCGATAATCCCTTGACCAGCGATCCGGTGCGCTACGCGCGCAATGCCGCGATCTTCGAAGAGGATCCGACGCTCGGCATCGGCGCGCCCACGATCGCCTGGGCCGACGCCGCCTTCCGCACCATCGTCGGGTTTCGCGCGGTGGATTATCCCGCGCGCATCCGTCAGCCGATCCTGATGATCGCGGCGAGTTATGATCTCGTGGTCTCGACCGCGGCGATCGAGGAGTTCGCCTATCATCTGCGCGCCGGCTCGCACCTTGTCATTTCCGGCGCGCGGCACGAGATCCTGCAGGAGCAGGATCGCTACCGCAGCCAGTTCTGGGCCGCGTTCGACGCCTTCGTGCCCGGCACGCCGCTGTTTAAATGAGATGCAGCGCGATCAGTTTGTCGATCGCAAGATAGGCGCCGAGCAGGATCATCGAGACCAGGAACCAGCGCCGAAATGTCGCCGCGTCCATGCGCTGGCGCAGCAGCTGGCCGAGATACATGCCGAGGAACGCCGCCACCAGTCCGACGGCGACAGGCGTCACCAGCGAGGCGGTCATGAATCCGGCTTGCGAGAGGTTGAACAGCATCCCCACCGTTGCCGTCATGAAATAGACGCCGAGCGCCTGGATCAGCTCGTCCCTCTCCAGGCCGATCGATTGCATGAAGGGCATGGCCGGGATCACCTGCACCCCGGTGGCTGCGGCGATCGTGCCTGAGATCAGACCCATCACGCCGCCGAGCCATTTCTCGTTCTTGGGCGAGACGGTGAAATGCACATGCGACAGCCCGATGATCGCGTAGATGATGAGCAGGATGCCGAGCAGGATGGTGCCGTAAGGTGCGTAGGGTCCGGTCAGCAGATCGGCGGCGGCCCACATCATGAACGCCGTGCCGAGCAGCAGCGGCCAGAGCCGGCGCAGGATGTCTTTCAGGTAGGGTCCGCCAAAGGTCTGCCAGATGTTGGTGAGAATGGCCGGCACGATAACGACCGAGATGGCATGGGCCGGCGTCATTTGGGTGACGAGCAGGCCGATGGCCACAGTCGGCAGGCCCATGCCGATGGTGCCTTTGATGAAACCGGCGAGCATGAAGACCGCAAAAATCACGACCAGCATCAGGTTCGTGAATTCCATGGGCATGGGTCAGGCCGAGCGCAGCAGCGCCATCGCGGCTTCATGTACGCGTCTGTCGCCGGCGGCGATGATGCGTCCGCCGGATTGGGCAGGTGCGCCTTCCCATGTGGTGATGATGCCGCCGGCGCCGGTGACGATCGGGATCAGCGCGGCGACGTCGTAAGGCTTGAGCTCGGTTTCGATCACGAGGTCGATGTGGCCGGCGGCGAGCATGCAGTAGGCATAGCAATCGCCGCCATAGCGCGACAGCCGCACCTGCTGCTCGACCTTCTGGAATTGCACGAGGTCAGGGGCATTCATCAGCCGCGGGCTGGTGGTGAACAGCGTGGCCTCAGTGAGCGAGGCGCAGCGCCGCGTCGCCAGATGACGTTTGCCGGACAGGCCTTGATAGGTCGCCGCGCCGTTGTCGCCATAGAAGCGTTCGCCGATGAAAGGCTGATGCACCATGCCGAAGGCCGGTGCGCCGTGACGCATCAGCGCGATCAGCGTGCCCCAGATCGGCATGCCGGCGATGAAGGATTTGGTGCCGTCGATCGGATCGAGCACCCAGACATATTCGGCGTCGGCGCTTTCGATGCCGAACTCCTCGCCGACAATGCCATGTTGCGGGAAAGCCTGCTTGATCATCCGCCGCATCACCGCTTCGGCGGCGCGGTCGGCCTCGGTCACCGGATCGAGGTCATGGCCGGTGTTTTTGTTCTCGACGCAGAGCGAGGTGCGGAAAAACGGCAGGATGGTTTCACCGGCCGCGCTCGCCAGACGTTCGATGAAGGCTGCAAAATCGATGACCGTCACGACATGTCCTCGCCGGCCCGCCAGTCACGGCACCGTCCGGTTGCTTGTACGACGCGCCGGTGGCGCTGGGCGACGGCTTCAAGCCGTCCTTGCCCGTAGCGAAAACCACCGCTGGGGGCAATCGGTCGTCGCCCGGCATCCCCTGTTCTGTCACCCAGTCAGGTTCATTCCTTTAGGGGCGGCATGGTAGCGCTGACGCAGAAAAATAGTGCAGTGGACGTAGAATGATAATTAGATTCATTATTTATCATGGAGTTCTGAAAAATCGAGATAACTGAAGAGTTGGAAAATTTATCTAAGTAATTGAAATTGAACGGTATTCATATTGATGACACATTGCGATGTCGGAGCTTGTTATGCATCTGGCGCATAAATAAAAAGCCAATAAGACTTGCTTTTGGTGCGGTGCGGTCGCATATTGTTGCGGTGCGATAACGCCTCGCGTTACTGCTGCCCTCCTTGGGCGTTTCCTCCCTAGACTTGGGCCACTTGCAATGCGAGTGGCCCTTTTTTCTTGCCCGCTTGCCTGCCGTGCTGTTCGTTGAGAATAGGCTTTTCGATTCTACGATACGCAAATACGGATCGATCGCCGTGCGGATCGCGATTGGCCGCGCGCGCTCACCAACTCACCAGCACGATGTTTATTCGGCCGCAGCCTGGAATGGTCCGAGCCCGTCCAGCGGCACCTCGGTCAGCGCCTCGGCGAGCACCGAGAAAGCCGCGACCACTTCAGCGAAGCGTGGGCCGCGCTCACGCTTGCGTTCATCCATGTAGATCGCGCGGTTGAGTTCGAGCTGGATGGCGTGCATCCCGGTTGTCGGATTGCCGTAATGCTCGGTGATGAAGCCGCCGGCATACGGCTTGTTGCGGCCGACCGAATAGCCGAGCCGCACAAACGTATCTTCGACCACGTCTGCGATCATGGTGGCGCAGCTTGTGCCGTAGCGGTCGCCGATCACGAGATCGGGCCGTGCCTTTTCCTCGCGGGAGACACCGACCGAAGGCATCGAGTGGCAGTCCACCAGGATCACCGAGCCGAATGCCTGATGCCCGCGTCCGATCAGGCGGCGCAGCGCGCGATGATAAGGCTTGTAGAGCAGATCGATGCGTCGCAGCCCTTCCTCGACGTCGAGGCGCTGATGGTAGATTTCTTGACCGTCGCCGACCACGCGCGGAATGGTGCCGAGGCCACCGGCAACACGCATCGAGCGGGTATTGGCGAAACTCGGCAGCCGGCCATCGAACATGCGGGGATCGAGTTCATAGGGCTCGCGGTTGACGTCGACATAGCAGCGCGGGAAGTGAGCCTTGACCACCGGGAAGCCCTGATCGCTGAGGCCGGCGATCATTTCGTCCATGAAGGAGTCTTCCGAGCGCCTCAGCGCCGGCAGGTCGAGGCGCGCGGCGGCGACGAAGCTTGGCGGATAGCTTGATCCCGAATGCGGCGAGTTGAAGATAATCGGCGCGCGCCATGTTGCGGGCTCGACGATCTCGAAGGGGGGCGACAATGCGTCGTCAAAGTCATCCATTGTCGCGGCAATCCTCAAGCTCGCGGGTCCCGGCAACATATTTCAGCCGGAAACGTGACGTGTGTTGCGTCCCCTGCATTGTCTACAAACCCTTCCGAGGCGGCAAGAGCTGCCGGACCTTCACCCGAAATTTACCCTCTATGAGTTAGATAGAGGGCAATCTGTTCCATCAAACCGGATGCCGACCAGCGCCATGCAGCACAAGATTCTCCTTGCCGAAGACGACAACGACATGCGGCGCTTTCTGGTGAAGGCGCTGGAAAACGCCGGCTTCCAGGTGTCGTCCTACGACAACGGATTGTCAGCCTATCAGAGGCTGCGCGAAGAACCCTTTGAAATGCTTCTAACCGATATCGTGATGCCGGAAATGGACGGCATCGAGCTCGCGCGCCGCGCTTCGGAACTCGATCCCGATATCAAGATCATGTTCATCACCGGCTTTGCGGCGGTGGCGCTGAATTCCGATTCGGAGGCGCCGAAGAACGCCAAGGTGCTGGCCAAACCGGTTCATCTGCGTGAATTGGTCAGCGAAGTGAACAAGATGCTGGCGGCCTGACCGCTCAGATCCGGATCAGGACAACGCCGAGGACCAGCAGCGCGCAGCCCAGAAGCCGGGGCAGATCGACGCTGTGCTGCGGGACTCCCAGAATACCGTAGTGGTCGAGAGCCACCGACATCACCATCTGGCCGGTGACGAACAGCGCCAGCAGGGTCGCCGCCCCAAGACGCGGCAACAGCAGGATCGCCGCCACCACATAGACTGCGCCGAACAGTCCGCCGAACCATGACAGCCAGGATGTTCTGGCGAGGTCGGCGCTGGTCAGCCATGGCGAGCCGCTGACCGCGACGAACACCACCATGGCGAGCGCGCCGCCCACATAGCTGATCAGCGCCGCCCACGACGCCGAGTTGAGCGCGAAACGCAGATCGGCGTTGACCGCAGCCTGAAAGACGATCGAGGCTCCGGCGACGATGGCGAAGGCCGCCAGCCCCAGAAATTCCGGCAATCCCATGCTTGTCGCCCCCAAGCGGACTGTTTTTGCTGATCTATTGTGATCAGGTCCGATCCTGTGAAGCCAGACGACTTTCGGACATCACGGCTTGCGCCCCCACGGGCAAGCCGATATAGGGATGGCCTCGCATCCGGCCTCTTCACGCGACGCGGTAACGCGCCACGTGATCAGAAAAGTCGGAACCTCGGGCCTCATAGCGGGCCACGGCGCTTGAGCCTTCAAAAGCTTGAGAACCGGAGAGGGTGATCGGGCGCGTAGCTCAGCGGGAGAGCACTTCCTTGACATGGAAGGGGTCACAGGTTCGATCCCTGTCGCGCCCACCATTCTTCTCTTTCGATCATCCCCGACCTCGTCCACGCAGGCACGATAGTTCCGCGCGGCCGGTCCCACCACATGGCGGCCGGATGGCGTGGTCTCGACCTCCAGTGCAAGACATAGAGCGCGGACAGTTGTGCCGGCGTCAGCACGCTGGCCACGGGCCCGGTGACGAAGCGGTCGGGCCGAGGATTGCGACCCGATCGGCCACCAGAAAGGCATGCTCGGGCTCGTGGGTCGACAGCAGCCCGGTTTGAACACGCATCTGTCAGCCGCCGCTTGCGCCGCGCCGTGCCAATTTGCTGCCTAAGCGCCATGCCTATTCGTGGGTGCCCACCTGCCTTTGGTTGCCTTGCCCGCCAGGAGGCGGCGCGGGATGATGCTGTGCGTTGAGATCAGCGGAGCCGATGACATCCGATGCGCGACTTCGAGACACCCGGCCGTTCGCTGGCCGTCGGCCGTAAGGGCATGGCGGCCACCTCGCATCCAACCTCGACTCTGACCGCGATCGAGATTTTGAAGGCGGGCGGCAATGCGATGGATGCCGCCGTCGCCGCCTGCGCGGTGCAATGCGTGGTTGAAGCCGGATCGACCGGAATCGGCGGCGATTGTTTCGTGCTGTATTCGCGTGGCGGCTCCGCCCACATCATTGGCTATAACGGCTCGGGCCGCGCGCCCGCTGCCGCGACCTGTGAATGGTATCAGGGCGAGGGCATCACCACGATCGAGCGGCAGTCGCCGCATGCGGTGACCATCCCCGGCGCGATCGAGGCGTGGGCGCGGCTCAACCGCGACCATGGCCGCATGCCGCTCGCCGAATTGCTGGCGCCTGCCATTGATCTCGCCCGCAACGGCTATCCGGTGACGCCGCGCGTCGCTTACGACATCGGCAAGCAGCGCAATCTCCTGAAAGCCGATCCGTCGGCGCGGCGCATCTTTCTGGTCGAGGATGAAGCGCCCGTAGTCGGCGCGCTGCAATTCCAGCGCGAGCTGGCCGATACGCTGGTGGCGGTCGGGCGCGAGGGACCGGACGCGTTCTATCGCGGCGAGGTCGCTGCCGACATGGTGACATTCCTGCGCAGCCATGGTGGCCTGCATACGCGCGAGGATTTCGCGGCCACCGCGGGCGAATATGTCACGCCGATCACGACACAGTTTCGCGGCCGTACCGTGTATGAATGCCCGCCGAACGGACAGGGCGTGGTCGCGCTGATGATCCTCAATATCCTGTCGCGCTTTACGCCGAATCCTGACCCGCTCGATATCGACAACCTGCATGTCGCCATTGAGGCAACGCGGCTGGCCTATGCGGTGCGCGATGCCTATGTCGCTGACACCGCAACCTGCGAGGTGCCGGTGGGTTATCTGCTGTCGGATCAACTGGCTGATCGCCTTGCGGCGCAGATCGATCCTCACCGCGTGATCGACAAGTTGCCGGTGCATGAGGGTGTGGAGCACCGCGACACGGTTTACATCGCGGTGGTCGATCAAGAGCGCAACGCCGTAAGCTTCATCAATTCGCTGTTCCACCCCTATGGCGCGGGACTGATGGCGCCGCGCTCGGGCGTGCTGTTTCACAATCGCGGGCAGGGGTTCGCCATCAAGACCGGGCATCCCAATGCGATTGCACCCGGCAAGCGGCCGATGCATACGATCATTCCGGGCATGGTTGTCGAACAGGGGCGGGTGTGTTTGACCTTCGGCGTGATGGGCGGACAGTATCAGGCAATGGGACACGCGGATTTCCTGTCGAAGTTGTTCGACTACGGTCTCGACCTGCAGAGTGCGATGGACCTGCCGCGGCTGTTTCCGCTGCCGGGGACCACAAAGGTAGAGGTGGAAGGGCCGCTTCGGGCGCGCGTCGGCAACGAATTGACGCGCAGAGGATTTAGTGTTCAGCCGCCGGAGCGCCCGATCGGCGGTGCGCAGGCGATCTGGATTGATTGGGACAGGGGCACGCTGCTCGGCGGCTCCGATCATCGCAAGGATGGATGCGCGCTCGGTTTCTGACCGGCGCGCAGGGTTAACCAAGAAGGCGACGTGAATGACGAAGTATTCCGACACGCAACTCTATATCGACGGACAGTGGCGCGACGGCAGCGAGAAACGGATTCCGGTGCTCAATCCGGCGACCGGGGAAACCATCGGCACGCTGGCGCATGCCGGCCGCAAGGATCTTGACGATGCGCTCGCCGCGGCTGAGCGCGCTTTCCAGAAATGGAAGAAGACCAGCGCGATGGAACGCTCGCAGATCATGC
This sequence comes from uncultured Alphaproteobacteria bacterium, assembly GCA_963702885.1. Lineage (GTDB taxonomy): Bacteria > Pseudomonadota > Alphaproteobacteria > Rhizobiales > Xanthobacteraceae > Afipia. The sequence continues at coordinate 2,012,818 of OY969766.1, forward strand.
GCCGCGCTGCCGCCTTGGTGCGCGAGCGCGCCGAGGCCATTGCCACCGCGATGACCATGGAGCAGGGCAAGGTGTTCGCCGAAGCGCGTGTCGAGACGCTGGGCGGAGCCGACACCATCGAATGGTTCGCCGAGGAAGCGCGCCGCACCTATGGACGGATCGTGCCGGCGCGTTCGCCGAACATCACGCAGCTTGTGTTCAAGGAGCCGGTCGGCCCGGTCGCGGCCTTTACGCCGTGGAATTTCCCGATCAACCAGGCGGTGCGTAAAGTGTCGGCGGCGCTGGCGGCGGGCTGTACCGTGATTTTGAAGGGGCCGGAGGAAACACCGGCAAGCTGCGCCGCGCTCGTGCAGGCCTATGCCGATGCCGGTGTGCCGGCGGGCGTGGTCAACCTCGTGTTCGGCGTGCCGGCGGAGGTGTCGTCCTATCTGATCCCGCATCCGGTGATCAAAAAGATTTCGTTCACCGGCTCGACGGTGGTCGGCAAACAGCTCGCGGCGCTGGCCGGCAGCCACATGAAGCGCGTTACCATGGAGCTTGGCGGCCATGCCCCGGCGATCGTGTTCGGCGATGCCGATGTCGGCATTGCAGTGAAGCTGCTGGCAGGCGCCAAATTCCGCAATGCCGGTCAGGTCTGCATCGCGCCGACCCGGTTCATCGTCCATGACAGCATCTATGATCGTTTTGTCGACGATTTCGTTGCCGCCGCCGAGAAGATCAAGGTCGGTGACGGACTGTCCGATGGCGTGAAGATGGGGCCGCTCGCCAACAGCCGTCGCGTCGAGGCGATGGAGACGCTGACCGCTGACGCCACCGCGAAGGGCGCGAAGCTGCGCACCGGCGGCGAGCGTATCGGCAATCGCGGCAACTTCTTCAGGCCGACGGTGCTGACCGACGTGCCGCTCAGTGCGCGGATGATGACCGAGGAGCCGTTCGGTCCGGTTGCAGCGATCAATCGCTTCAGCGACTACGACAGCGCGGTGAAGGAAGCGAACCGGCTGCCTTACGGCCTTGCGTCTTACGCCTACACCAAGTCGGCCAAGACGATCTCCGATCTCGGCCGCGACATCGAGAGCGGCATGCTGTCGGTGAACCATCACGGGCTTGGTTTGCCGGAGGTGCCGTTCGGCGGCATCAAGGATTCCGGCTACGGCTCGGAAGGCGGCAGCGAGGCGGTCGAGGCCTATCTCAACACCAAGGTGGTGTCGCAGGCGGTCTGAGCGTCATCGAGCAGGATTGTTTTTGCGCCGCGCCGATAACTCGGCGCGGCGTTGTCATGCCGAGAGCCAGCGGATCGAGCGCGGCGCGATCGCGAGCGCCACCGGCTGGTCAAGCTCGTGGAGCTTGTCGCCGGCGCGGAACGGAGCATCGACCGCGATTTCCGTGCTGCCGACACGCACGCCGTAGCGCACGCTGGCGCCGAGAAATTCGCGGAAGCTGATCCGGCCCGGCACGCCGGCGCCGCTTTCAGTGATCGCAACGTCCTGCGGGCGGAACACCATGCGTGCACCGTCTGTGACTGTAGCATCCGAGGCGATCGGAATTTTCACGCCGTCCTCGGTTTCGAACATGCGGGCATCGCCGCTGCCGCTGGCACGGCCGGCGACGATATTGGCGGTGCCGAGGAAATTCGCCACGAACAGATTGGCCGGCGCCTCGTACAGCGTGGCGGGCGTTCCGACCTGCTGCACGTTGCCGACATTCATCACCGCGACGCGGTCGCAGATGGTGTTGGCTTCTTCCTGATCATGAGTGACCAGAATGGTCGTGAGGCCGAGCCGCTGCTGCAGCTCGCGCAGTTCGCGCCGAACCTGCACGCGCAGCTTGGCGTCGAGGTTGGAGAGCGGCTCGTCGAGCAGTAGGATTTTCGGCTCGATGGCGATGGTGCGGGCAAGGGCGACACGCTGCTGCTGGCCGCCGGAGAGTTGCGAGGGGCGGCGGTCGGCGAGATGCTTGAGCCCGACGAGATCGAGTGCGGCTTCGACGCGGCGGGCGATATCGGCTTTCGGCACGCGGCGCTCCTCCAGCCCGAAGGCGACGTTGCGCGCCACGCTCATATGCGGCCACAGCGCATAGGACTGGAACACCATGCCGACATCGCGCTTCCACGGCGGCAGGTGTGAAATCTCCTCGCCGCCAACGATGACGCGACCCTTGTCGGCCTGCGTAAAACCGGCGATCAGGCGCAGCAGCGTGGTCTTGCCGCAGCCGGAAGGACCGAGCAGCGCGAAGAACTCGCCCGGTCTGATGTCGAGGTTGATGTTGTTCAGTACTTTGAGATCACCATAGGAGGCGTCGACGCCTTCGATGCGCAGGCCGACGGCGGCGATCGCAAGATCGGTGGAGGTATCGGCGGTTGCTGCCTCTGCCATCATGAGTGTCCTGTTTTGATCCGGCGGTCGCGCTCGATCAGGAATTGCGAGAGAATGGTGCAGGTGGCAACGATCAGCACCGCGATGATGCCAAGTGCCGCGCCCGGTCCGCGTCCGGCGGGCGACTGCATGAAGACATAGAGGCCGTAAGCCAGCGGCGCATCGGCATTGGCCTGTACCAGCATCAGGGTCGCGGACAGTTCGACCGCGGCGGTGGCGAAAGACGTGACGAAGCCCGCGACAATGCCGCCGGTCATCAGCGGAATGACGATGCGGCGCACGGTGCGCAGCTTGGTCGCGCCGAGATTTTCCGCCGCTTCCTCTAGCGACACAGAGATCTGCTGGAGCGCGGCGTAGCAGGCGCGCAGCGCGTAGGGCAGGCGGCGGATCGCGAGCGCGAGCACGATCATGATCCACAGCGAGGCAACCGGGGTGCCGTCCCAGAGCTGTACGCCGTAATAGCTGCGCAGATAGCCGATGCCGAGCACCACGCCAGGAATGGCGAGCGCCGCCGAGGCCATCCAGTCGAGCCAGGTGCGGCCGATCAGTCTGGTGCGCAGCACGAGATAGGCGATCGCGGTGCCGACCACGACATCGATCAGGCCGGCCAGCGAGGCGTAGATCAGCGTGTTCTTGATGTAGATGGAGCTTTCGCCGAACACGCGGGCGTAATGCGCGGTCGTGAAGGCGTCGGGGAGCGGTGAGAACGACCAGATTGTCGCGAACGACAGCAGCGTCAGGCCGATATGCGGCGCCAGCACCAGCAGCAGCACCAGCGCCACAACGACATAGGCAATGGCAGCCTCCCACGGCCGCAGCGTCCGCTTGGCAAGCCCGCCGCCGCCGCGCTGCACGGTGGCGTAGTCGGTGCCGCGTGTGGCCAGGGACGACAACCACATCGCCGCGACCGAGGTGACGATCAGCACCACCGAGATGACGTAGCCCATCGGGTCGGCGATGCCGATCGAGGTGACGCGCAGATAGGCCTGCGGCGCCAGCATGTCCTTGACGTTGAGCAGCAGCGGGGTGGCGAGATCGTCGAACACCTTGACGAACACCAGCGAGGCGCCGGCGACATAGCCCGGCATCGCCAGCGGAAACACGATGCGGCGGAACAGCCGGAAGCCGGACGAGCCGAGATTCTGCGCCGCTTCCTCCATCGCGCGGTCGACATTGCGCAGCGCCGCCGACAGATTGATCAGAATGAAGGGGAAATAGTGAATCGATTGCACGAAGATGACGCCGTTCAGCCCTTCCATGAACGGAATCTTGAAGCCGAACCAGTCGTCGAGCAGCAGATTGACCGTGCCGTTGCGGCCGAACAACAACTGCATCGCTACCGCGCCGACGAAAGGCGGCATGATCAGGGGCAGGAAGCCGAGAATCTGGATCGTGCCGGAGCCGGCGAACACGAAGCGCGAGGTGATGTAAGCGAGCGGCAGCGCCAGCGCCGAGGCGCAGACCACCGCCATCGCCGAGACGTAAAGTGAATTCCAGAACGAGCGCACGAACAGGTCGGTCTGCGCAAAATCGAGGAAGTTCACCAGCGTGAAGGCGCCGCTGCCCTTTTCAGTGAAGGCGACGAAGATCACCGTCGCCACCGGCCAGATCAGGAACAGCACCAGGAACACGACGATGCAGGCGGCAAGGCTGACCTCGCCCCACTTCATCGTGCGTGCCACACCTGCGGAGAGGGGCATGCTCATCGATTGGTGCTTGTGCTCAGCACGGCGATGATTGGCATGTGGAGCTTACTTGGCAAGCTTCAGGGCTTCGTCGGCCTTGGCCTTGGCCTGGGCGTAATGCTCCTTGGCGAAGGCGGCCCATTGCTGCTCAAGCTCGGCCTGCCGCGCGCCCTTTTCCTTCTTCTTGCCGCCGCTGAAGGCGCCGGTGATCTCGCTGGACGACGCCTGCTGTGCGGAGAGCGGCATTGCCGCAATGAGCGCGCGCGCCTCGTCGAGCAACTTGCGGGCCTGGGCGTTGTCCTTCTTGGCCAGCGCCGTCTCCGCCGCCCCGATCGACTTGGTCGCGGCCTTGAGATCGCCGAGCTGGAAGGTGACGATCTGGTCATACAGCGCGTCGACCACGCTGGTGCGCGCCTCGGAGATCTTGACGTCGAACTTGATCATCGAGTTGAGGCGCGGATCCTTGAACGGGTTCGGATAATCCTTCGGGGCTTTCTCGTAAGCCGCCGGATTGACCGGCAGGCGGCGCACGCCCGGCTCGAACAGGATGGTTTGTCCCGCCGGCGACAGCAGGAATTCGACGAAGGCATCGGCGCCGGCCTTGTTCGGCGCGTTGGCAACGATGGCGACATTCGCCGGCACGATGGTGGTGACCGAGGGATAGACAAACTTCACCGGAAAGCCCGAGGCCTGCGAGGTGAAGGCGAAGAAATCGATGACGATGCCATAGCCGACCTGCCCGGAATTGACTGCCTCCGGCACGCCGAACGAGCGTTCGGTGACCTCGCGGAAATTGCCGGACATCGCCTTCAGCGTGCCCCAGCCTTTATCCCAGCCCTCGCCCTGCAGGATGGTCTCGATGGTGAGGTGCGTGGTGCCGGAGCGCGACGGCGCTGCCATCGACACGTGATCGAAATAAGCGGGGCCTGCGAGATCCTGCCATTCCTTCGGCTCGGGCAGCTTGTTGGCCTTCACATAACGCTCGTTCCACATGATGCCGTAGCCCGAGGCGGCGAAGCCGAAATAGAAGCCTTCAGGGTCGTTGATCGGGAATTGCCCGATCTTGGCGGGGATACCGGTCGCCTTCGGCTTGTAAGCCTGCAGCAGCGACTTGCCCTTCAGCGCCTCGAAGGCATCGGGGGCGGAGGCCCAAAAGAGATCGACCTGGTTGTTGGCCTTGGTCTCTTCCAGATATTTGACGCCGGCATTGGTGTTGCGGTTCTGCACGTCCAGCGTCACGCCGGGATGCGCGGCCTCGAAAGCTTTCTTGATGGGGTCAGTGAGGTCCTTGGAGTAGGATGTCACCACGCTGACTTTTCCTGTCGGAGTTTGTGCCGACGCTGGCGACAGCGCGGCGAACAGGACAAGCGCGGCGAAAGCTTGGGACACGTGGCGCAACATCGACGATCCTCCCGGGAAAATCTTGCCGCGAGGTTTTAGCCACCCCGCTTGATGAGCTCATGACGGTTCATCGTGGCAAAATCTGCCGAAAGCGCAAGGGCACCGGGCGGCTTGGCGCAGATGCTGTCTGCCGCTCGCCGTGTCCCATGATTTGCGGCGTCAGGGAGCGTGCGCCGCCTTCGGCATCGGCCGGTCGCCGAAATCGATGGTCGAGCGTTGCAGGATGCGGCCGGTCTCGTCGATGCTGAGCCGGACGCGGCGGCTCTTGTAGAAGAAGCTGAGACGGAATTGACCGGCGTGTTCGTCGAGGCCGCGCTCGCAGACGCTGGTGATCGCCGCCGAACGCATCAGCTCGGGCACCTCGGCGGGCGCGACCTTGAGCAGATCGCCGATCATCGCCGCGTCGACATGGAAGGTATCGCCCTCGATTTCAATCTGTACGGCCGCGCCGGGGCGCGCCGGCGGTATTGTCGATGAACATGCCTGCGACATAAGCTGGCCTCCCTTCTCCGCGAATACCCTTCCGCGAAGCCCGGCGGCTTGCGGAGTATCTCTAAAAGATATATATATTATACATCTTATTTTCAATCCGGAAAGTCGGGAAGATGGAATTTTCAACGTTCAGGCGCACCTCGGTCGTCGGGCTGTTCGCCGTCGCGTTGCTGTGGCTGGGTCTCCTGATCGGCGTTGCGTTTCTGGCGACCCCGGTGAAGTTTCTTGCGCCGAGCCTGAAGATGGCGGTGGCGCTCGATGTTGGCCGGCACACTTTTGCTGCGTTCAGCAAGGTGGAATGGTTGTGCGCGGCGGCGCTGCTACTTGCGCTGATCGGCGGATCCACGCGTCTGGGCGTGACGATGGCGGCGATCCTGGTTGTCGCGCTTGCGGCCCAGACGGCGTGGCTGTTGCCGCTGCTGGATGCGCGGGTGGCGACTATCATCGCCGGTCGCCAGCCGACGCCATCCAATCTGCATTGGTTTTACATAGCGCTCGACACAACAAAGCTGGTGGCGCTGCTCGTAATCTGCGGCGAGATGGCGCGTTTGTTGCTCCGGCCCTGGCCAGGTCATGCGAACGGGTAAGTCTCCGGTTCCGCTGACCGGGACTGGGGATGTCTCCGGCCGCGAGGTTTATCTCAGGTAGACAATATGTGATATTGGCGGCTCAACCGCTGCTTGCAAAGATATCTATTGAGAGTATCTTTAGAGGTGCAAGCACAATGGTGACCTGCTGGAGTTGAAATCTGCCCCACGGGTCTGTTAATCCATCGAATTCAATTCATCGGACTCAGCAATGCGATTGACAAATTTTTCCGACTTTGCGCTCCGCATTCTGATGTACGCGGCGGCGCAGGACGAGCGTCTGATCACGATCGAGGAGACGGCGGAACTCTACGGGATTTCCCGTGCGCACCTGATGAAGGTTGCCAACCAGCTGACACGCGCGGGATATCTCACCGCGGTGCGCGGCCGCTCCGGCGGCCTGAAGCTGGCCAAGCGTCCCAACAAGATTCGTCTGGGCGATGTGGTGCGTGCCACCGAGCCGGATTTCGCGCTGGTCGAGTGTTTCAGCGCGGACAACAACTGCCTGATCACACCCCGCTGCCGTTTGCGCGGTGCGCTAAAGGAGGCGCTTGGTGCCTTCGTGGCGACGCTCGATCGCTACACCCTGGCCGATCTGCTGCTCAGTCCGAAGGACTTCGGAATCCGGCCGGCGGCCTGATCGGCCGCGCGGTTCCCGACTATCGATCCTGCATCGCGTAGCGGCGTGACCGGGGGCGGCCCGCGCGTTCGCCTATCGCCTCTGCCTCCATTTAATATCAGGTTTTAACCTGCGCTCCGTGTCGATGCGGGATGGTAGCCTTGTAACGGCCTTTTGCGGCGCGCTTTAACATGACTTTATAGTATTTCTTATTATAATATCCGGGCCGGACTTGATCGGAATCAATCCGGGCGAGGCCAAACCGGAAGAATTATATGTTCGAAACTATCAGCAGTCTGGAACGCGTGATCGACGTTCGCAACATAGAAGATACTCACCGCCACGTAGTGATCTTTCGGCTGTTCGACCGCCTCGATGCGCAGAGCAGTTTGCAACTGATCGTCGATCACGATCCGAAGCCGCTTCGCGATCAGCTCGAGGCGCAGCATGGGGATGGCTTGCGCTGGACCTATCTGGCGCAGGGACCGGATATGTGGCGCATTCGGCTGCAGCGCGTTCTGGAATGACGACGACACGATCGCGGAGATTGCATCATGAGTAATAATGGCGTTTCGCAGGCAGCGCCGCATTACCCGGCCTTTCTGTCTTATGGCTTCCGGCCGTTTTTTCTGCTCGGCGCGATCTATGCCGGTCTCACCATCATGGTGTGGCTGCCGGTGTTCTACGGTGAACTCAAGCTGCATACCGCCTTCGCGCCGCGCGACTGGCACATTCACGAAATGCTCTATGGTTATCTGCCCGCTGTGATCGCCGGCTTTCTGTTCACCGCGATTCCGAGCTGGACCGGCCGCGCGCCGATCAAGGACAGTCCGCTGCTTGCAATGGTGCTGCTTTGGATCGCCGGCCGTCTTGCCGTCACGCTGTCCGCCGATACCGGCTGGCTCGCCGCGATGGTGGTCGACTGCAGCTTTCTGGCGCTGCTGATTGTCCTTGCCGTGCGCGAGGTTTGCGCCAGCGGCAACTGGCGCAACCTCAAGGTGATTGTCGTGGTCGGTTTTCTGCTGGCCGGCAATGTCGTTTTTCACCTTGAGGCGCATTTTGAAGGCGCGGCCGATTACAGCATCCGGCTCGGCATCGCCGTCATCGTGCTCTTGCTGGCGCTGATCGGCGGGCGCATCATTCCGGCGTTCACCCGCAACTGGCTGACGCGCGAGAATCCGGGACGCCTGCCGGCGCAGTTCGCGCTGTTCGACCTGACCACACTCCTGTTCACCGTCGCTGCGCTTCTCCTGTGGGTCGCACTACCGGCAAGTCATGTCACCGGCGCGGCGTTGCTGCTGGTCGGTGCGCTGCATGTGATCCGCATGGCGCGCTGGGCGGGCGACCGTGTCCTGCGCGACCGTCTGCTGCTGATCCTGCATGTCGGCTACGCTTTCCTGCCACTCGGCTTCCTGCTCGCGGGGGCGGGCGCCTTCGACCTCGTTCCGGCAAGTGGCGGTGCCCATGCCTGGATGGCGGGTGCGGCCGGTGTCATGACGCTCGCGGTAATGACGCGTGCGAGCCTCGGCCATACCGGCCGGCCGCTGAAGGCCTCGCATGCGACCGAGGCGATCTATGCCGCGGTGCTGGTGGCGGCGTTGGCCCGCATCTGCGCCGCCGTCCACCCGGCCTGGAGCGAGCATCTGCTGCACGTCGCGGCATTCGCGTGGGTGGTCGCGTTCTTCGGTTTTGCGGTGGTGTTCGGGCCGTTCCTGCTCGGCGAGCCGAAGCGGAAGGAACCGGCGGCGCAGGCGCCGCAGCCTACGCAGTAAAGATCTTCGAGACGCAAAGCAGCACGACCAGCGTCAGGAACAACAGGTCGATGTAGGCCTTCAGCTCCCCCTGATGGCGCAGCGTTGCCACCTCGCGGACCACTCTCTTGCGAATCTGGCCTTCGGTCGGGCTTGCGGTGTTCATGCTGCGCGCCTCGGCTTCGAGCCGCTCGATCTTCTGGAAGAAGAAAAACATCCGCAACGTCGAGACGATCCGCATAGTGCAATAGAGCAGCACCAGGAAGGCGATCACCGTCCGCTCGTTGTATTTGGTCAGATAGTTCAGCGATAGATAGACCAACGCAAGGAACGCGAAGTTGGATGCGAAGCGATAAAGGTAACTGAGGATAACCAAGCCGGAATCCTTTCAGGCCTCGAAGAGGTCTCACCACAAGATCGGCGCGGAATGCCCGCGCGGTATCGATTGCATTCCGAATCGAAACACAAACGCGGAGTCAGCCGGACTGCGGTGAAGTTCCGGGTCTGTGTGGTCTAAGGTCACCTTATCGCGTGATCCTCACGACGACCCTTGCGGTAGTGCAAACACGTACACGAAAGCACCTGAATACCGTCAAGAACCTGCCGTGATTCCCGGTTTGCCGCAAGGACAGACACATCCCGCAGCGAAATGGTGCACCGTTTCTCGCGCGCTGCGCGTCGTTTCACCCTCGGAGTTTTGATTTGGAATTGCCCCGCATTGGGACCAACGTCCCGGCCCACGGGCGATGTGCGCCCGTCAAATGGCGATATGTGCCTGACGATATGACGGGGATATGCGATGGCGAGCCTTACGATCAACGGCAAGACCTATGAGATCGACGCCGAGATGGACACGCCCCTTTTGTGGGCGATCCGGGAGAACGCCGGTCTGACCGGCACCAAATATGGCTGCGGCATCGCACAATGCGGCGCCTGCACGGTTCTGATCGACGGCGCCGCGACGCGCTCCTGCAGCGTCCAGCTTGGCGATGCGGTCGGAAAGAAGATTACGACCATCGAAGGCCTCGCCGCTGGTGATAAGCTGACCCGGGTGCAGCAGGCCTGGGTCGACCACGACGTGCCCCAATGCGGCTATTGCCAGAGCGGCATGATCATGGCGGTGACGGCGCTGCTCACCGACAAGCCGAAGCCGACCGATCAGGACATCGACGAGGCGATCACCAATATCTGTCGCTGCGGCACCTTCCAGCAGGTGCGCGAAGCGATCCACGCAGCTGCGAACGCGTGAGGAGAGTGCCATGACCAAAGCCATGAACTCGTCTCCCGGCGCTCAATCGCCGCACTTTCGTTGTTGGCTCGGCCGCGTTCGGCGGCGGCCTCGCACTCGGTCTCGATCTGCCGCTTGGCGGTCCGCGCTCGGCGCGCGCCGCCGAAGGCACACCGGAAGTCAATGCCTGGGTGGTGATCCGTCCCGACGATACCGTGGTGATCCGGATCGCGCGCTCCGAAATGGGGCAGGGCACGCTGACCGGCCTCGCCCAGCTCGTCGCCGAGGAACTGCAATGCGACTGGTCGAAAGTGACCACCGAATATCCGACCCCGGGCCAGAGCGTCGCGCGCAAGCGCGTCTGGGGCGATTTCTCCACCGGCGGCAGCCGCGGCATCCGCAGCTCGCATGAGTATGTGCGCAAGGGCGGCGCGGCGGCGCGCATGATGCTGATTCAGGCCGCCGCGAACGAATGGAAGGTGCCGGCCGCTGAGTGCCGCGCCGCCAACAGCGTTATCACCCATACGCCAAGCGGCCGCACTGTGACCTTCGGCAAGGTGGCGGATGCCGCCGGCCGGCTGACGCCGCCGACCGAGATCACGCTGAAGGATCCGAAGGACTGGACCATTGCGGGCAAGGGTGTGAAGCGCCTCGACACTGTGGACAAGACCAACGGCAAGATGATCTACGGCGCCGACGTCAAGCTGCCGGGCATGCTCAACGCCGCGATCAAGGATTGCCCGGTGTTCGGCGGCAAGCTCAAGAGCTTCGATGAAGCCAAGATCGCTGGCATGAAGGGCGTGAAGAAAGTCGTGCGCGTCGGCGATAGCGCCGTTGCCGTGGTGGCCGATACTTGGTGGCACGCCAAAACCGCGCTCGATGCGCTGCCGATCGTCTGGGACGAAGGCGAGAACGCCAAGGTCTCGAGCGAGTCGATCGGCAAGTGGCTCGCTGAGGGGCTCGATCAGGCGCAGCCGGCTTTTGTCGGCAACAAGAAGGGTGATGTGAAGGCTGCGATCGCCAGTGCGGCGAAGGTGGTCGAGGGGACTTACTCGTATCCCTATCAGAACCACGCCGCGATGGAGCCGCTCAATGCCACCGTGCTCTACACGCCGGACAAGTGCGAGGTGTGGACCGGCACGCAGAACGGCGAGGCGGCGTTCGCCGCAGTCACGGAGGTCTCTGGCTTGCCCGCCGACAAGTGCGAGGTGCATAAGGTGATGCTCGGTGGCGGCTTCGGCCGGCGCGGCATGACCGATTATGTGCGGCAGGCGGTGATGATCGCCAAACAGATGCCGGGCACGCCGATCAAGCTGCTGTGGTCGCGCGAGGAGGACATGCTGCACGGCAAGTACCATCCGATCACCCAGTGCAAGATGGTCGGTGCGTTCGATGCCAATAACAATCTCGTCGGCCTGCAGATGCGGATTTCCGGCCAGTCGATTCTCGCCAGCGTGCGCCAGCAGGCAATGGTCAACGGCATGGACCCGGTGACTTTCCAGGGCCTCAACCCCTCGGGCGAGGCAGCGTTCGGGTACGGTATTCCGAATTTGCAGATCGACCATGCGATGCGCAATCCGCATGTGCCGCCGGGCTTCTGGCGCGGCGTCAACGTCAATCACAACGCGATCTATGTCGAATGCTTCATGGACGAGCTTGCGCATGCGGCGGGGCAGGATCCGCTCGTGTTCCGGCGCAAGCTGATGGCGGACTATCCGAAACATCTTGCTGTGCTCAATGCCGTTGCGGAAAAAATCGGATGGGAAAAGCCCGCGCCGCAGAATGTTCATCGCGGCCTCGCGCATTTCATGGGCTTCGGCAGCTACGTCGCCGCGGCGACCGAGATCTCGGTGACTGGCGGCAACAAGATCAAGATTCACCGGATTGTCGCCGCCACCGACCCTGGCATCGCGGTCAATCCGGCGCAGATCGAGCGGCAGGTGGCCGGCTCGTTCGTCTACGGATTGTCCGCTCTGTTCTATGGCGAGTGCACTGTGAAGAATGGCCGCATTGAACAGGAGAACTTCGATTCCTACAATTCGATGCGGATCAGCGAGATGCCGAAAGTGGAAACCATCGTCATGCCGAGCGGAGGATTCTGGGGCGGCGTCGGAGAGCCGACGATTTGTGTCGCCGCGCCCGCCGTGCTCAACGCCTACTTTGCCGCGACCGGCAAACGTATTCGTTCGGTGCCGCTGAAGAACCACGATATTGTTTTTGCTTAAACGACATGGCGGCGGCTGCGAGGCCGCCGTCTTTTTCATTAGGGGGTCATGATGCGACTTGCACTTTCTCTTGCGGCGGCAGCAGCGATGTGGGCGATGCCCGCATTTGCGGCGTCCGAACCGCCTCCCGGCGCCACCGCGTGCTCGGGCTGCCACTCCACGCGCGAGCTTGCGTCCCCCGCAGTGCCACGGTTGCTTGGCCGCGATGCGGCCGAGATCATGAGTGCGATGACGGCCTTCCGTGACGGCTCGCGTCCTTCCACGGTGATGAACCGCATCGCCAAGGGTTTTACCGACGATGAACTGCGCCCGATCGCGGCGTGGCTCTCGGCGCAGAAGTAAGGAGGGGATGATGACGAGCAAGCATCGTATCTCGCGGCGTGGTTTCGTGGCCGGCGGCATGGCCGCGGCGACCTCCTTCGCCTTTCCTCTGCCTTCGTTCGCACAGACCGCGCCGCGCGTTGTCGTGATCGGCGGCGGCTTCGGCGGCGCCAGCGCCGCGCGGGCGCTGCGCCAGATCAATCCGAAATTCGACGTCACGCTGGTCGAGCAGAATCCGGTGTTCACCGCGTGCCCGTTCTCGAATGTCGTCATCGCCGGCGATCGCAGGATCGAGGCGCAGCAGTTCGACTACAAGAAGATTGCCGCGGAGGGCGTCACCATCGCGGCGCAAAGCGCGGTGAAGATCGACCCGCAGGCCCGCACCGTCGGACTCGGCGACGGCAAGACGTTGTCCTACGAACGCCTGATCCTGTCGCCCGGCATCGATTTCCGTTTCGATGCGCTGCCGGGCTATGACGAGGCCGCGACGACGAAGATGCCGCACGCCTACAAGGCCGGCGAGCAGACCCTGCTGCTCAGCCGTCAGCTTCAGGCGATGGAGGATGGCGGCCTGTTCGTGATGTCGGTGCCGGCCAATCCGTTCCGCTGTCCGCCCGGACCTTACGAGCGCGCCAGCCTGATCGCACATTACTTCAAGACCAAGAAGCCGCGCTCCAAGGTATTGATCCTCGACGCCAAGGATACCTTCTCCAAGCAGAAGCTGTTCCAGCAGGCATGGGAGACACTTTATCCCGGTGTGATCGAGTGGGTGTCGCAGTCCAAGGGCGGGCAGGTGGTATCGGTCGATCCATCCACCAACACGCTGATGACCGATTTCAACAAGCACAAGGCGACGGTCTCCAATGTGATCCCGCCGCAGCGCGCCGGGCAGATCGCGCAGATCGCCGGCGTGACCGATAAAAGCGGCTGGTGCCCGATCGATCCGGTGACGTTCGAATCCAAGCTGGTGCCGAACATCCATATCGTCGGCGATGCCAGCATTGCGGGCGCGATGCCGAAATCGGCGTTCTCCGCCAATTCGCAGGCCAAGGTCTGCGCGCAGGCGGTGGCGACGCTGATCGGCGGCGGCAAGCCGGAGACGCCGAAGCTGATCAACACCTGCTACAGCCTTGCCTCGCCGGATTACGGTTTCTCGGTGGCTGGCGTGTATACGCCCAAGAACGGCCTGCTGGCGGATGTCGAAGGCGCAGGCGGCGTCAGCCCGATGGAGGTTCCGCGCAGCTTCCGCGCCGACGAGGCGCGCTATGCCAATGCCTGGTTTGGTACCATTGCGGCCGAGGCCTTTGGCTAGCGGGTGGCGCCTTGCTCTGTTGCTGGCGGCGGCGATGGTCGCCCCGCCCGCGGCGGCGCAGGAACTGCGTCCCTATCGAGTTGTCGGTGACGAAATCCCGCAATCGTTGACCGGGCAACCGGGCGATCCGGTGCGTGGCCGTGCGGTCGTCGTCGCGCGGGCGAATACATGTTTGTTATGTCACTCTGGACCGTTTGCAGAACAGCGTTTTCAGGGCGATCTTGCGCCCAGCCTTGCGGGTGCCGGCAGCCGCTGGACGGAGGGCGAGTTGCGGCTGCGCATGGTCGATGCCTCGCGCCTCAATCCGGAGACCGTGATGCCGTCATTTTATCGGGTTGAGGGGCTGGAACGGGTGGCGCAGGCCTGGCGCGGCAAGCCGATCCTGTCGGCGGAACAGATTGAGGATGTCGTGGCCTATCTGAAAACGCTGCGCGAGTCAGAATGACCAAAGCCGGGATATCCGCCACGCGCCGAGCATTCCTGGCCCTGACCGGCGGCGCGGCGCTGCTCGGCGCGGTGCCTGTCGTCAGCGTGCGGCAGGTGGAGGCGACACCGGCGACGCAGGACGCCGCGATCCGCGCTGTGGTCGGCGATCATCCGATCCAGGCCGGCAAGGTGACGCTCGATGTGCCGCCACTGGTGGAAAACGGCAACACCGTGCCGATGAAGATATCGGTCGACAGCCCGATGACGGCAGCCGACCATGTCGTGGCGATCTATGTGTTCAATGAAAAGAACCCGCAGCCCAATATCGGCAATTTCCATCTCGGTCCGCGTGCCGGCCGGGCGCAGATATCGACCCGCATCCGGCTGGCCGACAGCCAGCGCCTCACGGCGATTGCAAAACTGTCCGACGGCTCGTTCTGGTCAACGACCGCCGATGTGGTGGTGACGCTCGCGGCCTGCACTGAGGAGGCGAGCTGATGGCGTCGGTACTGCTCAATGTTCCGGCCAAAGCGAAACGCGGCGAGATCATTGAGATCAAGACGCTGGTCTCGCATATTATGGAGACCGGCTACCGCCACACCACGACCGGCGCGACCGTCCCGCGCGACATCATCACCAGCCTGACCTGCCACTATAACGGCGTCGAGGTGTTCCGCATGGAGATGTTCCCGGCGATCGCCGCCAATCCGTTCGTCACCTTTTGCACCACCGCGCTCGAAAGCGGCAGGCTCGATTTCCAATGGACCGGCGATCAGGGTTTCTCGCAAACGGCTTCGGCCAGTATCACCGTCGAATGAGGCGGCGCGCGGCCATCGTGCTTGTGCTGCTCGTGAGCGGGTGGGCGGCATCCGGGGTGCAGGCGACAGAGATCTCGCAAGCCGAGCGGCGTTCCGGCGCGGCCTTCATGTCCGCTGATTCCGTCGCGATGCAAAATGACGATACCACCAATCCCGGCATGCTATCGGTGCTCGATGGCGAGACAATCTGGAATGCCAGAACCGGCGCCGCCGGCCGCTCCTGTGCCGACTGCCATGGCGACGCGAGGGCAAGCATGCGTGGCGTCGCGGCGCGCTATCCGGCCTTTGACGAGACGCTCGGCCGCGCAGTCGATCTGGAACAGCGGGTCAACCTCTGTCGGGTACAGCACCAGCAAGCCACGCCGCTGGCCTATGAAAGCCGCGATCTGCTGGCGCTGGCCGCGCTGATCGGGCGGCAGTCGCGTGGCATGCCAATCGCAAGCGGCACCGATCCCCGCCTGCAGGGCACCGTCACCACCGGCAAGGCTCTGTTCATGCGCCGGCAAGGCCAGCTCAATCTGTCCTGTTCCAATTGCCACGACGACAATTGGGACCGGCACCTTGCCGGCGCGGCGATGACGCAGGGCCATCCGACCGGCTACCCGC
This sequence comes from uncultured Alphaproteobacteria bacterium, assembly GCA_963702885.1. Taxonomy (GTDB): domain Bacteria; phylum Pseudomonadota; class Alphaproteobacteria; order Rhizobiales; family Xanthobacteraceae; genus Afipia. The sequence continues at coordinate 2,028,661 of OY969766.1, forward strand.
TGTATCGTCTGGAATGGCAGAGCGTCGGCTCGCTGCAGCGTCGGCTGCGCAACTGCATGATCGGCACGCGCGCGCAACCTTACGACAATGACGCGCCGGAGATGATCGCGCTCGAATTATATCTGATGGTGCGGGCGCGCGGCATGGCAGTTGAAACGCCCGGGGTGCGCCCGTAGCGGCATTTGCTCAAGCGCACGATGTTGCTGTGCAGCGTGCGGGTGCATCGGCAAATCCGTGAAAACTTTCGCTGAAATTTCATTTCGCGGAATCTGGGTGCGGAAAATTCTGGAATAATCACACTGTCCATGTGTCTAATAGTCCTGCGGGAATATGTCCCAGGGAGAAGACCCATGATGAACAGACGCACCGTGCTCCAGGGCGGCGCTGCACTCCTGGCAGGCGGCGGCTTGCTCGGCGGATCATCGCTTTCGGCTTTCGCGGAAAAGATGATCACGCTTCCGATCGGCAATGGCGAAAGGCCGCTGGTCAAATATCCTCAGAAGCGTCCGCTGATCGGACTGACCGAACGGCCTCCGCAACTGGAGACACCGTTTTCCGTGTTTAACGAGGGCGTCATCACGCCGAACGACGCCTTCTTCGTTCGCTATCACCTTGCCGACATTCCGCTCGACATCGATCCGGCTAAATTCACCGTCGAGGTGAAAGGCAAGGTCGACAAGCCGCTCAAGCTGTCGCTCGCCGAAATCAAGAAGATGCCGTCGATCGAAATCGTCGCGGTCAATCAGTGCTCCGGCAACAGCCGCGGCTTTTTTGATCCGCGCATCGCCGGTGGCCAGCTTGCCAATGGCGCGATGGGCAATGCGCGCTGGAAGGGCGTGCCGCTGAAAGCCGTGCTCGAGAAGGCAGGCGTCCAGCAGGGCGCGAAGCAGGTTGTGTTTGGCGGCATGGACGGCCCGGTGATGGACAAGACGCCGGATTTCGCCAAGGCGCTCGATCTCGATCATGCGCGCGATGGCGAGGTGATGCTGGCCTATTCGATGAACGGGCAGGATCTGCCGTTGCTCAACGGCTTTCCGCTTCGCCTCGTGGTGCCGGGCTATTACGGTACCTATTGGGTCAAGCACCTCAATGAGATCACCGTCATCGACTCGGTCTATGACAATTTCTGGATGAAGACGGCGTACCGGATTCCGGACAACGACTGCAACTGTGTCGAGCCGGGGACGGCGCCCAAAGCCACCGTGCCGATCAACCACTTCACCGTGCGCTCGTTCATCACCAGCGTGCCCAACGGCGCCAAGGTGAAGGTCGGCCAATTGAAGCTACGCGGCTTTGCCTTCGATGGCGGCACCGGCATCAAGGAGGTCGCGGTTTCGACCGACGACGGCAAGACCTGGAAACAGGCGAAGCTCGGCAAGGATCTCGGCAAGTATTCATTCCGCGAATGGACGCTGCCGGTGAAGCTGTCGGCGGGCACGCACAACCTCAAGGTCCGCGCCACAAGCAATGGCGGCAAGGTGCAGCCGGAGAAGCCGCTGTGGAATCCGGCCGGCTATCTGCGCAATGTCATCGAAACCACGACCGTGACCGCGGCATAAAGGGAGAACGGATCATGCAAAATCGTTCGATACGTTCCGGCCTCATAGCCTTCGGCGTTGCCGCCGCGGCCGCAATGACGATGGGCAGCCTGCAGGCCAAGCCGATCAACTACAAGCTGCCGCCCGAGGCGGCGAAGCTCAAGCCGGGTCTGAATCTCGATGTGGCGGCGGCCAATTGCAGCGGCTGCCACTCGGCAGATTACATGCAGACTCAACCGCAGGGTCCGAAGTTCAAGAAGGACTTCTGGACGGCTGAGGTGAACAAGATGATCAAGGTGTACGGCGCTCCGATCGACGAAGCCGACATCGGCAAGATCGTTGACTATCTGACGGCAGCTTACTGAAAGAGAAACTTGCGAAAGCTGTCCGAACAATAGCGACCGGCGGGAACACGTCCCGCCGGTTTTTCGATGAAGATCATGCCGCTGATCGTCGCGGCGGCTTCTTGCCGATCACTTCTTTTCCAGCATCAGGCGGCCTTTGTCGCGGATCATCGACTGCACACCATTGGCCAGCCGCGCCAGCAGCCATGGCAGCGTCACTTCAAGGCGGACATAATCCTCCGCGACATCGATGGTGCCGCTGGCCTGCTGTTTCATCGTGGTGACGCGGAAGGCGAGCCTGTCGCCGCTCCAGGTCTCCTCGTTGACCTGCAACAGATGGCTGTACTGGGTGTTGATGCTGTTCAGCCCCGCTTTCATACGGCGGATGGCTTCGTCTTTGCCAAGGCGGTGGGGAATTGAAACAACCAGCGGTTGGGTCACGGTGGCCTCATGTCACAAGCAGCCACTGTCGAGTTTGCGGATCGTCTTTGCCCGCAATATTATGCTGCTGTGCGATAATGTAAGTTCTCTGGTGATAGTTCCAAGGTATGGCCGTCAGTATCTTGTCATTAACCGCCCCGCGCAAATAATGGCCATCTGCGGGGGAAGGGAACCGATCAAGTGAATCGGCACAACGTCCGCTAGGCCGTCCGGCCTTAGCTCCCGGGCGGCCTTTTCATCTCTGCCACGTCTGGCAGAGACTGGCAGATTCATTTTCGCCGCGCGCGAATCGCCGCCACCGGCAACTCCCTGAACATCTCGTCAAATGCGCATTGGTGGCCATCGATGGCCACGGATTCGATAGCAAAGTCCTTCACATTGAGCGCGCCGTGCAAGACGCCGGCGGGCCAGGTGCGACCCTGATCGGTCAGCGGCGCCAGCCATCGTGTTACCGCCACGATCACCGCATCGCGTTTATGAACACGAGCGAAGGCGATGACATGCTCCCGATGAAGGCCGTGGGTTTGCAGCGGCAGGTAGTCTCCATGGGCGAAGACGCGCGGCAAGGCGTGCCGCAGGCCGAGCAACGCCTTGGTCCATGCGAGTTTCAGTCGCCCGTCCGGCCATGCGTGGGCGAGAGCCTTCCAGTCCGGATTGCGTAATGTCGCAAGTGCGGCCTCGCGCGCGGTGAAATCGACCGGCCGTCGGTTGTCCGGATCGACCAGTGATAGATCCCAGAATTCGGTTCCCTGATAGAAGTCAGGCACGCCGGGCATCATTGCCTTGAGCGTGATCTGGCTCAGCGAGTTGAGCGCGCCGAGCAAGGCGGTACGCCGGGCAAACGGCGCTAACGAGCCGAGGAAATCGGCCGATAGCGTTGGATCGAGAATGCGGTCGATGAAGCTCGTCACGCCCTGTTCGTAATGCTCATAGGGATTGAGCCAACTCGTCTCCAGCTTGGCCTCGCGCACTGCTTTGAGCGCATAAGCCTTCATCCGCGCGACGAAACTCTCGTCGATCGTCTCCTGCCACGCACCGATCAGTGCCTGATACAACATGTATTCCAATGCGGCGGACGGCGCGCGGATGCCGCGGCGTGTGGTGATGTGCGGTGCGTTCAGTGCCTTCCAGCGCCCGACCAGGCTGGTCCATTCGCCGGCGAGTTCGGACAGCGCCAGAATCCGGGTGCGGGCATCCTCGGCGCGTTTGGTGTCATGTGTCGTGGTCGACGTCATGCCGCCCGGTGATTGGCGGACGCGCGCCTTCATCATGTCGTGAAAGGTCTCAATAGGCAGGGTGCTGGCCGATGGATCGCCGCCAACCTCGTTCAGCGCGAGCAGGCGGTGGTAGCGATAGAACGCGGTGTCTTCCAGCGACTTTGCCATCATCGGGCCGGTGAACTGCTGGACCTTGAAGGCGAAGCGGCGAATCCGCGGTCGGCCGGGCGCGGGGCGGGAGGTGCCTGCAAGATCGAGCGTCAGGACATCGCGCAGAAAATCGAACAGGCCTTCATCGGCTTCGAACCACTCGGACCGCGCTTGTTCGATGGTCTGTTCGATCAGGTCGCGATCGCGCGCCGATGGGCCGTTTGACGTGATGTAAGTCCGATACAGCGGGAAATGCAGCACATAGAGTTCGAACGCACGCCGCAGGCTGTCGGCGGAAAAATCACGCGTTGCGTAATGCCCGCTGGCGATCCGCGCCAAGAGGCGCGAGAGCACGGTGAATTCGCTCGCCAGCAGCGTCTCGAGCACGCGCCGCTTGGCGGCGATCACGACCGGCATGAAATGCGGCGGGATATTGCTGGCCTGTCGCCAGGTCTCGTCGAGCGCATCCAGTCCCTTGCCGTCGAGCAGAACGCGGCTGATCACGTTGAGCCATTCATAGCCGGTGGTGCCGTGAACCCCGGCGAGCTTCGGCGGTTCTTCACCTTCGGCGAGAATCTTCTCGACCACAAGATAGAACGGCTGCCGGGCGAGACCTCGCGCATCGCGGATCAGGCGTTGCAGCCGCTGGCAATATTGCGCCGGATCGCGCAGGCCGTCGATGTGGTCGAGCCGCACCCCCTGCAGCTTTTGCTCGGCGATCAGGCGCTTCACCAGTCGATGGATCCCGGCAAAGGTCATAGCGTCCTCGACGCGCAGACCCGCAAGACTGTTCACATCGAAGAAACGCCGATAGTTGATCTCGCTGGTCGCCAGCCGCCAGTGGCCAAGCCGGTAATGCTGGCGCTCCAGCAGCCGGTGCAGCCCCTGGGTTTGCGCGGGCCGCTCCTGTCCGGCGCGATAGGCCTCAAGGCCGCGTGTGATGATGTGGCTCGCGCCGGGAATGGCGGCGAGCGCAGCCTTGAGCGTCGGCGCCTCGTTGCGGTTTGGGTGGCGCGGGCCGGTGAAGCGAGCGGCAATGCCCAGAATTTGTTGGCCCACGGGCTCGTGCCCCGCGCCGGCATCGTTGACGACGACGCGCAGGATTTCGCTGTAGCGCTGCGGGGCGATGGGCAAGCGATGCTCGAAATACCATGCGGAGAAACTGCCTTCGCTGGCATCATAGCGCAGCGTGATATCGCCGTTGTCGAGCGCGGTGCCGTAGGACGTGCCGAGAATCGGCAGCAGCACGCCACCCTTGGCACGGTAGGGCAACATATCCCAGTCGATATCGAACGAGGCTGCATGCGGCGAGGCTTCGCTCCATTCCAGCACGTCGAGCCACCAGACATTGTCCGCGAAATGCACGCCCATGTGGTTCGGCACGAAATCGAGGATCAATCCGAGGTCGTTGCCCTTCAGTGCATGGCTGAATCGCTCGAAGCCGTCCTCGCCGCCGAGTTCGGAATTGATGACGTTATGATCGACGATGTCGTAACCATGCATGCTGCCCTTGCGCGCCTTCATGAAAGGCGAGGCATAGACATGGGTGATGCCGAGCGATTTCAGGTAGGGCAGGATCGCCGTTGCATCGTCGAAGGTGAAGCCGGCGTGGAATTGCAGGCGATAGGTGGCAAGCGGGATGGCAGGAGGCATCAGCGCGCTCCAATCATCCAGACCACGCCCCACGGCTTCAGATCGTCGTCCCGCTGGCCCCAGATGACGCGCCCGGGCGGATCGGTGGCGACCGCATTGCCGGTCTGCGCGGACAGATTGGCCTGCAGCGTCAGCGTTTCCTCTCCAAGCCGCCATCGCGCGATAAGATGATTGCTTCCATCCACATGCGCTTCACCGAACGCGGCGTCAGCCAGCTGGGGCATGATCTCCTTGCGCCGGATCGACAGCAAATTGCGAACCAGAGCGAGCCGCGCACGGCCGCTGGACGTGTCGCGCTCCGCCCAGTCGAGCGTGGCGAGTTTGAATGTCGTTTCGTCGAACGGATCTGGCACATCGTCGCCATAGGCCTGATAAGCCGCCGCGTATTCACGGCGGCGGCTCTGCCGGATCGCATCGGCGAGATCGCCCTTGAAGTCGCAGAAGAACGGGAAGGGTGATGTCGCACCCCATTCCTCGCCCATGAACATCATCGGTGGCATCGGCGCGAGAAGGGTGATGGCGAGCGCGGCTTCGACCGCAGTGGCATCGGCGACGGTCTCGAGCCGGTCGCCCATTGCGCGGTTGCCGATCTGGTCGTGGTTCTGCAGGAAGTTGATAAAAGCCACAGGCGGCAAGTGCGCGCTGGCCTCGCCACGGCGCCGGCCTCCGCGGTGGAGTGAGGTCTCGCCCTGATACGCAAAGCCTGTACCGAGCGTGCGGACGATCGCCTCGCGCGGATTGGGATAATCGCGGTAATAGCCGGTGGTTTCGCCGGTCAGCAGCACATGCCAGGCATGGTGGTAGTCGTCGTTCCATTGCGCGCGATAGCGGCCAGCTACCGGATCGATCTTCGGATCGAGCAGGCTGGCGCTGTTGGCGTCGTTCTCCAGAACGAGATGAATCTTGCGGCCGCTGTGCGTTGCGAAAGCGCCGACCGCCTTGCTGAGATCGCGCAGGATCGAGATCTCGCGGGGTTCGATGATGGTGTGGATGGCATCGAGCCGCAGTCCGTCGAAGCGAAAGTCGCGCAGCCAGCAGAGCGCGTTGTCGATCGCGAACGCGCGCACATTGGGCGCGTGGTAGTCGATTGCGTTGCCCCACGGTGTTTGCGCGGACGAGAAAAAGCCTGGCGCATAGCGGCCGAGATAATTCCCCTCCGGGCCGAAGTGGTTGTAGACGACGTCAAGGAACACCATCAGCCCGCGCAAATGGGCTTCGTCGATCAGCGCCTTCAGCTCGTCGGGACGACCATAGGCGCTGTCCGGCGCGTACCACAACACGCCGTCATAGCCCCAGTTGCGGCAGCCGGGGCAATCCGCCAGCGGCATCAGTTCAAGCGCGGTAAAGCCGGTGTCGGCGAGATGATCGAGGTGATCGATCATGGCGCGATAGGTGCCCTGCGGCGTGAAGGTGCCGACATGGGCCTCGATCAGCACCGCCTCGTGCCACGGCCTGCCGCGCCAATCGGTGGCCCGCCAGCGATACGCAGCATGATCGATCACCTCGCTCGGACCTGACACATCTTCGGGCTGAAAGCGCGAGGCTGGGTCTGGCACGTCGATCTCGTCGTCGATCCGGAATTTGTAACGCGCTCCGGCACGCGCACCCGGCACCTCGACAGAAAAGATGCCGTCCGCGCCGCGCCGCATCGGGTAGCAGCGGTCGAGCATGACCTCGACATGACTGGCTGTCGGCGCCCAGAGCCTGAACAGGGCACCCCGATCGGTCAGTTGCGGGCCGAATCCGCTACCATTCATGCAAGCCCCGCGAAAGCCAGAACGGAGCGCGGCGGCGCGGATGAGCCTTGGCCGGAAGCGATTTTCAGGAACGGCGTCTGCGTTTTGGTGGTGTCGAGCAGGCAGTCCCATTCCCGGTATTCCTGCAGCTTCGGCAGTGTGAAAGCGATCGCTTCCGGCGCGGCATTGAGCACGACGAACAAAGCCTGCTCCCCGCGCTCGCGCGGGCCGAGCACGTAGGACAAAAAGCGGCCTTCCGGAAAATTCCAATCGGCTTCCTGCATTTCCTCGGCCTGCGGCGTCAGCCACAGTACGCCAAAGGAGCCGTCGGCCTGCCGGCCATCGACCCAGCGCCGCGACTTGATCTGCGGAAAGCGGCTGCGCAGCGCCGTCATCGCACCGATGAATTCGGTGAAATCTTCACCCTCGTGGTTGAGGCCATCCCAACTCACCCAACCGGTTTCGTTGTCCTGGCAGTAGGCGTTGTTGTTGCCGTTCTGCGAGTTGCCGACCTCGTCGCCCGCCAGAATCAGCGGCACGCCCTGCGCCAGTAACAGGCAGGCGATCTGATTCTTGCGGAGCTGGCGGCGCAAGGCGAGGATGTCGGGATCGTCGGTCGGTCCCTCGTGACCGCAATTGTTGCTGTTGTTGTCGTTCGAGCCGTCGCGGTTGTCCTCGCCGTTGGCCTCGTTGTGCTTCTCGTTGTAGCTGAACAGGTCGGCCAGCGTGAAGCCGTCATGCACCGTGACATGATTGATGCTGGCCTGCGGCGTGCGACCGCTATGATTGAACAGATCGGCCGAGCCGGTCATGCGGCGGCTTACATCGCCGATCAGATTGCCCTCGCCGGACCAGTAGCGCCGCAGCGTGCCGCGATAGCGGTCGTTCCATTCCGACCATTGCGAGGAGAATGCCCCGACCTGATAGCCGCCGAGGCCGACATCCCAGGGCTCGGCGACCAGCTTGACTGTCGACAGCACCGGGTCCTGCCGGATCGCGGTGAGGAAATTCCCGTTGCGCTCGAATCCATTGGGGCCGCGGCCGAGTGTGCTGGCGAGATCGAACCGGAAGCCGTCGATGTGGCAGGTTTCGACCCAGTAGCGCAGCGAGTCCATCACCATCTGCAGCACGCGCGGATGGGTGAGGTTGAGGGAATTGCCGCAGCCGGTGAAGTCATCGTAGTAGCGCGGATTGTCCGGCATCAGCCAGTAGTAGGACAGGTTGTCGATGCCGCGGAACGACAAGGTTGGGCCGAGATGATTGCCTTCCGCGGTGTGATTGTAGACGACGTCGAGCATCACCTCGATGCCGGCATCGTGCAGCCGGGCGACGGTGATGCGGAAGGCGTCCAGCGTCTTATCGGTGGTGTATTTCGTTTCCGGCGCAAAAAACGCGATGGAGTTGTAGCCCCAGTAATTCACCAGACCTTTTTCGACCAGATAGCGGTCGTCGATGAAGCCGTGCATCGGCATCAGCTCGATGGTGGTGACGCCGAGCCGCTTGAGATGTGCGATCATGGCGGGTGACGACAAACCGCGATATGTCCCGCGGATATTCGGCGGGATTTCTTTGCGCATCTGCGTCAGGCCCTTGATGTGTGCCTCGTAGATGATGGTGTCGGTCCATGGAACGAAGGGGCGGGTTTCGTTCCGTCCCCAATTGAAAGTCTCATCCACCACCATGGCCTTCAGCGCACCGCGGGCATTGTCGCGGCGGTCGAATGACAGATCTTCACGCGCGCTGCCCATGCGGTAGCCGAAATGCGCGTCGCTCCATACCAGACGGTTGGCAAGACGCTTCGCGTAAGGATCGAGCAGAAGTTTGTTGCAGTTGAAACGGTGGCCGCGCTCCGGATCATACGGCCCATGGACGCGATAGCCGTAACGCTGTCCGGGGACGATATCGTGGAGATAGCCGTGCCAGATGTCCTCGGTACGTTCCGGCAGTGCGATGCGCTCGATCTCGCGTCGGCCCTGGTTGTCGAACAGGCACAATTCAACCTTCTCCGCATGGGCAGAGAACAGCGCGAAGTTGGTGCCCCTGCCATCCCAGGTCGCGCCGAGACGACAATGACTGCCGGCAGTGATGCGCATCATGGTTCTTCCGGCACCAGGAAAATCGCGGCAAGTGGCGGTAGCGTCAGGTTGAGCTGAGGCACAAGACCCTCCATGGTTTCGAGATGGCCTGCATTGCCGACATTGCCGCCGCCGTAATACGCCGAGTCCGAATTCAGAACCTCTTTCCATCGGCCGTGGAACGGCACCTTGACGTGGTAGTCGCGGTAGACGTTGGGTGAAAAATTGGCCACCACGAGGCAACGCTGGCGCGGCGCATTGCCCTTGCGCATCCAGGCGAACACATTGTTGTTCGCATCGCTGGTGACGATCCATTCGAACCCGGCCGGATCGCAGTCAATCTCATGCAGCGCGGGCAGCGTCCGGTACAGCGTGTTGAGATCGCGCACCAGCGACTGGATGCCGCGATGCCAGGGTTGATCGAGTAGGTGCCAGTCGAGCGAGCGGTCGTGATTCCATTCCTGCTGCTGGCCGAATTCGCAGCCCATGAACAGGAGTTTCTTGCCGGGATGGCCGAACATGAAGGCATAATAGACGCGCAGATTGGCGAAACGCTGCCAGTCGTCACCCGGCATGCGGCCGAGGATCGAACGTTTGCCGTGGACCACTTCGTCATGCGACAGCGGCAGGATGAAATTTTCCGAAAACGCGTAATGCAGGCCGAACAGAATCTGGTCGTGATGGTGCTTGCGATGGATCGGATCCTTGCCAATGTAATTCAGGGTGTCGTGCATCCAACCCATGTTCCATTTGTAGCCAAAGCCGAGACCGCCAAACTCCACCGGCCGTGACACCTGCGGCCAGGCAGTGGATTCCTCCGCTGCCGTGGTGGCGTGCGGAAATTTCGCGAACACCTCGGTGTTGAAGCGGCGCAGGAATGCGATTGCTTCGATATTCTCGCGTCCGCCAAATTGGTTCGGGATCCAGCCACCCGGCGGCCGGCTGTAATCGAGATACAACATCGAGGCCACCGCATCGACACGCAGTCCATCGACGCCATAGCGGTCGAGCCAGAACAGCGCATTGGCGACCAGAAAGTTCACTACCTCGGTGCGCCCGTAATTATAGATCAGCGTGCCCCAGTCGAGATGGCGACCCTGTAACGGATTGGCGTGCTCGTAGAGGGCTGTGCCGTCGAAATGGGCAAGGCCGTGCGGATCGTCGGGAAAATGACCCGGCACCCAGTCGATCAGCACGGCGAGCCCTTCGTGGTGGCAGGCCTCGATCAGCGCGACGAAATCGTCCGGCGTGCCGAATCGGCTGGTGGGCGCAAAAAGCCCGGTGGGCTGGTAACCCCACGAGCCATCAAACGGATGCTCGCTGACCGGCATGAATTCAATGTGGGTGAAGCCCATCTCGCGGGCATAGCGCGGCAGCGTGTCGGCAAGCTCGCGATAGGTCAGCCATTCATTGCCACTCTTGCGACGCCAGGAGCCGAGATGCACCTCGTAGATCGAGATCGGGGCCGACAGTGCATTGGCGGCGGCGGGCGCTCTGGTCTTGGGTGAAAGTCTTTCCTCGTCGAACACGATCGAGGCGGTGTTCGGCCGCACCTCGGCGCGGAACGCGAGGGGATCGGCCTTCAGCGGCAATTCCTGACCGTAGGGGCCGACAATATCGAACTTGTAGTGATCGCCGGTGGCAACGCCGGGGATGAAGATTTCCCAGAAGCCGTTGCTGCGCACCCGCATCGCGTGCCGCCGGTTGTCCCAGAAATTGAAATCCCCGACCACGCTGACGCGCCGTGCGTTGGGCGCGAACACCACGAACGCCACACCCTTGATGCCATCAAGCGTCATCGGATGGGCGCCGACCTTGTCATAAAGCCGCTGATGCGTGCCCTCGCCGAGCAGATAGAGGTCGAAATCACTCAGCACCGGCGGAAAGCCGTAAGGGTCGTGCAGTTCGACGACATTGTCGCCGAAACTGGCGCGCAAGGTGTAGCGTTTCACGTGGCGCGGCAACGGTCCGACAAAGAGACCGGCGTTATGGATCAGCGCCAGCTTGGCTGCGCGGCCTTCGTCATCGACGGCTTCGACGCTCGAGGCATGCGGCAGGAAGGCGCGCACCACGTTGTGATCGTCCTCGACATGCAGCCCGAGATAACGAAACGGATCGGAATGACGGCCTTCGACAATGGCGTAGGCTTCGGCGGGCAATGTCATAAGGCAACCTCATCCTGATAGTCTTGAAGAATGCGCAGCGCGTCGTTCAGGGGAATGCGCAGCCAGTTTGGACGGTGTGCCAGCTCGTATTCGATTTCGTAGAACACCTTCTCCAGCAGGAAAAACTTGAGCAGTCGCGCGGCGGCACCGGGCGCGGCCGGCCACAGCGGGGCGTTACCCAGAGACTCGCGATAGGCGGTGAAGAAGGTGTCGGCGGCGGCCTTGCGCCATTCATCGAGTTTGCGGGCGAGTTCCCCGCTCTCATCGGGACCACCCTGCAGGGCGCGTTGCAGCGCTGCGCCGACCGAATAGTCGATCGAGCGCAGCAGGCTGGCGATATCGCGCGCCGCCGGCGCCTTGCGCCGGCGCTCGACGAGACTGCGGCGCGGCTCGCCTTCAAAATCGATAATGAAGATGTCGTCCTTGGAGATCAGCAATTGGCCGAGGTGCAGGTCGCCATGATGACGGAAGATCGGCGTTTCTATTTCTGTCGGAAACAACGAGGTGACCCGCGCGCCGAGACCCTCGCGATGGGCAAGCAGTGCGTCAATCGCGGCGCGATCGCCATCCCTGGCGAATTTGGAGTGCTGTTGCAGTCCCTCGAACGCGCGTTCGGCGCGGGCCAGGATGTTATCGCTCCAGGTGCGGATCAGTTCAGGCGTGGCCACTTCCGGTTTGAAATCGGCGATGTCGGAGCGGCTCGCCAGCGCGATCTGCATTTCCGCCACCCGCTTGGCGCCCTGCGCCACATAGTGCAGATGCGCGATCTGTTCATGGGTTTCCTGCTGATCGTCGCTGGTGGAGAGCAGGCGCTGCTCCTCGGCGAAACGGTCGAGATAGCCCGCGGCGACCGACCAGGCATCGCCCTGATTCTGGACGAAACGATGCACGACCGCGACGGTGCTGCGGGTGTCGCCTTCCATCAGCTCGACGCTGCCGAGCAAAGCCGGCGTGTTGGCAAAGCCGGCGATGTCGGTGAGGAACCGGCCCATCTCGATCTCCGGATTGATGCCCGGTTCGAGTTTGCGATAAAGCTTGACCACAAAGGTCTCGTCCACCAGCGTCGTGGTGTTGGATTGCTCGGTCTGGACTGCGCGGACGAACTCGATCGGTGCGGGCGGAATTTTCTTCAGCTTCTCGGTGGGCTGGAATGACAGCGAGCCTGTGAGCTCATCAGTCGTGGTCCGGCCGTGGCGAATATTGTCGAGCAGTAGCGCGATGAAATCCTTGTCGCTGGCGACCTCGACCAATGTTCCTTCACGCGATGCCTGCCGGACCGCCGCCAAAGCCTTCGGATTGTAGCGCTCGCGGTCGAAGCGCACCCAGTCGATCCGCATCGGCAAGGTGTAGCGGGCCGGCTGGCCGTCGAGGCTTGATTCGAAAATCGCGAGCCGGGGCCGGACATGTCCCTTGTTGCTTAGCGGCAGAGCCGATGTGACTTTGGTGGAAATGGCATGCACCGAGCTCTCCGGGAACCAGCGCGTCCGCGCCAGATGTGCCGGCAATACATCCCGCTCAAAAATCATGCGGGTGCGCTGCAGGCTCATCCAGGTCGAGCCATAAGGCACCACCAGCGTCTCGAACTCCGGCACTGGCTCGTCGGCCGCCGCCTGTTGCGGCGGCTTCTCGTTCAGCCGGAACCAGTAGAAGCTGTAAGGTGCGAGCGTGATCAGATAGGGCAATTCACCGATCGGCGGAAACGTGGTGCGGCCCAGCATTTCCAGCGGCACGCGATCCTTCCACGGTGCCAGGTTGAGCTCGGTCGCCTGTGCCGAGCGCGACAGGTTGGCGACGCACAGCACGATCTCATCATCATAGTGACGAACATAAGCCAGCGTCGCCCGGTTGGTCGGGCGGATGAAGGTGATGGTGCCGCGCCCGAACGCCTTGCTGGTTTTACGCACCGCGATCAGCCGCTTGGTCCAGCTCAGCAGCGACGACAGATTGCGTGACTGTGCTTCAACATTGACGGACTCATAGCCGTAGATGGGGTCCATGATGGTCGGGGCGTAAAGCCGCGCCGGGTCGGCGCGGGAGAAGCCGCCATTGCGATCCGGCGTCCACTGCATCGGCGTGCGCACGCCATTGCGGTCGCCGAGATAGATATTGTCGCCCATTCCGATCTCATCGCCGTAATAGATGATCGGCGTGCCGGGGAACGACAGCAGCAGCGAGTTCATCAGCTCGATCTTGCGGCGGTCATTGTCCATCAGCGGCGCAAGGCGGCGGCGGATACCGACATTGATGCGGGCGCGAGGATCGTTGGCGTAGGTTGACCACAGGTAGTCGCGTTCGACATCGGTTACCATTTCCAGCGTCAGTTCGTCATGATTGCGCAGGAACAGCGCCCACTGGCAGCTGGCGGGAATATCCGGTGTCTGCCGCAGGATGTCGGTGACGGGGAAACGATCCTCTTGCGCGATCGCCATGTAAAAGCGCGGCATCAGCGGGAAGTGATACGCCATGTGGCACTCGTCGCCGTCGCCGAAATATTGCTGCACGTCTTCGGGCCACTGATTGGCCTCGGCGAGCAGCACCTTGTCCTTGGCATAGGCGTCGAGTTCGGCACGCAGCCGTTTGATGACCGCATGGGTCTCAGGAAGATTTTCGTTATTGGTGCCGTCGCGCTCGCAAAGATAGGGAATGGCGTCGAGCCGGAAACCGTCGACTCCGGCGTCGAGCCAGCGCTTCATCACTTGCACCAGCGCGCTGACGACGCGCGGATTATCGAAATTGAGATCCGGCTGGTGCGAGAAGAAGCGGTGCCAGTAATACGCGCCGGCTTCGGCATCCCAGGTCCAGTTCGATTTCTCGGTGTCGGTGAAGATGATGCGCGTGCCCTGATACTTCTTGTCGGTATCGCTCCAGACATACCAGTTGCGCGCGCTCGATCCCTTGGGCGAGCGCCGCGCGCGCTTGAACCAGTCGTGCTGGTCCGAGGTATGATTGATGACAAGCTCGGTGATGACACGCAGGCCGCGCCGCTTGGCCTCGCTGATGAAGCGGCGGAAATCCTTCATGGTGCCGAAGTCAGGATTGATCGCGCCATAGTCGGCGATGTCGTAGCCGTCGTCACGTCCGGGCGAGGGATAGAACGGCAGCAGCCACAGGCAGGTGACGCCGAGTTCCTGCAGGTATTCGAGTTTCTCGGTCAGGCCGGCAAAATCACCGATGCCGTCATGGTTGCTGTCGGCAAACGCCTTGACGTGGAGCTGATAGATGATCGCGTCCTTGTACCAGAGCTCGTCGCTCTCGGTGGCGGTCTCAAGATGCGGGGACATGATGTTCATCGCGTCACCTATGCCAGGCAGCGGAACAGCAGCATGGGATCACGCGCCGGATCGAGGCACAGCCGGATGCCGCCCCATTCGATGCCGTGGCGCTCGCCGGTGATGGCGTTCTCCAGCGCAGCGACGCGCTTTGGGCCGGTCTCGGTCGCGATCTCAAGATCGCCGACCGGCAGCCAGACCTCACGCGACTCGCGCGCCAGCGCAATCGCCGCCGCGATGGTGTTGGCGCCGTCGGTGGAGGTTTTCGAGAATGCGATCACATGCTCGTCGTCAACATGCAGGAATCGCAATCGCGCGGTCTGCAACAGCGCCGGATTGGCGCGGCGCGCCATGTTGAGGCTGCGGATATAGGGTTTGATGTTGCCGGGCGCGTCCCAGTCGCGGACCTTGATCTCGTATTTCTCCGAGTTGAGATATTCCTCCTTGCCGGGGATCGGTTCGTGCTCAAGCAGTTCGAAGCCGTTATAGATGCCGTAGCTGCCCGACAGCGTGGCGGCGAGGGCGATGCGCGACTTGAACATCCATGCTTCGCCGCTTTGCAGATGAAACGGCAGGATGTCCGGCGTGTTGACGAAGAAATTCGGCCGGTAATACTCCCGCTCCGGATAGCCGGTGAGTTCGCTGAGATACTCCTGAAACTCGTGCTTGGTCGTGCGCCAGGTGAAGTAAGTATAGGACTGGGTGAAGCCGAGCTTGGCCAGCGCCTTCATCAGCTTCGGCCGGGTGAAGGCTTCGGCAAGGAAGATCACGTTGGCATCGCGAGACTGGATGTCCCGGATCAGCCATTCCCAGAACGGGAACGGCTTGGTGTGCGGATTGTCGACGCGGAAAATCCGTACGCCCTGTTTGACCCAGAACCAGACGACGTCGCGCAGCGCATCCCATAGTGCGCCGGCATCGTCGGAATTGAAGTCGGGGTTGTGGATGTCTTCGTATTTCTTCGGCGGATTCTCCGCGTAGCGCATGCTGCCGTCGGGACGGCGCTTGAACCAGTTGGGATGCTGCTTCAGCCACGGATGATCCGGCGCGCACTGCACGGCGAAATCCAGCGCGATCTCCATCTCAAGTTGTTTTGCCGCCCGCACCAGTTCGCGGAAGTCGTCGAGCGTGCCAAGCTCGGGATGCACGGCGTCGTGGCCGCCTTCCGCCGCGCCGATGGCATAGGGGCTGCCGGGATCGCCCGGTTCTGCCTTCAGCGCATTGTTGCGTCCTTTGCGGTTGACGCGCCCGACGGGATGGATCGGCGTGAGATAGATCACGTCGAACCCCATCGCCGCGATTTCCGGCAGGCGCGCAATGCAATCCTTGAACGTGCCATGGCGGCCGGGCTCGGTGCCCTGGCTGCGTGGCACCATTTCGTACCACGCGCCGGCAATGGCACGCGGGCGGTCGATCATCAGCGGATAGAGTTTGGAGCGGGTCAGGTCGTCGCGCGCCTGGCTTCCCGCCATCGCGCGTTCGACATCCTCGCCGAGCAGCGGGGCAACGTCGCCATTCTGCAGGAAGGTCTCGCAGACCTTCACCAGAAGTGCGGCGGCAGGCTTTTCCTGCGGCTGCGCCCGTGTGACGAGCGCGGCGCCTTCGAGCGCATCGAGCGCGATATCCTGCCCGGCCGCCTGCTTCGCCAGCGTGCCGCGGCGCCAGGTGGCGTAGTCGTCGGTCCAGGCTTCGATCGCATAGAGATAACGCCCGACCTTTTCCGGCACGAAGGTGGCAGTCCAGCGGTCATTGCCATGATGGCGCATCGGAGTGCGCGACCAGTCCGAACTGGTTTCCTCGCGCCAGATGAGATCGGCGGCGATGACATCATGGCCGTCGCGAAAAATATCTGCCCACACGTCGATCGGATCGCCGACCGCACGCTTCACTGCGAAGCGGCCATCCTCGACTCGTGGATAGACATCCTCGATGTAAAAGACGCTGGCGCCGGAATTTGCGACTGAATTGTGAAACGCTTCCTTGAGTGGCGGCAGTACGGACATCAGGCGCCCTGATCGGTGTGACGTAGGGTGTCACTGATAAGCAAAGCCGGCCGGAAAGGTTCCACGGGAACAGTTTTCCGCTTCTCTGGTTAAAGGTTGAGGCGGGCTATGTGCGATGCGCGAAAATTTCGGTGAGTGGAATGGATTTGCTTGAAAAAGCAGCGAGATTTGGCATCGACCCAACCTTTACCGATGGAAATGGCCGGACCCACAGCAGCGATCCGGCCGCGTTGCAGATGGTGATCGATGCGCTCGGCGCGCCCGATCGCGGCGGATTTCTTGATGGTCCCATTGTTGCGCGGTCCGTTGCCGCCGATGGAAGCCAGAACATCGATTTGTCGCAATTGGCGCTGCCGCTGCGCGGATGGCGGCTGCTGGATGAGCAGGGTCAGCTCGTCTCGCTCGGCGACGCGCTGTCGGCGCAAGGGCAGCCGGATGTCTCAAATCTGACGAATGGCGTTTACCGGCTGCGCGCTGTCGATGACCGTGGCATGGAGGACGAGACATGTCTGATCGTTGCGCCACACAAGGCGTTCGGCGGCAGCTTCGACCGGCGATGGATTCTCGCCGTGCAGCTTTATGGCATCCGGTCGGCGCGGAATTGGGGCATCGGCGATTTCGGCGATTTGCAGACAGCGATCGCGTGGGCGGCGGATGCCGGCGCGGCGGGCGTGGGACTTAACCCGCTGCATGCGCTGTTTGATAATCATCCCGCCGATTGCAGCCCGTATTCGCCGAGCAGCCGGTTGTTTCTGAACTCGCTCTATATCGACGCGACAAAGCTGCCGGAATTGCCGGAGTCATTTGCGGCCGAGCATGTCTCCGAGATCGAGCGCCTGCGGCAGACCGGTTTCGTCGATTACGTCACGGTGGCTGGACTGAAGGCGCAGGCGCTCCGTCTTGCGTTCAATCACTTCAAGACCAGAACCACTCTCAGGCGGCGGACCGCTTTTGAGATGTTTTGCGCCGAGCGCGGAGAGTTGCTGTGGCGCTTTGCATGCTTTGAGGTTTTGCGGCGGAAATTCGGTGGGCCATGGTGGGATTGGCCATTGCTCTGGTCGCGACCCGATCAGAATGCTCTGGCCGAGTTGCGGCGCGGCCCGGACGCAGCCGAGATCGAGTATGTCGCCTTCGTGCAATGGTGCGCCGACCAGCAATTGAAGGAGTGCGCGGAGCTTTGCAAGCGGCGCGGCATGCCGGTCGGGCTTTATCTCGATGTCGCGGTTGGCGTCAAAGCCGACGGCTTCGATGCCTGGAACGAGCAGACCGCGATCTTGCGTCAGCTTTCGATCGGCGCGCCGCCCGACCAACTCAACACCGCCGGGCAGGATTGGGGACTGGCCGGCTACAACGCAGCCGGACTCGAAGCGACTGGCTTTGCGCCGTTCCGCGACATGCTGCGCGCCTCGATGCGTCATGCCGGTGCGATCCGCCTCGATCATGTGCTGGGATTGAACCGACTTTATGTCGTGCCGCATGGCTACAAGCCGAACCAGGGCGTATATATCCAGATGCCGTTTGAGGCGATGTTGGCGATCGTCGCGCTGGAGAGCGCCGCGTATCGCTGCATCGTGATCGGCGAAGACCTCGGTACGGTACCGGATGGCTTTCGTGATCGCCTCGCCGATTGGGGGCTGTGGTCCTATCGGGTGATGATGTTCGAGCGCGACGGCACGGGAGAATTTCATCCGGCCGGCTGCTATCCGCCGAACGCGCTCGTGACCTTCAACACGCACGATCTGCCGACCTTTGCCGGCTGGCTTGCCATTCACGATATCGGTGTGAAGAGCGCGCTTGGTCTCGATCCGGGCGAGACGCGCGAGGCGCGCGAGCATGCGGTGATGCGACTGCATACTGCGATCGGCCATGCTGGACCGGATGCTGCCGAATTCGACGCCGTCATGGACTTTCTTGCCGAAACGCCATCGCGCCTGCTGGGGATCGCGATCGAGGATCTGCTCGGGGTGGTCGATCAAGCCAACATCCCCGGCACCATCAACGAGCATCCGAACTGGCGCCGCCGCCTGCCGCTTCTCGTCGAGGATTGGAAGCAGCGAATCGATCCGCAGCGTCTCGGCCATGCGCTGCGCGCGCGTAAGGCATAGGGAAATTCTGAGGGCCGCGACCCGGAACGAACAACAGCATTGTCCGTTGGATTGCCAATCACAGATTTAAGGAGTTTGGCATGTCCATCGGCACGATTATTCTGATCATTCTCATTATCGCATTGCTCGGCGGCTTCAGCGGCATCGGCGGCGGTCCGTTCTATGGCACCGGATATTACGGCGGCGGCGGTCTCGGATTGCTGATCGTTATTCTGCTGATCCTGGTCCTGATGGGCCGCATCTGATCCGGCGTCGATCCGCATCTGCGAGTGTCGCAACGAATTGCAACAAGACCCGCCGCGGGCGCGCGGCGGGTCTTGCCGTGTCGGCCGTGCGCATCATCAAGCGCACGTGTCTGGACAGCGGCATGACGCGTCCTAAAGTCCGGTCTTCTTTCGTTTGCGATCGTGGAGGCATCCCATGGCGTTTCAACCGATCCTGACCTCCGATGTGATCGGCCTCACCAAATCAGCACCGCTGTCGCGTCGCAGGTTCATGACAGCTTCGGCGGCGACGGCGGCGGGCTACACGCTCGCTGCGGGTCCGGTGCGGGCCGATGCGATCAAGACCGACACCGAGGGACTCGATGCAGGCAATGCGAAGATCAAGGTCACAGGCGGCGCGATGCCGGTGTATTTCGCGCGGCCGAAGGGTGGCGGTACCGCACCGATCATTCTGGTCGCGATGGAGGTATTCGGGCTGCATGCCTACATCAAGGATGTGGTGCGGCGGCTGGGCAAGCTCGGCGCATTCGCGGTGGCGCCGGACTATTACTTTCGCAGCGGCGTCGATCTGTCCACCGTCAGCGAGGTTTCGAAACTGATGCCGCTCGTCAACGCCAAGCCGGATGCTGAGCTTTTGCGCGATCTCGATGCGACCGCCGCCTGGGCAGCCTCGCAGGGCGGCGACGCCAACCGGCTCGGCATCATCGGGTTCTGTCGCGGCGGGCGCAGCGTCTGGGAATATGCCGCCCACAGCCACGCGCTCAAAGCCGGCGTGGCGTTCTACGGATCGCTGATCGATCCGCCCAATCCGGCATGGCCGAAGAGTCCGATGCAACTGGCGGCCAAGATGAAAGCGCCGGTGCTCGGGCTTTACGGCGAGGCCGATCAGGGCATTCCGCCGGCGCAGGTCGAACAAATGAAGGCGGCGCTGGCGTCGGCCGGCAAGACCGCCGCGTTCAAGATCTATCCTGGCGCGCCGCACGGCTTTCACGCCGATTATCGTCCGAGCTACCGCAAGGACGCGGCGGAGGATGCCTGGGTGCAGATGCAGGCCTGGTTCAGAAAATACAAAGTGCTGGACTGAGTTACAGCATCGCCAATCGACGGCAGAGGGATGACAGCCGGATCGCTGCCATCCCTTTTTCTTTGGGTTTTATCCGCGGTGCGCGGCTCGGTGCTGGACGCGGCGATGAAATCGTTGCTTGATGCGCCCTTCGTTCAAGCCATTGCATTGATCTGAAGGTGTTCCATGAGCGCGACAGATGAGGCCGCGACCCACACAGGGCGGTCGCGGGGGCTTTGGACTGGTCTTGCGGTGGCCGCATTGCTGGCGGCGCTGCCGCTGGCGGTCTGGCTGGATTTGAGAAATCTCGCGGACCTGTCGCTGCGCCGACAGGCCAACGATCTGAACTCGGTCATCACCGGCGTGCGCGGCTATTACGGATCGAACGTGGTGGCGCGGGTGCTTTCGTCGCCGGGCGCGACGCAGGTGCTGCACAACTACGAGACGGTGCCGGGCGCGATCCCGATTCCGGCGACGCTGTCGCTCGAACTTGGCGCGGTGATCAGCGAGCAGCAGAAGAACATCCACTACCGCTTCGTCTCGGATTATCCGTTCAAGAACCGCGCGCCGCACAATCTCGATGCATTCGAGAGGAATTCGCTGGAAAGCCTGCGCGCCAATCCCAACCAGAAGCTGGTCGAATCCACCTGGTCGCTGTTTCGCGACAAGGTCCGGTTCATCACGCCGGTCACGATGGGACCGGCCTGCGTGAGTTGCCACAACAGTCACCCCGAAAGTCCCAAGCGGGACTGGAAGGTGGGCGATGTCCGCGCCATTCAGGAGGTGGAGATCAGCCAGCCGATCGCCGCCAACATCCTATCGTTCAAATATCTGTTGATCTATTTCGCCTTGGCCGCTGTCAGTGGCGTGTCGTTCCTCGGCATGCAGCACCGCCAGAGCAAGGTGATCCAGGGCATGAACCGCGAGCTTGAATCGGCCAATGATTTCCTCGCCTCGCTGTCGATGAAAATCTCGCGTTATATCTCGCCGCAGATCTATACCAGCATCTTCAGCGGTAAGAAGGATGTCACCATCCATACCGAGCGCAAGAAGCTGACGATCTTCTTCTCCGATATCCAGAATTTCACCGCGACTACTGAGCGCCTGCAGCCCGAGCTGATCACCCAACTTCTGAACGAATATTTCACCGAAATGTCGGCGATCGCACTCGCCCATGGCGGCACCATCGATAAATTCATCGGCGACGCGATGCTGATCTTCTTTGGCGATCCGGAAACCAAGGGCGATGCCGCCGATGCGCAGGCGTGCCTGAAAATGGCGTGGGAGATGCAGCGCCGCCTGACTGAACTCAACGCGATCTGGCGCAATGCCGGGATCGAGGAGCCGTTCCGCGCCCGCATGGGCATCAATTCCGGCTTCTGCAATGTCGGAAATTTCGGCAGCGCCGATCGCATGGACTACACCATCATTGGCGCCGAGGCGAACCTTGCGGCACGATTGCAGTCGATCGCTGAGCCCGGCAAGATCGTGATCAGCTACGAGACTTATGCGCTGGTGCGCGGCGATGTCGTCGCCCATGAACTGCCGCCGATCACCATGAAAGGCATTTCGCGCGAGGTCATTCCCTACGCGGTCGATCATCTGGTCGGGGTCGAGACCGGCAAGCGCGAGGTGCTGGTCGAGCGGGTCAGCGGTATGGATCTGTATCTCAATCCCGGCGTCATCAGTTCGGGCGATGCCGCGCGGGTCCGCGCGGTCCTGACCGAGGCGCTGGCGGCGCTGGACAGCCAGCAGCCGAAGCCTGTCTAGGACCGATTGCGATGGGTAGGGTGATGAGCAGGGTAACGGACTATTCGGCAACGACACTGGCTGGCGAGGAGATCGCGCTGTCACGATTTGCCGGGCAGGTGCTGCTCGTCGTCAACACCGCAAGCGCCTGCGGCTTCACCCCGCAATATGCCGGTCTTGAAGAACTCTACCGCACCTATGCGCCGCGCGGTTTTGCGGTGCTCGGTTTTCCTTGCAATCAGTTCGGTGCGCAGGAGCCGGGCGACGCGACGCAGATCGCGACATTCTGTTCGCGCGAGTATGGTGTGACCTTTCCGATGTTCGCCAAGATCGAGGTCAATGGCGACGGCGCCCATCCGCTCTATCGTTATTTGAAGGATGCCAGACCGGGCGTGCTCGGATCGGAGGCGATCAAATGGAATTTCACCAAATTCCTGATCGGCCGGGACGGGCAGGTGGCGGGGCGTTATGCGCCGATGACCAAGCCGGACGTGCTGCGGGCCGAGATCGAGCGGCTGCTCGCCCGCGCCTAGCGCGTGACAATCCAGTAACCGCCGACCACGAGGATGACCGACAGCAGGGTAATGGCGCCAAGGACACCGCCGATGATTGCCGGCAGTTCGTGTGTCTCAAGCCAGTTGCGCAGAGCCTTTACCATGGAGGCTGCATAGCACATGATCCGCGCGAAAACAGCCGCCGGCGCGGGGGTGCTCGTGGCTTTCCGAAGGGTCGCGATTTTCGGGGCAAAGGCGTGCCGCGTTATTTTTTCCATACCCGCATCGGTGGCGATCTGGTTTCTGATCCGGAAGGCGTCGATTTGCGCGATCCCGATCAGGCCTGGGAGGTGGCGCGGGTCATGATCCGGCAGTTGCTGCGGGAGGCCGCGCCGCGCGATCTGATCACCGCGATCCTCGAAGTCACCGACGAGGCCGGGGAGATCGTGCTGGAATTTCCGTTCAGCGAGGTGCTGATTGATCCGGCGGACAGGCCGCCCACCACGCATTGAAGGCGTTCGCAGGTATTTTTAATCGTCCGCCACCTCGGTTGAGGGCCGGTCGTTGCCGCGCGCGGTCTCCTCGCGCCATTTGCCGGCCTCGTCCTCGTATTGGATCACCTCGGTGGAACCCGGCACGCGCTGTTCGGCTGCGGCGGCATGGGCAGCGGCACGTGCGGCCTCGCGGGTGGGGAAGGTTTCGGAAAACACGTTGTTGAACTTGTAGGCCCAGCCGCCGTCATGCTCGACAACTTGATAGATCACCTTGGTCATGACGGTTCCTCTGTCTGCTGCGGCCGATCGGTTTTATGCGTCAGTATTTTTCCTCTGCGGGGGTGAGCGGCTTCCAATGGGTCGGCGGCTCGGGGCCGACCACGCGGTTCTCAAGATTGGGGATGCGGGTGTTGGCCGACCAGGATTGCGTGCCCTTGTGCCAGAAGCCTTCGACATCGATCGGCCAATTGGCGTGGTGCAGCAACACGAAGGTGCCGTCCTTCGGCGCGGTCGCAATGTCCTGCCAGCGGCTCATGAGCCTGCTCCGGAAGTGCTCGCCCTGATTTCAGGTGGGGGGTCCGAAGCGTTCGTCAACGGGTCGGCGCCGCCGCTGATCTTAAGAATTGGCGCGGCACGTTGGCACGGAGGAGACCGGCGGGCGGCCTGATCTGGTGACCCGTTGCCGCCGGGACCCAAGATATAGCCGTGAACAAAATCGATCGTGCTATGAATCGCTGATTCGGACGCGGTTCGTTCCGCTCGCGTTCCGAAGGTTAAGATCGGTTTGGAAAGGCGTCACAAAATGGCACGACTTGCATCGGTTCTCAAAGGCCTGCCTCTCGCTGTCGCGTTGATGGCGCATCCGGCCTGGGCGCAGGATGTGCCCGGTATCGAAATCTGCACCGCCGAAAAGACCATGGAGCGGCGGACGAGCTGCCTGCAGAGCAATGTCAATTTTCTGAAAGCCAGCCTGACCAAGCTTGCGCTCGACACCCAGCAGCGGCTCGATGCCGCCAACCGGCAGATCGAGGCGCTGAAGGCGACAGTGGCGGGCCTGCAAAAGACCGTCGAACAGTTGCAGGCGGCGAAGACACCCGCCACCGATGCCAAGGACAAGCCGAAGGCCGAGCCGGCGGCGAAGTGAGGGTGCCGGCGGATGGCGCCGAACGGTCAGACTGATCAAACCGATCAAGCCGGGAATTTCGTCTATGTGCTGGGAAGCTGGCACAAGGGCCGCTTCACTACCTATGTCGGCTGGACCAATGATGTCGCGCGCCGTCTTGCCCAGCACAATGCCGGCACCGGCGCGCGCTCGACCCGCGGCCGGAGCTGGGTGCTGCTGCATTCGGAAGGCTTCGCCACGCGTCAGGAAGCGATGAGCCGCGAATGGCACCTCAAGCGCGATCGCGCCTTCCGCAAACGTCTTTCGCTGGCAGCGCAGGCGTCATCTTAAGCGCGATCAACCCTCGCGGCGATTGAGGAACGCGATGCGTTCGAGCAGGTGCACGTCCTGCTCGTTCTTGAGCAACGCGCCATGCAGCGGCGGGATCAGTTTGCGCGGATCGCGCTCGCGCAGCATCTCCGGCGTCATGTCCTCGTTGAGCAGGAGCTTGAGCCAGTCGAGCAGTTCGGAGGTCGAAGGCTTCTTCTTCAGGCCCGGCACGTCGCGCACATCGAAGAAAATCCGCAGCGCCTCCTGAACGAGGCGCTGCTTGATGCCCGGGAAATGCACCTCGACGATGGCGTGCATGGTCTCGATGTCCGGGAATTTGATGTAGTGGAAGAAACAGCGGCGCAGGAAGGCGTCCGGCAATTCCTTCTCGTTGTTCGATGTGATGATCACCACCGGACGTTTCGCCGCCTTGATGGTCTCGCCGGTCTCGTAGACATGGAATTCCATGCGGTCGAGTTCGAGCAAGAGGTCGTTCGGAAACTCGATATCGGCCTTGTCGATCTCGTCGATCAGCAGTACGGGCCGCGCCGCGTGGGTGAAGGCATCCCACAATTTGCCGCGCTTGATGTAGTTGCGGATATCGGACACCCGCGCGTCGCCAAGCTGGCTGTCGCGCAGCCGCGACACCGCGTCGTATTCGTAGAGGCCCTGCTGCGCCTTGGTGGTGGATTTGATGTGCCAGGTCAGCAGCGGCGCGCCGATCGCCTTGGCGACTTCCTCGGCCAGCACTGTCTTGCCGGTGCCGGGCTCGCCCTTCACCAGCAGCGGGCGTTCGAGCACGATTGCGGCGTTGACCGCAACTTTCAGATCCTCGGTGGCGACGTAGTCCTTGGTGCCGGTGAATTTCATAAGTCTGCCTTGTGGTTTCTTGTTGGTCGCAAGCGAGGGCGAGGCGGCCATGCGCTGGCCGCCCCGGATTGAGGTGGATCAGGCGCGCCTGATCAGCGAGAGGATGACAAGCACGATAACGCCGCCGATAGTGGCGTTGACGATGTCACGCATGACGCTGCTGCCGAGACTGACGCCGAGGCGAGGCAGCAGCCAGCTTGCGATCAGCGCGCCGATAATACCAATGACAATATTGCCGATCAGGCCAAAGCCTGCGCCGCGCACGATGAGGCCGGCGAGCCAGCCGGCGATCGCGCCGATCAAAAGAACGACAAGAATGGATTCTGCGGTCATCAAAAGTCTCCCTTTCAAGTCTCGCTAATGTCAACAAACACGCCAACCGTCACAATCTAGAGCAAAACCCTTGCCGGTCCAGATGCATCTCAAGACCCTGATCTGCGTTTTCGGCTTCCGGCACGGAATATCATAACCCGGCGGGAGTTGCCCTTGACGCCCCGTCACCCGTGCGCAAACTGACATCATGTTCCTACAATTCTTCACTTCGCTGCGCGACGCCCAGGTCCCCGTGACGCTGCGGGAATACCTCACGCTGATGGAGGCGCTGGACGCTGACCTCGCGAACCAGTCGATCGAGGATTTCTACTATTTGTCGCGCGCCACGCTGGTGAAGGACGAGCGCAATCTCGACAAGTTCGACCGCGTGTTTGGCGTCACCTTCAAGGGGCTGGAGAGCCTGCTCGACGCGGTGGAGAAGGTCGATGTTCCCGAGGAGTGGCTGAAGAAGCTTGCCGAGAAATACCTCACCGAGGAGGAGAAGAAGCAGCTCTCCGCGCTCGGCTGGGACAAGCTGATGGAGACGCTGCGCGAGCGGCTCGCCGAGCAGAAGAAGCGCCACCAGGGCGGCAGCAAATGGATCGGCACCGCCGGCACCTCGCCGTTCGGCGCCTATGGCTATAATCCGGAAGGCATCCGCATCGGGCAGGACGGCAACCGCAATTTCCGCGCGGTGAAAGTATGGGATCGCCGCGAGTTCAAGGATCTCGACGGCAATGTCGAGCTGGGGGCGCGCAACATCAAGGTGGCGCTGCGGCGGCTGCGCAAGTTCGCGCGCACCGGCTCGCCCGACGAGCTTGATCTTGATACCACCATTCGCGAGACGGCCAACCACGGCTATCTCGAAATGCGGATGCGGCCCGAGCGCCGCAACGCCGTCAAGGTGCTGCTGTTCTTCGATATCGGCGGTTCGATGGATGCCCATATCGAACAGGTCGAGGAATTGTTCTCGGCGGCACGGACCGAGTTCAAGCACATGGAGTATTTCTATTTCCACAACTGCCTTTATGAAGGCGTGTGGAAGAATAACCGCCGCCGCCACACCGAGCGCATTCCGACCTGGGACATTCTGCATAAATATCCGCACGACTATAAGGTGATCTTCGTCGGCGATGCCGCGATGTCGCCTTACGAGATCATGGTGCCGGGCGGCTCGGTCGAGCACATGAACCCGGAGCCGGGCGCGGTGTGGCTGGAGCGGGTGACGCAGACCTATCCGCACGCGGTCTGGCTCAATCCGGAGCAGCGGAAATACTGGGATTACACCGACTCCAATGCGATGATCCGCAAGCTGTTCGCAGGCCGCATGTTCCCGCTGACGCTGGAAGGACTCGATGCCGCGATGCGGGAATTGACACGCTGATTTCTCTCGAACCGACAGGACACACTATGACGCAGCCGATCCGCCAGAGCATCAAGTCGATGCTCGCAGAAGCCAACGCCCAGATCGAGACCATGAAGGTCGCCGACGCCATCGCGGCGTCGGGGCGCGACGACATCGTGATTGTCGATCTGCGCGATCCGCGTGAGCTTGAACGCGAGGGCAAGATTCCGGGCGCGTTCTCCTGCACCCGCGGCATGCTGGAGTTCTGGATCGATCCGGAAAGCCCCTATGCCAAAGAGGTATTCCAGCAGGACAAGAAGTACGTCTTTTATTGTGCCAGCGGCTGGCGCTCGGCACTGGCGACCAAGACCGCGCAGGACATGGGATTGCCACGGGTGGCGCATATCGAGGGTGGTTTCTCGGCCTGGCGCGACGCCGGCGGGCCGGTGGAGAAGGTCGAACCGCGCAAACCGAAGACCTAGATGGAGGGAGTGTGCCGATGAGCGATCCCCTGGTCAGTACCGCATGGCTGCATGAGCATCTCGGCGATGCCGATGTGCGTGTGATCGATGCGTCCTACCGGATGCCGGCGATGCGGCCGCCGCTTACCATCGATGACTATAAGGCGCGTCATATCCCCGGTGCGGTGTTTCTCGACGTCGATGCGGTCGCCGACCGGGAAAGCCCGCTGCCGCATATGCTGCCGTCGCCATCGGTGTTTGCGCGCGAGATCGGCGCGCTTGGTATCGGCAATGACGATCTGGTGGTGATCTACGATCGCGGCGACTACATGGGCGCGCCGCGCGTCTGGTGGATGTTCGGCGTGTTCGGCCATGCGCGCGTCAAGGTGCTGGATGGCGGCCTGAAGAAATGGATGGCGGATGGTCATCCGGTGAATGCCGAGGCCGTCTCGCCATCGGCGAAAACCTATCGTGCCGAGTTCGATGAGGCGCGCGTCCGCCACATCGACCAGATGAAGCGCAATGTCGAGACCCGCGAAGAGCAGGTGATCGACGCGCGCTCGCGCGAGCGGTTCGAGGGCAGCGCGCCGGAGCCGTGGCAGGGGCGTCGCTCCGGCCGCATTCCGGGCAGCCTTAACGTGCCTTTCAACGAACTGGTCGATCCCGCGACCGGATTGCTGAAACATGCTGCCGAGCTGCGTCGCGTCTTTGAAGGCGCGAAAGCCGATTTGAGCAAGCCGATCGTCACGTCATGCGGCTCGGGCGTCACTGCGGGCGTGCTGTCGCTCGCGCTGGCACGGCTCGGCACGCAGAGCGCGCTTTATGACGGCTCGTGGGCGGAATGGGGCTTGCCGGAGGGGCCACCGGTGGTGGTCGGCAAGCCGTGAGGTTTCGCGCCGCTTTGGAGGCGCAGAAGTTCTAGCCGCCGCCGAAGAGTGGGAATGGTGTCGTGGCTGGCGGCACCTGCTGCGGCTCGGGCTTGTGCTGCACGATGCGCCGGACGACGCGCCGCTTCTTCTTGACCACCTTGCGGACATGCAGGTGCCGCGCCGGCTGAATCGCGACCCTGATCGCGGGCAGTGGTGGCGGGGCCTCGATGAGGACCGGCTGCACCTCGACGATTGTCGGCTGCACCTCGATGCTGGCAATAGCCGGCTCGGGAATGGTCAATTCCTCTTGCGTGGCCGGGTTGCCCGGCTCGGGCGTGGCGAGATCGGTGATGATCTCTTCCTTGGCTGCTTCCTTGGTCGCTTCCGGCGGTGGATTGGCTGGCTCCACAGCGAGCGGCTCGCTGTCCGGCGGTGGCGCGACATGCAGGAGCGCCAGGGTCGGCGCTGTGGTTGCCGGCTCGGCCGGCTGCTCGGCGATTACGATCGGCAGTTGCGGCGGCAGCGCGCGCCGCGATGGCAGGCTGGCGAATTCCTCATGGGTGGCGCGCAGCAACGCGGCTGCGCCGAGCCCGAAAATCAGCACCGAGGCCGCCAGCACGATGGTCATCAGGACAAGACGGAAGCCGGGAAGCATGGATATCGGTCCTGTTCGCGCGCGATGAAGCGCGACGATCTGAAATTGCGACGGGACGGAAGGGGAAACGCTGTACGCGGACGCCGGGGAACTGGCTTGAGTTGACGTTTTTGCGTGTCGAATCAGGCTACTCAAGGATATCGCAACACGTCCCGATCGTTTCGAAAAAACGATTGTTCCCTGCGGCAACGCTGTGGAAGGGCGCCCGGCGCCGCCGGATTGAGCCACTTTTTGTCACCGAAGGCCAGTTTCCGGGCGCGAGCGGTCCCGAAGGCCGCAATCTCGCGAAAAAGTCAGCATTCCCGGCGCCGTTTCCCCGGAAATGTCTTGAATGCGCCGCGATCATAAGCGAATTGGCGTTAACGTTACGGTGGTTCGCTTCGGGGTATAAAGGGGCATGATGTCCAATCGTGTTTTGACGACGACTTTTGCTGTTCTGATGGCAAGCGCGGCCGGCGTATCGCTGGCAGCGGCCCAGAGCTACCCCCCGGCCCCCGGTTACAGCCAGCCGATGCAGCCCGCGCCCTATCAGGAGCCGGGTCGCTACGCGCCGCAGGGCACCCCTGACTTCGACCGTCTCGATGATGACGAGGCGTCCCACGGCCGCGGATCGACCGCGCTGTCGTCTCCCGGTTTCCAGCAGCCCGGCCCGCCGCAGGCGAACTATTCGCCGGATGCGCCGCTGCCCGGCTATCACCCCTCCGTTCCGCCCGGTGGCGTTCAGCCGGGCCAGCCGCAGGGCAACTATCCGCAGGCCAATGCGCAGCCCGGCTATCCGCAGGGTCCGGTGATGTCGCCGGATGATCCGCGCTATGGCCGCCCCGGCCCGGCGGTGATCTATTCCAATCGCGATTCCGCCCCGGCCCAGCCTGGCGCTGCGCCCGGTTATGGTCAGGACGTGCGGCCACCGGCTGCGATCGACGGGCAGGCCAATGCTGCGCCCGGCGCTCCGGCGCGGGGCGCCGATGGCCGGCCGATGGTGCTGTCTTCGCTTCCGCCCGAGGACCAGCCCGAAACCGGACCGCGCAAGGAATTGCCTGAGCGCCTGCGCCGCCAGGAAGTGAACTTCGTCACCAAGGAGCCGCCGGGCACGATCGTCGTCGATACGGCGAACACCCAGCTCTATTACGTCCTCGGCCACGGCCGCGCAATTCGTTATGGCATTCGCGTCGGCCGCGAAGGCTTCACCTGGACCGGCGTGCAGAAGATCACCCGCAAGGCCGAGTGGCCGGACTGGCATCCGCCGGCGGAAATGATCGAGCGCCAGCCTTATCTACCGCGCTTCATGGCTGGCGGTGACGGCAATCCGCTTGGCGCACGCGCCATGTATCTCGGCAATACGGTCTACCGCATTCACGGCACCAATCAGCCGTCAACGATCGGCCAGTATGTGTCGTCCGGCTGTTTCGGACTGCTGAACGAGGACGTCACCGACCTGTTCGATCGCGTCAAGGTCGGCACCCGTGTGGTAGTGCTGCCGGGCAGCAAGCCTCCGAGTGCGGTCACCGCTGCGGCACAGCCGGCTCCGGCCGTCAGCACGGGCTATGGCTCCGGCCCTTCGGCAAATGCTGCGCCGGGCGCGATGAACAACGCGCAGTCGAGCGCCGCGATGGCCGTCCCCAATCAGGGGCCGACCGTGGTGCCGCCGCTGCCCGCGCCGGTCACGATCCGATAAGCCTTCGGGCGTCGCGAATTTCATCGAAAGCGGCAGGGCGATGCTCTGCCGCTTTTTCGTTGTCTTTCACGGATGTTCAAGCTGAGCGCCGAGCGGCGCGATTTTGGCTGCTTGACCGCTATTCACCGGCCGCGCGGCGCTTTGCGGCGCAGGCGGGACCCGGTCCGCGCATGTAGTGCAACTCGGGACGATAGGGGTGGAACGCGGCCTTGAAGAAATCACGGAGGAACGCCGCGACGGCAGTGGCGCATGTTGCGGTCGCACGGGCAATGCGGGCGGTAAGGACGGTATCCGATACGCGGTTCGCAACTGAGTGTGTCATGGCGAATTCTTGCGTCTGACGCTGCGACTTCTGTCGCCGCGCGGATTGTCAAATCCTCGTCCGCAAGCCTGCGGCGCGATCGATTAAGAAGCGGTTTCTGCAGCGCCTGTCGGGGGAAGGTGTGACAAACAGCCTTTCCAAAAGGTTGCCCTTTGCAGTTCTCGCAGCTACATGAACAGCAATTCCCAGTTTTTCCCCCATCACGGTTCCGACGAACCACGACAAGGATCACGATGGCGCGCCAGTTCGTCTACTTCATGCAGGGCCTGACCAAGGCTTACCCCACCCGCAAGGTGCTCGATAACGTCCATTTGTCGTTTTATCCAGACGCCAAGATCGGCGTGCTCGGCGTCAACGGCGCCGGCAAATCGACCCTACTCAAGATCATGGCAGGCCTCGACAAGGAGTACACCGGCGAGGCGTGGGTCGCCGAGGGCGCGCGCGTCGGCTACCTTGAGCAGGAGCCGCAGCTCGATCCGAACAAGACCGTGCGTGAAAACGTCATGGAAGGCGTCGCCAAGCAGAAGGCGATCCTCGACCGCTACAACGAACTCGCGGTGAACTACTCGGAAGAGACCGCCGACGAGATGACCAAATTGCAGGACGAGATCGAGGCGCAGGGCCTGTGGGATCTCGACAGCAAGGTCGATCAGGCGATGGACGCGCTGCGTTGTCCGCCGGACGATGCCGACGTCACCAAGCTGTCGGGCGGCGAACGCCGCCGCGTCGCGCTGTGCAAATTGCTGCTCGACCAGCCCGATCTGTTGCTGCTCGACGAGCCGACCAACCACCTCGACGCGGAATCCGTGTCGTGGCTGGAAGGCCATCTGCGCAATTATCCCGGCGCGATTCTGATCGTGACCCACGACCGCTACTTCCTCGACAACGTGACGGGGTGGATTCTCGAACTCGATCGCGGCCGCGGTATTCCCTATGAGGGCAACTATTCGTCGTGGCTGGTGCAGAAGCAGAAGCGGCTCGAGCAGGAAGGCCGCGAGGACGCCGCGCACCAAAAGACGCTGGCGCGTGAGCAGGAGTGGATCGCCTCCTCGCCGAAGGCCCGTCAGGCCAAGAGCAAGGCGCGCTACCAGCGTTATGAGGACCTGCTCAAGCAGGCTAGCGAGAAGCAGACCCAGACCGCGCAGATCATCATTCCGGTGGCCGAGCGTCTCGGCGCCAATGTGGTGGACTTCGAGGGGCTGTCAAAAGGATTCAATGATCGTCTGTTGATCGACAATCTCACCTTCAAGCTGCCGCCCGGCGGCATCGTCGGTGTGATCGGCGCCAACGGCGCCGGCAAGACCACGCTGTTCAGGATGATCACCAAGCAGGAGACGCCCGACGCCGGCACCATCACGGTGGGCGAGACCGTGCATCTCGGCTACGTCGATCAGTCGCGCGATGCGCTCGACGGCAAGAAGACGGTGTGGGAGGAAATCTCCGGCGGCAACGACCAGATCCTGCTCGGCAAGAAGGAAGTCAACTCGCGCGGCTACTGCTCGGCGTTCAACTTCAAGGGCGCGGACCAGCAGAAGAAGGTCGGCGCACTGTCGGGCGGTGAACGCAACCGCGTCCATCTCGCCAAGATGCTCAAGTCTGGCGCCAACGTGCTGCTGCTCGACGAGCCGACCAACGACCTCGACGTCGATACGCTGCGCGCGCTGGAAGAGGCGCTGGAGGATTTCGCCGGCTGTGCCGTCATCATCAGCCACGATCGCTGGTTCCTCGATCGTATCGCGACCCATATCCTGGCCTTCGAAGGCGACAGCCATGTCGAATGGTTCGAGGGCAATTTCCAGGATTACGAGAAGGACAAGATGCGTCGTCTCGGCCAGGATTCGGTGATCCCGCACCGGGTGAAGTACAAGAAGCTGACGCGCTGATCCGATCCTGAGGAAACCGCATGGCCGACTGGAGCGCCGAGCAGTATCTCAAATTCGAGGACGAGCGCACCCGGCCGGCGCGGGATCTGCTCGCGCAGATTCCGCTCGCCAAGGCGCGGCAGGTGGTCGATATCGGCTGCGGCCCCGGCAATTCCACTGAACTCTTGGCGCGGCGCTGGCCGCAGGCGCAGATCACCGGCATCGACACCTCGGCCGACATGCTGCGTCAGGCGCGCGAGCGTCTGCCGGATTTTACCTTCATCGAGGCGAATGTCGCGCATTGGGTGCCGCCCGCCGGCACCGATGTGCTGTTCGCCAACGCGATCTTTCAGTGGGTGCCGGACCATCTGGCGCAGTTCAAGCGCCTCGTCGCATCGCTGCCGGATGGCGGCGCGCTCGCGGTGCAGATGCCGGACAATCTCGATCAGCCCTCGCATGTCCTGATGCGCGAGGTGGCGCAGCTGCCGCCATTCCGCGAACAGCTGGCGCGCGCGGCCGAGGCGCGTGCCGCGCTGCCGGAGCCCGGCGCGTACTACGATGCGCTGCGGCCGCTGTGCCGGACTATCGATATGTGGCGCACCGACTACCAGCATGTGCTGGATGACGCGGCGACCATCGTCGAATGGGTGAAGGGGACCGGCCTGCGTCCCTTCCTCGATCCGCTGGATTTTCCCGAGCGGAAAGACTTTCTCGAAGCCTACACCGCGCGCATTGCCGCCAATTATCTGCCGCAGGCCGACGGTAAGGTGCTGCTGCGTTTCCCGCGCTTTTTCCTGGTCGTGACTCGCTAGAGCGCCTTCAACGAACTGGTTCCATCGGGCCTCATGACATCACGATGATGGTCCAAAAAGGGTGCTGTGGCTAAACGTCGTTGCGGCGCGGCATGCCAGAATCGGACATTCTCGCCATCTGAAAAAGCCATTTGCCTGAAATATCGGAGCCCGTGATGTCGCTGACCCCCGAAACGCCGCTGCCCCCGCCCGGGACGGCGCTGCGCCCGATCCCGATGCTGATCTTCGGATCACGCTGGTTGCAATTGCCGCTTTATGTCGGCCTGATCGTCGCACAGTGCGTCTACGCCATCCTGTTCCTGAAGGAGCTCTGGCATCTCATCCAGCACTCGTTCGATTTCAGCGAGCAGCAGATCATGCTGGTGGTACTCAGCCTGATCGATGTGGTGATGATCTCCAACCTTCTGGTGATGGTGATTGTCGGCGGCTATGAGACCTTCGTGTCTCGGCTCAATCTGCAGGGCCATCCGGACGAGCCGGAATGGCTCAGCCATGTCAATGCCAGCGTGCTCAAAATCAAGCTCGCGATGGCGATCATCGGCATTTCCTCAATCCATCTGCTGCGCACCTTCATCGAGGCCGGCAATCTCGGCGACGTCGGGCGCACCACCACCTACACCTCCGAGGGCGTGATGTGGCAGACCATCATTCATGTGGTTTTCATCATCTCGGCCATCGGCATCGCCTATGTCGACCGCATTTCCTCTAGTCTTGAGCATGAGGGCGCACACGGCCATTGATGCAGCAGCGCAAGACATTCGGTATCAGGCGTATCGGCTGCTGCGCGGCGGTGGCGATGTTGTGCCTGATCGGTTTGCTTGCAATGCCTGCCGCCGCCGCCGATGCCGGCTTCACGCAGTTCATTGCGTCGCTGTGGCCGGAGGCGCGCGAGGCCGGTGTCTCGCGCGCGGTGTTCGAGCGCGAGACGCAAGGGCTTGAACCGGACTACAAGCTGCCGGATCTGTTGCTGCCGGGGCGTCCTTCGACCGGCGCGCCGTCGCAGGCCGAATTCGTTCAGGTGCCGGCGGATTATTTGAAGGAAGCCTCCATCGTCCGGCTCGCCGGTTATGGCCGCACGCTGATGCAGCAGCATGCCGCGACGCTGCAAGCGATCGAGCAGCGTTTTGGCGTGCCGGGCAGCATCATCCTGGCGATCTGGGGCCGCGAGACCGATTTCGGCCGTCATCGCCTGCCGTATGACGCAGTGCGCGTGCTGGCGACGCAGGCCTATGTCGGTCGCCGCAAGGAGCAGTATCGCGGCGAATTCATCGCTGGATTGAAGTTGCTGCAGAGTGGCGTGGTCACGCGCAAGGATTTCCGCGCGTCATGGGGCGGCGCCGTTGGCCTGACGCAGTTTCTGCCCTCCGAAGTGACGCGGCATGGCATCGATTTCGACGGCGATGGCCGCGTCGATCTCTGGCATTCGGTGCCGGACGCGCTGGCCTCCGCCGCGCAACAGCTCGTCAACAAGGGCTGGCAGCGTGGTCTGCGCTGGGCCTATGAAGTGCGCGCACCGCGCAGCGCCGATTGCACGCAGGGCGTGCCGGAGGTGACCAAGCCGATCGGGCAATGGCTGCACGAGGGTTTTGTGCCGGCGCGCGGATTGCAATTGAGCGCAGCGGAGCAGGCGCAGGGCGCATCGCTGCTGCAGCCCGAAGGAATCTACGGACCGTCCTTCCTGACGACGCAGAACTACTTCGTCATCAAGGAATACAATTTCTCCGATCTCTACGTGCTGTTCGTCGGTCATCTTGCCGATCGCATGGTAGGTGGTCAGTCGTTTGAAACGCCGTGGTCAGCCTCACACCAGCTTCGCACCACCGCCGTCGAAGCGATGCAGCAGCGGCTGACGCAGATCGGACTCTACAGCGACAAGATCGACGGCAAGGCCGGGATGAAAACCCGCGCGGCGCTCGGGGCGTATCAAAAGAAGGCGCGGCTGAAAGTCGACTGCTGGCCGAGCGAAGAGGTGCTGCGCGCGATGCAGGCGGGGCGTTGACGGCAGCGACCGGATTAGCGGCAAACGATTAGCGGCAAACCTGGATGTCGCGCGTCCGCCAGCCGTAGCCATCGAAGTATCGCTCGGTCGCGAGACGGCAATAGGTCGGACCGTAATAGGCTGGCGGCACATAGACCGGGGGCGGGGCAGGGAGACGGCGAGAGTCCGGCATGTCTGCTGCCGCGACGGGCATCGCAGCCATCGGCAGGGCTGCCACGACGAACAATGCCAAGAAGGATGTTTTCATCTTTCTTCCTCGACCGATCCGTCCACCAACGTGCGGGACGCAAGAGCTTCCTGCACGTCGTGCTGCATCGTCCAACGTGTAGCTGGCAATGCTTAAGGAGTTGCCAAATCAAAACGCCCCGGCGGGATGCCCTGCCGAGGCGTTTTGATGATTAGTTGCTGACCGAATGTCAGTCGCAAACCTGGACGCGACGAACGCGCCAGCCATAACCGTCCCAGAAGCGTTCACGGACAAAGCGGCAGGCCGGCTCTTCCACATACACCGGGCCGGGGGCGTAGCCGTAGCCATAGGCCGGACGGCTGCTGGCGATGGCGCCGCCGATCAGTGCGCCGCCGATCAGGCCACCAGCCACGCCGGCAGCGATGCGGCCGCCGTCGGCCTTCGCCGCAGGCATTTCCACCGCGAGCGAACCTGCGATCGTCGCGACCGCGAGGAACGCAGCAAATACCTTCTTCATCTTTTTCTCCTCAGATCACGCCGCAGCCCGGCGCAAGGCGATTGGTCCTGTGAACGCATTCGTACTAGCGTGCAATTTATCTCGATTATTCCTGCAGTAAAAGTGCCCAGGCTGCATCATCCGAGCACTTCGCCATTCATCTTTCATTAGGAATTGTAACGCGGTCAGTCGCACACTCGGACGCGGCGGATGCGCCAGCCATAGCCATCCCAGAAGCGCTCGCGGTGCCAGTAGCAGGGCGGGCCTGCGACATAGGCCGGGCCGGGCGCGTAGTAAGCCGGAGGAGGCGCCGACGCGGCAGCACCACCGATGATTGCACCCGCCGCAAGACCGCCCAGCACACCGGCGGCGACGGCGCCGCCATCGCGCGCCTCAGCGGGCGCGGGGGCTGCAAACGCCGTGATGCCGAGCGTGGCGGCGGTGGCGACAGCGAGAAGCATCTTTCTCATGGCTTTCACCTTTCGAATTGCGATGGCGCGATAACGTGAGCCACCGGCGATGGTTGCAGAATGGCGTTGAACGCCGACTGAACGGCGTTGCCGGATTTTGGCCATGATCGGCGATCGGCAGGCGCGCGCTTCACGGCGCAGATAGCAAAAATCCGGCGCGAGGCCGGATTTGCGGAATCGGTTGCGTGTCCTGACAGCGCGGCGATCAGAACAACGCCGCGTACTGCATCAGGCCGGCCTTCTGCGCGAGGCTCATCGCGACCTGGCGCTGACGATCGTCCAGCGAGGCGAGCAAAGGCTGCACCGCCGGAGCGAAGCGGCGCACCGCGGCTTCCGTGACCTGCGGCTCGCGCGACAGCGCACGCAGCGCATTGGCGACCGCCGGCCAATACTTTTCCTGATCGGCCTTCAGCTTGAGCGCCGCACGATAGCGCAGGATGGCAACCTCGCTGATCGCGGAGCGAAGCATCGAGACGCGGGCGGGCTTTGCGGCGGGCTCAGCAAAGCCGGCTTCCTGAGCGAAAGCCGGAGCGCTTATCGACAAAGCAACTAACGCAATCGCGATCGACAATCTTCGCATGGATCTCACTTCGGTTGGGATTGGGATGCGCGCGAGGTACGGGGCGCATGTGACCAAATTGCGATCATCGCGGTTAAGTTTCAGGAAAAATCTCGGGCTTTTTTGCGGGACGCAGGAATTCGCTCGAGAAAATAAGTGTTTTCAAGGCCGATTGTTCCCTGCGTAACAATCAGCCATCAATGGTGATCGCTAAAAAATGAAACCTGCACGCGGCGGTGGTACGGATTAACCATCGTGATCCGCAGGGCGATGGCAGATCGGTGCAATCGTTCTGCGATCCCTGGGCCGGATTTTTTGCCGGTTACCGGCGAAAGATCGACGGATTGGTGCACCACGCAGGTACAAGCCAGTTTGGAATAGCTTGAAACTGGCTGTTTTGCTTTTGAATTCCGGGGTGCCGTGACCTATCCATTAAGGATCATGAGCAGCCTGAAGTTCTCCCCATGATCGTTTGTTCCTGTAACGTCATCAGCGATCACGACGTGCGAAGCGTCGTATCCGGCGCCAAGGTTACGGCCCGCACCGCCGGCCAGGTTTATGGTTGCCTCGGCTGCAGCGCCCAGTGCGGCCGCTGCGCCCGGACGATCCGCCAGATCATGACGGAAGCCCTCGGCCCCTGCGCCAAGGCCTGCTGCGCCGGCTGCCCGCACAGCGCCGAGGCGGATCATGGCGAGCATGACCATGACCATCATGGTCACGACCACCACCATTCCGACCCTGCTGAGCTGCTTCGCGCCGAAGCTGCAGCCTGATCGTTTCCCTTACCCTTAACCCTTCCGCAATCCCCAGTTTCTGTCCCTGATGCGGCCTTTTGGATCGCCGGGAGGGTTGTCCAGCTGCATGATCTGATTTAGAAACGTTCTAAATTGGATTTGGGGTTCCCATCGGAACCTGGAAGGAGTGCGCATATGAAGGGTGACCCGAAGGTCGTCGACTATCTCAACAAGGGCCTGCGCAGCGAGCTGACCGCGATCAGCCAGTACTGGCTGCATTTCCGCCTGCTCGACAATTGGGGCCTCAAGGAAATGGCCAAGCAGTGGCGCAAGGAGTCCATTGAGGAGATGAACCACGCCGACCGGTTCACCGACCGGATCCTGTTCCTGGAAGGCTTCCCCAACATGCAGGTGCTCGATCCGTTGCGGATCGGCCAGAACGTCAAGGAAATCCTGGAGTGCGACCTCGCCGCGGAGCATGGCGCGCGCGACCTCTATCAGGAGGCGGCGACCTACTGCCACAGCGTCAAGGATTACGTCTCCCGCGACCTGTTCGAGAGCCTGATGAAGGACGAGGAAGGCCATATCGACTTCCTCGAGACCCAGCTCGACCTGATCGGGCGTATTGGCATCGAGCTCTACACCCAGAAGCATATCGGCCATATCGGCGACGAAAACCCGCCCGGCGAAGGCTAATAGCCGGAGGCTGACTGACGGGCTTACGCGCTCGCCAGGAATTTGCGCGCGAACGTGACGGCGGCTCCGCCGTCACGGGATGTCCGGCGAAGGCCGCCTCGATCGCGGCGGCCGCGCCGTCGAGTTTGAATTCGGCGGTCGAGCGGCCGGCATTCAGCGAGCGGATCCGCACCACCAGCGAGGCGGCTTGCGCCAGTTCGCTGACGAAGGGGGCGACTTCTGCTTTCTCCTCGATCACCACGATGACAAGTTGCGCGCGGCGCATGCGCCAACGCTCAACGCGACCACGACGAACAGGGCACGATGCATGGCTCTCTCCCCAGCACCGTCAGGCTGACGCCCGCTTGGCGCGCTTTCAAGTGCCGCCTTCCTCGACCCGTGTCGCTGCGGCGATGGTCCCGATGATCACCGACACGGCGAGGCACCAGAAACCGACATAGGCGTAGAGCAGTGCGGAGACCGCGCATCCCAGCGTGAAGGCGACGATGGTGGTGAGCAGCCGGCGGAAGCGGGCGCGGATCGCCGGTTGCTCGGCGGGATGGGCGCCGGTGAGAATGTCGATCACATCGAGCGTCGCCTGCACCGTGCTGCCGGTCATCATGGTGGAGGGCGGCATCTTTGCCAGATGCACGCGCTGCACCGACGCCTGCATCGCCATTGCGGCGATGCCGGCGAAGCCGGTGAGCAAAGCGAGCGGGGAGTCGGCATTGGGAAACGGCCCGAAGCTGACCGCGAGCACGAAGAAGGCCAGCAGCAGCAGGACATTGATGAAGAACAGGATATGCCGCGCCGGAAGGCGGGCGCCGCGCAGTACGATGCCGGACAGCCGCGCCAGTGCAATCACCATCATGAATTCCGGTAAAGCCAGAAGTTTGCCGATCACGCCATGGCCGCCGCTGACCAGCGCCGCGCCGAGGGTGACAAAGTTGCCGGTGACGTGCGCGACGAACAGCCCGTGCAGTCCGAGAAAACCGGCGGTGTCGACAAAGCCGCCGTTGAACGCAAGCAGGGCCGCGACAGTCAGCGGACGGGTGGTCAGCGGAGAAGTAATCGATTTCATCGGCTGGATTCTCTGCTTAGCGGAGACCCGGTCTGGAAATCAGCGGGTGGCAAGGAAGGTCATGCGGGCGGGGTTGTAGCCGATATTCGCCGCCGCGCGGCTGGCTTCGAATCCGGCAGCACGCAGCCTGTCGATGATTGCCGTCTCGCTGTAACGCTGCAAGCCGATGTTTTGGCGCAGGCGGCGATAATCCGACAGCGCGGTGCGCACGAGGCCGAGAACCGTATCGATCAGAAAGCCGTGGCGGGCGCCGAACCGCAGCAGTGCCCATGCGTCGCGCACGGCGCCGACATCGGGCCGCAGGATGTCACCGAGCAGAAGGCCGCCGCCCGGCTTCAGCACGCGGTGCATCGCCTTGAGCGCGACGTCGAGCTCAGCGGGGGTCATGTATTGCGCGACCGAATTGATCACCGCGAAGTCGATGGAGCCATCCGTCAGATCATCGATGTCCTGCAACGATAGCACGCGGATTTTTGGATTGGCCTTGAAGCGTGCGGCGACGCGGGCCCGCAGGTTTGGCGCGGGCTCGGTCAGGATCAACTCACCGCAGGCGGCCGCCACCTGGTTGGCCGACAACGCCTCGCCGCAAGAGTAGTCGAGAACGACCGCGTCGGGAGCGGGGATATGGCCAATGATGTCGCGGGCGATGGTCCGGAAATGAGCGTCGCGGTGGATTCGGCTGACATAAATCGTATGGGTGGAATCGTAATAGTCGATCCAGTCTTCCATTGGGCGTCCGATGTGGTGGTTCCGGCCCCGGAACCGAGTATGGGCTGAAGCGTTAAGGCGATTGGGAGCCAATGTCCACCGGCTTCGAAATCGAGATTCTCCTAACAGGAAGGTCCGTCGTGAGCAAAACCAAGAATTCCGTGGCGTCCGAACTCGACACCCCCACAGACCTGCCCCAGGCGTCGGTCGACAGGATTGCCGCATCGCTGAACACGCTGCTCGCCGATGCGTTTGCGCTCTACCTGAAGACCAAGAACTTCCACTGGCACGTTAGCGGCCGCCATTTCCGCGACTACCATCTACTGTTGGATGAACAGTCCGACCAGATCTTCGCCACCACCGACCAGATCGCCGAGCGGGTGCGTAAGATCGGCGGCACCACGCTGCGCTCGATCGGGCAG
Source organism: uncultured Alphaproteobacteria bacterium (assembly GCA_963702885.1). GTDB lineage: Bacteria > Pseudomonadota > Alphaproteobacteria > Rhizobiales > Xanthobacteraceae > Afipia. The sequence continues at coordinate 2,069,327 of OY969766.1, forward strand.
GTCGCCAAGCTGCAGACCATCAAGGACAACGACGAGGACTATGTGCCGCCGCGCGAGATGCTGCGTGAGTTGATGGCGGACAACAAGAAGATGGCGGCGGCGATGCGCAAGGCGCACGACGTCGCTGACAAGCACGAGGATGTCGCCACCGCCAGCATTCTCGAGGTTTTCATCGACGAGACCGAGCGGCGCACTTGGTTCCTGTTCGAGGCGAGCCGTCAGGAAGGCGGCAACGAAGCCTGATCCTGCACGCTCCGGAACACCAAATAAAAAGCCCGCAGCGATGCGGGCTTTTTGCCTTCGGTGTCGGTGGGTTCTCAGGCGAGCTTCTTCTCACGCATCAGGTCGGAAAAGCGCCTGAACAGATAGTGCGAGTCGCGCGGACCCGGCGATGCTTCCGGGTGGTACTGCACCGAGAACACCGGCTTGTCCTTCAGCGCGATGCCGCAATTGGAGCCGTCGAACAGCGAGATGTGGGTCTGCTCGACATTCGCCGGCAGCGTGGCCTTGTCGACCGCGAAGCCGTGATTCATCGAGGTGATCTCGACCTTGCCGGTGGTCATGTCCTTGACCGGATGATTGGCACCGTGATGGCCCTGATGCATCTTCATGGTCTTGCCGCCGAGCGCGAGGCCGAGCATCTGGTGGCCGAGACAGATGCCGAAGGTCGGCGTGCCTGAGTCGATCAACTTCTTGATCACCGGCACGGCGTATTTGCCGGTCTCCGCCGGATCGCCCGGACCGTTGGAGAGAAACACGCCGTCCGGCTTCATCGCGAGAATGTCTTCCGCGGGCGTGGTCGCGGTCACCACGGTGACCTTGCAGCCTTCGCCGGCGAGCAGGCGCAGGATGTTGCGCTTGATGCCGTAGTCGATGGCGACGACGTTGAACTCCGGCTTGTCCTGTTTGCCGAAGCCCTTGTCCCATTCCCACGGCGTCTCGTCCCAGGTGTAGCGCTGGGTGCTGGTCACCATCGGCACGAGGTCCATGCCTTCGAGGCCGGGCCACTCGCGCGCCTCTTCCTTGAGCGCGTGCAGGTCGAATTTGCCGTCCTGGCTGTGGGCGATGACCGCATTGGGCATGCCCTTGCTGCGGATCAGCGCGGTGAGGGCGCGGGTGTCGATGCCGGAGAGGCCGATGATGCCGCGGGCCTTCAGCCACTGGTCGAGATGGCGCGAGGCGCGGTAGTTCGACGGGTCGGTGATCGCGGTGCGCAGGATCACGCCGCGGGCGCCGGGCGTCGCTGCCATGTTCACCGTCTCGATGTCTTCGTCGTTGGCGCCGACATTGCCGATATGCGGGAAGGTGAAGGTGATGAGCTGACCGGCGTAGGACGGATCGGTGAGGATTTCCTCGTAGCCGGTCATGGCGGTGTTGAAGCAGACCTCGCCGACTGCGGAGCCTTCTGCGCCGAGGCCGAAGCCTTTCAGCACTGTCCCATCGGCGAGTACGAGCAGCGCGGTCGGATTGAGGTCCGGCCAGGCTGAAGAATTATCATTTGTTGTCATGAGCGCATGACATAACCCCTGCTCGCAGGGTCGTCAAAGCACAAACGTTGCGTTTCGATGCGATTTCCTCCGGTTTGACGCCCTGGTGCCGATGTTGCGGGAGAAAGGTTTTTCCGGCGCCGCCTGCGGAATGGTTAGGCAATCCTTAACATACGGGAACTATTCAGGAATCTCCCTGCTTTCGTTGTTCCGAAGGCGCGCAGCAGATAGCCCGATGAAATCCGCGCACTTTTCGCGTCGGTTGTCGCCCGAAGGTGATGATGGCCTCTCCCTGCCTTGAAGCGTCGCACAAGTCGTCCTGGCGCCGGCCGTTCGAAGCCCTGTTTGATGGCACCGAGCGGGGCTGGACCATTCCCGTCCTCGTCTTCGGCTTTGTCGCGATCTGGACGACGTTTTTCTGCATCGCCTATGTCAACGCCAGCCTGCACCCCGATGTGCTGGAAGCCTGGACGCTCGGCCGCGACTTCGCCTGGGGCAACCCCAAACATCCGCCGCTGATGGGCTGGATCGCGGGCCTGTGGACCATGGCGTTTCCGGTGGCGGACTGGTCGATGCACCTCCTGGCCATGACCAACGCCGCCGTCGCTCTGTTCGCGGTGGATCTGATCGTGCGCCGTTTCGTGCGCGGTGATCGTCGCGTTGTCGTGCTGCTGCTTCTGATGCTGTTGCCCGCCTATCAGTTTCACGCGCAGCGTTTCAATGCCAACAGCGTGCTGCTCGCGACCTGGCCGCTCGCGACCTACTGCTTTCTGCGTTCGTTCGAGAGCCGCGCGGTGGTGTGGTCGCTTGCCGCCGGCGCGATGTGCGCGCTGGCGATGCTCGGCAAGTACTATTCGATTTTCCTGATCGCGGGCTTTGTCTTCGCGGCATTGGCGCATCCTTTGCGCCTTACCTATCTGCGCTCGTCTGCGCCCTGGCTGTCGGTATTGGCGGGCCTTGTAGCGCTGGCGCCACATCTGCACTGGCTGATGGCATCCGGCGGAGAATCCCTCGGCTATGCCGTGCAGGTTCACGGCGGCGCGCCGTTTTCCGCAGTTGTGCAGTTCGTCAGCAAATTTTTACTCGGCATTGCCGGATATCTGCTTATTCCCGCCGTGGTGTGGCTGGTGGTCACCCGCTGCGGCCCGCGCGCGCATCTGCAGGCCTGGGTCCAGATGGAGCCCGGCCTGTTGCTGCTGGCGCTGGTGTTCGCCGGTTCGGTGGTGCTGCCCGCGGTGACGGCGCTCGCGCTCGGCACCAGCCTGCCGGCGATGTGGCACCTGCAGGGACTTTTCCCCGCTGTGGTGGTGGCCGTCTGCGCCGCGCGCATGCCGCTGCTGCGTCGCGACGCCGTCAACTTTGCCGCCGTGATGGCGCTGCTTTCGGTCGGCGCGCTGCTGGCCGCGCCGCTGCATGCGCTTTATCGCAACACCCACGCCTTCAAGGAAAATCGCAATTTTGCGAGGCCGGCCGCGCTCGCTTTGAGCGATGCGTGGCGGGATGCCTATGGCATTCCCCTGCAGCGGGTCAGCGGCGACGACGTGCTGGCTTTCGCCGCCGCATTCTACAGCCCGGATCATCCGTTCTACAGCCGTCCGTTCCGTTTCCAGTACAGTTGGGGCCTGCCGCGTGTGGAGACGCTGCGGCAGGGATGGAGCGCGCTGTGCTTCGCCGACGATCCGGTTTGCACGCACTGGATGACTAAGGTCGAAGGCCGCGCCCATGAATCCCGCCGCCTCGCGCTGCCGATCACCACCAGCCTGTGGGGACGGCCCGGCGTCTCCACCACGGTGATCGCCTTGATGGTGCCGCCGGAAGATGCTCAGCCTTCGCAACCGCTGCCGTCATCGGAGCCGATGGATGACGTCAGCGCGCGGCGGCGGCTGCCGGTGTTGGATGTGCCGTAGGTCCGGCGGGTTGTTGTGCTGCCTGGCGAAAGCCCATAGATAGGCAGTGGATTGTTTGGTCGGTGAATTATCTATCCATGCCGCGCGGCAGGCGCGGCGTCAGGGAGTTTGTCATGCTGCGCGATGATATCAATAACGCCGTCAAGGACGCGATGAAGGCGAAGGACGAGCGCAAGCTGTCCACGCTGCGCATGGTCAACTCCTCGATCAAGAACGCCGACATCGAGGCGCGCGGGCAAAGCAAGCCACCGCTGTCCGATGACGACATCCTCGGGCTGCTGCAGAAGATGATCAAGCAGCGTCAGGAATCGGTCGAGCTGTACGACAAGGGCGGCCGCGCCGAACTCGCCGCGCAGGAGCGCGAGGAGATCGCGGTGATCAGCGCCTATCTGCCCAAGCAGATGTCCGACGACGAGGTCAAGGCGGCGATCGCCGCCGTGATCACGGAGACCGGCGCCGCTGGCATGAAGGACATGGGCAAGGTGATCGGCGCGCTGAAAGGCAAGTACGCCGGCCAGATGGATTTCGGCAAGGCCAGCGGCCTCGTCAAGGCGGCGCTCACCGGCTAGGCGCGACGGCGCTCGCTCTGCCGCAGCCGTTTGCTTTTATGCGTGCTCGAACGGGATCGGTGCGCCGGTCTCCAGAATGCTCTTGAGGCTGGAGAGCACCAGCGGCCAGCCGGTGGAGATGCTCGGCAGCGTCTTGCTGCCTTCCGCAAAGCCTTCATGGATCACCGTGAGTTTGACGCCGTCATAGGCGGGCTCGATGACGTAGGTCACGCGCGAGGGCTTTTCCTTTTTCATCTCCTCGTCATGGACGGACAGCCAGCTATAGGACATGCGGCGCGGCGGATCGGATTCGAGGATGACGCATTCGTTCTTCACCTCGCCGTCGCGGTCCATATGCATGCGCGAGCCGACCTTCCAGTCCGACGTCAGCGAACAGCAGAGCCAGTATTTCTCGGTGAATGCCTTGTCCGTCAGCGCATGCCAGAGTTTTTCCGGCGTGGTCTTGATGTAGGTGGTGTAGACGAATTCGGCCTTACTCATCACGCTTCTCCAATTGCCGTTTGAGGGTGCTGAGCGCCACCAGCTTGTCGCGCTCGAACTTCCTGATCCACCGCTCGCCGATCTCGTGGATCGGCACCGGGTTGAGGTAGTGCAGCTTCTCGCGGCCATGCTTCAGCGTGGTGACGAGGTTCGCCGCCTCCAGAATCCCGAGGTGCTTGGTCACGGCCTGCCGCGTCATGGCGAGGCCGTCGCACAATTCGAGCAACGTCTGACCGTTGCGGGCATGAAGCCTGTCCAGCAATGAACGCCGCGAAGGGTCGGCCAGCGCCTTGAAGACATCATCCATGGTCAGGATAATAGGCAACCAAATGGTTGCCTGTCAAGTGGCGTGATTTCGTGCCGCCAATGGTGGGGGCGGGGATTAGAGGTGCGAAAAATCCTTTGCGAACAGCCGGATCTCGATCTCGCGCAGGATGCGCGCGAGCCGCTCCGCCCATTGCTGCTGTCCGCATTCGTCCGCGATCAGGTCCTGACGGATCTCGATGCCGGAATTGATCAGCGAGCGCCGTTCGCCATGCACCGGGATGGTGTAGTCGGTGGCAAAGCTCACGGCGTAGGGCTCGTTGTTGCCGACCACGAGATCGCCTTCCGCATGCAACAGTTCGAGCAACAGATGCGGCAGGCCGTGGCCGTGCTGGTACAGCGTCCCGACATGCCAGGGCCGCTCGACGCCGGCATAGACCGGCGTGAACGAATGCAGCGAGATCAGAACGGTCGGCCGCCTCTGCGCCGCGCGGGCATCGAGCACGTCCGCGATCCGCGAATGATAGGGCGCGAAGATCGCCTGCCGCCGTGATGCGGTCTGTTCGGCGGTGAGGCCGCTGTTGCCGGGAATCTCCGTTGCTTCGCTAAGCAGCGGGATCGAACCCGGATTTTCAAACGGCCGGTTGCAGTCGATCACGAGCCGCGAGTAGTGCTGGGCGATCAGGTGGGCGTCCATCATCCGCGCCAGCCGCATCGCAACGCCTGCGATGCCGATATCCCAGGCGATATGGCGTTCGAGTTCGCTGGACGGCAATCCGAGATTGCCGAGGCCGCGCGGAATGTGTCGGCCGTAGTGATCGCAGGTGAAGAAAAACGTCGAGGCGCCGGCCGTATTCGCCTCGATCACGGGATAGGGTTCTTCGGGCGCAAGAAGGTTCTGCGCGAATGAGCGCGCGGATGGAGCGATCTGGTCCATGGAGACAGCCTCCGGTTTCGAAGCCCTCGATTTTCACATTACCCGCGGCTGCGGGATTTTTCGAGCGCGAATAATGCGAATGCGATCGCGGCGAATCCGAGCCCGAACAGGCTGACTGCAGCATAGCCGCCATGTGACAATGCGATGCCACTGAGCGCCGAGCCCATCGCGCCGCCAAGGAAAAACAGCGCGATATAGATGGCGTTGACCCGGCTGCGAATATCGGGCGCAAGCGCGTAGATCGCGCGCTGTCCGACCACGACATTGGCCTGCGCGCCGACATCGAGGATGATGCCGGCGATCACGAGCAGAGTCAGCGATCCCTGTCCGCCGATGAAGGTCAGCACGAAGCTCAGCGCGACCAGGGTGAAGGCGCCGAGCGTGACGGCGTCGCTGTGTCCCTTGTCGGCGAGGCGTCCGGCCAGCGGCGCGACGAAGGCACCGGCAACGCCGCTCAACAGAAACGCCGAGAGCCCGACATGGCCGAGCGAGAACGGCGGCTGTTGCAGCAGGAAGGGCATCGCAGTCCAGAACACGCTGAACGCGCCGAACAGCAGGCCCTGATAGGCGGCGCGCCACTGCACCACGGGCGTCGCGATCATCAGGCTCCAGAGCGAGGTGATCAGCGTCACATAGTTCAGGCCCGGCTTCGGCTGCCGGCGCGGCAGCACGAGCGCCGTCATGATCAGCACGGCGAGCATGACCGCGACCGAGATCCAGTACATCGCGCGCCAGCCGAGGGGGCCTGCGATCATGGTCGAGAGCGGGCGCGCCAGCAGGATGCCGAACAACAATCCGCTCATCACCGTGCCGACGATCTGGCCGCGCGTGCGGGCCGGGGCGAGATGGGCCGCGATCGGCACGATCATCTGCGTCGCCGCCGCGCTCATGCCGATCAGCAGCGAGGCAATGATGAACACGGAGGCGCGAGGCGCGAGCGCCGCGATGATCAGGCAGGCGATCACCGCGCCGAGCGAAATCAGGATCAGCCGCTTGTTCTCGACAAGATCGCCGAGCGGCACCAGAAAGATCAGGCCCAGCATGTAGCCGAGCTGCAGCATGGTGACGATGAGGCCGGCCGCGGTCAGGTCGAGGTCGAACGAGGCGCTGATCGGGCCGATCAGCGGTTGGGCATAATAGAGATTGGCGACGGTGGCGCCGCAGGCGATGGCGAGCGCGAGAATGATCCAGAAGCCGGGATTCTCGGTAGCGTCCTCGTGATGGGATGAAGGCATCGGAACTTTCAGGCGCCAATTGGGGGCGGCATGGATACGCGGGCCGCGCCGTCTTTCAAAGCCCGGCAGGCGGATGGCGGGGTTGCCAAGAGGTCAACAGCCTGTGAATAGCGGGCACCACGATCCCCTGGCCTCCGATCCATTGGGCCATCGTGCGGGGTGTCCTATATTCATGGTCGGTTGCAAAGGCACCCCAAATCGATGCGCTTCACACCCCAATTCCTTGAAGAACTGCGTGCCCGGCTTCCGGTTTCGGATGTCGTGGGCAAGCGCGTGAAGCTGAAACGGGCGGGCAAGGAGTTCAAGGGCCTCTCGCCCTTCAAGCAGGAGAAGACACCCTCGTTCACGGTGAACGACCAGAAGGGCTTCTATCACTGCTTCGCCTCCGGCAAGCACGGCAACATTTTCGACTTCATCATGGAAACCGAAGGCCTCGGCTTTGTCGAAGCGGTGGAGGCCGCGGCTTCGCAGGCTGGCATGCCGATCCCGGCGGCGTCGCCCGATGCCGCGCGCCATGAGCAGCGCCGGCGGACGCTCTATGACGTGATGGCGCTTGCCGCGAAATTCTTTTCCGACACGTTGGCCTCGCGTCTCGGCGCCAAGGCGCGCGGCTATCTCGCCGACCGCTCGATCCAGCCCGCCACGCAGGTGCAATTCCGCATGGGCTATGCGCCCGCCGAACGCTTTGCGCTGAAGGAGCATCTCGGCTCGCTCGGCATTCCGGTCGAGGACATGATCGAGACCGGGCTGCTGATCCACGGCGACGATATTCCGGTGCCCTACGACCGTTTCCGCGACCGTGTGATGTTTCCGATCACCGATCAGCGCAATCGCATCATCGCCTTCGGCGGCCGCGCGCTGGAGAAGGATGTTCCGGCGAAGTACCTGAACTCGCCGGAAACCTCGCTGTTTCACAAGGGGCACAATCTCTACAACATCGCGGCCGCCCGGCAGGCCACGCATAATGGCGCGCCGTTGATCGTCGCCGAAGGCTATGTCGATGTGATCGCGCTGGTCACGGCGGGTTTCCCCGGCGCGGTCGCACCGCTCGGCACCGCGCTGACCGAAGACCAGCTCGCGCTGCTCTGGAAGATGGCCGACGAGCCGATCCTGTGTTTCGACGGCGACAGCGCAGGCCAGCGTGCGGCCTTCCGCGCGGCTGATCTGGCGCTGCCGAATCTGCTGCCGGGCAAGAGCCTGCGCTTTGCGCTGATGCCGGAGGGACAGGATCCAGACGATCTCGCCCGCTCCGGCGGCCGCGGTGCGATCGACGAGGTGATGGCGGCGGCGCGTCCGCTCGCCGATATGGTCTGGTCGCGCGAGATCGGCGGCGGCAGTTTTGCGACGCCGGAGCGGCGCGCGGCGCTCGAAGCCCGCATCAACGAACTCACCGGCGGCATCCGCGACGAGGTGGTGCGGCGCTATTATCGGCAGGATTTCACCCAGCGTCTCGCGCAGATGTTCGCGCCGGTCGCGGGCGGGGCGCCATTCCGCGGTTCCCGGCCGGGGGGCTTTGGCGGCGAATCAGGACGGCGCTTTGCGCCTCGCGGTGGGTTCCAGCCCGGCGGAGGGAGCCGGATGGGGCGCGACCCGGCGCTATCCACAGCCAGCCGCATCATCGGCCGCCAATCCTACCAGCCCGCCAGCCCGCATCTGGCGTCGAGCCCGATCATGCGCGGCCAGCGCAGCGCGATGTCCCGCCGCGAGGCCCTGATCCTGCACGCGCTGATCAATCACCCTTGGCTGCTGGGCGACCATCTGGAGGAAATCGCCGCGCTCGAGCTGGCCCATCCCGAGGCCCACCGGCTGCGCGCCGGCATTATCGCCGCCTTCGCGCAGGATCATCACCGCCCCAATGCCCCCGGCGATGCCGCCGAGAAAATGCGCGCCGATCTTGCAGCGTCTGGATTCTCCGATATTTTACAACGGGTTGAGAAGGCCATCACAACCCGCGACGTGTGGGGCGCCGAGCCCGGCGCGGCCGCCGAGGACGTTCTTTCGACCTGGCGCCAACTCATTGCCTTGCATCGACAATTTCACTCCTTACTTAGGGAGCTGAAGGACGCCGAGCTGGCGCTTGGACAGGAGGCCAGCGAGGCGAACAACGAATGGCTGCGTGATGTGAAAGCTCGCCTCGCGGAGGTTGACGGCACCGAGGCATTGATCGAGGGGTTCGGGGAATCCTCCGGGCGGTCGCAGCGCCGGAGCTGATGTCGGGTTCCGCTCCAAAGCCGCGGATCCGGGGTCGGCAGGCGCTAAAAAGACTCGCCAAAACGAGGATTTACCCCCAGAAACAGGGTTAATTGGAGCTTAACGGCCTTGGGGCCACAACACGAGCCAGCGGTTACAAACCGATTCGGGGGTGGTGCTGTTGCGCGCCGCCCTTTCCGCATGAGACGGCATGGTCCGGCACCGGGTTTTTCGGGTCGACCGTGTTTTGGATAGTCGCAGGCCGGGCGGCGTGAGCCGACCGCGGCGTGATCAAGAGTTCAGTTCGCGGGCGGCGACGTCCCCGGCATGAAGCGCGTTCAGGAGCAGTGAATGGCCACCAAGGCGAAGACGGTAGTTCTCAAGGACAAAGAGAAGGATCAGAAGGCCGCTGACGCTCCCGAAAAGGACGGCGCCGACGCGCCGTCGCCGTTGCTCGACCTGTCCGATGCCGCCGTCAAGAAGATGATCAAGCAGGCCAAGAAGCGCGGCTTCGTGACCTTCGATCAGCTCAATGAAGTGCTGCCCTCCGACACGACCTCGCCCGAGCAGATCGAGGACATCATGGCGATGCTCTCCGACATGGGCATCAACGTGTCGGAAGCCGACGATGCCGACAACGAGGAAGAAGAGAAGCAGGAAGATGCCGACGACGAGACCGATAACGAGCTTGTCGAAGTCACCTCCAAGGCCGTCACCGAGACCAAGAAGTCCGAGCCGGGCGAGCGCACCGACGATCCGGTGCGCATGTATCTGCGCGAGATGGGCACCGTCGAGCTGCTGTCGCGCGAGGGCGAAATCGCCATCGCCAAGCGTATCGAGGCCGGCCGCGAGGCGATGATCGCAGGCCTGTGCGAAAGCCCGCTGACCTTCCAGGCCATCATCATCTGGCGCGATGAACTCAACGAAGGAAAGATCTTCCTGCGTGACATCATCGATCTCGAAGCGACCTACGCTGGTCCCGACGCCAAGAACAACATGAATCCGGCGATGATCGCCGGCCCCACCGGCCCGGACGGCCAGCCGACCAACGCCGTGGTCAATGGCGACGGCACCGTGCAGGTGATCGCCGCCGTGTCGCCCGCGCCGCCGGCAGCTCCCCCGACGCCGACGCCGTTCCGCCCCGCGCCCGCCGCGGGCGAAGGCTCCGCCGCGACCGAGGACGACGAGGACGACGAGTTCGAGAACCAGATGTCGCTCGCGGCGATCGAGGCCGAACTGAAGCCGAAGGTGGTCGAGATCTTCGACCGCATCGCCGACAGCTACAAGAAGCTGCGCCGCCTGCAGGAGCAGGACATCCAGAACCAGCTCGAGAGCGCCTCGCAGGGGCCTTCGCTCTCGCCCTCGCAGGAGCGCAAGTACAAGAAGCTGAAGGACGAGATCATCGTCGAGGTGAAGTCGCTGCGGCTCAACCAGGCGCGTATCGATTCCCTCGTCGAGCAGCTCTACGACATCAACAAGAAGCTGGTGTCCTATGAAGGACGCCTGTTCCGCCTCGGTGACAGCCATGGCGTCGGCCGCGAGGACTTCCTGCGCAATTACACCGGCTCGGAGCTTGATCCGCGCTGGCTCAACCGCGTGTCGAAGCTCGCCGCCAAGGGCTGGAAGAATTTCGTCGCGGTGGAGAAGGACCGCATCAAGGAGTTGCGCCACGAGATCCAGCAGCTTGCGGCGCTGACCGGCCTCGAGATCGGCGAATTCCGCAAGATCGTGCACTCGGTGCAAAAGGGCGAGCGCGAAGCGCGTCAGGCGAAGAAGGAAATGGTGGAGGCCAACCTGCGCCTCGTCATCTCCATCGCCAAGAAATACACCAACCGCGGCCTGCAATTCCTCGATCTCATTCAGGAAGGCAACATCGGCCTGATGAAGGCGGTCGATAAGTTCGAATACCGCCGCGGCTACAAGTTCTCGACCTATGCGACCTGGTGGATCCGGCAGGCGATCACCCGCAGCATTGCGGACCAAGCGCGCACCATCCGCATTCCGGTGCACATGATCGAGACCATCAACAAGATCGTGCGCACCTCGCGCCAGATGCTCAACGAGATCGGCCGCGAGCCGACGCCGGAGGAGCTGGCCGAAAAGCTCGGCATGCCGCTGGAGAAGGTGCGCAAGGTTCTCAAGATCGCCAAGGAGCCGCTGTCGCTGGAGACCCCGGTGGGCGACGAGGAAGACTCGCACCTCGGCGATTTCATCGAGGACAAGAATGCGATCCTGCCGATCGACGCGGCGATCCAGTCGAACCTGCGCGAGACCACGACGCGCGTGCTCGCATCATTGACGCCGCGCGAGGAGCGCGTGCTGCGCATGCGCTTCGGCATCGGCATGAACACCGACCACACGCTGGAAGAAGTCGGCCAGCAGTTCTCGGTGACGCGCGAACGCATCCGCCAGATCGAGGCAAAGGCGCTGCGCAAGCTGAAGCATCCGTCACGGAGCCGGAAGCTGCGGTCGTTCCTCGATAACTAACCAAGCCATGTCCCCGGACGATGCGAAGCAGCGGTCCGGGGATGAAGTATCCGTCAGGTCAAAGGAAGCCGGGAGGCTTCCTCGATAACACGTCACGCGCGGCCGCCTGCCCTGCCCGTGAGTTGTGCTGTTGCGCGTCACGGGTCGCGCGCTGTCCGTGCGGGATTGTCGCCTATGCGAGATCGAGGTGAACCGTGATCGCGGCGACCGCGATAATTGAGATGTCATCCGGCCCGGTGTTGGCGGCGTTGAGGCCACCCTTGACGACCTCGACGGTGATCTGCCCGTGAGGCAGGACCGCCTTCACGGCGGCGGGATCCACCTTTTCCGGCTGCTGCACGCCAATCTTGACATCAACCAGCATCCTGTCGGGATCGAGATCGAGCGTTTTCAGCAGGACTAGCGAACTGTGATGGATAGCGTCCTCCACCGCGCGGACTGCAGCCTTGGTATAGCTGCCTCCATGCCAGTCGTTACCCGTTCCCACTTCCAGAAGAATGCGCTTTGCAGCCACGAACCTGTGTCCTATTGCTGAATAGTTTTTTACAGACTTCGCCGGCTACGGAGGTTGAGCCAGAACAGTTTTTGTTTGGCCGTGCACGGCGCCCCGCAGCATAACGGTTCTGCTGTTGGCGATGAAAGGCCCAAGCCATGCGAGGAGTGCGTGCTGCGCATGCGCTTGGGTATCGGCATGAACACCGACCACACGCTGGAGGAAGTCGGCCAGCAGTTCTCGGTGACGCGCGAACGCATCCGCCAGATCGAGGCGAAGGCGCTGCGCAAGCTGAAGCACCCGTCACGGTCAAGGAAGCTGCGGAGCTTCTTGGATAACTGATCGCACTCTCGTCCCGCGCAGGCGGGGACCCAGTCAAAATAAGAACGGCGGGCCGAAAGGTCCGCCGTTTTTATGTAAGAGTCAGATTGGATTTCAATACGGACCAAGAAAACGAACGCCTCCGCGCATGGGCCGCCGAAGTGTGAGCGGTTCGGCGACAAGGCCATGAGCGACCTAAACAAAGCTGCGCGGCCGAACGCAAAAACAGGTGCCCACTTTTGCTGGCCGCGCGAGACGCACCTCGCGTCCGGCATTCCGTGCGCCCTCTTCATTGCGGGCGGGGACTTTGATGGCGCGAACGGGGCAAGCCCCGCGCGCGCAAGCCTGCGGCGTCCCCGCGCCGTAAAGAACAGGGGCCATCGCGCACGCGTCGGCTTTGGCGCTTTCCGGCTCATAAAGCTGTTATGCTGGTGGCGGTCGAGGAAACGCTTTTTGCAGCGGAGTCGCGTCGTCGATGAAAAGCTGGCAGGCCGCCGCCATCAAAACTCCCGGCCGCGAGCGCAAACTTGCGGCTGGCGAAAACCTATTCCTGCTTGGCGATCGTGCCGCCGGATTCTACGAAATCGTCGAGGGACGGGTTCGGCTGGTGCGCGTGGATGCCGGCGGGCATGAGGTGACGCTCCATGTCGCAGCCGCTGGCGATTTGATTGCCGAAGCTTCGCTGTTTTCCTCCGTCTATCATTGCGATGCGGTTGCAATGACGGATGCTGTCGTGCGGCTCTATCCGAAGGCCGCTATGTTGGCCGAGTTCAGGCGCGATCCCGATGCTGCGAAGGCATTCATGGCGATGCTGGCGCATCAGGTGATGACGCTGCGCACCCGGCTGGAGCGGCGCAACATCCGTTCGGCGCGCGATCGCGTGCGGCATTTTTTAAGCGCAAATGCCGGCCCGGACGGACGCACGGTCGCGCTGCGCGGAACCTTGAAGGATCTCGCGAGCGAGCTGGGTCTGACGCATGAAGCCCTTTACCGGGCATTGGCCCGGATGACGGCGGAAGGCGAGATCGACCGCACCGAAAAGGCCATCAATCTGCGGGGACCCGTATGATCCTGATCATATCGGCGGGCGTCGTTCGGGACTAGGTTTGCCATAAGGGCGCGCTCTGAATGGAGATTGATCATGTCATCATGGTGGAAGGCCGGCTTGGCCGGTGTTGCGCTGGTTGGCGGTGTCGTCGCGGCCACGGCATTTGCCGCCGCGCAAATGGCGCCGGGTCCGCACGGAATGCACGAGCGGATGATGGGAGGCCAGCACGAGATGCCTGGCCAGATGATGGACGGGCGACAAGGCATGCACCGCCCGATGATGCATGGCCAGCAGGGGATGCACGGCGGCATGGGCGGAATGATGGGACAGCGAACTGGCGTGTCCGGTGGGCCGACAATGTCCGGCCAGGATGCTTTCGGCACGATTCAGGAGGTCGTGCAGATTATCGAATCCGATCCCGCGACGGACTGGTCGAAGGTTGATATCGCCGCGCTGCGGGAGCACCTCATCGACATGAATGAGGTGACGCTGCGGGCCGTTGCCGAGCAGCGCGTGCTGGATAACGCACTGGAAATCAATGTAACCGGCGAGGGACGTACGCTGGTTGCGATCAAGCGGATGGTGCCGGCGCATATCGCCGAGCTGACGCGGACCGGATGGAATGCAAAGACCGAGGATTTGCCGAACGGCGTGAAAATCGTCGTCACGCCGGCCAATCCGGCTGAACTGGTGAAGCTGAAAGCGCTTGGCTTCATGGGGATCATGGTTCAGGGGGGCCACCATCAGCCGCATCACCTCGCGATGGCGAAGGGCCAAATGCACGTGCATTGACGGCCGGTATCGCCTCGTCGGCTGGCTCAACGAGTGTCGCGAACAGACTGCCGCCGAGTTCCGGATCGGTGTCGAATTGAAAACGGTGGGCCGGAAGGTCTGCCGTTTTTTCTGTTCCCTCACGTGCTATAGTCCGAGAAATTTCACGGAGAAGGCACGCAATGCGGAAACTTCGTATCATTGTCGCTCTGTCTACGGGCCTTCTCGTCGCCGCCGCCATCCCCGCCTTCGCCGCGCCATGCGGCGGTGATTTCAACGGCTTTGTCGCCAGCATCTCGCGGGAGGCGCAGGCGGCGGGCATCTCGCAGGGCGTGATCAGCCAGGCGCTCGGCGGTGTCGCGCAGGACCCCGCGGTGCTGGCGTTCGACCGCCGCCAGCGCGGCACCTTCAACAAGACCTTCGAGCAGTATGTCGCCACCCGCGTCGGCGCGGGCCGCATCAAGGGCGGGCAGGCGATGCTGCAGCGTCACGCCTCGCTGCTCTCGCGCATCGAGCGCCAATTCGGCGTGCCGCCGCAGATCCTGGTCGCGATCTGGGGTCTCGAGAGCGATTTCGGCAAGGGCGACATGGGTAAGCTGCCGGTGTTTCGCGTGCTCGCCACCATGGCGCATGATTGCCGCCGCACCGAGCTGTTTCAGGGCGAACTGATCGCGGCGCTGAAGATCGTGCAGCGTGGCGACCTCGGCCTGCGCGACATGGTCGGCGCCTATGCCGGCGAGATTGGCCAGACCCAGTTTCTGCCTTCGAGCTACATCAAGTACGGCGTCGATTTCGACGGCAACGGCCATGTCGATCTGCGCCACAGCGTGCCGGACGTGCTGGCCTCCACCGCCAATCTTTTGAGGACCGCGGGTTGGCGCTCCGGCGGCGACTATCACGACGGCTCGGCGAATTTCGAGGCGATGCGCGAATGGAATCGGGCGGTGGTCTATCGCAAGACCATCGCTTATTTCGCTGACCGGCTGGTTGGGCGGTAGGGCGGATCGCCGCGCGCGCTTGCGGGTGGTGAAAACGGGCGAACAGGGGCGCGGAGCAGATCGCAGCGGGCGTGGGCTTGAGGGCAGCGCGCTTGAATCAGGGCTTTGAAATGAAGTCGGTGCCCGCGTGGTGCGTTACTTGCAGCTTGAATATCTGCAGCCGAAATGTTTGACGGCCCGGGTGAAGGTTCACCCGGGCCGTTTTTCGTTACTTCTTGGCCTTCTTGGCCTTCTTCGCCTTCTTGGCCTTTTTGGCCTTCGGCGCCTTCTTGGCCTTGGTCACCTTCTTGGCCTTGGTGGCCTTCTTGACTGTCTTCTTCGCTTTCTTGGCTTTCTTAGCCATAACAACCTCTCAGGTTTAAAATTGACGATAACGTCATGCGAGGCTTGCTCGGCGGAGGGCCGGTCTCGCAGCCTCAGAATCATCCGAACCGATTCGCGACGCGTTGTCGTGGATAAATCGATATTTCGCAGTATAGCTGTGGGCAACTGCTTGGCTCTGTTGTGCCTTGTCACGGTTAACAATCAGCGAAAATCACGACTGTGCTATTGATTCTGTTGCGCTCGACGGCGATGGAGCGGTGGTGTCTGGCGAAATCGGGGTGGGTTTTCATCAATCTACAACCACACCATGGAATCCAACGTCCCGCTCAGGGTTCGTTAAGCGCGCGGCTGGCATGGTGTGCTGGCCTGCTCGGGACCCGCGATGGCCTTATGGTGCGGACGCGAGTCAAGAAAAAAGTCGTGGTCGGCATCTGACGGAAAGCCCGCATGCTGAGTGTATTCACACTGTGGATCGTCTTCATCGTCAACTGCCTCGCGCTCAGCGTGGTGTGGATGTATGTCGGGCGCAGCTATCCGAATTTCGAGGCGGCGCGGTTCTGGGCCGCCGGCGCGGCCATCCTCGCCGCCGCCAGCCTGACCTCGCTGCTCCGGGAAGTGGTCAATCCGGTCTTTCCGCTCTGGATTGCCGGCACGATGGTGATCCTCGCCTGCTGCGTGATCGCGATGGGCATCGAGCGTTTTTATGGTCAGGCGGTCTCGTGGCGGGCGAGTGTGCTGATCGTCGGGTTGAGCTTTGTCTCGCTCGGCATATCCATCTTTGCTTTTGACAGCGTTCCGTTGCGGCTGTGCATCTATTCCATCGGCCAATCGATCCCGATCGCGCTGTCCCTTCGCCAGCTACTCGGGCGGGGGAATGACCGGCCCGGCGCGCGGCTCGCCGCTGCCGTCGGCATCCTGATCATCGCGGTGAATGTGCTGCGCGCCACCATGAGCCTGCTGAACATCGGCGGCGAAGTCTCGATGATCCACTTCAATCCGTTCCAGACCGCGCTGGTGCTGGTTCTGGTCTTTCTGGCCATGGCGTGGAATTTCGGCTTCGTGCTGCTGTCGATCGACCGCCTGCGCGCCGAAGTGGCCGACCTCGCGCTGTTCGACGAACTCACCGGCGTTGCCAACCGCCGCCAGTTGTTGACCCGGCTGCGTCTTGAGTGCGCGCGCTCGGAGCAGACAGGTGAGCCATTCGCGCTGCTGATCATGGATCTCGACGGCTTCAAGGAGATCAATGACAATTTTGGTCACGCTGCCGGCGACGAATGCCTGCGCCGCTTTACCCTCGCGGCTCAATCCCGGCTTCGCCCTGCGGATCTTCTGGCTCGCATGGGCGGCGACGAATTCTGCGTGGTGCTGCCTGAAACCACATTGCGCGAAGGGGCGATGATCGCGCGGCATGTGATCGATGCCTGCCGCGAGGTGACGATGCAGTGGCCGGGCGGGCAGATTGCGCTCAGCACATCGATCGGCGTGGCGCAGTGGCGGCCGGAGATCGGAAAGTATTCGGATCGGTTGATGGCTGCGGCGGACCGCGCGCTCTATGCTGCCAAGCACGACGGCAAGAACGGTTATGCGGTGTTCGACGCAACACCGCTGGGCACGGCCGCGCCCATGCCGCTCCGCGCCAAATTGCGGGGGTAGAGATGCCAGACGCTTGCGCCGCGTCGCCGCGTGCCTATCTGCAGGCGGTCCGTGTCCCCCCTACAGGAACCTGAATGTCTGACACGTTTTTCACCCGGGCCAATGCCGCAAATGCGCGTGCTGATTCGGGCAACCCATCACGCGGCACGAGAACCATCGACCAGGACGGCAACGACGTGCATCCGGATGGCCCGTTTCGTGATTTCGGCGGTCCGGGCGGCTTTCAGGATGGCTTCGGCGGACACGTCTTCAGCAATATGGCGTTTGCCCCGCTGACGCGCGAGCAGCGATTTGCCCGGCTTGACGCGCTGGCGCGCCTGCTCGACGTCGCCTTCATTTTGCCGGGCACCAAGGTGCGTTACGGCATCGACGGGCTGATTGGCCTTATTCCGGTGGTTGGTGATCTGCTCACCACCGCGATCTCGCTCTGGATCGTGCGCGAGGCCCGCGCGCTCGGTGCGCCGGCTCATGTGGTGGCGCGGATGCTTGGCAATGTCGCTCTCGATGGTGTGGTCGGACTCGTGCCGTTTGCAGGCGACGCCTTCGACGTCATGTTCCGCGCGAATATGCGCAACATGAGAATCCTGCGGCGCTGGATGGACAAGCAGCCGCGGATGGAGTGAGGCGCAGTGCTCTGGTTTTTTGAACGGGTATCAGGCCCGTTTTAAGTGGGTGGGAGCGCGCCTCAGGTGCTCTCGGCTTCGGCGTCCGCAGGCTCAACCGTCGGCCGCGGGCGGCGCTCAAGCGGAAAATCACTGCTCTCGTAAAGCGAGCGGATGCCGCTCTGATCGAAGCGAGCCTCGTCGACCTGCAGGTAGGCGCCGTTTAATGAATCCGCAGGCAATTGCTCGATAGCAAACAGCACGGCTTCGGCGGCGGTGCCGAACCGGCGATAGGCAAAGCCGGCACGCTTTTTCTTGCGGATCGCGGCAGGAAAAAGCTCGGCTTCGGTGTTGTAATTAAATCCCGCCATGGTCTTGGCCTTCTTGTTGGGACGCAGATCTTTGTTCCGCAAAGACCACGTTCTTCAAGGATTGTTACGAAAAGCGGAGTGACAACCGGGCGCGAACCCAAAGCGCTCAACGCCACGTCACTTCCGCAGATCTCTAATATAGGCTTTTTTTTCCGGAATGCGACCCGTGAATCTCGGCATGATGAATGGGCGGCATGCATGGGTGAGCGCGCCGAAACAAAAAAATGCCGGTTTTCAATGCGCTAGGCGGTGCGTTCCATTTCCTGGAATCCAATTTGGTTGCGTCAGGGCAACCAGGGCGGGCAATCCACGGCCCGGATGGAACCGGCGGGTGAGCGCTGGTTTCCGGATGATCATTTCGGCTCGTGCTTGAGGGCAGCCGAATTGATGCAATAGCGCAGGTGCGTCGGGCCGGGGCCATCGTCGAACACGTGGCCGAGATGGCCGCTGCAGCGCGAGCACAACACCTCGGTGCGGATCATGCCGTGGCTGGTGTCGCGCTCCTCCGCGATGCTGTCCGCCGTCGCAGGCGCGCTGAAAGCCGGCCAGCCGCAGCCGGAATCGAATTTGTCGTCAGAGGTGAACAGCGGCTGTCCGCAACCGGCGCAGACATAGGTGCCCGGCTCGAAGCTGTGGTCGTATTCGCCGCTGAACGGCCGCTCGGTCGCTTTCTCACGCAGCACGCGATACTGCGTCGGCGACAGTTCGGCGCGCCAGTCCGCGTCGGATTTCTCAATCTTGGCGTGTGGTTTGGTGGTGGTCATCGGCCCTCGTGGTTCTGATCAATTGGTCGTCGCCTTGGCGTCGCGCACCAGCACCGGCTTGTCGCGATAGCTCCCGGCGAAGACCTTCTTGAGGTTTTCGATCTTCGGAATGTCGTTGAACGCAATATAGGGCTGGTTGGGGTGCAACGTCAGGTAGTCCTGATGATAGTCCTCAGCCGGGTAAAAGCCCTGCATCGGCTCGATGGTGGTGACGATCGGCTTTTTATAGACCTTCGCGGCGTTGAGCTGGGCGATGTAATCCTCGGCAATCTTCTTTTCCTCGGGTGAAGAGGTGAAAATCGCGGAGCGATATTGCGTGCCGGTGTCCGGCCCCTGGCGATTCAACTGGGTCGGATCGTGCACCACGGAAAAATAGATCTGCAGAATCTTGCCGTAGCTGATTTTCTGCGGGTCGTAGGTGATTTTCACCGCTTCGGCATGGCCAGTGGTGCCGGTGCCGACCAGTTCGTACTTCGCCGTGGATTGCTTGCCGCCGGCATAGCCGGAGACCGCCTGCACGACGCCGCTGGTGTGCTGATAGACGCCCTGCACGCCCCAGAAGCAGCCGCCGGCGATCACGGCGGTCTTGAGTCCGGTGGAGGCTGGCGCGTTGTCGGTTTTCGGCGGCGGAATGATGAAGGGCTCCCCGGACGCGATCGACGGCGCGACCGTGAACCATGTCAGCGCCACCGCGCCGAGCGCGGCAGCAGCGAAGGAGGCGCGTTTGATGCTGGTGGCGAGCATGGGAATCCCTTTTCAAGCGGTGCAGGGCGCGCGGTTTGCCGGCGCGCACCTGCGGAAGAACACGCCGAAGATACGCCGGGAGCGCACGACCCGTTACCGGCGCCGGCGACACAAAGTTGTGAAAGGGGACGGCGAGGATTGCGCGAAGAAATAAAGAGTCCCCTGGCAGAGAACAGCACGGCGCCATGACCCGGTGCTTGCGGATCGGCGCTCCTGTTTCAGCGCCGCTGTTTGCAGAGGATGGTGTGACGCTTCAGTTGACAGTCTCGGAATCATAAGGAACAAATAGAGAACATAAGAATCAAACACCGTCATCGGCGCATCATCAAAGCGGAGACCGCCATGTTCGAGCCTTTCTGCCGGAACGATCCGGATCGCTATGAGCGCGCCGTCGACAGCGCGATCGCGGTTTGTGGCGGCGATCTGCGCGGCACCTTGCGGGCGCTCATCATCGCCAATGAGTTTCTGGAGGATGAGTTGCGGCGGCAGACCATGGACCGGGGCGCAACAGAATTTGAGGAGCGAAGCGTCGCCTGAGACTGACTCCGGTGTCATTGCGCAGGATGCTCTTCGCTCATGACAAACGGGCCGGATGAAATCCGGCCCGTGGCTAGTATCGACAGTCGTGGAGTTGCCTGTAATGCAAATGTTACGGGCAGGGATAGCGGTTGCCGTCCCGGTTGAGATAGGTGCCTGACGCCGGATCGTAGGATCGATAACGCTGGGCACAATAGGCGGCGTTCTGTTGGGCCTGAGCCTGCGATGCAGCGATGGCGCCGCCGATCAGCGCGCCTGCCGCAAGACCGATGCCGACTCCCGCAGCCGTGCCGCCGTAGCCGCGGCGATGACCATAGTAGCCGTGATGATGATGATGACGATAATGACGGCGGTACTGCACGTTCGTCACATCATTGTTGGCCGCAGCCGTACCGGCGAGATAAGCCGCGCTGGTCAGTGGTGCCGCCGTTGCCGGCGCCGACAAAGTGAGGGCGGTCGAACCAGCCAGCAGTGCGATGGCGAGAAATCGTGCTGTTCGCATGTTATTCCTTCCATTGGGATTTGTAACAACATGAAACCTAGCACATCGCGAAAGGTTGCGTGTTGCGCTTCGCTCAGACCACCACTGTGAGGCGTTTTGCCGCGCGGGTGATGCCGGTATAAAGCCACCGCGCGCGGCTGTCCTGAAACGCGAAGCTCTCGTCGAACAGCACAACGTCGTCCCATTGCGAGCCCTGCGACTTGTGCACGGTCAGCACGTAGCCGAAATCGAATTCGTCATAGGGCCTGCGCTGCTCCCACGGAATATCCTCGATGCCGCCCGCGAAGCAGTCCGCGCGTACCGAGACCTTGGTGAGGCGTGCGCCGAATTCCTCGTCGGGGGTGAGGCGCATGGTGATGATGCGCGATTTCGATTGCGCGCGTGCTTTCACTCGCCACAGCCCGCCATTGAACAGCGCCTTCTTGCGGTTGTTGCGCAGGCAGACCAGCTTGTCGCCCGCGACCGGCAGCGCGTCCTCGATGCCGTTCTTTTGGCGCACCCGCATGTTGTAGGCGCGGCGGGTGTTGTTGCGTCCGACCAGGATCTGGTCCGCCGCCATCACGCGGTCCGGGTCGAGCGCGTCGCGCCGCACCACCTCGCTGTCGCCGAACTGGCCGGTCTCCAGTGTGCGTCCCTCGCGCACTGCCATCGACATCCGCACGATCGGATCGTCCTGCGCCTGACGATGCACTTCGGTCAGCATCGCGTCGGGTTCGGCGCTGGTGAAAAAGCCGCCGCCCTGGATCGGCGGCAATTGCGCCGGATCGCCCAGCACCAGAAGCGGGCAGTCGAACGACATCAGGTCGCGGCCGAGTTCGGCGTCCACCATCGAGCATTCGTCGATGATGATGAGCTTGGCCTTGGAGGCGGGCGCGTTGTCCCAGAGTTCGAAGCTCGGCTGCTCCTCGCCGGATTCGCGAGTGCGATAGATCAGCGAATGGATGGTGGAGGCGCCCTCGCAGCCCTTGTTGCGCATCACCAGCGCGGCCTTGCCGGTGAACGCGGCGTATTTCACCCCGCCGCTCACGCCTTCGGCGATATGGCGCGCCAGCGTCGTCTTGCCGGTGCCGGCATAGCCGAACAGCCGGAACACCGGCGGGGTACTGCCACGGCCGGGCTTCGCCTTCAGCCATGCGGCGACGGCGGCGAGGGCTTGGTCCTGGTGTGGCGTGAAGACGGTCATGGCGATCTTTGAAGGCGCGGCGCGCATGGCAAAGCCGAATCGTTCGGCCCACCTCAGCACGGCATATCAAGCTGCGCGAAAATGTGAGAGCCCCTTGGTGAACTTCCATTCGCTATCGGGGCGGCGCCATCCTATACCATGGCCATTCGGATTCTCAGGAAAATGGGAGCGGCCCATGGAACGGATATGCCTTCAGGCGGCAATCATCTTCTGTGCGCTCGTGCTGCTCGCCGTCGGGTTGTCCGGCGTGCTGCTCGGCTCGAAGTTCCTGCACAGCGGCGAATCCCTCTCGGCGGATCATTTCTTTCGCTTTCTGTCGGCGATCGCCGCCGGCATGGGCGTGATGTACATCACCACGGTGCCGCGGATCGAAATCCACGGCGAGCGGATGGCCACGCTGTCATTCCTGATCGTGGTCGGCGGTCTTGCCCATCTCTATGGATTTTTTCTGCGCCCGACGCCGACTTTCGGCACGCTGATCGCGCTGGTGATGGAATTGATCGTCGTGCCGCTCGTCTGGCTGGGCCAGCGCCATGTCGCGCACAAGGCCGCGCGCACCGCGCAGCTCGCGCCGGCTTGAAGCCGCGGCTGCCCCGCATCGCCGCGCCATGACGCTTGTCAAACGCATCGCCTTGCTGCTGCTCTCGGCGTTCATCCTCGTGGTGTTCGCCACTTTCGCGATCAATGTCTATCGCAACTACAAAGCCGCCAGCGAGCCGGAGACGCCGCCCGGCATCATCTTCGAGCGGTCGGATCGTCCGGCGCGGGTCTGAAGCATCTTCCGGAAACGACAACGCCGGCGTGGGGTCCACGCCGGCGTTGTGGTGTTCGTTGCGGGCGATATCAGGCCGCGGCGACGCCGCGCATTTCGCCGGAGCCGGGCGGCGGGATCGGCGCGCCGTCACTGGCATATTCGTTGAGCTTGTTGCGCAGCGTGCGGATCGAGATGCCGAGAATGTTGGCCGCATGGGTGCGGTTGCCGAGGCAGTGCTTCAGCGTCTCGAGGATCAGGTCGCGCTCGACATCGGCAACGGTGCGACCGACCAACGCGCGCGTCACCTGCTCGGCGGCGAGGGTGGCGTGGGCGACAGCCGGAGGGGTTCTGGTCAAATCGAGACGGTCGCCGTCAGGCGACAGGATGGCGTCGGCGCCGATCTCGTCGCCCTGCGCCATCAGTACCGCGCGGTGAATCGTGTTCTCGAGTTCGCGGACGTTGCCCTGCCAGCGGTTCGCGGTCAGCACCTGCCGCGCGGCCGTCGACAGCGGCAGTACCGGCACGCCGTTGGCCTGCGCGTATTTCTGCACGAAATGCTGGGCCAGTTCGAGAATGTCCGCCGGGCGCTCGCGCAGCGGCGGCAGCTTCAGATTGACCACGTTGAGGCGGAACAGCAGATCCTCGCGGAAGGTGCCCCCGCGCACTGCATCGGCGAGATTGCGGTTGGAGGTCGCGATGATGCGGATGTCCACCGGTACCGGCTTTGTGCCGCCGACGCGGTCGATCACGCGCTCCTGGATGGCGCGCAGCAGTTTCGACTGCAGCCGCACGTCCATCTCCGAGACTTCGTCGAGCAAGAGCGTGCCGCCGGTTGCTTCCTCGAACTTGCCGATGCGCCGGGCGATGGCGCCGGTGAACGCGCCTTTCTCATGGCCGAACAGCTCGGATTCCAGAAGGTGCTCCGGAATCGCGGCGCAGTTGATCGAGATGAAGGGTTTGCGGGCGCGGGGCGAGCGGTTGTGAACGTAGCGCGCCAGCACTTCCTTGCCGGTGCCGGATTCGCCGGTGATCATCACCGAGGCGTCGGAGCCAGCGATCTGCTGGGCGAGCTTGATCACCCGCGCCATCGCCTCGTCGCGATAGATCAAATCGCGCGAGTCGTTGGCGACGGCGGCGAGGATCGCGGCGATCAGCTCGGGATCGGGCGGCAGTGGGATGTATTCCTTGGCGCCGGCATGGATCGCGGCGACCGCGGCGCGGGCGTCGGTGGTGATGCCGCAGGCGACGATCGGCACGTGAATGTGTTCGGCCTCGAGCCGCATCACGAGGTCGCGAATGTCGATGGCGACATCGACCAACAGCAGATCAGCGCCCTTGCCGCCGCGGGCGACGCGCATCGCCTGCTCTGAATCCTCGGCGTGGGTCACGGTCGCGCCGTTCTCCATGGCGATCTTGGTCGCGGTGGTGAGCTGGCCTTTCAGTGTGCCAACAATGAGAAGCCGCATGATTTGCTCCTGTTATCAATCGCGCCATTTTCGGCGTCGGTTTGGCGGCGGGTGCGTCAGGCGCGCTCCGCCTGGATGATTTCAGTCATGGTGACGCCGAGCTTGTCCTCGACCAGGACGACCTCGCCGCGCGCCACCAGGCGGTTGTTGACGTAGATATCGATGGCCTCGCCGACGCGGCGGTCGAGTTCGAGCACGGTGCCGGGGCCAAGCTTGAGAAGATCGCTGACATCCATCTTGGAGCGGCCAAGCACGGCCGACACCTGCACCGGAACGTCGAACACCGCTTCGAGATCGGAGGCGATCCGCGTGCTGTGATCGTCTTCCGGTTGCAGGCCGGCAGGGTCGACCGGCGGCGCGTCGGCGCCGTTGAGATCCGGGAGCGGTACCTCTGTGTCGTTGTCGCTCATGGCTCAGTTCCCCATGGCCGGCGCATCGGCCTGATTGCGGGAGGCGATGTAGCGTCCCACGAGTTCGTTGATCTTGGCCTCGACGGTGTCGCGCTCGAAGGTGCAGCCGCCATCCGCCCATTCGATCCGGCAGTCGCCGGTGGCAATGTCGGGTTCGGCGAGAATGACAAGGCGGCCCTCGAAGCCGCTGCGCCGGGCCTGCGCCTCGATGCGTTCCTTGGCGGCTTCGTAGAGATTTTCGTTGATGCGGACCGCAAGATGCGGCGTCGAGGTCAGGTGCCGGAAGCAGTCACTGACCAGCGCCATCACCTCGCTGAGCGGCTCGGCGGCCATCAGTTCGCGGGACAGCTTGCTTGCGACGGCGATCGCGACATCGACGGCCTCGGTTTCCATCCGTCTCTCGGTCTGATCGAGGCTGGCCGCGATCTGGCGGATCGCAAGGCCGATCTCCTCAAGCGCCAGCGCCGAGCGCCGGTCGCTCTCGACCCTGGCTTCGCGCTGCGCGGCATCGAAGCCCTCGCGATAGGCCCGTGCCTCGGCCTCGGCAACGCGCTGCGCGATTTCGGCATCGGTCGCGGCGCGCTCCTTCGCGGCGGCGGGGATCGCGAAGTCGACGTCGAACAGGAATTTTGCGGGTGCGGCCATCAGTACACCAGCTCGTCGTCGGCGCGGTTCTTCTGCAGCATGATTTCGCCCTTGGCGGCGAGATCCTTGGCGAGGTTGACGAGCAGCGCCTGGGCCTCGTCCACGTCGCGCAGGCGGACCGGTCCGGCCGCCGCCATGTCGTCCTGCAGCATCTTGGCGGCGCGGCTCGACATGTTGCCCATGAAGAACTCGCGCACGGCGTCATTGGCGCCCTTCAGCGCGATGCCGAGCTTGTCCTTGTCGACATGCCGCATCAGGGTCTGCGCCGAGCCGGCATCCAGCTTGACGAGATCGTCGAAGGTGAACATCAGCGCCTTGATGCGCTCGGCGGATTCACGGTTCTCTTCCTCGAGCGAGGTGATGAAGCGCGTTTCGGTCTGGCGGTCGAAATTGTTGAAGATTTCCGCCATTACCTCGTGGGCATCGCGGCGGCGGGTTTGCGACAGGTTGGACATGAACTCGGTGCGCAGCGTCTGCTCGACGCGCTCGATCACTTCCTTCTGCACCGCTTCCATCTTCAGCATGCGGTTGACGACGTCGAGCGCCATGTCCTCGGGCAGGATCGCGAGCACGCGTGCGGCGTGTTCGGGCTTGAGCTTCGACAGCACCACGGCGACGGTCTGCGGATATTCGTTCTTCAGGTAGTTGGCGAGAACCTCTTCCTGCACGTTGGAGAGTTTCTCCCACATGTTGCGGCCGGCGGGGCCGCGGATTTCGTCCATGATGCCGCTGACGCGATCGGGCGGCAGGTAGGTCTGCAGCAACCGTTCGGTGGCGTCGAAATTGCCCATCAGCGCACCGGATGCCGACATCCGGGACACGAATTCCAGCAGCAGGTCCTCGACCACATCGGCTTCCACCGTGCCGAGCGTCGACATCACCATCGACAGCTCGCGCACTTCGTCGTCATCGAGCAGCGCCCACACCTTGCTGCCATATTGTTCGCCGAGCGCCAGCATCATGATCGCGGCGCGCTTCGGGCCGCTCATCGGCTTGGTCGGCTCGCGGCCGCTCTGGCGGCTCGCAAGCGTGGCGACGACACCGGCAATGTCGTTGGACTGTTTGGTGAGGGCGGGTGTGGATGCCATGGGACGTTATGCCGGTTCTGTGAGCCACTGACGGATGATGGCGGCGGTTTCGTTCGGGTTGCGGTCGGCGAGCTCGCCGACGCGATGAACTGATTGGGCGTGGACCTGGCCCTGCACCTGCGCGACGTCGATCATCTGCGCGGTGGCGTTGTTGCCGATCTGCGGCGGACCGCCGGCGGCCTGCGCACTCTGATCGGACAGCTCCGGCATCGGCTCGGTCAGGCTCTTGACCGGCTCGGAGGCCAGCACGCGCTTGACCAGCGGGCGGATCACCATGAACACGACCACGATGCCGAGCACCAGCATCACGCCGAGCTCGATGAAGTACATGATGTCGTCCTTGGTGAACTGGAACATGCCGAGCAGGCCGGCCGGCTCGGCCAGCGGCGCGGTGGCGGGCGCCTCGGCGAACTTCAGGTTGACGACCTCGACCTGATCGCCGCGCTTCTGGTCGAAGCCGATCGCCGAACGCACCAGGGTGGCGATGCGGTCCAGTTCTTCCTTGGGGCGCGGCACGTAGACGACCTCGCCCTTGTCGTTCTTGGCATAGCTGCCGTCGACCAGCACGGCGACGGAGACGCGGTTGACCCGGCCGGCCTCGGTGACTTCCGTCTTGGTGACGCGCGAGATCTCGTAATTGTTGATCTCTTCGCTCTTCTTGCTCTGGTCCTTGGCGGCGTTCGCGCCACCCTGCGACTGGCTGCCGGGCAGTTCGTTGTTGACCGTCACCTGGCCGTCCTTGGCCTCGGCGGTGCTGGAGGATTCCTCGCGCGACTGGCTGGAGCGCAGCACGCGGCCCTCGGGATCGAACTTGTCGGAGGTCTGGGTGATCTTGTTGTAGTCGAAATCGGCGGAGAGCTGGACGCGGGCGCGGCCCGGGCCGACCACCGAGGAGACGATCGCCTCGATCTGGCCGCGCATCCGGTTCTCGTAGGCAGCGCGGCGCTCGTCGCCGGTGACGCCATCGGCGCCGGCATCGCCCGAGGAGCCGTTCGCGAGCAACTGGCCGGTCTCGTCCACGATCGAAACGCGCTGCGCCTTCAGCCCGTTGACGGAGGAGGCGACGATGTGGCGGATGGCACGCACCTGCTGCGGCTCAAGCGATCCACGCACGCGGACCACGATGGCCGCCGACGGCTCCGGCTTTTCGCGCGAGAACAGCGGCCGTTCCGGCAGCACGAGGTGGACGCGGACCGCTTGAATCCGGTCGATCGACTTGATGGTGCGGGCAAGTTCGCCCTCGAGCGCGCGCAGATGGTTGACGTTCTGCACGAAGCTGGTCGAGCCCAGCGTGTCGGACTTGTCGAAGATTTCGTAGCCGACCCCGCCGCCCTTGGGTAGGCCGCCTTCGGCGAGCTTCATCCGCAGCTTGGTGATGCGGTCCTTCGGCACCATGATCACGGCGCCTTCGTTCTTCAGCTCATAGGGAATGGCCTGACGGTCGAGCTCTTTGATGACCCCGGAGGAGTCCTCATAGCTGAGGTCGGTATAGAGGGTGGCCATCTGCGGCGCCGTGACGCGCATGATGACGAAGGCGAAAAAGCCGAGCAGCGCCACGGTGACCGCGACCATGGCCGCCATCCGCGCCGCACCCAGACCCCGAAGGAATGCTACCAGCCCTTGCAAACGAACCGCCCCAGATTCGGCCACGCGCCGACTGGGCAGAATTTGCCTAGGTATGGTTTCTATATGGTTAACGCCGGTTAACGGTCGGGCTCATTCGGCGAAAGTGGTGACTGTTTTTGCGACCGGATGCGGTGTGTTTGATTGAATTCGGAGTCTTTGCGGCGCTCTTGAGCCTGATCTGGAGGTCATCAAACGCCGAAAGCCGGCCTCGGGGAGCGAGACCAGCTTCGGGGGGCAAACAGCTAAGATAATGATATTATTGGCGGTATTGCTGGATTCGGGTGGTCCGCAATCCGGCCAGGCCATGCTGGTCGATCGAGAACTGCCAGGACAGGAATTCATCCACGGTCAGGGTGTAGCGGCTGCAGGCCTCTTCCAAAGAAAGAAGGCCACCGCGCACCGCGGCAACGACTTCGGCTTTACGGCGGATGACCCACCGTTTGGTGCCGGGCGCGGGAAGATCCGCGATGGTCAGCGGACTGCCGTCTGGCCCGATGACGTACTTCACCCTCGGGCGGTGGGGTTCTGTCATGGCGTACTCACAAACTCGAACTACTGAACTCGTAGGAACAAGCTACCCCTCCCGACTTAAAATTTGCCTAAGCCCAAGGCTCCAATACGATTCTCCTTCGAGACGCCTCATAACGAACCGCCCGGCCGCCTTACGGGGGTCGGGTCGGAACGAACGGATGCGAGAATGGCGGTTGTTAGTTCGCGCGCACCACGCGCTTGATCTGATCGACGGTGTAGTTGTTGCCGCCCATCGACAGCAGCGCGGGGCTTGCGGTGAGATCGACGGAATCCACCACACCCTGAACTTCGGTGGAGACCGCCACATCATTGCCGGAGGCGTCCTTCGCCGTCACCGTCATCTTGTAGTTGCCGGCTGGCCATTGCGTACCGTCATTGCCTTTGCCGTCCCACACGAAGCTCGCATTGCCGGAAGACACCGCGTAGCTGCCGGAATAGGCGGTCTGACCGGCGGAGTTGGTAATGGTGATGGTCGCGGTCGCGTTTGACGGCGCGTTGAAATTCCAGGTTGCCGATCCGTTGAAGGCCGCAGTGCTGCCGTCGACGCCGATGGTCTGGCCGACGAAGCTCAGGGCCTGCGTGGATTGTGCGGTCTTTTGCAGCGCGACCAGCGAGGTGAGCTGGTCATTCGCCTTGAGTTGCTGTTCGACCTGCGCGAACTGCACGAGTTGCTGGGTGAACTGGTTGGTGTCCAGCGGATCGAGCGGGTTCTGGTTCTGCAGCTGCGTTGTCAGCAGCGTCAGGAAGGTCTGGAAATTATTGGCAATGCCCGTGGCATCGGTGCCTGTCGTGCTGCTGCTCGATGAATTCGAACTCGGCGGCGCCGACGCGGGCGCCGAAGTTGGAATGATGGGCGATGTGACATCGACGGCCATGCGTCTCTCCTCAAATCCTGATGTCGACGCCGGTGCTCGATCCGAGCGCACGGCCGTAGCTCATGCCGGCGATCTGCGCGGGCACGGTGGGTTCTTCCGAAATGATCAGGCGCTGCGCGTTGCGGCCCGACTGACCGTCGTCCTGCTGGCCAGAGAATGACTGGTCGCGCAGGCTGAACTGCAAGCCGCTGTCGCCGGTCTTCAGGCCGGCATTCTCCAGCGCCTGCTGCAGTTGCGGTGCGTCGCGGCGAAGCATTTCCAGCGTGGCCGGGCGCTCGACCGTGAGATGCGAGGTCACCTGTCCATGCTTGTCGACATCGAGGCGCACGTCGATCCGTCCCAGCTCGGCGGGATCGAGGCGGATTTCGAAGCGGCTGCTGCCGGCCGCGGCCTTGAGCGCGATATCGACCGCAAGGCCGCTCACCGGGACCATGTTGTTTGCGGCAACCGCGACGTTGAGTTGCGGTGCCGGAGCAGCGAAGGACTGGGCGCTTGCGGCGGTCTGCACCGGCTGTTGCAGCGGCAATGCGCCGTTGCCGAGCTGGCTTGGGTCGGTGGAAACAGGTTGCAGGGCCGGCGCATGGGTGTGGCTCGGCACCGGCGCGGTCGTCGCCGTTGCGGAGGCCGGTTTAGCGTCCGGCGCTTCGCTCTTGCCCTCGCTCGTTGTCTCGCTTTTGGCGACAGGAGCGTTGGCGGCCTCATGCTTGCCCTTCGGATCGGCCTTTCCGCTCTGATCTGCGACGGTCTCGGCGGGTTTCGCTGTCGAAGCGGTGGCCGTTGTGTCGGCCGTTGTTGCGACATCTGCTGTCGCGGAGTTGTCGCCGGACGCGGCAGCTGTCTTGACCTTCACGCCACTTGCGTTCGGCGCGGCGATTTTGGTCGCGGCCGGCGCGGTGATCACGGCCTCGGTCGGAAGCGGAAGTTCTGCCTCGGCGGTGGCTTGGGTGGTCGCAGCGGTTTCGCCGGACGCTGCGCCGGCCGACGGCGTCACAGGCAGACCGGTCACCGGGTCGATGGTCGGTTCGGTGGCTGCGTCGGGTGTGAATGCCTGCGCAGCGGCGATGGTCAGGCTCTGTGCGCTGACCGCAATGGCAGGTCCGGACGTGGTGTCGCCGGTCGTGGCCGTCGCAGTTGAATCGGTCTCGATGGTGGCAACCGGGATCACGACGGCGGCCGGCACGATGGTAGCCGCCGTGCCGTCGGTCGCGATGGCCTGGACGATATTGGCCTGATCGGCGTCGTCCTGAGTTGTATCGCCGCTCTCGTCCTTGGCTGCTGTCGCCTTGTCTGCAGCGTCAGCTTTTTTCGTGTTGTCGGTGTGTTTGCGAACTCCGTTGGTGGAGTCCTGGCTGTCCGCATTGACGGGACGGTCCGAACCGGCGTCGGCGGCTTGGGCGCGATCGGTCCTGTCGGCCGGGCGGGCATCGTTGGCCCGGGGCGTGGGCGCGTCACGGGGCGGTGTCGACTGGCTGCTGTCGGCGTCGGCGTTCAGATCCACCAGATTGGCGAAATCCGCCGACGTCGCGGACGGCGCCGCCTGCGGCGATTTTGGCCGGGCGGTATAAAATGACGGCGCGACGGCAGCTTCCGGAGTGACGCTGGGCACAGGCAACCTCTCACAATAATCTCGGGAACAGAGGAGCAAGGACCGGGCCAGCCGGGGGAACCTAAAAACATGTGATAATTCAATATATTGAGCTAAAGGGAAGCGAGGCCGGCCCCTGCGCATTCTGCCCGGCGGCAAGTTTTGCCGCAGTCGATGCGTTCCAATTGCCTGATGGGGGTGCGCTCTATAATAAAGAGCTCATATATGGAGGGTGACGGCGACGCTGCTCCACATCGCATCCGGATTTGCCAGGCCATGCTCAACAGCCTTGATCTCGAAGGACGCCCGCAGGACACGCGGGTCGTTGTCGCTATGTCCGGCGGCGTCGATTCCTCGGCGACGGCGGCGCTGCTCAAGGCCGAGGGCTACGATGTCGTCGGCATCACGCTGCAGCTTTACGATCATGGCGAGGCCACCCATCGCAAGGGTGCCTGTTGCGCCGGTCAGGACATTCACGATGCGCGCGATGTCGCCGCGCGGATCGGCATTCCACATTACGTGCTCGACTATGAAAGCCGCTTCCGTGAATCGGTGATCGACCGTTTCGCCGAAAGCTATGTGCATGGCGAGACGCCGGTGCCGTGCATCGAGTGCAACCGCTCCATCAAGTTTCGCGATCTGCTCTCGACCGCGCGCGAGCTTGGCGCGCAGGTGCTGGCCACCGGTCATTATGTCGCCTCGCGCCGCCTGCCTGATGGATCGCGCGCGCTCGTTTGCGCCGCCGATGCCGAGCGCGACCAGAGCTATTTCCTGTTTGCCACCACCTCCGAGCAACTGGCCCATCTGCGCTTTCCGCTCGGCGACATGACCAAGGCGCAAACCCGCGAACTGGCACGCCGCTTCGATCTGCCGGTCGCCGATAAGCACGACAGCCAGGACATCTGCTTTGTGCCGACCGGCCGCTATACCGATGTGATCGAGCGGCTGAAGCCCAACGCGATGGAGCCGGGCGAGATCGTCGATCGCAACGGCCGCGTGATCGGCCATCATCAGGGCATCGTGAATTTCACTGTCGGCCAGCGTCGCGGTCTCGGCATCGCCAGCCACGCGCCGCTTTATGTGCTCGAGCTTGATGCCGCGCGCCGCCGCGTCATCGTCGGTCCGCGCGAGGCATTGCGGCGCAGCCGGATCGTGCTGCGTGAGGTGAACTGGATCGGCGATGGCCCGTTCGAGCGCGCGGTCGGCAATGGCCGCGAGGTCTTCGTCAAGGTGCGCTCCACCCGTGCGCCGCAGCCGGCCTGGCTGCACCTCGTGGACGGCGAATGCGAAGTCGAACTGGTCGCGGGCGAGGAGGGCGTGTCGCCCGGTCAGGCCTGCGTGTTCTATGATGCGCCAAGCGGGCAGGCGCGCGTTCTCGGCGGCGGCTTCATCAAGAGCGCGTCGCATCGCGACGATGCCGCGACAAGAACCGAAACGTCCGCGCCGCAGCCGCTGGCGGCAGGCTAGTTTCGAAAAAGCGGCGCGGCAAACATGGGCAACGATATCGATCGTGCGGGGGTGGCGAAGGCGTATGCCGCCTGGGCACCGATCTACGATCTGGTGTTCGGCGCAGTGTTTGATCACGGCCGCAAATCCACCATCGCGGTGGCGGATGCGATCGGCGGCCGGGTGCTCGATGTCGGCGTCGGCACCGGCTTGTCGCTGTCGGACTATTCGCGCAGCACGAGACTATGCGGCGTCGATATTTCCGAGCCGATGCTGCGCAGGGCGCAGGAGCGCGTGCGCAATCTCAACCTCACGAATGTCGAATCCCTCTCGGTGATGGATGCGAAGAACCTCGCATTCCCCGACGCCTCGTTCGATGCGGTGGTCGCGCAATATGTCATCACTGCGGTGCCCGATCCGGAAGCGACGCTGGATGATTTCGTGCGCGTGCTGAAGCCCGGCGGTGAGCTGATCCTGGTCAATCACATCGGCGCGGAGAGCGGTCCGCGCCGGATCTTCGAGCTTGCGTTCGCGCCGCTGGCGCGTCGGCTTGGCTGGCGGCCGGAATTCCCATGGGAGCGGCTGCTGGCCTGGGAACGCAGGCATGGCGGCGTCGCCCTGATCGAGCGGCGGCCGATGCCGCCGATGGGGCATTTCTCGCTGATCCGCTATCGCAAGTCCTGATCAGGGATCTGCCCGCGCGGAACCTGCGCGTTGCGGAGCCGTTGGCAGGGCATGCAAGCGAAGTTCCGGTTCATTTTCCCGATCATTGCGGCTTGTCCGGCGATGGCGCTCGCCCAGGCGCCGCCGGCCCGAACTGCGCCGCCCAGTCCCGATCGCGCCAGTCAAAACCAGGACTGCGCCCCGACGCAGGCGATGCCGTCGGAACGCAGCATTGCGCCCTCCGACACCACCACGGGCCAGAGCCGCGAACCCTTGGGGGACAAACTGGCCAGATCGGATGGTGTTTTGTGCCCGCCGACGGGTGTCGATCCTGAAATGCACGCCCCCGCGCCGGACACCGGGACCATGCCGGTGATCCCGCCGCCTGGCAGCCCCGGCGGCGATCCCAACATCCGGCCGAAATGATCCTGTAAAGATGCCGACGTTGCTTGACAGGCATTTGGGTGCCTTCTTATATGCCGC
Source organism: uncultured Alphaproteobacteria bacterium (assembly GCA_963702885.1). Lineage (GTDB taxonomy): Bacteria > Pseudomonadota > Alphaproteobacteria > Rhizobiales > Xanthobacteraceae > Afipia. Next base: position 2,102,766 of record OY969766.1, read on the forward strand.
CGTCCGCGACCCGCCGCATGGCTTGGTTGTGACGTTCGGCGAGGTAGCTCAGCTGGTTAGAGCACGGGAATCATAATCCTGGGGTCGGGGGTTCGAGTCCCTCCCTCGCTACCAAATGGCCCAGGTATCAGCCCTTTTTTGACAGCCTCGCGCGACCACGCTCGGTTCGTAGCAATTTCGTAGCAACAGGCGTTATTCCGTTCAGATTGAATCCTTGCTCGAACACGCCGCGTGCTTTCCTTCTGACCTAACGGCTTGTTAGTTGTGCTTGGTTTTGATGCGTCCAAGGATTCGTGGGCGGTAAATCCGGTCGCGCTGTGAATGCTATGGCCGGAGGTCAGCCTTCCAAGCTGAATACGGGAGTTGCGTCGATTTTAGTGAACGGTCAAAGAACGGGTCGCTTGATTGATGATCGATATGAGCTGAACACATCCGCTGCGTTGCTCGCCGAGTACACCGCCGGCGATATCATGTGGCCGAGTCCGCGCTGACACAAACGCCGGCGCGGACCAGCCGACGCGGATTTAGCCCAACGCGCGGCTTAACCAGATGTGATCTTCGAGGGCCTTTCCGATCAGCTCTTCGATGTCAGGGGTCTGAAGCTCAGAGATGGCCCCACGTCTTCCCCGTCTCGGTTGCCATAGTTGTTGGTCAACCTTCTGTCCTTCACGCGAAAGCCAACTGTGCTCCTCGTTTGACCAGGGCGGCTATCAATTCCGACAGGCGTGCGTGATCGAGTGAAACGAGCATGGCTCGGCCGTGGCACGGCGTCATTGTCCGACATGCTCCTGGCGCCCGATAGCGTTGATCTCATCCGAAAGGCCGCAGCTCGGGCCGCCGCGACCCCATTGTCGGATGCGGCCGTACGCCAGGTTATCTTGGCTCCGTCAGTGGCTGAACAGCGTGCAGGGCCTTGAGGTTGGCACTATCAGTACTATCGTGCCAGTTGCACCGCTCTGATTCTTCCTCCAAAACGAGGAAAACATGGGCGGAGGACAACGTGGTCGACAAGCAGAAGCTGGCCCGGCTGCGCCAGCTAATTACTGAGGGCCTGCGGGTTCAGCTGGGCGGCGAGCGCATCGACTATATCAACGTCGGCCATGCGCTCGAAGACGCGAGGGCGCGCCAAAACCATACAATATTTGCCCGCCGGGGCTGCGGGAAAACGCTGCTGCTGCATGCTTCAGCAGGTCAGTTACCAGGCGATATTCGAGCGATCTACCTCAACTGCGAGGATTTCAAGCGGCACAGCTTCCCGAATGTGCTGATCGAGATTTTGGTTTCGCTGTTCACCGATATCGAGAGCCATCTGGGCGGCTGGTTCGGTAAAAAGAAAGAGACAAGAAAGCTTCTTGGCGACATCATCAAGAAGCTCAAAACCATGCATAGCGAGCCGGACACGGTCGAAGAGAACGTGAAGGCTACGAGCGGAAGTGAGCTCGCGGGCGGATTTTCGGTCGATGCGAATATCCCAGGAGGCAAGATCGGCGCGAACGTTACTAAAAAGAGCAAGAGCGAGATCGAGCGAGCGTTCCAGCACCACCGCGCAAAGCTTCAGGATCTCGACAGGTGGCTTCCCGAGCTGAAAAAGAGCCTCCGCGCGTTTTTCTCCCTATCGACCAAAGTAAAAACGATACTTCTGCAGATCGACGACCTCTACCATCTCAAGCGGGCGGATCAGGCTTTCGTCGTCGATTATATTCATCGGCTGTGCAAGGACGTGCCGATCTTCTTCAAGATCGCCACCATGCGACACGCGTCCACGCTGTATGCAGATCGCGAAGGACAGCCGATCGGCGCTCAAGAGCGCCACGATTTTCAGCCGGTGAACATCGATTACACGTTCAGCGACTTTAAGCGGACATCGACGCAGAACTGGCAGATTTTGACCGAATACGGCCGGCAAGCCGGAATGGACGAGGACGAACTGTCGCAGCTATTCAAAGGAGAAGGGTTCGATAGGCTTGTCATGGCAGGCGGGGGCGTTCCGCGCGACGTGCTGTCGTTGTTTCTCGAGGCGATGAGCGCGCATGACGGCGATCCTGTCGGCAAGGACGAAGTCCGCGTTCTCAGCAAATCTAATCTTGAGCGCCGCATTGAAGAGCTGAAGAAAGACAGTCACGCCGACGAACAGGACCTCCTGATTGCTGGCATCTATATGTTGCGAGAGTTTTGCCTGACCAAGAAAACCAACATATTCTTGGTGCCTGAAAAGGTGATGCAGCAGCAGGAAGAGTGGAAAAGTCTGTTCAATCGCTTGCTCGACTATCGCATCATTCACCAGGCAGGCTCGGCGCTAACTCACAAATCTGTCCCCGGCAATTATCAAGCCTTTGCGATCGATATCGGCTGCTACGCCCACTTCCGAAAAATGGAAAATCGGTTCGCTGAGATTGACGTCTCAAAGGTGCAAGCTAAGGACCAAATGCGATCTGCGCCGATCCTCTCCGAAAACGACCTCGGGGCCCTGGCGAAACAAGTTCCGCACAACGCCGAACAGTTGCTTCTTGAGCAGCATGCGGACGTCGGCTGATCTGTCTAGAGCGTCGCCCTCCGAAGGCGAAGGCCACACGTTCGAATCGCGTCGGGTGCGCCATTTCCTTGTTGGACGCCACATAAGTCTGGACTTGGTCGCTACCAGCAATGCCAAGCTTGAAATGCCGCTGTTCTTGCTGAAATAACGTCTTGAACCTTCAGTGGTAGCTATCGCAAGATTTGCATGGATAGTTGCCCCGGGCTTACGGGACCTTCGTGAACCTGCAACAGCGGCTAATTAACGGAATAGAGTATGACTAAAAAACCTGGGCTAACTGGACAAAATTGCCTGGCACGGTCTTTCGGAATCGCATGCACGAGAGATCATTTTCTGTCGAGCTATTCCGCGTCAATGCGAACCAGCTTCACGTGTTCCTAGAATCAAATCTAGTCCCACAAGAACTGATGAAGGGCTATGAGGATTTATATTCCTCCCACTCGGTGATGCGCGAAGCGGCACGAAGATTCCATAATTTCCTTGCGGCAGCAATGACATTAGTCGACCACACGCGGGTTATGATCGATGGACACTATAAAAATACGCCCATTGCCGCTGCGAACAAATTGGAGATTGATAAAAAGTTTTTAAAGAACCCAATGACGCGTTTCGTGCAAGATCTCCGAAATTTTATGATCCATATTGGTATGCCTCCCCTCAATCGCGTGTTGAAAGTGGTCCCGCTTCCTGGATCATCTGGCCAGGCAGAAATTGCAGCACACTGGTCCTTGACTAAAGAGAATCTTGTCGCGTGGGGCGGATGGAAGTCAGAGGCAAAGAATTTTCTCTCATCTATTACTGATGAGGAAATCGACCTAATTGATCTCGTTAAAAAATATCAGGATGAAATTTTAGATTATCATTCTAACCTGGATAAATTATTAGAGAAATATCATGAGCACGATGTTGCAGAGTCGATTGTTTATAAAGCTGAATTGGAAGCTTCCTAAGTGAATTTGCAGCGCGCGGCGCAACGTGGCCTTACTCTCCAATCAGCCCGGCCTTAGCTGGCGCAAGTGGCGGCGGGGCACCGGTTCAAGTGTACAGAAGACCGCCGAGCATTTCGGCGTCTCGACCGCCAGCGTTAAGCGAGCATGCCGGGCGACACTTCCCGGGGAAGTAGCCTAATCCGCCAATATCGACCTCGGTTGCTGTCGTCACTCTCGCAGCCATCGTCTTATGGATGCGGAGACTGTCCACACCACCAAGCGCTAAATGCGGTTTCTGGTTGAAATGATCACGTTCGCTGGTCACTACTGATCACGGCGCTGATCTTGCGAAGAATCAACTCACGTACCGGATGGCAACACTCAAGGCCGAAGGCTAAAGCAGGGGCAATAAGTAGTCATGCATGAAATCAACTGCCCGCACTGCGGCAAAGCATTCAAGATTGACGAGGCCGGGTACGCGGACATCGTCAAGCAGGTTCGCGACGGCGAGTTCGAGCAGCAGTTGCACGAGCGGCTTGAGCTGGCCGAGCAGGACAAGCGGAACGCCGTCGAGCTTGCCCAGGCGAAGGCTGCTAGCGAAATGCAAAGGGCTGCCGCAGCCAAGGACTCCGAGATCCAGGAACTGAAGGCCAAGCTCGATGGCGGGGAGGTCGCGCGAAAGCTCGCCGTGACGGAGGCCCTGAGCGCTGTGGAAAAAGAGCGGGACGCGCTCGCGAACGAACTTGCGCAAGCGAAGCATGACAAGCAAGCCGCTACCGAGCTAGCCGAGGCGAAGCTCGTGAATGAATTGCAGAAGGCTGCCGCGACGAAGGATGCGGAGATTCAGGGCCTCAAGGCCAAGCTCGACGCCATTGAGGTTGCGCAGAAGCTCGCGATCACCGAGGCAGTCAGCGCGGTCGAGAAGGAGCGCGACGAACTGAAGAGCGGCCTCGAGCGCGCGGAGCTTGAGAAGCAGCTCGCCGAGAAGTCGCTCAAGGACAAGTACGAGACGCAGATCAAGGATCGCGATGATGCGATCGAGCGCCTCCGGGACATGAAGGCCCGCCTGTCGACCAAGATGGTCGGCGAGACCCTCGAGCAGCACTGCGAGACCGAGTTCAACCGCATTCGAGCGACGGCGTTTCCGAGGGCGTATTTCGAGAAGGACAACGACGCGCGGACTGGCAGCAAGGGCGACTACATCTTTCGCGACTCGGATGAGGCCGGCACTGAGATCGTCTCGATCATGTTCGAAATGAAGAACGAGAGCGATCGCACCGCGACGAAGAACAAGAACGAAGACTTCCTGAAGGAGCTCGACAAGGATCGCACCGAGAAGGGGTGCGAGTACGCGGTGCTGGTCTCCCTGCTCGAGCCCGACAGTGAGCTCTACAACACCGGGATCGTCGACGTGTTCCACCGCTACCCGAAGATGTACGTCGTCCGACCGCAGTTCTTTCTTCCAATCATCACGCTGCTGCGGAACGCGGCGATGAACTCGCTCAAGTACAAATCGGAGCTTGCGCTCGTGAAAGCGCAGAACATCGACATCACGAACTTCGAGACCGAGCTCGAGACGTTCAAGACCGCATTCGCGAGGAACTACGACCTCGCCTCCAGGCACTTCCAAACGGCAATCGATGAGATCGACAAGTCGATCGACCACCTACAGAAGACGAAGGATGCTCTGCTCGGCACCAATCGGAACCTTCGCCTTGCGAACGACAAGGCACAGGACGTGACGATCAAGAAGCTGACTCGCGGCAACCCGACAATGGCGGCCAAGTTCGCCGCACTCAAAAATCTTGATCCTTCAGAATCAGCCCGCAGTGATTGCGGGCTCATTTGAGGAAAGATTCGCGCGCGGAGCGTTCGACAAGTCGCTTCGCGAACATACGGACGTTGCTGCGCTGTGGGCACATGATCCCAGTCGTCCGTTGGTGCGTGTTAGCAATGGTACCTTGAAGCTGCGATCGGATCGGATTGGCTTGTTCTATGAACTGACGCCCAATCCAAATGCGCCGCTGGGCAAGGAAGCAATAGCAATGGTTGGTGCCGAAACGGTCGATGAAGTTTCTGTTGGCTTCTCGCCCGAGATCGAGGAGTGGGACGATGCCAGCGATTTGCCGCGGCGGCTCATAACGCAGGCGAGGCTTTACGAAATCTCGATTGTCCTGTGGGGCGCCTACGGCAAGGCGACTTCTGCCTCCCTCCGTAGCACCAACGCCTCCGCCGCGCGTCGGCGTGTAGAAGCAAAAATGCGCGCGAGGGGGCTGGTGTGATCCCAATAGAGAACTGCCGCTGCGCGTTTCGCGCGTGCGGCGGGTTGATGGGCAGGGGTATCTCCGATCCTTCAGACCTTTCGCCCTAACACCGGTCCCATCCCAAAACGCGCATTTCCACAATTCAAATGTTGAGGGTGATCCGGTTGGTCCGTCAACCTCGGGCTGATCCTCGCTTCAACTAGCCCCGAGTATCCAGCGACACGCCGAGCGACGACGCCTTGACCGCTGTCGCAGCAACAGTCCGCTTGAGGGCGCGCGCAATTCTCTCGACTCCAACCTTCTTCTTCGCGAGCCCTTTAAGTTTATGAACGTCGGTCGCAGTCCACTCGCGGCGAATTACTTTTTTCGTTTTGGCCAAATCACATTCCTTCAACTGTGAGGAGTGCGGTTTAGCACATCGCGTTTCGTGCGCAACCCACCACAAATTACCGCTGCACGACCGGGATGTACCGGCGCGCGACCACCATCACGCGCGATGGTGTCACGCAGCGAGTGGTGCACATTTGGCCTGAAGATAAGGTGGGCAAGCCGATCAAGCCAAAGCCGATCAATTGGGAGAGGTGGGGGAAGAGGGCGGACTAGTGGTGTGCGTCCGTGGTCTTGAAGGGGAACAACTAGTATGGATACCAGAAATGTTAGCCTAAGAGACGTACGCGCGAGCGCCATCGCAACTGCCCGCAACATTTCGATGACATCGCGTTCGTGAGTTGCAGGTTTTCCTGTCGTCGCGGCTCACAGGTTAACTGCATACGGCGCGCCATCTTTGACTTTCTTCAGCAGCGCGACGAGTTCGCCTGAATACTTGTGAACAGTGGACTGCGATTTAGCTCCCGACTTTACAGCACAGTGATATCTGTTGTCGGTCTCAAAGATGTTTATGCCCGTTTCCGTACGGATTTTCCCAATCAGTTGTTTTGCTCCGTGCCATCCTGAGTATCCCAGTTTTTGCCCGACCTGCGTGAGAACGAAAGGATGCGATAAGTTGGTGTTGTTTGCTTGAACGATGCCGAGCAGGTTGGGAAGATTTTCATCTGATCCCGTTAAACCTTCAAGCGTTTCATAATTGACTTCGAATTGCCTTCTGGGGATGTCCGTTCTTATGAGTTTATACATCCGCGATGCGACAGCCCTTAGCGTTCTAACGTTTATGGCCTTCATCTCTCGTTCCTGAGAGATGGCCTTATAAATCCAAGAGAACTCGTTAGATTCGATCGCACGCACGCGATACTGCTTTTCTCCGGATCCCACAATGTATTCTTCTCGAAAAGATGACTGACCTCGCACAGCCTCGTTCCACTGAACATAGAATATGTTGTTTATGAAGCGGGTGTCGCTACCGATTATTTCGCCGACATCCTCGATAATGGAGGTAACGTTCGGGTCCCCAAATCCGTATCCCAAAATAAAGACCGGATGCTCCGCCAAATATGTAAGAAGTTTAGCAGAGATGTACTTCTTCTTTTCGCGATAATTTCGGTAATCGTCCTCTGTTAATACGAGCGTAGACGGATTGTCGATGCTGCCATGTATCTTGAAGATTTCGCCAACCATATTCAAGTTGTAACGAATTACTTTCTCTCCGATGATTGCTTCGTATCCTTGGAAAATAATCTCTAAGAAATTGTCGTAGTTGGTTGTGATGATTGCGTGCGGATTTGTAGCCTGCAGCAGAGTTATTTCTTCGAACAGGGGTAGCTTTTTAAGTGCCAATTCCTTCGGAAGTCGTTTCGCAAGAAGCTCGCAGGCGAGGTGCTTAAGAAAGAGCGCGCGATGCGCGTCCGTTTTGAAATACGCAGGTGGGAATTTTGACTTGCCGGCCGTCCATGCCCATTCAAAAGCTCTTTCTTGTAGATCTTGACCGATAGGTATTGCTCCATTGTCGTGCTTTTGAACTAGATAGCTAAATTCATCTTCCGAGATGCCGATTTGACGAGAGATTGCCTTAAGTAATTCTATCCAACCCAATGATCCATAATAGCGCCGCGGGATGCCTGATCCGATAAAGAATATCGGCTGACATTGCATCTCATCCAAAGTGTCGCGAATAAGGGCGCTTGTTCGTTCGATATACCGCAAGTATTCCGCGTTGACAGGTTTTGTGATTTCAGCTTCGGGCATCTCGCGCGTTCTTTTGTCGGGCATTGTGCGGGCTGGGGGAAACAATCAGGAGGCAGAGGCGACTGCGCTTAGGGCTTTGTCGAGAGAAAAGGTTGTCGTTGAGTTGTTTTTGAATCGTACGCCGAGACACCGCGTATAACCGCCATTGCGTTTTTCTATCGTCGGATAGAAAGCAACTATTTCTGACGGAATGTTGTAATTGGTCTTACGGCAATATGCTACGTAGAGAGCCGTTAGGTCCTCAAAATGCTGAGGCGATACGTCTACATCAATCAATCCGCCAGTGCGAATCGGGTCATAGTACACCTTGGCGCTAGTTATGGATTCAAAGCTTAGCGAAGGGCCGAGGTGTACTGCCTTTAGCATTGGGCTTTCCGGGAGAGTTGGGACCGAAGCGGCGGGAACTTGAGAGCGCAATTAGAAATTTTCGGACGGACAGCGCGGCCTGGATTACTGCCGGGCGTTGATCCATTTCCAGACTTCTGTATGCAGCCAACCCGCATGCTGACCAGCGACCAGCTTGGTAACGATCACCCGATCATTGCCATCCATCTGCGTCCTAATATCCACATCAATAGCTTCGGCTGAAGCAGTAGACCTAAGAAACCAAACTGAATCCAATCCCGTATCTTTGATGTGATCGTATCGCGATAAGTGAGTAATCAGCCGTTGCCGCGCCTGATCGTAATTCGGCTTTGCGCGATTCAAGTCCCACGTAACGAGAAATACGGACAAAGTGTCCTCCTAGATTGATAAATTCCAATAACTGATCATTTTGCGACGTATCGCCTATTTGAGTCTTTGAACGTAAATCTCGCGATCAAAACCCTCGACTTGCATTACGCCGCGGGATCCACTTGCTTCAATGGTAACTCTAGGTCGGTACTTGTACTTGTATTTGTAGAAATAGCGGTCCTGTTGCCAAACTTGGCCATTCTCCAACTTGTAAACAGAATCGCCATCGGCTCCTTCAAACGAACCAGAAATGCGAGTCCTGATCGTCGGCATTGCGAAGTCCACCCCACCGCAAACTCTTAGTCCTATAATCCAGAAGGTGCGCCACGATATTCAATGGATCCTGTGCCAATAACTTTTAGCAATCGCACGAGATTCTTTGTCTTCGCATCTCGCCAGGCGGTAATGGCGATGTCGCCACGCCCGTCCTCGATAGGCTTGCCATAGGTCGCCTGAAGAGCAGACCGCAGAGAGTTGTAGGAATCGTCAGGTGGATATGGCCGTAAAACGACCGATGATACCTTGCCGTTAGACCCAGCACAGACAATCACTTCGGTCTTCAAAGATCCGACGTTCTTCTGGTGGATTCTTCCTACGACCTTCTGATCATTAAAGGCACAGGCAATATTTCGACCGTCCTCGTGAGCAGCCTTGAGTTCACCTCTCGAAGCCGCGATGGCCTGGGCAGGCGTCATGCCCCATTTCACGTACTGCCAGTCTGCCCGACCTTCAGACGCAAATATCACTAGGGCGGCAAGTATAATTATCGCTTTTGTCATGAAATTCTCCCCCGACCCGCTGATATCCAAGCGCGAGTGAGAAAAAACGGCAACTAAACTTTAGCGGGTGGTCCGATCTCGCAATCGCACATTTAGAAGATATGTATTTGTAACTGAGATTGATTGGTCTTTAACACAGTGAACGGAACGAAACTGCCGCTAAAAAGCCTGCCCGCCAACTTCGCATTGAGCGCGGATCTTTCGATGGAAGTCGCCGGGCATAGTGTCCTGCGCCAGATCGTCGGGAGCGTCACCACCAACGGTTCGGGTACCATCCCCGGAATTCGAGGTTCGCCAGGAGCCTTGGCCAGGCGCCGCGGCGTACCGAGCCGTCCACTCCTGGTCTGTCAGCTTAACGGACTCCGAAGGAGTGAAAAGACGCTCAGTGGAGCCATTGCGTAGCTCGATAGACAAGACAGCGGGGGAACGAGGAGCGCGGCAGAGCTGCAGAACAATGCAAAGAGCGGTGGCGTATTTCAAGTTTGCGGTAACAATCGTCTCACGATGAGTGAGACCGATTGTTATCGGCGGTCTAGGCTGTTTGCTCCTTAGAGTTCCCGCGAGGCCCTCGCAACAAATTCATTTCATATTCCGGATTGTTGCCCCAAATCTTGCTGCAAGCGCGAATGGCGTGAGCGCTTGACAAAAATCAACTCCGAATTACCCTACTCATGCGTATGACACGCATGAGAGATGACAATGGCCTCCAACTCGTCGACTTGCGACGTGGGATTGTTCATTGAGGACGTCCACAACGATCATGAGGTCTGGTACCCGATTTACCGGCTCCGCGAGGCGGGGATGAAAGTCACGGTCATCGGTCCAGAGCGAAAGAATTATGCTTCAAAGCTGGGCCAAGTTCTGCCTGCGGATATTGCAGCGAAAGATGCGGTCGCAACGGTTTACGACGCGCTGATTATCCCAGGAGGATATGCGCCGGACATGATGCGACTCTGTCCGGAGATGATAGATCTTGCGGTAAAGCATCATCAATACGGGAAGCCAATTGCAGCAATCTGTCACGGAAGTTGGCTCCTGGCGTCCGCGAATATTATTCGCGGCAAGCGCGTGACAGGCGCTCCGTCGATCAAGGACGATCTCATCAATGCAGGTGGCCGCTTCGAGGACGCCGAAGTCGTTGTGGACGGATCGATCATTACGTCTCGCAAACCGGCGGACCTGCCCGCTTTCTGTCGCGAGATTCTGCGGCTGCTCCAGTCGGACCGCTGAAAACTGAGACTTAACTATAAAAATCATGCGGTCGGTTAAGGCCGTCACGACATTTTTGAGGGAGGGACAAACGATGAAGAAGCTACCAGCATATACATTTGCCTTGATCGCTGCAGTCATCTCTTTTCTTCCGAATAGCCCTGCCCAGGCGGAAGTCAAAGAGGTTCGGCTCGCTCAACAATTCGGGATCAACTATCTGCCGCTCACCATCATGCGGACCGAGAAGCTTATCGAAAAACATGCGGCAGCGTTAGGGCTGGGCAGTATCAAGGTTGCATGGCTGAAGTTTGGTGGCAGCAACTCGATCAACGACGCGCTTCTTTCCGGTCAGCTCGATTTCGGTTCCGGCGGCGTTGCTCCGCTTTTGACCGTATGGGACAAGACAAAGGGAATTTTTGACATACGCGGTGTTGCGGCGCTTGGCTCAATGCCATTCTATCTGAACACAATCCATCCTAACGTCAAAACTCTCTCTGATTTTTCCAGCAAAGACAAAATCGCGCTGCCGGCGGTCGAAGTCTCGATTCAAGCTGTCGTTCTTCAAATGGCCGCTGCAAAGGCATTTGGCATGGAGAACTATAAGAAGCTCGACCGACTGACTGTCGGAATGAAGCATCCTGATGCCATGGCTGCGCTGCTCTCTGGCACCGAAGTTACTTCGCACTTTGCTAATTCGCCTTTTCAGGAGCAGGAACTGCAGAATGCGGCGGTTCATCGTGTCCTGAGCTCGTATGAGGTCCTTGGAGAACCCACGACCCTAAATTCTGTCTATACGACCAAGAAGTTTCACGACAGCAATCCCAAGACCTATCAGGCAGTACTGGATGCGCTGAAAGAAGCCATGAAATTTATAAATGACGACAAGGCGCGCGCAGCCAAAATCTATGTCGAAGACGAGAAAAGTAAGTTGTCGGCTGAGTTCGTTCAGAAGATTTTGGAAGATCCGGATTTCATCGTCACGAGTGAGCCGAAGGGAATTATGAAGTACGCAGAATTCATGTACGCCACGAAAAAAATAAAATATCTGCCAAAGAGTGCGAGAGACGTCTACTTCCCCGAACTCTATCAGGGCAAAGTTCAGGCTGAACAAACAGATCTGCATTAGTAGGCATAAGGCGGGAGGAGAGCCGATGACGGCGGCACCACTACTGGAAGTCAAAGGCGTCACGTTGCAGTACAAGACGCCGAGTTACCTTATCACTGCAACCTATCGGGTCGATTTTAGCGTTTTTCAGGGCGACCGTTTCATTTTGCTCGGGCCTTCGGGTTGCGGCAAATCGACTTTGCTGAAAGCTGTCGGCGGCTACATGACGCCTACCGAGGGCGAGATGAAGCTGAAGAGCAAGGTGATCCGTCATCCCGGTCCTGACCGGATGATGGTGTTTCAGGAGTTCGATCAGCTTCTGCCGTGGAAAACGGTCAAGGAAAACGTGATGTTTCCCCTGCAGTGCACCAACAAGCTTGGGGTGCGTGAAGCCGAAGACAAGGCGATGCACTACATCCGCAAAGTCAATCTGGAGAAGTTTGCGGAGAGCTATCCGCATATGCTCTCGGGTGGCATGAAACAGCGCGTGGCGATCGCGCGCGGCATGGCGATGGAGCCAGACATCCTTTTGATGGATGAGCCGTTCGCCGCACTCGACGCGCTTACACGGCGCAAGATGCAGGATGAGCTGCTGGCGCTCTGGGACGAGACGCAATTCACGGTGCTGTTCGTCACGCACTCCATTCCCGAAGCGATCAAGATCGGCAATCGCATCCTGCTGCTGTCGCCGCATCCAGGCCAAGTGAAGGCTGAGCTGAACGGCGGCGTGGAGGGCGAGGAGGCCGTGGAACTGGAATCGCGCATTCAGACCATGCTGTTTGCTGACACTATCGAAGAGGCGGAAAATGTCTGACGCATTGCTCGCAACGAAGGCTTTCACTGCGCCGGTTCGGCCGGAATCCGTGCGCGACACAAGGGAGGCCAATCGGGCGCCGGAGGTGCTGGAAAAGCCTCTCTCTCTGGCCGTGCGGCTCTACAATCAGTCCTGGCTGCGCAAGATCGTCATTCTCGTCGTTCTTGCGCTGATCTGGGAAGCTTACGGTCGCTATCTGAACAACAACCTGTTGTTCCCGACCTTTGGTGAGACCATGAGGGCATTCTTCACCAATATCGGGAATGGCATTTTGCCATCACGTGCGTGGGCATCCATTGAAGTGCTATTAATGGGCTACGCTGTCGGCGTCGTGCTGGCGGCGTTGTTGACCGCGCTGGCGATTACGACGCGGGTCGGTACTGACCTCCTCGAGACCCTGACTTCGATGTTCAACCCGCTGCCGGCCATCGCGCTGCTGCCGCTGGCCTTGATCTGGTTCGGCCTTGGCAACGGTTCGCTGGTGTTCGTGCTGGTGCACTCGGTGACATGGGCGATCGCGCTGAACACGCACTCCGGTTTCCTCTCCGTCAGTCGCACGCTGAAAATGGTCGGACGCAACTACGGGCTCGGCGGATTCAGGTACATCAGCAAGATCCTGATCCCGGCAGCGTTCCCGAGCATTCTCACCGGTCTTAAGATCGGCTGGGCGTTCGCCTGGCGTACGCTGATCGCGGCTGAGCTCGTGTTCGGCGTGTCGTCAAGCTCCGGCGGTCTGGGCTGGTTTATTTTCGAAAACAAGAACAGTCTCGACATCCCGACGGTGTTCGCCGGTCTTCTGACCGTCATCATCATCGGTCTTGTGGTCGAGAACATTCTCTTCCGGGCGATCGAAGCCAACACCGTCGATCGTTGGGGGATGCAGTCTTAGATTGGGGGCTAACCGTCCATCGCTGCCGTGACGAGTTTTTGGCACGGCAGTGCTGGAGCCCGTGGCAACGATAATGCTGATGTTGCCGGTGAAAATGCATCACTGCCCATCTCCTGATGAATAGCTGAGGATTGACACTAATCGCTGTTTTCTTACATAATCAACTCATTCGTATGAGTAGTAGGACTAAGCCTCAAGTTTGGAAAAGAAGAAGAAAGGTTGAGCCACATGAACTGTCCCGTCACTCACATTACCAGAGATCTGATGTCGTCCGAGGCGGTTGCAGATCCTGAGTCCTATTTCGGCCCATTGCGAGACGAGGATCCGGTCCACTGGAATGAACAGCGGAAAATGTGGATTGTAACGCGCTATGACGATGTGGTCTGGGCATGTCGCCAGCCGCAGTTGTTTTCATCCGACAAGCTTGGTTTCAACGTCAAGGAGTTGCCGGAAAAAGACAGGGCACGATACGAACAAAAGTATTCGCCTATCTATAAGGCTTACGCGAACTGGTTGAGCGCGGTGGACAATCCGCTGCACGACCATATTCGTCTGATCGTCAATCAAGTCTGGACGCCGGCGCAAGTCGAAAAGCGCCGCGCGAGCATCCGTCAACTGGTTCACGGCCTTCTCGACGAAATCGAGAACAAGGACGACATCGACTTCATCAGGGACTTCACTCTGCCGCTTCCTATCAAGGTGATTCTTGATTTCCTGGGTTTTCCTCACGAGGACTGGAATGAGATCAAGAAGTACTCGGATAGTTGGCTCTTTTATCATTTCGGCGGTGGCACGGACGAAGCACGTTGGCAATCAGGTATGGACGGCATTGAAGGCCTAACTCGTTATGCCGAGCCCCGGGTAAAGGAGCGGCGAGCCAATCCGACGGACGACTACATCTCGGGATTGATAAAAGCCGAATGGAAGGGCGATCGCCTAACCGACGAGGAGATCATCGTTCACTGTGCGAACCTGCTGTTCTCCGGTCATGAAACGACAACGAACCTGCTCGCGAATGGCCTGCATCTGCTGCTGTCGAACCGCGATCAGTGGGATCGCCTCTGCGCAAATCAGTCACTAATCCCGACTGCAGTCGAGGAAATCATCAGGATGGAGGGCGCGATCAAGAGCATGCTGCGCTACGCTCTTGAGGACGTGGAAATGAAGGGCAAGAAGATTCATAAAGGGGATTTGGTCCTGCTTGTGAACGCGGCGGCCAACAGAGACGCTGCCAAATACGCAAATCCTCAACAGATGGATGTCGGTCGTCGTCCGAACGCACATCTCGGCTTCGGTCAGGGCATTCACATTTGCTTGGGTGCCCCCCTTGTGCGGGTTGAAGCTCACGAAGCTTATTCGGCGCTCACTCAGCGTTTTCCTCAAATGAAACTGGCCGCGGACACGTTTGAGTATCATGCCATTTTGCGAGGACGGGCGCTGAAAAAACTTCCGGTGAAGCTGAAATGAAGAGCGGTTATCGCGTTCGCATATCGATCGACTATGACAAGTGTGTGGGCTCCCGCATCTGCACGGCTGTTGCGCCGAACGTCTTCACCCTGAACGAGGACTCGCAGGCGGCCGTGGTGAATGCCAAAGGCGACACGCTGGAGACTATTAAGATGGCGGCGGAAGCATGCCCGGTCAGCGCAATTACGATCGAGGAAACGTCGGAATAACCAGCACGGATGCCGTGAGCTTCGCGGTGAAACGTGTCAGTTGGGAGAAACGAAAATGGTTGGCGCTGCCGCGAAGAAATTGGTGGATGATATGGTCAAAGAAGCTCCAAAAACGCTCCAAGTGAGCGTGCGATCAATCACACCCTATGGTGAAAATATCAGATGCTTCGACGTGGTTGATCCGAATGGCCGGCCACTTCCCTCATGGAGGGCCGGAAGCCACATCGATCTTCATTTACCCGGCGAAGGCGGCGGAATCAGGCAATATTCTCTCTGTGGAGATCCGGCCGACAGCATGAGCTATCGATTTGCCGTGCAAAGAGAAGAAACCGGACGCGGCGGCTCGAAGAGGGTTTTTGAAGAAATTCGTCCCGGCAGTGTGCTGACAATTGGTACCCCAAGAAACAATTTCGCCATCGTGAATGGAGTGCAACAGCATCTGCTGCTGGCGGGGGGCATTGGCATCACGCCGATGATTTCAATGATCCATGATCTTGAACGGGAGAAATGTGATTATGCGCTTCACTATTGTACGCGCTCGCCCGACAGAACGGCGTTCCTCGATCGGTTGGCTCCGCTTCAGTCTAAAGGCAGGGTCTTTGTCCACTGGGATTATGGTGATCCATCCAATGGCCTCGATCTAAAAGCTTTGCTGAAGGATTACGCCGAAGGGACTCATCTGTATTATTGCGGACCTCCCGGGTTCATGGGCGCGGTCGCATCGGCTTCAGCGCACTGGCCGAAGGGCACTGTCCATCGCGAGTTCTTTACGCCTTCGGCGAACGATCCAGCCATCGCAGCGGCTAATCCGGCCAAGGAAGATGAAGCTGCCGAGGGCATGGGGAAACCTTTTCAGGTCAAGATTGCAAGCACTGGCGAGGTCTACGACATACCGAGCGACCGAACCGTGCTCGACGTCTTGAGAGAGAACGGCTTTGTGATCGAGACGGCCTGCGAACTCGGTGTTTGCGGCACATGCCGGACCCGTGTTCTCGAGGGTGAGGTAGACCACAAGGACTTCGTTTTGGAGGAGGACGAACAGGAGCATGAGATGACGGTTTGCTGCTCTCGCGCCAAATCCTCCCTGCTGGTGTTGGATTTATAGAGTTTCCGAAGACCTTCTCGGCAATTGATGGTGGCAATTGGCGATTTACATCGCCTTTCACGTGTCATTCGGACTGGATTCGGCTAGAAAAGCAGGGATTCCCCATGCTGTTGGTGAGCCGAGATTCGGACGTTCATATGCAAAAGGTTATAGTCGACGATCCCCTTTCCGGGGCTGAGCCGCTCTACAAGCAGGTCAAAAACAAGATCATTCAGAACCTCACTTCCGACGAATGGAAGCCGGGATCGGTCATTCCCAGCGAAACCAAGCTGGCTGAAGCTTACGGAGTTGGAGTTTCAACGATCCGTATGGCGATTGGCGAACTCGTGGCAGCGCGGGTTCTCATCCGGCGGCAGGGCAAGGGAACTTTCGTATCCTCGCGCGCCGACCAGCACAGCGTCTATCAGTTCTTTCACGTCGTAAAAGACGGCGCGACCCGAGAAGCCCCCGTCAGTGAACTGCTTTCGTTCAAACGCGGTCAGGCTGACGACAAGGTTGCAGATATTCTCAACCTGCCGCGCTCGTCGAAAGACAGTGAAGTTTTCAAGCTTCGCAACTTGTTGCGCATATCTCATCATCCGGTCGCTCTGTACGATATCGTCATTCCCTGCGCCTTGTTCAAAGGCCTAAACGAAAACGTCATTCGAAATTTCGGTAGAACGCTATATGGCGTTTATCAGAGTCGTTACGGCATAACCATCGTATCGACCACGGAAGAATTGCGAGCCGTTAAGGCAAACTCAACCGTGGCTCGCAGTCTCAAAATTCAGACTGGTGATCCTGTCATCGAAGTAATGCGGGTTGCTAGCACATTTGATTCAAAGGCGGTCGAGGTTCGTCGCGGCTGGGTGAACACCAAGGGTTTTCATTACTTCATCACGCAGGGCGGCGAGTAGGCGTTTTCGTCGCGTCATGCCATCAGTCGCTTTAGATCGAAATCGCTCATCGCAAGTTCACTCAAGATCAAAACGAGCGATGGGACTATTGAGACAGGAAAGCTCGTCAACTCCGACGTGACGAATGACCTGGCGCTCCTGAAAACGTCCGCTAGTTCAAAGCACTTCGCAAAGCTCAGAATTGGTGCTCGATTGGGCGAGGGGGTGCGGCGTTCGGATATCCGCACTCCGACCTGCTTTCGACATCGGGAAATTTCACACTCGGTAACGTCACTGCGCTTGCTGGTATGGGGGACGATAGTCGCTATTTCCAGATATCGGCGCCAGTTCAAGCCGGAAATTCCGGCGGCCCGTTATTGGGTACAAGCGGAAACGTCGTTGGGGTCGTGAGCGCGAAGCTCAATGCACTGAAGGTAGCTCTTCAGGGTGGTGACCTGACGCAGAACGTGAATTTCGCTGTAAAGGCTGCGATCCTTGCCACTTTCCTGAGTGCGAACAGTCTTGCGATACAATCGGGAGCGGTAGCTGATAAGCCGCTCGATCCAGCTGACCTTGCTGATCGAGCAAAAGAGATAAGTGCTTTCGTGCTTTGTGGAGGGCACTAATAGGCGGTTTGAAGTATGGCGTCCCGCCGAGGATGCCAACATCGAGCGCATCCCTGAGAGCGGTGGGGTGGCTGAAGAAATGGAAGGATAAGTATGGATTCGCCAGGCCGCCGTCGATCAGCTTTAATGACTCGTTTCCGGAGTGTCGCGCTACTGTTCACGCGACCATCCACAGCTTTGATCGCACACGTCACTCCGCTGACAAGAACGGGCCTTGCGACCAGGAGCGGCCAATCAATAGCGCCGTTGCGGCGGCTCAAAGTACTGCTTGAACTCCGCAAAGATCTCCGCGATCTCCGAGTAGACTGTTATTCGGCCTGCAATATTGACCCCCTAAGCCGGGGGATCGGCGTCTAAAATTGACCCCCTATAGGTTGGCTGTTGCGCTGCCTGCTTTCTCATGAAGCAGGTGGTCGGGGATGCTGATCGTGGAGACGATTGCGCGGATACGGCGCGAACACTTCATAGGGCAAGACGATCAAGGAGATCGCCCGTGACCTGAAGGTGTCGCGGAACACAGTCCGGAAGGTGCTGAGGTCTGGAGAGACCTCGTTCGAGTATGAGCGTCAGGTGCAGCCACGACCCAAACTCGGGCGTTGGGCGCCGGAGCTTGATGAACTGCTGGCGGCGAACTTGGCCAAATCGGCTCGCGAGCAGTTGACGCTGATCCGGATCTTCGAAGAGTTGCGCGGCCGCGGCTATGATGGCGGTTACGATGCCGTGCGGCGTTACGCCAGGCGGTGGAGCCAGGAGCGCGGGCAATCGACTGCGGCTGCTTATGTCCCGCTGAGCTTTGCGCCGGGTGAAGCCTATCAGTTCGACTGGAGCCACGAGATCGTTCTCCTCAACGGCGTGACGGTGCTGGTGAAGGTCGCCCACGTCCGGCTGTGCCATAGCCGCATGCTGTTCGTGCGGGCCTATCCGCGCGAGACGCAGGAGATGGTGTTCGACGCCCACGACCGGGCATTCGCGCTGTTCAAGGGCACCTGCGGCCGCGGCATCTACGACAACATGAAGACGGCGGTGGAGACGATCTTCGTCGGCAAGGATCGCCGCTACAATCGCCGCTTCCTGCAGATGTGCAGCCACTATCTGGTCGACCCGGTCGCCTGCACGCCGGCATCTGGCTGGGAGAAGGGCCAGGTCGAGAACCAGGTCGGGTTGGTCCGGGAACGCTTCTTCACGCCGCGGCTGCGGTTCAAAAAACTGGATGAGCTAAACGCCTGGCTGCTCGACAAATGCATTGCCTACGCCAAGGCTCATCGCCATCCGGACCTGGTCAATCAGACGATCTGGGATGTGTTCGAAGCCGAGCGCCCCAAGCTCGTTCCCTATGCCGGTCGGTTCGACGGCTTCCACGCGGTGCCGGCATCGGTCTCCAAGGCCTGCCTGGTGCGCTTCGACAACAACAAGTACTCGGTCGCGGCCAGCGCCGTCGGGCGCCCGGTCGAGGTTCAAGCCTATGCCGACCGCATCGTAATCCGTCAGGATGGACGGATCGTTGCCGAGCATCCACGATCGTTCGGACGCGGCGAGACGACCTACGATCCCTGGCACTACGTGCCGGTGCTCGCGCGCAAACCTGGGGCCTTGCGTAACGGCGCACCCTTCAAGGACTGGGTGTTGCCGGCCGCGATCGAACGGATCCGGCGCAGGCTCGCCAGCACCGACGACGGCAATCGGCAGATGGTCGATATCCTCAACGCCGTACTGACCGATGGTCTGCCGGCGGTAGAAGCCGCCTGTGCCGAAGCGCTTGGTCACGGCGTCCATTCCGCTGACGTCATTCTCAACATCCTGGCTCGCCAGCGCGAGCCCGCCCCGCCGGCCAACATCATGACGCCGGCGGCACTGACGCTCCGCCATGCGCCGATCGCCGATTGTGCCCGCTACGACAACCTCCGGAGGACCATCTGATGGAACGAACCCAAATCTTCGACCTCATGGGTGAGCTCAAACTCTACGGCATGAGGGCTGCCTTCGACGAGATCATGGCGACGGCCGTCAAGCGCCAGCACGAACCCCAGCACATCGTCGGCGACCTGCTCAGCGCCGAGATCAACGAGAAGCAGGCGCGGTCGATCAAGTACCAGCTCACGATTGCTAAGCTGCCGCTGGCCAAGGACATCGCCGACTTCCAGTTCGACGGCACGCCGATCAACCAGACGCTCGTCAATGATCTCGCCGGCGGCGGCTTCATCGCCCAGCAGCGCAACGCCGTGCTCGTCGGCGGCACCGGCACAGGCAAAACCCACCTGGCCATCGCAATCGCCAGAAGCTGCATCCGATCCGGCGCCCGTGGCCGTTTCTACAACGTGGTGGACCTCGTCAATCGCCTCGAGATCGAGACTCGTAACGGACGTCAGGGCCGGCTTGCCGAACATCTGACCCGGATGGACTTCATCGTGCTGGACGAACTCGGATATCTGCCCTTTGCCCAATCCGGCGGCCAGCTTCTGTTCCACCTCGTCAGCCGGCTCTACGAGCGCGCTTCCGTCATCGTCACCACCAATCTCGCCTTCGGCGAATGGCCCAGCGTGTTCGGCGACGCCAAGATGACAACCGCGCTGCTCGATCGGTTGACCCATCACTGCGACATCGTCGAGACCGGCAACGACAGCTGGCGATTCAAAAGCCGCGACGACGATCACGCCACCCGCGCTCGTCTCGTCTCCGCAATCCCGGCCAGTTCCGACGAGACGAGCGCTACCGTCAAACCACGCCGCGCGAAGGGGTCAAAATTGGACGCCGATACGGGGTCAAATTTGCGAGCCGATTGACACTCAGCCGCTTCGACGGCCATCGCTTCGTCCATGATCTTCTGAAAGCTGCGTGATGAACTGCTCAACGGCGAGATCTTCTACACGTTGAAGGAGGTGCGGATCGTGATCGAAAGCTGGCGGCGTCACTACAACACGGTGCGCCCACACTCATGGCTTGGATATCGACCACCGGCACCCGAGATCCTCATCTGGCCAGCACCAAAGGAGATAGTCAAAATGACGTCTCTAAACTAACATTCCAATCGGACCACTCCGTGGGGGCCGGTTAGCGCAGGAGGAGACGTTCTACCGCTTTTTCCCAAAGCAGGTCGATCAGGGACCGCAGAAGGCTTCCACTTTTAAATGGCTAATAACTCGATGTGCCGATGGCACTCGGAAAACCGCTCCTCGAGAAGTGACCCATCTTCTCAACGTTATTTTAGAACAGGAAATCAGGCGACTTGAAAACGGCGGAGAGGCACCAAGTGGCGATCAGTTGTTTGATCGTTCCGTGTTTAAATTAGCTCTACCGACAGTGTCGGGTGCTCGACTCAACCGCCATTAGGTAGCAAACGCCACCAAATTGTCTAACCAGAAACATGACAATGGTGGCCTGACGTCTTATCCGAAGTTCCTCTTCTCGTAGATTGTGGAAATGGCCCTTCCATCCCATACATAGCAGAGGTGTCGTTCCTGCCGACAATTGGATAGAAGCCGGGGACGAAACACGGCGGCACATTCACCCCCATCATCGCGAACGCTTGCGTAGACGATTCCATTGGAGCCGTTTTCCCGGAGCTTCAGAGCGAGTTCTTGTGACACCGCATAGTTGCTGGGGTGGTAGTAAGCTGCATGACTTTCGCGCTTTGCTCGGATGTCATGCAGTTCGGCATCGAGATCGACGACATAGACCCGCATGTCGATTTCCTGGGCGGGCTCACTGGTTGCCTGCAGGAAGCGAACACGATGGTAGCGTGTTTCGGCAATAGCCGTCTCGATCGTGCGCCCGGCATAGAAAACGCCATACGTTCCGTTCGTAAAGCGATCCCCGTCGGGATTGAGGTGGGTGAACGCAGCCATGATCGGCGTGCCACCCGGTCCGGGTACTCTGTCCTCGGGTGCCACGAGGAGAATGTCCCCCGCCTCCTCGCGTAGCCTGTCATTGGTCATCGCCTCAATCTGGAAGACTGCCTCAAGGTCCGCAGGATCGGCGACAGCTTCAAAGAGATTGATGGGTGGAAACCGGCTCGGCACGATTCGGAAACAGGGGCGCCACTCGATCTTTGCTGTTGGGATGTCCGTCATCAGCCGCGCTGCGCATCCACATACTGGCGAACAACATAGAGGTCCGCGACATTGCCGGATGTCATGCGATCAAGCGCCGACCGACCGCCGAAAATCCGGGCAGTGTTAGACTTCCGAACCCACTGGTCGGCTGTCTTTGGGAGAAGAATATGCAATCCCTTGTAGATGCCGAGAACGTAGGAAATACGTTCCAGAGCGTCCTTGGGAATTGTAGCGACGGCACCGCGCTTCCAGGACTGGAACGTAGACCGGCTCTCAAGCCCAAGTAGGCGCATCTGCTCTTGCTCCTGGAGATTCCAAGCCTCAGCTATCCGAAAAAACGTTCGCAGGGCGGGACCGGTCAGATCCTTGCGATCCATTGCCCTGGCCGTTGATGTATTGGGCATTGTCCGTCTCCTCATAAGACCAAATATGTGCATATCCTGCGCAGAAATCAAGTTATCGCCAGAAAATGAACATTATAGACTTGATCTTGAACTCTCCCATGATCTCCACTGAGATCCCCCTCAGCAGACTCTCCGGAAATGGACGATTCGTTTTATCGCGTTATTTCAATTTCTTACTCGCCATTCCGCAATCCAGAACGATCAGGTCGTGCCTATCCGGTCAACGCCCAAACCTTCCAGATGCAGGGTGCTGCCATTCGCCGGAATACATCGTGACGATCCCCGCCGAACGCTATCAGCACTGTCGAGGTGTTGCAGGAACTCATCGACTTAGCCAAGGAGAAGTCTGGGCGGCGCGGCGTCGCAGCGAAGATGAAGGACTGTCCCAGGACGAGATCGCCTTCTATGACGCCTTGGCGGAGAGTGAGAGCGCCGTCGATGCGATGGGCGCAATTCCTCAAGGTGGTGATCGCCCACGAACTCTTGATCAGCCTCAAGAGCAGTGTTTCTGTCGACTGTCACACCGCGAAAATGCGCGTGCGCGGATGCGCGTTCTGGTAAAGCGAATTTTACGAAAGAAAATACGGTCAAAGCGCGATTCCATTGAGTCTTTTTTTTTGGTCAATTGTAACGATGAAATTCTGAAGGAGAGGCCAGTCCATGTCTTGAAAAGTCGAGGTCAAACCAATTTAAGCTTTGAAATCCGAGGTAAAGTTTCGAACTCCGACGTCAGATTCCATTGCGACAGAATTGGAGTTCAAAAACGAGTAGACCTGCCTGATGGGTCAATCCCGCGCATCTGATCGAAGTCATGGATACGCTCGTCCCAATGCGGATGAATTCATCTGGACCACTTCGAAAACTCAGGTCTTAGGAGACGGCGCATACACCGGTATGATACGCGGGATTCCAAAACGTATGCCGCACCATGGCAGACAGAGGGTTGTAAGAACGATTGGTTGAGACTCAACAGGAGGATGAATCGGCTGACATCGGCAGACGCAACTCGGCAATCACGACATTCCTGCATCTATGATATGGTTTTCCGAAATCGAAGCTTGGTGCCTTAAAAATGCAGAATACCGCGTTCGACAACCTGACGGCGGCCGTAACCACGATCAACACGCCGATGCCTTTCCGCATTGATGAAGACACTTTGATCGCCTGTCTGAAGGGGCAGATTTCGGAGCGGAAATGGCGGGTTTACGTGCAGGCGCTATTTGACGAGGTTGATGTCTCCGTCGTTCATAGTCTGATCATTGATAATTTCGTGACGCTCGACGAATTATTGAAGGCGATCGATACTTGGGACGTTACGGAGTCGGAAAATGAAAGATGGATCAGGGAAATGGCTTCCTTCGAATTGGGAAGCGCTCATGCTGAAAGCCCTGACCGCGCTCGATAGCTTGGGCGAGAAGGCCGGACCATGGACGTTCGGTGGAGACACTGCCTTGTCTCAAATCCTGGACCATCGTGTTAGTTACGACATCGATATTTTCCTGGATTCAAGCACCGCCTTGAAAAATCTGGCGCCGAATATGAACACGGTCACGAAATCGCTGTGCGACACGTGGCAATGGCCCGGCAAGTACCTAAAACTCATTTTGCGTGACGTTGGCGAGATCGCTTTCCTGAACGCCCCATCGTATATCGAAAATCCTACGTATCAGCTTCGCGTTGGGGGGCGGTCGATTTCTGCCGAGCGTTCTGCAGAAATCGCGACAAAAAAGCTGGTCTATCGAGCATCGACATACACGCCACGCGATGTGTTCGACCTTGCTGCGATCTATTTGTATGAAAACTCAGCCCTGGGCGAAATCGCGCAATGCCCGGCAATTACGGGTTCCGTTGTCGCGTCTGCTCTGAATCGATTGAATTTTACGAAGCGTCTGTATCAATCAGAAATGAGAGATACAATCAATCCGACTTCACGAGGTGAAGAATTTATTGACAGGTCTTGTGAAATTGCCTTGGAGGCTCTTGCAGAGATTCAACGGCTGATCCATGAAAATGGAAACGAGCCAAAAAACGGAATGTGACAGCCTCGGTATTCGGCGTTGGTCAAATACGCTTGTGATGCCACCGCCAATTGTGCTTCTGGCATCTATGGTCGGGATAGTAATGCCACGGGGACGCCAGATTGCCTTCAGGTGTCGGTAGACCTCCTTGCAGACCGCCTTGTTGCTTTTGATGACGGTTGAGACGTTGTGGACGGAGCAGCGAATAAAGGCTTCGTAAGCCGCTCCGCCCACAGTTAAGTTGATCGTTCGTTGGCGTTTGCTTCCGACGACCCCTGCGGTCTTCGATTTCGGCATGGACACCGAAGTTTTGGCAGAGTGGGTTCTTGTAAAAATCGACGTTGACCCCTTCGAAAGGGGGAGGGAGACGAAGCCTTTTGGCTCCTCCCGAAGATAACTCCGGCATGACCGGCCCCCGAATTCCTTGCAGAATAAGGGATGCCGATCATGCCGGAGTTAAAATTCCACGCTTAAGCTAGGGGCTGGGCTCTAGGGCAGGGTTTTTTCCGGCAAAGATTCTTGATCAGAGAGTAGCGCTGACTCGACGTCTGCCGCCCCCTTCAGCATGTTCAAATCGATGAGTGGTCAATCCAACTTCACACGATCGCCGAGCAGGTCGGCTTGGTTGACTTGCTCACCGAAAAAGACCGTATCGCCTTGAAGAAACAACGTATGAAGGCCTGCGCCATTCTGGATGTGGCAACACGCTGTCTTCTGGGCCTTCGATTGTCACCCAAGGCAGACGACGCACTCAACTCAGTTTCTACAGTTGCTATGGCGGTGTGGGCGTCGTTGGCTTCCTTATCGGAAGTACGATTTTCGGCCTGAACATGCTGATTACGGGTTTATGCTTCCGGATGAGCCGCAACGACTCGTTCAGCGCGCTTCGCATCGGCCGTTACAACAATTTCCTCCGCATCCGTATTGATGGCGACGCCGTAGAGATTTATGCCATCGGCCTTGAGAACGTGCCGGATCGTGACGACTGGATCGACAATCCGAAAATGAAAGAACCCGGCCAGGCGCATTTCATCCCGGCTGAGGGCAAAGGAGCTCAAACACCACTTGATTGAAAAGGTGGTTGTTTCAAGCCCTTATAAATCCGCGTAAGGGGCACGATGATGAAAGCCCCAAGGATCGCGCTGGCTGCAACAGCAATTGCCGGCTTGTTGTTCACGGCTGTCGCCGTTGCCCAGACACCAGTGGTCCAGGACAGAGCGGTGGAAGACGTCAGGGCCAGCGGAGGGAGTCCGAAAGCGGTGACGCCGCCCCAAGCTGAGGCGCAGGTCAACCCCAAACAGAAGAGTACCGCGCAGCCTCCGCCCGATGCTGATAAGTCAGATCCGCAGCAGCAATGCGTGAAAAACGGAGAATTTGCAGTGGAGCTCGGGTCCGGTCGGCACCCAGTTGGCGATACCATCGTCCTGCCGTCGAATTTTCTTCCGACCGCGCAGCGCGTCGAGGTCGGCATACGCACGACCTATGTTGACAATCTGCGCTACTTTGCGGCCCTTGATCGCAATGCCAATTACCGCGGCATCCTGGCCCGTCAGGATGTCGTGACGCGACGCGCGGTTGGTTCCGACGAACTCGTCAAGAACGGGGAATTTTGCGGAGCGCCGAACATTCACTTGCACTTTGCCCGGGAGACCCAACTAGTACGGGAGCAAGTCGAACTCGCGGGGAAGCTGGGTGAAGAACGGCATGAACTTGCCTATCGTTTGATGGGCAACGCGCATGAAGACGTTCTCACAGCCTTCGAAGCGACCCTCAAGACCGTCTACTCGTATAAGGTCGCGAAGCAGCAAGCCTTTGCTGCCGACGTTAAGCCCGTCGGCAACGCCTTCCAGAACATCGAGCGTGGTCGAAAGCGCTTTGCCGAGTTCAGCTTCGATCGCGAACTAAAGAGTACTATTTCCAAGATATCAGGTGCAGACGCCAGCATAGAGACGCGCGGCACCACGGTGCGCGTGAATTTCTGCAGGACGAGCCCGGGCTTTACCTCGCTGGAATGAAATCGTACGGGCGGGCACCGACCTTCCTGATGATTACGGCTACGAGCAGGTGCGGTCGATTGCGGCGGATATCGCGGGTGATCGCGAAGCCGCCGAAAGGGTCGAATTGGTTTCCCCGGAGACGGGCGTGTGCACACGAGGCAGCGTGGACGGCGAGTTCGCGTCGGCAGGGTGTTACGGAGGTCCATGAGTGAGTGGCTGCTTCCGTGATTTTGTGTTGGAAACAATGTAGTCCCCTTGCGCCCCTGTCATCGGGGTGACAGCGCTTCGATGATCCGGCAATCGGCCACAGTGCCGTGGCGGCATTGGTTGATCATGCTGTCTAGTTCACGACGTAACGCGTGCAGGTCAGCGATTTTGCGATCGACCTCCGCAAGATGCTCTCTGGCGATGGCGTCAACAGCCTCGCAGGAATATTGACGATCGTCAGAGAGATCGAGCAGCGCCCGGACTTGATCAAGCGAAAAACCGAGGTTGCGCGAGCGGCGGATGAAGTTCAGCCGATTCAGATGCTCCGGGCCGTAGGCCCGATAATTGCTCGCAGTGCGCGCCGGCGCGCCGAGGAGGCCGATCCGCTCGTAGTAACGGACGGTCTCGACCTTGGTGTTCGTCAGTCGCCCTAACTCGCCAATTGCCAGGCTCACGCTTGCCATCTCTTGACCCTATAGTAGCTACAGGGTCCATATGGGAGGTCATATCGAACTTGTCGAGGTGACATTATGGCGGCTGCCAATGACATGAAACTGCGGATCGATGGCATGGATTGCGGTGCCTGCGCTGCAAAGATCGAGAACGCGATGCAGCGCCTGCCGGGTGTTGCCGATATCTCCGTCAACTACGGCCAAGGGCTGCTTTCGCTAACGCTCGACGAAGACCGCACCAGCCGCGCCGCGATTGAGGCCCGGATCCGAGCACTCGGCTATACGCCCGTCAACCAAGGGGAAACGGTGGCTACCGCCAGCGATCGGGGTCGTGTGGCTGCGGAAAATGTCTGGTGGTTTTCGCGCAAGGGAAGACTGGTCATCGGTAGCGGCACCCTGTTGGTGGTCGCCTTTGCCGCGTCGCATGTTGCCCCCGCATGGTCCGACTGGGCTTATATCGCGGCGACGCTCGTCGGACTAGTGCCGATCGGCAGACGGGCACTGGCCGGGGCGCTCTCCGGGACGCCGTTTAGCATCGAGACGCTGATGGCGATCGCCACCATCGGAGCCGTCGCCATCGGCGAAGCCGAAGAAGCGGCCGTTGTCGTGTTCCTCTTCGCCGTGGGCGAACTGCTTGAAGGTATTGCCGCCAGCCGGGCCCGTGCCGGGATCAAAGCACTAATCGATCTCGTGCCGCGCGCAGCCCGCCGTCTACGTGGTTCTGAAATAGAGACGGTGCCGGCCGAAATGCTTACCATCGGCGACGTGGTGGTGGTTCGTCCCGGCGATCGCGTTCCTTCGGATGGAAAAGTGCTCGAAGGCAAGTCGGAGGTAAACGAGGCGCCCGTAACGGGAGAGTCCGTACCCGTCGCGAAGGAGGTCGGGTCGATCGTCTATGCAGGCAGCGTGAACGCCAATGGTGAGCTGCGGGTGGAGATCACCCGGACGGCAGCCGACAACACAATCGCTCGCATCATCCATATGGTCGAGGACGCGCAAGCTGCGAAGGCGCCGACGGCGCGGTTCATCGAGCAGTTCAGCCGATGGTACACGCCGGCCGCCATGGTCATATCGGCCTTCGTTGTCCTGGTCCCGCCGTTGCTCTTCGGTGCAGATTGGCTCACTTGGATCTATCGCGGTCTGGCGGTGCTCCTGATCGCCTGTCCTTGTGCTCTCGTCATCTCAACTCCGGCCGCCATTGCTTCGGGTCTGGCGAGCGGCGTCCGACGTGGCCTGCTCATCAAGGGCGGTGCAGTGCTGGAAATACTCTGCAAGGTGCGAACCGTCGCCTTCGACAAAACGGGCACGCTTACCGTGGGACACCCGCACGTCACGGACGTTGTCGTGATCGATGGTACTGAAGGGGATTTGCTCGCAAAGGCTTCCGCCGTCGAGCGGAGCTCCAGCCATCCTCTCGGGGTGGCGGTCGTCGCCGAAGCCGGAAAGCGCGGACTTAACATTCCGACAGTCTTTGGCGGGACGATCGCGACGCCCGGCAAATCCATCACCGGTCGACTGAAATCCGGTTTCGTTTCAGTGGGGTCGCCGAAGCATGCTGCCGAGCAGGCCGACATCTCCGGCGAAATTCAGAAGCAGATCGACATCATGGAAGATGAAGGAAAGACCGCCGTCGTGGTCAGCGAGGGCAAGCGGATCATCGGATTGATCGCGTTGCGCGACGAGCCGCGCGCGGATGCCGAGGAGGGGCTTGCCCGACTTCGGGCTCTTGGCATTCGACCTGTCATGCTGACCGGCGACAACGCCCGTACGGCGGCGATCATTGCCCGCAGGCTCAACCTCGATACCAAAGCCGAGCTTCTGCCGGACGCAAAACTAGCCGCGATCGCCTCCTACAAGGCTGAGGCGCCGATCGCCATGGTCGGCGACGGCATCAATGATGCGCCAGCGCTTGCGGCATCATCAGTCGGTATCGCGATGGGGGGCGGCACGGATGTCGCGCTGGAAACCGCCGACGCGGCGCTGCTGAACAACTGCGTGACCGGCGTCGCCGACCTGATCGTGCTGTCGCGCGCAACGCTTGCGAACATCTGGCAGAACGTCGGGCTCGCGCTCGGGCTCAAGAGCGTGTTCCTTGTTAGCACATTGTGCGGCGCGACGCCGCTCTGGATGGCGATCCTCGCGGACACAGGAGCGACCGTCCTCGTTACGGGCAATGCCTTGCGGTTGCTGCGAAGATGATCCGATTCCCCACGGCATAGGCGGCGGAATTCGATACACTTTGCAGAATTCATTCAATCGAAGGCGGCTAGACAACTTCGCAACGTTTCCCGTATGCGCTTCAGTTACTCTCGCATGAAGGCTTGAACCTCCTCGGGTGTCACTTTGCCGTCTTTGTTGGCGTCAAGTTTGTTGAAGATTCGCTTATGGATCGCTGTTACCTCCTCGAAGGTGAGCGCCCCGTCGCCGTCCACGTCGGCAATTGTGAACATGATCTTCATCATGTGTCCGCACATACCCGTCATCGGCATTCCGCCCATCATTCCGGGCTGCATCATGCCGCCCATCATGTCCTGGCCCATCATTCCAGGAGGCATCATGCCGGACCGACCGGGCTGTGCGCCTTTGCCTGGCCCAACGGTGTCTCCGGGCCCAGGAGACGGCGTCGCCTGCGCGAGTCTCTTATCGGGATAGTGTGGATCGGCCGCGGCCGTCTGTGCGGCGGCGCCGGCCACCCCGCCGATGGTGAACATGGCAGCGAAGGCGACCGCGCGCAGTGTAATCAATGTCATGAGAACTCTCCTTACTTCCAAGGGCCCGTGCGGCCCATTCGATGCGTTGGTTGCCGCGCCTTCGATGTGAGGAAAGTTCTTCGCCAACTACCGGTCGCCGGAAGCGCACCGCCGACGGTCGAATTCCACGATAGGCGAAAGAGGCGCGGCGAATTTGTTTTGGATCAATTGTGCGGACAGAAACAGTTTGCGAAAGCCGCCGCAGCCAACTGCGTCGCGATTCCGTTGACCAATCCAACGCGCTGTTTGAACGGTGCGCGAGGCTACGAGTTCCTCTGGAATAGTTCTCGCTGCGCGAGATTATTCGAAATGAGATGCGGGTGCCCAGATGAAGCCGGTTACAGCCGAATCTCGATCTGCCATCATCGTCATATCGCTCGCTTCGAGACCGATCGGAACTCGTTAAGCGCGCGGGGAATTGTGATCGTGCATCAGGATGGCGACGACTACGCCGGAGAGGAATGTTAGTGCTGCAATCGACACAATTGCCCAGGAAAATCCGAAACGATCAGCGATGAGGCCTGCGGAGAGGGCGCCGATCGCGTAGCCAAGATCTCGCCAGAACCGATAGATGCTGAGCGAACGGGCGCGCCAGGTCGGATGCGAAGCATCGGACACGGCCGCAATCAGGCTCGGGTAGACCATTGCGGTGCCAAGTCCGAGCAGAAGACTGCCGACGAGCCACCATTCGAACCGACGCGTGGCCGCGGTGAGAAACAGACCGCCGGCCTGAATCCACATGCCGGCGACAATCAGGCCCTTGCGACCCAGGCGATCACTCAAGGGGCCGGTGACGATCTGCAGGATTCCCCATGTCGCGGGATAGATCGCCTTGAGAATGCCGATGCGCTCAATGCCAAGGCCGAAGGAGGCAAAGAATAGCGGGAAGATGCCCCAGCTCATGCCGTCGTTGAGATTGTTGACGAGTCCGGCTTGCGAGGCGGCGAAGAGATTGCGGTCGCGGAACGAGGTGAGTGCGAAGACCTCGCGGAAGCTGATCGAACTGGATTGCTGTGAATGGGCGGATGCTTCCAGCCGGACGTGGTCACGTGTGTCGCGGACGAGCAGAATCGACAGCACTGCACCAAAAACCGCATAGCCGATGCCGAGATAGATCGGGATCGGTCGCAGCCCGTATTGCGAGGCGAGATATCCAGTGAGGAACGCCGTCACGCCGACGGCGAGATAGCCGGCAAACTCATTGAGGCCGACGGCGAGGCCGCGCGATTTCGGGCCGACGAGATCGACCTTCATGATCACGGTCATCGACCAGGCAAGTCCTTGGTTGATGCCGAGCAGCGCATTGGCCGCAATCACCCATCCCCAGCTAGGCGCCCAGATGATCATGAACGGAACCGGCAAGCCGACGAGCCAACCGAGGACCAGAACGCGCTTCCGTCCCCAGACATCGGCGAGCTGACCTGAGACGAGATTGGCGAAGGCCTTGACGATTCCGAAGCTGACGATGAAGGAGACGATGAGCGTCGTCGATGCGATGTCGAACTCTTCCGAGCCGATAAGTGGCACGACCGTTCGTTCGATCCCGATCATACCGCCGACAAAAGCATTGATAACTACGAGCAGCACGAACTGTCGCCAGTTTTCCTTAAGGCCGAGCCTGACGGACGACCCCCCTAGCTGTGGGGCTGATGCAGCTTCGTTCATGGATCAGGCTGCGGCGGCGGCCAGTCCGGAATTGGCGGCCCTGAGCGCAGCGGCCTCTGCCGGTGTCGGTGGTATCTCGGCGAGCATATAGCGAATGAACTCGGCTTCGTCGTTGATCCGGAAGGCTTCGTTGTGGCGCCTCTCGAATCCAATGGTCGACCAGGGCTTGCCGCTCAGGCGCCGGCCACAAACGGAGCCGGCATAGGCTCCGGGCAACACCTCCACATAATCGGGGAGGGTCTTGAGCCGGCGTGCGCTCTGGAACAGGTCCTTTGCTCCACGTTCGGCGCTTACCGCGAGTTCTGTGCGGCCGAGGTCGCCGACCATCAGCGTGTGTCCGGTTAGTACGAACCAAGGTTCATCCGTCCGCGTGCGATCGCTGACAAGAAGACAGATGTGCTCCGGCGTGTGGCCGGGCGTATGCATTACCTTCGCCTCGACATTGCCGAGTGGTATCACCTCGCCGTCGCGCACGGCCTTGAACGGGAATGACACCTCCGCGTCCGCCGACAACACGTAGGCGGCGCCGGAAGCTTCGGCGAGCTGTCGGCCTACCGAGAGATGGTCGGCATGCACATGCGTGTCGATCACGAAGTGGATGCGCATGCCGGCAGCTTCTGCGGCGCGTAGATAAGGCTCGATCTCGCCGACCGGATCGACGACGGCCCCGGCCGCGCAACCACCGCAGCCGAACAGGTACGAGATGCCGATAGGTGTTTTGTGCAGGAATTGGCGGAGGATCATGACCTTGCGCTCCCCATCTTAAAGGGATAAAAACATTCAATTATTCTGCTGAATGTTTCACTGAGGAGAAGACATGTCAAGCAGTGGAGCGAAACAGGCGATCTACCAGCACCTTGCCGAGGTGGCCCAAGCGTTTGGTCACTCGCATCGGCTCGAGTTGTTGGAGCACCTCGCCCAAGGAGAGCGCAGTGTCGAGCAGCTCTCCGCCCGAGCCAATCTGACCTTTGCCAATACATCGCGCCATCTGCAGATCCTTCGCCGGGCGCGCCTCGTCGAGACACGGCGCCGCGGAAAGCACGTGCTCTATCGGCTCGCCGGGGATGCCGAGGTGGTGGATCTGATGCAGGCAATCGGACGGGTGGGCGAGCGGAATGTCGCTGAGGTCAACCTCATTATGACCGACTATTTCCGCGCCCGTGATGCGCTGGAGGCGGTGTCGCGAGAAGACTTGGTCTCAAGGCTGCATGACGGTCTTGTCACGGTTCTTGACGTGCGGCCGGAGGACGAATTTGCGCTCGGACATCTTCCCGGGGCGCTCAACATCCCGCTCGCCACACTCGAATGCCGACTGGCCGAGCTGCCCGTGGATCGTGAGGTGATCGCCTATTGCCGCGGGCCTTATTGCGTTCTCTCGTTCGACGCGGTCGCGGCACTCCGCGCGCGCGGCTATCTTGTCCGCCGGCTCGAGGACGGCTACCCCGAATGGAAGGCCGCCGGCCTGCCGGTCGAGGTGGCCGCCTGAAATGAGCCTCCATTTAACAGCGAACGAGGAACAGCGCTCGGGCGATCCTGCCGCCGAGAACGCAGCATGGCTGATCGCCGGCAAGGATTATACGGCGCCCTCTATATTCCGACCGGAAGCTCTCTTGCGCGAGGCTCGCCGGCAGAAAGAGCTGCCCGTACTCGCCGTGCCTGCGATATGCGTGCTCGATCCGGACGGCGACATTGTCCGTCGCCTCAAGCGGACTGGCGCGGGTCGTTTCCACGAGGGTTGGGCCTGCTACCACACTGAGCTTTTCACCTTCGATCTCGATGGCATTGGAAAAGTCGGGATTGTTGGATGTGCCGTGGGCGCTCCGTTCGCGGTACTCGTGGCTGAACAGCTTTTTGCCTCGGGTTGCCATCTCCTTATCAGCGTTACGTCCGCTGGCCAGATCATCGATAATGGACCGACGCCATACTTCGTCCTGATTGATCGTGCGCTGCGCGACGAGGGGACGAGCTACCACTACCTTCCGCCGGCCCGGTTCGTCGAGGCGCCAGACGGGACGCTCCTTACCCGCGTCGCAGATGCGCTTTTGCAGCTTCGAGGCGTCGTCACGTATCGCGGTGCAACCTGGACCACCGATGCTCCTTATCGCGAGACGGAATTCGCAATTGCGGCCGCTCGGGCTTGCGGCGTGCTCGCCGTCGAGATGGAAGCTGCTGCCCTGTACGCATTTGCGACGGCCGAGCGGCGATCCGTGGTGTGCTTCGCGCACGTCACCAACGCCATGGCGCAGACAGAGGGTGATTTTGAGAAAGGCGAGGCGGACGGAACCACGGCAACACTCGCGGTGATCGCCGCGGCTGTGCGGGCTTGGTCGTCGTCCGCGGTTGACGCCAGGTGATCAAAGAATTCCCGCTAGATTAAGCAACACTCCTGCTGACGCGCAGGCGGCCAGTGTTCAGTGCAGATGAACCAGTGATAGTGTTCGACGGCCTGCTGGGTCACATCGGTCACCGTATAGGATTGTGCGACACACGTTGTCCGATGCCGGGTTCATTGACAGAGTTGCGGGTCCCGGCCTTGCAAGCTGTAACCGTCGCGTGATCGTTCCCGCCCAATTGTGGTGGCGGGTTTGTGATACAATCCGTCTTCCCAAGGTAAGGATCCTATGTGATGTTGGACCATGGACTTTTGCCGATTCATCAGCCGTTTGCTCTCGGTCTTTGCGATCGTCGGGCTCATTGCTGCGCCGCTGGTCACCCCAGCGGCGGCAAAGGTGCTGTCAGCGGCCGAGATGACAAGCAACATGCCGACGATGTCCGTCGACATGCCGTGCTGTCCGGACTCACAGAAGAGCAACGACTGCCAGGATTGTCCGCTCCGCGCGATGTGCACGCTGGGCGCTGCTCAGGCTGAGCCTCCTATGGCAACCGGAATCCTTGCGCCTTTGCCAACCCGCCAACCGTTCTCGGTTTTCGACGATAGCATCGCGGACGGTCTCGACGGTTCTCCTCCCGACCATCCTCCTCGAAACTTGGTCTAATCGGCGCTCCAGCGCTGTTTGCTGCTGCGTGGTTTTAACTCCGCGCAGATAGACGCATGCCGCCTCGCGGCAGACCAAGGACAATCGAGGACTTAAAATGAAGACGTTTAGCTATTCGCGCGCCTTTCGGGCCGCGCTCATCGGCGTTGCTATGGTCGGTTCGGCCAGCATCGCGCGCGCCGATATCAAGAATTACGAATTCCAACTGGTTGATAAGAACATCAAGAAGGGCGACGCGGTCATCTCCGTCCGCCTCATCCATAAACCTGACGGCAAGCCTGTCTCCGGTGCGGTGATCGTCGCGACGAGATTAGATATGGCGCCAGACGGCATGGAGATGATGAAAACCGCGATCGAACCGTTGCCGAGCACGGAGCCGGGCGTCTATCGGTTCAAGGCTGCCCTGACAATGGCAGGCGGTTGGCAGTTGTCACTGGGCGCCAAGGTTCAGGGCGAAACCGGGACAGTTGAAAACAAACTGGTGTTGAAGGCAACGCCATGACTCGCGCGGGCCAAGTCATTTACTTGGCCGCGATCGGGACAACCACAGCACTGCTGTGGTTGTCTCCGACGATGGCCGCCGAACAGTCGCTTCCCGGTGCGACAGCGGAAAGCGTTGTCGCGCTCGCGCGACGCTTGAATTCCACGCTTGTCGCGGCCGCTTTGGATTTCGATGCGGCAGTCAACAAAAACGGCACCGCCGGCGTGTTGGCCGACCCGACTCTCGTTCTTGAGGGCTGGGACGTTAATCGACAGGGTGTCGCTCAACGCCGCGTTGGCATCGAACAGGAGCGCAGGCTTCGCACGGTTCAACTGAAGCTGCTGAAGCTCAAGGTCGAGATGCAAGTGAAATACGCCGAGATGGAGCGTCTGGCGGGAGGTTCGCTATGAGACAATCAGTTGGTGTTTTCTTGATTGGATCCGCGGTCTTGGCTGCGGGAACGCTCGGCTGGACTTTGCGGTCGGTGACACCTCCAACTACATGGCGTTCGGATGTTTTGCCCACACCTGTGAACGAGGCGACCGGACCCATCATCTACTACCGCGATCCCGATGGTCTCCCAGCCTATTCGTCGACCCCGATGAAAGCCGCCTCGGGCAAGGAGTACTTGCCGGTTCGTGCCAGTGAGGATGTGACCTTTGAGGACAAGGCTCCCGAAGTTGCGACCGCGAAGGGGAATGAGCGTGGCCGCATCCGCTTTTACCGCAATCCAATGGGCCTGCCCGATACGTCGCCGACACCGAAAAAGGATTCGATGGGGATGGACTATCTGCCCGTCTATGAAGGCGAGCAGGACGACGATTCCACGGTCAAGGTCAGCGCCGGAAAGTTGCAAAAGGGCGGCGTTCAGTTGGAGGTCGCGGAGCGCCGCACCCTGAGTACCTCCGTTCGTGCTCCCGGAACGGTCCAACTGGATGAACGGCGGGTCTCTGTCGTGTCGCTGCGTTTCGAAGGCTTTATTGACGCCGTGGAAAATGTCACCACGGGTTCGCATGTGCACAAGGGCCAACCGCTGATGCGGGTCTATGGTCCTGGCCTGTCGAGTGCTGCAGCGGAGTATTTGTCGGCGCTTGGCACTCGCTCCGATGGCTTGATAACTGCTCAGGCATTGCAAGGAGCGCGACGGCGTCTCGAGAATTTGGGTGCGCCTGCGGCGGTGATTGCGGAGATAGAGCGTGCCCGCGAGGTTCCGGTGTCCATGACCTGGCCCGCACCCCAGGATGGCGAGATTGTGGAACGTAATGCCGTCAACGGCATGCGGGCTGCACCGGGCGACGTTCTTTTCCGGATCGTCGATCACGACGTCGTCTGGGTGATGGCCGATGTTGCGGAACGCGATCTGTCACTCATCACGGTTGGTCAAAAGGTCACCGTGCGTCTGCGTGCCTATCCCAACCGTGTTTTCCGTGGCGAGGTTGCTCTGATCTACCCGCATCTGAAAGCCGAGACACGAACGGCGCGGATAAGAATCGAATTGCCTAACCCGGACGATCTTCTGCGCCCCGATATGTATGCGGATGTCGAAATCGCGACCGGGGCGGAAGCTCCGGTTGTGACCGTGTCCGACAGTGCCGTGATGGATAGCGGCTCAAGGCAAATCGTATTGCTTGACAAGGGTGAGGGACGTTTTGAATCGCGCGAAGTCAAGCTCGGGCGGCGAGGCAATGGCCGCGTCGAGATCAAGGAAGGTCTCGTTGAAAACGACAAGGTGGTTGTCTCCGCAAACTTCCTGATCGACGCCGAAAGCAATCTCAAAGCAGCCCTTCAAGGCCTCGATAGCGGAGAGAAATCACAATGATCGCGCGCCTTATTGAATGGTCAGCTCGCAATCTGATGCTTGTCCTGATCGGCACGGTCTTCGTCGTCGCATCTGGCGTCTACGCCCTGCAACATTCGGCGCTCGACGCGATTCCCGATCTCTCCGACACGCAAGTGATTGTCTATACCGAATATAAGGGCCAGGCACCGCAGGTCATCGAAGATCAAGTCACCTATCCGCTGACGACCGCCATGCTGACCGTGCCAAAATCGAAGGTGGTGCGCGGCTTTTCCTTCTTCGGGGCCTCATTCGTCTACATCATCTTCGAGGACGGCACCGATATTTATTGGGCGCGCTCGCGTGTTCTCGAATATCTTAACGCAGCCGCGCGCAAGCTGCCGACCGGTGTGACGCCGACGTTGGGTCCGGATGCGACGGGCGTGGGCTGGGTTTATCAGTATGCGTTGCAATCCAAGAATAAGTCGCTGGCCGATCTCCGATCCTTGCAGGATTGGACCATCCGTTACGGCATTTCCAAAGCCGAGGGCGTAGCTGAAGTGGCCAGCGTCGGTGGCTTCGTCAAGCAGTATAACATTATCGTTGATCCGAACCGCCTGAGATCACTCGATATCTCGCTTGCGAAAGTGCGCGATGCGATCCGCGGCAGCAATATGGACGTCGGCGGACGTACCGTGGAGCTATCAGAGTTTGAATTTATCGTGCGCGGCCGCGGCTACGTCAAAAGCCTTTCTGATCTTTCCAGTATTGTGCTGAAAATCGACAAGGGTACGCCGGTTTTGCTGAGGGACGTGGCGCGGATTGAACTAGGGCCGGACGAGCGTCGAGGCATTACCGAGCTCAATGGGGAAGGTGAGGTCGCAAGCGGCATTGCCTTGCAACGTTTCGGGCAGAACGCACTGGACGTTATCGACAATGTGAAGGCGCGTCTCGCGGATATGGCGACGGCGTTGCCAAAAGGCGTCGAGATCATACCGGTCTATGATCGTTCGAACCTCATCCACGATGCGATCGAGACGCTAAAGCGCACGCTTACGGAAGAAAGCATCGTCGTCGCTATCGTCTGCATCGTATTCCTGTTGCATGTGCGCAGTGCGCTCGTTGCGATTGTAATGTTGCCGGTCGGAATCCTGATGGCGTTTGGTGCCATGAAGGTACTTGGCATCGGCTCGAATATCATGAGTTTGGGCGGAATCGCCATCGCGATCGGCGCAATGATTGATGGCGCCATTGTCATGATCGAGAACGCTCACAAACATCTCGAGCGTGCCCCTCCGGATAAGCCGCGCATAAAAATTCTTATCGAGGCTGCGAGCGAGGTCGGCCCAGCCCTATTTTTCAGCCTGTTGATCATCACGGTATCGTTCTTGCCGATCTTCACCATGGAATCACAGGAAGGGCGTTTGTTCAGTCCGCTGGCTTTCACCAAGACCTTCGCAATGGCTGCGGCCGCGATCCTGTCGATCACATTGGTTCCTGCCCTTATGGTGTTGTTCGTGCGCGGGAAGATCGTGCCGGAACACAAGAATCCCATCAATCGGTTCCTGATCTGGGTCTATCGGCCGTTGATCCGTGGAGTCTTGAAGGCCAAGACCCTGACAATCGCTCTCGCACTTGTTGCTTTGGCGGTCAGTCTCTGGCCCGCACGGCAACTCGGAACGGAGTTCATGCCGAGCCTGAACGAAGGCACATTGATGTATATGCCGACGACGTTGCCGGGCCTGTCGGTGACCAAAGCGGCGGAAATTCTGCAGACGCAGAACAAGGTCATCAAAACATTTCCCGAGGTCGCCTCCGTTTATGGCAAGGCCGGACGTGCCGAGACCGCAACCGATCCTGCTCCGACCGAGATGTTTGAGACGATCATCAATCTCAAACCCAAGGAGCAGTGGCGGCCAGGCCTGACTGTCGATGGCCTGATAGCCGATCTGGATAAGGCTTTGCAATTTCCTGGCGTTTCCAACGCTTGGACCATGCCGATCAAGGCCCGCACCGACATGCTTGCGACCGGAATTCGCACGCCGATCGGTATCAAGGTCTTAGGCAAAGACCTGACGGAGATGGAGAAGCTGGCGCGGCAGATCGAGACGGTCGTGAAGGCGGTTCCGGGCACATCGAGCGCCTATGCGGAGCGCGTCATCGGGGGCTATTATCTGGATGTCGTGCCCGACCGTGAAGCGCTCGCCCGCTACGGTCTCATGGTCAGCGATGTGCAGGATACGGTTTCGTCCGCCCTCGGCGCCGAGACGATTACCACGACAGTGGAAGGCCGCGAACGCTACGGGGTCAACCTGCGCTATCCGCGCGATCTGCGCAGCGATCCACAGTCCATCGCCCGAGACGTGCTGGTGGCGATGCCAGGTGGCGGAACCGTGCCTTTGGGGGAAGTCGCCGCGATCAAGCTGGCGCGCGGTCCGACCACGATCCGCACCGAGAATGGCCAACTCGCCGTCTATATCTTCGTGGACATCCGCGATCGCGATCTCGGTAGCTACGTGGCCGATGCCAAGGCGGCTGTGGCAGCAAGTGTCCAGTTTCCGCCGGGCAACTATGTCGTTTGGAGCGGCCAGTTCGAGTATCTGGAGCGCGCCACCGCCAGGCTGAAGGTGGTGGTGCCTGTTACGCTGCTGATCATCTTCTTGCTGCTCTATCTCAATTTCCGCCGGCTGACCGAGACGCTGATCGTGATGCTGTCACTGCCGTTCGCCCTCGTCGGCGGACTGTGGCTGATGTGGTGGCTCGGGTTCAATTTCTCGGTCGCAGTTGCGGTGGGCTTCATCGCGCTTGCAGGCGTGGCGGCTGAAACTGGCGTCATCATGCTGATCTACCTCGATCAGGCCATGAAGGAGCTTCACGCCAAGCGGTTCGAAGAGAGCAACCAGTTCACACGAGCGGACCTGAACGAGGCAATCATGCTGGGCGCGGTCGAGCGGGTGCGGCCTAAAATGATGACCGTCGTCTCCATCATGGCTGGCCTTATTCCGATCTTGTGGAGTACCGGCGCCGGCTCTGAAGTCATGCAACGCATCGCGGTGCCGATGATCGGCGGCATGATCTCGTCGACCATCCTGACTCTCATCGTGATTCCGGCGGTCTATGCCTGGATCAAGGGGTTCCGGTTGCCTCGCAAGCCAAATGCAGTCGCTGTGATTGAACGAGACTTGTCGGGTCTGACTCCGACAAGCGCCCTCGATCGTTCACAAGCTGCCGAATGAACACAGCAGTACGCCATCAGGTGCGATGGATAACAAGTTGCGCCGAAGGTTGGTCCATCTCTAGGCGTATGTTTTAATCAGCGCGTCGGAAACGATGACGGTGTTGAACAAATGCATGCGCTTACTTTGACGACAGACCTTAGGATGAATACTTCATCGGCCAAAACGCCAATCATGATCCTTGTCTGCGGCAACCCCGCGCCACGCAAGCCCCGATCGGGCTTCCGTGCCCGAGGTCTAAT
Source organism: uncultured Alphaproteobacteria bacterium (assembly GCA_963702885.1). Lineage (GTDB taxonomy): Bacteria > Pseudomonadota > Alphaproteobacteria > Rhizobiales > Xanthobacteraceae > Afipia. The sequence continues at coordinate 2,142,718 of OY969766.1, forward strand.
CAGGTTCGGAATCTCGTCACAACAGATTAAGGCTGCGGATCAGAACGTAGATCGCCACTGCGAATATCAGCGCCGCAAACACGGTGTTCAACGCGCCCTTGCGGCCTGCAAGCGAGGTTGCGGCGCGCGCGCCGAGTAGACCACCGAGGACGCCGCCAACGATGAACAACGTGGCGAGAGACCAATCCACAAAGCCGGACAGTGCGTAGTTTGTCGCCGTGGTCAGTCCGAAGGCGGTGACCGCCAGGAGAGACGAACCCACCGCGTACAAGATCGGCATGCCGGTGGCGGCGATCAGGGCCGGGACGATCAAAAAGCCGCCGCCGATCCCGAAGAAACCGGACAAGGCTCCTGTAACAACCCCAAAGGCCAGAAGCTTTGGCAGATTCTCTCGGTTGAGCCTAACCGACGGCTCGCCCTCGCCGGAGCGTCCCCTCAACATCAGGACGCCTACCACCAGCATCACTATGGCGAACAGGGCGAGTAGCTTCTGACCATCGATGATCTTGCCGAGTGTAGAACCGAGAAAGGCGCCGGCTATGCCAGCGAGCGCGAACACCGAGGCACAGCGCCACTTCACGTTACCGGCGCGGACATGGTTCGCCAGGTTGGCGGCAGCGTTCGCCGCGACGGCGATGGCGCTAGTCCCAATCGCGACATGCGGATCCGATACCCCGACCAGATAGATCAGGAGCGGGACGGCCAGAATCGAGCCGCCGCCCCCGACCAACCCCAGTGAGAAGCCGACCAACGAGCCGGAGGCGACACCGAGCACACCTTGGGTCAGCGACAGCACAGCGAAAACTCCTCAATTCACGCAGTTCGCGTCGGCGCGCCGTAGACGCCGCGGTTCCAGGGCGCCCGCATCAAAACGCGTGCCATGCCGCAAAAGCCGGTCACTCCGGCGGTAATCAGCCCGGCACCGACGAAAGCTGGCACGGCGAAGAACCAGGGCGACACCAGTAGGCCGAGCAAAGTGCCAAAGAAGGCAAGGCTTCCGGCGCCGATCTGCACCTGACGTTGAAGCTCAAGCGGTTGACGCGGGTCGGTCGCGACCGGCAGACCCGCCTTGCGCCAAGCGTCGAGCCCGCCTTCGACGATGAAAACCTCGCAGGTTCCATCGAGTTTCGCCGCCAGCCGCGGCGCGTTGGCCTGAGTGCGGGCGCCGCTCTTGCAGTGGAAGATGATCGGCTTGTCCAGGTGTGCGGTGAGATCGGCCTCGTCGAGCTTCGACAAGGGCAGGTTGCGCGCACCTAGAATCTTCTCGCGCGCGTGCTCGTCGGCTTCGCGGATGTCGATGAGGGTAGCGCCCTTGTCGAGAAGACGGCGAGCGTCCGTTGGATTAATAGTGAGTAGCGACATTCCTAGCTCCTTCTTTGGCTTATCTTCTCTTCGTTTTGGCGGGCGCGCAGAACAGCTTGTGCAGCGTGGCGAAGAGTTGCTCAATGCGGGAATCGGCGATGCGATACCAGAGCATCTGGCTTTCCCTCCGGAACGTGACGAGCCCCTCGTCGCGCATTTTGGCGAGATGTTGCGACAGGGCCGATTGCGACAGCCCCACGACTTCGGCGAGGGAACTCACGTTGTCTTCACCGCATTCGACGAGCCTGCATAGGATCATCAACCGGCGTTCATTGGCGAGCGCCCGCAGGATCGCGGCGACCTCGACGGCCTGCTTCTCGAAAGTTTCCGGATCGAACGTTGGGGAGGCCATCGGTCTATTCCTATTATTTTAGATATTGCTTAATTAGTATTATCTAATATATCCGTCAAGACCAACTTAACGATGGCGTCAGGAGGTTCCAGAAATGTCACGACCAATCATCCGATCATTCTTCGACGAGCCAACCAACACGGTGAGCTACCTGGTGGCCGATCCGACGACGAAAAAGGCCGCAATCATCGACCCGGTGTTCGACTACGACCACAATTCGGGCGAGGTGGATACGCGCTCCGTGGAAGCGATGCTGGGAGCCGCCGAAGAGGCGGGCAACACTGTCGAATGGGTGCTGGAGACTCATGCGCATGCCGACCATCTGTCGGGCGCACCTTTCATCAAGGCGAAGACCCGCGCGAAAATCGGCATCGGCGAGCACATCAAGGACGTGCAACGCATCTTCCGCCCGATCTTCAACGCGACCGACCTGAAGACCGACGGCAGCGACTTCGATCATCTGTTCCAGGACGGTGAGCGCTTCAAGATCGGGGAACTCGACGTCGAGGTTCTCTACACGCCGGGGCACACGCCGGCGGACATTTCCTACAAGATCGAGGATGCCGTATTCGTCGGCGACACTCTGTTCATGCCCGACTACGGCACGGCGCGCGCCGACTTCCCGGGCGGCGATGCCCACAAGCTCTACCGGTCAATCAAGCGGCTACTGGCGTTGCCGCAGGAAACACGGCTGTTCATGTGTCACGACTACAAGGCCCCCGGCCGTGACACTTTCGCCTGGGAGACCACGGTGCGCGAGCAGCGCGAAAACAACGTCCACGTCAAGGAAGGTGTCTCTGAAGACGAATTCGTGGCCATGCGGCAGGCGCGCGACACCAAACTATCGGCGCCAAAGCTGCTGCTGCCCTCCATCCAGGTGAACATCCGCGCCGGCAAATTTCCGCCGGCCGAAGCCAACGGGGTGCGTTACCTCACGATCCCCGTGAAACTGAAGGGGGGCGCGCAGACCTGCGTGTAGGCACGAGGTCTGATCGCGCGTTATGCCGCGGCGCCGGTCGTTGCTCCAACGTCGAACGTCAGCTCCGATCTGGTGCCGCTGCGACCCTCGCGGTTCAATATGGTAAGTTCCGCTTGGCGTTCCCTAGGGGAGCCGTTGATTTGATCGGTTCTGCGGAGCGTTTTGACGCGCGTCGTCGTATCTGCTGATTGCAACAGTCGCCCCACCCGATGCCCGCGCGAGCCACGCCATTAAGCGCTGACATCTTTGGTTTGGTTTCCCGTTGCGCGGCCGTTGAGGTCTGCTTTGACCCAAGACGGACAACCGGGCTAACGCGCGGCGTGCCGCGTCTTACCACCAGCCTCGTTGCCCCAGAGGAAAGAACTGGCCGCCGCCCCGGCGCGTATTGCTCGGTTGGGGATTCGGATTGCGCTGGAGCAGGAAGCCGAAGCCGTCGCCTTCCTGTGGGTTGCCGCCCCAACCGGTGTCGTCCACCATGAGAACCTCGCTTGGCCTGCGCGTGATGAAGCCGCCCTGAGGTTGATCGCTCAGCACCGCAACAAATTCGGTGCGATAGTTAGTCTCCTCGCTCAGCGGCTCGTCGGAGACTACGATCGAAGATCGCGGCAATGCGGTCGATGCGATGCGATCGAGGACCTCCTTCGGAATAGTGATGCGGTCGAGCGCGTCTTTGGCGTCATCCCCATTCTCGATCGTGACGGCGGTCCAGCGTAGGCCCGCGTCGTTGCGCGCGACCGCCGTGAACACATGCGTGCCGAGTGGTTTGCCAGGATCGCGGATCGCAACTGGGACCTGGATGGTCGCATCGAACACCTCGCCGCCACCGTCCGGCGCCGGCTTATGCGTGTTGCGCCGGACATAAAGCGTCCGCGTCGCGCGGCTGATGTAGATCGAGACCGGCTCGAGCGCGAGCTTCGCGTCGAGCGCCGCCTTCGCGGTGTCGGCCTTCTTTGTTTGAGCCGTCTTGGCTGCTTCTTTTGCCGCGCTGGCTGCGTCGAGTTTTGATGCTGCGTTCGCCTTGGCGGCCTCAAACTGGGCTCCCAGCTCCGCTGCGTTGGCAGCGGCCTTTTGCTTACGGTCCTCGGCCTTCGCCCTGGCTTGGTCGGTCTTGGCCGCAGCCACCGCCTTGTCGGCGGATACGAGTTCGGCGTCGGCCCGGGCCTTGGACCGTTCCAGCTTGCGCAGAGACGCTGCGATTGGTGCCGACTCGCGGGCCGTTGTCGCAGCAGCCTGCTTGGTCTCGTCGGCCATCCTGGCAGCGTCCACGGCCTCGCGTGAGAGTGTCTCGGCCTTTGCCGGAATAGCTGCAATGACATCCGCGTTCGGCACAAAGAGCAATAGCGCCGGGTGAGAAAAATCGACCGGGGCCGCATCATCCGGCGAGATGATCACGCGCATTCCAATTCGCGTGTTGTCGAACAGTCTCTCCGCAAAGCCGTAAGGCATTCGTATGCAGCCATGTGAGGCCGCATAGCCGGGCAACGGCCCGCCATGCAACGCGAGGCCGTTCCAGGTGATACGCAGCATGTTCGGCATCCAGGCATCGTCGTACATCGTCGAGCGGTGATCCTTGTCCTTCTCGACGATGGCGAAGACGCCGGCGGGCGTCTCGCGTTCCTTGACGCCGGTCGACACCGGCGCGCGCAGGATCCAGCCCTCGGCGTCATAGAACGTGACCTGCTGGCTCTTGATCGAGACGATTGCCATGATCGGCTCGCCTGCCTGGCGCGGCGCGGCCGTCTCGGTGGGGTGCGCGCGGCGCGCTTGTTTCGCCGTGGCGTCGGCGATCGGTGCGATCAGCGCGGCGATTGCCGCGAACATCACAATCGCTGAAGGTTTCCAATGGTGCATCGCCGCAATCGATTTCGCCGACGTCAATCGATTCACCATTCCATTCCCCGTTGCGCGTGTCCGCTGCCGTGACCAGCCTCACATATCCAACTCGTGAGGAACAAGGATGTTCACAGCTGAAAATGGCACAAAGCGTACAGGGAGCGTCCGTGGGTCCGCCATCCGCCGTTGCGCACATGCAACACTTCGAAGAAAAGGCGGCGGCCTGCCGGGTTACGCCATTGCGCGGTCAACTCCTTGTCAGAACAATCATCGCGTCCGCATGCTCGGCGATGCAATCCGGTTCCGATGAGGCTGGAATGATGAACCCGCGGCAAGTTTTGACAGTACCCACTCCCGTGTTGCGATCCGTCATTTTCGTGACCGGGGTTGTCGGCCTGCTCGCGACGGGGTTGGAAGGATTGCGGACCACCGGCGCGGCGCCGTCCACCGACATCCGCGCTCCTTCGTCCTCTATCACACAGGACCACGTCGCTGCGCTGCAGCCGAGTTCAATGTTCAGTGACGATCTCAGCCAAACCCATCTGCAAATTGATTTGAAATCTGATGTGGCGAGCGAACTCTCCCTTTCGGGAGATGCCGCCCGCGCACCCATCGCTCTGCAGGAGCCGGTTGTTGAAACAGCCTCGACCCATGCGCCGGATGAGCCGTCAACCGAACCAGCGCCTGTGCAAGTCGCAAGCGTGAATCCGTCGGATATCTACCCTGCCAATACCGACAAGGCCACGAGGTCCATGGAGGTTGTCGACGAGTGCCTGGTCGTGGACATCTGCATCGATCGCTATCTGTGGGCGCTTTATCAACGCGCACCCAAGGAAGACGCCATCAAGACGATTGAATGGAGGCGCGTCACCGTCAAACGGAAACGCAAGATGGTGACTGTGTCGAAAGCATTCACCAAGCGTGTCGATCAAGATTTCGGATGGAAGGATCCCAAGGCGGCGGAGCGCGCCGGCATGACGATGATGGGCTACGTGATCGGCGGTATGGATCGGAGCTTCAAGCGAAAATTGTTTCGTATGCTTCATGCGGCGGAGGCGGCGGGCCTTTCACCCGGCATCACCAGCGGATTTCGTGACGACTACCGCCAGTCGATTGCAAGCGGCCTCAAGGCAGCGAGCAATCGGTCGTATCATGGCGGTAGCTTACGCGGTGGCTACGGGCATGGGCTCGCGGCCGATGTGGTGAGTGTCGAGGGTGAGACGCGCAACCAGCGATTTGCTGCCTCGGAAAAGCTCTGGAAGTGGATCGATGCGCACGGGAAGGAGTTTGGAATCGGGCGCCCCTATCTCGGCAGGGACCCACCCCATGTTGCACCGGTCGACGGTGAGGAATATGCGAAGCACAACCGCGGCACCAAACAGGCAGCATCGGACGCGCCGGCACTCAAGACGACGACCGAATGAAACCGGTCCTCTTCACGCCGCCGCAACTGAAGCCATAACGTCTGTGCACACAGTTCACTCCGGTTCACCGAGACTACGCGAACTGAAATCAGCGCGGTGAGCTGCAAATGGCGCATAGCCGCCGGGCTGTTTGCGTCTCGATCTCGCGATGTCAGCATCGTAGCCCGGAGCTAGGTCTGCGACTTGCGTAACGTCGGGCGACGGATATCGTTTGTGCTTCTACTGGCAGCGATCGAGCTGTTGTCGGCTTTGACCAGGGTACCGGGCGTGCAGGCAATGCTGTTGCGCGTCGCGTAGTCACTCTTTCTGCTATAGCCGTCCCAGGGACCACCCGCGTAGTTGCTGACCATTTCCGAACTCAAAGCCCTCGTTTCACCAACTCCAGCCGCCAGTAGCGCGGAAACAGCGTTGGCCGTCCGGTTACGTAACTGCGGTTGACGTAGCCGCTATAATAATAGCCGCTAACTAATCGACCCGGCTGAGCGGAGTAGGGGCTGAGTAAACCCAGCCGGGCCTTAACCGCCGATACGCAACGCGGCGGCATGAAAACAATGTGCCGCTCTCAATCCCTTTTCCATTACCTGAACGGGGTATTGAAGCGAGGATAGCGTTTCGGGCACCATGATAATGGTGCGCTGCGATCCGATGTATGGTGATGGCCTATGGCATCGACCATTCTTCGCCGGCTGTTACGGTGATAGACTGTCGCCGGGTCTATCATCCTGGGTCTTGCGGGAACGTGGCCGGAGTGGTGCCTGTGAATACTTCGCGCGGCATCGTTGTCTTGCTATCCGCCGGACTCTTGTTCGGGGCCGTGCGCGCATCCGCGCAACATCGGCACCCGCCGCAGGACGAGCCAATCCACGAGAAGTTTTATTCGACATGGATGCGGCCGGACAATCCTCATCTATCCTGCTGTAGTCGATACGACTGCTATCCGACCGAAGCCCGCAACGAAGACGGCGTCTGGTTTGCCAAGCGTCGTGAAGACGGTCAGTGGCTTCGTATCCCGCCTGAAAAAGTCGAGCACAACCGAGACAATCCCGACGGGCGCAGCCATCTCTGCGCACCGCCACCTGAGCGTGCATATAGCACGGACGTTTTCTGCTTCACCGCCGGCAACGGAATGTAATTCAACTGCGGTGCCCGCCTTGAGTGGGCTATCCCTAAATTTGTCCGGCGCTGTTATGGTGCCAGACTTTTTTATTTCGTCAGCTTTGGCCCCGTGTATCCCGCACGCGCTCAGCCGCTTCTACTGCCTTCGCTTCGTCCATGATCTTCAGTATTGTTCTAGTAATCTCTGCGGTGCACACGGCCTGTTTCAAGGTGTTCGGCAATAACTTTCTCGATGTCCAAAATCACCTTGGCGAGAATTTCGGCGTTGGCCATCGGCCTCTCGCAAGCTTCCTGCGGGCCAAATGAATCGCCTCGGCATGGTTTGGCTCCGACATCGGCTTTGGGTCAGTCAACGCCTGCATGGTGGCTATCCGCACGAAGTCCAACCATGGGCCGCCGTGGTTTACTGCGTTCAGCAGTGCCTCGGCAACCGTAAGCCACGCCTCGCTATCCTGTTTAGATTTTGGGAGCTTCAGGATATACGACCAGACATCGCTTAAGGTTTTGAGTTGACCGCGGCCGGGTAATGGCACGGGGGACTTGAGGGCGGTTGACCACGGCATACGCAACTCCGCGCTACAAGACGTGATTCAAGCGTGGCCGCGTGAGTTGGTTCCGGACTGTCAGCCGTTGATCTGGCAAGTTTTTATTCTCGCGGTGGCGGCGACTATCGATGGAAGAAATCGCGACCATACCATGTGGCGTTAGAGGATAGTTACGTCCGGGCGCATTGGGACACGATCGACGCGATCTGCAAGCTGAACAGCAGGCCGTTTGATCCGACAGGGCAGAGGACCAATCGGGACGGGCACTGGATCGTCTACGAGTTCACGTTCCAGCTCGACGCCATTCAATTCTGGGATCGCTTTGAGGGGCGCTGGCTTAAGGGAGAAGAGTTCGTCTATCCGGATCGGCCGAAGGATTTACCGGCGCTCCGAGAGCCGGCTGTGAATAAATTCGACCGCTCGGCGCGTGGCCTCCGGGCTGCCAGTAATTCCACGGGCTGAGATCCATCACCGATTCGGCGTAGAGCACCGCGATCTCGTTGTCGTCCGGGAACTGCGCCGTGACCTTCTCCATGGCTCACGCATAAGCGGTATCGAGCGGCGCCCAGTCCGCCTCCGCGTCCTTGGCGTAGCGGGCCGAGACCGCCGCAATTAGCGCCTGCTCGCGTGGGGTCGTCTTGGGGGCGAGCATGAGCGCCTTCTCAGCCGCAGCGAAGGCCGGTGCCACCGCATCCTCCTGCATCGGCAGATTGATGTTGGGCCCGAGCACCAGCGCTTCGGGCGCTATGGGAGGTGACGGCGTTACAGAGGCCGTTGCCGGATGACGTCCTAAGAACTGTGTTCCTGGAGCGCTTACACAGCTTCTGGCGCTATCTTGTGCGAGCCGGCGTTGTGATGGACGAAATCCTGAAAGTAGCGTTGCCAGCTTGGCGGCACGTCCACTCGAGGGTGACGGTCGGGCATTGCTTGCGTTGGCGAAGCACAACCGCGGCGCTAAACAAGCGGCATCGGACATGAAGAAGATCGACGTGAAGAGGGTGAAGGGTGTGACCACCCACCCATTCACGCTCCGCAAAGCGCTCGAGAACTGCAGCCGTCTCAAACCTGAAAGCGATCTGAGTAGTTTGGGTCTGATATCAGGCTCGCAAGGGATTTATGAGTGCCCGATGCTGTCGGCGTTTCGGAGGCAGGCTACGCGGTAGTGTCGGTTACCGTAACTGGTCTCGTGCAGCGGTCTCTACTCGGCCGCTTCCGGCTTGTTCTCCTCGCGCAGCCGAAAGCGCTTTAGCAGTTCGGATACGGTGTCGCGGAAACCGCCATACTCCAGCTCGGAATAGGGCAGCATCGCGGCACCAGACCAGCCTTGGCTACGCATCTCGATTGCTTTGCATTGGGCGCGCCGGCGGACCTCGTCCCATGCCGGGTTGTCGAAGAAATCGGTATAGGACTCCGAAAATCGGCCTTCTTTGTCGATTGAAAAGCCAACGCAAGAAACGATCGGCAGGCAGTACATGCCTGTCACCGGTGTGTTAAGTGGCACCGGCATGAGCGGCATCACGTGTGAGCCGCGGGCATCACCACCCACGAAATGCGCCTTGGCGAAGGGTGAGATGATTTCTTCTGGCGCTGGGAAAATGCCCTGGTTCCTGACGATCGCGACCGGATCATCCTTGCCCGTGTACTTGCCTGCGATCGAGTGAAGACGCTGCGCTGAAATAGCGACGACGGCCTCGCCATATGTTCGAGAAATGATGCGATCAATGCCAAAGCGCTCGTTGTCGCGGAGCAGTGCGGCGATGTGGTAACAGTCCGCCGGCGCGTCGAGTTCGATCACGCTGTCGCCCGCCGTGTGGTCCATGTCGATGATATGGAAACGGAACCCCTTGATCATCGGGGGCAACATGAGCCCCGCGCAGTACATAGGATCGGCAAAGGCGAGGTAGAGCGGCAGGTTGTAGGCGCCGGGGCCGCATTTATCGGCAGCGAACACCATGAACGATTCCGCTGACCGCGTGCCTGAGAGGTTGTGGTCAAAGCTGAGCTCGGCGACGGCCGGGCCGGCGCCGCGAAGGTTTCCGGAAGGTGCGTCGACAAGAAGGTCCTGGCCGGCGCCGTAGAGGCCGGCGCTTTTTGCGACCGACGTGGCAGCGAGAAAGGTTTTCCAGGCGAATTGATGCACCTCAGGGTTCCGTTCGCCCCGTGTGTGCGCCATGAGGATCGCAATGTCGTCGCCCGTGTGGCAGACGAAACCGTCGATCAGGAGACCATTGTCGATCGCCGTCGCGACCGCGTCTCTGACAGTCGCTATCATGCGTGCAGACGGTTTCGTGTGCCCGCCGATGGAGCCGACGTCAGCCTTGATGATCGAAAGAGTAAGTCTCATGCTTCGACCCGCACAATTCAGCACCCGGCCTCGGCGCCTGCTGCGCCGGGCGACGACGCTGCTCTTTCCTGCAAAGAACGTCTGGTGTTGCGATAGGTTCCACGCTAGGTTATGGCCTCTCAGCAACTAAGTGTCGAAACGCGCTATTGATCGCTCGGGGGTAGAAATCCCGCCGGATCTCTTCTAGCAAGGTCACGCGGCTGCAGCTGTCTCGCTTTACTTGCTCTCCCTCGAGGGGATGCTCGATCTTGAGCGGCGCGAACGGCAAGCAGCAACCGGACATGTCGCCCCAGGTTAGACCGCGCGCCTCGACGCTATGCAGCTTTCGATTTTGCGACGTGCGTAGCGATTGCGTCCATCAGCGCGGGAGACAGGCAATCATACGGCTCGAGGCCGAGTTCCTTGAGGCGCGCCCTGATCCCGGCCATCTCGGATGGATCGACGCCGGATTCGATCACGGAGGAGACGAAGGCGGCAAATGTCGGAGCCGCTGAACCGTCCTCTACGAACAGTTCGGGATGAATGAAGTCAAGCCCGTAGAATGGATGCGCCTTGTTCTCGATGCGGCCGAACATGTGTGTGCCGCAGACCCGGCACGCATGCCGCTGGATCGTCGCTGATGCGTCGATGATTTTGAGCTTGTCGCCGTTTTCCAGCACTCTGACATTGCTGCTTGGTACGACGGCGACGATGGAGAAAGTCGCGCCGTCAGGCTTCCAGCATTTGGTGCAGCCGCAGGCGTGGTTGTGGGCGACATCGCCCTTGATCTCGACCTTGACCGGGTCGGTCTTGCATTTGCAGGCCAGCGTGCCGCCGGCGAATTTGCCCGAGCCCTGGCGAACTCCGTTATCGACCGATGGATGGATGTGAACGTTCATGGATTCAATCCTCCCTATGATGTGTAGACCCTGTCGAATTCAGAAACTCATGCGCGGCCGGCAGGCGTAACTGAGCGGCGGTCTGCCGGCGCCGCGGTGGTCCGTTCAGGACGGAAACATTCCGTGTCCCGGCGTCAGCACGTTCTTCGGATCGTATTTGGCTTTCGCCGCCTGCACCGCTTGCCAGACCTGTCCGTAGTGACCAATCCAGTCGGCTTGCGTCATGGGAACGGCGCTGGAGGTCATGCGATACCCACCGATGTCGCGCGCCCGCTCCCATAGCTTGCGATTGAGCGCGATCATGGATTGTGTATCGGTGCCGGCCGGCAGGGTGCGCGAGAGCTGGAATCGATAGACGATTTCCTCGTCCGGCATCCGGGTGAGGGGGCGCTTGATAGTGTTGCGACGCCACGCCGACATGCGGGGAACGAGAGAAGCGGATTCCGTCGGAGATGAGAGAATGCCCGAGGTGTATTCGACGTAGCGCGACGCCGGAATGCAGAGATAGACAAAGGGTTTCTGCAATGGCGTGGTGCAGGCGCCGCATACTTCCTCGCGGCGGAAATACTGCTCATAGGTCATCACCGTGGGGGTCTTTTTCGCGAACTTCAGCCCCGCTGCCAGTTTGGCCTCGTCCGGGGCGCTCGGCCCGTCATAGAAGGCGCCGCCCTCAACGTAATAGCCGACACCGCCGCCCGGCTTGCCGGCGCCGCGGCCGTCGAGGTGATTGAAGCGTCCGTCCTTCGCCAGCAGGGCGAGATCGGCGGACGCGGTCTGGAAGTCGTCGTAGTCCATTTTGATGAACAGCACATTTGTCGGGGCCGCCATCAGCCGGATCACGACTTTGGTGATGATGCCGCATTGGCCGAGGCCCCCGAGCATGGCGTTGAAGAGATCGCTATTGCGTTCGTCGGAGCAGGTCATGATCTGGCCGTCGCCCGTGACGACCTCCAGCTCCTGCACATGATCGACCTGAAGACCGAGATTGTAGGTCGTGACCCCAAACCCGCCGGTGCTGATCGTGCCGCCGACCGATAGAAATGTATCGGCGATCACCGGCACGGTCAGCTTCTCGGCATTGGCGGCCATCAGGACGGGATGCCACTTCGAGCCAGCCCCGATCTCCGCAGTCCCGCCTGTGCTCGATTTGACGATGCGGATGGAATTCAGACTGCTGGAGTCGATGACGACGCCGCCATCGACCTGGGTTTGACCGTAAAACGAATGTGCCTGGCCGCGCATCGCGACCTTCAGCCCGTTGCGATTTGCGAACTGAACAAGCTTTGCGATGTCCTGGGCGTCGCCGGGCCGCAGCATGGCGGTTGGCCTCTTGTGGATGACGTGTCCGAAATCGTCGGCGGCTGCCTGCAACACCGCGTCGTCGAAGTGTAGTTCTCCACGCAGATCTTTCAGGTCGTCGCGCAGTGAGTAGCTGGAGGCGGGAGAAATCCAAGACGGGGGCATTGCGAGCAATGTCGCTCCGCCGACAAGCTGTTTTCCGAAATCGCGGCGAGAGATAATCCGTTTCATGTGTCATCTCCTTTTGCCGTTAATGGTTCAATTCAATGGATCCTCGTTAAAATGATGGTGCTTCCTCGACATCAGCGGGCCGCCATGAACGCGGCGAGTGCGGCGAGGTCGCCCTGTGAGAGTGGGCCGAGGATGTCCGACATCCACGGGTTGGTGCCGCGTGTTTTGCTCTTGAACTCCTTCAGTGTTTTCAGGATGTAGCTGCGACTCTGGCCGGCGATGCGGGGATTAAGGCCGTCACCCCTGCCCAAAATGCCGTGGCAGGCCACGCATTGGCCGGCGACAATAGCGGCTTGAGCGCGCTTTTCTTCCGTATCCGAAGCGCGCGGCTGGTTCAGCTTGGGCGAGGGTTTTTGCGCGTAATGCGCGGCCAGTGCTACAATCTCGGCGTCCGGAATGTCGCGGAGCAAGGGAAGCATTTGCTCGTTGACGCGATTGCCGCGCTTAAACTCTCCGATCTGACGGGCGAGGTAGGGTTGATGTTGGCCCCAGATGACCGGCGTTGCCGGATCGGGCGGTATGCCCGCGGTGCCATGGCAGGTGTCGCACTGCGCTGCCCTTGCGGCAATATCCTGTGCATGCGCCGGAATGCCGGGCGCAAGCACCATCGCGATCACAGCACTTTGGGCGCAGAGCGCGACGCTTCGGATGTAGGATGTCATTCCAAACAATCCGCGGCCGAAGAAAGCCGTAATAGGCTTTCTTCCATCTCGGCGCTCGACAGGAACGTATGCCGCACATTGTGCGCTGCTCCGAGGGCGTCATGTGACGATCGCAGCACACGTTGGACCGGGGTTCTCTCACGAACTCCAAGTTGACGCAAATCATAAACGAGAACCGGGTGGGAGTCGAGATGCATGCAAGTCGCGGCTTGGTCCGGGATGCTGGATGCTATCGAAGACTTGGCCGTTTCCTGATGCGGGTGTTTTAAAGATCATCGATAATCAATCGGCAGTAATGAGAGAAGGTCGCTCTCAGGATAGCCCGCATCGCCGCGGAAGTGGTCCTTTCACACTCTTGTCGCGTTAATCTGGCCAGGCTTTTTCCTGGCGGGCCATTACCCCGTCGTCAAAGATTGTGCGTGCCGAACATTCTGCGGATCGGAGTGAAGCGGGTGTCGTTGCCGAGCTGATCAATTGCTGACGTCTTGACGGGTCGAGGATACTCGCGTGGTGGTGACATCTGAAGGAGGGCAAGCCGCGGCCCAGGTCCGCGTTAAGACGGTAGTTAACAACTGGCCGCGTGCGACGACGTTGCGGATGCATACTTCAATCTATGGATGGGGCGTTCGGTAATTACATATGGATGGCGCGCCAAATTGCCATCATCCAGAACGAAACAGCGAACCCCGCGGCTGCGCGGATGCCATCAATGTTGGCGTTCCGGCATCAAGGACAAAACAGACATCGAATGCATGTGGATGCTTTTCGCTTTTTGACCCAACGCGGAGGCAGGGCCGCCAAGTGAACGCCGCGCGTATGGGCGAGGATGCTAGGATTTCATCCTGATCCTCGACTTGATCTCGCATGGCCGTCCATGCGTGAGTTCCATTCCTTTCCACGTCCAACGTATTGGGCGCGATTGCCATGGCTCAAACCTCTGCGGTTTCAGGCTTAAGTGGAGGTGAGGCTTCGATCGTCTTCTTAGGGGTCGGCAGTAGCTGGACGGAGTTGAGAATGAACACCAGCTTCGGGCCACAACCCACAGTATCTCGACCAACCAATTTGCCGACTTTTAACGATTGTCCCGCACCTATTTCCGTTCGACTGAGCCAAAAGTCTTATGCGGTGGCGTCCCATTAAGGATTAGACTGCGTTCCGCGCCTTCGCTCTCGGACGGATTGGAGGGAGGCAGTGGTGGCTCGCGGCGCGGAATGCCGTTGGAGTTCTCCTCGGGTGATTCAAAACTCCCCTGAGGTTCAGGCGTTGCTGACGCACGTACCGATGTCCAGATGTCGCGCGTATAAACAGTCGCGCATAGGGCTCGGGCCGCGAGAAAATAGAGCGCAGAGAAAAATGGGAGGCATGTCTTGAAATAGTAGGAGGCACACATGGCACTTTCAATCCCGAGGGATTTCCGCCGCGTGATCGTCGCCGCGTCGGTGGGAAATGTTATCGAGTGGTATGACTTCTACATCTTCGGGAGCCTGGCCGCGGTCCTGTCGGTCAAGTTCTTTGAACAATCCCACCCGGTCGCAGCTCTGCTGAGTACGATTGCGCTGTTCACCGCCGGATTTCTGATCCGTCCACTGGGGGCATTTCTCTTCGGATGGATGGGCGACCGGGTCGGCCGCAAGTACACGTTCCTTGTTACGCTCAGCGGAATGGGGCTGGGCACGGGCGCGATCGGATTGATCCCGACCTACGAGTCAATCGGTCTGACCGCGGCGTTCCTCCTCTTCGGCTTGCGGATGATTCAGGGTCTGTGCCTGGGCGGCGAGTATGGCGGTGCCATCACCTACGTCGCCGAGCATGTCCCGGACGGACGCCGCGGCTACTACACCGGCTGGCTGCAGACCTCTCCGACTCTCGGGATCGTGGTGTCGCTGGCCGTCATCATCGCGACGCGCACGTACTTTGGCAACAAGGTGTTTGACGAATGGGCGTGGCGCGTTCCGTTCCTAGTATCCTTCCTGCTGGTCGCCATCGCAATCTACATTCGACTCCAGCTCCAGGAGACGCCGATCTTCGCGGAGATCAAGGCCAAGGGGCAGATGACTAGAAATCCCTGGAAGGAAGCCTTCCTCAGCTCCAACATCAAATACATTGGGATCGCCACCATCGTGCTGATCGGGCAAGGCGTAGTCTGGTACAGCGGCCAGTTCTGGGCGTTGTACTTCCTGCAGCAGGTTTCCAAGTTGGACCCGCTGACATCGGCCTACATCGTGGGAGCCGCGCTGCTCATTGCAACGCCGAGCTTGATCTTCTTTGGCTGGCTGTCAGACCAGATCGGCCGCAAGCCGGTGATCTTGGGAGGCATGTTGCTCGCCGCGATCACGTACTATCCGCTGTACTTGTGGCTGGGAAGTGTGACGAAGCCTGGCAACATCAACTATCCGATCGCGGTCTTCATCATCTTCATCCTCGTTTGTTATGTCGGGATGGTGTATGGGCCGGTCGGGGCATTCCTGGCGGAATACTTCCCCGGCAGGATTCGGTACACGTCAGTATCGGTGCCGTATCACATCGGCAACGGCTGGGGTGGCGGATTGGTGCCGTTCATTACCTCCGCGGCTTTCGCGGCCACCGGCAGCATCGGTTATGCACTGATTTACCCCATCGCCGTTCCCGCAGTGTGTTTCGTGCTCGCGCTCTTCCTGATGCCGGAAACGCGTAAAATCAGTATCTGGGAGCCGATAGAGCCTCGAACCGCATCCTAACAAAGGTCGCCCATGTGCGGGGCCGCCAGGCCCTGCACATTTTTTCACGGCTCAGAGGGTGAACTCGTCCCCGCGAACGGGGCAATCTCTCTCCTCCGGCCGCGAGCAGATAGTGGTCATGGTTCAGTCAATCACACTTCTCAGTTGGCCAGGCGATGCCAACGATCGTGCCATCACGTGATGAAATCGCGATCGATCGTCAGTTCCCAGGCTCCAAACAAGATCACCAACATGCCCGACACCACACTGTTTACAGTGGCCGATACCGGCTCATAGCTGATTGCCCAAGGTGCAATCAGCAGAACCAAGCCGAGGAAAATCTCTCCCCATTCCTCCCTTGTGTGCGGTTGCGCAGCCGAGAGGCGTGGTTCACCAACTGATCGATGCAGGGGTAAATGAATCCCATGAACTGTATCTCGCCGACCGGTTTCAAGCCTTGTGCCGCCATGCCGACGTAGAGACCGCTGATGAGGAGTTCGGCGAGCGGCGTATCGAGCACGCGCTCAGCTCCGAAACGCTGCTGCAGTCCGACGGTGGCGCGGAAAACTCCGCCGTTGACGCCGACATCCTCGCCGAGCACGACCACCGAGGGATCATCCTCCATCGCGCGGGCAAGCGCCAGATTGACGGCTTCTACCAGTGTCACCTCAGTCATCAGTCGCCCCATTCGAGTTCGTGGCGCTGTGCGGCATAGGCCTTCGGCAGCTTGGCATAGAGATGATCGAATATGGTCTCGGGTGCCCGTGGCTCTACAGCCAAATAGCGCTCGACCGCCGCGTCAATGCGCTGCTGGTATTCGGCGGCAAGCCGCTCTTCTTCCGTCTTGCTCCACACGTTCCGGTCAGCGAGATAAGACCTCAGCCGCGCGATCGGCTCCGCCTTCCAGCGCGGTCTGCAGCCGCAGCGGCACAGAATAGCTCACTGATTGTTGGTGACAACGGACACGACCGGCAGCCTGTGCACACCCGTGAAGTTCATCGCCTCCCAAACGTCGCCCTTCGAGGTTGCACTATCACCGAACAGACATACGGCGACTCGCGGCTCCTTGCACAGCTTGAACGCATAGGCGACACCGGCGGCTTGCGGTGCCTGCGACCCGAGGGGAATGTAGAACGAGAAATTCTGGACCGGCCCGGAGAAGCGCGCCTGGACTTCTTCGGGCGGACGGTAACGCGCCGCGTCATCTGCGGTTGTATGATCGCCGAGCCGGTAGGTAACCGCCTCGATAAAGCGGGGGCCTTGTCCATTTCGGGCTGCGTCGTCGATCGCGGCGTTGGCTTCTGCGTGCATGGCCACGACGTCGTAGCCATCCACCTGCTCGCCGATGAAACCCGCCGCGATCGACTTCTGCGCCAGCGTTTCGGATGTGTCTCGATAGGAGGGGAGCAGCACGTCCTCCTCACGCATGAGGCGCTCTGGTTCAGTGCTACCGTAAAGTTTCGTGGCCGGGTCTTCGCAGCCGTGCGCCTCCAGGACGAAGGGGAAGTTTTGTCCGATCAATACTTGCGCGGAAATGCCCAACGGATAACCGTGCTATGCTGAGATTCATGGGAACCGCTCATGCCAAGTTGCACAGGGTCCTAACCAGGGAGAATGACCATGGTAACTTATGTAGTTCTTGCCAAGTTCACTGATCAAGGAATCCGCAGCGCTAAGGATTCTCCGAAGCGGGCAGATGCCTTTAGGCAGTTGGCGAAGACGTTTGGAGTGACCGTGAAGGACATCTTTTGGACGCAGGGACGGTATGACGTCGTGACAATCGTCGAAGCGCCAGATGAGTCTTCCGCCATGTCGCTTAGCTTGAGTCTTGGCGCGCTCGGCAACGTCCGCACCGAATCTTTGCGAGCCTTCTCGGCTGCGGACATGACGACGATTATCGGCAAGATGGTCTGACGACGGACGCCACTAACCGGCATCCATAGCTGCAGCCACATTAGGCTGTCTGCGTGGATATAACGCGTAGTCGTAGCGATATCGGAACGGCTCATTACGCCTTGAACTGGATGCACGTCCTTTTGTTTGGCAGTAGACGGTCCAGCGGGCCTGCGTGTCCGAAGCCGAGCCGTGCAAACTGCCGGCCGAGGTCGGCACCGCGACCCAGTTCGTGCACCCGAATATCTGAATACCGTATCACAAGTCCGCTGGTAGTCATCCCGTCTCTTGTCGAGGCACCAGCTACAGCCACATCAGACCTTAGCTTTCGGGAGGCGGAACAAAGCAGAGGATGCCCGCCTCGGGCGTGTAGCATAAAACTGCGCCCCCGGTCGGGTTGCTATGCTCATTGAAAATCCTCTCTGTCGGGACTCGGAGCCAGAAAATCGACGAGCCATGCCACTTGTGGTCAATCTTGACCTCATAGCCTTGGCTATCCCGCCGCACCTCCGCGGTGCGGCAATCAGCGATTGAACAACATTCTGCGCCCGTTCCCGGCTGTCTCAAACTTGTTGAACCAAGGGGTCAATGACGGGTCAACGTTCCAGGGCGACAAACTCGTAACTGATGTTTGCATGCTGTGGCGCTTGTGGCCAAAAACACCAAGGTTCTAATGTCATCGTTTATTGTTTCGAGCGGGCCCGGGAAGCTAATGATCGTTCTGTCGCTTAATCCACAGACTGTTGAGCGTTTTGGTATGCCGTCTTTCGGGGCCAGTTTTACTGCTCAAGTAAGGTCGTGAAGAACATCGCGCTTCCGTTCCCTGATCATCAACGCAATAAGCAGTAATCCTGACACAGCAAACAGCACGGTTAGGATATCAAGGATCATTGAGGCTGCGACCGTTAGGGCTGGGCGATCGGATAATTCTTGACCATCTAAACTGATCTATCGTCGGCAGAAATCGGCCCGACCGCGGATGGCGCTCTTATAACGCCGCGCCGCAAATCCTGGTTCCATCACTCGGAAGGATTACGAATGAACCGTCGTTTCTGACGGCGAGGCGTTCCTCGACCGTTACCCGAAGGCCGTGTACCGAAAACCTAAACTCGAGCGTAGTGGTGATGGAGCCCGCCGAGTATCGCATGTGATTTCATGATTCCGTTCCGCTGAACCGGGCGAGAGACCGGCGCACCGGGTCGGTCAAGGCATCCGGAGCGGGGGCTCAGGATCTGAATTCGCCGGTTGGTGCCGAAGCTTCTCACTGCAGCCCGTGATCCGGAGCAGGCACTTGCAAACGCCCCGCGCCAGGATGCAGACTGTGAAGGCTTGATGGGTGTCTACGTTTACGTTCTGCCAGTCCGGCTGAAGTTTATGGCCGTGCGCAGAACGAGAGGAGCATGACGCCATGCGAGAAATCGAAATCCATGACTATGCGAGGCAGTTGCTGGAGGCGCACGGCGCCCAGGCCATTGCGGAAGCTGCCCGGAACGCCGTCGAACTTGAAGAAAAGGGCGAGGTGGAACTGGCCAGAACATGGCGGCACATCGAAGACGCTATGAAGCTTATGCGCGGGCCGCGCCAAAGCTGAAGCTGCGGGCTCGCGGGCGACTGGGCTTGCCTGAACGCGGGGTCGCTATGCGCGATCAGCGCCGGTGCGGGGTCCAGAATCCGCCCCAGGTCACCCAGCGGCGGGTGAGCGGCAACGTAATATTCGAGGAGCCACTCTCAACTGCAGGAGTGAAGCTATGGTTCCGAAATGCGCAACAGCTGAAGATGTCCTCAAGACGATCAAGGACGAGAAGGTCCAGATGATCGATCTGCGGTTCACTGATTTGCCCGGAGTCTGGCAGCATTTTTCCGTCCCGCCGAGTGCAGTGAATGCCAGCGCCCTCGACGAGGGCATCGGCTTCGACGGCTCATCGATCCGCGGTTTCCAGGAAATTCAGGAAAGCGACATGCTGGTCGTTCCGGACCCGGCCACCGCCTTCATCGATCCCTTCACCCCCGCCACAACGCTGGTCCTGATCTGCAACATCAGGGACCCGGTAACCGGTCAATCCTATAGCCGCGACCCGCGCTACGTCGCCCAGAAGGCCGAAACCTATTTGAAGGGTACCGGCAGTGCCGATACGAGCTATTTCGGCCCGGAGGCGGAGTTCTTCGTCTTCAACGACGTGCGCTACGGACAGGGCATCAATTACGCTTTCCACGAAATCGATTCGAGCGAAGGCAGCTGGAATACCGGCAAGGATGAGGAGCCGAATCTGGGCCACAAGCCGCGCCCGAAGGAGGGCTACTTTCCGGTTCCCCCAACCGACAGCCTGCAGGATCTTCGCACCGAAATGGTGCTGACGATGAAGTCGCTGGGAATTGCGATCGAAGCCCATCACCACGAGGTCGCGACCGGCGGCCAGAACGAAATCGACATGCGCTTCACCACGCTCACGCGCATGGCGGATAACCTGATGATGTACAAGTACGTGGTCAAGAACACCGCCCATCAGCACGGTATGACCGCGACCTTCATGCCCAAGCCGCTGTTCGAGGACAACGCGTCGGGCATGCACGTCCATCAGAGTTTATGGATGGACGAGACCAATCTGTTCCACGGCAAGGGGGATTATTCCGAACTGAGCGAAATGGGTCGCTTTTACATCGGCGGACTGCTGACGCACGCCTGGGCGTTATGTGCGCTTTGCGCGCCGACCACAAACTCCTATCGGCGCCTGGTGCCGGGTTACGAAGCGCCGATCAACTTGGTCTATTCTCAGCGCAATCGTTCGGCCTGTTGCCGGATTCCGATGTATTCGCGGAACCCGCGGGCGAAGCGCGTCGAATTCCGCTCGCCCGATCCCTCGTGCAACCCTTACCTGGCCTTCTCCGCGATGCTGATGGCTGGCCTCGACGGTATAGCGAGCCGCATCGATCCGGGGAGACCAATCGACAAGAATCTCTATGACCTGCCGCCCGCCGAAGCAAAGAACGTGAAGTCGACACCCGGGTCACTGGATCAGGCGCTGGATGCGCTCGAACACGATCACGCATTCCTGCTGCGCGGCGATGTATTCACCCGTGACGTGATCGAAACCTGGCTGGACTACAAACGAAAAAAGGAGGTCGATGCCATCCGGCTGCGTCCTCATCCGTACGAGTTTCATCTCTACTATGATATCTAATTATGACATCTGACGCGCTACGTCGAAAGCCTGCTCCCGTGGGCGTTACTTAATAGCGCCCATAGTAAAGTCGGCCACGAAGCGGGTGACGAAGAAATTATAGATAATCGCGATTGGGACGCTCGCAATCAGGCAGGCAGCCATCATCGAGCCCCAGAAGTAGACATCGCCCCGCACAAGAAAGGTCGGCACGCCGACACTCACCGTATAGCTCGACGACGCGGTGATGAACGTGACGCCATAGACAAATTCTTGCGTCACCAAGGTGAAGGCAAAAATAACCGCGGTCAGCATCCCTGCGATCGAAATCGGCACCACAACCTTAATGAATGCGCCAAAACGGCTCAGCCCGTCGATCATGGCCGCCTCCTCAAGATCACGGGGGATCGCCTTGAAGAAACCCATCAGAAGCCATGTGCAAAACGGCACCGTGAAGCTCGGATAGACGAGGATGAGCGACCACACCGAATCCTGCAATCCCAGCATCGCGATGATGCGCGAGAACGGGATGAATAGAATTGTCGGCGGCACCAGATAAGTGAGAAATATCGTCACGCCCAAGGTTTGCGCCCAGGCGCCAGTCATGCGCGCGAGCGCGTAGCCTGCCGGGACGGCGAGCAAGAGGGTGATGATGACGACGACCATTCCGACGAAACCCGTATTCAAAAGCCATTGCAGATATTGGGTATCTTCGAACAGCACCGAGAGATGCCGGAGCGTCGGCGGCCTGTTGAATAGGTACGGATTGTTTTGGGTGTTGTACAGATCCTGGTTGGTTTTGAAGGCGGTGATCACCATCCAGTAGAAGGGAAAGGCGAGGAAGGTTATAAAGAAAACGAGCACGGCGGCGTGAGCTACCTTGTCAGCAATATGTCGCGCGCGGGCGAATTCGGGGGCCATCTTACGTAACCTCGGTGCGCCGGGCCAACCACAGGAACAGGATTGCAACGCCGGCGAGGACGGGGAAGAGGAACAGCGAGATGGCCGCTCCTCCCGCCAGATCCCCGCCCTGAATTCCTGTAAAATAGGCCCAACTGGCGATAACCTGTGTGGTGTCGTAGGGGCCTCCGCGCGTCAGCACGAACACTACAATCATGTCGGTGAACGTAAAGATGATGCCGAACAACAGCGCCACCAGCGTGATCGGCAGAATCAGCGGCATCGTGATCTGGAATTGGTGACGCCAGAAGCCGGCGCCATCCACCTCCGCCGCGTCATGAATATCTCGCGGAATCGACGACAGCCCGGCGAGGATAATGATGGTCGCCAGCGGCAGGATGCGCCATATGTTGACGATGATGATCGATGCCCTTGCCAGAGTCGGTTGGCCGAGCCAGATCGGCCATTCGTTGGGCCCGAGCAGACCGACCGCGCGTGCGGTCCAGTTGATGACGCTATAAATCGAATCGAAGATCCAAAGCCAGCCGATGCTGCCAAGCGAGATCGGCGCCACCCACGGCAGCAGGATCAGCAACCGAACCAACCATCTGCCGCGGAAATCAACGACAAGCGCCGTCGCCAGAATGTTGGCGAACACGAGGACGAAGAACTGGGAAACGACTGTGATGACAATTGTATTCTGCAGCGAAAGCCAGAACGTGCCGCTCTCCACGACACGCCGGAAATTTTCCAACCCGACAAAATGCATGCCCTGGCTGGCGACAGTCACGCTCGACACGCTGTAGTAGAGCGAGAGCAGAAAAGGAAACCCGACCAGGAGAACGATATAGAGGATCGCGGGTGCCAGCATGGCGCGCCACAGCCAGCGATCGTTATCGACGAAACGTGACAGGACGCTAATCCGGATGCGGGTTTTGCCGGCAACTCCTGTGGTCGTGGAGGTCATGCGGTGCCTCCGTTCACGCGCTTGCCGCTTTCGCGCTCAAAGCGTGCGATATCCTGCCGCCGCACGGTGAAGTCGTAGACGTGGCCGGCATCGATCTGCGTGCGAATATTCGTTGGGATCTTCGAGATCAAACGCGTCTCGGGCGTGCGACCATCGATCAGGCCATAGACCAGGCGGTCAGCGCCGAGGTACTCGATGCGGGTGATGCGGAACGCAAAGTCCACGTTGTCGCCGTTAGGTTCAACCTCTTTCGGCAGGAATGCCTCTGGCCGGAATCCGATCCAGGCATTGCCGTCCTCGATTAGGTTCATCGGCGGCGATCCAATGAAAGTGGCAGCAAAGATATCTGCCGGATAGCCATAGATTTCATGCGGGGTACCGATCTGGCGGACACGGCCCTGGTTGAGAACGGCGATGCGATCGCCCAAACCCATCGCCTCGGCCTGATCGTGGGTGACGTAGATGGTGGTGGTACCGAGGCTGCGCTGAAATCTGCTTCAGTTCATCCCGCGCGGAATTGCGTAGCTTGGCGTCGAGATTCGAGAGAGGCTCGTCGAGCAGAAATACCACCGGCTCGCGCACCACCGCGCGCGCAAGCGCGACGCGCTGGCGTTCGCCACCGGATAATTGACGGGGCTTTCGATCAAGGAAGCCTTGAATGCCGAACATCTGCGCGGCCCAGGCAACTTTCTTGCCGATCGCATCCCTAGGCATGCCGACCGCGCGTAGCGGAAACGAGATGTTCCTTTCGACGGTGAGGTGCGGATAGAGCGCATAGCTTTGAAACACCATGGCGATATTGCGTGCGCGCGGGGGCAACTCGGTCACGACGTTCCCGTCAATCACGATATCGCCCGAGGTCGGTCGCTCGAGGCCGGCGATCAGGCGCATCAACGTCGTCTTGCCGCAGCCCGATGGGCCGAGCAAAACTAAAAATTCGCCTTCCTTGGCGATGAGGTTGATGCCGTCGACGGCGCGAACCTCATCGAAAAGCTTGGTGATGCGCCGGGTTTCCACAATGGCCATCAGTGAGTCTCGATTGCTTCAATCTGCGAATCCGTTCGCTAGAATGGCTTCGGCCCAAGCACGGTTTGAGGGAGAGTCAGAACTCCAAGCTCCCGTCGTCAATGCACGGCGAGACGATCAAATCATCTTTCGATCTTTCCATTTGACCCAGATCGCCTTCATCTTGGCTTCCGCCCGCTTGAGAGCGTTCTCCGGAGTTTCGGCGCCCGCGGCAGCTTCTGCGAACATCGTATTGATCACCCAGGTGTTGAAAGTTTCATCGATCGCGGCGTTGGAGTAGCCGGGATAGCCGACGTTAGTTGCCCAATCGAGCACGTCCGAAAGCACCGCGTACTTGTCCGGCGGCATTGCCTTGGAATCCCTGGAGATGATCTGTGCCAGGTCGGGAACGGTCTTCGAGAAGCAGGGGAAGTTGTAATACTCGCTGGCCATGAAGCCCTGCTTGAAGTTGTCGATGTAGTCGATCAGGAACGTCTTCGCACCGTCGATGTTTTCGGAGAAGTTCCAGGTCACGTAGCAATCCATCACGTGCTCAAGGCCGATCTGCCGGGTCGGGCCTCTCGGCGGCTTGGCGAGCGCGACCTTCTCGTGGATCGGCATCTTGTCGTTTTCGCCCGTGCGCGTGATCGAAATCGCGTTGAGCACCAGAGATGACCTGCCGGCGAGCATCTGCCGATTGTTCGACGACGGATCCCAGGCGAACACTTCGGGCGTTTCCGTGTCCTCGAACAGCGCTTTGACGAATTTGAGTGCTTCGAGGGTTTCCTTGGAATTGATCGCGAGATTACCATCGACGTCCTGCTCGTGCGCGCCGAACGAATACATGATCGCGCGCATTGCCATCGCGGTGTCGAGCTCGGCGGAGAGGCCGATGCCGACCGGGATTCCGGTCTTGTCCTTAATCTTCTTGCCGCCGATGCGGACGTTGTCCCAGGTATCGGGCTTCATGCCGATGTCGCCCCAGAGATCCAAGCGGTAGTTGACAGGATCGGGGACGAAGCTGTCGGAGAACGCGAAGTATTTCTGGGTCTTGGGATTGTAGGTGCTCTTCACGGCGAGATCGATCGGCTTGCCGTGCTTTTTCTCGCATGCGTCGTAGACATCTTTCATGTCGACGACCTGCTCTTCGTAAACCGAAGGTGGCGCGAGGAACATCACGAGGTCATGACCTTTCCGCGCAGATACTTCCGCTGCCGCGCGCGAAGGGATCAGGCCGAGGTTGATGTTGTCGACCACCACTTCGGTGCCATGCTTGGCGCCCCATTCCTTGGTGTAGGTGCTGTTGAACCACTTGTCGTAGCCGGGGACGAAGTGACTCCACTGTAGGATCTTCAGCGTCTTGGCCGCGCGGGCCGGCGTAACGTGGAAGAATGGGCCGATGGTGGCGGCCGCACCCACAGCGGTCTTGATGACGTCGCGGCGCGACAGGCCATAGCGACGAGATGCATGGAATGCCATGTTTCCCTCCCATTACCTGATTTTTCAGCGGGAGGATGCGTGCTTGTCAGGGCGGTCGAGACGAGCTCCCGCTGACATTAGCTCCTTATAATTATCTCACGGATGGAGAATGCTGACAACGCGACAAATGAACCGGCGCGATTTCTCGCTGGGTGACTCGAATTTTCTCCTATCGGCCCAGCTGTTCTTCGATCCATGCCGTGGTGGCCGTGATCGGGTTTTCACGCCGGCTCCGTCGGTGAGTGCCGCATCGCAATTTTACCAGAGGAGAAGCGCCCCTGCCACGCGGTCGCTGTAGAAACTATACAGATATTTCAACAACATAAGAGTTCGTAGTTTTATTCTGAATGGGGCTTCCGAACAAAACTACGAATACCCGCCGCGGGGTCCGTTCTCGAGCCCTACCCAGGCAAAAGTATATATGGTTATCACGGCAGCGCGTCGTGACGTCTAATGCGGCCTCGGACATTTCCTCGGCTGGGTAACCGCATCAAACGGGCGACAGTTCTAGTCCGACAGTTGAACGATACCAAGATCCACTCCCGGTTGAGACGTTCAATGCCGAGATGTTGGACGCCTGTGCCAGGCGTGCGGTTGGGGGCTCGTTCGCGCCATCCAACAGCCAGCGAGATTTCGGCGCGGGTGTCTCGGTTCTTCAAGCGATGCATTCGACACGGCAGTCGGCAAGTTCGCGCTCGCTTATGCAGATCACGCTGAAACGAGATCATGCCGCGCTCAAGGCTGCGGTATCGCCACTATCGGTGAAGCCTAAACACGGCCCAGATAAAGCTGCTTGCGCACACCTCTGCGCAGCCTGCGTTGCCGAGCTTTGCCATGGAGCTCATGAGCCCACATCTTTCCGTACAAATACTGCGCCTAGCCGCTTTCAATAGCGACTGTTGATCTAGATCAAATACGTCGGGAGCTGCGGGGCGAGTTTTAGGTGCGTGTTCAGGGCACACCATTTTCCACAAGCTTTCTTTGCTACGTAAGATACTGCTGCGGATGTGGAGCTGGCAGAGCTACATCTTCTTCGAGGCGCTCTAGAAGACTGCACAATTGCATCCTCATGCGCCGCGTCAAGCGTGCGCTCTTGACTCGCTGCTTGATCGCCGCGAGCCGGACCGCTTAGTGTCCCGCATGAATGGCATCATTGAGATAGATGCAAGTGAGGACGGCAAACACGTAGGCCTGCAGAAACGCCACCAATATCTCAAGCGCGGTCAGCGCGACGGTCATTGCCAGCGGAATGATGCCGCCGATCCAGCCGATCGCACCGAGCGAGGTACCGAGGAGGGCAACGAAGCCCGCGAACACCTTTAGCGCGACATGACCAGCCAGCATGTTAGCGAACAGGCGCACGCTGTGCGAAAGCGGTCGTGACAGGAAAGAAATGATCTCGATCGTGACGATTAGCGGCAGGATATAGATCGGCATGCCTGGCGGAACAAAGATCTTAAGGAACTTCAGACCGTTCTTGTAGAAGCCATAGATCAGTACCGTGAGGAACACGAGTAGCGCGAACGCCGCCGTGACGATGATCTGGCTTGTGACCGTGAAGGCGTAGGGAATAATGCCGATCAGGTTCGAGACCAAAATAAACATGAAGATTGAGTACACCAGCGGGAAGAACCTCATGCCATCCTCGCCGGCGGTCGAGCGGATCATGTTAGCAACGAACAGATAGCTCAATTCGGCTGCCGACTGGAAACGCCCCGGAACCAGTTGCTGGCCTTTTAAGCCTCGAACTGCCAGCAAGGAAATCACCGCTACCGTGAGCAGCATGTACGCCGAGGAATTGGTGAAGGCGATCGTGTGACCGGCAACCTGACCGATCGTAAAGATGTTGTTGATGTCGAATTGGTGGATCGGATCAAGTGTCATGCGCTGGGCTCTTTGTTCGACCGGCTCAGCCGAAATCAAGTAGTGATTTGCGCGGAGGAACGACGCCCGGAAGGATCTCACGGCACCACTCCCGATACATCCGGG
This sequence comes from uncultured Alphaproteobacteria bacterium, assembly GCA_963702885.1. Lineage (GTDB taxonomy): Bacteria > Pseudomonadota > Alphaproteobacteria > Rhizobiales > Xanthobacteraceae > Afipia. Next base: position 2,169,830 of record OY969766.1, read on the forward strand.
AGGGAAGAATCACGATCGTGCGTTGATTAAGGTCAAGGAATTTTTCCCTTCTACCCAGAAACCCTCGAGGTATTTGACCGGTCGCACCGGTCTCACACGCGGTCACAACAGCCGCCGTTCTGTGTTAGTTTTCCTTTGGTGGAGACTCCATCAACGGTGCCTCCAGCGCCAACCTGCGATCATGTATCAGGTTCTCAAGGCGATGGGCCGCGACATTCAGGGTGGCGGCATCGAGGGCGTTTTCATCCTCACTTGCTCGGGTGCGCTGCGCGCGCAACACGTCGTCGATCTGAGTCTCGATCTCCGACAATTCTGCTTCATTTTCGGCGTGCCTAATTCTTCGTCCCAACGCATAGAGTGAATCGAGCGCCGGTTCCCTTGGCTTGGGATCGCCAGATCGGAGAAACTGCCAGGCCGCCGCGAGGACCGTGGCAAGAGCGCCAAGTGCCATTGGCGCCAGAAAGATGACGTTGCCCCACTTGTCGAGGAAAGTCTGCTGATTGCCGTTGTAGAACTCCGCGGCACCCGGATGAACGGGAAGATAGGCGCCGGCGTCGGTATCGGGTGCCTTAAATTGCGCGAGAATCGGCAATTCGGCCAACACGTCTCTGCGCGCGCTCGTGATCGCTTGCGTGAAGCCAGAAATCATATCGTTGTCGAGGCTCTTTTTGCCAACTAGGTAGAAGGAAACCTCCAGCGTGGTCACATCATCCTCGGGAACGGGAGGGGATCCGCGCAACGTACCCTTCGGGATGTCGAAGCTTTGATAAGCGCGCTCCTTCTCGGCAATTGCCCCCGCGTTTTCGATCGGGATCAGCACCGGTGCGGTCTTCGCGTTCTGTGGGAATAGGCCTCGCACCAGCGACAAATACTTGTCGCTCAGCGGCATGACGAGGAGCACGGCACGTATCTCTTTGGTGTCAAGCGCGCGGCGGACCTGGTCGAGCGCAATACTCTTGAAAACGACGTTGGCGCGGTCAAGGTCATATGCCTTTGCCAACACGCTGACGATCTTGTGATTGGTGTCGCCTGCAATCACCCCCACTGTCGTGCGCTTCAGGCCAGCCATGTCCGTGATCGCCGATCCCGGCGGTGCAACGAGCAGGGCCACGGCCTGGGCCAGGACGACGATGGCTTGCGCCTGAGAGAGATCGCCTACATCTCCGCGGACGACAGCAAGGTCCGTCTTGCCGGACGAAAACGCATCCGCGGATTCAATTGGTCCGCTGGTCTCGACCACCCTTAGCCGCACTGGCGCGTTATTGACGGCGAGCCTGCTCGCGAGCGCCGATAAAATTTTAGGGGCGTCGCCATCCAACGAGCCGACCGCAATCGACAGGGTCACCGGTCGGACGTACCAGCGGTACGCGAATAAACTCGCGCCCGCGGCCAGCAGTGCCAGCGCCAGGACGACGACGATGCGAAGCCAGATCGGCAGCTTGGCACCTTCAATGCGAATTCTCGACAAGTCACCCATAGTGCCCTTCTACCTTTCGCCCCAACGCCCCAACAGTAAGTACGTCGGGCAACAACCAGTCGCGGCGATAGCCTGGAATCCGATCAAGGATCGGCGAAAATCTGAGAATCACAGATGAAGCGTCGGAGTTGGCCTTGGTAGCCTCCCGCGTGTGAGCACACGCTCATTGCATCTCACCTCGAGACGGGGGCTTGATTGAGATCAAGCGACCTTCTTGCTTGAGGAGGTTGATGCCAACTCACCGCCGCCTCCTCCTCAGGAGAGAGCACGGTCCGCAGCGATACTCCGAACCGTTATCGGTTTTGGCCAGAGTACCGGGCGTGCAGGCAATGTGTTGCACGCCGCGTCGTCACTCCATCCGCTATAAGAGCCCCGGGGGACACTCGCGCAGTAGCTGACCACGCAAGGTCCTCGTTCACCAACCCCAGCCGCCATAGTAGCGCGGAAACAGCGTTGGTCGTCCGGTGACGTAACTGCGGTTGGCGTAGCCACCGTAACAACCGCCAGGGCAATCACAACTGCCGTAATAGCCGCCAGGGTAGCCCCAACCAGTGCCTACATAGGGGCCACCACCACCATAGTACCCATAAGGAGAAGTGGCCGCTGCCGCTCCAATCGCGCCGGCCGCCAGGCCAGCACCGGCCACACCGGCACCGTAGCCGTACGCACCTCTCCGATAGTGGCGACGCGCAACGCCGGCACCGCTTAGGGGAGTCAATGGGCGACCGATCCGCGCCTGCGCGCTCTCAACTGACAGCGAGACGCCGCGTTGTTCAGACCAGCTGAACGAGAGCAACGTTGCGCATGCGAAGGCCGAGGTTGCAATCGCAAATGTCCTCAAACTCATCTGCTTCATAACCGTTCTCCACCAACGCCTGCCCCTTCATAAAATGTGTGCTCGCTGTTGGAGGGGTATTGCGCCAGATCAAGGCCCTTCAGCCGGTCGAACGCCTCTGGCCAGTAAACCGCCGAGTGGCGTTTGCACCATAGGGCCGCGCATCAGAGGATATGATGCTGGGAAGTTTCGAAAGTTTACACAATGATCTCAATGACATAAGAGTTCGTAGTTTTATTCTGAGTGGCGCGCCATTTTCACGCAATAGCCAAAGTCACCGTGCTCCGCCCGGCCGCTCAGTTAGATGGCCGAGCAGATCGATTGGTAGCGGAAACACCACCGTCGATGATCGTTCGCCTGCAATGTCGTGCAGCGCCGCGAAATAACGTAGCTGCATCGCCTGCGGCTCCTGGGCAAGTACCCGACCTGCCTCGACAAGTTTCTCGGCGGCTTGCTGCTCGCCCATCGCGTTGATCACCTTCGCGCGCCGCAGCCGCTCCGCTTCGGCCTGTTTGGCGATGGCGCGAACCATGTTTTCATTGAGATCGATATCCTTGATTTCGATGTTGGTGACCTTGATGCCCCAGGCGTCGGTTTGCTTATCGAGAATCTCCTGAATGTCGGCGTTGAGCTTGTCCCGCTCAGCGAGCATCTCGTCGAGTTCGTGTTTGCCGAGCACTGAACGCAGCGTAGTCTGCGCTAACTGGCTGGTCGCGGCCATGAAATTTCCGACCTTGATAATCGCGCGTTCGGGATCGACAATTCGGAAATAGAGAACGGCGTTCACCTTGACGGAAACGTTATCGCGGGAAATCACGTCCTGTGGCGGCACGTCTTGCACCATCACCCTGAGATCGGCCCTCACCATCTGCTGCACGAACGGAATTAGGATAATGAGTCCCGGACCTTTCACGCCGGTGAAGCGTCCGAGCGTGAAGACGACGCCGCGCTCGTATTCCCGCAGGATGCGAATGGCCGAAGACAGAAATACGGTCACGACGATTGCGAGCAGCATATAGGTTACGTAATCGAGCATCATCGCACACCTCCTTCACCGGTGCTGAGTGCCGACCGGCGACGCACCATCAGCGTTAGATCCGTGATGCTGGCCACCTCGACCGTCTCTCCGGGTTTGAACGCTTCCGTGCTGCGGGCTTGCCAGCGCTCACCCTGCGTGAAGACGTGGCCTTCATTATCGTTCCAGTCGAGAACCTCGGCGTGCAGGCCGCGCATGGCCTGCGCGCCGACTTGTGCCGGAGCTTTGCGAGCGCGCCGAAGCGAGCCGAGCACGATGAGAATCAGCCCGATGAACATCGCCGCCACGATGCTGACGAACATCCATGACAGCTGGTATCCGGGCGCTTCGATCTTGAACAACATCATCGCGCCAAGGACGAAGGCGATGGCTCCGCCGAGGCCGAGAACCACGGTCGGGTTGAAGGCCTCGATAGTCAGAAGCGCGATCCCTACCATCATCAGCCCAAGGCCGGCATAGTTGATCGGCAGCAGGTTGAGGGCATAGAGGCCCAGCAGCAGACAGATCGTGCCGACCACGCCGGGCGCGACGGCGCCAGGAGACATGAATTCAAAAATCAGACCGTAGATGCCGACCAGCAGAAGAATGAAGGCGACGTTGGGGTCGGTGATAATCGACAGAAATTGCGAGATCCATCCGGGATCGATCGTCTCGATCGTCGCATCCTTCGTCGCCAGATGTCGCCTGTCGCCACCGGGCAGTTCCACGACGCGGCCATCGATTCGCCTGAGCAGTTCCACCGGGTCGCGGGCGATGAGATCGATGACACTCGCTTGCAACGCGGCGCTGGCGGAAAGACTGGCTGCCTCGCGGACGGCTTTCTCGGCCCAATCGGCGTTACGTCCTCGCAACTCGGCCAGGCTGCGGATAAAGGCGACGGCATCGTTCGTCGCCTTCGCCGTCATTGCGTCCTTCGACTCAGTTTGCTGGTCTTTTTTGTTCTTGCCGTCTTTGTCGGGGGTGCCCGGCAGGCCCGGCACTGGACTGCCGATTTGCACTGGCGTCGCTGCGCCGAGATTGGTGCCCGGCGCCATTGCGGCGATATGCGTTGCATAGAGGAGATAAGTGCCGGCGCTGGCGGCATGGGCTCCAGACGGGGCAACATAACCTATGACGGGAACGGGCGAGGCCAGCATATCGGCAATGATCTCGCGCATGCTGCTGGCGAGACCGCCCGGCGTATTCAGACGCAGAATAACGGCGTCTGCGTGTCGTTCACGTGCCTTGGCCAGAGCGTCCTTCACGTAACCGGTGGTCGCCGGTCCGATCGCTCCATCGATCGCGATCGTCAGCACAAGTTTGCCGCTCTCTTCCGTCGCGGCGGGAAGGGGAGAGAAAACCAAAGCGGCGGCTGCTATTGCCGCAGCAAGAGTCGCCTGTACGGCTTGCACGGCGAGCACTCCCTTATCAGAATGACATAGGGATATCCTTGCCGAATCTCAATGCGGCCGGGGGTTGAAGTGAGCCGTCGCCGCCTGCCGAAACGGACATGGGGCTGCTGAAGGCAAGAAGAATCTTCTGAATTATATAGTAAATTCAATGATATAAAAGGTCTCTCAGTCTTATTCTGAATGGCGCATCCGAGGCCTATGATCGAGCCGTTCAGCTGGGGTGGCGGCAGCTTGGCCGACGTCGGCGCCCTCCGGACGCGCTACGTCGCTGTACTGATGGCAGTACCCACAATCAAATCTGCAGCGATCCGTTGACGGTTGTGACACACGCACCGCCAAGGAAAACCGTGCCATCGGGAGCGATCCGAAGGGAGACGAAGCCATCTCGCCCGGTCATGCGCCCCTGACGGGCAACGTAGCTGTCGCCCGGTGCGATCTGGCCTGCCTTCAGTCGAAAACCAGCAATTCTACCGTTGCCGCTGCCGCAGACCGGGTCTTCATTGACGCCGCACGAGGATGCAAACGACCGGGTCTCGATTCCGGTTTTGCTGCGCGCATAGGGATGCCGATTGAAGGTGGAGTTAAAATTCCACTCTTAAGCTAGGGGATGGGGCGGCCTTTCTGTTTTCGTGCATTTGATCGCGGTTGCCCTGCTCAATTTCCCACAGGCCGTAATACTGCCACGTCAGTACATGGTTCGGATCGCTTTCAGCGCGTTAACTCGTCATGAGCACGATGCGCAGCCATTCGCGCCGGGTGTCGGTCATCGCGATGCGCGCTGAATCGGCGCATATTCGGCGACTCGCGAAGTTTCGGAAGATTGTCCGGCTGGCCCGGAAAAACAAACTCCTGCCCCTCAGCCCGCGCCCCGCGAACCGGTCCCAGAATTGAATGGCGTCGAGTTGAGCGTGAACTCGTAAACGGTTCAGTGACCGTCGCGATCGATCCTCTGCCCTGTTTAAAACTTGCGGCCAGATCGGCCATTCACGAAAGACCGTGAAATTGTTGAATTAAATTATTCAGAAAATAAGAGCGCTATCTCAACCCCAAAGGTTGTATCTCGCCCGGAATTCCACGGCGAGCGCGCTGCTCAAGCGGTTTGAATATCGTTCAGTGGAGGAATGAACTATACGCCCAAACGCTCACATCCCATGTGAAGTTGCAGAACGCGAGCGCCTGCGAGGCAATCAAAATATCAATGATGTGGGAGGAGGTAATCGTGGGTGATGATGGGATCATCGAAAGATCACGTCGTGTGCAGTTTGAACGGAGTTATCCTGCTCGGATAGTGAGCATCGACGGTACGCGTTGTCTCAATTGTGAAATTATTGACATATCTCAGACGGATGCGCAGCTATCGATTCGAGGGACTTTAAACGAGCTCAAGGAATTCTTCCTTGTTCTATCTGCAGTCGGGAAACCCGCTCATCGACGCTGTCGGTTGCTTTGGGTGCGAGGTGATCGAATTGGCGTCATGTTTCTCTTCAAGTCTTCCAAAGATCGCGCGGACACAGATGGTACCGAGAATTCGTCGCCCGGCTCTGTTGATGCCAGGCCGGACGGAATTTGAATCTCACCCGCTCAGCATAAAGAACAGGCCCAAGCTAAAATCAGTTGAGTGAAACCAGCGTAACCGCCCAATCTTGCTTGCCCTCTTGGACCGTGTAGGTCGCAGTCATCGGAGCATTTTCCGAATATCCCAATCCCTCGACCGTGTAGTTCACTTGGCAAACAGCGCGATTGAGATTCTGATCGTGTCGTGCCGGGAGAAACTCAGACGCGATCTTTATTTCATTCTCACGTATCCGCATCGAATCCAGTTGCTTTACTCCCTCTTTGTCTCCGATGCGGGCGGCATCGAACTTACCTGCGATAAGGCCGAGCTGCCCAAAGCCGGCGGTGTTTTCCTTTATGAGACCGGCAGCAGTCGCAAGGAGGCGCATTCGGTATGAGAAAGGAATTTTTCAGGAGCCGCTTGTCCTTGCCGGCGTCGCAGTGCCAATTGCGCGCGTCGCCGGCATGGCGCTGATTGCCCTGGGGGTCGCCTGCTGGCCGGGCCCACCGCTTGCGGGCATGCTGGCCTACGCGCATTGGTATCTGGCCTATCTCAGTTCCGCTGGTGGTTTGACCGGCGTCCTATTTTGGCCTGTGTTTGTCCTTCACGTGATTTTAACTGCGTTCCTCATTCGTGAGTCTATGCGAACGCGGCGTGGCTAGAGTCCACTGATGGCGCAAAGCGGGCGTTGCGCGATCGGAGTTTGCCTTCTGACCTGATGGCCCGGTGCGACGTGAGTACTCTGTGCAAGCCCTTCACTACATCCGCACGCCCGAGAACGTGCTTGTCTCGAGGGCAATTTCGGCGATGACTTCCTGAAGTAGCGCGAGACGTCGGCGTTTGTAGACGACTGAGAGGGGGATAGGTGGGGGCTCCAATTTGGTCGGGATGATGTGTAATGCTCCCCCACCCAGCTCTTGTTCATAGCAGATTGGTGGCAATAAGCTGATCCCAACGTTGGCCATAGTCAGTGTCGAGAGTGCGGCCATGCTATTGCAAAGATCCGGCCGGTGTACGGATCCGCTCTGCTCAAACCAGGACGAAATCGTCTCATGATGTCTCAGTTGGCCGGGTGATGCCAACGATCGTGCCACCAAGTGGTAAAATCGCGATCGGTCGTCAGTTCCCAGGCTCCAAACAAGATCACCAACATGCCCGACACCACACTGTTTACCGTGGCCGATACCGATTTATAGCCGATTGCCCAAGGTGCAATCAGCAGAGCCAAGCCGAGGAGAATCTCTCCCCATTCCTCCAGATAGGACGGAATGACAAACCCCTCTACGGCAAACAGAATGACGCACAATCCAAGCACAATGGTTATCCAGGTAGTCGCCCCGGCGAAGCCTAGGACGAACGGCGACAAGACTAGCCACACGCCGATCAACAGGCTGGCGACGTCTTGCCAATGTTGAATGCGCATGATGCTCACCTCCTCACTCGCGAGACGATGGTATAATAATAACGATACCTCCAAACGGGCGCGGATCGTCGCGGGGAAGGGCCGTGGCATATTGAAGCATTTTCATCGGTTCCCTTCGTTCTTGCGGGCCAAGTTACACAAGAACGATACACTTGAGGCCCCGAGCGAAAATATCACGCATGCGTCGAACCCATCAGCCGTTGAGGCGGGACTGACCGAGAAACCTCTTTCACCCGCAGTTCGATAACATCCTCTGGAGAATTGCCTCGACCGAGTGCGGCGAAATCCCAAGTTCAATAAATCCAGGCATCTCCGGTGATGATACGGTATCGATCTGCATCAGTTCCACTTGATTGCGAGTGAGGAGTGGCCTCGGAAACATTTCGGAGGCCCGTGTGAGTGCGTACCAAACGGCAAACGGGATAGGGATCAATAGGGGCGCAAGGCCGGCTTGGTGCGCAATAGCTCTGAGAAGTTCTTCGTAGGAGTAGACACGAGGGCCGCCGAGTTCGAAGACCATCGAAGGCATCTCGGCGTGCTGCATGACCTGGCCAATCGCCTCCGCAACATCCTCTACATAGGCGGGCTGCAGCCTAGTCAGGCCGTGGCCGAACATCGGATAGATTGGGAGCTGGCGGAGGAGCTTGAGGATGGTGGTGAGAAACGCGTCGTCTGGTCCGAACATCACCGCCGGGCGGACTAAAAGTGCGTCGGCGAACGCGACCTGGACCGCCAATTCGCCTTCGCCGCGCTTTCGGATGTATTGTGATTGTGAGGCCGGATCGGCGCCGATTCCTGAAACGTGAACGAGCCGTTCGACTCCGGCCCGGTGCGATTGCGCGGCTACCCGTTCGGCCGACTCGACGTGAACGGAGTGAAAAGTCTCTCGTCCGTTCTCGACGTAAAGACTGACTGCATTTACAACGCCGTAAGCGCCGGCAATCGTGTCCGCGACTGACTGCTCGTCGTGGATGTTGGCCTGGACGGATTGAAGTTGCGGATCATCAGAACCAAAGAATCTGTGCCCCCGATCCGGATGCCTTGACGCGACCCGAACGGGAAATCCGCGATAGCGCAGGCGCCGAACGATGCGGTGGCCGAGAAATCCGGTTCCGCCAAACACGGTCACGATGCGACCGTTCGTTGTCACCATGACTCCAACCCGCCAGATTGCGGCGACCACTGTTTAGAAACATTATACGCGCACCCAGCACTTGTTGGAATGGCAGGCTGCTTCGAGTTGCCATTAAACCGGGAGCAAAGGTCGAGCGAAACTGAGTTCGTGGCCGTCATGGTCTGTTAGGTGGAAGAAGCGCTCACCCCATTCTGCATCGCGGGGCGCGGTCGTTGGCTGGAACCCTGCTGCGAGCGCACGGCTGTAAAGTGCATCAACATCGGTGACGTAAAAGATTACGCGCCCCCACCAGGACCAGCGCCGCTCAGCAGGCTGGGTGATGATGTTAAGATAGCTCGCCCCTGTTCGAAAGCTGGTGAATGACGACTCTTCGCCGCCATGCAGGACCTCAAACCCCAACGCGCGGTAGAATCGGACAGCTCGCGACATTTCGTGCGTGGCCAGTGTGATTGCGCTGATCCCCTCGATCATGGATGGAGCTCTCCTGTTTCACTTCCCCGCGTCGGTTGTAGTCGATACTGTTCCACCGGTCAGAACAAGGCCGAATGCACGACGTACAGACTAACCGCCGCCTCATAGATCGACTGGATCAAAATATCTGAAATGTATGAAGTTCGAGGGACAACGTGCAGGAACGATTTGTGGTTAAGCGTATCAACCACCGGGAAATCTATTCGAAGGACGACGCTTGCACTAATTGGGCAGAGAAATTTTTCTAGCGCATGCGCTCGCAAAGATTGGCGTCCACCACCGCATTTCCTGTGACAGCTGCCGTCCGCCAAACGGTGAGCAAGTCAAGCGCCTCGCGGCTTTGCCTTCGAAGCGTAGCAAGTCAGTTGATTTGGGTGGCCATTGGCAGCGGCATACGAGAGAAGCTCGTGCCTGAGCAAAAGCTTCATACCCACGAAGAAGTCTTTAGAGATCATGTCGCCGGTCAATACGACGAAACCATATTTCGTTTCAGAGTTCCGGGTGGCTGGATTTATACGCACACTATTATTCGGTTTGGTTCGGTCGAAAAAAGCTATGTAGCAGATACTTTCGTTCCTGACTCTAAGTAACGTGATAAAGACTTGCTCCGTTGAAATCCTTATGGCCGGTAGATTGTCGGTTCATCTCCTCCAACAGCTCGCGCATTGCATCGAATTGCGTGCTAAACCGTTACCAATCTCCGGATTCAATCGCTCCACTCCCTAATTGTAGCGATCAAGCGCCTGCCGTGCCCGACTTGCCGCCGGGTTCGCGATCGAGGCTGCCGGTGTAACAGCGGGTTCGATGAATAGCGCCGACAAGGGCTCGGCGAGCGTCTCCCTCATGACAACGTGTTCGCCATAGGCCGCGATCGCGCGCTTGAGCTTCGGCAAGTGTCCTTGCTCCGCCCGCAAATACAGTGGGGATACATAGAGGATCGAGTCCTCGATTGGCGGCGGCGACTATCGATGGAGGAAGTCAGCAAGAGTCGCCTGTAACCGCGCTGATAATCGGCCGGATTGCGATGTCGTGAACGCGTGGATTTGCTCATGCTGGTCCTCCTCTGCGATGCCGATGATGATGCCGTGATCGCGGATCACATCATCGGGCACCTCAGTGTGGATCGGCGTCTTGCAAGCAACAAACCGGTCGCCGGCAGCATCGACTGGAAAGGCGGTCCCGCACTCCTCAAGAGATCCATTCAACCGACAACGTTGCCGCCGCCACAGCTTTGAAACGCAATTGCGTAACTGTCATTGCGTTCCCCGCAACTCACGACGCCATTCCGGAAACCTGTCTGCCCGGGTCGGAAACGCAATGCCTGTGGCTCTCCCAGAGCAAACCGCGCCGGACCGATTCCACTGAGGTTTCGGCGCGCGTCGACAAATGACGATCATGCATGCCGGCTGTGGTTGACTGATGCGGCTTCCCCGCCGATCACATATCGAGCCCAAGGATACGGATCGCATTGCCGCCGGCGAGTTGCGCCAGTGTCTTGTCGTCCATGCCGGAAACCCCCGCGATGTGTCCGATCGGATTGAATTCAGCCATGTCGAAGGGGTAGTCCGTCCCCATCAAAATCTGGTCTGGGCCGAAAACGTCAAGTAAGTAAGCGAGCTGGTGATAGGTGAAGACCACGGTGTCAAGATAGACCTGCCGAAGATAAGTCGTCGGCGGTAGCGGCAGGTCACCGCGGCAATCTTGCCGCGCGCCCCAGGCATGATCGATGCGGCCAGAGTAGGCGGGAAGATAGCCGCCGCCATGGACCGCCAGCAATTTCAGATCGGGAAAGCGGGCGAGCGTTCCTGAGAAAATCAGCTTGTGAAGCGCAATCGTGGTTTCCAGCGGATTGCCGAGCACGTTACTGAGATAGAAATGAGTGAGGCGTTCGCCATGGGTAAAGCCATTAGGATGAAGCATGATGAGCGCATCGAGCTGTTCGGCTCGGGCAAAGAAGGGATGATATTTCGGTTCCGAAATCTCTTCGCCATCAACATTGGTCAGGATCTGGACCCCTTTTAGCTTGAGATCCATCATGACGTATTCGAGTTCTTTGACGGCGAGCTCTGGCTCCTGCAGGGTGACCCCGCCCAGTCCGATAAAGCGATCGGGCTTTTGCGCGCAATACTCGGCCACGCCGTCGTTGGTGACACGGTGCGCGTGCTCGGCGATTTTGGGATCGACATAATAATAGCATTGGCCCGGAGCGGGAGCGATCACCTGAATGTCGATGCCCATCTTGTCCAGATCGAACAGGCGGCGATCAATCGTGGTCATCACCTCGCGGATATCTTTGGTCTGCAGATCGCTGATTTCCCTTGTTAGTTGATTAGAGAAATATCCAAGCGGAATCCGGCTGATATCGGTATGCGGCCGCATGATCTTTGCAGCATCGGGCACAAAGATGTGGGCGTGAATATCGACCGTCGTGGCCGATGGCCGACGCGCGCGGCCATCGGCGTCGTTAATGCGGGCAGCCGTCAATCCATAGCGGTTCTTTTTGTCGATCATCGTTCTTGCCTGCCACTGATGGAAAAGTAGGCGGCGTGGCACGGCGGACTTGATCAGTCCGCCGTGCGTTCGCTGGCGCTGACGTCAGTTCAGCCGCTGCTGCGTGGTGTTCTCATACCAGTCGAACGGCTGATCGGTCATGTTGATCATCACACTCTTGACCTCGAAGTGGTCGTCGAACAATTCTGGGCCGAATTCGCGGCCGACGCCCGACAGCTTGACGCCGCCCCAGGGCGAGGCTGGGTCGAGCCGGTGATGGTCGTTGATCCAGACAATTCCGGACTGCAGAGCCGCGGCAACGCGATGAGCGCGTGAGACGTCCTTGGTGCGGATCGCGGCGGCAAGCCCGAACGGGGAGTCGTTCGCCAGCGCGATGGCTTCCTCCTCGCTCGAGAACGGCGTGATCGACGTGAAGGGGCCAAAGACCTCTTCCTGGAAGACGCGCATTTTCGCGGTGACGTCCGCAAAAACGGTCGGCTCGACGAAGTAACCGCCGCTGTTCGACAAATGCTTCGGCACGCCGCCACCCGCGACAAGGCGTGCGCCTTCGTCGAGGCCGTATTTTACATAATTCAGGACGCGCTGACGTTGTTTCTCCGAGATGACTGGGCCGAGTTGCGTGGCGGTCTCTGTAGGATCGCCGACCCGGATGGATTTCGCCTTCTTTGCCAGCTTGTCGACGAATTCGTCATAGATGTCCTTGTGCACGATCTGGCGGCTGCCGCAGACACAGGTCTGGCCGGCTCCGATGAAGGCGCCGAACGCGGCATAATTGACGGCGCGATCCACGTCGAAATCGGGGAATGTGAGCACCGGCGTCTTGCCGCCAAGTTCGAGGGTCTGATGGGCGAAGCTGCGGCCCGCATGTGCGCCTGCGATTTGCCCGGCTTCAGTGCCGCCCGTCAAAACCAGCTTGTTGTAGTCGTGATGCTCACAGAGCGCCTTTCCGGTGGTAGGACCAAGGCCCGTGACGATGTTGAAGACGCCGTCGGGCAGACCGGCTTCGGTAAAGATCCGTGCCAGAGCCAGTGTGGTCAGCGGCGTATATTCGGAGGGTTTCACCACCGTGGTGCAGCCCGATGCAAAAACCGGCGCCAGGCTCTTGGACAGGATCATCAGCGGATGGTTGAAGGGGGTGCAGTTGGCAACAACTCCGACCGGACGTCGCAGCGTATAGTTGAGATACTCACCCTCGACCGGGATCACCGCGTCGCGGCGCGCGAGCGCAAGGCCGGCATTGTAGCGGAAGAAATCGGGCACACGGCGAAGTTGGGCGCGTGTCTCATTGACCGGTCTGCCGTTGTTGATTGTTTCGAGCTGATAGAGCTCGTCGAGGTTCGCCTCGAAAGCATCGGCGAGCTTGTTCACCAGCCGGGCGCGCGTGCGTACCGACATGCCGGCCCAATCCTTTCCTTCGAAGGCGTGGCGCGCGCTTTTCATGGCGCGATCAACGTCGCCTGACGTGGCATGCGCGATCTCCGCGATGATTTCGCCGGTCGCCGGATTGTGAACGGGAATCTTCTCGGGGGTCTCGCCGGCCACCTCGCGGCCATCAATGAAAAGTCCGTGTGTTTCGATGCTTTTTTCGGACTGTGAATTCGCGTGAACAGACATGTGACCTCCGATGTTACGCATTTATGCTTGCAGCACGACCCATTCGAGGGCTGCGCTGAATCGCTTCACCGCTGCGGTGACGTGCTTTTTGAGCAGATTGGCCGCAAGGCGTGAGTTTCGTGCCTGCAGCGCGGTGATGATAGCGCCGTGCTCTTCGATAAGCTTGTCGGGATTGCGTCCGCGCAGGGACGCAAAGCTCATCCGGGTGAGGCGGTCGGCTTCCTCGATCAGGTCACAGGTTGCGCGCGTCATCCGGCCGTTGCCGGAGCATCGCGCAAGCGCGCAGTGAAAGTCGCGGTTGTAGGCGATGAACTCGCTTTCGGACTCGCCATTGAAATGGCGGAACTGATCCAGAGCCCTCAATTGCTCGTCGCTGGCATTCTTTGTGGCTTCGACGATGCACGCAACCTCGAGCGCGCAGCGGAATGCGAACATGTCGCGCGCATCGGTCAGGGAGATCGGGGACACGCGGTAGCCCTGGCGCGGCATGACCGTCACGAGCCCGTCGCGCACGAGATGCTGAAGCGCTTCGCGGACGGGCGATTTGCTGACCTCGAACTGCTGCGCGAGTTCCTGCTCACGTAAATCGGTGCCCGGCGGCAGCTCGCAGGTGAGAATGCAGCGCTTCAGCTCTTCGTAGATTCTCGGCCCGTGCATGATAGCCGGGATTGCTCCAGGATAGCTCATTTTGAGATTTGTAAGATATTACAAAGTTCACGTAAAGAGGGGTTTGGTTGGCGTGGATGGCGATATCGAAAATGACTCTACTAATTTGATATATCGCAATAAATATAGAATTCAGCGAACAAAAGATGAGTCCTGGAATGCTTCAGGCTTGACTCGTTTAATCCGTGGGTGACATCTTATGCTAGTCTAAAAATAAGAACGTGATACACTAGAAATGGATGGGGAGAGAAAGCGATGATGCGGTCGAGTGCCCTGATTTCAGCAGCTGTGGTGGCCCTTTTGGGGTGCGACCTATCGGTCGCAGTGGCTGACAATGGTCCGCTTAAGGTCGGCTTCCTGACGGTTCGATCGGGTGCGTTGGCCGCTGGTGGCCGGCAGATGGAGGAGGGGCTTCAGCTCTGCATCGACGAGCATCATGGCGAAATGGCCGGCCGCAAGATTCAGGTCATTACGGCCGATACGGCGGGTCAGCCCGCGGTCACCAAGACCAAGGCACAGGAACTGGTCGAGCGCGATGGCGCTCAGGTTCTGATCGGGCCGCTTGCTGCGTTCGAGGCGCTCGCGATTGACGACTATATCCGGCAGACCAAGACCCCGATTATCTCTCCTTCGGCAGCCGCGGAGGACCTGACCCAGCGCAAGCCCAATCCGTGGTTTGTGCGAGCTGTCGGCACCTCGGCGCAGGCGCATCATCCGCTCGGTGAATATGCAGCCAAGGAGTTGCACTACAAGAAGATCGCGATCATTGCCGATGATTTTGCATTCGGTCATGAAATCGCGGCGGGCTTCCAGCGCACGTTCGAACAGAACGGTGGCAAGGTGGTTCAGAAGCTGTGGTCTCCGCTGAACACCGCCGAATATGGCACCTACATCACGCAGATCGATCCGAGTGTTGACGCAGTGTTTGCGGCCTTTGCCGGCGGCAATGGCATCAAGTTTCTTGGCGAGTACAAGAACTATGGCATGCAGAAGCCTGTACTCGGCGCCATGACCACCGTGGATGAGGGCATCCTCAAGCGCATGGGCGATGAGGCCGTCGGTGTTGTCTCTTCGGGCTGGTACAGTGCCGCGACCGATACGCCGACCAACAAGAAATTTGCTGCAGCGGTGCGTAAGGCCTACGGTGCCGATCCTGGCTATTACACTGTCGGCGCTTACATGGCTTGCCAGTTTCTGAACAATGCGCTTGAGCAGGTGAAGGGCGATACGTCGAACAAGGATGCTTTCATCAAGGCCTTGCGTAACGTCAACATCACCGACAGCCCCTATGGGCCCGTGAAGATCGATCAGTACGGCCAGCCCATTCTCGACATCACGATCCGCAAGGTCGAGAAGAAGGACGGCAGGCTGCAGAATGTCGTGATCAAAACCTATCCGGCCGTGAGCCAGTTCTGGACCTATGGTGCGGAGGCATTCCTCAAGAGCCCGGTTTATTCGCGCGATTGGACGCCGACGAAGTAATTCGCGTCGTCGGGAGGGATCCGCATGAACTTCTGGATCATTCAGGGGCTGAACGGTCTAGCATTCGGATCTCTCCTGTTCATTCTGGCGTCGGGCTTCTCGCTGATCTTCGGTCTCATGCGCATCGTGAATTTGTCGCATGGCGCCTATTTCATGCTCGGTGCCTATGTCGGACTATCTTCGATTGAGGCTGGCGCGAATTTCTGGGTCGCCATCCTGCTCGGCGGCGCTGCGATTTGTCTTCTTGGTGTGTTGATCGAACGGTTCATCCTGCGCCGACTGAACGGCCAGCCGCTGGCGCAGGTGCTGGTCACGCTTGGCATTGCCTTCATCATCGCCGATGCCTGTGTCTGGGTCTGGACCGGCGATCCGCGACCGGTACCGATGCCGTCGGAATTGACTGGTGCGTTTCGTGTCTCGCATCTGGCGTTTCCGATCTATCGTCTGTTTGTGATCGGCGTCGCGTTCGCGCTCGCTGTTGCGCTCTGGTTCTTGCTCGAGCGTAGCCGCCTTGGCGCAATGATCCGTGCTGGCGTCGATGATCTGACCATGGCACGCGCCATGGGAATTCGAACTTCGCTTTTGTTCTCAGTGGTGTTCTGCCTCGGCTCAGCGCTGGCAGGAGCAGGCGGCGTTCTGGCAGGGCCGATCCTGTCGGTCTATCCCGGCCTAGATACCGACATGTTGCCGCTCGCGCTGGTCGTGGTGATCCTGGGCGGGGTCGGCAGCCTACTCGGTGCCTTCGTCGGCAGCCTGATCATCGGCTTCATCTACAGCTACGGCCAGGCTCTGTTTCCGGATCTCGCCTACGTGATTCTGTTCCTGCCGATGGTTCTGGTGTTGGCACTGCGGCCGACCGGCTTGTTCGGAAGGCAGGCCATTTGATGCGAACTCCGGCTTTCAATTGGGTGTTGTGGCTGATCGGGCTTGCCGCGTTGCTGGCGTTGCCCTGGCTGGTGACGTCCGAATACTACATCAATATCGCCAGCCAGATTGTGATCGCGGCAATTCTTGCGCTCAGCCTCAATTTGCTGATCGGTTTTGGCGGCATGATCTCGTTGGGGCATGCGGCCTATCTCGGCGTGTCGGCCTATCTCGCAATCTACCTCACGGCTCATGCGGGGTTTGGGCATCTCTTGGGAGCATCGATCGCTATTGGTGCCACTACCGTTCTGGCGATGTTGTTCGGTTATCTGTCGCTGCGTGCCTCAGGGCTTGGATTCCTGATGATTACGCTGGCTCTCGGCCAGATTCTGTGGGGCGTGGCCTATCGCTGGGCGAGCCTCACCGGCGGTGACAACGGGCTCGGCGGACTGAAGCGGCCGCATCCGCTCGGCCTCGACCTGATGCATCCAACCATCTTTTATTACTTTGTCCTGTTTTTCCTTGGCCTCGCGCTCTGGTGCATTGCGCGTTTCATTCAGTCGCCGCTTGGCCAGAGCTTGCAGGGCACGCGCGATCAGCCCCGGCGGATGCGCGCGCTGGGATATAATGTCTGGCTGATCCAGTGGCTCAGTTTCGTCTTTGCCGGATTCTGGGGCGCGGTCGCGGGGCTGCTCTATGCCTATTACCATCAGTTCGTCAGTCCGCAGGCGCTGCATCTCACAACATCAGCCGAAGCGCTGCTGATGGTAATCGCAGGCGGCACCGGAACGCTGTTTGGCCCCGTGGTCGGCGCGGCGCTGGTGGTCATCCTCAAGAACGTCGTCAGTGCCTACATCACGCGCTGGCTGATCCTACTCGGCGTGATCTTTGTCGCCATCGTTCTGTTCATGCCTGAGGGCCTTGTGCCGGGACTGGCAGCTTGGATGCGCTCGCTGAGAGGACGTTCGCACACGGACAAGAAAACAGCTGTCGTTCCCACCATCGCTAAGGATCGCGTGCTATGATGACGCCGGTTCTTGAGGTGACTGGACTCTATCGCTTCTTCGGTGGATTGCCGGCGGTGCGCGACGTTTCGATGCGGGTCCCGATGGGCGAACGGCGCCTGCTGCTTGGTCCTAACGGCGCTGGCAAGACCACGTTCTTCAATCTCATTGCAGGCGACTATCCGCCCTCGCAGGGGGAGATCCGGATCTTCGGTCGGAACGTGACCCGGAAGTCCGCGAACCAGCGCACCCATCTCGGCATGGCGCGGACCTACCAGATCATCACACTGTTTCCGAAAAACACGCTGCTCCACAACGTTGTCATTTCACTCGTAGGATTGCGGAAGCTGCGTTTCGATCCATGCTCTGATCTGCGGCGGCAGACGGTACTCTGGGATGAGGCGCGAGCAACGCTTGCGCTCGTCGGCCTCGATCACCTTGCCGAACGGACTGTGACGGAAACCAGCTATGGCGAGCGTCGGCGGCTTGAGATCGCCATGGCGCTGGCCCAGAAGCCGAAGCTTCTTTTGCTCGACGAGCCATTGGCTGGTTTGTCCGCCGACGAACGACAGGATGTCCAGCGTCTCCTGCAATCCATTCCGCGCGATGTGACCATCGTCATGATCGAGCACGATATGGATGTGGCCCTCGCATTTGCCGACGTGATCACTGTGATGCAGCACGGCCAAGTAGTGGTGGAGGGTAGTCGCGCCGACGTGGTCGCCGATCATAGGACGCGGGAGGTGTATCTTGGACACTGACGCGCTCACTATCAGCGGCCTGAACGCGTTCTACGGCGAAAGCCATGTCCTGCACGATCTGTCATTCAGTGTGAAGAGAGGACGCGTGCTGGGGCTGCTCGGCCGCAATGGCGCCGGAAAGACCACTTGTATCAGCGCCATTATGGGACTGGTCAAAGCTCGGGCGTCGCGCATCGATCTGTTCGGCCAGTCGATCGCGGGACTATCGCCTGAGGTTATTTCGCTGAAGGGTGTCGGGCTTGTGCCGCAGGGTAGGCGTATTTTTCCGTCGCTAACGGTCTATGAAAATCTCACCGTGGCGGCGCGGCGCGGATTTTCAGGTAACGGGGCGGGCTGGGGGCTCGAACAGGTTTATGCCACGTTCCCGCGCCTGTCGGAGCGCCAGGGCCAGTTCGCCGGATCGCTGTCCGGTGGTGAGCAGCAGATGCTGGCGATCTGCCGCGCCCTGATGACCAATCCTCGTCTCGTGCTGTTCGACGAGCCTTCGGAGGGGCTTGCGCCGCAGATCGTGGCGGAGGTGGCAGACGTTCTCAAGAAACTCCGTGACAGCGGGTTGTCGATCATTCTGGTCGAGCAGAACATCAAGCTCGCGCTCGATATCGCCGATGAGGTGGTGGTGCTCAACACAGGTTATGTCGCGCATACAGGCGGTGCGGATTCGCTTCGCTCCAACGACCGCCTCGTCGAACAGTTGCTGGGTGTCTATTGAGAGGTTTAGGGATGACGTCGGTTCGCCTGCGTGACGGAGTGCTTGATATCGCGGAGACGGGAGCGGGAAAACCCATTGTGCTACTGCATTCGCTGCTCGCGGATCGTGCGGTATTTGACAGGATCGTTCCGCTCCTTGCGCGAGAGCGCCGCGTCATCGTCCTCGATCTGCCGGGCTTTGGGGACTTATCATCAGCGGGTGCGACGATCGAAGGAATTGCCGACCGGATTGCCGGGTTGTTTGACGCGCTCGAGCTTGGCACCGAAGCCGACGTGCTGGGTAACGGTTTCGGCGGGTTTGTCGCGAGTGCTCTCGCCATTCGTCATGGTGCGAAGTTCGATCGGCTGGTTCTAGCCGATACCGGCATCAGCTTTACGTCGGAGGGCAAGCAGTCGTTCTATGCGATGGCCGAGCGTGTTCGTCAGAGCGGCATGGAAGCCGTCGTCGACGTGGCGATGAAGCGGCTGTTCTCTGACGATTTCATCGCGGC
Source organism: uncultured Alphaproteobacteria bacterium (assembly GCA_963702885.1). Classification (GTDB taxonomy): domain Bacteria; phylum Pseudomonadota; class Alphaproteobacteria; order Rhizobiales; family Xanthobacteraceae; genus Afipia. The sequence goes on from OY969766.1 coordinate 2,189,254, forward strand.
TCATCCTGAGGTGGTCACCGAGCGGCGTAGTGCGCTGGTCAAAACCAACCCGGAATTCTTTGCCGAAGCCTGTCATGCCCTCGCGGCACTGGATCTGTCCGCGCAGATCGGCGGCATCCGCAACCGCACGCTGGTGGTGGTCGGCGAACTTGATTCCGCGACGCCGCCAGAGATGTCACGCGCGCTCGCTAGGGCTCTTCCGGATGCGGAACTGGTGGAAATGCCAGGGTGCGGCCACGCGCCGATGGCGCAGGCGCCGGAGGCTTTCATAGAAGCGATTTCCGGCTTTCTCGGCCTGAAACGCGTGGCGGATCTCAAGGCTGGTGCATAGGAAACTTTGGGAGTGCTGGCGATGCTGCGCGTGCGGGTGGGGCAATACGAACTGAATTACCTGGACGAGGGGCAGGGCACGCCGATTGTCTTTATTCACGGCCTGGCAGGCGATCTCAGCGCCTGGGCGCCGCAGATGGAGGCCCTCAAATCGAAGTATCGGGTGATATCCTTCGATAATCGGGGCGCAGGGAAAAGCACGCAGATCGATGAGCCCATCAGTACTCGCGATATGGCTCACGACACGATCGGCCTGATGCAGGCTCTCGGTATTGGACGCGCCCATATCGTTGGCCGGTCAATGGGTGGAGCGATTGCACAGCACATTGCCCTGGAACGACCAGATCTCGTCCGCTCTCTGGTCCTATGTGCATCGTTCGCCAAGCTCGATCCGCTGGGGGCCCGGGTTCTGCACAACATGCGGGAAGTTCTTGAATGGCGCGGAAACTGGGCAGATCACGCGCGGCATTCGGTTCAGAACTTTGTCAGCGCGGGTTATTTCAACCGGGAGCGCGAACAGATCGCCCGGATCGAGCAGCTGATTGGCAGCGAGGCTCGTCTACCGGCATGTTATGTCCGGCAGAACTGGGCATGCCAGGAGCATGACACGCTGGATCGCCTTTCCAGCATCAAAGCTCCAGTCCTGATCATGGCAGGTGCTCAAGACCCGATCTGTTCGCCGACATGTACGGCATGGATGTCGGAACGATTGCCGAATTCCCGCACGATCATGTTCAAAGGCTGCAGCCATTTCTTTCTGATGGAAGATGCTCCGAAGTTCATGAGCCATCTCCAGTCATGGCTTGCTGAAGCTGCCGCTTAACCTCCATGCTTTCCAATTCTATGGACTGACCGGCCCCCACTGAGTGGTCCGATTGGAATGTTAGTTTAGGGATTACATTTTGCCTATCTCCTTTGGGGCTGGCCAGATGAGGGCCTCAGGTGCCGGCGGTCGATATCCCAAGATCTCGCCGTTGAGCAGTTCGTCACGCAGCTTGCCGTTGAAGCTCTCGCAATAGCCATTCTCCCATGGACTGCCCGGCTCGATGTAAGCGGTCCTGGCTCCGACGGCGGCGATCCAATCCCGGAGCGCCTCGGCGACGAACTCAGGGCCGTTGTCTGAACGTATGTGCGCAGGAATGCCCCGCGAGACGAACAGCTCGCAGAGTGCCTCGATGACATCGGTGGCCTTAAGCTTCCGTGCGACACGGATCGCCAGGCTCTCACGGGTGAACTCGTCGATGATGCACAACATCCGGAACGCCTTGCCATCGTGGGTGCGGTCAGCGACGAAGTCATAGGACCAGACATGGTTGGGCCGCTCCGGCCGCAGACGGATGCACGAGCCGTCGTTGAGCCACAGACGCCCGCGTTTAGGCTGTTTGGCAGGAACCTTCAGCCCCTCACACCGCCAGATCCGCTCAACACGCTTCTTGTTCACCGTCCAGCCGGCTCTGCGAAGCAACGCCGTGATCCGGCGATATCCGTAGCGGCCATATTGGCGGGCAAGTTCGATGATGTCGGCAGTCAAAGCCGCCTCGTCATCGGGTGTCGTTGGGATCTTGCGCTGCGTCGATCGATGCTGACCCAGTGCTCGGCACGCCCGTCTCTCGGAGATGCCAAGCTCGGTCATCACATGATCGACGCACGCACGGCGGCGGGAGGGGCTCAGAAGTTTCCCTTTGCGGCCTCTGCCAGGATCAGCTTGTCCAGCGTCAGGTCCGACACCGCTCGCCGGAGCCGGGCGTTCTCGGTCTCCAGCTCCTTTAGCCGCTTCACCTGATCGCCCTTCAGGCCGCCATACTCATTCCGCCACCGATAGTACGTGACTTCCGTCACGCCTATCGCTCGGACCGCATCTGCTACCTGCCGACCCTGTGCCATCAGCACATCAACCTGCCGCAGCTTCGCAACGATCTCTTCAGCCGTATGCCTCTTCCGTGCCATCGATCTTATCCTCCGTCCGAAAATCATACTTCAGGGAGGACCACTTCAAAGGGGGCAGATCACTTTCCGATCTCCGGATTCAATCGCTCCACTCCCTAATTGTAGCGATCAAGCGCCTGCTGTGCCCGACTTGCCGCCAGGCTTGTTCAATGGCGTTCCTTCTGTCGTGGTCGAGGCTGCCGGTGTAACAGCGGGTTCCATGAATAGCGCCGACAAGGCCTCGGCAAGCGTCTCCTTCATGGCAACGTGTTCGTCATAGGCCGCGATCGCGCGCTTGAACTCCGGCAAGTGTCCTTGCTCCGCCCGCGATCGGTATCCGCGCAAAGGAGACATCGCAGGGTCTGACGACGCCTCTGAGGCGGCCGTTGAGCCGCCGCGTTTTATCGTTCATATGGTCACTAGCAGCGATACATCAGTCCGTGGTCAAGCTTGATCGTGCCACCTGTACACCTGAGAACGTACTCGCCTCGAGTGCCGTTTCGGCGATAACTTCCTGAAGTAACGCGAGACGCCGGCGCTTGTAGACGACAGAGAAGGGAACGGGGGAGGGTTCCAATTTGGTAGGAATGATACGTAGCGCTCCCCGACGCAGTTCATTTTCGTAGCAGATTGGTGGCAGCAGGCTAATCCCAACATCGGCCATAGTCAGCGTCGAAAGCACCGTCATGCTGTTGCAGAGGTCAGGCCGCTGCACTGATCCGCTCTGTTCAAGCCAGGCGCAAATCGTTTCATGGTGAATGGAGCTCTCACCGAGGGAGAGCACACGTACGAAGGCGAAATCCGCCGGTTCACACGCATTCTCAGGTACGGACAGATTAGGCCCCCTCATCCATCGGAATGCCACCTCACCGAGCGGACAGGCCACCATCGATGGATCAAAGCCCTCTCCGGGGATCAGAGCGATGTCGAGCTCTCCCGATTGAAGCCGCGACCGAAGCAGGAGAGTTAGCGACACGTCGAGCTCAAGCGTAATTTTCGGGTAACGTTGTCGTAGCAGCGCGGCGAGCTTTGGCAGCCAAGTCACCGCGACGAGTTCGGCGACACCAACGCGAACTACGCCGGAAAGCGATTCGGTCGGAGCAATCTGCTGACGAATTTCTGACTGGAGCTGCAATGCACGTTCCGCATAGCCGATCAGCTCGCGCCCTTTGGCCGTGACAGTCGCCTTGCGCTGATTGCGATCGAATAGAATGACGCCAAGATCATTCTCCAATTCCTGGACGCGCGCGGAGATGGTGGACTGCGTGGCGTTGAGCTTGTTTGCTGCAGCTGCAAAACTACCTAAGCGAACGATCTCAATAAATGTCTGAAGCTGCCGGAAGTTCATTGAGCAAGCGCCTCCCTCTTATCGATTATCCTGCACAGTATTGATCGAAAACAATCGTTTTCAATTGAAAAGTGGCCCTCCTAAGTTGTCATCAAGTAAGGCATCGTTTTATCTCGCCTACATAAAACAAGAACGAATTGTGTTTCACGAGTCGTGAAATGCACGGATTGCGTGTGCGTGCGGTTCCCGGAGCGGTCTTTGAGCCGTCACCGGGAACTGGAACAGTGATTTAACACGCGCATGGGGAGTAGACGCATCGCTCCCGCGAACGGGAGCAACAACTGGGAGGATTTGATGGCTTCGAATTCGAAGACGTCGCCATTGAGCGACGTTGATTCCGCGCGCTATGCGCGCCGCGCCGTTATCGCATCGACCGTCGGGACAATGATCGAGTGGTATGACTTCTATTTGTATGGGCTTGCTGCAGCCCTCGTCTTCGGTAAGCTCTTTTTTCCTTCCCAGGATCCTTATTCCGCAACTCTGCTTGCCTTCTCGACCTTCTTTCTTGGCTTCGCGGCTCGCCCCATTGGCGCTGTGATCTTCGGCCATTTCGGGGACCGGATCGGGCGCAAGGGGACGTTGGTTGCCACGCTTCTGCTGATGGGTGTGAGCACTGTGCTGATCGGCTTCGTGCCTACTTACGAGCAGATCGGCATTTGGGGTGCCGTGGCACTTACCTTGCTACGTATGCTTCAGGGCATCGGCGTTGGAGGCGAGTGGGGCGGCGCTATTGCAGTCGCGACTGAATGGTCGAAGTTTAACACGCGGCGCGGTCTTGCCGCGAGTTGGCCGCAGTTCGGTTCCCCACTCGGTATGTTGTTGGCTGTGACTGCGTTGACGGTCACGTCTCATGCCGGATCAACGGAGTGGTTCGAAACCATCGGCTGGCGGATACCGTTTCTGATCAGTGCGGTGCTCATCGCTGTCGGTCTTTATATTCGTCTCGGCGTGCTCGAAACGCCCGTGTTCCAGAAGATGCAGGAGAAGAATCAGATCGCCCGCGCGCCTGTCGTTGATGCTATTCGTGGCTACTGGCGGGAGATTCTCCTCACCTGCCTGATCCGCACCGGCCAGCAAGCACCGTTCGTTTTGTTCACCACCTTCCTGTTATCCTACGGAACCAGCAATCTTGGTTTGCAGAAGTCGTTCCTGTTTAACTGTGTGCTGGCGGCGGCGGCGCTTTCGCTCTTCACCACGCCACTGTTCGGTTATATCTCCGACCGTATCGGGCGTAAGCGGATGTACCTGATCGGTGCCTTCACAATGCTGGCATTTGCATTCCCTTATTTCTGGATGCTCGATACAAAAATCCCGTTCTTGATCGTGATCGCTATTCTGCTGTCTTTGCCGATCCACGATATGCAATACGCGCCGCAGGCAGCGTTCATAGCGGAAAGTTTCCCGCCAAGTGTTCGCTATTCTGGTTCTTCGATTGGCTATCAGTTGGCGTCAATCACCTCAGGCGGACCTGCTCCGATGATCGCGGCCTATCTGCTTCACACTTACGGGACATCGACCGCGATCGCTACTTATCTCGCGGTGATTGCTGCCATTAGCTTCACGTCGGCATTGTTCTTGCGCGATCGTTCGCGTGATGACTACTCCACCAACGAAGGCTGGGTGCGCGATGACCGTCCCGTCGTGAGCTCAAGCGTCGTGTCGCCGTCCGTTCAAACCTGACGCGTAGAAAAAAGCGCCCGGACGCAGCACGTGATGCTGCGTCCGGGTTTTTATTTGCGGCGAGCCCATCGATTATATCGAAGAAACGATATCGAAAACTCTCGCTATCAATCGAAATAGTTTCACTTAGCATGATCAACGGCATCGTCGACTGGTCGACGCAACACCTTGCCATCAACAAGACATACAGGGAGAGATGCATGTCGAAGATGATTATTGATAGCAACGCCAAGCTGTCGCCACTCGACATGGCCAAGCGCCAGCCGCTGATGCTCGGACTGTTCTTGCCGATCCAGTCGGGTGCATGGAGTCCGTCGACGGCTCCGCGAGGAACGTCATGGACCTTCGATTACAACGCGCGCTGCACGGTCATGGCGGAAAACCTTGGATTTGATCTCGTCTTCGGTCTTGCCCAATGGATGGGGAAGGGTGGTTACGGCGGCGAGATGAAGTTTCGGGAGATGGCGACGGATCCCCTGTTGATTACCGCCGGTCTCGCTGCGCTCACCAAGCGCATCCTCCTGGTGTCGACGGTTCACATTCTCTACGGCTGGCATCCGCTGCATCTCGCCAAGTTCGGAGCCACGCTCTCAGAAATGAGCGGAGGGCGTTGGGGCCTCAATATGGTTACCGGCTACAAGAAAAGCGAATTCGAGATGTTCGGGCTCTCACAGATCGAGCACGATCATCGTTACGTGATGGCGGACGAATTCGTGACCATGATGAAGCGGCTGTGGTCGGAGGACCAGAACCTGACCATCGATGGCCGATTCTGGAAGATGAAGGACGCCTTCATTGCGCCCAAGCCGCATGGAGGCAAGTGTGTGCTTGTCAACGCCTCCTCATCAGGCGCAGGTCTTACATATGCGGTGAATCATTCTGACTTGATCTTCGTGACGAGCCCCGCGGGGGCAAATCTCGACAAGGCCTGCGCGGCGCTTCCCGCCCACACCGCACGTATCAAGGAAACCGCGGCGGCCCAGGGGCGAGACATTCGCATCCTGATCAATCCTCATGTCATCTGTCGCGAGACAGAGGAGGAGGCTTGGGCCCAATACAACTCCATTCTAAAGCACCAGGACCCCGTTGCTGCCGAGAATTTTTACAAGACCTTCACGGGCGGCGACCAGACCTCGTGGAAGGCGGCCACGCGCGAAGAATGGACGGTCGGCGGCAACGTCCACATCGTCGGAACGCCGACTCAGGTGGTGGAAGGCTTCAAACGGTTGAAAGAGGCCGGCTGCGATGGCGTGCAGGTGAACTTCTTCGACTTTATTCCCGATCTGAAATTCTTCGGCGAGCGGGTGCTGCCGCTGATGCGCGAGGCCGGTCTGCGCCTTGATGCGCCGCTGACCGCTGCGGCCTGAGCCAAATCCCAATCATTCGAAAAGGTTTTTCACCATGCAAGATTCCGTCTCTGGTCCGTCGTCCGTTATCTCCCCGAAGGAGTTGCGTACCTTCGCAGGCCATTTTGCTACGGGGGTAGCCGTGGTCACCACCGCTCACCCCGATGGCTCCTTGCACGGCGTGACGCTTAACTCCGTGACCTCGCTCTCGCTGGAGCCGCCGCTGTTTCTGATCTGCCTCAGCCACAAGTCGAACACGCTCGCGGCGCTGCGCGCCAGCGGCCATTTCGGGCTGCATTTCCTGTCGCGCGGGCAGACCAGGGTTTCACAAATCTGCGCCTCCAAGCAGGACAACAAATTCGCGGAGATTCCCCACAGGCTGGGCCGGAACGGCAGCCCCCTGATCGACGGCGTCATTGCGGCCGCCGAATGCACTGTGTCCGATATCTGTCCAGGCGGCGACCACACCATCATCATCGGTGCGGTCGATTATATTCACGTCTTCGGTGGAGAACCGCTTCTCTACCACCGGGGCAACTACGCCGCTCTCAAGAACGAAAGGATGGTCGCGTGAACAACGCTGTATCCCTGCCCAAGCCACTGGCCGGGCTCCGCGTGATTGAGTTCGCCCAGATTGCGGCTGGTCCTTTTACTGGCAGCTTGCTCGCTGATCTCGGCGCAGATGTTGTCAAGATCGAGCGGCCCGACGGCGGTGACGGAATGCGGGGATGGCCGCCTCTCCATCCAGGCGAGGACGGCGCCGATCCATTCAGCGGCAATTTCAGCTCGGTCAACCGCAACAAGCGGTCGGTTGCACTCGATATCAAGAAAAAGGCGGATGTAGAGCGACTTTATACTCTAGTCGAGAATGCCGACATCTTTGTCGAGAACTTCCGTCCAGGCGCGCTGGTCCGCGCCGGTCTTGGTTACGAGCAGCTCAGGCTTCGCAATCCCCGCCTGGTCTACTGCTCGATGACGGGGTACGGCCAGACTGGCCCCTACGCACAAAAGGGCGCGTTCGACGTAACCGTGCAGGCCATGAGCGGTGTGATGAGCGTCACCGGAGAGCCGGATGGCGCTCCGGTCAAATGCGGCGTTCCGGTCGGTGATTTCGTAACCGGACTCTATGCTGCCTTCGCAATCCTCGCCGCGACGATACGCGCCCGCCGGACCGGTCAGGGCGCCCATATCGATTGCTCGATTCTCGGCTCTCTCCTCGGCATTTCTGCGCTGCAGACCAGCGAATATTTCGGGACCGGAATGCCGCCGCGCCGCCTTGGCTCAGCTCATCCGCGCAACGCACCCTATGCTGGTTTTGATGCCGCCGACAAGCCTTTCACCATTGCCGCCGGCAACGACAAACTCTGGCGTGACACGTGCACCGTTGTTGGGCGGCTCGAATTGCCCGACGATCCGCGTTTCGCCACCCAGTCCTTGCGCGCACAGAATCAGGACCAGCTCACCGCCATTCTCCAGCCAATCTTCGCGACGCGAACGGCTGCTGAATGGCTGGCGGCGTTCGACGCCAAAGGGGTTCCCTGTGCGCCGATCAATAATTTCGCGGATATCCTTGCCGATCCGCATGTCCGCGAAATGGGCTGGGTGCAGCCGATGACGATGCCTAACGGAGCGACAGCGGAAACCGTTGGATTTCCGATCGGCATTTCGGGTTTTGCCTTTGAGATCGCTCGTACACCGCCACAACTCGGCGAGCACAATGACGAGGTCTTCGACGAATGGACGCAACGACGCACGGCGCGCGCCCTGTAAGGACTGTCCCGGCCGCCGATGGCATGCCGAGGTTAATCACGCTCGATCGGCCTGAGAAAGCCAATGCGCTGGACTCAGCGACGGTCGCGCAGCTTCATGATGCAGTGAACACTGCCATTGCCAGCGGCAATCCCTTCGCATTGGCCAGCGAGGGGCGTGCGTTCTGCGGCGGCTTCGATTTCTCAGGGATAGAACAGCAGAGTGAGGGCGACCTGCTGCTGCGCTTTGCTCGCATCGAACTGCTGCTTCAGGCGGTCAGTGCCGCGCCAGTACCGTCCTTCGCTCTGGTGAACGGTGCCGCCTTCGGTGCGGGAGCCGATCTCGCGGTGGCCTGCACTTACCGGATCGGGACACCACGAGGAAAATTCCGCTTTCCGGGCTTTCGCTTTGGCGTCGCGCTCGGCACGCGGCGGCTCGCGGCGATCGCCGGTGCCGATCAGGCGCGCGCGATCTTGCTCGAGAACCGTACATTGTCGGCGGAGGAGGCACGGCAAGCGGGCCTTTTGACTCATCTAATTGAGGAGGCGGAGCTGCTTCCGACGGTAACGCGGCTGCTGGCCCAGCATGCTGGGTTGTCCGGCGAAGCGGCCGCCGGCGTGCTGCGCCTCACCGGTAGCCATACGAAAGATGCGGACCTCTCCGATCTTGTTCGATCGCTCGTCCCGGAGGGGCTGCACGAGCGCATCGCCCGATACCGTGCAGGTCACGGTTAGTCGGCTCATGCCGACAAAGCAGATGTCTGGCTCACATCGCCGGCCGGGCTGCGCGTCCCGCCGTCGCGCCGTCGCGCTCGCCGGTGCGCTCCTCAGCGGAGCCTTTCCGCATGCCAGGCAATATGCTCTGCCATGAATGTGGAAATGAACAGATAGGAATGATCGTAGCCTTCGCGCATGTTCAGCGTCAGCTCGACGCCGGCTTCCGTACAAGCCGCCTCAAGGAGCCATGGCCGCAACCCGCTGTCGAGAAAAGGATCGGCAGTCCCCTGATCGATCAGCAGCTCATCGACGCGGTAGCCATCCTCGATTAGGCAGGTGGCGTCGTAGCGCCGCCACGCTCCAGGGTCGGATCCGAGATATTTTTCCAGTGCAGGACGGGACCAGTCAGCCGTGGTCGGCTGCGCGATCGGCGCAAAGGCCGATACCGAGCGAAAGCGGCCCGGATTTTTGAGGGCCAAGGTAATCGCGCCATGGCCGCCCATTGAGTGGCCGAAAATGCTCTGTCTGCCGGAATTGAGCGGAAAGCCGCTGGCGAGCAGGCTGGGCAGTTCAGACAGGATGTAACGCTCCATATTATAATAACGCGAGAACGGCACCTGCGTCGCATTGAGATAGAAGCCGGCTCCCTGGCCGAACTGCCAATTGTCCTTCTCGTCGGGAACGCTGTCGCCGCGGGGACTGGTATCAGGACAAATGATCGCGATGCCGAGTTCAGACGCGGTCCGACGATATTCGCCTTTATCCATGACATTCTGATGGGTGCAGGTCAGGCCGGAAAGGTACCACAAAAGCGGCACCTTCTTTTTCCCGGCCTGCGGCGGCAGGTACAGCGCAAAGGTCATATCGCATTGGCACGCCTCCGATGGGTGAGTATACACATACTGCACGCCATCGAACGCCTTGCTGGCGGAAATCTGCTTCATTGAAATCGTGCTCTGCCGCTGAAACGGGCGGGCTGAATGAGGCCCGCCCTGTCGTATCAATGTAGCACGCCGTTCTTCTTCGCACTCCACGTTGCAAGATAATCCATCAGCGCCGGCGACAGGCAATCGTAGGGAGTAAGGCCGATTTCCTTCAGTTTCGCGCGAATTCCGTCCATCTCGGAGGGGTCAGCCCCTCCCTCGATCACGGAAGAGACAAAGGCGGCGAAACCGGGCTCCGACCAGCCGTCGGTGTCGAACAGTTCTGGATGAATGAACGTCAATCCCTTGAAGGCGTGATCCCGCTCGACCGGACCATACATGTGCACGCCGCATGCCTTGCAGGCGTGACGCTGGATCAGCGCGTCGGGATCGACCACGGCCAATTTGTCGCCGTTTTCCACGACCGTGACGTTGTCGCTTGGCACGACGGCGACGACCGAAAACGCGGCGGATTCCGGTTTCCAGCATTTGGTGCAGCCGCAGGCATGATTGTGGGCAATGTCTGTAGAGATCTTCACCTTCACCGCACGTTCGGAACAGTTGCAGACGAGCATGCCGCCGGCGAACCCGGAACCGCCCTTGCGGAGTCCATTCTGGAACGACGGGTGCAGCAGTCTTGTGGCCATGATTTCCTCCTCGGTTTTGTATGTTTGAACGATCTTCGGGCGGCGATCAGTAGACGATCACCGAACGGATCGACTTGCCTTCGTGCATGAGGTCGAATGCCGTGTTGATCTCTTCAAGCGGCATCTTGTGCGTGATCAGATCATCGATGTTGATCTTGCCGTCCATGTACCAGTCGACGATCTTCGGCACGTCGGTGCGGCCCCGTGCGCCGCCGAAAGCCGTACCCTTCCAAACGCGCCCGGTGACGAGTTGGAATGGTCGGGTGGAAATCTCTTTGCCCGCCTCCGCCACGCCGATGATGATGGATTCGCCCCAGCCGCGATGACAGCATTCGAGCGCCTGACGCATTACGTCTGTGTTGCCTGTCGCATCGAAGGAGTAGTCGGCACCGCCGTCTGTTAGATCCAGAATGGCCTGGACGACCTTGTCGTTGCCGATCTCTCGCGGATTGATGAAATCGGTCATGCCGAATTTCTTCGCCATGCCGACCTTGCCGGGATTGACGTCCACGCCAATAATCCTGTCGGCGCCGACCATGCGCGCGCCTTGGATGACATTGAGACCGATACCGCCGAGGCCAAAAACAACGACATTAGAGCCGGGGCGAACCTTGGCGGTGAATATCACCGCGCCGATGCCAGTGGTGACGCCGCAGCCGATATAGCAGACTTTATCGAAGGGGGCGTCTTCGCGGATTTTTGCGAGCGCAATCTCTGGAAGCACGGTGTAGTTCGAGAAGGTCGAACATCCCATGTAGTGAAATATTTCGCCGCCATCGCAGGAGAAACGCGTGGTCCGGTCAGGCATGAGACCCTGTCCCTGTGTCGACCGGATGGAGGTGCAGAGATTGGATCGCTGCGACAGACAGGTTTTGCACTGGCGACATTCCGGCGTGTAAAGCGGAATGACGTGATCGCCGGGCCTTAGTGAGGTGACGCCCGCGCCCACCTCACGCACCACGCCCGCGCCTTCATGCCCGAGAATGGCTGGAAATTTACCTTCGGAATCGAGACCGGATAGCGTATATGCATCGGTATGGCAGACGCCGGTCGCCATGATCTCGACCAGCACTTCGCCTGCTTTCGGGCCACCGATCTCGATCGTTTCGATGGATAGCGGCTTGTTCGCGCCCCAGGCTACGGCGGCTCTGCTTTTCATTCTCTATCCTCGCTGGCTTCAAGACAGGTTCGAGCGGAGGCTGGCGGCAGCCGCCCACATACACATGAAAACTCGCGGGATCGTAGTCACAGGATGCGATCTCAATTGGAAGCGATAGTTTTCGATGCAATTCCTTCGATATAATCGATTGCTGCGCGGGGATGACGCAGGGTGTTGACACCGCGCTCACACCGGCAGCCACGTTTTGCGGTTATGGGCGACGTGATGTGTGTTCGCGGCGGCTTGTCAAACCGCGTTTGACGTTGGCGGTGCCGCCTGGTGCGGTGATGCGCTGCACAACAGATGTGTGCGGATTGATCGCCACGGTCTGACCCGATTTGCGCAATCATTCGCTGGCGTTGCGGCAGCGATAAGCGGACAGCAGATTGCGGTGGTGGCGGTTGATCAGGCGTGTCGTAATGCGCCGTCTTTTTGAATGCTGTCAGCGTTGGCAGCTCAAGCGCTTGACCTTTTATCCAGATCTTTGTACCCACGTACATCTGGAAAGTGAGAAATAGGCGCAGCTTTCCCGATTTGTATCAATGGCTTATAGCGATCAGAGGTTCGAGTCCCTCCCTCGCTACCAAACAAGCTCCGAAAATTCAATGAGTTAGCGGATTGTCGATCTTTCGTAGGTCAATTGTCAGATTGCTCGTACAAATTTCGTACAAACGTCGTTGCTCTATTCCCGCTCGCGGCAACATCGAAACTTTGAAAATTTCGGGCTAACCAAGCATGCTGACGCCGACCTTGCGTCTGGCATCAGCGCGAACGGGACTCTTCATTGTCTTCGTTGGCTGTGAGAATCGCAACAATCTCGGCTGCGACGTCCTTTAGCGGCGCGCCCGTGCCGAATATATCGCGATCTCCAGAGAGCCATGTGGCCGCTTCCTCAAGATCGGGGATTGTCGGGCGCAGTGCCACGATCTCGATTAGCTCAGCCTCGTCCAGGTCGCCAAGGATAGCTTTGATGTCGTCGGATGGGACGTGCCAGGTTGGCTGTGCAGTTGGTTCGGGTGACATCAGTAAGCCTTACATACCGATTGGGAAATACATGCTCCAAGCATTGAGGAACCCCGACCGCCGGAACGCGCCGGAGTTACCTCCAAATCGAGCATCAGAAGCCCATTCTCGTTGATTTGAATCAACCAGTCACACTATTGGCATCGTCGCTGTCGTCCTTGAATAACATCCTGAGCAGCCGCCATAGCTCGCGATGCCCGGCTGTTTCTCCACCTTGCTTGAGATAATCCGCGATATCCATTGTCGTTGTTTGGCAGTTGAACGTGCCCGGACTGCTCGCCTCGAAATGCGCCGCCTCGCGTTCGATATACAGGCGCTTGCTGTCGGTATCGAAGACGAGCGTGCGGCAATCTGCCTGGGTGATGTCAGGGCCCCTTACCTCACGATACAAATCTCGCTTCAAAAGAGCCATTCTCTGCTCCGTGGGTGAAGTTGTTGTAGCCAAGTATTTAACCTTGTCGAAGTTCCGCTGTTCTGATCATCGTCACTCTGTAGGAGAGATCGACTCAGGCTTGACCAATTCCTCGATGTCCGGCTCGCCGCATCGCGTGAGCATTGACTGACGCACCTGGTCCCGCAGTTGAATAGCCGACTGAAAATCGGCGCCGGACGGCGCAATTGGATCACCCATCTCGATGCTGATGGCGCTGTAGCGGGGAAACCACTGGTTACCGCGCAACATGGTACGTGTACCCTTGATAACACCTGGCAGCACCGGGAGTTCGAGTTCGGCGGCAATCTTGAAGGCGCCGAGATAAAAGCCGGAGAGGCCCGCCCTTCGCGTAAAAGTCCCTTCAGGAAAAAACACGAGAAGTCGTCCTGCTCGGGCCAATGCGACAAGCGTTGCGGTGTCCGTAAGGCTTGCGGAGACATCGTAGCGCTCAACGAACGGGATGGCGAGACGGCGCAACATGGTCCCGGCAACACGTTGGTGCTGCAGTTCAGTCTTGGCGACGATCGCCGGCTCACCGGGCAGGGTCGCTGCGAGTACGAAAGCGTCCATGTAGCTTGAATGGTTGAAGACCAGCACGGTACCCGTGGCTGGGATCTTCTCAAGGCCGGAGACCTCTAATGGCACGCCCATTGCGAACAGCGCGCTGCGACCGATCCGTCTGAGCGCCGACCAGCGCGATTTGGGGGAGGGCAGCACGAGCACGGCGAGATACCCGACGCCGAAGGCGCTGCCCAGGACCGTCCACCACCACGCCGCGTAGAGTGTTTCGCGGAGCAATCGTCCCAACCGCCGGAGTTGGGGACCAATGCCGGCGAAAGCAAGGCGAAACAGCTGCCACCACAGGACGCGATGGACCGGACTGATATGACCGCTCTGATACATCTCTTTGGCCGCGCTCCGGCGGATCTTTCCGCTCGAGGTCTTCGGCACGGTGCGCGGCGGTGCAAGAACAATCTCATCCGGCGGCGTACCCGCTGTGTCGGTTACGACCTCATGGGCACGTGCCTGCAATGCTGCACGGACGACCGGATCAGCTTCGCGCGTTTCCACGAGCACAACAACCCGCTCGGTTCCGGATGCCTGATCGGCCACGCCGAAAACGGCCACGCCGCCCTTGTGTACACCAGGTACAGAAGCAACGGCTTCCTCAATCTCCTGCGGATAAAGATGCCTCCCGGCGCGGATGATGATGTCCTTGATGCGACCGGTGATGAAGATATCGCCGCCCGCCATGTACCCGCGATCACCGGTGTCGCGCCAATCGCCATGGACCAGTTCGCGGGTTTTCGCTTCGTTGCGGAAATAGCCGCTTGTGGCTGATGGACCGCGAAATTCGATCCGCCCTTCTCTGCGTTCGCCGAGTTCGCGGCCGGTTTCATCCACCACACGGATCTCATGCCCCGGAAGGGGCTGCCCGCAGGCCGGAAGCTCCAGCGGCCGCGGATCGTCCGGTCCGGCGGGTTCGGCGATGCCGTGGAGGCTGAGTTGATCGCGATCGATCCGGTCGATGAGCGGGTAACGTCCCAGCGGCGGGAAGGCGAGACCTACGGAGCACTCGGCCAGCCCGTAGACGGGCGCCATCGCGCTTGTAGGAAAGCCGTAGTGGCCAAAACGTTCGATGAACGTCCGCAGGCTCTGCACGCTAACCGGCTCGGCGCCGTTCGCGATCATACGCAGCGAGCTGAGATTCAGCCCTTTGAGTTCATCCTCTGCGATCTTGGCGAGACAGAGTTCGAAACCGAAATTGGGTGATGCTGAGAACGTTGCGCGGTATCTGTGCATCGCCCACAGCCAGCTTTGCGGCCGGACCAGAAAGCTGAGTGGTGACATGACGTAGAGCCGCGCCGCATAATGCAAACAGCCCAACCAGGCGCCAATCAGACCCATATCATGATAGAGCGGAAGCCAGCTGACGAAGACGTCGGCTGAGGTCGCATCCATGATCCGCCCCATTGCGCGGATATTGGCGAGCAGATTGGCGTGGCTGAGCACGACACCCTTGGGATCTCCGGTGCTGCCTGAGGTGTACTGGATCAAGGCGACCGCATCGGCATTTTTCAATTGTGGGAGAGTGGTCGGTCTGGCTGCGGCTTCGATCTCGGTCACGCTCGCGACGCCACTCAAGCTGTCGACCAGCGCGCCGAGCAAACCGGTCAGCCGGCGGGCATCCGGCATCGCGATAAGCAGGCAGGCGCCGGCATTGCGCAATATTCCTGTTTGTCGTCGCAGATGGTCTTCAAGCTGAGACAGGCGCATCGGCGGGTAGATTGGCACCGGAATCGCGCCGGCGTACAGAATGCCAAAGAACGCCACGAAGAACTCGATGCTTGTGGGCAGCATCAAGCCGACCCGATCGCCCGCCGAGACGTCACGCTCGATCAGGCCGAATGCCAGCCGCCGGGCTCTCTCCGCGAGTTCGCCATAGGTGAGCGCCCCGAGCGGCGTCGCCTCGTCCTGCAGCACCGTCAGGTGTGGGCGGCTCGGGTGGCGGGCGGCATGCCAATCGAGAACCTCGATCAGGGTTGTCGCCTCGCTTGCCGCCGGCACGGTTGGAAGCGCTGAAGCCAGAACCACGGGCATTGTGGTGCGCTGAAGCGCAGGCGCCGCCTGTTTAAGCGCGCGGACCAGATCCCCGACCGTCTCGGCTTCCCCGATCGTCCGTGCCGGAAGGTGCACATGAAAGGTGCGCTCGATACGGAGGATCAGTTCGGTGCGGGCGAGACTGTCAATCCCAAGGTCGCGCTCGATGCGGCTTGAGGGAACGACTTCGATGAATCTGCTGCGTTGTGGATGAAGCTCGTGCACGAGATCGCGTACAAGCGCCATCAGATCGTGGCGGTGAGGCTCGGCATTGCCTGGTGCAGCATCCATAAGACATACCCGGGCAGTTATACCTCGGCCACGGAAAAGGCCGAGATCAGGATTCGACGGAGAAGAACGGCCGGCCCGGCGGGCGAACGACAAGCACCGGCACGTTGCTGTGCGTCAGCACTTTGTTGGTTTCGCTTCCGAGCACTGCAGCTGCGATCCCGTGCCGGCCATGTGATGCCATGACGATTAGATCGCATAGCCTCCTTGTCGCGGTATCGATTATCGCCTGATAGGGATGATCGTGTTCGACATGCAATGTCTCGCAGCTGATACCAGCCGCCAATGCGATCTCCTTAGCCGCATTGAGATATCTCGTGGCAACGGCAGCGGCCTGTTTCGTGTACTGCTCTGGTGTGTCCGTGACCATGACTGGCTCGATGGCAAAGGTGTGAAAGGGGGTGGACACGGTCAATATCGTGACCTTGGCTCCGACCGACTTGGCGAGGGCGATGCCGTACTCGACCGCAGCCTGCGACAAGGGCGAGCCATCAGTAGGGATTAGAATATGCCTGTGCATGTTGTGTCCTGACCATGAAACGTCTGCGGCCATGATTGATGCAGTTCCCGTACCCCCGCTCGGAGAAAACCTAGGCACTTGCGCACCGGCGATGATGATCTGGATCAAACGCCCTCGGGCGCCTTTGGCGCGATCGCTTCGACCGCAGATATTCGTCGGCTCAGCGATGTCCAAGCTGCGGCAACAAGCAGGATCGACGGCTTTTCGGGGCAATATGACATCGGCACGACAAGCAAGAGTTCTTTCAGCGAGCATGGCGATGGCAGGTTCGGGTGCGGGGAGTTCCGGAATGCGTCAGGATTATCCGGCCTCTGGCGACCGTGCGTAAGCGCCGGTACAGCCGCCCATCATCGAGAGGTAGGAGCTGACGGTGCACTCGAATGCGTGGGCAAGCGAGAAAACCGACAGAAATACGTCGTCTCGCCGCGGCGGAGCAATCGCGGCCGAACCCTCGGCATTCCGCACTATGTGGGAGACGCGCTCACGCGCGGCAATGAATCCATTTGCTCTTAGGCAGAGACCAACAGAATCTTTTGGGGATTGGCTGTCGCTGCGGGATTGATCTGTATTGAAATTGTGTGTGCCCGCGAGGGAGCATCAGAGAGCTTTATCTTTGCGCCAAATCAAAGCCGTGTATCAGATACCGCTATTCTGGGTAACCGCGTAGCAAAGCGAGCGGGAATGTATGCATGCCGCGATTTGTCGCTCGGTTCTTCAGGAAAGTGCTCGGCGATGCGGGCCAGGTCGGTGATGTCTGCCAATGTGCCGTGGAACTTGATGCCGAAGATAGTGGGCAGGTCAACAGAAGCCGCGAAACAAAGATTCTACGATCTCCACGGGGGCGTGACTGGACGTTGCATGCGGTTTCGATTTGACGTGAAGCCCGCCGACTTTCCATCCCAAGCTGAGTAGGCATTGAGCGGGCTTGATGGAGCCCCTAATGTATGAAGAATTTAATCTACTCGAGACGGATCGACAATTCCGACTCTTCCTGTGCGGGGACGTCATGTGCGGTCGCGGGATCGACCAGGTGCTGGCGTATCCGAGCAGCCCGGAGCTCTACGAGGATTACTTGCGATCCGCGCAGGACTACGTGCTCCTGGCCGAACGCGCGAACGGTCCTGTCCCGCGGAACAACGGACCGTCATACATTTGGGGCGCAGCACTCGACGCATTCGAGCGCATGGGCCCAAACGCTCGGATCGTGAATCTTGAAACAGCCGTGACACGCAGCAACGAGCACCTCAACAAAGGCATCAACTACCGCATGAGTCCGGAGAATGCGCGATGCCTCACTGCGGCCAGGATTGACTGCTGCGTCCTGGCCAACAACCACGTGCTGGATTGGGGGCTCTCTGGTCTGAACGAGACGCTGGCAACGCTGCACAAGCTTAAGATCAAAGCGACGGGCGCTGGACGCAACATTCGCGAGGCCATCGCGCCTGCTGCGCTTGATCTCGAGGGTGCGCGGCTCCTGATCTTCTCATTCGGATCGACATCGAGCGGCATTCCGCGCGACTGGGCTGCAACGGACAATGAACCGGGTGTCAATCTGCTGCCGGATCTGTCCAAGGCGAGCGCCTTGATGGCTGTCGACCAGATTGCTGCGACCAGGAAACCGGGCGATCTCACCATTGTCTCCATTCACTGGGGCTCTAATTGGGGCTATCATATCCTCGACGAGCAGGCGGTCTTTGCCCGGACCCTGATTGACAAGGCAGGCGTATCGATCGTCCACGGACATTCCTCCCATCATCCGATGCCGATCGAAGTCTATCGTGATCGGCTCATTCTGTATGGCTGCGGGGACTTTCTCAACGACTACGAAGGAATCCGCGGTTATGAGCACTACCGTGGCGATCTAACGTTGATGTATTTCGTCGACTTGGATCCAAAGAGTGGTGACCTTGTCGCGCTCACATTGGTGCCCCTGCAGATAAGGAATTTCCGTCTCACTATTCCGTCACGCGAGGACATCGCATGGATCCAAAGCACGCTCGATCGCGAATGTCAGGAGTTCGGAACAAAGGTCAGGTTGGATTCTGAGGGACAGTTCCTGGTTGCCGCGATGTGACGGCTAATATTCATGTCGCCTTGCGTGTCGTCGTTTATTGAAGGGCTTTCAGTCAATATCTGCGCCTCACGCGACTTCAGCTTGGCTTCGGGGGCTGTCGAGCAACCGCAATAAGGGCGGCGGCAGCGCCGGTGCTGGTGCCGAACAATCCGACAGAAAAGGTTGGCAATCGCAGGGTCTGGCGTTGAAGCCAATCGGCCGCTGAGATTAGCTCGTTCTCCGAGCATCACAACATTGAAGACGTTTGAACGGTCTTGCTCCTCCTCTGTGAGAAGGTCGAATAGCAGCATCGCAAAACCGCGCTCGTGCAGCGCTCTGACGACTACGGTATTCCGTGGACTGAACCGGGTTGAGCCGCTGCCATGAACAAAGGCGACCAAGCCGCGCGCGTTGTCTAGTGTTCCTGAGCAAGCGGTAGAATGACAACGTCATGTGATTGATTATCATGCATGGATCAACTCTCTCTCTCTCTCTGGTCAATCCTGCAAGTTCCGCAGCGAGGCCGGCAGGTGGTCCATGAGCTTTTCAAATTCACAGGAATCCAGCTTTTCCCAAAGGATTTCGTAGACGCCGCGGGCTGCCGTCAGCGGATCAATAGGAAATTGCGGGGGGAGCTCTGTAAGTATATGCTCCGCAAATTCCTCCAGGTGGCGCTCTTTGGTCGGTGTCGCTGCCATATGCCAGCCTTCGTAATAGATGCCGCGCACCATGATCGGCAACTGAGCTCCGAACTTGACGGCGACCTCCGGCGGCATCCGATCGCGCAGCGCATGCAGGACGGCTCGCAGCGCATTGTAAGCGTGATGGCGATTTTCCAGGGCTAACTGCTCGTCGATTGCTTTGAGCCACACGTTCGTTTCCTGGACCGTGTGGTCCAATGAAGTCACACCCGTTATTGTGCTCATATTTCGCTCCGGATTCCGGATTGGAAGCAGATTATCAATCCTAGTCTTGCGTTGGCTCGCTTTGACGTGCCTCAAGGTTCCGTGCGGGAGCGAGGAAAAGGACGGCCGCCGAGAGTTGGGGGCGCCCGGCGGCCGAGGCCGCGTGGTATCGGGGCCGCGCAACTCGTAAAAGTGGATTTGGGAATTGTTGTCGAAAAGTCTAGCCTAGTGGGTGCTTTGTCATCCAGTCGCTTTGATTTCGCTCAAGGATGCTGGCGCCCAGCGTGGTCAGATCGGCAACCTTATCGGAGGAGCAAGATCATGCAAACCCCGACCCAAGTTGAATTCAAAAATCTGACGCCGACCCCAGCCCTGCAAGTTGCTATTGATCAGCACATTTCTGAGTTGGAAGAAAAGTATGGTCGAGTGACCGCGGGACGCATCATCGTGCGGGGCCCAGGTGATCGCCACAAGACAGGTGGTCAGTACCAGGTGAGAATCCGACTCGCGCTTCCGGAAGGGCGCGAGGTCAATGTCGGGCGGACACCCGAAGAGGATGAGCGTTACGCCGATCTGACCTTTGCAGTTGACGATGCGTTCAAACGAGCGCGGAGGCAGTTGCAAGACCAGGCGCGCCTTATGCGCGGCCAGACGAAGCTCCACGAAGGAGAGCCGGTCGGGACCGTGGTGAGGATCGATCCAAGCGGCGAGTTCGGCTTCCTTGAGGGTGCTGACGGCCAGGAGATCTATTTCAATTGCAACAGCATTCTGGAAGGCCGCGCGAACATCGGCGTCGGCTCGCGTGTCAGCTATGTCGAGGAGCTCGGTGAAAAGGGACCGCAGGCCAGCACGGTCAAGCTCATGGGCAAACAC
The DNA here is from genome assembly GCA_963702885.1 of uncultured Alphaproteobacteria bacterium. GTDB lineage: Bacteria > Pseudomonadota > Alphaproteobacteria > Rhizobiales > Xanthobacteraceae > Afipia. Next base: position 2,209,774 of record OY969766.1, read on the forward strand.
AGCTTGCGGACATAGGTAACCCCTCTCACGGATGGTTCACATATGATAGAATGCCAAGGCGAGTGAATCCGTAACAATTCGGTACCTGGCCTCTCTGTTTGATGTGGTCGGCACGAACGCGATCATCACACTGGATGTGCACAACGAGGCGGCCTTTGAAAACGCATTTCGTTGTCCTACCACTATAGCCCAGCTGCTGATTGGAATGATCAGAGAGCGAGCAGACGCGCGTTGACCACAATAACGATCGCGCAAACCAGCTACGTCAAATGCCGGCTGGTGCGGTTACGCGAATAGCGCCGGCTAAGCTCGGCGATCTTCGCGTAGAAGCCGGGCACGTGCAGCCACAGCAAGCCGTTGGCGATGGCGTGATCGTTGACCTTGATCAATCGTGGCTTCGCTGCAGCGTTTAGCTTTGCGATGCTGAAGTTGTTTGGGAGGTTCGCGATGAGCAGGTTTGTCATTCCCCACAACGCATTCGTATTCGTTGGTGATGGCCGCAAAGCGCTGTTTCTTCGCAACGAAGGAGACGAAAAATTCTTGAATCTTAGAACCGAAAAAGTATTTGAAGACGAAAACCCGCTGACGCATGAGCAGGGAAGTGAGCGGCCAGGGCGAGTCAGCAAGGCAATCGACTCAGGTCAGAGGAGCGCTGTGGAACCCGTCGACTGGCATCGCATCGAAGAGCATCGCTTTGCCCAAAGCGTGGCGACAGCCTTAGAGCAAGTGGTTCGGGTAAGAAAGGCGCCGGCTCTCGTGATCGTGGCGCCGCCAAGGACCCTTGCGGACCTGCGAAACGCAGTTCACGCTGATGTGCGCGCACGCGTGGTCGCTGAGATCAATAAGGATCTGACCAAGCATCCAATTGCCGAGATAGAAAAGCACCTGACAGGGATGTAAGTCGTCGAGCTTTCTAAGCGGAGACTTAAGTAAGGGGCGAGAATTCCATACCCCACATGGCCCAGTTCGGGTCTCGGCAGCCGCTCTCGCTTCGGCTCCGGGATTCCGGTCATGGTCGCTTCGGTTAGCAACAGCACGCTTGCGACGGAAACAGCATTTTCCAGTGCGGTGCTGTGATCCGACCGTTGCGCTGGCGCGTAACATCTTCAGTCCAGGATTGGGAAAGGAACGCGTCTTGAGAACCTATGGCATCGCCTATGTTGCGACCGGTCTCGTGTTTCTCGCAGTCGACGCGATCTGGCTGACGCTCGCGGCGCAACGCCTCTACCGTCCTCTGATGGGAGATCTGTTGCTCGAAGGCTTCAGACTTGTACCGGCGCTGCTTTTCTATCTGATCTACATTGCAGGAATCGTGGTATTTGCCGTCGGCCCTGCCCTAGCCAGCCAGCGATGGACTACGGCCACCTCTTACGGTGCGTTTCTCGGGCTTTTTGCATACGCGACCTACGATCTGACCAACCAAGCCACCTTGCGCAATTGGCCAGTCGCCGTGACGGTTGCCGATCTATGCTGGGGAACATTTCTTACTGCGTTTGCGGCGACCATAGGCTTTTTAATCACGCGAGCCTTCACGTCCTCGACTTGACGGAGCTTAAGCTCGGCGGCTCAAAAGCCCCGAGGCAACAAGCCCGACGAACACCGTGAGCATTCCGGTGCTCATCGCGTTCAATCTGAAGAAGGTCTTGTATTCGGAAGCGGAGTAGAGGTGGGCAGGCGTGCCGTATGCGCCGTCAATTCCTAAGTACACGAGCAGCGCCAATCCGATCAGGGCAAGGCTGATTAGTCTTTCGGAAGAGCGAAAAAAGATAGCTGCAATCAGTGCACAAGGGATGAGAAAAATCTCCACGCCTGATGCCTGACCAAAGACCTTTGCACTCAAAACCGTATTGACGATGCCGATAAGAGGAAGAAGCGCGCGGCCTACCGTCGGCCACTTTCTGGCAACCGCCGGCACGGCCAGAAAAAACGGCGTCGACAGGAACGTGAAGAAGGTCGGCCAGACATAATCGCTTACAGCCCAATAGACATACAATGGATAGAAGGGCTGGTTGGAGGCGACGACCAGGGCGATCAGATTGCAGGCCGCGACCATGGGATCTTCATGCGCGGCATAGGCCGCAACGCGGCCCCAGGCTTTGCGTATGGCGGCCACGGAAATCACGCATCCTGTACCGGACGCAACAGATAGTGGCTTACGCCCCATTCCTCGCCGCTCGCGTGCCCGAAAAGGCCTTCCGTCGCCAGGTAGAAGAGGCGCCAGCGCTGGCGCCAGAGCGCGGCATTGGAACCGTAGACCTCGCCCAGGATGCCATCGATCTGCTTGCGGTTTGCGTCGAAGCGCGCGAGCCAGTCCATCGCCGTTTTCTGATAATGAAGTCCGCTCCAGCGCCAGTCCTGTTCAACCGCAAAGCGGTCCGGAAAATGCCTTAGCAGGCCGTGGCTCGGCATGATGCCGCCGGTGAAGAAATGCTGGGCAACCCAGTCCGCGTCGTTTTCGTGGTCGAACCGATAGGGGCTGTGTTTGTGACTGAAGACGTGAATGAACAACCGCCCGTGCTCGGACACGAGCCATGTCTTGATGCGCGAAAGCAGAACTCGCCAGTTCGATATATGTTCAAACATCTCGACCGACACCACTCTGTCGTACGTGCTGTCTGGTTCGAAGACATTCATGTCGGCGGTGATGACGCGAATTTTGGTGAGGCCGCGCGCGGCCGCCTCGGCCTCAATATAACTCCGCTGTGTTCTCGAATTTGAGACAGCGGTGATGTTCGCGCGGGGGAAACGCTCGGCCATGAACAGCGTCAGAGATCCCCAACCGCAGCCGAGCTCCAGGATTGACTGTCCATCGGCGAGACCGGCGTGCACAACTGTTTCTTCAAGCGCTAGGCGCTCGGCATCGGCCAGCGTTTCCCGTCCCGTCGGATAAAGGCAACAGGAATATTTGCGCCATGGGCCGAGCGTGAGGGCAAAGAATTCGGGCGGCAATTCATAGTGCTGCTCGTTGGCGGCATCGGAATGTTCAGCAATCGGATGTTCGGTCATGGCCCGCGCGAAATCGCCTTCCTCCCGGGGTGAGATGGCAGCAAGTTTCCTTCGTGCGCGTCCAACCAGAAACTCGATGCCCATGCGCGCCAAAGGATCAGGAATCGGACTGTGTTCGGCGGCGCGGATTGCCGAGGAAATCAAACTCATCGGGAATCTCCGGTTTTGCTGACGACGTCATTGTATTTTTGCGGCCCGGGCCAGAATGCGTTGACGCGCTGCTGATACTTGCGAAACGCGTTGCCCCGGGAGCGCATCATATGCGCCTCAAGAGGAGGAATGCCGGAGGCGTGGACGAGGAGCCAGTACATCAATAACGGCCCAGCGAGAGCCAACCAGCCCCACGCATAAGGACCCGCCAGATCGATGGCGATGACGGCGTAGGCAGACCATCCCAACCATTCAAAAAAGTAATTCGGGTGGCGTGACATGCCCCAAAGCCCGACGTCGCAAACCTTGCCCTTGTTTCCCGGCTCGGAGCGAAATCCGGAAAGCTGACGGTCGGCAATGGCTTCCCCGACGACCGCCACGATCAGGATGGCGACGCCAAGCAAATCGAGGATTTTTAAGCCGGGGGCGGGATTGTGTGCCGCAATCATGATCGACAGGGCAAGAACCAGCGCGGCCAGAGCCTGAATCTGCAGGAACCAAAATAAGCGGATCCTGAACGCATTCCCCCATTCTTCGCGCAACTGCTTATAGCGCGGATCGTTGCCGCTCCTGGCCGTGCGCGTGGCGATATGGATGCCAAGACGTAACGACCAGACGAGCGCCAGCAGCGCGACCAGGATCTGGCGGGGCGTGATCTCATTACCTGCAAACGGCCAAAGAGCGGCCGCTGCCCCAAATGCGCCGGTTGCAAACGACCAGATCGCGTCGATCCAGCCCGACCGGCCGGTCCGAAGCGCAACCAGCCATGCCCCGGCCATGGTCAATGAAAGGCAAGCTGCGAGCGTGACAATTGCGCCGACGACGACCGTCATACGATTTGGTCCCGCGCCGTCGGCCAATCCGAAAGTGCTTCCGGATGGCTCTGTTCAGTCGCGAAGTTCACGACATCCTCGAGCACCGGCGCCAGACACCGCAACGGTCGCGCCAAGGCGCCAAGCAACGTGCGGTGATCGACCCGGTCATACAGTTTGATCTCGGCTTTGCCACCGACCGATCTTATGCGTTCGGCAAACCGAATTGTGTTGCCGGAATCGACGGCCCGATCGCGCCTTCCAGTTGCCAAGAATGCCGGTATCGCTCCCCCTTCGCCGAAATTGATCGGTTGCGTGGCGGCCAGCCCTGCATGCGGACCAAATATCTCTTTCAGCGTTTCGCTGTGAAGCGGCAGGAAGTCATATGGTCCGGCAAGGCCGATCATGGCGCTGAGATCACGACTTGCATTGAGACTTACGCTGGCAAGCCATTTTCGATCGAACGCTAGCATGGCGGCGATATGAGCTCCGGGGGAGTGCCCCATGACGATGATCCGGCGCTGATCGCCGCCGAATTCCGCGATGCGATCTGCGGTCCAGCGCAACGCCTCAGCCGCGTCCTCGATGAATGCAGGGAATCGCACTTCCGGAAAAACCCGGTAATCGGGAATGACGGTCGTAAAGCCGCGCGACGCCAAGGCCGATCCGACGAAAAAGTAGTCGCCGCGCGCGCCCTCCTCCCAGCCGCCTCCAAAGAGAACGACAGGGGAAAGGCGTTTCGTTGAAGTCGGGTAGACGTCAAGGACATGGCGCTGATGACGACCGTATCGGATACCCTTGTGCGGACACGGTCCTCCGATCCCGGCGATGGCGTTCAGGATGTTGATCGACGACGGGAATGCCTTCATAAGTCGCACATCTTTCGCGGCACGATGCCGATCCAGTCTGCCGCGGACATCGATCAGAATCCTACGATCGGGCGCAAAAGGCGCCCGAGGAATCCGTGAAGGCGCGTATCTCCTTCCAGCGCTGCGAGGCAAACGCAGTCTGATTCCTGACCCACAACCGGACGATGATCGACTTCATCATCGGCCTCGTCGAGATCTCCCGGAAAATATTGACCGCGCTCGTCGGAAAGCGATCCGGACAGGATCTGCATAAACTCCAAACCGGTGTGCCCATGTTCCGGCAGATGAAGTCCCGCTCTGCCTTTGAGCAACATGACCTTTGCCTCTGGGCTTCCGGCGATCCTGACCTTGCTCCACTTGAAACCCGGCCCTAGCCATTTCCACGGACCGACCTCACAATCCCGCATCGCCTGAGGGAGCTTTATTCCCAATGCCGGGTGCTTGATCATAGTCCCGTCTTTTGCCTGCAACGGTTGAGCAACCTCAAGCCGCTCCATGGTGCGTCCGAACAGATCTACGGCGAGCGGAACTGGTGGCATCTCATCCAGGATCGCGCCGCCAACGGCCTCGAAGTTCGCCATGCGATTGCGGCAGACGACACATCCTTCAAGGTGGACGGATACGACAAGCGCCGGACCGGCGCCCAGCGCCCCGGTCGCCATACGCATCAGCGTTTCGTCGCTGGGATGATGATTGATCGTCATATATCGCTGTCCAACAGGGTCCGCAGGCGGTTCAGTGCCAGCCGGACACGGGATTTAACAGTGCCGAGCGGGATGCCCAGCTCTCGAGCAATCTCCGCATGCGGCTTCTCGGCAAAGAAAGAGAGCCTCACAATGGTTGCCTGGTCATTCGGTAGGGTTGCCAATGCCTTGCGCACCCCGTCCTCCCGTTCTGCCGTGATCGCAATGTCTTCGCCCGATGGTGGGGTGTCGGGTTCGTCGCTGGGATCTAATAGATGATCGGCAGTCCGGGAGCGCGCGCGGCGCAGCCAGTCGATCTTTTGGTTGCGCGCAATCGTAAACACCCATGTCGATGCGCCCGCCCGGCTCGGATCGAAATAGGACGCTTTTCGCCATACCGCGATCATGACTTCCTGTGTCACTTCCTCCGCGGTCGGATCAGCGAGACCGGACCGCATGAGGAAGCTTTTTACGCGAGGCGCGAAATAGGCGAAGAGTTGCGCGAAGGCATTCCGATCCCGCTCCCGCGCAACGGCACAAATGAGGCTGATCAGTTCCTCGGGAGAGGGCGCCACCTCTGTCTGCCTGGCCTCGTTCAAAACAATGAGCCTCGCTGCCGGACGGACCTGCCGCGTGCGCCTGTTGTCGAGATGTAAACCTGCAGCATCCATTTGCCCTTCATACGCCGTGCTCCCGCCAGTGGATCACGCCCCTGGTGATCTATCGCGCCGTGAATTCCGTAAATAATGGCAGGCCGACGTGTGGAGGGAAATCCTTTGACCGGGAACTTTGCAGCTAATGATTGGACAGAAAGTCTTAACCGTCGGGAGACCTCCGATCGAAGCCTCGACGTCGCCGTTGTTGGCAGCGGTATCTCCGGCCTATCCGCCGCCTGGCTGCTCTCGAAACGGCATCGGGTTGTCCTGTTCGAAGCTGATAACCGCTTGGGAGGTCACAGTCACACGGTCGATGCTGCCGGCCTCGCCGTCGATACCGGGTTCATCGTGTTCAACGAATTCACCTATCCAAATCTAACCGCACTTTTCGAGCATGTCGGAACCGCGACGAAAAGATCCGACATGTCATTTGCCGTCTCGCTGGACGATGGCAGGCTCGAATATTCCGGAACCGGCCTGTTAGGCCTCTTCGCCCAGAGACGAAACGCGATCAGCCCGCGATTCTGGCGGATGCTGCGGGACCTCGTTCGCTTCTATCGCGAAGCGCCGCGCAACGTGGCGGCGTTGGGCATGATTACCCTCGATGAATACCTCGACGCTGCCGGCTACGGCGAGGGGTTTCGCAACGATCATCTCTATCCGATGGCGGCGGCCATCTGGTCAACGCCAGCGGCGAAGATAGGTGCCTATCCGGCGGCGGCCTTTATCCGTTTCTGCGAAACCCATGGCCTTCTCAAACTGTCCGGCCGCCCGGTTTGGCACACCGTGAATGGTGGCAGCCGCTCCTATGTGCGTGTCCTTGCCGAGGCTGTAACGGAAGTGGTGGCCAACTATCCAATAAGGCAGATTGTCCGGACAGCGAACAGTGCGGAAATTATTGGTCATGACGGTCACCGCCGCTGTTTCGATCGCGTTGTGATTGCCACCCACGCGGATCAGGCGCTCGAAATGCTCGCCGATCCAAGTAGCGAGGAGCGGCGGCTTCTCGGCGCGTTCGAGTACATCGACAATGATACGGTCCTTCATTCGGACTCCCGCTTGATGCCGCGCCGCCGCCGGGTCTGGTCGAGCTGGAATTACATGACGAGAGATGATGACGACGGCCGCAAGCTGGCTGTGACCTACTGGATGAATCGCCTTCAGGCTATTCAAACCGACCGGCCGCTGTTTGTCACACTCAATCCTCACCGGGAGATCACACCCGGGGCGATTCTCAGGCGGATGAGCTATAGCCATCCGCGTTTCGATGCTCGGGCGATGCAAGCGCAGAAGCAGCTTTGGTCGTTGCAGGGCAGGCGCAACACCTGGTTCTGCGGCGCCTATTTCGGCGCCGGCTTTCACGAGGATGGGCTACAGGCCGGACTCGCCGTTGCCGAAGCCGTCGGCGGTGTGCAGCGACCCTGGACGGTTCCGGACGAATCCGGGCGCATCCATGTTCATGAGACCGTGCCGGCCTTACCCGAGATGGAGGCAGCCTAATGTCGGGTTTTCATTCGGCTCTTTACGCCGGTTCGGTGATGCATCACAGGTTGCGGCCGAGGCAGCACCGGCTGAGATACAGCATCTTCTACCTGCTACTCGATCTTGACGAAATCGATGCTCTGGCAGGCAAGCTGCGCCTCTTCTCGCACAATCGCTTCAACCTCTTCAGCTTCCACGATCGGGATCATAGAGAGGGAGCGGCAACTTCGCTGCGTGACAGGATCGAGAGCCATTTACAGGAGGCTGGTATCGAAGCCGGCGGTCCGATCCGGCTTCTCACCATGCCGCGCATCCTGGGATACGCCTTCAATCCGCTCAGCATCTATTTCTGCCACAGACGGGACAACTCGCTTTCGGCAATCTTCTACGAGGTCAACAACACATTTGGGCAACGCCACAACTATCTCATCTCCGTGCCGTCCGAAGCAAAAGTGCCCATCCGCCAGGAAAGCCGAAAATCGTTTTACGTCTCGCCCTTTATGACCACCGACATGGTCTATTCCTTCTCGATCATTCCTCCCGGCAAGGATTTGTCGGTTTCGGTTATGGGCCGCGATCCAGCCGGCCCGCTCATCATCGCCAAGCTTGTCGCGATCCGACGTGATTTGACGGATGCCTCGCTTGCGCGCGCCTTCTGCGCTTATCCGCTGCTGACCTTCAAAGTCATCGCAGGCATCTACTGGGAAGCTCTCCTGATTTGGCTCAAGGGCATTCGCCTGCACGATCGACCTTCGCCACCCGATCAATTGGTGACATTAGGCCGTGGAACTGAGCCTGCGACCAGGCCCAGCAGCAGACAGATCGTGCCGACCACGCCGGGCGCGACGGCGCCGGGAGACATGAATTCAAAAATCAGACCGTAGACGCCAACCAGACGTACTCGCAATCTGTGGTTGTTCAACTTAGCCAGACTTGTCCCGGCGTCGCTTTTTTTTCTTGGGACTCGTTTCCTTGTCGAATCTCGGGCTGCTTTCGTTATGAGACTTTCCGTGGTGCTTCAGCCCTCTCTCAGGGCGGGCTTTATCGTTCTGGCGAGCGCCGCGGTCGGTCTCTTCGCCTTCGCGCCGAGGCTTATTCGACCGCTTTTCGGAAGGCGCCTGACCATGGGAAGTGTCTGCCAGCGGATTGATACGGATGTTGTCCTCCTTGTCGGGGCGCTGGATTTTAACGGCGAACAACTCTGCAACCCGCTCGGAAATTTCAAACTCTGTGCTCGTTTCCCCAATAAGGATGCTGCCGATGTCTCGCTTGTCGATGCCGCCACGGCGGCAAATCATCGGCAAGAGCCAGCGCGCTTCCGCCTTCTTCTGACGTCCGATAGCGGCGCGAAACCACACGCTGCCCACCGCCATACCGTGACGTGGCGATGATTTCCTCGTCTTCGATCGCGATCCGGCAACGCGATCGTCGTTGCGCGACGATCGGCCGACTTTTTCCCGACCGCGATCGTCACGAGATCGGCCAGCGCCCTGGCCAGGATCGAGAATATCCTCGGGCGAAGGAAGCCGCGCCCGATACAGCCGCGCCAGTGCAGCGGCGATATCCTCCGGCGACCGCTCGGCGAGCAAGACGCGCGCCAGGTTCAGATCATCAGCGGTCACCTCTTGCGCGAACAAGGCGTCCTGCAGCATGCGCTTCTGATCGAGTTCGCGGATTTCATCCACGGTTGGCGCTGCCCCCCAGATGACCCCGACGCCTGCCAGATTCAGCAAAACTTCCGCACGCCGTCTGCGCGCGGGCGACACCAGCAGGACGCTCACGCCCTTGCGACCAGCACGCCCGGTGCGGCCGGAACGGTGCTGCAAGACCTCTGCATCATTCGGAATGTCCGCATGGATGACAAGATCAAGGTTTGGAAGATCAATGCCGCGTGCGGCCACATCGGTGGCCACGCAGACACGGGCCCGTCCATCCCGCAAGGCCTGAAGCGCCTGCGTTCGTTCGTTCTGCGTCAATTCTCCGGAGAGGGCGACCACGGAGAAACCACGCTCCATGAGAGCCACCTGCAAATGCCGGACTGCATTTCTGGTGTTGCAAAACACAAGAGCGCTCGGCAACTCAAAAAATCGTAGTACGTTCACGATCGCATGCTCGACATCGCTCGCGGCGATCCTGATGGCTCGGTACTCGATGTCGGCATGGCCGCCTTCGTCGCCTGCGACCTCGACGCGAAAGGCCTGTCGCTGATACTGCTTCGCCAGCGCGACTATCCCGCGCGGAAAAGTCGCCGAGAACATTAACGTGCGGCGAGTGTCCGGCGTGGTCTTGAGGATGAATTCCATATCCTCGCGAAAACCTAGATCGAGCATTTCGTCGGCCTCGTCGAGCACGACGGCCTTCAACTCCGAGACGTCAAGGCGACCGCGACGCAAGTGATCGCACAACCGTCCCGGCGTGCCGACCACAATATGGGCGCCCTCGGCAAGCTCGCGTTGCTCACGACGCGGATCCATGCCGCCGACGCAGGAAACAATGCGCGCATCCGCATATTGATAAAGCCACGTAAGTTCGCGATGGACCTGCAAGGCGAGTTCGCGCGTTGGCGCGACGATCAAGGCAAGAGGGGCCGCGGCCCGCTCAAACCGTTCGGCACCGCTTAGAAGATTCTTTGCCATCGCCAGCCCGTACGCGACCGTTTTGCCGGAGCCGGTTTGCGCGGAAACAAGAAGGTCGCGATCGGCAGCTGCGTCCGCGAGCACGGCGGTCTGGACAGGGGTCGGCCGGTCGTAGTTGCGCTCCGCCAAGGCTCGAGCAAGCGGTGAACTTGTGGTCAAGAATGTCACGAGATGGCCGATCCTGGTTGGGGTTTGTCGACGGAACATTGAACAGGGCCTATAGGGCCGATGCCGTGCTTGGCAGGTGACTACGCGGCCCAGCGGATATAGGTGAGATTGTGTGCTTTAGACCAAGACAGGCCAAAGCACCATGGCAGCGATTTCGTGCAAGATCGGCCTCATGCCAGAGACGCTAGACGATCGGCCCCAAGCAGCCGCACGGCGAAGGTAATCACGAATGTGCAATCTCTATTCGATGACGCGGAATCAGGACGCGATCCGCCGCTTGTTCAAGGTAACAAAGGACAGCGCCGGCAACCTGCCGGCGTCATCTGCGATCTTTCCTGACGGCATGGCGCCGGTTGTGCGAGGCACAGAGGCCAAGCCCGTTGAGGACGAGCACCTGCTCTCGGCCCCGAGAAAATGGATAGCTTGTCTGAGACTGCCTGACTATGAAATTTGCTGCCGAACACCCTATGCCTCGCCTCAAGCTGCCGCACAGAAATCCTCGAATTGATGAAAGAGGAAATGGCTCGGAGAAACCGGCCTCACGCCTATAGCGAGGCGCACACCTAGTCTCGACAATGACATCGCTCTCCTTGCATCGCCGGATGCATTGCTTATGCAAAAATTGCTGTTTACGGCCGCATCTCCGAACAAATAAACGGGCAAGTTTAGGGAGGATACGTCCAAGGAGGGCATTGCCACCGAATGAGCGCTGCTGAGGCTCGGGACGGCCAGATGGCCGAGTTAGATTCCGTTGCCGGCGATGAAGCAGAAGACGTCCGCGCTATATGCGTGCTCGGGTCTCGGGGCGCAGAGATGGCTGCGCCCGTCGGGATTGTCTTGGTTTTGCTCGACTTTTTCAGGTGGAATACGAATCCACCGACCGTCTTCACGACGCTTGGCAAACCAGACGCCGTCTTCGTTGCGGGCTTCGGTCGGATAGCAGTCGTGTTGACTACAGCAGGATAGATGAGGGTTATCCGGCCGCATCCATGTCGAATAAAACTTCTCGTGGATTAGCTCGTCCTGTGGCGGGTGCTGATGTTGCGCGGATGCGCGGACGGCTCCAAACAAGAGCCCGGCGGATATCAAGACAACGATGCTGCGCGAAGTGATCACAGGCACCACTCCGGCCACGTCCCGGCACGACCCAGGACGATAGACCTGATGACAGTCTATCACCGTAACAGCTGGCGAAGAACGGCCGATGCCATGGGCCATCGCCATATATCGGATTGTAGAGCACCATCATGATGGCACCCAGAACGCTATCGGCCTGCGGTTGTATGGTCCAACCTGCCAAGCCTGACGGCGGGACGACGGATTGAGATAGACAGAACAGCGGCGCACATCAACGAGTAGGTTTCATCTCCGGGGCTGCGGACGGCCTTGCCTGAGAGGTTTTATCTCTCGAATGGGTGCCGGCTAAATCGGCTCATATTCGGCAACTCGCGAAGTTTCGGAAGATTGTCCGGCTGGTCCGGATCAACAAACTCCTGCCCCTCAGCCCGCGCCCCGCGAAGCGGTCCCAGAATTGAATGGCGTCGAGTTGAGCGTGAGTTTGTAAACGATCCAGTGACCGTCGCGATCGATCCTCTGCCCTGTTAGGGCGAGTATCCCGTCGAGGCGCTGTACCGAGAGCTTGCGAAAATTCCTGCTGTTGGAGTTCCACGAGGGTAATTACGGGCTGCGCTGGGGACGGAGGTGTTTAGGGACTTTTAGGCACAGCTTGCTTCTGAGCAATGTCTCTAACGATCTAGTTACCGCTTATGTGCGATTAATAGCTCTCGTGACGGAACTTATCCGGAGAGCGACTTGCACTGGACTGGAAGAGACAGTGATGAGACCGTGCCGGACGAACCGGAATCCCGTACACCTGGATTCGGCCTCGACGGCGGTCACGCACCGGAATCCTCTCGCTTTTCCCTATTGAGCCGTCTGCGCTCCGCCCTGGTGCGCTCTTTCAGCGCTCGGACTGTTGGGCAATTGCGCCGGCACATTGAGCATCAATCCCACCTCATCCGGCAGGCCGAGGCTTTGATCGCCAATACTGAGATTTTCGAACGGGCCTCAGTCGCGGCGCGCATGGGTATCTGGCAATGCGAATTGTCTACTGAACAACTAACCTGGAGCAACGGGACCTACGACCTATTCGGTCTTCAGCGTAACAGTGTAATCGTGCGCAGCGAAATCCTGAGGAGCTATTCGGAAGAATCGCTTGCTCGTCTGGAGAGAGCCCGTGCCAGCGCTATAGAAGCAGGTTCGGGCTTCGGACTTGATGTCGAGATCCGGAGCCCCGAAGGCGAAAAGCGGTGGATCAGAATATCCGCCACTGTCGAGCGCCGAAACGGTGAGCCGGTCCGGCTCTTCGGTGTCAAGCAGGACATTACCGAGGAAAAGCAGCTGCTCGAGCGAATGCGGTATCTCGCCGGGCACGATATGATGACCGGCCTTGCCAATCGCACGCAGTTTCAAACCCGGCTCGCCGAAATCTGTGGACCTGGGGGACCAGGAGGCGCCTTAATGCTCATCGATCTCGATGGTTTTAAGGAGGTCAACGATACTTTCGGGCACGCTGTGGGTGACGAGTGCCTCGTCGAGGTCGCCTGCCGGCTTTCAGCGGTGTGCCAGTCTGCCGAGCTGGTAGCCCGTATCGGCGGCGACGAGTTCGCCGTGCTCTTCGGCCCAACCGCCAGCCTGCAAAAGATCGAAGGTATCGCGCAGCGCATCATCGCTGCCGCAGAAGCGCCCATGAACTGCTCGGGCCGTACTTGCCGGATCGGCGCCTCCATCGGTTATGCCTTCACAGAAGGGGAGGCGCCGGCGGCCGTATTCACGCGAGCTGATGATGCGCTCTATGTAGCGAAGGCAGCTGGCCGTCACACTTTTCGAGGACCCTCACGGCGTCCCTCTTTGTGCATTGGGCCGGTGCACGCAAATGGTCGATAGGGTTTACCCGACAGAGCAATCGGCTCATCTGTCGTCGGATGATCGGGACTAACTTAGCCCAGGCGGCGTTATTTCATGAACGGGTTGTGGAAGCCGCCGCCGGTGGGCGTCGTGCGCTGCGGGAATGTCTGTTCGAGATAATCGAGGATGGTGTCGCGATCCTTGGCCTCGGGCGCTGGCATGCCGTGCTTTGAGATCATCAGGCTGATCGACTCATCCCATTGACGGCGATTCATGCCTTGCTGCGCCACCAGCTTGAAGCCGTGGCACGCGGTGCAGGCATAGAACGTATCGTCGCGTCCGGTGCCGGCAGGATAATCCTCCGGCGTTTCCTCGGTCTGCGCCTGCGCGGGGAGGGTCCATGCGGCGGCCATGATCAGAGCGAGGCTGAGCCGCCGCGCATATCGCGCGACGGCTGCGGTTGGGACTGCGGACGCCATCATCATCCGACCAGCACCGCGACCCGATGCATCGCGTTGCCGCCGTAACCTTGCGGATTCCAGAAACCGGCAAGATGCGGCTGCATCACGCCCTTGGAGTCGGTGCCACGGGTCCAGATCTCGTAGTAACCGTCAGCCGGCAGCTTCACCGTCGCGGTCCAGCGCTGCCAGTCGTATTTGTTCTTCGGCTTACTGACCTTCGCCTTGGTCCAGGTTGCGCCGAAGTCAGTCGAGACATCGACCTGCTGCACAGTGAGGTCGCCGGCCCAGGCCGCACCGCGCAGTTTGATCTCCTTGGTGCCTGCGGCGAGCTTGGCGCCGTTCGCCGGACTGGTGATGATCGAGCGCACTGGCATTGATTCCAGAATCTTGAAATTCTCCGGAACGCCCTTGCCGCCCGGCACCATCGGCTTGATCGGCACGCGGTAGGAGAAGTCGGTCATGCCGGGTCCGTCATGCTCCTTGTCGCGAATCCAGATGCGATTGAGCCATTTCGCTGACAGCGAGCCCGGCCAGCCGGGGATGATGAGCCGCACGGGTCCGCCGTTGATGTTGGGAAGCGTCTCGCCATTGACCTGCCAGACGATCAGGTTGTTTTCGTCCATCAGCTTCTTGATCGGAACGCCCCGCGATATTGTCGGCTTGGTGGCGTCGCCGGAGAGGTGCAGGTCGCTGCCGTAGTGGGCGGAGAACACCGCCGAGGGTTTAAGCCCCGCGCTCTTGAGCACGTCGGCGAGCCGGACGCCGGTCCATTCCGGACAGCCCGCGCCGCCGTTGGTCCACTGATTGCCGCGCGCCTGCGGGGTGAAGAACGAGCGGCCGTTGCCGCCGCATTCCAGGACCATGCGGCGCGTCACCGGCTTGTATCTTGATTTCAGTTCGCCGAGCGTCAGCGTCAGTTTCTTGTTGACCTCGCCATCGATCACGAACGTCCACTTGTCCGGATCTTTCGCCTCGTCCGGCGTCTGGCCGTTGTTGCGCACGAACAGCTTGTTGGTTGGTGTGGTGTCGTCATCGAGCTGGTCTTCCGGCGTTTCCGCAACCAGCGGCCGCTCGCCAAGGATTACGAGCTTGTCGCTCTTGCCGGGGAATTTGAGATATTGCGGGCCCTTCGGAGCGGCAGGTGCCGCAGGTGGGGCGCTGGCTGGCGGTGTAGCTGGCGCTGTGGACTGCGCAAGCGCTGCTGGAATCAATCCGCCGGGCATATTGGCGGCGAACGGAATGGCGCCGCCAACCGCCGCGCTCATGGCCGCAAGCCCCGCTCCGCCCAAAAAACCGCGACGCCCAACGTCAGTTCTGCGGCCGAAAATATTCGCATCCGCCCTTTCCGGATCTTCCTGATAAAGCTCGTCAATTAAACGCTCGCGCGCACGTTCACTGAACCGTTTCATGGTCGCTCTCCTTGGTCGTTGGCGCCGCTTCCAGTGAAGTGCCGAACAAATTTTTTCGGCGTTGAAATTTAAGGATCGCTCGTTGTTTTCCTCTCGCGATCATCGGCACCGTGGAAGGTCCTCGACCTGATTTGAAACTTCGGAACAAAGTTCCTTCATGCTTGTTATCAAAGTCCAAGCTATCACAACGCCTGAGGTGCGCCGGGAGTTCGTTTCCGATTAAGCGGTGGAGCCGGGATGTCGCCTGATCCGATGCGGCCGCGGCTGATGGCCGGCCGTCAGGTCTTGATCCGCCGTGTGAGTTCCTCGTGCAGCCGCACGGTCGCATTTGTGGTACGTAGCGATGCCCTCGCCTCCGGCCAGATCAACATGCGCAAGGTCGCCAACTGGCAAAGGCTCGCCACCGCGCCCAGCGATTAGCCAATTGGCTTTGTCTCCCAGCCAGATAGCTTCAAGTAACGGGCGATTCCGCGCTGTGAATTCCCACCGCACGCCGGGCGGCACCAGGCCGTTGTCATGCAACCAGTTAGGGACAATGCATGGCGCTTGAACGGGTGGATGGCATCGGCTCTGGCTTTGCGAGGCCAAAACTCGGCCTCGCATTCGCTGCTCGCGATGCCGAGACGTTGCTCGTGCTCCTGGTGCTGGGCGTGGCCTTGGTCATCGGGCTTGCGACCGTCGCGGATTACGGACTGTCGACCGACGAATTCAACACTGATGCTTACGGCCCAAAGGCGCTTGCCTGGTATACGAGCGCCTTTACGGACCGGTCTCAGTTCGAGGAGGTCGAAGAGTATCTGTGGATGTATGGACCGTGGTTTCAGATGCTCATCGCGGCCGTGCAGGCGCTTGAGCTCGGAAGCCCGATCACGGTCCGGCACGCCATGACCTTCTTGCTCGGCCTCGCCGGGCTCGCCGCCATCGTCCCGATAGCGCGGCTCACGGTCGGGCGGTGGGCCGGGTTGGCGGCGCTCGTCCTTTGTCTGCTGACCGGCTACCTGTACGGCAGTCTGTTCTTCACCCCGATCGACGTGCCGTTCCTGTTCGCCATGAGCTGGTCAACGCTCGCGATCGTCCTGATGGTGCGGCGGAAGGAGCCGAACTGGCATCTGACCCTTGCGACGGGCCTGGCCACTGGCCTCGCCATCGCGACGCGCACCGGCGGGGTGATCACGCATGCCTACCTGGTCGGCGGCATGAGCCTGTGCGCGCTCGAGGTGCTGCTGCGCCATGGCCGCGCGGGCTATGGCCAATTGCGCCGGATCGCCTGGCATACGCTGCTCGCCATCCTCGTCGCCTGGCTGACGGCGATCGCGATCTGGCCGTGGTTGCAGACCGGAAATCCGCTCACCCAATTCCTCGAGGCCTATCGGCACTTTACTACACTCGACACCTCGTTCGAATTCAAGAACTGGGGCCTGCGCACGTTCACCGATCAACTGCCCGCGTGGTACATCCCCGGACAGCTTCTGGCGCGTTTGCCCGAGGGATTTTTGGTGTTGCTGTTGCTCGGCATGGCGGTCTGGATCGGCGCTGCGGGGGCGTGGATCCGCGCCACCCTCGGCGCCGTGCGTCGCTCCGACGTCGTAGGACTGCGATCCGTCGCGGCCGAGCTCGCGGAATCGCGCGCCGTGCTGGTCGTCGGTGTAGCGGCGTTCGGGCCCATCGGGGTGCTCATCCTGCAGGGCTCGACGCTCTATGACGGCATCCGCCACATATTGTTCGTGATCCCAATGCTCGCCGTCGTGGCCTCGCGCGGGCTCACGAGCCTCTTGCCCGTCGTGCGACGCCTCCCGATTGTGCCCGCGGCCATCGGGGTCGCGCATACGGCCGTCATCGTGGTGACGCTCGTCGTCCTGCATCCGCTCGAATACATCGCGATGAACAGTCTGGCAGGTGGCGTCGCCGGCGCTTACGGCCGATTCGACCTCGACTATTGGAGCATGGCGGTTCCCGTGGCGATCCGCCGCCTCGAGAATCGAATTGACGCCGAAGGCCGGTCCGCGGGCGATCCACCGCGGGTGCTGGTTTGCCTGGGCTGGCGCGAGAAACTGGCCGGCGTGATGTTCCATCGCAACTGGATTGTCGAAACCGATCCGCACAAGGCCGACTACCTGATCGCCACCGAGCGCTGGGCTTGTGCTGACGGCACGGCCGCCGTGCTGGTTGATGAGGTCACGCGATTTGGCCGCCCGTTCGCTCAGATTTACGCCAATCGTCGCGGGGTCGGCGAGTGACGCCAAGTCCCGCCGCGACTTGGCAATGGCATCTACTTCTTCGCCTGCAATTCGATGGGGGGCGCCCCGGCCTTTCGGCCCAACATGGCCGGGCGACGCTTTCGCGGGGGGCCTGCCTGGCGGCGCCTCTCCTTGGCGCGATCGATCGCCACGGCGCGCGCCAGCCGCGTGATCATATCGAGCTGGAGCCGCAACTTGAGATGCAAGTTGAGCATGATGAGCAGGCTGATCACGACCCAGGTGTAGACGATGAGGTCGGAGCCGCGGCCGATTCCCGCGAAGGCCGCAAGCGCGGTGGCATGCTCCGGCACCCAGACGAAGTAAAGGCCGGCGAGCGCAACCCCGCTTGCGAGCAGACCGATGATCGGCACCGTCCGATGTGCCGACCAGGCGTAGACCAGAACCAACGCCAGAAAGGCTGTCAGCAACAGCTGCGCGATCATCGGTAGAGCCCCCGTGCAAACAGATCGATCAGGATGGTCAGCGCATCGGTGATGCGTTGACCCTTGCCCAGCGAATAGGCGCTGTACTCGATGTTCACCGGCACCTCGACAAAGCGCAGGTGGCTGCCCGCGATCTGGTGCAGGATCTCGGAGGCGTGTGCCATTCGGTTCTGTCGCAAGGAGATGGCGCGGGCGCCGCGCGCGGTCATCGCCCGTAGGCCGTTGTGGGTATCGGTGACCGGCAGTCCGGTGCTCGCACGCGTGAAACAGAGCGCAGCGCGGAGCAGGATGCGGCGCAACACCGGCAGATTTGCGGTCGCGCCGCTGATAAAGCGGCTGCCGAGCGCGAAATCGACGCCGGGCTGCTCGATCGCCGCGAGCAGCGCCGCGATGGCCATGGGGGAATGCTGGCCATCGGCGTCGAACGTGACGAGCGCATCCGCACGCTGCTCGAGAGCGTAGTCGATGCCGGTCTGCAGTGCGGCGCCCTGTCCGAGGTTGACCGGATGCCGGACGACGACTGCTCCTGCGAGCAATGCGACTTCGCCGGTGCGGTCGTTGGAGCCGTCATCGACCACGACGACCGCATATCCGGCGCGGCGAATGCCGTACACGACGCTGCCAACCACCGGCGCTTCGTTGTACGCTGCGACAACGACCCAGGGATTGCAAATGCGGTCGAGGTTGAGCCGCTCTGTTATGGGTGATTTGTATCCGGGCATGGGGGCGCCTTGCTCAAGACCACACGCATCGCGTCGAACAGGTTGACCGGAACGGCGAACCGGTTGCCGGTCGGGCTGGCCGCGATCTGGCGGCCGAGCATGCGGCCGGCCTGGAAGGCGATCAGCGAGAACGGCACGAATTTCCAGGGGTGATCGGAACTCTCTACGCGAAGGCCGACCGAACGGGCCAGAGACGCGATGTTGTCGCGGTTGAAGAACCACAGGTGCTGCGGCGGCGTCATCAGGCGCCAGTGCGCGCCGGTCGACCGCGCCGCCAAGGAACCGAAGTCTCCGGTCGTCAGCACGATGATTTCGTCCGGCCGGAGGTGGTCCGCGAACAGCGCGAGGGCCTTCTGCGGGTCGGGCAGATGCTCGATGACGTCGAGGAGGACGATGACATCCAGGGGGCCAAACGACTTGAGCGCCGCTTCACTCAGCAGGCCGCAGACGACGTTTAGGCCGAGATCGCCAGCATGGGCAGCAGCCGTCTCCGCCGGCTCGATCCCGTTCACCTCAAATCCGGCGCGGCGGGCTTCATCGAGAAAGAAGCCATAGGCGCAGCCAATCTCGAGCAGGCAGCCCTGTGGCTTGCGGCGCTGGATGAACTCGACCGTGCGGGTGAACTCGCGCCGTAGCACGAGTTCGGCGCCGCGATAGTCGGCATAGCCATCGGACTGACGGCCGGAAAAGTAGCCGTCGTCATAATAGGTGAGGGGATCGAAGCTCGATGCCTCGGTGCGCCCCAGTCCGCAGTCACGACATTGAAAGATGTCAAAACCATTCTTGATGTAAAGAAACCGATGCGGCGTCGCCCGGCTGCACGCGGGACACTTAAGCGTAAGCGCAGTTCGGTCGTTTCGCATCAGCACATGCGTCGCGCCCCTGGTCTCTTTTCAGTTTTCAGTCCGAAAAACGCCTCCGATGCCGAATTGTTCCGCTCGGCGAACGGCCACGGCGTCGCAGGCGGCCTGGCCGGCCGCTGCGAAATAGATCGAGGCTGGTCCGCACTCTTGCTGGTACAGCGTCAGCTGAGGCTGGTCTTGACCAGCTTGGCCGCGTTGTCGCCCAGGATGCTGGCGTGCCAGAGCTGGAGTGTTTGTTTCACTCGTGTTTTCGCTGGGTGCTCGCGCTTCCGATTCTCCCGAAAAACCCAATCCGCCACAGCCCTGTCACAGCTAGACGGAAAAGCAACGCCAACCATTCGAAAGAGAGGCCAGACGTGGCAAGCGCAAGCGGGTATTGGACGATGTCAAACGTAGCGGCAACCTACAGATCAGAGCTGACGCCCGCCTCATTCCCACCCAGGTTGGCCGGAATGCGCCCATCGATGCCGCCGCTCATCCGGCCACGCCGGCGCTGCGCAAATTTCTGACGTCGGTTTTAATCATGCTTGAGGTCACCATTGTCCTCCAGCTGACGCTGCATCATTGCGATGGATCAAGTCAGGCTCCGCGATATTCCCGCGGAGTGGCGCCCAGAGGCGAGCAATTACCTTCTGGGTTTGAGAAACAATACTTGATCTGCGTCAACAATGACTGCCCTCCACGGCGCACATTTAACCAGCAAGGAGATTGATATGAGATTTTTCAGGAGATTGATTGCTGGCGTGGCGCTGAGCGGCGCGCTGATTGCACCCGCACTTGCGCAACCAAGCGGGATGGGCCCGGGCCTGATGATGGGACCGGGCATGATGCGCGGGCAAGGCATGTGGGGATCCGGGATCGGAGGTGTCTGCAATCCGCGGATGGCGGGCCTCGCAGAATGGCGCGTCGATCAGATCGAGCGCGCCGTGAAGCCGACCGAGGCGCAGCAGGCGGCGCTGAAGGAGCTGCGCGCAGCTTCCACCAAGGCGGCCGAAGACCTGGCGGTAGCGTGCCCGAAAGACCTGCCGAAGACGTCTGGCGAACGGCTGGCCTTCATGGAAAAGCGGATGGAAGCCATGCTGCAGGCGGTGAGAACAGTGCGCCCGACATTCGACGCGTTCTACGCCTCGCTGAATGATGGGCAGAAAGCAAAACTGGACGATGTTGGTCCGCGCCGCTGGGGCTGGCAGCGATGGCGCGACCGATAATCCGTCCGCGCACCCGGGAGAGCATTATGCTGTCACTGACTTCAAAAGCCTGGTCGCCTTATGTGGCTGGCGTCGTGATCGGGATGCTACAGATTCCCGCATTTCTGCTGATCGAAACAGCGCTCGGTGCGTCTTCTTCGTATGTGACAGTCGGTGGACTGATCGCTTCCTGGGCTGATCCTTCGATCTTGAACATCGACTACGTGGCAAAGCATCTTGCCCTGACCGGCAAGAACTGGTGGCAGGTTGCGCTGGTCGTCGGTATCGCTATCGGAGCGTACATCTCGATGAAGCTCTCAGGCGCGCAGCGTCGGCCCATCTCCCCGATCTGGGCCCGCGCCCTGGGCTCCGCCTCGCCGACACGCCGCTACGCCGTCGCGTTTGCAGCCGGATTTATCATGCTCTTTGGCGCGCGGATCGCGGACGGCTGTACAAGTGGTCATGGCCTGTCGGGGACGGCGCAGCTCGCCGTCGGGTCCATGGTCGCCGTCGCTGCGATGTTTGCGGGCGGAATTGTTACCGCACTTACACTCTTGCGCCGCATCTAGCCGAGGATCATCAAATGTCGCTTTTCACCGCAACACTCGTTGGCGTCATGATGGGAATCGTGTTCGGATTTGCGCTGGAGAAGTCGCGCGTGTTCGAGCCGGGCATCATAGTTGGGCAGATGCAGCTACGTAATTTCATCATGCTGAAAGTCTTCCTGACCGCTGTTGCGACCGGTGCCGTTGTGCTCGCCGGCATGCACGGGTTCGGCTTTGTTAAGCTCGCGCCGAAGGCGGCGCTCTATGCCGCCGACGTGATCGGTGGTCTGATCCTTGGCGCAGGAATCGCGCTCGCCGGTGCATGCCCGGGCACGGTCATGGCGCAGGTCGGAGTCGGTTACCGCGATGCGATTTTCACGCTGGTCGGCGGCCTCGGCGGGGCAGTTGCCTACTCCTACGCAGAACCGGCGCTGTCGAAGACCTTCTTGGCAAGCGGCGCCGGAAAGCTGGTTTTGAGCGATGTTCTCGGAATTCCGTATTGGACTGGAGCGCTGGCGCTGGCGGCCATCTGCGTTGCAATTCTAGTTCTGCTGGAGCGATCCTTCCCTTCCAGCTGTGAATTGGGAAGCGACGTTGATGGGGATCTTCCGCCTGCCGGATATGGAAAGCTCAAGCTTCGCGCGATGAGAGACATCTGAATCTTGGCATTGCGATGTGCCCCGAACCCGGCATCGTTATCCTGAGCTTCTCCGATTCCTGCTCCTGTTGCATTTGCATATATCCGCCTCAAAAGGTGAGACATGGCTTTTAAAGATGTTCTTCTAACGCTGATATCTTATCCTGAACCGACTCCAGTCGCTGCGATCGATGAAGCCGTCGATTTTGCTGCTGCCGTCGGGGCCAAGATTTCGGCTATTACCTGCGGGGTCGAGATACGTCCTCCGGGCAGTCTCTTGGCCGATGTGCTGATCAACATTCCGGCGATGGCCGCAGCCGAGACCAAAAGGAGTTTGACGAATGCAAAAGCACTTCTCGCAGCGTTCAAAGACGTCGCTGAGAAACGTGGAGTGCTCCAAGAGCTAATACTGGAGCATTGTCTGGCTTCGGAAGTGCCCGACGTACTCATCGAATATGCTCGACTTCAGGGATCTCACGATCGTGCCGGTGCCTGAGGGTGAATTCTTCGATCAGTGGTACGCCGAGTTGATAATTTTCGGCTCTGGCCGCCCCACCTTGGTGGTCCCGGAGACGCGAAAGCGGGCTGACGCATTCTCGCTCGATACGGTCGTGGTCGGATGGGATTTCAGCCGACCTGCGTCAAGAGCCGTCGCGGACGCGCTCCCGATCTTGGAGAAGGCGAAGCGCGTATGCGTTGTGACGGTCACCAATGAAAAGGTCATCGATACCAAGCGGTCCGGCGCGGAGCTGGCAAAGCATTTGGCACGCCATGGCGTTGAGGTTGTGCTGGACGTCGTCGATGCTGCAGGTCGCGGTATCGGTGACGTGCTTAGGTCTTGCGTTGTGTCACGCAATGCGGATCTTCTCGTTATGGGAGCCTATGGGCACTCCCGCATCCGAGATTTCATTTTGGGTGGGGCAACCAAGAGCATGATTGCCCAACCGCCGCTCCCGATATTCCTTTCTCATTGATTGGACATGCAGATGGACACTCGCCACGCTAGTGATGAGGATATCCTGATATTTAAAGCAACGACGCAGCACGAGGCCCTGGGCGGGGGACCGCCGCGTCTTAAACTGCCCTTGTGATAAGAACATCAATCGCCATGGACGCTCTGTTGACTTTGGTATCTGATCCGGCGGCCTGGGCGGCGCTGACCATGCTCATTGTGATGGAAATCGTCCTCGGAATAGACAATCTAATTTTCATTGCGATATTAACCAACAGACTTCCCGAACATCAGCGCGGTAGCGCACGCCGTATTGGTATCGGTTTGGCGCTTATTATGCGCGTGGCGCTCCTAGCGACGATCGCATTCATAGTGACGCTCACGACTCCGATTCTCACGGTATTCGGTCAGGAGTTTTCCTGGCGGGATCTTATACTGATCTGCGGAGGGCTGTTCCTGGTCTGGAAGGCGACTAAAGAAATCCATCATCGGGTCGATCCAGATCACGGTCCAGATTTATTCGACCCAGGTTTGGCGAGCTTGGGTTACGCTGCCGCGCTTGGTCAGATCGTCGTGCTTGATCTGGTGTTCTCGATCGACAGCATCATTACCGCCGTCGGCATGACACAGCACGTGTCGATCATGGTGGTTGCTGTGCTGGTGGCCGTGGTTGTCATGCTGGCCGCAGCGACTCCTCTCTCGAATTTCATCAACACCAATCCCACAATTGTCATGCTTGCACTCGGGTTTCTCCTAATGATTGGGATGGCTTTGATTGCAGATGGTTTCGGCGCAACCGTGCCGAAGGGCTACATCTATGCGGCCATGGCATTCTCGGCGCTAGTTGAAGGTCTCAACATGCTTGATCGTCGCGCGCGGCAAAAGCGCGACGAACAACCGTGAGCTACTTCAGAGCCTTTCCGGCTTGATGGTCGAACCGATATGGCAAGGTTAAGCTCGCAATTGCCTCGCCGCCGAAGCGCTTGGATTTCGGCGGCGGTGGTGGCCGGCGCGATTATGGCGGATTTCGGCCCGCTTTCGGTCCGCTATGTCGCGCCAGCGATGGTCCTCATCATATTGCTGCGATCGTTCTCCATCATCTGAGAGAGTGTGTCCAATCCGACATAAGATTGGGTGGATGTGCCTGTCAGCTTCCGACTCGATCGCGGTCAAACAGCGTGGGCGCGGGGAGTTGCGCGCGATGCGGCCCGCGAAGTGTCAGCCCGCTTCTCACTGCCCAGCGGGGCCAATGGTGACGCAATAGCACCGTTAATCGCCAGGCGTTCTTGCTGGCAGGCCAATCCGTCGGCCATCAATCGCTGAAAAGCACCGTTGGGACGTGCGGCGCATGGCGAACCACACCCTCAGCGACAGCGAGCATACGGTTGGAAAGTCCGGCCGAGGCGACCGCGCCGCGAGAGGTGAAACAAATTAGCGGCGAGGAACAGCGATTCCGCGTCACTCTGGTGTTTTATCGGCCGGGAATTGCTGGGGCGGGCCTTCGAGATCGGAGCCGGTCGCCGTCAAAGGCTGCGTGCGGACGGCTTCCGCATCCTGCGTAGCTGCATCGCCCGCGCTCTTGCCGGTTGTCCCGCTCGATTGGCTCTGGCTAGGTTGATCACGGGCGCCTCCGGTCCATGCGGTATTGCCCTTATCCTCCGGCATGGTGCTGGAGTTGCCTTGCGCAGAAGCATAAGACGCGATGCCGGAGATCATCAGCAACGCACCTGCCCAGGACAGAATGTCGCGTCTTTTCATTGTCGCCTCCTGCTGGAAACAGACAAGAACAGCCCGGCCCCTCGGATCGTTCCAAGCCGGGCGTAATGGCCCGATATGGCGACTGTGCGTGATTGCGCGGGGGCACGGCGAAAATATGCGACGCATGGAGCGGATGCATCGCCTTGATCCAGAATTGTCGGCTTGAAATACGGAATTGTTCGATGTCGATTAAATCAAAGGCTGAACAAGCCGACGCCCGGCGACATCAACGCAACAGCGCTCGTCGAATTTCATCAATGAAATCACAGTGATGTTATCTGCCGCTTTTGAAACGATTTTGATAACCGGCGAGTTTATACTGTCGTTCGTATTTGTATTCGTCGGGGGATGTCCGGGGGTGGCCTGAAGCGAAGTCTCGATCGAGACTCGGAAGGAGACCCGCCATGAACATGGAGCTCTCGCGCCGCCAATTTATGACAGGCGCCAGCGCGGGCGTTGCGGTCACAGCTATCGGAGCGCTTGGATTTGGAGAGGCCGAGACCGCATATGCGGCTGCGATACGACCTTTCAAGCTCATAGGCACCACGCAAGCTCGCAACACCTGTACATATTGTTCGGTCGCCTGCGGCATCATCATCTATGCCAAGGGCGATCTTTCGAAAGGCGAGAAGGCCGACATCATCCATATCGAAGGCGATGTCGATCATCCGACCAATCGCGGTACGCTCTGCCCGAAGGGCGCCGCGCTGCTCGACATGGTGCACGCAAAGACGCGCACCAGATATCCGCAAATCAGAAAGCCGGGCACTGACAAATTCGAGCGGGTGTCGTGGGATTTTGCGCTGGATCGCGTCGCGCGCCTGATGAAGGATGACCGCGACAAGAATTTCATTGCCAAGAACAGCAATGGCGAGACGGTCAATCGATGGCTGACGACCGGCTTCCTCGCAGCGTCCGCGACCACCAACGAAACCGCGCTTCTCACGTACAAGGTTGTACGAAGCGCAGGAATCCTGGCGTTCGACAATCAAGCGCGCGTTTGACACGGACCGACGGTGGCCAGTCTGGCCCCAACATTCGGTCGAGGCGCGATGACGAATTCGTGGACTGATATCAAGAACACGGATCTTGTTGTGATCATGGGCGGCAATGCCGCCGAGGCGCATCCCTGCGGATTCAAGTGGGTGACCGAGGCTAAGGCCAACAGAGGCGCCAGGCTGATTGTCGTTGATCCGCGCTATACGCGGTCGGCCTCTGTTTCGGACGTGTACGCACCAATCCGCCAGGGCACCGATATCGCCTTTCTGCTCGGCCTGATCAACTACTGTGTCTCGAACGATAAGGTGCAGTGGGATTATGTGAAGGCGTTCACCAACGCGCCTTACGTCATCAAGGAGGGTTTCGATTATAAAGACGGCCTGTTCACCGGCTACGACGAGACCAAGCGCGACTACAACCGTGCGACTTGGGATTACGAGCTCGGCGCCGACGGCTATGTGCAGGCGGATGAGAGCTTGCAGCACCCGCGTTGCGTCTGGAACCTGCTGAAGAAACACGTTTCGGTCTACACCCCGGAACTGGTCGAGCGCATTTGCGGCACGCCAAAGGCTAAGTTCCTCAAAGTGGCGGAGATGGTCTCCGAGTGTTCGTCAAAGACCAAGACGATGACCTCGATGTACGCGCTCGGCTGGACCCAGCATTCCAAGGGCTCGCAGAACATCCGGGCGATGGCGATGTTGCAGCTCATTCTCGGCAATATCGGCGTGCGTGGCGGCGGCATGAATGCGCTGCGTGGTCATTCCAACATTCAGGGACTGACCGATCTTGGACTGATGTCGAATCTGATCCCCGGTTATCTGACGATTCCGCTGGAAAAGGAGGCGACGTTCGACGCCTATATCTCGACGCGCGAATTCAAGCCGTTGCGGCCGGGCCAGATGAGCTACTGGCAGAACTACAAGAAGTTCTTCGTCAGCTTCCAGAAATTCATGTGGGGAGAGGCGGCGACGCCGGAGAACAATTGGGCCTATGACTACCTGCCCAAGCTCGATGTGCCCGGCTACGACATGCTGCGTATCTTCGAGTTGATGCACGAGGGCAAGGTCAACGGCTATTTCTGTCAGGGCTTCAACACCCTGCTGGCCCTGTCAAACCGGGCGAAGCTGACTGCGGCGCTATCAAAGCTCAAATTCCTGGTGGTGATGGATCCGCTTCAGACCGAAACGGCGCACTTCTGGGAAAACCATGGCGAGTACAACAACGTCGACCCGTCCAAGATTCAGACCGAGGTGATCGAGCTTCCGACCACCTGCTTTGCCGAGGACGAAGGCTCGCTTGTCAATTCCGGGCGCTGGCTGCAATGGCACTGGGCGGGCGGCAGCCCTCCCGGCGAGGCTAAGCACGATATCTGGATCATGGCGCAGCTCTACCAGCGTCTGAAAGCGCTCTATGAGAAGGAGGGAGGCGCGTTCTCCGAGCCAATCACAAAACTGGTTTGGAACTACAAGGATCCGAACGATCCGCGGCCTGAGGAAATTGCGAAGGAATGCAACGGTTATGTGCTTGCGGACGTGCCGGATCCAACCGATCCGACCAAGTTGATTTTGCAAAAGGGCAAGCAGCTTGCCACCTTCGGTGCGATCCGCGATGACGGCACGACGGCCGCAGGCTGCTGGATCTATACTGGCTCTTACACCGAGGCCGGCAATCAGATGGCCCGGCGCGACAATAGTGATCCTGACGATACGGGCGCATTCCCGAAGTGGGCGTTCTCATGGCCCGCCAACCGTCGCATTCTTTATAATCGCGCGTCGGCGGACTTGAATGGTGAGCCGTGGGATCCGAGCCGCAAACTGTTGTGGTGGGACGGCGCCAAATGGGCCGGCTACGATGTGCCGGATATTGCGCCCAACGCCAAGCCGGGGGTGGTGCAACCGTTCATCATGAATCCGGAGGGCACCGCGCGCCTGTTTACGCGCGGTATGATGCGCGATGGGCCGTTCCCGGCGCATTATGAACCGTTCGAATCTCCGGTTGCCAATGTGTTGGCGCCGAAAATTCGCGGCAATCCGGTTTCCCGTGTGTTCAAGGTCGATATGGAGCAGTTCGGCGATGCGAAGGAATTTCCTTACGCTGCGACGTCCTACCGCCTCACCGAGCATTTCCATTACTGGACCAAGCATGCGGAAATCAATGCTTCGCTGCAGCCGGAGTTCTTCGTCGAGATTTCCGAACAGCTCGCAAAGGAGAAGAACATCAAGCTGGGCGGCTGGGTTCGGGTCTGGTCGAAGCGCGGCTCCATCAAAGCCAAGGCCGTGGTGACCAAGCGGATCGCGCCGTTGATGTGCGACGGCAAGCCCGTGCACGTGGTCGGTATCCCGCTGCATTGGGGCTTCATGGGCGCAGCAAAGAAAGGCTTCGGCCCGAACTCGCTCAGCCCCTTTGTCGGCGATGCCAATATCGAAACGCCCGAGTTCAAGGCGTTCCTGGTCAATATCGAGCCCATTGCCGGGCCGGTGGCGTAGGGAGGGAGCCATGGCCTTCGAATTCGAACTGACAAATCCCAATACCGCCAATCCCGCCGCGATCTTTGGTCAGCAGGATCTGGTTCGTCGCTCGGCCTCATCGGTGCCGGCGCCGGCGCGTCAACTGACGCCGGTGGCCAAGCTCATCGATGTTTCCAAATGCATCGGCTGCAAGGCCTGCCAGGCCGCATGTCTTGAGTGGAACGATATGCGGCAGCCGGTGGGAGAGAACCGGGGTGTGTACGATAATCCCGAGGACCTCACGCCGCAGATGTTCACGCTGATGCAATTCACCGAGTGGGTCAATCCGCAGACGGACAATCTCGAATGGTTGATCCGCAAGGATGGCTGCATGCATTGCGAGGACCCGGGCTGCCTCAAGGCTTGTCCGGCCCCTGGTGCCATCATCCAGTACTCCAATGGCATCGTTGACTTTGTGCACGAGAACTGCATCGGTTGCGGTTATTGCATCAAGGGATGTCCGTTTAACATCCCGCGCATCTCTCAAGTCGATCAGACGGCCTACAAGTGCACGCTGTGCTCTGATCGTCTTGCTGTCGGCCAGGGTCCGGCCTGCGCCAAGGCGTGCCCGACCCATGCGATTGTCTTCGGCACCAAGGAGGAAATGAAGCGGCATGCGGAAGGTCGCATCAAGGATCTGAAATCGCGCGGCTACGCCAATGCCGGTCTGTATGATCCGCCGGGCGTGGGCGGCACTCATGTGATGTACGTGCTGCATCACGCGGACAAGCCGGAGATTTATGCCAATCTTCCGAAGGATCCCCACATCAGTCCGATCGTCGAAATCTGGAAGGGCGCGACGAAATATGTGGGCCTGGCCGTGATGGGCGCAGCCGCTGCGCTCGGCTTCCTGCACTATGCGGTCGAAGGCCCGAACACGGTCTCGAGGGAAGATGAAGAAAGCGCCAAGCGATTGGCGGAGCGGACGGACCGCGACCGCGTTTGATGCTGATTTCAGCGCAGCCGCCTTTCTTCCTCGGTGTGCCAGAAAGATCCTGCAGAAAAACGCCGCGGTAACGTCGGCTAAGTTGATATAGCTCAACGGTCTTACTCGGAATTTGCGCAAGTTAAGATTGTGGCCGTTTTGGGCGTGCGGCCTGCAAAACGGATCTGACTAATCTTGAGGCCGCGCACGATGATGAGCAGGAGACCTTTCGGGCGCACGCGCCGATATGTCTACGAACTGCTTAAATCCCCGCGTACCGCTTTCGGCGGAAAAGTTGTGAGTTCGATGATTGCGCTGGTCATTGTGATCAGCGTTACCGGGACAGTGCTGGAATCGGTCCCGGATTTGCGGGCTGCTTACGATGCCGAATTCCAGGCTATCGAAATCGTCTGTCTTACATTGTTTAGCATAGAATATGGTTTGCGGGTCTGGACCGCGCCCGAACATATTCCTTATCGCCAATTGTCTGCGTTCGCGGCGCGGCGCGCTTTCATGACGAGTCCGCTGGGAATCGTGGATTTTCTCGCGATTGCTCCGCTCTGGGTCGCGATCCTGGGCGTCGCGGATCTCCGTATCCTGATTGTCCTGCGCGTGCTGCGCATCCTGAAATTCATTCGCTATTCCTCCGGCATGAATTCGCTTCTCGACGTATTGTGGAGTGAGCGCCGGGCGCTCGGCGGCTGCGTCATCATCCTGATCTGCGCAACGTTGATGTCCGCAAGCGCGATGTATGTCCTTGAAGGCAAGATTCAGCCGGAGAAGTTCGGAACCATTCCGGAGGCGATGTGGTGGTCGCTGGTGACGCTGAGCACCATTGGTTATGGCGATGCGGTACCCGTGACGGTGGGAGGCAGGCTAGTGGCCGCAGTGACGATCGTCGGTGGTTTGATCATGATAGCACTTCCGGTTGGCATCGTCGCCACGGCCTTCGCCGAAGTGATCCATCGTCGTGATTTTATCGTCACGTTGAACATGGTGGCGCGTGTGCCGGCGTTCTCCCATCTCACCGCGAATGATATTGCACATGTGATGCGGCTCTTGCGCGCTTATCAGGCGGAACGGGGAGAGATCATCGTCCATCGTGAGGAGCCGGCGCATTCCGTATACTTTATCTCCGAAGGCGAGGTCGAAATCGAGCTTGGGAAGGGGCGCAAGGTGCGCCTCGGCCCCGGGCAATTTTTCGGCGAACGCGCCTTGCTCAGGCAGACCAAGCGCTCTGCGACCGTCACGGCTGTCAGCCGCGTCCAGCTTCTCGTGCTCGACGCGGCCGACTGGAATAGCCTGCTTGCGCGGGAGCCAGGAATTGCCGAACATATTCATCGGATTGCGGCGACGCGAATGGATGAAGCCGGAGCCCCTGCTGGTGCGCCTAATCATTCCAGCCATGCGCCCCGAGAGGACATCGGTTGATCCCCATCAACACCGGCGGCGGCGGGTGGTTCATCATACGGCTCTCAACAGGAGGCCGATATGTCTGTCAGTGCATTGCTTTCGTCCGTTGCATTGTTTGTGGCTCTTGGCGCCACGGCTTTGATAGTGCTGTCCACCGCCGCTTTGTCGGACATGAACCTGCAGGCGAAGCCCATCAAGGTTCGCGCGAGACAGCATCGGCCGTTCTGATCGGATCACGCTGGTGGTCCATGGATTGCCGACCGGTGACCGGTGATTGGCTCGTTGTTGCTTCAAGTGAGAAATTCAAGGAACCAGTACGGCGGCGCCCTGAAAGCGGCCATTCCGCAAGTCGGCGAGCGCGTCATTGGCTGAGGCAAGCGGATAGATCGTGGTTGTGGTCTTCACGGCGGCGCGGGGCGCCAGTTCAAGGAACTCGGCCGCATCGCGCCGGGTGAGATTGGCGACCGAAACGATCTCGCGCTCTTCCCACAGAATGTCATAAGGAAATTGCGGAATGTCGCTCATGTGGATGCCACCACAGACGACGCGTCCGCCTTTGCGCACGGCCCGCAACGCCAGGGGTACCAGCGCGCCGACCGGTGCGAAGATGATCGCGGCATCGAGCGGTTCGGGCGGTTGCTGCTCCGAACTGCCGGCCCAGACGGCGCCGAGCGAGCGGGCGAGAGCTTCTGCCGCCGCATCGCCTGTGCGGGTGAAGGCATAGACCTTGCGGCCCTGCCAGCGACAGATCTGAGCGAGAATGTGAGCCGCGGCGCCGAAGCCATATAGCCCGATCCTGGAACCTTCTCCCGCTCGTCGCAGCGAGCGCCAGCCGATCAGGCCGGCGCACATCAGCGGTGCGGCCGCGACGGGATCGCTAAAGCCAATCAACGGAAATACGAAAGCCGCGTCTGCCACCACATGAGTGGCGAAGCCGCCGTCGCGCGTATAGCCGGTGAATTGCGGATGGTCGCAGAGGTTTTCCGCACCGGAAGCACAATAAGCGCACGTGCCGCAGGTGTGGCCGAGCCAGGGGATTCCGATGCGCGTGCCGAGCACGGGCGCCGTCACGCCGCGGCCAAGCGCATCGACAATGCCGACGATTTCGTGGCCGGGGATGATCGGCCGCCCCTGGTGCGGCAATTCGCCGTCGACGACGTGTAGGTCGGTTCGGCAGACGGCACAGGCTTCAACCCGCACGCGGATTTCTCCATCTCCGGGCAATGGATCGGGCCGATGTTCGAGTTGCAGCGGTTCGCCAGGTCTATGTAGAACCATCGCATCCATGATCGCTTCCCGCGTGCCTTATGTGGTTGGTCTGGCGTCCGGCCGGTCGCCAGACGCCGCCATGAACAACAGCAGACGGATGATCAGGGCCATGATGTCGTCTTAAACGCCGGATTGCGTCGGCCGATTTCAGCGTGAGGGCACGATCCGCGGCCGCTCGAAGCCAAAATAACGTTTGGCATAGTCGAGCACCTCGCCATCGCTAGGGTGATCGGCGGCCTCGACCGCGACGACACGGTTGGTAAATTCGGGGTCGTGCTGCTGCAGAAAGTCGTAGAGAACCGTCTTCTCGTTGCCGGGACCGAGGATCAAGATTCGACCAGCATCGTGCAGGGCCTTGGTAACTTCGCGTAGGAACTCCTCGTTCTCGGCAGCATGGCCGGAGCCGATCTCGTGCGCCTTGTGATGAATGTTTTCGGTTTCCGGATGTGAACGAATGACGATCTGATCGTGTCCGGTCAGACCGATGTGAAAAATCCGTGCCCGGCGATGGTTGATCCAGACGACAGCGTGATGATGTGCTGACATGCCAATCCCTTCTACCGCTGCGATCAGCCGATCTTCGATAATTGTTCGTCTTCGGGCGACGCCATATAAAGACCCGACATTGGGTCGATCCAGCACAAGTGATCGTGTACCAGCCTGACCCCTTCGACATTTTCCGCCGCGACGATGGTGGCCTGCCGCGACCGCTCGTCCGGGATGACGCCACTGAGATGTACAATGCCGTCGCGTACGATCACCTCGAGGTTGAGCGGATGCCATTCAGCTTTCTCGATCTCGCGGATGATCCGCTCCCGAATATGGTCGTCGTCGGCAGTCGGATCCGGAATATCGCGTGCAAGGCTTGCCACCGCCTGCAGCAGATTCGACCGGGTCACGATTCCGACCATGGTGTTGCCGTGCATCACCGGCAGACGCTTGACGTTCTTCTTCTCCATCAGAGCGACGACATCCTCCAGCGTCGCGTCTTCGGCTATCGTCAGGGGGGCTGGGGTCATGATGTCGCTGACCTTGCGCCCGTGTTCGCGGACGAAATCGGTGGCGATGCCGCCGGGGCCGATCAGGAATTTGAGCCAGCGACCGCGTTTCTTCTCGGTGCCGATTTCGCTGCGGCGGATGAAATCGCCTTCGGAGACGATGCCGACCAGCTTGCCGGCACGATCGAGGACAGGCAGACCGCTGATATGTCGCCGCAGCATCAGGTTCGCTGCTTCGAGGATCGGGGTCTCCGGAGTCACCGACACGGCCGGACGGCTCATGATCTGATGCGCACGCATGAGAAAGTCCTCCAAGGAAATTTTTTTTAAGTCTGCATGCAGAGCGCGAACGGCTTGTTGAGCCATGTCAACATGCCAGCGGCGGCGGATCGGGTCTGAACCGCGCAGTTCAACCGGTGGTTTCACGATGCTGCAGAGCATCGTCCTTGTTGGCTTCGGCAAGGACCGCTCGGCTTCGTGCCAAGGTCTCTTCCGGCGTCCCGGAAGCATCGACGATGACCCAGTCGAGGTCGGTGAGATCGTATGTCTGCTGCTGCCGAGCGATGGCGGGCGTGGCGTCCGAGGCATCGCCGTGCCGGCCTGAGATGCGGGCAATACGGGTTTCGAGATCCGCGATAAGGAAGATTCCGACAAAGCGAGCCCCCATCGATCCAGCGACATCCGCCACGGCGCGCCGCTCGTCTTCGCGGGCATAGACTGCGTCCACGATCACCGAATGGCCCTGACGCAGGATACGCTCCGCACTGCGCGCCAAGGCCTGATAGACCGCGTTTGAATGCTCGGCCTGATAGGCGCTCTCGGGCAGGCGGTCGGTTTCCGTCACGCCGAACAGCTTCTTGCGTGTGGTGTCGGATCGCAGGATGACGGCGCCGGGCGGCGGCGCAATGCCGGCGGCAAGATCGCGCGCCAGCACGGTTTTCCCTGTACCGGACAACCCACCGACCGCGAGGAGGCTGGGTCGTGCCGGCTCGATCAGGCGGCACGCCAGCTCGAAATAGCTGGTGGCGGTGCGCCGGATCGCGCCGTCCATGTCATCGGCCTGGGCGAGACGGGCAAGGAGAACGTTGGCACGGATTGCGGCGCGCATCGACATGAAGAGAGGCAGCAAGGCGAGCGCGTCCGAATTGGCGTCGGATGATCTGGTCAGGAACCTGTTGAGCAGGCCGTTCGCCGCGGGCTCGCACTGGGCATGGATCAGGTCCATCAGGACGAAGGCGAGATCATAGAGAACATCAATGGAAGCTATACCTGCATCGAACTCGATGGCATCGAAGATGACCGGTTCATGGTCGATCAGCACGATATTCGCCAGATGCAGGTCGCCATGGCAGCGGCGAACAAAGCCCTCACGACCGCGCTCCTGCAGCAAGGGTAGAAGCCTTCTCTGCGCGGCGGTGCAATTTCGATCGAGAAGATCGATAGTCTGCTTCGGGAACAGACCGGCGGCATGGAAAGCTGCCGTATTCCCGGCAATGATCCGGGCGATCGATCCGATCCATGGCTCCGTCGCAGCCACCGGCGATGTTTCATGCGCGGCCGCAATCAGATCGGCGATCTTCACGGCGAGTGCGGGAGAGATGGGCCTGCTGGCGGCAAGGCGATCCAGGGTTTGTGTTTCATCGAACCTTGCCATGTCGACCGCCCATTCGACCGGCTCGCCTGAGCCGCCGATGGCCAGCGTGCCTGTGGCGCTTCGCGTGATTGGTACAACGCCGCGATAGATTTGCGGTGCGAATGGCCGGTTGATGGCGATTTCCTGCTCGCAGGCCGTCTTACGACGGCCCAGTGTGGAATAGTCCAGGAAAGGAAAGCGGACCGCACGTTTGATTTTTAAAGCGCGGCGCCCGGCGAGGAACACATACGCGGCGTGCGTATTGATCCGTGCGACGCGATCCACGCCATTGGTCGATGGGCTGGCCAGAAACGCGATCACCTCTTGTTGCATGTCGTGGTTATCGCTCATTGCGCGAGTTCCCGAAAATGGAAGGGCCAGGACCAGTCAGCGGAAGTTAGATGGAGGAACCCGGCGAGGCTTGAGCCCGATCAACTTCCCCGTCGCGGCACGGGCCTAGAAAATACCGGTTAAAGTTTTCAATGGAGGATATG
This sequence comes from uncultured Alphaproteobacteria bacterium, assembly GCA_963702885.1. Lineage (GTDB taxonomy): Bacteria > Pseudomonadota > Alphaproteobacteria > Rhizobiales > Xanthobacteraceae > Afipia. The sequence goes on from OY969766.1 coordinate 2,244,595, forward strand.
GCAATGAAGTCTCTTATTCCAGTGAACCAGGATCGCTCGATCCTTCGCCGTGATCTCAATCCCTTCACGGCACTGCAGCAGGAAATCGATCGCCTGTTTGACGGCTTCACCCGGAATTTTACGGGCGGAATGCCGCAATCTCTCGTTCCCAGCATGGATGTGAGCGAGACCGACAAGGAAATCGAGATTACGGCCGAATTGCCGGGTCTCGAGGAGAAAGATGTCCAGTTGAACGTGGCAGACAATCTTCTCACCATCCGCGGCGAAAAGAAGAGTCAGCGCGAGGAGAAAGACAAGGATTATCGCCTGGTCGAGCGCAGCTACGGCTCATTCCTGCGCACAATCGAGCTGCCGGCTGGCGTCAACGCCGAAGCCATCAAGGCGACCATTTCGAAAGGGGTGCTGAAGGTTACCGTTCCGAAGCCGGCCCCTGCAGTGGCAAAGAAGATCGAGGTCAAGACAGCGGCCTGATCCGATATCCTGCGCGCGCCGTACCATCACGGCGCGCAGGGATTCTGCACAAGAAAGCTCATGATCTACCGTGGCAATGTCCCGTTATAGCGGGGTGACGCTGGCGACGCGGAATGTGTGCATCTCGCCGTCCTCGTTAAGCGAGACATATTCTCCCACCACGAAGTGTTCCTCAGCGAAGTGGTAGCCCGCCTCGTCGGGAATATTGCCCGAGATGTCGTATCGGATCGCCCACGTCCCGCCCTGGCGATGAACGAGATGGCCGAGCGCATCGTCTTCACCCGGCCGCTGCCGCACCACACGGCAGGCTTCGCGATGCTTCTTCCACAGGCCTGCATCGATCGTGCCATCGATGGTGAGCGGCGCCACGATGGTGTAGGCAATGTCGGTATCGCCGGCCGGATGATCCGGTTCGCGCGCGAGTACGAGGCGGATCTGCCGGAATGATGGCGGCAATGCGGTATTGAGGATTGCACCACTGCGGGTTGGGTTCATGATCCGGTCCTTCATTTGCGGTAACGATCAGAATGAAATCTAGACGCAGCGCGCTCCTCTCCGGTTGATCCTCGTCAAGCTGACCGGCGGTTCCATGGATGGCGGCGATTGAGGCAGGTCAACACATTCCCGGGCACCGCCGTTTAAACGAACAGGGTTGCGGCGCGAGGAACAGCCCAGTGACCACCGAACCCGTTCTCGACATTGTCCGTGGGGAGGGCGGCACAGAGCTGCGGCCAGCCGGCGCCTGGACCACTGTTCATTCCGAGACGCTTGAAGCTCTTTACCGGCGCGCCGAGTTGCAGCTGGACGAGAAAGCCGAATTGACCGTCGATATGACGCGGCTCAGCGAGATCGATACGCTCGGGGCGTGGTTATTGGAAAAGCTCTCGCGCCGGGCACGGGGTGCGGGGCGCACGCCCCATATTGTCGGCATGGCGGACCATTATGCCGGTCTGGTGGCGGAGGTCGGCCAGGTCAATCGGCGCGCACCGGCGCCGAAGGAGACAGTGAACCCTGTCATCGCTTATCTCGAACGGATCGGCCGCGCCGCGCTGTCCGCCGCGCAGGACCTGGCGGTGTTCCTACAGATGCTGGGCGCGCTTGGGATCGCGTTGCTGCGGGTTGCATTGCGGCCACGCTCGCTGCGCCTGACTTCGCTGGCCTATCAGATCCACCGGATCGGCTGGCAGGCGATTCCGATCATCGCCCTTATCACCTTCCTGATCGGCGCCATCATCGCGCAACAGGGCATTTTTCATTTCCGTAAATTCGGCGCGGATTCCTATGTGGTCGACATGGTCGGAATCCTGGTTCTGCGCGAGATCGGCGTGCTGATCGTTGCGATCATGGTCGCCGGACGCTCTGGCAGCGCCTACACCGCTGAACTCGGGTCGATGAAGATGCGCGAGGAGATCGACGCGCTCTCGACCATGGGCCTCAATCCGATCGAAGTGCTGATCCTGCCGCGTGTCGTGGCGCTGGTGTGCTCGCTGCCGATCTTGGCCTTCATCGGAGCGATGTCGGCCTTGTATGGCGGAGGGCTTGTTGCCTGGCTCTATGGCGGCATGAGTCCGGCGATCTTCATCGCCCGCCTGCACGAAGCGGTTTCGGTGACCCATTTCGAGGTCGGGATGATCAAGGCGCCGTTCATGGCGCTGGTGATCGGCATCATTGCCTGCAGCGAAGGCTTGCGGGTCAAAGGCAGCGCGGAATCGCTCGGCCGACAAACCACCACATCGGTGGTGAAATCGATTTTCGTCGTGATCGTGCTCGATGGGTTGTTCGCGGTGTTCTTCGCATCGATCGGGATGTAGCGATGGCAGAGGTGGACACCCCGTTCGCGATCCGCGTCAGCGACCTTGTCGTCGGCTTCGGGCGGCAACTCGTGCTCGATCATCTGTCGCTGGATGTACGCAAGGGCGAGATTCTCGGACTGGTCGGCGCATCCGGCGGCGGCAAGTCGGTGCTGATGCGGACCATCATCGGCCTGATTCCCAAGCGAAGCGGGCGGATCGAGGTGATGGGCGTCGAGATCGGAATCTCCCAGGACAGCAAAACCCAGGCCGCCGCCGGCAGATGGGGCATCATGTTCCAGCAAGGCGCGTTGTTTTCCTCTCTCACGGTCCGGCAGAACATCCAGTTTCCGATGCGGGAGAGCCTTGTGATGTCCCAGGAGCTGATGGACGAGATCGCCAATGCCAAACTGGAAATGGTCGGATTATCGGTTGAGGACGGCGACAAGTTCCCATCCCAGCTTTCCGGCGGCATGACCAAGCGCGTCGCGCTGGCCCGCGCGCTCGCGCTCGATCCGGCCATTGTATTCCTCGACGAGCCGACGTCCGGCCTCGATCCGATTGCCGCCGGCGACTTCGATAATCTGATCCGCACCCTGCAGAAAACGCTGGGACTGACCGTGTTCATGGTCACGCACGACCTCGCCAGCATCAATACGGTATGCGACCGCGTCGCCGCCCTCGCCGAGGGACGGATCGTCGCGATCGGCCCGATGCGCGATGTGCTGCGCTCCGAACACCCGTGGGTACGGGCGTACTTTCACGGCAAGCGTTCGCAAATGCTGCAACCAATGGAAGGCTAGGCATCATGGAAACCCGCGCGCCATTCGTTATCGTGGGAGCCTTCATTCTGGCGGCTATCGCCGCAGTCTTCGGCTTTGTCTACTGGCTGAACAACACCGGAGGTCTCGGTGCCCGCACGTCCTACAACATCCAGTTCAGTGGACCGGTGCCCGGCCTTCTGGTCGGTGCGGCCGTCCTGTTCAACGGCATTCGTGTAGGCGAGGTCACGAGTTCTTGCGCTCGCCGCCGACAGTCCGCGCAAGGTCAATGCGGTGATTTCGGTGTTGCCGGACACGCCGGTGCGAGCGGACACAAAGGTTGGGCTGGATTTCCAGGGGCTGACGGGCGTGCCCGTGGTTGCGCTGGAGGGCGGCGCGCAGCTTGCGGCTTCGGGACCGGTGCCGATTTTGATCGCAGAGCCCGGTGCCGGGCAGAGCATGACACAGGCGGCCCGCGATGCGCTGCGGCGCGTCGATACGATACTGGCGGCCAATGCCGAACCGCTGCAAAACACGATCGCCAACCTGAAGACATTTTCCGATGGGCTGGCACGCAATACCGGCCGGCTCGACAACATTGTTGCGGGTCTCGAGCGCATGACAGGCGGCGGCACGCCTGCCACACCGAAGGTCGTTTATGATTTGACCCTGCCACAGAGCCACACCGCGGTGCCGCGGCGGCTGAAGGGCCAGCTCGTGCTGGCCGATCCTTCGGCGATCCTGATGTTCGATACCCAGCGCGTGCTGGTGACGCCGCCGGGCAGCGACGCATCCGCTTTCGCCGATGTGCAGTGGGGCGACAGCATTCCGAAGCTGGTGCAGGCGAAACTGTTGCAGAGCTTCGAAAGTGGGAACGTTACGCCGCCACCGGTTCGCGAGATGGACGGCATCGAAGCCGATTATCGGTTGCTGGTCGAAATCCGGGCATTCCAGATCGAGCTTGACGATGAGCCGCGCGCCGATATCAGCCTGTCCGCGAAAATTCTTAACAAGGAAGGCAGGATCATCGCAGCGCGCAGCTTCCAGAACAAGCGCAGGCTCGACGGAAGCAATGGTCCGGCCGCGGCGAAGGCTTTCAGCGAGGCCTTCGCTGCCGTTGCGTCAAATCTCGTGGAGTGGACCAGCGAAGCCATAAAATAGCGCTGGATCGCGTCATCGAAGGCGCACAGCAAAACCTACGACATCCTTCATCCGGGATGCTGAAGCAATGTGAGAACCCTGATTGAGGCCCCGCCTATGGCGGGGCAGCTTCTGGGAAGCTCGCCCCGCACTGACGGCATTTTCAGATTGCTGCCAGTTTGGTCTGTTCCAGCCCCTCTGGTTTTTCGATGGGGTCTGCAGGCAATTGCAGGACCGTTGCTCTTTGTCCGGGCGTGAGATCGGTCACCAGGACGATCATCCCGTTCGAGAACTCAAGCGCATCATGGTGATGGGTCGGTTCATCGAGATCGATCTGGCGGAATCGCGCCAACCGGGCGCCGATATTTTTGCGGAACACCATTCCATCGGTGAGAACATCGCGTTCGAAGGCGATCTCAGTACCGGGGCGAAGACAGACAGCGATCTCTGGATCGTTCAGCCCGCCGAAACCACGGGTTGTGGTAAGGTGGAATTTGGTTGAAACCAGTGTTTCTCCCACCTTGGCAACTCGGGTCGCAAGCGCGTGGAGACTATAATCACACATGAATGCCTCCTCTAGTCGCCACCCAGCAAGCACGGAACGCTTGATGATGAGCTTAGTTGCAGGGAAACGAAAAAAAATCAGCGATTCCTTACGTATAGGAAGTTAGGCCGGAAGGGCCTCCCGGCAGCGCTTACTTCTCCAAGGAAAGCGGCGACGATGCCGGAACGGCGGAGACGGCTAAAACGGAGGGCTTCATTTGCGCCCCGGGAGATTCCCCGCGGAATCGATACGAGACGGGGATGGTGGGTGCCTGGCGCTGGTCACGTCGCCAAGGGTGCGATCCCGGTAGAGGCCAGCTTCGGAGTCACCCGAGTTCCGTTTCCGGAGGGCGGCTGCGCACCGGGCAGGGAGCAGAGAATGAAAGAGAAAAGGGACATCGTCCAAAACTGGCTGCCGCGTTACACGGGCACGCCGCTTGAAGAATTTGGACAACATATTCTTTTGACGAATTTCGGAAGTTACGTCGCATGGTTCGCTGCCCACCACGGCGCATCGATCAGGGGCGCGGATCGACCGATGCCCAACGTGACGGCCGATGGAATTACATTGATCAATTTCGGCATGGGAAGTCCGAATGCCGCGACCGTGATGGATCTGCTGGGGGCCATTGCTCCAAAGGCCGCTCTATTTCTCGGGAAATGTGGCGGCCTGAAACGCAAGAATCAGACCGGCGATTTGATTCTGCCGATTGCGGCTATTCGCGGCGAAGGCACTTCAAACGATTATCTGCCGCCGGAGGTGCCCGCGTTGCCCGCATTCCAACTGCAACGCGCGGTGTCGACCATGATCCGTGACCTTGGCCACGACTATTGGACGGGCACCGTGTACACCACCAACCGTCGTGTCTGGGAACACGACGATGCCTTTAAGGAGCAACTGCGCCGGACACGGAGCATGGCGATCGACATGGAGACCGCGACGATCTTTGCCGCGGGATTTGCCAACCACATTCCGACCGGCGCGCTGCTTCTCGTGTCCGACCAGCCGATGATCCCTGAGGGTGTGAAGACCGAGGCATCGGATCTGGCGGTGACCGCGAACTATGTCGAAACGCACATCAGGGTCGGGATAGAGGCCCTCAAGCTGGTGCGGCGTCATGGCCGCAGTGTGAAGCATTTGCGCTTCGAAAGCGATTTTGACGGTCCGCACGAGCCATAGAGGCAAAGCGAGTAAAAGTGGCGTCAAGGGTTTATGCGGAAGGGGTAACGGCTCCCTCCCTTGCTACCACCAGATATCTAGATATTTTAGCGCCTTATGACTGCGGCTCGCGGAGTGCGGCGGCATCGAGCATCTGGTCGGCCAACAGTTTCTTGAGTTTGACGTTCTCGTCCTCGAGCTGCTTCAAACGCTTGACCTCGGAGATATCCATGCCGCCAAACTTGGTCTTCCAATTATACGGGGTCGCTTCCGAGGCGCCGTGCTTGCGCGCGAGATCGGCGGTCTTCCCTCCGCCTCATGCTCGCGCAGCACGCCAATAATTTGCTCTTCCGTAAACCTGGCTCGCTTCATCAGTCCGTCCTTCAGAAGGCCGGGCTCTAACTCCGCGTGGAGGAAATTTGCGGTGGCAGGTCATGCGCCATCTGCCGCGTAGCCTTCAGCTATTGAGGCTACCTCATGGAGTGCATGCTCTCACTAGTCTTACATAATCAGCGGGACCTGAGGAACTCGCGAAGGGATCTTGAACATTTTTCTTCTCTCTCTGACTGTCTGACTTTGTTCGGGCGGATGGACGGTGCGAGCGTTGATAAGAGTCGGATCAGTTGGCGCCGTCGCCGGGCAGAGGCGCCGTCACATCGGCAGCAAACTGCTTCGCGAGAATCGACCGCGGACAGCATTGCCGTAAATGGTCTTACCAATTTGGAGGTGGTTTCTCTGGCAAAGTTTTGCGTCAATAAGTTTGGTTAAAATTTTAATAACTTTTTCTTGAATTGAAGCCGGTCGATGTCTCGACCAACAGTTGCCTCGTGATGTTCATGCTGGATGCAACCCCGACCTAACGTCGTTTTGCCGCCACGATGATTGCACTACCCCTCGGATAGCTCGCTTTCCTTGGGGTTCGGTAGAATTGTTTGTGTTTGACGCGGTGAGGACAGCATGAATTATCCGGCTGAGGCGTCGGGATTCGGAGCGGCGCGAGTTTGCGACGAAGATAGAGTGGCGCGCCAAGGTGAGAGCCGCCTCATTGACCCAGCAAGCGAGAATGGTGCGCTGCCCGGCCTCGCGTCGAGCCGCGCGCTGGCGAGACGGCGACGCGCACTCGTGAGCGCGGTGTCTGTTCTGGCGTTGACGCTGGCGGCCGACTTGGGAGGCCGAGGCGCACAGGCCGCCGACGCGACCTGGACCGGCGCAGTTAACGGCGTGTGGAATACCGCCGGTAACTGGTCGTCAGGCACGGCGCCGGACGGCACCGCGGTGTTTAACGGCGCCAGCCCCACCTCGATCACGTTTGCGAGTCTGAATCCGTTTGTGTTTCCAAACGGTACCGAAATCGGCACCATTCAGATTGATGCCGGTGCGCCAGCCTATACCTTCACCATGGGCATTGGCGGCAGCGACTCCATCACCTTCCTGGGAGGAGGCATCGTCAATAATTCGGTCAACCTGCCGACGCTGGTCAATGGTGGATTGCTCATCGATTTCAGGAATGCAAGCTCGGCTGGCAACGCCATTATCAATAACGGTGGCGGCATCAATATGCGTGACACCAGCACCACCGCGAATTCCACGATCACCAATACCGGCTTTTTTGCGTTTCTGGATTTCAGTAGCGCCGGCAACGCCGTGATCGACAACAAGAATATTCTGCAATTTGCCAATGACAGCACGGCCGGCAACGCCTCGATCACAAATAGAAACACCGCGTTTGGTTCAATTACTTTTCAAGACGATGCCAAAGCTGGAAATGCGATGATCCTCAGTGGTGCGGAGTTGGATTTCTTTGACCGTTCGACGGCGGACCATGCCACAATCATCAATAGCAGTGTCCTCACGTTCTTCAATTTCACCTCGGCGGACTACGCAGCGATCACCAACAATCTCAGCATCCGCTTCGGCAACGACAGTACGGCTGCAAGCTCAACCATCATCAATAATGGTACGCTTGAGTTCTTTAGCCGAAGTACGGCTGCCAACGCCGCGATTACCAACGCAGGACCGCTCAGCTCCATTACTTTCAGGGGCGTGAGCACAGCGGGAAGCGCCACGATTGCCAATGACGGCGGCTCCATCGATTTCGTCAACACCAGCACGGCGGGTAGCGCAACCATCGCCAATTCAGGTTCGCTGACCTTCAGAGACACGAGCACAGCCGGCAATGCCGCGATCACCAATGCGACAGGACGAACCGTCGATTTTTCAGCGAGCACGGGTCCAAACGGCGACAACAAACTGTCCGCGGGTTCGATCGCGGGTGCAGGAAGCATCTATCTCGGAACGAACCAACTCACCGTCGGCGGCAACAATCAATCGACGACTTTCAGCGGTATCATCAGCGATTGCGGCGTCGGAGGAGCCCTGTGCGCGAGCGCCGGAGCTTCGGGCGGCTCGCTCGTCAAGACCGGCACCGGCACGCTGACGCTCACGGGTGCGAACACCTATAGCGGCGGTACCACGGTGCTCGACGGAATATTGTCGGCCAACAACTCGATTCCATCGACCGGGCCTGTGACGGTGGATGGCGGCGGCACGCTGGGCGGCAATGGCACGGTCGGCAACACTACGATCAACAACGGCATACTGTCGCCCGGCAATTCGGTCGGAACGATCACGGTGAACGGCAATCTCGTGCTGGGGTCAGCGTCGAGCTACAAGGTCGAGGTGTCGTCATTGGGTGCCGACCGCACCAACGTAACGGGAACGGCGACGCTGGGCGGCGCGACGGTGAATGCGATCTTCGCCGGCGGCGGTTCAATCTCCAAGCAATATACGATCCTCGATGCGGTGGGCGGCGTTTCCGGCACCTTCTCCTCGCTGGTGAGCACCGGATTGTCCGGGGGGCTCAACGCTACGCTCAGTTATGACGCGACCCACGCCTATCTCAACATGGGCCTCAATTTCACGGGGTTTCCTTCGGGCCCTCTCAGTCAGAACCAGCAAAACGTCGCCAATACGCTGACGCAATACTTCAACACGAACGGCAGCATCCCGATGGCTCTCGGGGCGTTGACGCCGACGGGGCTGACCGCCGCTTCCGGTGAATTGGGAACGGCGAGTGTGCAAGCACATATCAGCGCGCAGGATCAGTTTCTTGGCCTGATGCTGGATCCGTTCGTCGCCGGACGCGGCCAGAGCGCAAATTCCAGCGGGAATGGCACATCAAGCGTCGCCGGAAGCCGCGGTGCCATGAATGCCTATGCGGCTGCCTACCGCAATACCCTGCCGTCGGCGTACGATCCATTTGCGTCACCCTGGAGTGTGTGGGCCGCTTCCTATGGTGGCTCGGCGACCGTCAATGGCAATGCGCTGGTCGGCAGTAACGACGTGACGGCCCGTGTGTTTGCCGGCGTTGGCGGCGCCGATTACCGGGTGGACCCGGATACGCTGCTCGGATTTGCCCTGGGCGGCGGCGGCACTTCGTTCGGCGTAGCGGGTGGGCTCGGTTCCGGACACTCCGACCTGTTCCAGGCTGGAGGCTTCATCCAGCACCGGATCGCCGATGCCGGCTATCTCTCCGGCTCGCTGGCTTATGGCTGGCAGGATGTCACTACCAATCGCACGATTATGACGGGTAGCGTTGAGCAATTGCAGGCGCGGTTCAACACCAACAGTCTGTCAGGCCGCATCGAGGGCGGTTGGCGCTTCGCGAGCCAGTGGTTGGGTGTCACGCCTTACGTCGCCGGACAGGTGATCGACTATCGCCTGCCGAGCTATGCGGAGCGCGCACTGTCGGGCGCCGGAACTTTTACGCTGACCTATGCGGGGCGTGACATCACCGCCTCGCGTGCTGAACTCGGCCTGCACACCGACAAGTCGTTCGCGCTTGATGGCGCTGTTCTGACCCTGCGCAGCCGAGCGGCGTGGGCGCATAATTTCGACACCGACCGTTCGCTCGTGGCCGTCTTCCAATCGCTACCCGGCTCGAGTTTTACGGTCAATGGCGCAAAGCCTGCGTCCGACGGTGCGCTCGTTTCCGCCAGCGCCGAGATCAGGCTGGCTCAAGGCCTCTCGTTCAGCGCCAAATTCGGCGGCGAGTTTTCCTCGACAACAGATCAATACACCGGCACCGGTGCGATGAGATATGAATGGTAATTGACCGTCGGAATGCGTTGCAGCACCAATCCAAATGTGCGGAAGCACTGTCGCCTGGTCACTGGCAACTGCAACTGTTACGAAGCCTTCGTCACAGTTGTCGCTGTCACACGAAATCGGCCTAATGCCTGTGACGCGAACCATTGTTGATCAGGGTGATGATGCTGCGCGCGTTCGCGGATCGCAGCGAGCCTAGCCGAAGCGAAAGAACAGCAGATTGTCGAACGAGCGCAGTTCGATCAGGACACGGTAGAGCTGGCCGCCGTCTTCGTTGCTCACCGCCTCCGGCACAAAGCTCAGTCCGTTGAAGGCACCGTCGACAAGGCGGCGAAATTCGGGATCGGTCCTCACCGCTTGTGTGGCTATCGCGTCGCATCGGCGCAGCAGGAAGCCATAAATGGCGGCCTTGGACTGCACCTCCGCCTTCGCGCCTTTGGCGTGCCATTGCGGCGGTGCCGTTTTGTAGATGTAGAACTCGTCCATCGCCTTGTTGGCGTCGAGAATGCAGTCGGCCAAAATGTAGAGGCTGGAGGCACGGCGCATCGCGGACAGCTTTTCACGAATGTCGATGATCTGCGTCGCCGCCTCGGAGAGATCGCCGCTGTCGATCAGGTCGAGCGCCTTGTCGATGGTCCCTGCGGTGTTTTGTAGCAGGTCATTATAGAGCGGGTTGCCGGCGAAGGCGTCCGGGGCCTTGTTGCCGAACTGCTTGGCGAGATTGGCCCAAGCGCGGCGCATGTCCTCGACTTCGATCGCGGCAAGATCGGCATTGCCGGTACGCAGATAGCCTGTTGCGGTCCGGTAATGGACCGCGACTTTTTCGACAGCGTCATTGAAGTCAGTAAGCTCGCCGGCTGCGGCTGGCGCGGCGGCAAGAATGATCCAGGCGATCAGCGCAACGGACAGTCTTCTGCAGATCGGCATAACGATATGGTTCTCCACTTCCGCTTGCAGACTACGCCGGATGAAAGTGGTCGACCAGTTCTCTGGCCACTGCTTCCGTCCTCTCAAGAGGATGTGTATGGATTTGACGATGACGCCGAATAAATTCGTGGCGGCGGTGAGGGGGTCGATTCATCGCCGTCATTGGCGTTGGATTATTCCGGGGCCATTCCCATCAAAACGAGAAAGCAAGCAAACGAGGAAAGCATGATCTCACGCCGCCAGGTTCTCGTCTCCGGAGGCGCTGCGATATTGGCGAGCCATGCCGGCCGCGCGCAGGCCGCGCCCGTGCTGACCGATGACGGACTTTATTCCGAGCCCTGGTTCGTGAACAGCTTTCTCGACCTCAAGGAGGATCTGGCGGATGCGACCGCGCGCAACAAGCGGTTCGCCATCATGTGGGAACTGAAGGGTTGCCCGTATTGCAAGGAAACGCATTTCGTCAATTTTGCCGATCCCACGATCCAGTATTACGTGAAGAACAACTTCTCCATCCTCCAGCTCAATGTGATCGGCAATCGCGAAGTGACCGATTTCGATGGCACAAAGCTCACCGAGAAGCAGTTCACCCAGAAGTACAACATCCGCTTCACGCCCACATTCCAGTTCTTTCCCGAGACTATTGCCGACTTTGCCGACAAGGAGCCGGATAAGCGCGAGGTGGCGCGCCTGCCGGGTTATCTGAAGCCCCCGCATTTTCTTTCGCTATTCCGCTTCGTTCGCGAAAAGGGCTATGAGCGCGGCGATTTCCGCAGCTATCTGAAAGCCCAGGGCGGCTAGCCTGTCGTATCGCAACCCGGATGGTCCTGCCCCGTCTTTGCCGTCAACGCAATGGCGGTTACAGGGGATGTGTGACGATTTGATCCAGGTAAAGATCGGGCCGGGTAGGGCGATGATTGACTCTGCCGTGGAATTGCGAGGACCGCGATGAAAGTAAGTCGGCTTGTCTGTGGCCTGGTATTGCTTTGTTTTGCTGCGGGCGGTCCTGCGGTGGCCGATGAGCGCGAGGTCACGCTCAAGCATCAGGGGCTGACGCTGCTCGGCACCGTCTCGACGCCCGCGAAGGCGCGCGAGGACAAGTCCTGGATCGTGCTGGTGCATGGCACGCTGGCGCACAAGGACATGGGCACCATCAAGCAGATGGCGACGGCGCTGAATGACAAGGGATTTGCGACGCTCGCGGTGTCGCTTTCGCTCGGCGTCGACAGCCGCAAGGGCATGTATAATTGCGAGGTGCCGCACCGGCATCGCTTCAGCGACGCCAGCGGCGAAATCGCGGCATGGCTGGCTTATCTGCGGGGCGAGGGGGCACGCAATATCTGGCTGCTCGGCCACAGCCGCGGCGGCGCGCAGGTTGCCTACGCTCTGGCGAATGATGGCAAGATCGATGTGCGCGGCGCGGTCCTGATGGCGCCAGCCACCGATACCGTCGCGTCTGCGGCAGCGGCCTATCGCAAGCAGTATGGCGCGGCGGCGGACAAGGCGATCGAGGCGGCGCGGGCGGAGGGCGAGAAGAGCGACAAGCTGATTGCCGTGCCAGGTCTGTTGTCCTGTCAGGGAGGGCAGGCGAGCGCGCAGAGCGTTCTCTCCTACTATGACGAGAAGCCGCCGCACGAAACCCAGACGTCGCTGACCAAGGTTTCGCTGCCGGTACTGGTGATCGCAGCGACGAAGGACGAAGTGGTGCGCGATGTCGCCGACAAGGTGGGCAAGGTCGCCGCCGCCCAGCCGAACATCAATGTCGAAACCGTGCCCGATGCCGACCATATGTTCCAGGATCTGTTCGCCGATGCCGCGGCCGATCTGATTGCCGACTATATCGATCAGCAGAAGAAGTAGCCGTCCGATCGGGAGCGAATGCCCGCGCTGGAGGTCTTCTCATTCCAAGGCGGCAACGATGTGTTGAGCCTCATCCTCCGTCCCCTTACGGCTCGCTTGGCGCCGGACCGGCGCATGGCGTGAGACGGGAGGAGCGGATGCTGGAGCAGCAGGATGTGATGGGCTTGCCGGATCGCGAGACTGTTCGGGCCGATCTCGATCAGGCCCTGATGGCGGCGCCCTGCCGTGCGCTCAACGCGTCGGGGCTGACGCCGATGGCGGTGATGGCTGCGATGGCTGCGATGGCTGCGATGGCCGGTGCGCTCGGCTCGGTCTATCGACAGGTGGCGGACAGCCATCGCCGCGGCGAATGTCCCTGCGGCTGGCAGCCGGCGGGCACCCACGATGTCGACATGTTGCAGACCGTGTTCCGGATCGCTGCCTCGGCTCCGCCAACCAGCGACTTGCTGACCATGCAGATCCAGGGTCGCACCTAACAGATTCCGCGCCTGACGGATCCAAGCTACGCTTCAGCGTGCATCGTCTCGTCGCTCGCGCGGCCGGACCGTCATTGCGGCCTCGCAGGGTGCCGTATGCGTTGCCGGCACCCGCCGTCAGAAGAAATCCTTGGTCAGGACCGCCACTTCGGTTCTGTTCCGCGCGTGGAGCTTTCTCATGATGTGGCGCAGGTGCACCTTCACCGTATGTTCGCTCATGCGCAGTTCATAGGCGATCTGCTTGTTGGCCATGCCCTGGCACAGTGCTTCGGCGACCATCATTTGCCGCTCGGTCAGAAGGTCGGCGGTTTTTGGCGCCGCTTCCGATCTGTCGCGATTGAGTTCAAGGCTGCTGGCCGGAACGAAAGTCCCGCCGGCTTCGACAAGGCGCACGGCTTCCACCGCGACGTTGAACGGCAGGCTGGTCGGAATGTAACCCCGCGCGCCGCCTTTCAAGGCGCGCATGATGTGGCTGGCGTCGTCGATGTCGGACATGATCACTACGGGAGCATTGGCTGCCGCAGCTTCGAGATACTGCAAATCTTCGGCGCTCTGGGAATCGGCGCCGTCGACGAAGAATACGATCACAGCGGGCGAGAGCGCGCTCCGCGCGTTTGATTCCCGCCATGCCGTGATGTTGGAAAAGGCGAAGATGTCGTGACTCTTGTACGATACTTCGAGACAGCGCACGAAGCAGTCGCGGAAGAACGCGCGATGATGCACCACCACGATCCCGCTTCTTTGTTCGGGGACTGATGCGTGACTGAATCCGTTGGCGGCATTGAGGTGGGACACCTCGCTGGTCTGGGCAGGGGGTGGTTCTGCTGAAATCTGGATCGAGCGGGCGCGCCGGGGGGATGTCGATTCCTGCGCGGCGGGTGCGCTGCTGCTCTGTGGGCCGGCGCGCTTATCGGATCGAAGCGGGGCGGGGCGCAGCTTGGGAGAAGAGGTTTGAGTGTAATGAAGGCCGATGAAATTCGGAGGAGGCCGCTTGGGTGCCGTTTTTTTGAGCGGAGTTTGTTCCGGATGGCCGCTTGGTGGCTGGCAGCCTGGCGGGTCGTTAGCGGAAATATCTGAGCAGGGCGGATCGCAATGAGGCGGATCGCAATGCGGGCTATTATTGGGATGTGTTTGGCTGAAACCGGTTGTAGCGGGTTGGTTCGGAGAATCGTGGTGCGTTGGTCTGGATGCTTGGCCCAACGCCTGTCTCTCATGGAAGATCAGATGACCTATAATACTCATGATACGCCCCTACTGGGTATGCCTGAAACGCGGTACCGACTTCTGAACACCTCAAACTGCAATTTGTTCGAATTTTAACCGGGAATTTAGCTAACCAAGCTTTCCGCAAGGCTGCAATGCTTTTTTGCGGAGACGGTACGACCCCGTTCAAACAGCAAAATTCGTAGCCGTTACAATTGTCTGGTTTGGCTTTTTCGTTCGGATGAAACCCTAGAGGGCACCCCCTCCCGAAATTGTGTAGAGGCTCGGTGGCGCTGGCGGGACATTCGAAGAGCTGTTCCCACGCCGCCGTGCTGTCGTCGCGTTCCGCAGGCGCTACCGGTTCGGCGGCGTCGCGCAGGTCGAGCGAGCGGTCCGGCCGCTCAGTAGGGGCGTGTCCGAACGGTAGCGGACTGCCGACCAGCAGCGATGCGAAGATCTTGCCGGCCTCCACGCGTGCGATGACGGTGATCAGCATCACCATGAAGCCGATGATGTAAGGGGCGGACCGGGTGGCGTCGGTAATCGCGCCGAGGTGCCGTCGGCTGCGCTCGACAAGCATCGCCGCGCCAAGGTGCTATTCGACATCCTGACCACGATCCAGCCCGACAACGTCAAGCCATGGCTCGGTCTGGCGCAGTCCTGCGAGGCGCTCGGTCGATATACCAAAGCCGTCGAGGCCTATTGCAAGGTGATGAATCTCAACCCCGAATGCCGCAGGTATTCAAGCATCTTGCCACCATGCTGATCAAGCTCGGCGGGATCGAGGAGGTCAACGCCATGCTGCTCGCCGCGCTGGAGTGAGCCGCGGATGGTACCCGCTTGAACGGCGGCAAGGCGGTACGGTTTGCCGATCCTGTCGCTGCACAAGGCGAGGCGCTGTCGCACTAGACGATAAGGTGTGTGTGCACATTATATATGTGCGATATATGTGCGCCCGCACCACGTCGGTGCGGAAGTTGCGGTTGATATTCCGCAACCAATCCGGGCCAATTTCTCGCTATGGTTTCAAGGCGAAGCGGCGTTGCGCGGCGCCGGGGCCTATGTCATAGCTATCCGGCCTTCCTTCGCCGTTTGATCGGGATCAGCCCGGCGCAGCCGCCCATGCAGCCGTTTGGGCTGCCCGCGTTGGCAAGCCTTCAACATAAGTCCATGCAGCTCTCCGAACCCCGCAATAAGTCAGCGTCGCGCGCATCCGCGCCACGCGTGATCGGCTGGATCGATCACCGGATCGAGACGCTCTATCCGGGCTGCTTCGCGCTGGTGATGGCCACGGGCATCATTTCCAACGCGCTGCTCTTCGAAGGCTATCGCGATTATTCCGCCGCGCTGTTTACCTTCAATCTGTTCGCCTATCCGTGGTTGCTGGCGGTGACCGTGTGGCGCCTGTTCCGCTTTCGCGCCGCGCTCTTTTCCGATCTCGTCAATCCGCGTCTTGTGTTTGCGTTTTTCACCATCGTCGCCGGCACCGATGTGTTCGGCGTCGGCCTGCATCTGCGCGGCTATGCCACCGTCGCGCTCGGCCTCTGGCTGTTTGCGCTGATGGTGTGGTTCTGCCTGATCTATTTCAGCTTCGGCGTCCTGATCTTCATCAACACCACGCAGGGCGCCAATGTCGTGCATGGCGGCTGGCTGATCGCCATCGTCGGTACCGAATCCCTCGTTATTCTCGGCACGCTGGTAGCCCCGGCGATGGGCGACCTGAGCCGGTCGGTGTTCGTGCTGATTCATATGCTGTGGGGCATCGGGCTCGGGCTCTATGGCATCTTCATCGTCCTGTTCGCGCACCGGATCTTTTTCTTCGATGTCGGCACGGACGACATCACGCCGCTGCTCTGGGTGGTGATGGGCGCTGCCGCCATCAGCACCAATGCGGGATCGACGCTGATCATGACCGACAGCGGGCTGCCGTTCCTGCAGGCGATGCGGCCGTTCATCGATGGCATGACGCTGATCATCTGGGCCTGGGGCACCTGGTGGATTCCGATGCTGATCCTGTTCGGCCTCTGGAAACACGTGGTCTGCCGGGTGCCGATCAGCTACACGCCGATGCTGTGGAGCCTGGTGTTTCCGCTCGGCATGTATGCGCTCGCCAGCCTGCGGCTGTCGCTCGCCGTCGAATTCTCGCCGCTGCGGACGATCTCGCAGGTGATGGTCTGGGTCGCGCTTGCGGTGTGGGGAGCGACCGCCATCGGTCTCGTGGTCAGCAACTGGCGCAGCCTGCGCGGCTTCATGCGGCCGGCCGACGCGCCCGTGCTGTCATGACCGGTCTGCTGTAGGGCGAGCGGGCTCGGATCGCGTCGCCGCCAGCGTGAGGGCGAACGAGCGTTCCACCAAATTGCGGACATGACCCATCGTGCGCTCGGTGTCCTGCGCCAGCACGTCCATCTGGTGTTGGCTGCATTCGCGCCAGGCGCAGACCATGTCCTTGACCGAATGCGCGCCGGCCATCTTCGAGATCAGTTCGGCGGAGACGCGCGTCTGCACCATCGCATGTTCGAGTGCGTCGTTGCGGGTGTCGATGATCTCCTCGAACATCGCCTGCTGCGCGGCGAGCATCAGCTCCAGCCCGCGCTGGGTGGCCTCGGCAAGCGGTGCCGTCTCTGGGGCGGGCGGTGGATCGTTGGCTTTGGGAATATGTTGCAGCTTGTGCATTGGCGTTCTCCCGGCTGTTGCCCCGACGGATCAATCCCCGGACAGCGTCACAGCACTTTGATGCGGCTCAACATTAGAGTGGTTCGCGGCAGTCTTTTCGCCGCAGGCCGCAAGCTTCGGGCAGGGATGTGATGGAATGATGACCGGACCATGTGGGGCGTCGTCGCACCAGCGGGAGGGATGGAACGTCGGTCATGATTTCTGTCATAATGCGCGCGGACCATGCCGGAGCATGCAACCCGCCGGCGCCGCTTCTGTGAGTAGATGTCAACATATCGATTGAGCAATGTGCTGGCGCCGCAAGCGGTGGCCTTGATCGGAGCGAGCCCGCGCCAGGGATCGGTCGGGCGCGCCATTCTCAACAATCTGCGCATGGCGGGGTTCGAGGGTGGGTTTGGTGTGGTCAATCCGCATTATGCCCAGATCGACGGCATGACGACGGTGCCGAACCTTGCTGCATTGCCCTTTGTTCCCGATCTTATCGTGGTGACCGCGCCTGCTGTACAGGTGCCGGGGATCATCGCGGAGGCGGCCAGGCGCGGCGTCGCCGGCGCGGTGATCGTCACCGCCGGGCTCGGCCATGGCCCGGGTTCGCTCGCCGAACAGACTAACGATGCGGCGCGCGCGCATGGCATGCGGCTGATCGGGCCGAATTGCCTCGGCGTCATGATGCCGGGCGTCCACCTCAATGCCAGTTTCGCCGCCAACATGGCGCGCCCCGGCAATCTCGCGCTGATCTCGCAATCTGGCGCCATCGCCACCGGCATGGTGGACTGGGCGACGCAGGAAGACGTCGGCTTTTCCGGCATCGTCTCGATCGGCGACCAGCTCGACGTCGATATCGCCGACCTGCTGGATTTCTTCGCGCTCGATCCGAAGACCGACGCGATTCTGCTCTATATCGAGGCCGTCAAGAACGCCCGCAAATTCATGTCGGCGGCGCGTGCCGCGGCGCGCGTCAAGCCGATCGTGGTGGTGAAGTCCGGCCGCATGGCGCAGGGCGCCAAGGCGGCGGCGACCCATACCGGAGCACTGGCCGGGTCCGATGCGGTCTATGACGCCGCGTTCCGCCGCGCCGGCATGCTGCGGGTGTTCAACCTGCGCGAATTGTTCGATTGTGCCGAGACGCTCGGTCGTGTCCGTCCGCCGCACGGCAAGCGTCTTGCGATCCTGACCAATGGCGGCGGCATCGGCGTGCTGGCGATCGACCGTCTGGTCGAACTGGGCGGCATTCCCGCGGCCCTGTCGCCGGAAGTGTGCGCGCGGCTCGACGCGGTGCTGCCGCCGACATGGTCGAGAGCCAATCCGATCGACATCGTCGGCGATGCCGATGCGGCGCGTTACGCCGCAGCCCTCGAGGTGCTGCTCGCCGATCCCGGCAACGACGCCGTGCTGATGATGAATGTGCAGACCGCCATCGCCAAGGCGAGCGACATCGCCGCCACGGTGACGCGTATCGTCACCGCCGACCGTGAGAAGCGCACCTCGGACAAGCCGGTGATGGCGGTGTGGGTCGGCGCCGACGAGGCGATCAACAAGGTGTTCAACGACGCCGCGATCCCGAACTATCCGACCGAGGATGACGCGGCGCGCGGCTTCATGCATCTGGTGCATCACCGCGAAGTGGTGGAAGCCCTCGCAGAAGTGCCGCCGAGCCTGCCGGCCAATTTCGAGCCGGACCCCGAAGCGGCGCGCGCGGTGGTGACGGCGGCGGTGGCGGATGGCCGCCACTGGCTCGATCCGATCGAGATCAAGCGGCTGTTCGACCTCTATCAGATCCCGATGGTCGAAACTCTGGCGGCGGCCGATGCGGAGGAGGCGGCCAGGCTCGCGGCGCCGTTCTTTGCGCAGGGCAAGACCGTGGTGCTGAAGGTGCTGTCGCGCGACATCATCCACAAATCCGATATCGGCGGCGTGGTGCTCAATCTCACCAGCGCCGATGCGGTGCGCGCTGCCGCCGCCGAAATTCTGGCGCGGGCGAAAGAACGGCGTCCCGACGCACATCTGTCGGGCTTCATCGTGCAGCCGATGGTGCTGCGGACCAAGGCGCGCGAACTGATCCTTGGCATCGCCGACGATCCGACCTTCGGTCCGGTGATCGTGTTCGGCCGCGGCGGCACCGCCGTCGAGGTGATCAACGACAAGGCGCTGGCGCTGCCGCCGCTCGATCTCGTGCTGGCGCGCGATCTGATCGGACGCACCCGCGTCTCGCGCCTGCTGCAGGCCTACCGCGATGTGCCGGCGGTGAAGGACGATGAGGTGGCGCTGACGCTGGTGAAGCTGGCGCAGCTTGCCGCCGACGTGCCGCAGGTGCGCGAACTCGATATCAACCCGTTGCTGGCCGATCAGAACGGCGTGCTGGCGGTCGACGTCCGTGTTGCGGTCGGTGCCGCGCAGCGGAAATTCTCGGGGCCGGGCAACGCCAATTTCGCGGTACGGCCCTATCCGTCGGAATGGCAGCGCCGCCTCACGCTCCGGGACGGCTGGAGCGTGATCATCCGGCCGATGCGGCCGGACGACGAGCCGCTGTTGCGCGAATTCTTCCATCATGTCACGCCGGAGGATCTGCGACTGCGGTTCTTCTCCTCGGTGCGGGACTTCAGCCATTCCTTCATCGCCCGCCTGACCCAGCTCGATTACGCCCGCGCCATGGCTTTCATCGCGCTGGATGAGGAAACCCGCGAAATGATCGGCGCGGTGCGCATCCATTCCGACTCGATCTACGAGACCGGCGAATACGCCATCCTGCTGCGCTCCGACCTGAAGGGGCGCGGCCTTGGCTGGGTGCTGATGGAGTTGATTATCGAATACGCCCGCAGTGAGGGGCTGAAGCGGATTTCCGGCGAGGTCCTGCAGGAAAACACCACCATGCTGGACATGTGCCGCAAGCTCGGCTTTGACGTAAAGACCAGCGCGGACGATCTCGACCTGTGTCTGGTCTCGCTCGATCTCACCAAGCCCTGAGGACTAGAGCGATTTGATTTAGACGGAATCGGCAACTCGTCATGCCCGGACTTGATCCAGGCATCCATCTTCAAAATGGATGGATTGCCGCTCAAGCCCGGTAATGACAGGAATAGTCGATCAGGCTCTGGAGTGAGACGGCGGCGCTATTCCAGCGTCCGCAGATAGGCGAGCAGGTCGTTGACCTGATCCGGCTCGAAGCGAAACATCGGCATGGTCGGATGGCCGGTGTCGATGCCTTCTGCCAGCGCCTCCCCCAGCTCCTCGACCGGATATTTCGTGTGCAGGGTGCGGAAGGGCGGGGCGATCTTCAGCGGGCTTTCCGAATGGCGGTCAATGGCATGGCATTTAGCGCAATTATTCAGCGCCAAGGTCTTGCCGCGCTGTTCGGCAGGCGAGGCGGCGTGTGCGGTGGTCGTCGCCACCACGGCGAGGAATGCGGCGGTGAGGATGCTGGTGACGTGCTGCATGGTCGGCCACGGCGTTGAGGAGAGTTGCAAGGATTCGCTTGCCGACTATCGCGGCGGCGGTGTGAAATGACGTTGACCTACATCAAGCTCGGGATGAGCGACCAAAAAGGAATAACGATGAGTGAGAGCGAGAAGTTCAAGGCCGGGTTGAGGGTCCGCCGCGAAGTGCTGGGCGCCGATTATGTCGATGCCAGCATCGCTAAAGCCGACGATTTCATGATGGCGTTTCAGACCATCACCACCGAATGGTGCTGGGGCCATGCCTGGGCCCGTCCCGGACTGGACCGCAAGACCCGCAGCATGATCAATCTGGCGATGCTCACCGCGCTGAAGCAACCGGCCGAATTGAAGCTGCATGTGCGCGGCGCGCTGACCAACGGCGTCAGCGTGGACGAGATCAAGGAAATCCTGATTCATGCCACCGCCTATTGCGGCGTGCCGGCAGGCCTCGAGGCATTCAAGGCCGCGCATGAGGTTCTGAAAGCAGAAGGTGCGGTGTAAGCGTTTGCGCGGCCAGCGACGCAATGCTTTTTCCTTCAGGCAGCAGAAAGACCGGCCCGCAGCGGACCGGTCTTCCTGATCGCGATTGTCGCTCGATTACAGCTTGCGCTTGGCCGCGTCCGCCGCCTTGTTGACGGCGTCCTTGGCCGCTTCCTTGGCGTCGCCCACCGCCTTCTGCACATGGCCCTTGGCTTCCTGCATCGCGCCTTCGCCCTGCAGCTCCGCCGAGCCGGTGGCTTCGCCGAGGCCCTGCTTGGCCTTGCCGATCGCCTCGTTCGCGGTGCCCTTAATCTTGTCGGTGAGACTACCCATCACAATCTCCTGTTTGGTGAGTTCGCCGCGATAACAGCGTGAGAGCGTGCAGGTTCCTGGTTTTGTGCGGTGAAAATCGCGTCATAATCGCGCCGGCAGGACGAAACCTTTTTCAGGTTGCGCAATTCAGGATGGCGGGATGAGCGAGATCCATTGTTACGAACCCGCGCGTGGTCATGGTCTGCGCCATGATCCGTTCAACGCCATTGTCGGACCGCGGCCGATCGGCTGGATTTCATCGCGCGACAAAAACGGTCACGTCAATCTCGCGCCCTACAGCTTCTTCAACGCCTTCAACTATCATCCGCCGATTGTCGGCTTTTGCAGCCTCGGCTGGAAAGACAGCGTCGCCAATGTCAGCGCGACCGGCGAGTTCGTCTGGAATCTCGCGACGCGGCGGATCGGCGAGGCGATGAACGCAACCTCGGCCACCGTGCCGCACGAAGTCGACGAGTTCGATCTTGCCAACCTCACCAAAGTACCGGGCCGTCTCGTCGATGTGCCGCGGGTTGGCGAAAGTCCGGTCTCGTTCGAGTGCAAGGTGACGCAGATCGTCCAGCTTCAAGGCGCGGACGGCGTCAAGGTCAAGAGCTGGCTGGTGCTGGGCGAAGTGGTGATGATCTATATCGATACATCATTGATCGTCGATGGCGTGTACCAGACTGCGCTGGCGCATCCGATTCTGCGCGCCGGGCGCAGCGGCGACTACGCCGAAATACGTCCCGATGCCATGTTCGAGATGGTGCGCCCGCCATGACGGGATGATGACGCCGGGGCGGCGTTTTGGCTCGGTGCGACGACCTGACATATGGCAGGATCAAGATCGGGTGATCATGGAGGGAGGAGGGGACCTGAAAGAATCACCGGGTTCATATATAAGTCGGTAAGTATGGGGCGGCGCGGCAACGGGTTTGATGTGCCGCGAAGAGGGGCTGTCAGGATTTGTCAGGATTTAGGGGTGTAGGCTGATTTTCGGCAGTTGATCGTCCGGCGTTCCGCAGCCGGATGTCGGTCTGGCTTGAGGCGAACGCAAGTCCCGCGCGTTGAGGCCGGTCAGGCTGTTCTGGAGAGAGGATCGTCCCATGAGCTTTTCCTTCCGCCGCGATGTCCTCACGCGACCGATCTTTGCCTGGGCCCACAAGGCGCTGCCCTCGATGTCGGATACCGAGCGCGAGGCGCTGGAAGCCGGCGATGTGTGGTGGGATGCGGATTTGTTTACCGGCAATCCGGACTGGTCGAAGCTGCTTGCCACCGCGCCCGCCAAGCTGACCGACGAGGAGATCGCATTCCTCAATGGCCCGGTCGAGGAGTTGTGCGCCATGGTGGACGACTGGAAGGTCGTCTGGGAATGGCGCGACCTGCCGCCGGAAGTGTGGGACTTCATCAAGCGCAACAAATTCCTCGGCATGATCATTCCGAAGGAATTCGGCGGGCTCGGCTTCTCGCCGTTCGCGCATTCCGAAGTGATCCGCAAATTATCGTCGCGCTCGATCGCCGCCGCCGTCAGCGTGATGGTGCCGAACTCGCTCGGGCCGGGCGAACTGTTGATGAAATTCGGCACCAAGGAGCAGCAGGACAAATGGCTGCCGGGCCTTGCCGAGGGCCGCGAGATTCCGTGCTTCGGCCTGACCAGCCCCGATGCCGGTTCGGACGCCGCCTCGATGGTCGACACCGGCGTGATATGCAAGGGCACCTTCGAGGGCAAGGAGGTGCTCGGCCTGCGCCTCAACTGGCACAAGCGTTACATCACGCTGGGTCCGGTCGCGACCTTGCTCGGTCTCGCCTTCAAGGCGCGCGATCCTGATCATCTGATCGGCAATCAGGACGAGCTTGGCATCACGGTGGCGCTGATCCCGACCGATTTGCCGGGCGTCACCATCGGCCATCGCCATTTGCCGGCGATGCAGGTGTTTCAGAACGGCCCGAACTGGGGCAGGGACGTGTTCGTGCCGATGGATTACGTCATCGGCGGGCAGGCGCGCATCGGTCAGGGCTGGAAGATGCTGATGAGCGCGCTCGCCGCCGGGCGCGGCATTTCGCTGCCGTCGCAGTCCGCCTCCGGCGCGGCCTATTGCGCGCGCACCGCCGGCGCTTATGCGCGCGTGCGCGAACAGTTCAAGGTGCCGATCGGCAGGTTCGAGGGCATCGAGGAGCCGCTGGCGCGGATCGCCGGCACCGCCTATCAGTTAGACGCCGCGCGGCGGCTGACCTGCGCCGCGCTCAATCAGGGCAAGCATCCGGCGGTGATCTCCGGCATCATGAAGCTGCATGCCACCGAGCGGCTGCGCATCGTGGTCGATGACGCGATGGATATTCACGGCGGCAAGGCGGTGATCGACGGCCCGCAGAACTACATGGGCAATCTCTATCGCTCGGTGCCGGTCGCGATCACGGTGGAGGGCGCCAACATCCTGACGCGCAATCTCATTGTGTTCGGGCAGGGCGCGACCCGCGCGCATCCTTATCTGCTGGGCGAGATCAACGCGATCGGCAATCCGGACCAGAAGGCGGGACTGGAGGCGTTCGACACCGCGTTCTGGAAGCATGTCGGCCACGCGTTCACCAATCTGTTCCGCGCCTGGGGACGAAGCTGGACCGGCGGCCTGTTCGCGCCGGCGCCGGAGGCCGGTGCGGCGACGCGCTACTATCGCCAGCTCTCGCGCTACTCCACGGAGTTCGCGCTATGCGCCGACATGGCGCTGCTGACGCTCGGCGGCGCGCTCAAGCGCAAGGAGATGCTCTCCGCGCGGTTTGGCGATATTCTCTCCGAACTCTATCTGCTCTCCGCCGCGCTCAAGCGCTGGGAAGATGAAGGGCGACAGCCGGAAGATTTCGCCGCGCTGGAGTGGGTGATGGCGAATGGCATCCGCACCATCGAGAACCGTTTCGCCGAAGTCTTGGCCAATCTGCCGAACCGTCCGGTGGCGTGGCTTTTGAAATTCATCGTGCAGCCGCTCGGCGCCAATCCGCTCGGCCCGTCCGACAAGGTCGTGCATCGCTGCGCGCAACTGATCCTTGAGCCGTCGGCGGCGCGCGACCGGCTCACCTCGGGCCTTTATCAGGCGCCGACCGATGACGATGGTCCGCTGGCGCGGCTGGAGCGCGCTTTCCGTCTTGTCACCGCCAATGACGCGCTGGAGAAGCGGCTGCGCGCCGCGCGCCTGCGCGACTGGAACGAGGCGGTGAAGCGCGGCATCCTCACGCCGGAAGAAGGCGAGCGCATGCGGGCGGCGCACGACGCCGTGGCGCAAGTGATCGCGGTCGACGATTTCGCGCCCGAGGTGCTGTCGCCGATCTACCAGAAACCCCACCCGAAGCAGACAACCCCTGAAAGAGCGGCAAGCTGATGGCGCGCCCTGTTTACATTATCGATGGCAGCCGAACGCCTTTTTTGAAGGCGCAAGGTGGCCCCGGACCGTTCACGCCGGTCGATCTCGCGGTGCAGGCGGGACGCCCGCTGCTGGCGCGGCAACCGTTCGCGCCAGCTGCGTTCGATCAGGTCATTCTCGGCTGCGTCAACGTCATCGCCGACGAGATGAACCCGGCGCGCGTCGCCGCGTTGCGGCTCGGCATGGGCGAGGAGATGGTCGCCTTCACCATGCAGATCAATTGCGGCTCCGGCATGCAGTCGATCGACACCGCCTATCGCTACATCGAGGCCGGCAACGCCGACATGATCCTCGCCGGCGGCACCGAGGCGCTGAGCTACGCCCCGCTGGTGTTTCCGCAGGCGGGCGTGCGCTGGTTTGCCAAGCTCGCCACCGCGCGCTCCACCCTCGGCAAGCTCGCGGCGTTCCTTAAAGTTCGGCCGTCTTATTTCAATCCGGTGATCGGGCTGGAGCGCGGCCTCACCGATCCCGTCACCGATCTCAACATGGGCCAGACCGCTGAAGTGGTCGCGCATCTGATGGGGGTGACGCGCGAGCAATCCGATGCCTATGCGGTGGAGAGCCACAAGCGGCTCGCGCATGCGCAGGAGCAGGGCTATCTCAAGAACGAAATCGAGATCGCGTTTGCGCGCGACGGCAAGTTCTACGATCACGATGACGGCGTGCGCGCGGATTCCTCGATGGACAAGCTTGCCAAGCTGCGTCCGGTGTTCGAGCGGCCGTGGGGGCAGGTGACGCCGGGCAATTCCTCGCAGATCACCGACGGCGCGTGCTGGACCATCCTCGCCTCGGAAGATGCGGTGAAAAAACACGGCCTCACCCCGAAAGTCGTCATCAAAGACAGCGCATGGGCCGGGCTCGATCCCAGCATCATGGGTTTCGGCCCGGTGATGTCGGCGACCAAGCTGCTGAAGAAGCACAATCTCTCGCTGCAGCAGATCGACACATGGGAGATCAACGAGGCGTTCGCCGCGCAGTTGCTGGCGTGCCTCGCGGCCTGGAACAACGAAAAATTCTGCCGCGAGGTGCTCGGTCTCGATGGCGCGGCGGGGCAGCTCGATCATGCCAAGCTCAACGTCGATGGCGGCGCGATCAGTCTCGGTCATCCGGTCGGCACCAGCGGCAACCGCATCGTGCTGCATCTGGTCAACGCCATGAAACGCCTCGGCACCAAGCGGGGCATCGCAACGGAATGCATCGGCGGCGGCCTCGGCGGCGCCATGCTCATTGAAACGGTGTAAGGAACGATCATGGACAGCAGGATCATGGACGTTCTCAAGGATCAGGTGCTCGAGCTTGGTCCCACCCCGCAGCCAAGTTCTTCGCCGAATTTCAAATTGACCCGCGACGAGGACGGCATCGCCTGGCTGTTGTTCGACCGCGATGGCGCCAGCACCAACACGCTGTCCGGCGCGATGATCGAGGAGTTCGGTCAGATCCTGACCGCGCTGGAGAATGATCGTCCGGCGGGCCTCGTGCTGCGCTCGGCGAAAAGCTCGGGCTTCATCGCCGGCGCCGACGTCACCGAGTTTCGCGGTGTCAGCGACGCGCGCGTGGTGGAATTGCAGCTGAATCGCGGCCATCAGATCGTCGACCGGCTCGAAGCCTTGCGGCTTCCGACCGTGGCGGTGATCCACGGCTTCTGTCTCGGCGGCGGCCTCGAGGTCGCGCTGGCCTGCAACATGCGCATCGCCATCGATAACGCCCGCTTCGGCTTCCCCGAAGTGCTGCTCGGCCTGCATCCGGGGCTCGGCGGCACCGCGCGCTTTTCCCATCTCGTCAATCCGGTCGAAGCGATGACGATGATGCTGACCGGCAAGACCATCGACGCCCGCCGCGCCAAGTCGCTCGGCCTCGTCGATGCGGTGACGCAGGAGCGTCATGTCCGCGGCGCGGTGAAGGACGCGGTGTTCGGCCGCCTGAAACGCGCCAAGCCCGGCGCGCTGGTCTCGCTGATGAATCTGTCTCCGGCGCGCAAGCTGCTGGCCTCGCGGATGCGCCGCGAAGCGCGCAAGACCGCGCCGCAGGAGCATTATCCCGCGCCTTACGCGCTGATCGATCTGTGGGAGAAGCACGGCGGCGACCGCCGTGCCATGCTGGCGGCGGAAAAGACCTCGTTCGCCGAGCTGATGGTGACGCCGACCGCGCAGAATCTGATCCGCGTGTTCTTCCTGCGCGACGAGATGAAAAAGCTCGCCGGCGGCAAGAACACCGTGCAGCATGTCCATGTCATCGGCGCCGGGGCGATGGGCGGCGATATCGCCGCCTGGTGCGCCAATCAGGGGCTGCGCGTCACGCTGGCCGACATGAAGCCGGAGCCGATCGCCGGCGCGATCAAGCGCGCGGCCGACCTCTACAACAAGATCATCCGCAAGAAGATCCTGGTGCGCGACGCACTCGACCGCCTGGTGCCGGATCTGACCGGCGAGGGCGTGCGCAACGCCGATTTGATCATCGAGGCGGTGCCGGAGAAGCTCGAACTCAAACAGAAGGTCTATGCGGGCCTTGAGCCGGTGATGAAGCCGGATTGCATCCTCGCCACCAACACCTCCAGCATTCCGCTGCAGGATCTGCGCACCACGCTCAAGGCTCCCGAGCGCCTGGTCGGCATCCACTTCTTCAATCCGGTCTCGCGCCTGCAACTGGTCGAGGTGGTCAGCCACGACATCGTCGATCCGCAGGTGCTGGCTGCCGCGATGCGGTTCGTCGGCGGCATTGATCGCCTGCCGCTGCCGGTGAAGAGTTCGCCGGGCTTCCTCGTCAACCGCGCGCTGACGCCGTACATGCTGGAAGCGATGGTGATGATGGACGAGAAGATCGACAAGACCACCATCGATGCCGCGGCGGAGAAGTTCGGCATGCCGATGGGGCCGATCGAACTGGCCGACCAGGTCGGTCTTGATATTTGTCTCGCGGTTGGCGATATGCTGCGCTCGAAATTCGGCGATGCGCTGCCGCCCGCGCCGGACTGGCTGCGTGAGAAGGTCAACAAGGGCGAGCTTGGCCGCAAGACCGGGCGCGGCTTCTATCACTGGAAGGACGGCAAAGTGCAGAAGATGCCGCCCGCGGTGCAGCCGACACCGGAAATGATCGACCGTCTGGTGCTGCCGATGTCGAACGTCTGCGTCGCCTGCCTGCGCGAAGGGATTGTCGACAATGCCGACGTGGTGGACGGCGCGATGATTTTCGGCACCGGCTATGCGCCGTTCCGTGGCGGTCCGCTGAACTATGCGCGCACGCGCGGACCGGAGAACGTCTCCAACGCGCTCGCCACGCTCGCCGCAAAATACGGCGATCGCTTCAAGCCGGATGCCGGCTGGATGACCTTTCGTTGATGACCACAGCCGGATACTGACCGATGAGTGAAACGCAAAGCATTCGCGGCGCGCCTGCGACGCCGACAGGCCCGCAGGGCGCGCTGTCGATCCGCACGCTGGCGATGCCGGCCGATACCAACCAGAACGGCGACATCTTCGGCGGCTGGCTGCTCAGTCAGATGGACCTGGCCGGCGCGATCTTCGCCTACAAGACCACGCTGACGCGCAACGTCACCGTCGCCATCGAGGCGATGACGTTCCGCAAGCCGGTCTATGTCGGAGACGTGGTGTCGGTCTATGGCTCGACGGTGCGCGTCGGCCGCACCTCGATCACGGTGCATGTCGAGGCCTGGGTGCAGCGGCGCAAGGAGACCGAGATCATTCTGGTAACGGATGGCAACTTCACCTATGTCGCCATCGACGACGAGGGCCGTCCGCACCCCATCGCGCCGCCGCGGGATCCGGCGGCGGCGATCTGAAGAGGTCGCGCAACGAAAAGCGTGATTCACGCCGTGGTGCCCCGGACGCGGTGCGACATGCAATGTCGCTCCGGGGGCCGTTCCATGTTCAGAGTTTGTGACGGTCCCGGTTCTGCGAAGCAGCGTTACACGCTGCATCGCGCCCGGGACGCGTTTGCGGTCCGTCTCAGAGTTTGACCGCAATGCAGTTTTCAGTTTGGGATATTTGCGTCGTCATGCCCGGGACAAGCCCGGGCATGACGACGATAGTTTCATCTTGGAAAAATAGATCAGTCCGCGACCGTGCGGTGATGACGGCGGCGCTGTGGCCGCTCGAAGCCAGTCGGCTCGACGAAATTCGCCGGCATCATCTGGGCATTGGCGTTCATCAGGCGCTGGCGCTTGGCGGCATAGTAGTAGCCGCCGGCGTAATAACGCACGGCGCGATCGGCATTGCCGCCTGCGGCGCGATAGGCGCCGGCAAGATACTTCACCGCATAGGTCAGGTTGGTTTCGGGATCGAGCAGGCCCTGCGCGGTGCCGGTGTAGCCGAGGCCGCGCGCGGTCTGCAGCTTGATCTGCATGATGCCGTAGTTGCCACGATGCACGGCGCGCGGATTGTAGCGGCTCTCGCGCATGATAACGCGATGCACGAGAGAAGGTGGCAGACCATTGGCGGCGGCGTGGTTTGTGACCATCGCTTGATATTCCGCGCCTTGAGCGAAGGCCGACGGAGTCACGGATAGCGCCGCAAAAGCGGCGAGCGCCAAACGTTTCATGTGCAGGTCCTCGGGTTAAAAAAGCCCGGCGGCTCATAGCCGTTACACAGGGCGTTGCGCCGCATCTGGTGCGACACGCGAAACGCGCGTGTTGCCGCGACATTGTGGAGAGATCATGTCGCGCGATTTGTCGCCAAATCTCAGTAACTTATGCGGTTCCAACCAAGATGGAACCGGATCGTTGGATCAATTTTGCACGTTATGCGCGAACTGATCAGCGCGGCAGTGCAGTGACATGCACGTTGATTGAGCCGGAAACTTCAGCGAGCACCCGCAGCGTTTTGGAATCGAAGGCGATGTCGCCGAGACGAAGGCTCGTCACCGCGGCCTCGATGCGCAGGCCATCGTCATTGGCGCGCATGTCGGTGACCAGGCCCGCCAGCTTCTGCTGCGCGGTGGCGGCGAGCGCCTTCAGATCAATGGTGGCGTGCTGCGCCAGCGCGTCTTTCAGATACGGCGTCGCCATCTGCGCCGCCGCGCCGAGGAGGCCGAAGCCGGCATCGGATTCCACCGCGACATCGAGATCGGTGAGCTTCAGGATCTGCTGCTGCTGATCCAGCACCGGGCGGCCCCAGATCCGCATGGTGGCGTCGGTGCCGAAGCCGAAGAAGCTCGTCTTCTCGCGCGCGTTGACCAGCAGCGAGATCAAGAGGCGGTCGCCCGCCGCATCGACCGCGGCGCTTTTCACCGTGACGCTGACCGGACCCTCGCCATTGTCGGGGAAGTTGCGGTCCTTGAGTTGCGACTGCACGATGCGGCTGACCTCGTCGAACGACAGGTCGATTGGCACCGCGATATTGATGCGGCCGCCATCGACCGGCGGCACGATGTTGAGCGTCGCCGGGAATGGGCAATTCGGCTTGGTCTGGGTTGCGACGATCCGCGTCTCGGCCTGCAGGCCGAGCAGCAGCGTGACGTTGCGGGCATCGATGCGCGGCTGCGCGGCGAAGGCGCTGACCGGGCGCATTTCGAGATAGAGCGGCGGCAGCCCCGCCGCGGCGGCAGGCAGCGCGATCGAGCGGCACATCTTGTCCCACTCGCGCCGCGCGCGTTGCTCGAGCGTGGTGTCGTTGCGCAAGCGCTGCTGCAGCCGTTCGATCTGCTCGTCGACGGTCTTGTCGATCATCGGCTTGACCTGCGCCGGCACCGCGACTTTGGCGCCGGCGACCGAAAGGCTGGTGTCGCCGAGATTGACCTGCGCGGCGAGCTTGGGATCGATGTGCCAGTTCGGCATGATCTCGGGTCGCGCGGTCATCGCCACCGTGCCGCGGATCGCAGCATTGGCGTTGATCGACTTGATCGAGATGTTGCCGATCCGCTTCGCCGCGTCGCCGCCGAGGATATCGCCGAGCGCGTTGTTGAGCCGACTGCCGGCGGCGGTGTTGAGCGAGCCGAGCACCGTGAGCTTGCCCTGAAGCGGCGTCGAGAGGGTCAGCGCGTTCTGCGCCGCGCCGGTGACGATCGACCCGCGCGCCACTGTCCAGTTGATGTCGGCGTTGGAGAGAATCTGGCTGACCGGATTGTCGGCTTTGCCGGCAAGGTTGCGCGGCGCGGCGCGGTCGAGCGCGGTGCCGATGGTCGAGAGTGCGATGGCGACCGGCGCGGCAATCTCCGACTTGCGCGCGACCTGCGGCAGTGGCGGCAGTTTCGCCAGCACCGGCTTCTGCACGGCGCGCGGCCAGAGATAATCCATCGCCTGCAGGCTGG
Source organism: uncultured Alphaproteobacteria bacterium (assembly GCA_963702885.1). GTDB lineage: Bacteria > Pseudomonadota > Alphaproteobacteria > Rhizobiales > Xanthobacteraceae > Afipia. The sequence goes on from OY969766.1 coordinate 2,275,599, forward strand.
CGTAGAACGACGCCCCGAGGATCGCCGCTCCGAGCACAATGAATTTCAGTCGCATCCTGTCCCCGGCTCATTTCGCTCTGGCGCGGGAGAATGCACCAGACGATGGCAGATGCAAAACCGCCCTAGCGGTTTTCTTTCGGCGGCTTTGTCCCGCGCGCCGGTAGCGGCGAACGTCCTGGCTGCGTTTGCGGCGCGCGTTGCAGCGAAGGTCCGCGCTGCACCGCCAGCGGGCGCGGCGTGGCAACGGGACGCTGCATGCCGGGTGGGTGCGGCGCATCGGAGCGTTGCCCGGGCGGCTTTGGCGCGCCGGGCAGTCTTGGCGAAGCGGGCAGTTTTGGCGAAGCGGCCGGTCTTGCTCCCGGCTGTGGTGCCGCGCCCGGCGGACGCGCTGCGCCCGGTGTCTTCGGCGGTCCCGGCTGGCGTTGCAGATTTGGCGGACGCTGTTGCCCCGGTTGCCGCTGCAGGTCCGGCCGCTGCATGTTCGGGCGTTGCAGACCGGGCTGCCGCGACAGGTTCTGCTGACGCAGCGCGCGCTGCCGCGTCACGATCTGGCGGCCGATGCCCTGCGCCGCATGGAGCTGCCGCACGAAGCCGCGGTCACGCGTCGCCTGCTGCGCCGAAATCCGCAGCGGCGCGGCGGTGAAACGGCCACCCGCGCCGTGGCGGATCGCAAAGCCGCTCGCCGCCTGCGACAGCAGGCCGAGCCGCACGCCATCGCGCCCATGCACCTCGATGCGGCCGACGCGGCCGTCCTGATCGGGATAAAGTTTCACCGCGACCTCGTTGCCGCCTGGCGCGACATTGTCCGGCACCTCGATCACACCGGTGGTGCCGCGAATGCCGAGCGTCGCGGTCGGCGTCGAGATTTTCATGTCGCCGGTCTTGGCCACCGCGCTGGCGACAAAAGCGACGGTGCCGCGCGCAACATTGAACAGCGCGGAATTTTTCTTGCCGCCGTCCTCATAGACGAAATTGTTGACCACGATGCTGGAGTTTGCGCTGAGGTTGAAGGTTGTCGCATCGTTGAAGGTGATGCCGAGCGCGGAATCCGCGCCGGTCTGCAGCGTGTCGCCGAGATAGATGTCGTCGTCCACCTTCAGCGCGGTCGCATTGCCGAAGCGCGACAGCGTGGCGCTGCCGCTCACCGTGGCGACATTGCCGATCGGCTCGCCGACCGGCGGCAGCACCGTGGAGTTCGTTTGCGTGGAACTTGGTTGCGTCTGCGCGCGGCCATCCGCGATGCCGAGCAGCGCGTAGAAGACGAGACCGATGGCGAACAGCCATGCCTTGCACGTCACGCCGTGGTCCTGCCCCGCGCTCCGCCCCCGCTGCGAGGGCGCCCGCTCATGAGCTTAAATTAAAACGCGCCCCGGCCAAGCCGAGGCGCTGTCTTGGCGTCAGACTTTGCAACAGGAATTGGACGGCCGAAGGGTTACAGGAACCCCAGCACGATGGCGCCGACCAGGGCGATGCTCATATAGGCCGTTACGACACTCAGACGGCTACCGAAAGTCATGGAAGGCTCCAGGTTTGCGTCGCTGGTTGTTGTAACGCGCGACCTATCAAGACGTTCCCGGTCGAAACAGGTCAGCCCCGCTGCTCTATTTGCCCGGCTGTGGATCGCCGCGCTGCAACATGGTTAAAAATTCTTGAAAAACAACGTGTTGAGAAGTCCTTAAGTTTATTCACCGAACTTGCGCGCATGACGCGCGGAGTTCGTTTGTATCTTGTCGGCTCCCTTGTCCTCGTCTCGCTGGCGGGTTGCGGCCGTGGGTTCTTCACGGCTGAACGCGAACCCTGGCGCGCCGAGGCGGAAGCAGCATGCCTGAAATCGGGTGCGGTAAAGGAAACGCCGGATCTGGTGCGGATCAGCCCGATTTCCGGCCCCGGCGTGTGCGGCGCGGAATTTCCGCTCAAGGTCGCTGCGTTCGGCGAGGCGAACAGTTCGCTCGGCTATGCCGACGATCTGCGTCCGCCCGGCAGCATCGGCAGCAATCAGCCGCGCTGGCCGGTCTCGCAGCCGGCGCAATCGTCCTACCAGCAGCCAAACTATCAGCAGCCAAACTATCAGCCGCAGCAGCCGTCATACCGGCCTGCGCCGTCCTATCCGCCGGCACAATCCGCCGCGCCGGGTGCCGCGCCGACCTCGCTGAACGCGCCGGGCATCGCACCGCCGGATGACGAGGACGAGGCTGCGATCAACGAGTCTGCATCGCGCTATCCGAGCGCGTCATCGCCGCCGCGTGCGCCTTATCCGCCGCAGCCTTCTTATCCGGCTGCGCCGTCTTATTCGCAGCCGCGGCTCGGCCCTTCGGGCAATCAGGTCAATGCGGTTGGCCCGGTTGCGCTGAAGCCCGCCGCGACGCTGGCGTGTCCGATCGTCTCGGTGCTGGATCGCTGGATCAATGAGAGCGTGCAGCCCGCCGCGATCCGCTGGTTCGGCGCGCGCGTGGTCGAGATCAAGCAGATTTCCGCCTATTCCTGCCGCGGCATGAACGGCAATCCGAATGCGCATATTTCCGAGCACGCCTTCGGCAACGCGCTCGACATCGCCGCTTTCACGCTGTCCGATGGACGGCGCATTTCGGTGCAGGATGGCTGGAAGGGATTGCCGGAAGAGCAGGGCTTCCTGCGCGATGTCGAAGCGGGCGCATGCCGCGAGTTCACCACCGTGCTCGCGCCCGGCGCCAACATCTATCACTACAATCATATCCATGTGGATCTGATGCGCCGCGCCAGTGGCCGGGTGATCTGCAAACCCGCGGCGATCTCTGGTGAGGAAGTGGCGTCACGTGCTGCAAAACAGCGCGGCTATGCCGGGCGTGACATGCGCGATGTCGGCGTCACCGGCTCGATCTCGCTGGGCGGCCGCCGCACCCTGAGCGCCAAGGCCAAGGCGACTGCGGATGAAGACGGCATCGAGGATGAGTCCCACATCCGCGACCGGAACTGATTTTCGCTCGATTGATTTGATGTGTCCCGGGCGCGATGCAGCGTGTAACGCTGCGTCGCAGAACCGGGACCGTTACGGATTCCGAATGTGGAACGGCCCCGGCTCAGCGGAGCGTCACTGCGTGCCGCACCGCGTCCGGGGCACTCGGTCTCATCCTTCAAGAGCGCGCGCAAGTGCGCGCTCCTCAGGGTGAGGGCTCAATCGATGTCCGTTCAACCGTGGTGAATTTGCGTATTGTGGAGCCGCGCTACTTCGCCTGCGGCCGATAGGCGGCGAGGAACATGCGCGTGGCGCTGTCTACCACTTTCGCGATCTGCTCGCTCGATGGCGGCGGCCTGACCTGGAAGATGAAGGGCAGGAACAGCGTGGCCTGACAGGCCAGCATGAATTGCGCGGCGGCGAGGTCGCAGTCCTCGATCACGAGCTGCCCGGCTTTCACCTGCGTGCGTAGATAGCCGGCGAGTTTGCCGAACCAGGTCGCCGGCACGTTGCCGTAATACTGGCGGCCGAGATCGGGCATCCGTTCGGCAATCGCCATCACGGTGCGGACGGCGGAGCCGCCCTCGGGCCGGCACAGCACTTCCATATAAGCCTGGCCGAGCTGGCGCAGCGCGCTTCCGGCATCCTTCGATTCGATGTCGAGTGCAGTGATGCCGTGGTCTTGGCATTCCTTCTCGACGATCGCCTCGAACAGCGCGCTCTTGTCGGTGAAGTAGACGTAGAGCGTGCCCTTGGACACGCCGGCGGCGCGGGCGATTTCGCCCATGCTGGCGCCGTCGAAACCGAGATCCATGAAGACGCGGCGAGCCCCCTCGAGGATCTGACGGCGCTTGGCGCTGTCTTCATCCTTGATCTGAACCTGAAGATCGGGGGCGGCGTTCATTGGGACATATTCCTGAAGTTGGAACCCTAATCCTTTTTCCGGGAGGGGTGGCTTTTTTGTCCACAGTCTCCAGATATATTGACCGAACCGTTCGGTCAATGGTATGAAATGTCGCAGCGCAGGACGCCCCGGGCCCGGGAGGCCCGACTGGCTGCCCCCGACGAGCAGGGAAACCACGGAAATGGCCACCTCAGCACGCAATCGCATCGCCCGGCTGGTCCGGCCGGATCGTGACCAGCCCGGACAGGAGTCCGAAGTCGCGCGCGATCCCGCGCAGGACGATCAATCGCATTCAGAAGACCCCGTTGCCCGCCGCCAGACCGGGGCTCCCGCCGGCGATGCCCCGCCGGCGGGATCGGAGTCATCCGAGAAGGCGCCCGCCAATGGCCGCAAGCGCAAGCTGCTGATGGGCCTTGGCGCGCTGGTTGCGCTCGCCGCGGTGTATTTCGGCATTCATTATGTGACGGTCGGCCGCTTCATGGTCAGCACCGACGACGCCTATGTCCGCGCCAACAACACCACGCTGGGCGCCAAGGTGCCGGGCTACATCGCCAGGATCGCGGTCGGCGACAACGTGCCGGTCAAGGCCGGCGCGCTTCTGATCCAGATCGACGATGGCGACTACCGGATCGCGGTCGACAATGCGCGCGCCAAGATCGCGACGCAGGACGCCACCATCGCGCGGATCGGCCGCCAAGTGGTGGCGCAGCAGAGCGCGGTGGAGCAGGCCAAAGCGCAGATCGATTCCGCCGACGCCGCGATCCAACGCACCGAGGCCGACTTCCAGCGCCAGCAGACTTTGAGCGACAAGGGTTTTGCCTCGAAGGCGGTGTACGACACCTCCAAGGCGGCGCGCGATCAGGCGATCGCGAGCCTGCAGGGCGCGCAGGCGGCGCTCGCGGCGGCGCAAGCGCAGATCGACGTCATCAAGGCGCAGAAGGCCGAGGCCGAGGGACAACTCGCCGAACTGAAGACGGCGCTGGAGAAGGCCGAGCGCGATCTGTCGTTCACCACCATCCGCGCGCCGGTCGATGGCGTGTTCTCCAACCGTCTGGTCAATTCCGGCGATTATATCCAGCCCGGCCAGCGGCTCGCCAATCTGGTGCCGCTCGACGACGTCTATATCGACGCGAATTTCAAGGAGACCCAGTTGGCCCGCCTGCGGCCGGGGCAGAAGGTCGATATCGCGGTCGATGCCTACAGCCGCCGCGAGATCGTCGGCACGGTGCAGAGCGTCGCGCCCGCGGCGGGCTCGGTGTTCACGCTGCTGCCGCCGGACAACGCCACCGGCAATTTCACCAAGATCGTGCAGCGCCTGCCGGTGCGGATCAGCATTCCGCGCGACGTGGCGCATGAGAACCTGCTGCGGGCCGGCATGTCGGTCGTGGTCAGCGTCAACACCAAGCCGCCGAGCGGCGCGCAGGCCAGCACGATCAACTGACGGGCCGCCCAGCAGCCTGAGGATCGACCATGGCAACGGCCACCACAATGGAGCAGGGCGGCGGTGCCTCAGGCGCGGTGCCAGCAGCCTCGGAGCGGATCGATCCGCGCCGGATGGCGGCGTTCGTCATCATGGTGTTCGGCATGTTCATGTCGATCCTCGACATCCAGATCGTCTCGGCATCGCTGGCGGAAATCCAGGCCGGCCTGTCGGCCTCCTCCAACGAAGTCTCATGGGTGCAGACCGCCTATTTGATCGCGGAAGTGATCGCGATTCCGCTGTCGGGATTTCTGTCGCGCGCCTTCGGCACCCGCATCCTGTTCGCGATTTCGGCCGGCGGCTTCACGGTGGCGAGCTTTCTGTGCGGCCTCACCTCGTCGATTGACCAGATGATTTTGTGGCGCGCGGTGCAGGGCTTTCTCGGCGCCGGCATGATCCCGACCGTGTTCGCCTCGGCCTACACGATCTTTCCGCGCTCGAAATTCGCGGTGGTGACGCCGATCATCGGCCTGGTCGCCACGCTGGCGCCGACCATCGGCCCGACCATCGGCGGCTATATCACCGACGCGATGTCATGGCACTGGCTGTTCTTCATCAACGTGGTGCCCGGCATCGGCATTACCCTCGGCGTCTGGACGCTGGTGGATTTCGACAGACCGGATTTCGATCTGCTGTCGCGGTTCGATTGGTGGGGGCTGATCACCATGGCCGGCTTTCTCGGCGCGATGGAATACGTGCTCGAGGAAGGCCCGCAATACGAATGGCTGCAGGATGATTCCGTCGCGATCTGTGCCGTGATCTGCGCGGTGTCCGCCGTCGGCTTCTTCTATCGCGTGCTGACGGCGAAGGAGCCGATCGTCGATATCCGCGCCTTCACCGACCGCAACTTCGCCATCGGCTCGCTGTTCTCGTTCTGCGTCGGCATGGGGCTGTACGGCCTGACTTATCTTTATCCGCGCTACCTCGCCGAGGTGCGCGGCTACAGCCCGATCATGATCGGCGAGACCATGTTCGTGTCCGGCGCTGCGATGTTCCTGACCGCGCCGCTGGTCGGCCGCCTGATGAACAAGGTCGATCCGCGCGCGATGATCGGCGTCGGCCTCGTGCTGTTCGCCGCCGGCGCCTGGCTGATGACCTGGGTGACCAAGGATTACGATTTCAACGAACTCTTGTGGCCGCAAATCCTGCGCGGCGTCGGCATCATGCTGGCGATGATCCCGGTCAACAACATCGCGCTCGGCACCTTGCCGCCGGAGCGGATGAAGAACGCCTCCGGCCTGTTCAACCTCACGCGCAATCTCGGTGGCGCGGTCGGGCTCGCGCTGATCAACACCGTGCTCGACGACCGCACCGACCTGCACATCAGCCGGCTGCATGACGCGGTGAACTGGGGCAACGCCTCCGCGGTCGATTTGCTCAATTCGTTCACGCAGCGCTTCCAGGGCATGGGCGACGCCTCGCTGATGGCGCTGAAGCAACTCTCGCTGCTGGTGCACCGGCAGGCGGTGGTGATGGGCTATGCCGATGCCTTCTTCCTGCTGACTCTCTTCTATCTCGGGCTCAGCGTGCTCTCGATCTTCGTCAGCAGGCCGAAGCCCGGCGCGGCCGCGGCGGACGCCCACTGATCCGGGCGGCCCGGACTGGCCGGACTGTGCGGTCACGGGGTGGCCGATGTGGCGAGGGGCCCGGCGTTCTCGCGCCGGACCCCTCGTTGTCGCTCACATGACAGGTAAGTGTGAGTTAATACAGAGTTAATATAGGCGTCAGCCAGCCTGTAAGCCGGGTTCTGGAGGGCCTGACCGGCGCGAGCCGGCCCGACGTGACGGCCATTCTTCTGGGACGCAAGTCGCCTTGCGCCTCAAGCAACCTACCCGGACAGCGGGCCTGACATCGCCCTGCGAAGTTATCGCCCGAAAGCGAACTTTTCGCGCTGCCGTCCCTATTCGGTTTTGCTCCCGGTGGGGTTTGCCATGCCGTCTCTATTGCTAGAAACGCGGTGCGCTCTTACCGCACCTTTTCACCCTTGCCCTCATCGCGATGAAGGCGGTTCGTTCTCTGTGGCACTTTCCCTGGGGTCGCCCCCGCCGGATGTTATCCGGCACCGTATGTCGATGGAGCCCGGACTTTCCTCCCCCGCGACCTTTCGATCCTTGCAGGAGCGGCCGTCCGGCCGACTGACACTGACGACATGACGTCTCGCGCACGCCACGTCAAGCGGTACGCAGGCTGTCACAATCGGAATGAAGCTTGTGCCGGGCGTATCCGCTCAGGCGGCGGTGGTTTCCTTGGGCAGAGTTGCCAAGAGGTTCTGCAGCGTCATCAGCGTCGAGTGATCGGCGATGCCGTCAACGCGCTCGGGGCGGAAATGGCGCTGGAACGCAGCCACCGCATCCATGGTAGTGGTGTCGTATTGCCCGGTCAGCGCGACGCCATAGCCGTAATTGGCGAGGCCCCGCTGCAACGCCAGCACTTGCTCCCCGGTCGCGCCGAGGATCCTGTGTTCGCTGCGCACGATCCGCGCCGGTTCGACCCAGTGGCCGACGCCGGAATCCGCCAGCAGGCGCCATGGGAATTTCTCGCCCGGATCCTTCTTGCGGGCGGGCGCGACATCTGAATGGCCGAGCACGCGATGCCTGGGGATGTCGCGGCGAAGCATGATGCCCTTGCACAGGGCGATCACGGCCGCGATCTGGCGCAGCGGAAAGTCCGGATAGCCGAGGTCATGGCCGCGGTTGACGATCTCGATGCCGATTGAGCACGAATTGATGTCGGTTTCGCCTGCCCAGAACGAGGCGCCGGCATGCCAAGCGCGGGCACTTTCCTTCACCAACTGAATGATGTTGCCGTCTTCCATGACGACATAATGCGCCGAAACATCGGTGCCTGCCGTGCAGAGGCGTGTGATCGCGCCCTCGGCATCGGACATGCCGGTGTAGTGCAACACGATCATATCGGGTTCGCGACCGCCCTTGCGGTCGTTGAAGTTGACGGACGGCGTCACGTCGGAAACGACGGACGAGTCCGGCATAAAGCAGTCCATGTTGATCTTGAGCCTTCGGGGGAGCGGGAACTGTACGGACTTTCCGGTAAGTCCCGCGTGCGCAAACGATTCAAGCGACATGTGACAACCAAAACAGGGCAAGACGGCGGCGGCAGCCCGATGCTTGTAAGTATCGCCCCAAAGAAAATTCGCGCAATTGCCGGGGCTCCACACCGGCCGTGTTATCCACCGCCGCATTGGCCCTGCGAAAATTTCGATGATGGGGTATCGCAACCCCGAAGCGGGTGCCGTCAACCATTCCTTAATAGTAATTACCGTTACTGAAGGGTGAAGAATCGCGCCCGAATTCGAGCAATCGCGGTTCCTGTGGTGCCCAAGACTCCCATGGCAGGCTCTGGAATTCCATGCGGACATGCTGTTTGCGACGTGATTTCGCCGAAAGGCGCCCCTGGGGGGCCGGCAGGTCGGATTCCCGTCGCGGCGGCGTGCTGCGCGCGGCACGGATCCGCGATTTGTTTATCCGATTGCCGGCGCTGCGCTGGCCGATCGGGTGTGCCATGACCCAAGAGGATAGGCCGCGCCATATCTCCGTCCTCGGCCACGAGGCCGTCGCGTTTCTGGCGCCTCGCGCCGGCGGCGTTTATGTCGATGCCACGTTCGGGGCGGGCGGTTACAGCCGGACCATCCTGGATGTTCCGGGCACCCGCGTCATCGCCATCGACCGCGATCGCACCGCGATCGCCGAGGGTTTCGATCTTGTGGATCGCTCAGAAGGGCGCCTCACCCTAGTCGAGGACCGGTTCTCGAACCTTGCTCAGGTCTGTACCGATCAGAATGTGCCGCAGGTCGATGGCGTGGTGATGGATGTCGGCGTCTCCTCCATGCAGCTTGACCGCGCCGAGCGGGGCTTCTCGTTCCGCAATGATGGCCCGCTCGACATGCGGATGGGGCATGAGGGGCCGAGCGCCGCCGACGTGGTGGCCCGCGCCTCCGAAACCGATCTTGCCAATGTCATCTATATTTTCGGCGAGGAGCGCCATTCGCGCGCGGTCGCCCGCGCCATCGTCAAGGCCCGCAGCGAAGCGCCGATCACCACGACGCGGGCGCTTGCCGATATTGTCTCGCGCGTGGTGCGCGCCAAGCCCGGCGAAATCCATCCGGCGACCCGGACGTTTCAGGCGCTCCGCATTTTCGTCAACGAGGAGCTCGACGAGCTGCAGACCGCCCTCGCTGCGTCTGAGCGTGTCCTCAAGCCGGGCGGGCGACTGGTCGTGGTCTCCTTCCATTCGCTGGAAGACCGGATCGTCAAGAATTTCATCGGCGCACGCAGTAAGAGCGGCGGTGGCTCGCGGCATCTGCCGGTTGCGGAGCAGGCTGCGCCGAGCTTCCGCAGCCTAACGAAGCGGCCGGTGGTGGCGGGCGGGGCTGAGATCGCGGCCAACCCAAGGGCGCGTTCGGCCAAGCTGCGCGCGGCGGAGCGTACCGATGCGCCGGCGCATGCCGAGGATGCCGCCTTCGGATGGCCGAAACTGGCAAACGTGATGCGGGGAGGGCGGTCGTGAGGATCATCCATCTCTTCGTCATCTGCGCGCTGGTGTTCGCGGCCGCTTATGTCTATCGCATCAAGATGGAGTCCACGGTGCGCACCGAGCGCGTGCTGCGCCTGCGGGCTGATATTCGCGAGGAACGCAACCATATCGCGGCGCTGCGCGCGGAATGGGCGACGCTGTCTTCGCCCAAGCGGTTGCAGGGCCTGGCCGAGCGCCATCTCGATCTGCGCCCGGTCGAAGCCGCGCAATTCGACCAGCTCAGGAATCTGCCGCTGCGTCCGCCGAGCTTCATCAAGCCGAGTGATCCGGATCCGATCGGCAAGATGATTGAGACCGTCGAGCAGGACAATATTACAAGCTCCATTCCAGCGCCGGAGGATGCCCGGTGAGGGATCAAAGACCCGCAGAGCCATGGCGGCAGCGCCTGATCCGAACGCTGCTTTACGGCCGTAACGTCGATCGCGCGGCCAAGGCGCGTGCGCGCGTCGGGCTTGCGATTCTCGCATTCTCGGCGGTGTTTGCCATCATTGCCGGCCGCCTTGTGATGTATGCGGTGGTCGGCGACAGCCATGGCACGCGGCGGACCGCATCGCAGGACGCCATTGCGACCGCGCGCCCGGATATTCTGGACCGCAACGGCGAAATCCTCGCCACCGACGTCAAGGCGTCCTCGCTCTTTGCCGAGCCGCGCCGCCTGATCGACAAGGACGAGGCGATCGAACTGCTGACCGCGACGCTGCCCGACCTCGATGCCGGCGAGGTGCGTGACCGGCTGTCGTCGCGCAAAGGCTTCGTCTGGCTCAAGCGCGAACTGACGCCGAAACAGCAGAAGGATGTGTTCCGCCTCGGCTTGCCGGGCGTTGGCTTCCTGCGTGAGAATAAGCGCGTTTATCCGACCGGCGCGGAGGTTGCGCATCTCATCGGTCTTGTGAATATCGACAACCAGGGCATCGCCGGTATCGAGAAATGGCTCGATGGCAACGGTCTTGCCGACCTGCATCGCGCGGGCTTTGCCAATGACCGGCAGCAGGAGCCGATCGAGCTTGCAGTCGATCTGCGCGTCGAACATGCGCTGCGCGACGAATTGCTCAAGGCCAAGGAGAAATTCAAGGCCAAGGCCGCATCGGGTATCGTCAGCAATGTTCGCACCGGCGAAATCGTGGCGATGGTGTCGCTGCCGGACTTCGATCCCAACAATCCGCGCGAAGCCAACGATCCCGACCGCATCAATCGCCTGACCACCGGCGTCTATGAGATGGGATCGACCTTCAAAGCGTTCACGCTGGCGATGGGCCTCGATTCCGGCAAGATCAACCTTAATTCGATGGTGGATGCGCGCGGCCCCTTGCAATACGGCAAGTTCAAAATCCACGACGACCATCCGCTCGGACGCTTTATCAATATCAAGGAAGTCTTCACCTACTCCTCGAATGTCGGCGCCGCGCGCGTCGCGCTCCAGCAGGGTGTCGAGGCGCACAAGGCGTTCCTCGCCAAGATGGGGCAGATGGCGCGCCTGCGCACCGAACTGCCGGAAAGCGCATCGCCCCTGGTGCCGCGTCGCTGGGGTGAACTCAACACCGTGACCATTTCGTTCGGCCACGGCATCGCGGTGGCGCCGCTGCAGGCGGTGATGGGGATCGATGCGCTGGTCAATGGCGGCTATCTCATTCCGCCGACCTTCCTCAAGCGCAGCGAGGAAGAAGCGATGAAGCTCGCCAAGCGCGTCATCAAGCCTGAGACCAGCGAGAAGATGCGCTTCCTGATGCGTCTCAATGCCGAAGTCGGAACCGCCCGCAAGGCGGACGTGAAAGGCTATTATATCGGCGGCAAGACCGGCACCGCGGAGAAGGTCATCAACGGCCGCTATGCCAAGAAGAAGGTGCTGAACGGCTTTACCGCCATTCTGCCCGCCGACAACCCGCGCTATCAGCTTCTGGTGATGCTGGACGAGCCGCAGGCGCTGCCGGAAACCCACGGCTTCATCACTTCGGGCTGGAATGCGGTGCCGACCGGCGGCAAGGTGATCGCGCGCATTGCGCCGCTGCTCGGAATTGCGCCTCGTTTCGACTTGCCGCCGTCCGACCGCCTTATTCTTGCGACATCCAGGGAGAATCGGTAAGCGCCAGACCGCACCGACGCGCCTACCGGCAGGATCAGATGAAACTTCGCGACCTCTTCAGCGGCGATGCCGTGGTGAATGCGCAGACCGCCGAGGTCGCCGTCACCGGTCTTGCCGTGGACAGCCGCGCGGTGAAGCCGGGGAATGTCTTTTTCGCTCTGAATGGAGCCAAGACCGATGGGGCGTGCTTCGTCGATCAGGCCATTGCGGCGGGCGCCGCCGCCGTGGTGAGCGATCGGCTGCCCGCGAACGACAGCCGGGTCGCTTTTATCGCCAGTTCAAATCCCCGACGGGCGCTGGCATTGGCTGCCGCACGGTTTTATCCGCGCCAGCCGCAGGTGATTGCGGCCGTCACCGGCACCAGCGGCAAAACCTCGGTCGCGGCCTTCACCCGGCAGATCTGGCTGCATCTTGGCCATGCCGCCGCCAGCATTGGCACCATCGGTCTCGTGTCGCCGGCGCGGACCGTCTACGGATCGCTGACCACGCCGGACCCGATCTCGCTGCATCACTCGCTGGATGAAATCGCAGGTGAAGGCGTGACGCATCTGGCGCTGGAAGCATCCTCCCACGGTCTCGACCAATACCGACTGGATGGCGTGCGGATCGCCGCCGGCGCGTTCACGAACCTGTCGCGCGACCACATGGATTATCACCCGACCGTCGAGCATTATCTCGCGACCAAGCTGCGGCTGTTCACCGATCTCGTCGCCGAGGGCGGTCCGGCGGTGATCGCGGCAGATCACGAGCACTCGGCGGCGGTGATTGAGGCGGCCCACATGCGCCGGCTGAAAATCATGACGGTGGGACGCAAGGGCGAAGCCATTAAGCTGCGCAGCGCGGCGATCGAAGGCTTTGCGCAAATCATGTCCATCGAGCACGCCGGTCGTATCTATACTTTACGGCTACCGCTGGTCGGCGAATTCCAGATCGAGAATGCGCTGGTCTCGGCTGCGCTCGCCATCGGCACCGGTGGCGACGCCGAGCGGGTGTTTGCCGCGCTGGAGAAGCTGGAAGGCGCCAAGGGACGGCTCGAATTGGTCGGCGATCGTAATGGCGCGCCGGTATTCATCGACTATGCGCATAAACCCGATGCGCTGGCCAAGGCGTTGGAAGCCTTGCGCCCCTACGCACGCCGCAAGCTTGTCGTGGTGTTCGGCGCGGGCGGCGATCGCGACACCGGCAAGCGCCCTCTAATGGGGGCGATTGCCGCGCAGGGCGCTGACACTGTCATTATTACCGACGACAATCCCCGCAGCGAGAATCCGGCCGCGATCCGCGCCGCCATTCTCGGCGCCGCGCCTGGCGCGAAGGAGGTCGGCGATCGTGCGCAGGCCATTCGTGCCGCCATCGAGCAACTGCAGGAGGGCGATGCATTGCTGATCGCCGGCAAGGGACATGAGATCGGGCAGATTGTTGGTGATAAGGTGCTGCCGTTCTCCGATCACGAAGCTGCCCGAGCGGCATTGGCGGAGCGTCCCCGATGATCGTGCAACCACTCTGGACCGTTGCGGCGATGGCGGATGCGATGCAGGCGGCGCGCAGCGGCGCATTGCCGGAAGCCATCAGCGGCATTTCGATCGACAGCCGCACCATCGCGCCGGGCGAGGCTTATTTCGCGATCAAGGGCGATGTGCATGACGGTCACGATTTCGTCGAGGCGGCGCTGAAGAATGGCGCAGGGGTGGCCGTGATCGCGCAGTCGCATCGCGCCGCGTTTGGTGCCGATCTGCCGCTGCTGGTCGTACCCGATGTTCTTGCCGGACTGGTGGATCTCGCACGGGCCTCGCGCACGCGTTCGCAAGCCCGGATCGTTGCCGTGACGGGATCGGTCGGCAAAACCTCGACCAAGGAGGCGCTGCGTAGCGTGTTCAGCGCGCAGGGCGAGACTCATGCGTCGGTGGCCTCGTTCAACAATCATTGGGGCGTGCCGCTGTCGCTGGCGCGCTGTCCGGGATCGGCGCAGTACGCGATCTTCGAGATCGGCATGAACCATGCCGGTGAGATCGAGCCGCTGGTGAAAATGGTGCGGCCGCATGTGGCGATCATCACCACCGTCGAGCCGGTGCATCTGGAATTCTTCTCCGGCATCGAGGCGATCGCCGACGCCAAGGCCGAGATTTTCAGCGGCATCGAACCCGGCGGCGCGGCAGTGCTCAATGCCGATAATTCGCAGTTCGCTCGGTTGGTGGCGCAGGCCAAGCGCACGGGCGTGTCGCGCATTGTGCCCTTCGGCGCCGACAAGGTTGCCGAGGCGCGGCTGATCGACGTCGCATTGCATCCAGCCTGCTCGGCGGTGCATGCCAATATTCTGGGCGATGATGTCACCTACAAGGTCGGCGTCCCGGGACGTCACATGGTGATGAATTCGCTGGCGGTGCTGGCGGCGGCCTCGCTGGTCGGTGCGGACTTAGCGCTCTCGGCGCTGTCGCTGTCGCAGTTCAAGCCCGCGGCGGGCCGCGGCGTGCGCCAGCTGCTCGAGCTTAATCACGGCACAGCGACGCTGATCGACGAAAGCTACAATGCCAATCCGGCCTCGATGGCGGCGGCGCTGAATGTGCTCGGCCAGGCCGAGATCGGTCCACGCGGACGGCGCATTGCCGTGCTCGGCGATATGCTCGAATTGGGCACCGGTGGCCCCGGCCTGCATCGTGGACTTGTTGCACCGATCGATGCCAACAGGATCGATGCGGTGTTCTGCTGCGGACCTTTGATGCGTTCTTTGTGGGATGCGCTTCCCTCGCCAAGGAAGGGAGGCTATGCCGAGACCTCGGCTGCGCTCGAATCCCAGGTCGTGGCCGCGCTTGGTGCGGGCGATGCCATCATGATCAAGGGCTCGCTCGGCTCGCGCATGAAAACGATTGTCTCGGCACTCGAAAAGCGGTTTCCCAGCAAGGCGTCATTTGACGATTGATAGGCGGTTTGAATGTTTTATTGGCTCACTGAACTTGCTGGCACCATTCCGGGCATCAACGTGTTCCGGTACATCACCTTCCGCACCGGCGGAGCGATGGTGACCGGTGCGCTGTTCGTTTTCATGTTCGGGCCGTGGATCATCGATCATTTGCGTCTGGCGCAGGGCAAGGGACAGCCGATCCGCGCCGACGGTCCGCCGACCCATCTCGTCACCAAGAAAGGCACGCCGACCATGGGCGGGCTGATGATCCTGTCGGGGCTCGTGGTTTCGACGCTGCTGTGGGCCAATCTGCGCAGCCCTTATATCTGGATCGTGCTGCTGGTGACGCTCGGCTTCGGCTTTGTCGGATTCTATGACGACTATCTTAAAGTGAGCAAGCAGACCCACGCCGGCTTCTCCGGCCGCCTGCGTCTTGCGGTCGAAGGCCTGATTGCGCTGATTGCCTGTGCTTGCGTGGTGTGGTTTGGCCGCGACCAGTCGGTGACGGCGCTGTCGATTCCGTTCATCAAGGAGTTCACCCTCAACATCGGCTGGTTCTATGTCGCGTTCGGCATGTTCATCATCGTCGGTGCCGGCAACGCGGTGAACCTGACTGACGGGCTTGATGGTCTCGCTATCGTGCCGGTGATGATCGCCGCGGCGAGCTTCGGCATGATCGCCTACCTCGTCGGCAACGCGGTGTTCGCCGAATATCTGCAGATCCGTTATGTCGCGGGCACCGGCGAGCTTGCCGTGCTGTGCGGCGCGGTGCTTGGCGCCGGACTTGGCTTTCTCTGGTTCAACGCGCCGCCGGCCTCGATCTTCATGGGCGACACCGGATCGCTGGCGCTCGGCGGCATGCTCGGCGCGATCGCGGTGGCGACCAAGCACGAGATCGTGCTGGCGGTGATCGGCGGCTTGTTCGTGCTTGAGGCAGTCTCGGTGATCGTGCAGGTGGCGTCCTTCAAGCTCACCGGCAAGCGTATCTTCAAGATGGCGCCGATCCATCATCACTTCGAGCAACTCGGCTGGACCGAGCCGCAGATCGTGATCCGGTTCTGGATCATCTCCGTGATGCTGGCACTCGCCGGCCTCTCGACGCTGAAGCTGAGGTGATGCCGTGATTCCTGTCACCACCTTCGCAGGCAAGACGGTCGCGGTGTTCGGCCTTGGCGGCTCGGGTCTTGCGAGCTGTCATGCGCTGAAGGCGGGCGGCGCCGAAGTCATTGCCGGCGATGACAGCGCGGGCAAGCTGGCACAGGCCGCGCAGGCCGGCTTCATCACGGCCGATCTGCGCAAGGTATCTTGGGCGAATTTCGCGGCGCTGGTGCTGACGCCCGGCGTGCCGCTGACTCATCCCGAACCGCACTGGACGGTGAAACTGGCGCGCGACGCAGGTGTCGAGGTGATCGGCGATGTCGAACTGTTCTGCCGCGAGCGGCGGCGTCTTGCGCCGACCGCGCCGTTCATCGCCATCACCGGTACGAACGGCAAATCCACCACCACGGCGCTGATCGCGCATCTGGTGCGGGAGGCGGGTCTCGACGCGCAGATGGGCGGCAATATCGGCACGGCGATCCTGTCGCTTGAGCCTCCGGCGATGGGCCGGGTGCATGTGATCGAGATGTCGTCGTATCAGATCGATCTCACACCCTCGCTCGATCCGAGCGCGGGTATCTTGCTCAACGTCACCGAGGATCATCTCGATCGTCATGGCACTATCGAACACTATGCCGACGTGAAGGAGCGTCTGGTGGCCGGCGTACAAGGCACTGGGGTCGCTGTCGTCGGAGTCGATGATCCGTTCTGTGCCGCGATCGCCGAGCGTCTCGCGCGTGCCGAAAAATCCGTCACACGTCTGTCGGTGCAGCACGAACTGGCCGATGGTGTTTATCTCGATGGCGAGGACATTGTTCGCGCCGCGAACGGTATCCGCAGCCGGATCGCGAGCATCGCCAATATCGGCTCGCTGCGCGGCCGCCATAACGCGCAGAACGCTGCGGCGGCCTCGGTGGCGGTGCTGGCGCTGGGCGTTATGCCCGATGCCCTGCAAAAGGGATTACGCAGTTTCCCCGGTCTTGCGCACCGGATGGAACAGATCGGTCACAAGGGCCGCGTGCTCTTCATCAACGACTCCAAAGGCACCAATGCCGATGCGGCAGCGCGGGCGCTGTCGTCGTTCAACGATATTTTCTGGATTGCCGGCGGCAAGCCGAAGACCGGCGGCATCGAATCCTTACGCGAATTCTTCCCGCGCATTCGCAAGGCCTATCTGATTGGCGAGGCGGCGCAGGATTTCGCCGCGACGCTTGGCTCCGTGCCGCACGAGATCAGCAAGACGCTCGAGACCGCCGTGCCGGATGCGCTGCGCGATGCTGCGGCATCAGGGCTTTCCGCACCGGTGGTGTTGCTCTCGCCGGCCTGTGCTTCGTTCGATCAGTTTCCCAATTTCGAAAAGCGCGGCGACCGGTTCCGCGATCTGGTCCTGGCCCTTGGCTCGGTCGAGCCCGTGAAGGAGGCTTCATCATGATCTCCCGGGAACAACGCACGCCGCTCAGCGAGTGGTGGTGGACCGTCGACCGCTTGTTGCTGGCCGCCGTGATGGCGCTGATCATTGCCGGTGTTATTCTCTCGCTGGCAGCGAGCCCGCCGGTGGCGGCGCGGATCGGGCTCGATCCGTTTCACTTCTTCAATCGACATGTGCTGTTTCTGGTACCGTCGATCATCGTAATGATCGGTATCTCGTTCCTGTCGCCAAAGCATATCCGTCGCAGCGCGCTGATCGTCTTTGCGCTCAGCATCGTGCTGATCGTGGCGACGCTGATGTTCGGTCCCGAGGTCAAGGGTGCGAAACGCTGGATCACCATTTTGGGTGTCAACATCCAGGCGTCGGAAGCGGCGAAGCCTTCGTTCGTCGTACTGGTGGCGTGGCTGTTCTCCGAATCCGCGCGCCGTCCGGAAATGCCGGCAACCTCGATGGCGCTCGGGCTGCTGATGATGCTGGTGGCGCTGCTGGTGATGGAGCCGGATTTCGGCCAGACCATGCTGGTGCTGGCGGTGTGGGGCACGTTGTTCTTCCTCGCCGGCATGCGGATGATCTGGGTGTTCGGCCTGGTCGGCGTTTCGGCGGTTGGGCTGTTCAGTGCCTATTTGCTGGTGCCGCATGTCGCCGGCCGTATCCAGCGATTCATGAATCCGGCCTCGGGCGATACCTTCCAGGTCGATCTTGCCATGGAGTCCTTTATGCATGGCGGCTGGTTCGGTCAGGGGCCGGGTGAGGGCACCGTGAAGCGCCTGCTGCCGGACAGTCACACCGACTTCGTGTTCGCAGTGGCCGCCGAGGAGTTCGGCATCATCCTGTGCCTGGCGTTGCTCGCGCTATTTGCCTTCATCGTGCTGCGCTCGCTGTCCCGGGCCTACACGACGGAAGACCTGTTCTCGCGCTTTGCGACTGCCGGCCTTGCAATCATGTTCGGCACCCAGGCCGCAATCAACATCGCAGTTAATCTGCATCTCATCCCGGCGAAGGGCATGACGCTGCCGTTTATTTCCTATGGCGGTTCATCGATGATCTCGCTTGCCTACGGTGTCGGTATGTTGCTGGCGCTGACAAGGCAGCGGCCGAGCGTCGAGATGGACTCGATCGGCGACTCCAACGCCGTTCGTGCCTACGCCTGATCGCGGTCGGAATCATGGCGGATGCTCCTCTCGTGTTACTCGCTGCCGGTGGCACCGGCGGCCACCTCTTTCCGGCCGAAGCTCTCGGTGCGGTGCTGATGAAGCGCGGCGCGCGCGTCCGGCTGGTGACCGATGCGCGCGCCATTCGCTATAGCGGCCTGTTCTCGCAAGATATGATGGACGTGGTGCCAAGCGAGACCGTGCGTAGCCGTACGCCGTGGTCGCTCGCGCGCACCGGGGCGATGCTGGGGGCGGGTACGGTGAAGGCGCTCGCCCTGATGCAGCGATTGAAGCCTGCCGCTGTGGTGGGCTTCGGCGGCTATCCGACGCTGCCGCCGCTGGTCGCGGCACGTCTGTTAGGCGTTCCGACAATTGTCCATGAAGCCAATGCTGTGCTCGGCCGCGCCAACCGATTCTTGGCCGGTCGTGTCAGTGCAATCGCGACCTCGCTTCCGGGCGTGTTCGATCGCGATCCCGCGCTCGCCGCCAAGGCCACCGTCACCGGCATGCCGATGCGCCCCAATGTGCTGGCCGCCACCAGCGTGCCCTATAGTGCGCCAGATCCTGTGGGACCGCTGCGCCTGCTGGTTGTCGGCGGCAGCCAGGGCGCGCGGGTGATGGCGGACATCGTGCCCGGCGCAATCGAACGGCTGGAGCCCGCGCTGTGGCATCGTCTTAGTCTGGTGCAGCAGGTGCGTGACGAGGACATGGCGCGGGTGCGCGCGGTCTATGACAGGCTGAAGATCAACGTCGAGCTCGCGCCGTTCTTCAAGGATCTGCCGGCGCGTCTGGCCTCGACCCATCTTGTGGTGTCGCGCTCCGGCGCGGGCACGGTTGCGGAGTTAGGCGCCATCGGCCGCCCCGCCATTCTGGTACCGTTGCCCGGCGCGATCGATCAGGACCAGTTCGCCAATGCGGGCGTATTGGCGACGGCGGGCGGCGCGATCTGCATTTCGCAGGCTGATTTTACTCCCGATCGCCTTGCCGCGGAGATTTCGGCGCTGGCGGCCGAACCGCAGCAGCTTGCCGCCATGGCCGCCGGCGCCCGGACCGTCGGCAAGCTCGACGCCGCCGAGCGGCTGGCCGATCTGGTGGCCAAGGTCGCTGGAATCTAGGCCGGATCGCAGGAATTTCTCAATTGGCGGCATGGCGGGCTTGTCCCCGCCAGTCCCGTCTTGCATGAAAGCGTCTGGATTCGCTGATGCGCGGGACAGTCCCGGCATCACGGGATAGAACGAGACTTGACCATGAGACTGCCGCGCGAAATCGGACCCATTCACTTCGTCGGAATCGGCGGTATCGGCATGAGCGGCATCGCCGAGGTGCTGAACAATCTCGGCTATACCGTGCAGGGTTCCGACGCCTCTGAGAACGCCAATGTGCTCCGGTTGCGCGAGAAGGGTATCAAGGTCACCGTTGGTCACAATGCCGATAACGTCGACGGCGCCGACGTGCTGGTGGTGTCCACCGCGATCAAGCGCGACAATCCCGAATTGATGGCGGCCCGCGCGTTGCGCATTCCGGTGGTGCGCCGCGCCGAGATGCTGGCCGAACTGATGCGGCTGAAAAGCTGCATCGCCATTGCCGGAACCCACGGCAAGACCACCACCACCTCAATGGTGGCGACGCTGCTCGACGCCGGCAATTTCGATCCTACCGTCATCAATGGCGGCATTATCAATGCCTATGGCACCAACGCGCGCCTTGGCGCCGGCGACTGGATGGTGGTGGAGGCCGACGAGAGCGACGGCACCTTCCTGAAGCTGCCGGCGGATATCGCCATCGTCACCAATGTCGATCCCGAGCATCTCGATCACTTCAAGACTTTTGAGGCGGTGCAGGATGCATTCCGCAGCTTTGTCGAGAGCGTACCATTCTACGGCTTCGCGGTGATGTGCATCGATCATACGGTGGTGCAGGCGCTGGTCGGCAAGATCGAGGATCGCCGCATCATCACCTATGGTGAGAACCCGCAGGCCGATGCGCGGCTGACTGATCTGGCACCGTTCCCCGGCGGCTCGAAGTTCAAGGTCACATTCCGCAATCGCAAGACCGACGCGACGCATGAGATCGCCGATCTGGTGCTGCCGATGCCCGGACGGCACAATGCGTTGAACGCGACGGCGGCAATTGCGGTGGCGCATGAGCTCGGCCTTGCCGACGACACCATTCGCAAGGCGCTCGCGGGCTTCGGCGGCGTCAAGCGCCGCTTCACCCGCACCGGCGAGTGGAACGGTGTGACTATTATCGACGATTACGGCCATCATCCGGTGGAAATTGCCGCCGTGCTGAAGGCCGCACGGGATTCCACCAAGAGCAAGGTGATCGCGGTGGTGCAGCCGCATCGCTACACGCGGCTGCGGTCGTTGTTTGAGGAATTCTGCACCTGCTTTAACGATGCCGACACCGTAATCGTTGCCGATGTCTACCCGGCGGGCGAGGCGCCGATCCCCGGTGTTGACAAGGATGCCTTCGTGCTCGGTTTGCGTGCGCATGGCCATCGCGAAGTGATCCCGCTGCCAGATGCAACGCAGCTTGCCGCGTTGGTGCGCGATGTCGCGAAACCGGGAGATTTCGTCGTGTGCCTCGGTGCCGGGAATATCACGCAATGGGCCTATGCGCTGCCGGATCAACTGAAATCGTTGCGATAGAGCGTGCGACGCCGGTACTTTGGAAGTTGCCATGACGACATGCGTTGCTATTCGCCATCTTGCTTTTGAAGATGCAGGCCTGCTCGAAGGCCTGCTCGCCGCGCGCGGTATCGATCTGTCCTATATTGATGCCGGGATTGATCCGCTTGACTCAAGCGCGCTGCTCGATGCCGATCTGCTGGTCGTCTTGGGCGGTCCAATCGGCGTCTACGAGACCGATGCCTATCCGTTCTTGACGGGTGAAATCGGACTCCTGCACAAGCGGCTTGCCGCGCGGAAGCCGACACTCGGAATTTGCCTCGGCGCGCAATTGATCGCGACCGCACTTAGCGCGCGTGTGGCGCCGGGCCCGGCGAAAGAAATCGGTTATGCGCCGATCGAGCTGACGGCCGAAGGCAAGCAATCGGTGCTGGCTCCGTTTGAGAATGTCGCCGTTCTGCATTGGCATGGCGACAATCTCGATCTGCCGGTGGGGGCGACGCGTCTGGCCTCAACGAAGGCTTGCCCGACACAGGCGTTTGCAATCGGTGCGCGCGTCCTCGGGCTGCAATTCCATATCGAGACCGAACCGCGCTCGCTAGAGCGCTGGCTGATCGGTCATGCTTGCGAGTTGGCGCAGGCGAAGATTTCACCGCCGTTACTGCGCGAACAGGTAGCCCGGACCGGGCAGGCGACCGCCGACGCCGGCCGCCGCGCGCTTGATGCCTGGCTTGCGGGAGCGATGTCATGAGTTTTCCAGATCTGCTGCCTCAGCTGAAGGCGGCGATGCCGGAGCTGCGCGGGCGTTTGCTTGGCAATGAATCGCTCGCACCGCTGACATGGTTTCGAGTTCGGCGGCCCGGCGCAGGTGCTGTTCACGCCGGCGGATGAAGATGACCTGGCTTATTTCCTCGCGAGGCTGCCCACGGATATTCCCGTCTACACCATCGGCGTTGGCTCCAATCTGATCGTGCGTGACGGCGGCGTCGAAGGTGTCGTTATCCGTCTGTCGCCGCGCGGTTTTGGCGAGATCAAGGCCGAGGCGGACATCGTGCGTGCCGGGACCGCCGCGCTTGATAAGAGGGTTGCGGAAGCCGCTGCCGCCGCCGGCATCGGCGGGCTGGAATTCTATTTCGGCATTCCCGGCTCGATCGGCGGTGCGCTGCGCATGAATGCGGGCGCCAATGGCGGCGAGACCAAGGATGTGCTGGTGGAGGCGCGCGGCGTCACACGCGGCGGTGAGAAGGTGACGTTCAGAAATGCGGAGATGAAATTCATCTATCGCGGCAATGGTGTCGATCCTTCGGTCGTTTTCACCTCGGCTCTGTTCCGCGGCCGGATCTCCGACCCGGAGGCCATTCGCACGCGCATGAACGAGGTGCAACAGCATCGCGAGACGGCGCAGCCGATCCGCGAGAAAACCGGTGGTTCCACCTTCAAGAATCCGCCGGGCCACAGTTCATGGAAGCTGGTCGATGCCGCCGGGTTGCGCGGCTTCCGCGTTGGTGGCGCGCAGGTTTCGGAAATGCACTGCAATTTCCTGATTAACACCGGCGATGCGACCGCGCACGATATCGAGACGCTGGGCGAGACGGTGCGCTCGCGCGTCAAGGATCATTCCGGCGTCGAACTGCAATGGGAAATCAAGCGGATCGGCATTCCCGCGAAGTGATCACCCCTTCGCTGGCCGCGAATTCCTGCTTCGATTTATCCCCCTATGCTCCGGCCATCGCCCGGACCGCCTCGATCGGTACCGGCGAGAGGCGGAATGCGCCATAGAACGGATATTCCTGCAATGCGACGAAGCCTAGCGTGATGATGGCGGCAGTCGCGAACACCAACAGCGCAGTCACGAACGGGCGTGGCCGCTCGAGGTGGACCAGTGCGATCGAGACCTGGGTGATCAGGCCGAGCGCGATGACGACAACCCATTTCAGGTCGTTGGTGTGATCGGACGCCAGTGCAAGGCGCTCGTTGCGGGCGTTGCCCGCGCGCACCGCAGCGTTCAAAAGCGCGGCATGAACGGCTGCGCCGGAAGCCCGCGCATTGCCGGGGTCGCTGATCTTGCTCAGCATTTCATCATAGGCCGCGGATGTGCGCGGGGATTCGTTACCTTGCGCCATGGCGGGCCACTCGTCGACGATGACGGATGTGACATAGGCTTTCCACGCCGTGCGGATCGCCGCCATGTCCGACAGCGACGCGACGCTGAGAGTGTAGACATTGCGCAGTTCGCCGGCCTCGGTCTGCATCGCCCGGTTGGCCTGCCGGCTGCGGTCCCCGACGTCGTTGGCAAGGAAGCCGGCCAATAGCGCGAACAGGATCGCCGATGCGTTGAAAAACGGCGCCACGATGCCGTTCAGCGACTGCAGGGGGCGGGCCAGCGGCGAGCGGAATGCCAGAATGCTGAGCAGCAGCACGGTGCCGAAATACAGCGCGCCGAGCGACAGGAAAATTCCTAATGGAGGAAGGTCGAGCCAGGCTCTGATCATGACGAGAACCGTCGCTGGGAGTTGCGTGCGGCGTCGCACGGGGCGGAATCGCGTGCCTCGAGTCTATATGCAGATGGCGAAGGAGCGAACCCCTTATGCGCGGCGCGACCTCTTGGTCGATCAGGCAAATCAGCGTAGTTAGGACCAAAAGGGAGTCACGATGACCGCAGCGAAGCATGTCGCCGTCTTGATGGGGGGATGGTCCTCGGAGCGGGAGGTGTCGCTGCGCTCGGGCACAGCATGCGCCAACGCGCTTGAGCGCAGGGGCTACCGCGTCACCCGGATCGATGTGAAGCGCGACATCGCCACCGTCCTCGACGCATTGAAGCCGGACGTCGCGCTGGTGATGCTCCATGGCCGGCCGGGCGAGGATGGCACCATTCAGGGGGTGCTGGAGACGCTCGGGATTCCCTACAGCCATTCCGGTGTGCTGGCCTCGTCGCTGGCGATGCAGAAAGATCTCGCCAAGACGGTGATGAAGACTGCCGGCGTGCCGGTCGCCGAGGGCCTGACGCTAACCCGCGCCGAGGTGGCCAAGGGTCATGCAATGGCCCCCCCTTACGTGATCAAGCCAGTGGCCGACGGCTCGAGTGTCGGGGTGTTCATCGTCACCGAGGAGCACGACCACCCGCCGCAGGAATTATTCCGGGACGATTGGCCTCATGGGGATCAACTGCTGGTGGAAAAATACGTCGCCGGTAAGGAGCTGACCTGCGCCGTGATCAAGGGCGAGGCCAGCGAGGTGATCGAAATTGTTCCTCTGGTGAAGTTCTACGATTACGAGGCAAAGTATTCAAAAGGCGCATCAAAACACATCCTGCCTGCACCTATTTTACCCTTTGTTTACCAGGAAGTCCGAAGGTTAACCCTGGCGGCGCATTTGGCGCTTGGCTGCCGGGGCGTAAGCCGGGCGGATTTCCGCTACGACGACCGCATCGAGGGGACGGGGGGACTTGTCTGCCTTGAGGTCAACACCCAGCCCGGCATGACCGAGACGTCACTTGTTCCAGAGCTTGCAGCGTATGCGGGCGTGACATTTGACGAGCTTGTGCAATGGATGGTGGAGGACGCCTCTCTCGGTCGGTAAGAGCGCCACAGCGCCGGTCCGATCCGACCAAAAAGGCCGCTCCGAAGGCTTCGCGGGCGCGCGCCCGCGTCACGCCGCCGTCCGACTTCGTCTATGACGGCGAGCACCGCAACGACCTGATCGCAAAACTCGAGCGCCGCCTGCCTCGCGGCATTGGCACAGTGGCGACGGTCGCGCTGTTGCTTGGCGCGGGCATGCTGGGCGTCATCAAGGGTGGCTATTACGAGGCCGTCGCTGGTGCATTGAGCGACACCCGCAACGCTGCCGCCAATGCCGTCGGTTTCCAGATCACAGCGGTCGCTATCACCGGCCGCAAGCAACTCACCCAGGATGAGATTCTCGCGGTCGGCGGCGTCAACGGCCGCTCGTCCTTGCTGTTTCTGGACGCGGCCACGGTCCGCGACCGGCTGAAGACCGATCCCTGGATCGCGGATGCAACGGTGCAGAAGCTGTATCCGGGGCGTCTCCAGATCGATGTCACCGAACGGGCGCCCTATGCGCTGTGGCAGCAGGATGGCCGTCTGTCGGTGATCGCCGAGGACGGCACTGTGCTAGAGCCTTATGTGGCGCGGCGGTTCGTGTCGCTGCCGCTGGTGGTCGGCAAGGGGGCCGAAACCCGCGCTAAGAATTTCCTCGATCTGCTCGCGGACTATCCGCAGGTACGGTCCGCCGTGAAGGCGGTCGTGTTCGTCGGCGAGCGGCGCTGGAATCTGCGTCTCGCCAACGGATTGGACGTCCGGCTGCCCGAACACGGCGTCGAGAAGGCGCTCGCCACGCTCTCCAGGCTTGATCGCGAGGAGCAGTTGTTCTCGCGCGATATCACCGCGATCGACATGCGACTGCCCGACCGGCTGACGGTGCGGCTGTCCGATGACGCGGCCAAGGCGCGCGAAGACCTGCTCAAGGACAAGAAACCGAAGAAGGCTGGCAACGCATGACCAGTCTGGATCGCGGACAGACCCCGAAAACCCGCCAGATGCCGGCCAACAAGACGGCGCTGGTCGCGGCGCTCGACATCGGCACCAGCAAGATCGCGTGCCTGATCGCGCGTCTGACGCCGTGCTCGCCGAGTGAGACGCTGCGCGGGCGCAGCCATGCCGTCGAACTGATCGGGATGAGCCACATCCAGGCGCGGGGCATGAAGGCCGGCGCGGTCAGCGACCTCAATGAATGCGAGCATGCGGTGCGTCATGCCGTGGCGCTCGCGGAGCGTATGGCAAAGGTCCGGGTCGAATCGGTCCTGCTATCGGTGTCGGCCGGCCGCCTGAACGGCCAGTTGATGGAGGCGTCCGCCGAGATCCATAACGGCGCGGTGGCCCAGTCCGATATCGATCGGGTGATCGGCGCCGGCATGTACCACGCGACCGGTGCGGGCCGCACGGTTTTGCATGCGCTGCCGGTCGGCTACTCGCTCGACGGCGTCAAAGGTATTCGCGATCCGCGTGGCATGGTGGCGCGGCAGTTCGGTGTCGACATGAACGTCGTGACCGCTGATGCCTCCGCGGCGAAGAATCTGATGCTGGTGGTTGAACGCTGTCATCTGAATGTTGAGGCGATGGCCGCAAGCCCTTACGTCGCCAGCCTTTCCGTTTTGACCGATGATGAAGCCGATTTCGGCGCCGCCGTGGTCGACATGGGCGCGGGCACGACCACGATCGCGACCTACTCGAACGGTCAGTTTGTTCACGCCAGCGGCTTTGCGCTCGGTGGTCATCACGTGACGATGGATTTGGCGCGCGGATTGGGCGCTTGCATTGCGGATGCCGAGCGAATCAAGACGTTATATGGCACGGTGCTGACCGGAGGGTCCGACGCGCGCGAGTTGATGAGCGTGCCGACAGTGGATGATCACGAGCATGACGCGCCGCAGATCGTCTCCCGCGCCACGATCGCCAATATCGTCCGGCCGCGGGTCGAGGAGATTTTTGAAATGGTCAGGGATCGGCTCGCGGATTCCCCCTTTGCGGCAGAGCCGCGGGCGCGGGTCGTGTTGAGCGGCGGGGCCTCACAGTTGACCGGCATTCCGGAGCTCGCCAGCCGCATCCTCAATCGCCCGGTACGTATCGGCCGTCCGCTCGGCTTCGGCCGCCTGCCGAGTGAAGCGAAGGGCGCTTCGTTCGCGGTGCCGGCCGGCCTCCTGGTCTATCCGCAATTCGCTCATCTTGAACACGTTGAACCGCGGCATACGCGGCAGCTCATGACAGGGACCACGGGATATTTCGGAAAGGTCGGACGATGGCTTCGCGAGGGCTTCTGATGACAGCAATTCCGGAGCAGATCATTTCATCAACGTCTTCGGCGCTGCGCCGAAGTGGCAGCGCGCGCGCGTAATCGAGAGGCAAACATGACCATCAATCTCAACGTTCCTGATATCCGCGAGCTGAAGCCGCGGATCACCGTGTTTGGCGTCGGCGGCGCGGGCGGCAACGCGGTCAACAACATGATTACCGCCGGGCTCGAGGGCGTCGATTTCGTCGTCGCCAACACCGACGCTCAGGCCCTGACCATGTCCAAGGCCGAGCGCATTGTCCAGATGGGCACGCAAGTGACCCAGGGTCTCGGCGCCGGCTCGCAGCCGGATGTCGGCGCGGCCGCGGCACAGGAAGTGATCGACGAGATCAAGGATCATCTGTCCGGAGCCAATATGGTGTTCGTCACCGCCGGCATGGGCGGCGGCACCGGCACCGGCGCGGCCCCGGTCATCGCGGCAACGGCGCGGGAGATGGGGATCCTGACCGTCGGCGTTGTCACCAAGCCGTTCCATTTCGAAGGCATGCGCCGGATGCGCACGGCCGAGGCCGGCATCGCCGAACTGCACAAGGTCGTCGATACCCTGCTGATCATCCCGAACCAGAACCTGTTCCGGGTCGCCAACGAAAAGACCACCTTCGCCGATGCCTTCGCGATGGCCGACCAGGTGCTCTATTCGGGCGTCGCCTGCATCACCGACCTGATGGTCAAGGAAGGCCTGATCAATCTCGACTTCGCCGACGTCCGCGCGGTGATGAAGGAGATGGGCAAGGCGATGATGGGCACCGGTGAGGCCACCGGCGAGAAGCGCGCGCTGACCGCCGCCGAAGCCGCGATCGCCAATCCGCTGATCGACGATTCCTCGATGAAGGGCGCCAAGGGTCTTCTGATCTCGATCACCGGCGGCAAGGACCTTACCCTGTTCGAGGTGGACGAGGCTGCGACCCGCATCCGCGAGGAAGTCGATCAGGACGCCAACATCATCGTCGGCGCGACCTTCGACGAGGCGCTCGACGGGGTGATCCGCGTTTCGGTGGTGGCGACCGGCATCGATCAGGTCGCTGCGGCCCGCGCCATCACGCCGACCGTCTCCGCGACCTCATCGCCGGACAGCCGTCTGGCCGAGCTCACCGCGCGCCTGCGCGCGGACAACCAGCGTATGGCCGAGCGGGCCAAGGAAGCGGGCCGCCAGTCGGAAGCGACTCCGGCTGCGGCTCGCGCAACCCCCGATCAGATCGATCGCGTGGCGCTGGCCGCCATCGCGGAGGCTGTCTCACCTTCGGCCGCGCCGCTGGCGCCGACGCAGCCTGCTGCCTATGGCGATGTCAGCATCCGTGCAATTCCGCCGAAGCCGTCACTGTTTCCGGAACGCGAGGAAAAGGTGGATGTGAGCGAGCCGGCTCCGCCACAGGCGTTCATTCCGCCGTCGGCTGAGCGGGTGCCGCTCCGTTCGCCGCGCATGCCGAACTTCGAGGAACTGCCAATGCCGGCGCAGAACGAGATTCGCCGGGCACGGGGGGAGACCGCCGAGGAGCATCCGCAGAAGGCGCGCCTGTCGCTGCTGCAGCGTCTGGCCAATGTCGGTCTCGGCCGCCGCGATGAAGAGTCCGAGCCGCCGGTCGCGGCCCGCGCCTCCGGCCCTGCGATGCCGCAGATGCCGCCGCTGCCCGAGCGCAAGCCGCAGCGTCCGATCCCGGCACAATACGGTGGTGAGCCGGTGTCTGAATACGGTCGCCGGCCCGCTCCGCAAGGGCTCGATTCGCACGGCCGCCCGGCACCCGCGGCTCCGGCACAGAGCGACGATCATCTGGATATCCCGGCGTTTCTGCGGCGCCAGTCCAACTGAGGACTGTAACAATCCGGCAACGACAAGGCCCCGGCGGATTCGCCGGGGTCTTTGCTATCCGGCTCCGAAATTCTGTGTGTTGTTTTACGTAAGATGTTGTATTTGAATGATAATATGATTCAGGTGAAACCTGAGAAATAGTCGCTAGGGTCGGTCAATGCACGATCCAATTGTGGCAAGACGGCGCGGGATTGCGGCGGGTTTGGGGTAACAATCGGTAAACAAGCGTGAGTGGCGCTTGCCGTGGCATACGGTAAGGTCCCACACACGTTGGGGACGACACGGACGAAAAGCACCGGGGAGCAGCCAGGCCGACAAAGCCGCCAGAGCAGTTTGGCTCAGGCAGGTTCTGGAAAAGGCCCGAGCCACAAGGTCGCGACGGTCCGAAGTCGGATAAGAGTTGGGCGAAGTTGGGATGAAATTCAGCCGGCAGACAACGCTTAAGACGCGCGTCACCCTGACGGGCGTCGGTGTCCATTCCGGTGCTCCCGTCACCCTGGTTCTCGGCCCCGCCGGTATTGATGCCGGCTTTGTTTTTGTCCGTACGGTCGATGGTGTTGAACGCGAGGTGAAGGCAGTCGCCTCCGCTGTCGCCGCCACCGCTTACGCCACGGTCCTGGGAGATCGCGAAGGCGCGTTGGTCTCCACCGCCGAACATGTTCTCGCCGCCTTGCGCGGCATGGGCGTCGATAACGCCACCATCGAGGTCGATGGTCCCGAAATTCCGATTATGGACGGCAGCGCGGCTCCCTTCGTCGCCGCGATCGACCGTGTCGGCATCGTTCAACAGGCCGCTCCGCGCCGCTTCATCGAAGTGCTCAAGCCCATCCAGGTCCGCATCGGTGAGTCATTTGGCGAATTGCGTCCCTATGCTGCTGGTTTCCGCGCCGAGGTGGAGATCGATTTCGCCCACCCCCTGATCGGCCGTCAGGCCTTCAATCTGGATCTCACGACGGAGACCTTCCGCCGCGACATCTGCCGCGCCCGGACCTTCGGCTGCATGAAGGATGTCGCCCGCCTGTGGTCTGCCGGTTATGCGCGCGGTGCGTCCTTCGCCAATTCGGTGGTGTTCGACGACGATCGCCTGCTCAATGCCGAAGGACTGCGCTACGCTGACGAATGCGTCCGCCACAAGACACTCGATGTGATCGGCGATCTTGCACTGGCCGGTCTACCGCTGCTGGGCCTCTACCGTTCGGTGCGTGGTGGCCACAAGCTCAACCACGCAGTGCTCACCGCGCTGCTTGCCGACCGTCACGCCTGGCGGACGGTGGAAGCCGAACCGGCGCGTCGTTCGCGGACCGCGGCCGAAGTGGTCGGCGGCATGCTGGGCGGTGGCATCGTGGCTCCGGCCTATGCCCCCGACGTGACCTGATCCCGCTGATTGTGCTGGCGGATTTGACCTTCACCGTGGTCGCGGGGATCGCGTGACAGCCGCCTTATTCCGGGCGAAATGTCTGCCTATCCGGTTGGTCGGAAACTCTTTTTCAGTTACATAAGCCGCTCGGTGCGATGCCGGGATATGGTGTTGTTCGCAACATGCGGATGTCTGCGCCGGTTTGGTTGCTCTAGTCGGGTCTGCGAAACGAATGACGATCGAAACGCGTAATCTTTCCGGACACCGGGCGGGGCAGGGCGCTGCCCGGCGGTTGCTGCTGGCTATGGGTCTGATGGTGCTTGCCGCGCCGCTTGGCGGCTGCGGTGCCGGTGGCCTTTACGACAAGTTCTTCGCCAAGGACGAGACCTTCGTCGATCAGCCGGCCGACAAGCTCTACAATGAGGGCTTGTACCTCATGAACGAGAAGCACGACCGCAAAGCGGCGATGAAGAAGTTCGAAGAGGTCGACCGCCAGCATCCCTATTCGGACTGGGCACGCAAGTCGCTGCTGATGTCGGCCTATGCATCCTATGAAGCCGGTGCCTATGACGAGTGCATCTCGTCGGCCAACCGTTACATCAGTCTGCATCCGGGCAGCCCCGATGCGGCGTATGCGCAGTATCTGATCGCTGCGGCGAATTACGATCAGATTCCGGACGTGACCCGTGATCAGGGGCGCACTGAGAAGGCGATCGCCGCGCTGGAAGAGGTGGTGCGCAAATATCCGACCTCGGAATACGCCACCCAGGCCAAGAAGAAGCTCGAGGGCGCGCGCGACCAGCTTGCCGGCCGCGAGATGAATGTCGGCCGCTATTACATGGGCAAGCGCGACTACACGGCCGCCATCAACCGCTTCAAGGTGGTGGTGACGCAGTATCAGACCACCCGCCATGTCGAGGAGGCGCTGGCGCGCCTGACCGAGGCCTATATGGCGATCGGCATCGTCGCCGAAGCCCAGACCGCGGCGGCGGTGCTTGGCCACAACTTTCCTGACAGCCGCTGGTACAAAGACGCCTACAATCTTGTAAAGTCCGGCGGTGTGGAGCCTCAGGAGAATCAGGGTTCCTACATCAGCAAGGCATTCAGGAAGCTCGGCCTCGGTTAGGATCCCTCTTCATGCTGGCCCGTCTTTCGATCCGTGACATCGTCCTGATCGAACGGCTCGACATCGATTTCTTAAAAGGTCTGGCGGTGCTCACCGGCGAAACCGGTGCGGGCAAATCCATTCTCCTTGACGCTTTTGCGCTCGCGCTGGGTGGCCGGGGCGATGCCGGTCTGGTGCGCCACGGTGCCGAACAGGGCCAGGTGACCGCGGTGTTTGATGTGCCGAAAAAACATCCGGCGACGGCAATCCTGCGTGAGAACGGCCTCGAAGACACCGGCGAGATGATCCTGCGCCGGGTGCAGTTCGCCGATGGCCGCACCCGCGCCTTCTTCAACGACCAGACCATCAGCGTGCAGACCCTGAAGGCGATCGGGGCGTCTCTGGTTGAAATTCACGGCCAGCATGACGAGCGTGCGCTGGTCGATACCGCCACCCATCGGCGGCTGCTCGATGCGTTTGCCGGTCTGGAGAAAAGCGTCACCGCTGTCGAGGAATTGTGGGACGCGCGCCGCGCGGCGCGGCAGGCGCTCGAGGCCCATCGCGAGAGCATGGCGCGTGCGGCGCGCGATGCCGACTATTTGCGCCATGCCTCGGACGAGCTGATTGCACTGGCGCCGCAGGAGGGCGAGGAGACCCAGCTTGCCGAGCGCCGCACGGCAATGATGCAGGGCGAGAAGATCGCCGAAGATCTGCGCGATGCGCTGGCGGCGGTGGGCGGTCCGCAATCGCCGGTCGCGGCTCTCGCCGCCGCGGTGCGCCGGCTGGAGCGCCGCACCGCGCAGGCGCCGAAGCTGGTCGAGGAGGCGGTGAAGGCGATGGATGCCGCGCTCAACTCGCTGGCCGAGGCCGAGCAGCATCTCAGTGCAGCAATCACGGCGGCGGATTTCGATCCGCTGGAGCTTGAACGGATCGAGGAGCGTCTGTTCGCGTTGCGTGCGGCGGCACGTAAATACAATACGCCGGTCGATGCGCTGGCGGCGTTGGCCGGAAAGTTCAGGGCCGATGTTGCCTTAATCGATGCCGGCGCCGATCAGCTCAAGGATCTGGAAAAGGCGGCGAATGTCGCCGACAAAGCCTATGACGAGGCGGCGCAGAAGTTATCCGCCGCGCGGCTGAAATCTGCCGACAAGCTCAACAAGGCGGTCAACGCCGAGCTAGGTCCGCTGAAGCTCGATCGTGCCAAGTTCATCACCCAGATCGAGAGCGATGTGGCCTCTCCTGGCCCGCAGGGCTTCGATCGCGTCGAGTTCTGGGTGCAGACCAATCCCGGCACGAAGCCGGGTCCGCTGATGAAGGTGGCGTCCGGTGGTGAGCTGTCGCGCTTCCTGCTGGCGCTGAAGGTCGTGCTGTCGGACCGCGGCTCGGCGCCGACCCTGGTGTTCGACGAGATCGACACCGGTGTCGGCGGCGCGGTGGCGGACGCCATCGGTGCAAGGCTGGCGCGGCTCGCCGGCAAGGTTCAGGTGATGGCGGTGACGCATGCGCCGCAGGTTGCCGCGCGCGCCGACCAGCATTTGCTGATCTCGAAGGATGCGCTCGACAAGGGCAAGCGGGTTGCGACCCGTGTCGATGCGCTGGCGGCCGATCATCGCCGCGAGGAAATCGCGCGTATGCTTGCCGGCGCCGAGATCACCGCTGAAGCACGCGCCGCAGCGGAGCGGCTGCTTCGCGCCGCGACAGCGTAGCTGCGAACAGAGCCATGGCGACGAGAGAGAAGAAACCGCTGGTCGAGGTCGACAAGCTCACCAAGGCGCAGGCCAAGGTCGAATTGAAGCGGCTTGCGCTGGAAATCTCGCTGCACGACGAGCGCTACTATCAGAAAGATGCGCCGACAATCTCGGACGCCGAATACGACGCGTTGCGCCGGCGCAGTGACGCCATCGAGGCCCGGTTTCCCGATCTGGTGAACGGCGAGTCACCGTCGCAGAAAATCGGCGCGCAGCCCTCCCGTGCCTTCGCCAAGGTCCGGCATGCGGTGCCGATGCTCTCGCTTGCCAACGCCTTCAGCGATGGGGACGTGACCGATTTTGTCGAGCGCGTCCGGCGGTTTCTCAGGCTTGGTGCTGACGACATTCCCGCGATTGTCTCCGAGCCGAAGATCGACGGATTGTCGTTGTCGCTGCGCTATGTCGAAGGCGAACTGGTGACTGCAGCGACGCGCGGCGACGGCTATGAAGGCGAAGACGTGACGGAAAACGTGCGGACGATCCATGACGTGCCCCACAAGCTGAAAGGGCGTCACGTGCCGTCGGTCTGCGAGGTGCGCGGCGAGGTCTATATGCTGCGTGAGGATTTCTTCAAGCTGAACAAGAAGCAGGAGCAGGCGGGTGAAGCTGTGTTTGCCAATCCGCGCAACTCGGCCGCCGGTTCGCTGCGCCAGAAGAACGTCGCCATCACCGCCTCGCGGCCGCTGAAATTCTTCGCCTATGCCTGGGGCGAGATGAGCGAGCTGCCGGAGGACACCCAGTTCGGCATGGTGAAGTGGCTGGACAAGGCCGGATTTATTACCAATCCGCTGATGACGCTGTGCACCAGCGTTGATGAGCTGCTGGATTTTTATCGCAAGATCGGTGAGCAGCGCGCGCGCTTGCCTTATGATATCGACGGCGTGGTCTACAAGGTGGACCGGCTTGACTGGCAGAACCGCCTCGGTTTCGTCTCGCGCAGCCCGCGTTGGGCCATCGCGCATAAATTCGCAGCCGAGCAGGCGACCACGACCCTCAACGACATCGAAATTCAGGTTGGTCGCACCGGGGCGCTGACGCCGGTGGCGAAGCTTGCGCCGGTCACGGTCGGTGGCGTGGTGGTGCAGAACGCGACGCTGCACAATGAGGATTACATCAAGGGCATCGGTAGCGACGGCGAACCGATCCGTGATGGCATCGACATTCGCATCGGCGATACCGTGGTTATCCAGCGCGCTGGCGACGTTATTCCGCAGATCGTGAGCGTTGTCACCGACAGGCGCCCGAAGTCCGCGAAACCCTACCGGTTTCCGACCATCTGTCCGGCTTGCGGCAGCCATGCGGTGCGTGAGGCCGATCCCAAGACCGGCCGCGAGGACTCGGTGCGCCGCTGCACCAACACGCTTGCCTGCCCGGCGCAGGCGATGGAGCGGTTGAAGCATTTCGTCGCGCGCAATGCATTCGACATCGACGGCCTCGGCGACAAGCAGATCGAGGAGTTTTTCCAGGACGGCCTTGTAATGAAGCCGGTCGATATCTTCACGCTGCAGAGGCGCGACGTGCGCGCGGCCAAGAAGCTCGCCGATCGCGAGGGCTATGGCGAGGTTTCGGTGCGCAACCTGTTCGCAGCCATCGACGCCCGGCGAACCATTCCGCTGCATCGCTTTATCTTTGCACTCGGCATCCGGCATGTCGGGGAAGGCAACGCCAAGCTGCTGGCGCGGCACTATGGCAATGTGCAGGCGTTTCGTTCGGCGATGATCGCGGCAGGCAAGGGCGAGGACAGCGACGCTTATCGCGAACTCAATGACATCGAAGGCATTGGTCCTATCGTTGCCAACGCCATCGTGGCGTTTTTCGCCGAGCCTCACAGCGTCAAGGCGGTGGACGACCTCCTGGGTGAAATCACCGTGCAGGATGCCGAAAAGGCACGTACCGATTCCCCGGTAGCCGGCAAGGTGGTGGTGTTCACCGGCTCGCTTGAGAAATTCACCCGCGATGAGGCCAAGGCGACAGCTGAGCGCCTCGGCGCCAAGACGTCCGGGTCGGTGTCGAAGAAGACCGACTATGTTGTCGCCGGTCCGGGAGCGGGCTCGAAGCTGGCCGATGCCAAGAAACTTGGCGTCACGGTGCTGACCGAGGACGAATGGTTGGCACTGACCGGCGCATAACCCAGCGTTTTTTCTATGCGGGCTATTCCGTCCGCAACGGCGCAGTCGCCGCGTCCAGCCAGACCTTGGTGGCTTCATCGACCAGTGGGCGGATCTCGTGCCGCACCCGCGCGTGGTAGTCATCGATCCACTTGATCTCATCCTGGCTCAACTGCGCGACATCGATCAGGTGGCGGTCGATCGGCGCCAGTGTCAGTGTCTCGAAGCCGTTCATCGGCTTTTCCGCGCCAGCAATGGCGTTCTCGGTCACCAGCACAAGGTTCTCGATGCGGATGCCGAACGCGCCGGTCTTGTAGTAGCCGGGCTCGTTGGACAGGATCATGCCGCGCTTCAGCGGTGTGGTGCCGAGCTTGGAGATGCGCGCCGGGCCCTCATGCACCGACAGATAGCTGCCGACGCCATGGCCGGTGCCGTGTTCGAAATCGAGTCCGGCTTGCCACAGGAACTGACGCGCCAGCGTGTCGAGTTGCGCGCCGGTGGTGCCGTCGGGGAAGGCGGCGCGCGCGATGGCGATGTGGCCGCGCAGCACCCGGGTGAA
This sequence comes from uncultured Alphaproteobacteria bacterium, assembly GCA_963702885.1. GTDB lineage: Bacteria > Pseudomonadota > Alphaproteobacteria > Rhizobiales > Xanthobacteraceae > Afipia. The sequence continues at coordinate 2,311,302 of OY969766.1, forward strand.
GCGGTCGCGCATCTCGGCGGTCGACTCGCCGATGGCGATGGTGCGGGTGACGTCGGTGGTGCCGTCCTGATACTGCGCGCCCGAATCGATCAGTAAGAGATCGCCCGGCACGATCCGCCGGTTGGTCTTGCGGGTGACGCGGTAATGCACGATAGCGCCGTTCGGTCCGGTGCCGGCGATGGTCGGGAATGACACGTCTTTCAGCGCTCCGGTCTCGCGGCGGAAGGTTTCCAGCGCCTCGACCGTGTCGATCTCGGTGAGCGTTCCCGATGATGCTTCGCTGCTGACCCAGGCCAGGAATCGCGCCAGCGCCGCGCCGTCGCGGCGGTGCGCGGTGCGGCAGCCGGCAATCTCGGTGGTGTTCTTGACTGCCTTGAGCAGCGCCACCGGGTCCGGGCCGCGCCGCGGCCTGCCACCGGCAGCGGTAATGATGCGGCTCAGTGCGTCGGCGGCGGTCGCCGCATCGAGGCCGATCGCCCTGCCGCCTTTGGCGATGTCGGTGAGGGCGGGCAGCAGCGCATCAGGCTCGGCAACGGTGGCGCTGGCCTCGATATGGCTGCGCGTTTCGTTGGAAAGCTTGCGGTGGTCGATGAAAACGGTCGGGCGGCCATCCTTCGGCAGCAGGGCGTAGGACAGCGGCAGCGGCGTGTGGGCGACGTCCGCACCGCGAATGTTGAAGGTCCACGCCACGGCATGTGAATCCGACAGTACCAGCGCGTCGATCCCGAACTTCGTGATCTCTTCATGGATGTGCGCCAGCTTGTCGGCCTCGCTCTCGCCGGCGAACTGCAGGTGTTGAATACTAACCGCGCCGTGCGGTGGCGCAGGGCGCTCGGCCCAGATCGCATCGACCGGATTGCTGTCGACTGCGATCAGTTCGGCACCAGCCTTTTCGCAGGCCTTGGCAAGCCGCTCCGCTGCCGCCGAGGTGTGCAGCCAGGGATCAAAACCGAGGCGGTCGCCGACCTTGAGATGGCGCGCCAGCCAGGTTTCCGGCGGCGGTTCAACCAGCGATTCGATGCGCCAGGCCGAGGTGTCGACCTGCTGCGACGCCTGCAGGGTGTAGCGCCCGTCGACAAAGACAGCAGCTTCGCGGGTCAGGACGATCGCAAGGCCGGCCGAACCGGTGAAGCCTGTTAGCCAGGCCAGGCGCTCGTCGGACGGTGGAACATATTCATTTTGCTGGCTGTCAGCGCGGGGAACAACAAAGCCGGTCAGTTGCCGCCGTAGCATTTCATCCCGGAACGCGGCGAGGCGTGCGGTGAGGGCGACACCGCTTTCAGGATCTTCAAACGTCTGGAACTGGGCTTCGAACATTGCGCAACCTTGAGAGCGCCAAAGCGTGCCGCCGTGGCATGAACCATGCTTTTGTAAACCGCGACCGGATCGAAGGCGAGCCATTGGGAACGATATGTCATCTGCTGAGTTCCTGTGGTCGCCCTCGGCAGCGAAGGGGGTATCCCGCGCAGGAATAGGAGAACCGACATGGCAACCTTTTCCTTTGAGAGGATTTTACCGCCGGGCCGAAAAAGCTCCGAGATCGGCACGGCAAAGCCGCGGGGCGTGATCGTGCAATTGCTCGATCGGCTCACCGAAGCCCGCTTGCAGCGTCAAGCCAAGGAATTGCTGAAGGCCGAGCGCAATATTGGCTTTACCGAGGCGGACGTGACGACGCCGGAACGCACCCGCCGTCACTGAGCAGCAGGTTCGCGCAGGGCCCTACATGCGTTGCATCAGCAAACTGGTCCAGCCATCGAGTTGGAGCCGGCGCACGAGTTTTACGTTGTGCGCACGATAGCCGGCGACGACGCTGCCCGCCTGATGAGGCAGCAGACCGGACAGGATAATAAAAGCTGACGGCGCCAGATGCTGGCGCATCGGATACGCCAGCCGTCGCAACGGACCGGCGAGGATGTTCGCCAGCACAAGATCAAATGGGCCTTCGGCGACGAAGGACGGTGCGGCAAAGCCGGTGGCGCAGATCGTGTGCACCAGATTGCTGACACCGTTGAGTTTGGCGTTCTCGCGCGCCACCAGCACCGACCGCTCATCGATGTCACTGGCGAACACGCGGCGCTGTCGGGCCTTGGCGGCGGCGATCGCCAGCACGCCGGTGCCCGAGCCGAGATCAAGAATGCGCCCCGGCATGCGCTGGCGCAGCACCAGATCGAGCAGGAGAAGGCAGCCGCGGGTGGTGCCGTGGTGGCCGGTGCCGAAAGCCAGTGCGGCTTCGATCTCGATGCCGAGCTTGTTGGGCGGCACGCGCTCGCGATCGTGCTGGCCATGGACTATGAAGCGTCCGGCATGGACCGGCGCCAGACCCTCGAGGCTGCTGCGGACCCAGTCCTGGGCAATAACGGTGTCGAAGGTGGCGGTGCTGGTGATCTCCGGGCCAGCAGCGAGCAGGATCAGATGGCGGATTGCGTCTTCGTCGGGCGGCGCAGCGAAATACATCGTCACGTCCCATCGTCCGTCCGGCCGCTCAAATGCCGCGACGGCGACGTCGCTGTCGTCGATGCTCTCCGACAGCACATCCACAATCCGATTAGCGGTGCGCTCATCACCAACCGCGCAGGTGACGCGGCGGGCCGCAGCCGTCATGGAAGTGCCGGAAAGAATGGGGGAACTCATGGTGAAATCCAGATCAGGGCCGTCATCAGGTGCGCAATTTCCAACCGCCTGTCCATAGCCCTGTTCACAGGTCATACCGAGGTTGTTGACCGGCGATGGACAGGCTTTTCCCAAGCCTTCTGCCGGAGGGACACGGCAGTTTTCAACAGATTTATCCCATGCCTGTGCACATCTTAGCCACAGCCTTACCCACAAGGCAGGTTCACAAAAACATCGCCTGATGATCGCGCAGGATGGTCTGCGCCGCATTGTAACCCGGTGCCCCGGTGACGCCGCCGCCGGGGTGCGCCCCGGAGCCACAGTGATAAAGTCCTTTCAGCGGTCCGCGATAATCGGCATGGCCGAGCATCGGGCGGGCCGAAAACAGCTGGTTGAGCGTCAGCGCGCCATGGAAGATGTCGCCGCCGAGCAGGCCGAAATCGCGCTCCAGATCGAGCGGGGTGAGGATCTGGCGGCCGATCACGCTGGCGGCAAAGCCGGGCGCGTAGCGGTCCACGGTGCTGATCATCAGATCGGCCACTTGATGGCGGTGGTCGTCCCATGATGTGCCGTCCGGCAGTTCGGGCGCGACATGCTGGCAGAACAGGCTGGCGACATGCTCGCCGGACGGGCTGAGCGAGTCGTCGAGCGTTGAGGGAATCAGCACCTCGACCACCGGTTCGCGGCTCCAGCCATGGGCGCGGGCGTCCTGATAAGCCCGGTCCATGTAGCTAAGGCTTGGGGCCAGGATGATGCCGCTGGTGAGGTGGTCGCCGCTACCGGGCAGCGCGGTGAAGGACGGCAGCGCGGACAGCGCCACATTCATGCGGAATGTCCCGGAGGCGTTGCGATACTTGCCGATCCGCTCCAGGAACGGCTTCGGCAGCGCGTCGGGCGGGATCAGGTGCGTGTAAAGCAGTTTGGGATTCAGATTGGAGGCGACATAGCGCGCCCGGATCGTGCGCCCATCGTCCAGCACCACACCGGCGGCGCGGCTGCGCTCGACGATGACCTCGCGCACCCCGGCGTCGGTCTCGATCTCCGCGCCATGGGCGCGGGCAGAGGCCGCCATCGCCTGGGTGATCGCGCCCATGCCGCCGATAGCGTGGCCCCACAGCCCCTTCTTGCCATTCACCTCGCCGAAGGCATGGTGCAGCATCACATAGGCCGAGCCCGCCGTGTAAGGGCTGGCGTAGTTGCCGACGATAGCGTCGAATCCGAACAGCGCCTTGACGAGATCGCTTTCGAACCAGTCGTCGAGCATTTCTCCCGCCGACAATGTGAACAGATCGAGCAGCAGGCGTTGGTGCTCGATCGACAGGCGGCGCAGGATATTGCCGGTTTCCAGTGCGTTGTAAGCTTCACGGAACGTGTTCAGGCTGAGACCCTCGACCACGTTCGGCGGCGCGCGCAGCACGAACTGGCGCAACACGTCGGCGATGCTCTCAAGCTCGTGGTTGAAATCGCCGATCCGCCGCGCATCGCGTTCGCTGAGCTTCGCCACCGATTGGTGGGTGCGGCCCTCGCCAGTGAGCAGGTAGCTGTCGCCGTCGGGCGCGGGCAGAAAATTCTGCGCCCGGCGCTCGACGATCCGCAAGCCATGGGAGGCCAGATCGAGGTCGGTCATGATTTGCGGGTTGAGCAGGCTCACAGTGTAGGCCGCAACGGAATTGCGAAAGCCGGGGTGGAATTCCTGCGTTACCGCCGCGCCGCCGACCACCTTGCGCCGCTCCACGACCTTCACCCGCAGCCCGTTCATCGCGAGATAGGCCGCGCAGGTGAGGCCGTTGTGGCCGGCGCCGATGATCAGTGCGTCGTAATCCATCATGGCTAGTTTTAGTCGGCTCCGGTTTTTCGCGCGAGTGATTTCTGACATCGGCGTGTCTTCACACGCATGTTATTGCCGTAGCATGGCCGCTGTGATCCAATCGCGATTGCGCCCTTGTGCCGGTAAGCGCCGGACATCCGGAGTTTTCATGACATCTGTGCCGCTGACCGAGGCGAGTTCGACTGCCGGCTCGCGCAACAGGCTCGTCCTTGCGGTCTACACCGCCGCGATCTTCACTAGCGCCTTGCTGCTGTTTTCCGTGCAGCCGCTGTTCACCAAGATGGTGCTGCCGCGCCTCGGTGGCTCGCCGGCGGTGTGGTCGGTGGCGATGGTGTTCTTCCAGTCATTGCTGCTCGGCGGCTATGCCTACGCGCATTATTTGATGACCCTGCGCAGCCGGACCGCCGCGGTGGCGATCCATCTTGCACTGCTGTTGCTGGCGATGGTGACGCTGCCGCTGTCGATTGCAAGCGGGTGGGGCGAGCCGCCCTCCAGCGGCTATGCATTCTGGCTGCTCGGCTTGTTCGCGGTCTCGATCGGCTTGCCGTTTTTCGCACTCGCCGCCAACAACCCGATGTTGCAAGCCTGGTTCGTCCGCACTGGCCATCCCGATGGTCCGGACCCGTATTTCCTGTACGCGTCATCGAATATCGGCAGCTTTCTCGCACTGCTGTCCTACCCGGTGCTGCTCGAGCCGGTTTTCACTTTGCATGCACAGAACTTGATCTGGACCACCGGCTATGGCGTGCTGATCCTGCTGATTGCGGCGTGCGGTGTGTTGCTGCTGCGCTCGCCGCCGATGAGTGTCGAAACCATCGCGGCAAACGAGGGTGATGCTCCTGCGCCAAGCTGGCTGCTGCGTGCGCGCTGGATTTTTCTCGCCGCGGTTCCGTCCGGTTTGTTGATTGCCGTGACCGCCCACATCTCCACCGATGTTGCCGCCGCGCCGCTGCTCTGGGTGCTGCCGCTGTCGCTTTATCTTCTGACCTGGGTGCTGGTGTTCCAGTCGCGCCCGTTGCTGCCGCATGCCTGGATGCTGCGTCTGCAACCGCTCGCCATTGCTGGGGTGATGGTGCTGCTCGCGATCGGCGGAGAGCAGAATCTGCTGCTCACGCTCGGCGGCCATCAATTGTGCTTCTTCCTGATCGCGATGGCCTGCCATGGCGAACTGGCGCGGACGCGACCTGCCGCATCGCACCTCACCGGTTTCTACGTCGCGCTGTCGTTCGGCGGCATGGTCGGCGGTTTGTTCGCGGGTCTCGTTGCCCCCTTCACCTTCTCGTGGATCGCCGAATATCCGATCCTGCTGGCGCTGGCTGCGTTGTGCCGCCCGCGTGACGCTGCGACGATCCCGGGCAGCAACTGGCTATGGCTTGCGGTTGTCGCGATCATTTGCGCCGTGATGGCGCTGTCGTTCCGCGAAGGTGAGACTCGGGCCTTCTTCGAGGGGTGGCGAGTTCTGGCTGGTCGTCGTCGTCGCCGCATCCGCTGCGTCGCAGGCCGTGGTGCTGCGGATCGATCGCTGGCGGCTGGCGGTGATAGTGGCGCTGGGTCTTGCGCTGATCCGGCTTTATCCGGCGGATGAGGGGCGGGTCGAGACTGTCCGCAGTTTCTTTGGCGTTCACAAGATTGTGGTGACGCCGCACGGGCAATATCACGTGCTGATGCACGGTACGACCATTCACGGCGCCGAGAAATTCCAGAACGATGACGGCACGCCGATCACCGGCCGGCCGGAGCCGATCAGCTATTATCACAAGGATGGCGGCATCGGTCAGGCGATCGAGGCGATCCGTGCGCGCAAGGGCGCACCGCTTCGCGTCGCGGTGATCGGGCTCGGCGCCGGCACGCTGGCCTGTGCATCACAGCCCGGTGAGACCTGGAAGTTCTTCGAGATCGACCAGACCATGGTCGATACCGCGCGCGATCCGAAATATTTCACCTATGTGCAGGCCTGCCAGCCCGACATGCAGCCGGTGATCGGCGATGCGCGGCTGACCTTCGCCAAGGAGCCGGATGGCATCTATGATCTGATCATCGTCGACGCCTATTCGTCGGATGCGATCCCGATCCATCTTGCGACCGAGGAGGCGATGGCGATTTACAAGGACAAGCTTGCACCACAGGGTGCGGTGCTGATGCATGTCTCCAACCGGCATCTCGAGCTTGCCAGCGTCGTGGTCGGCATTGCCGAGGAGAATGATCTGCAGAGCTGGGTCTACAATGAGGACTCGGGCCGCGACAACGAATACATCTTTACTACCAATGTCGTGGTGTCGGCTCGCGAGGAAGCCGATATCGGCAAACTCGCATCGAACGGAAAATGGGTGCTGACCGATGCCACCGAAGGTCAGCGCGTCTGGACCGACGACTATTCCAACGTGCTCGGCGCGGTCTGGCGGCGGCTACGCGACGGCGACCAGTAACGCGGCGCGCCGGACACGATCACTCATAGTAGTAGCCGTAGCCGCGGCGCGGCTGGTTCTGATAGCTCGGATAATATTGCTGGTAGCCGGGATAGGCGTCGTTCCGCTCCTCGATGTAGCGGCCGCCCCCTCGCGGGTCCGGATAAAGCCGGCGCTGCTGGGATTGCGGATACCGCTGGTCGCTGGCGTCCGCCGAATTGCTGTAATAGGGCCGGCGGGTTTGATAGACGCGGTCGCTGCCGCGATAAGGATCGCTGGCGCCGGGATTGTCATACATGGTGCCGGGCGCGAGGGCGAGCGGCTCTCGTTCGCCTGCTACAACCGCGGTGCGGGATTTCGGGTTGCGCGCGAGGGCCACTCGTGACGAGCCGGTCAGCCGCACAGTGGTGTTGAGCAGTCCTTCCTGTTTCACGAGATTCCACAGCGTCAGCGCATTGGCGCGCGACAGCCGCACACAACCATGCGAGACCGGCGAGCCGAGGCGACTCACCGAGTCGGTGCCGTGGATGGCGTGACCCTGCTTGGTGAAGAAAATGGAATGCGGCATCGGCGCGTCATCGAATTCCTTCGAGTAATGGTCTTCCTCCATCCTGAAGGTACGGAAGTTGCCGCTCGGCGTCTCGTAGTTCGGATTGCCGCTGGAGATGGGCCAAGTGTAGCGCGGTACATTGTTCACCGAGACCGTCATCTGCTGGAGATCTTTGTCGACGTCAATTTGGACGGCGGCCTGCGCCGCGGGGATGCTTGCCATGACGGCAAGGGCGGCAATCCAGAGCGAACGCATGTGACTATTCTCCACGACACTCACATCCCGGTCGACCGGGGGATTGTGTAGTTAAACACCGAACGTGGCTTTTTCCAGCGAGTGCCGGATCACAGATCAGGCATTGAAATCGTTAACGCTGGCTCGGGCATTCATCATGAACGCCACTTCCATCAGCGTGAATGATGTCGCCGGTCGTCCGGAACCTTCCAGTCCGATGTGGCGTTAAGCCTCGCATTCATCTGTCACGACACAAGGATTCAAAATGAAATCAACTCTCTCGGCGACGATCTTGCCAGCGCAAGGCAACAGAGCCCGGCTGTTTGCACTGGCATTCCTGACCATGCTGGCGATTCCGTTTGCGGCTCATGCCCAGGGCATTGTTGGCGGTGCCGAAGAGGGCGTCCGCCGGGGCAATCGGGCTGCGGGTCCGGTCGGCGCCGTGGTCGGCGGCGCGGTCGGTGCGGGCGTCGGCGGTGTGGTGGGCGGCGTTCGCGGTGTGGTTGGCGCTCCGCGCAGCTATCGGCACCGCCATTACCGGCGGCACCACTATCACCGTCGCCACTATTGAGATTTTGAAAGTCTTTGGAAGCGCGGAGGTCGTCGGTCTCCGCGTTTTCTTTTCCCTGCGGGGGGAGATGAGCGGCCGATCAGCGTTTCAGCTTGTAGCCGGTGCGGAAGATCCACCAGATAGTGGCGAGACACAGCAGCATGAAAGCGAAGGTCATGCCGATCGAAAGGTAGACGCTGACGTCGGCAATCTCGGTGAAGCTCCAGCGGAAGCCGGAGACGAGGTAGACCACCGGGTTGAATAGCGTAACCAGCTGCCATGTCGGCGGCAGCATGTCGATCGAATAGAAGCTGCCGCCGAGAAAAGTCAGCGGCGTGACGATCAGCAGCGGCACCACCTGCAATTGCTCGAAGCCGTCCGCCCAGATGCCGATGATGAAGCCGAACAGGCTGAAGGTGATTGCGGTGAGCGCAAGGAAAGACAGCATCCAGACCGGATGGGCGATCTTCAGCGGCACGAACAGTCCGGCGGTCGCAAGGATGATGAGGCCAAGGACGAACGACTTCGTCGCTGCGGCGCCGACATAGCCGATCACCGCTTCGAGCGAAGAGACCGGGGCGGACAGCAATTCGTAGATCGTGCCGGTGAATTTTGGGAAATAGATGCCGAACGAGGCATTGGCGATGCTCTGGGTCAGCACCGACAGCATGATCAGGCCCGGCACGATGAAGGTGCCGTAGCTGATACCCTGAATATCGGTAATACGTGAGCCGATCGCCGAGCCGAACACCACGAAATAGAGCGATGTCGAAATCACCGGGGACACCACGCTTTGCAGCAGGGTGCGGAAGGTGCGCGCCATCTCGAATTTGTAGATTGAAGCGATGGCGTGGAAATTCATCGACATATTCTCATATGGGGGCGGTCGGAGCGGGAGGCCGGATGTGTCTGCATCAGCCCCGATGGACGAGGTTGACGAAGATTTCTTCCAGCGAGCTCTGTGTGGTGTTGAGATCGTTGAAGCGGATTCCGGCCGCGGTCAGGTCGTTCAAGAGCGTGGTGATGCCGGTGCGCTCGCCCTTGGCGTCGTAGGTGTAGACCAGCTCGTAGCCGTCTTCCGCGAGTTCGAGGTTGTAGGCGCTGAGTGAGGCGGGGACAGCGGCGAGTTGGTGTTGCAGGTGAAGCCTCATCTGCTTGTTGCCGAGCTTGCGCATCAGCGTGATTTTATCCTCGACCAGGACGATCTCGCCCTTGTTGATGACGCCGACGCGGTCGGCCATCTCCTCGGCTTCCTCGATGTAGTGGGTGGTCAGGATGATGGTGACGCCGGCATCGCGCAGTTCGCGCACCACCTGCCACATCGACTTGCGCAGTTCGACGTCGACGCCTGCGGTTGGCTCGTCGAGAAACAGAATTTGCGGCTCATGCGCCAATGCTTTCGCGATCATGACACGGCGCTTCATGCCGCCGGACAAGGTGATGATCTGGCTTTTGCGCTTGTCCCACAGCGACAGATCCTTCAGCACTTTCTCGATATGGTCGGGGTTCTTCGATTTGCCGAACAGGCCACGGCTGAACGCGGCGGTGGCCCATGGCGTTTCCCAGGCGTCGGTGTGCAATTCCTGCGGCACCAGCCCGATCAATTCGCGCGCGGCGCGATAATCCGTGACATTGTCATAGCCGCCGATGGTGACCTTGCCTTCGGTTGCCATCGCAAGCCCGCAGATGATGCTGATCAGCGTGGTCTTGCCTGCGCCGTTAGGCCCTAGCAGAGCGAAAATCTCGCCCTTGCGGATATCGAGATTGACGTTCTTCAGCGCCGTGAAGCCGGATTTGTAGGTTTTGGAGAGATTGGTGACGGAAATGATGGACATGCAACAATCTTCGGAGCGGAAAGAAACGGACAGATAAAGACGCCGTGATCACGATACAAGAGGCGGAGGAGAGTCTTCCGCCCGCGCTATGCTTGGGTCACAAAGCTGTCGACCACCTTCTTCTCTCCCGCTTTGTCAAAAGCGATGGTGAGTTTGTTTCCGTCGACCCGGGCGACGCGGCCGTAGCCGAATTTCTGATGGAAAACCCGGTCGCCAACGGAGAAGTCCGACGCGGTGCCGGTAGATTTGGCGATCAGTTCACCCTCGATGGTCACAGGCTTGCGGCTGCGGGTGGTGCCGTAAGACGAGGTGTCGAAGCGCGTCGTGCTTTCCTCAAAACCACCTTTGCGGGCGCGGTTGGCCTGCGCACGTTGCCAGCCCGGCGTCGTGTAGCTTGAACCGAAGGTTTCGACATTGTCGAAGCGCGAGGAGCCGAATCCGCCTGCGCCGCCCCAACCGGAGCCGCCTTTGGATTCGGTGATTTCGACGCTGTCGGCCGGCAGTTCGTCGAGGAAGCGCGAGGGAATGGTGGTGGTCCACGATCCGTGAATGCGCCGGTTGGTGGCGAAATAAAGCATGGCGCGGCGGCGAGCGCGGGTGATCCCGACATGGGCGAGGCGGCGTTCCTCCTCAAGCCCGGCGCGGCCCTGCTCGTCGAGAGCGCGCTGATGCGGGAATAGTCCTTCCTCCCAGCCGGGCAAAAAGACATTGTTGAATTCGAGGCCCTTCGCCGAATGCAGGGTCATCAACGACACCGCATCTTCGTTGCCGTCGCCCTCGCGGTCCATCACCAGCGAGATGTGCTCAAGGAAGCCGTGCAGGTTTTCGAATTCCTCCATCGAGCGCACGAGTTCTTTCAGGTTTTCGAGGCGGCCGGCGGCGTCGGCCGAGCGGTCCTTCTGCCACATCTCGGTATAGCCGCTCTCGTCGAGCACGATCTCGGCAAGCTCGGTGTGCGGGATCGCATCGCGTTGCGTCCGCCAGCGGTCAAAATTAGCAAGCACGTCACGCAGGCTGCCACGCGCCTTCGGTTTGATTTCGTCGGTCTCGATCATCGCGCGCGCAGCCTCAGTCAGCGGAATCCGGCGCTTGCGGGCGATATCATGCAGCAACTGCACGGTGGCGTCGCCGATGCCGCGTTTGGGTACGTTGACGATGCGCTCGAAGGCGAGATCGTCGGCGGGCGAATTGATCACGCGCAGATAGGCCAGCGCATCGCGAATTTCGGCGCGTTCGTAGAAGCGCGGGCCACCGATCACCCGATAGGGCAGGCCGAGGGTGACGAAGCGGTCTTCGAACTCGCGCATCTGGAATGAGGCGCGCACCAGAATGGCGATCTCGTTGAGCTTCTGGCCGGACCGCTGCAACTGCTCGATCTCTTCGCCGATGCTGCGTGCTTCCTCTTCGGAGTCCCATGCTCCGGTGACGGTGACCTTTTCGCCAGCGATATCTTCGGTGCGCAGCGTCTTGCCGAGCCGGCCTTCATTGTGGGCGATGAGATGCGATGCGGCGGCGAGGATGTGGCCGGTGGAGCGATAGTTGCGCTCGAGGCGGATCACCCTGGCGCCGGGAAAATCGTGCTCGAACCGCAGGATGTTGTCCACTTCGGCGCCGCGCCAGCCATAGATCGACTGATCGTCGTCGCCGACGCAGCAGATGTTGCGAGGTGCAGCGGTGGATTTCGTGTCGCTGGGGCGCTGCGAAGCATCGAGCGCCAATGATCCATGGCTTGTGGCTTGCAGGGTCGGGATGTTGGAAGACAGCGATTCGCGCTTTTCGCCCGGCAATGACGGGCCGGATGGCGCCTGCGCCAACAGTCGCAGCCAAAGATACTGCGCGACGTTGGTGTCCTGATACTCATCCACCAGAATGAATTTGAAGCGGTGCTGATATTGCCGCAGCACGTCGGGGTGTTCGCGGAACAGCCGGATGTTCTCCAGCAGCAGATCGCCGAAATCGGCGGCGTTGAGAATTTTCAGCCGTTCTTGATAGGCCGTGTAAATCCTGCCGCCTTTGCCGTTGCCGAACACGGCGGCTTCGCCGGCCGGCACCTGCGCTGGCGTCAGGCCGCGGTTCTTCCAGCCGTCGATCAGCCCGGCCAGCATGCGGGCGGGCCAGCGTTTGTCGTCGATGCCCTCGGCCTGCAGAAGCTGTTTCAGCAGGCGGATCTGGTCGTCGGTGTCGAGCACGGTGAAGTTGGATTTCAACTGCACGAGTTCGGCGTGATAGCGCAGGATGCGGCCGCCGATGGAATGGAAGGTGCCGAGCCACGGCATGCCTTCCACCGCTTGGCCGAGCATTTCGCCGAGGCGGTGCTTCATCTCGCGCGCCGCCTTGTTGGTGAAGGTGACCGACAGAATCTCCGATGGCCGGGCGCGGCCCTGGCTGAGGATGTGGGCGATCCGCGAGGTCAGCACCCGCGTCTTGCCGGTCCCGGCGCCCGCGAGCACCAGCACCGGCCCATCCAGCGTTTCCACGGCGGCCCGCTGCTCCGGATTGAGCGTCGCGAGATATTGCGGAGCGGCTGCGGCGCGGGCGCGAGCGGCGATTCCTCCCGCGGCGGGTTGATGCTGGGCGAGGTCTAATGGCGGCAATTTGCTGGGCTCGGTCATGCGATTCGGTTTCATCCCCACGATGGCACCATGGGGTGGTGAAAGGGAGCCTTCATATCAGGATTGGCTCCCATATAGGGATTTGTGACCGTTTCCGACACCCCGAAATCCGCGTTGCCGGGTGGGCCTGCCTGACACACCCTGCATCCCTTCAGGACCTATTTGTTCCAGCCAAATCGCCTGTTTTGTCGTTATTTAGCCAGTTTCGGCCCAGGAACTTCCTCCCTCGCTCCGGATTGGTTTTGCAGAAGGGGCGCCTCTGGCGTCCTCGTAGCGAGACACAATGAGGAGCCTGTCATGTTGAGTTGGGTTGTGACCTTCCTGATCATCGCGCTGGTCGCGGGCCTTCTGGGCTTCGGCGGCATTGCGGGTGCATCGGTCGAGATAGCCAAGATCGTGTTTTTCATCGCCGTGATCCTGTTCGTGGTCTCGGCTCTGGTCGGGCTGTTTCGCGGTCGATCGAACATTTGACGTCCATCAAGTGCTACCCAACCGGACAGCTTGACCGGGTGGGCCTCATGCGCCACGGTCCGTGACCTCTGATGACGAGCGAACGACCGTGGCTTTTTCCGAACTCTTCTTCCAATTTGCGAGCGCCATCCGCGCGCGATGTGTCCAACGCGATCGAGGCTTTGGCGGCGCGCTTTGGCAATCACCTGATCACCTCGCAGGCGGTGCGTGATCAGCATGCCCACACCACCACCTGGATCAGGCCGCAGCCGCCGGATGCGGTGGTGATGGCGCAATCCACCGCCGATATTCAGGACACGGTGCGGATCTGTGCCCGGCATCGCGTGCCGGTGATTCCGTTCGGGGCCGGCACCTCGCTGGAAGGGCAGGTCAATGCGCCTGCAGGCGGCATTTCGATCGATCTGCGAGAGATGAACCGGATTCTTGCGGTGAATGCCGAGGACCTCGATTGCGTGATCGAGCCGGGCGTGACGCGCAAGGCGCTCAACGAGCATCTGCGCGACCAGGGGTTGTTCTTCCCGATCGATCCGGGTGCCGACGCCTCACTCGGCGGCATGGCCTCCACGCGTGCCTCCGGCACCAACGCGGTGCGCTACGGCACCATGCGCGACAATGTGCTGGCCCTGAAGGTGGTGCGCGGCGACGGCGAGATCATCACCACCGGTACGCGCGCGCGCAAGTCCTCGGCCGGTTACGACCTGACGCATCTGTTCGTCGGCGCGGAGGGCACGCTCGGCATCATCTGCGAACTCACCATGCGCCTGCGCGGCATTCCGCAGAGCATCGCGGGCGGTTCGTGTTCGTTCGCGACCCTGCGCGGCGCCTGCGACGCTACCATCCTGGCGATCCAGACCGGCATTCCACTGGCGCGGATCGAACTGTTGAATGTGGCGCAGGTGCGTGCCTGCAATATCTATTCAAAACTGACGTTGCCGGAGACCCCACTGCTGCTGCTCGAATTCCACGGCACCGAGGCCGATGTGGCCGAGCAGTCGCGGATGTTTGCGGACATTGCCAAGGAATGCGGCGGCGGCGATTTCGCATGGACGACGCGGCCCGAGGATCGGACCCGGCTGTGGCAGGCGCGGCATGACGCCTATTGGGCGGCGAGCGCGCTTCGTCCCGGCATCAAGGCGATGTCCACCGACGTGTGCGTGCCGATCTCGCGTTTGGCGGAGTGTCTGGTTGCCACCGAGGAGGATATCGAGCGATCAAGCCTGCTCGCGCCGATCGTCGGCCATGTCGGCGACGGCAATTTCCACTGCCTGTTGCTGTGTGACACAGATAGTCCGCAGGAGGTCGCGCAGTCGGAGGGGTTCCTGCACCGGCTGATTGAACGTGCGCATGCGATGGGCGGCACCTGCACGGGCGAGCACGGCATCGGGCAGGGCAAGCAGAAATACTTGACCTCTGAACTCGGCCCTGAAGCGGTCGAGGCGATGCGGGCGCTGAAAGCCGCCCTCGACCCCATGGGCATCTTCAATCCGGGGAAAATTGTTCCTGCCGCGCTTTAGGAGCGAGCCGAACAATGGGCAGCCGGAGCGGCTGAGTATTGTTCCGTTGGAGCGAGCACGGTGGCGTCCACGCCACAAGGCGTTGTGACTTCGCCATACTTCTCACTATGATGAGGGTGGTTGCGCGCGGGTGTTCGATCGCGCGCAGAATGTCCGGGGACAGGCTTTGCAGACGACGCTGCTTGGACTGGCTATCGCTTTCATCATCGCGCTGGTCGCGGCGCTGGTTGGTCCGTTCTTTATCGACTGGAATCAGTACAAGCCGCAATTCGAGGCCGAGGCGTCACGGATTATCGGTGCGCCGGTGCGCGTCGAAGGCGCGCTCGATGCGCGCCTGCTGCCTGCGCCCGTGCTGCGATTGCGCTCACTGTCGATTGGGGCACCGACCGATCCGAGTCGGATGAAGACTGACAAGCTGGATGTCGAGTTCAGCCTCGGCGCGCTGTTGCGAGGCGAGTGGCGCGCCAGTGAATTGTCGCTTGACGGCGTGGCGCTCGATATCGGACTCGACCGGCAGGGCCGGATCGATTGGCCATCGGCAAAGAGTGGATTCAATTTCGGCGCGCTGACCATCGACAGGCTGAATCTGTCCGGCCGCGTCGATCTGCATGATACAGCCAGCGATGCGCATCTCCAGCTCGGCGATTTGACCTTCAGAGGCGATGTCCGTGGGCTCACCGCCAGTCTGCGCGGTGAGGGGGCGGTTCGCATGGCTGGCGCCCGCACACCGTTTCGGCTCTCGACCGGGCAGACCGCTGACGGCAAGGGGACGCGCCTGCGCCTCACGCTCGATCAGGGTGAGCGCAATCTCTCCGCCGATCTCGACGGCGTGCTGACACTGGATGCGCGCAGTCCGCGTTTCGATGGAGCCATGACGCTCGCGGGCAATGCAGGGCATCCATGGAAGCTATCGGCCAAAGGCAAGGCCACTCCCGCAGCAGCTTTATGGGATCAGGTCGAACTGTCCTATGGCGCGGATGATGTTGCCCTGAAACTTGCAGGCACCATCGAAGCGCTGTTTGGCGCCGCGCCGCATATACAGGTGAAATTGTCCGCTCCGCAGCTTGATGCTGACCGGCTGGAAGTGAACAACGAATTGCAAGACACCGCACCCCGGCTGCTTCCGAAACTGCGTGCGCTGCTGGCTGCGTTGCCCGCCGCTCCGTTGCCAACGCAGATCGAGATGGGTGTGGAGCAGATCGTGCTGGGTGGGCGGCCGATCCGCAACCTTGTCGCCCAACTGCACAGCGATGCTCGCAACTGGACAGTGGACAGGATCGAATTGCAGGCGCCGGGCAACACACGTCTGAGAGCGCGCGGATCGATCGCGCGATCGGAGAAGACGTCTGATTTCGTCGGTCCGGTCGACGTGAGATCGGGCGACACCATGGCTCTGGTGGAGTGGCTGGCAGGGCGCAGCGCGCCTGCCGCGCACCGTGAACTGCCGCTCCAGTTCGGCGGCACGCTGACGGTGGCGGCCGATCTGGTGGCTGTCGAGGTCGCGCAAGCCAAGCTTGGCGGCAATTCCTTTCAGGGCCGCGTCGCGCTGGCGAAATCCGTGCTGCAGGCTGATCTGACATCGCCTGCGTTCAATGCCGATGAGGTGCGTGCTTTAGCGCATCTGCTGGCCGGGCCGAAGAGCCTGCTGCCTGCGGAGGCGCAACTGTCATTGAGTGTCACTGACGCGACCCTCGGCGGTGAAAATCTCGGCCCGGTTGCCGTTCAGTTTGCCTACAGTCCGCAGGCGATTTCGCTGGACCGGCTGGAGGTCGGCAGTGCGGGCAGGCTTGCCGTGAGCGGATACGGGCTGTTCGACCGTCTTGGCGCGCTGGGCACGCTCAGCCTGAATGCGACGGCGCCGTCCTTCGACCGGTTCAAGCGGTTCATTCCGCCTCATGCTTCAACAATATTCGAGCGGTTGCATGCGCTGAAGGTTCCGCCTGGAGAAGCTCATGCCCGATTGTCTGTGGAGATGGGCAAGTCCCAACAGAGCACGGGACGGGTGGACGCGCGCGCCACCCTTGCGATTGATGTCCCGCAGATCAAGGCGGAGGTGAACGCCACCACATCATCGGCATTTCACGCCGAGACCGGCCTCGACCTCGGCGCGCTTCACAAGAACCCAATTACACTCAGGACCACGATCGATACTGAGCAGGGCGATGGACTGCTTGGTCTGCTCGCGCTTGATCGCGTGATCGCCAGCAAGGGACCGTTACATCTTGAAGGTGCTGCCGGTGGGATGTGGCGCGCGCCGCTGCGATTCACTATCAAGCTGTCGGGTGATGGGCTTGATGCCGATGTTCAGGGGACAGGGGATCCGTGGGCAGAGCAGCAGACCGCGGCAATGGCGCTGAATGTGCGTCATCTCGACATCGCGCCGCTGTTCGACCTCAAATCGGCTGCTATGGCCAGCCTGTCGTCGCGGCTTGCGCTTGCCGGTAATACGCTGACCTTCGATGATCTCGACACAACGATCGGATCGACACGCGCGCGCGGGCGCCTTGTGGTCTCGCGGGATTCGGCTGCCGTCGAAGGCGCGCTGACGATGGATACGCTGGACCTCGGTGCCGTCGCGGGCGTGGCGCTGGGCGCATCGGGGCGAGAAGCCAGTGAGCCGCTTGGTCCAGGTTGGTTGCAGGGTTGGCGCGGGAGCCTCAAATTTGAAGCCTCGCGCGCATCGTTGTCGGATGGCGCCGAAATCAAGGATTTGACCGGCGTTTTGCGTGGCGATGGATCGGCCCTGGTTGTCGATCAGGTCAAGGGCAGTATCGGCGAAGGGACGGCAAGCGCGCTTGTCGCAATCAAGCGTGAAGCCGCCAACACCTTCCTGAACGCACAACTGCAACTGATGAACGTCGATGGTGCTGCCCTAAAGTATCGCAACCTCGCGATGCCGGGCGGACGGGCTTCGTTGCGCATGACGCTCGGGAGCGAAGGACGCAGCGCGGCTGCTTTATCCAACGCGCTGTCGGGCGACGGAGTGATGACCCTTGAGGATGCACGCATCAGCGGACTCGATCCGGCTGCGTTCGATGCCGCGGTCGCGGCCAGCGATGCCGGTCTCATCATGGATGATGCGAGACTTGCAGCGATTGTTGCGCCGGCGCTGATGAAGGACAATCTCACGATTGCGTCTATGCAGATGCCGTTCGGAATTCGCGACGGCCGGTTGAGGTTCGACCCGGCTACGATGCAGACTGACAAAGCGCGCGTGGTACTGTCTGGTGGCTATGACATACCGGCCGATCAGGTCGATGTCCGCGCCAGCCTTGCGGCGCTGACACTCGGGACGCCGACGGCCCGGCCTGAAATCCAGCTTTTCCTGCATGGCACGCCCGATGCGCTCAACCGCCAGATCGATGTCGCCGCGCTGTCGTCATGGCTCGCTCTGCGCGCGGTCGATCGCGAAACCCGACGGCTCGATCAGCTCGAAGGCAAGACGGAGACCACGCCCTTACTGGTCACGCCGAACGAGATACCTGCGAACGAACCATCGCAGCAAAGTGAACCGCTGACGCCACCGCAGGTACGGCTGCCGGTGCGCGATCCGCGCAAGCACATCGTGGCCCCCAAGCCTGCCGTGCCGCCGCGAGTGCCAAATGTTCAGGCAATAGATCAGCAGGTCGCGCCGCTACCGCCGCCCATCAATATCCGTCCGGCGCCGGGGGCCTTGCATTCGCAAAAGCCGCGTCAGCCTGCGCCGGGCGCTGCGTTCTGACTTGCTCCTGATTGCGGAACGAGGCTCGGTGCTCTCTGCCGCTCGCCGATATAGATCGGACGGTCGGCACGGGTGCGGAAATGCTCGAGCACGATAAGCCGGATGGCAGAGGAAAGATTGCTGGTCTGACGCCGCTCGTCAATCGATGAGATTTGCATCGACAGGGTGATACCTTGGCGCGAAGCAATGTCCTTCAGGCTGCTCCAGAATGCATCTTCCAGACTGACGCTGGTCTTGTGACCATCGGTCACGACCGATCGCTTCACCACCGCGAATTCCTTGGCGATGTCGTGGTGAGTTTCGGCCGGGCGTAGGGAATCACCGAACATTATTTGCTCCTTCACCATTTCGGCGCGCAAAGACGATGGGAGGCAAGCCCCGGCGCGCTGCGACGTTGCCGAACAGCAGTTCGAAGATGTGGGGGTATGGTCGCTGGAATCGAAAGCCGTCGAGGCTCACAAGACAATCTTGCACGCCGGCGCCGATTTCGATCCGCGTGAACGCGAACACTATCGAAGCAGGTACATAGTAGCCGAATGCAGCTGCCGCCGATATTCGGTCAACAACCTAAGTAGCCGTCACGATGATGCGGAGCGCCTGCGCGATTTCACGGATCGACAGACTGACTCGCCTGATCGATGTGGTGCGGATTCTGCGCGCCGTCTGTTTTCGGATGACCCGTTGCGCGCGACCGGAAGTAGTCGAGCACAAACAGACGGATCGCAGAAGACAGGTTGCCCTGCTGGCGGCCGCCGTCAATCTCGCCGACGAGTTCTGACAATGTCATGTCGCGAGCTGATGAAATCTCCTTCATCCCGCTCCAGAATGCTTCCTCGAGACTGACGCTGGTTTTGTGACCCGCGACGACGATGGATCGTTTGACGACCGGCGACTTCATGTTTTTTTTCCGTCATCAAGAAAGCGTTGATCGAGGAAATGTTCCACCTGACGTGCATGTTGCTCGTCGAGGTTTTTCTGAGCTTTGGTGCGGCCAAACCGGACACGATTCACTTCGGCTGCAGCAGCAGCCTTGTCTCGCTCAGCACGTTTTTTGAATTTCTTCAGATTGATCAGGTCCGCCATTACGCTCCCCTGACCTTCGACAAAGCAACCAAGACCAGCATCTTTGGCGCGTCTTCCTACGAAATTAAAAATTAGGAACACACTGTTCCCGTATGGAAATGTTCACTTACCGATACTGTGTCTTGTAACATATCACACTGAAACAGTGCTGGCGCAACAATTCTCGATCTTTAGAGATGCTCGACCCGGACACATTCAAATGTATTCGGGTCGTTCATGTTGGGCTGCGTAGAACAGAAAATTTTTCTATCCGGGCTGCGTCATCTTGGCAGGTTGAACGAGTGCATCGAATTCAGCGGCGGTAACATAACCCAGTCGAACAGCTTCTTCTTTGAGCGTTGTTCCGTTGCTATGGGCGGTTTTTGCAACTTTCGCCGCGTTATCGTAGCCGATTTTCGGCGCAAGGGCGGTCACCAGCATCAGCGACCGCTGCATCAGTTCATTGATGCGCTTTTCGTCCGCGCGAATTCCTGACACGCAATGTTCCGTAAATGAGCGTGCCGCATCCGACATCAAGCGGATCGACTGTAACATACAGTATGCCAATACCGGTTTGTATACGTTCAGTTCGAAATGACCTTGGCTGCCGGCGACGCTCACAGTTGTGTGATTGCCGAACACCTGACAGCACACCATGGTCATCGCTTCGCATTGGGTCGGATTGACCTTGCCCGGCATGATCGACGAACCAGGTTCGTTCTCCGGCAGAATCAATTCGCCGAGTCCTGAGCGCGGGCCGGAGCCGAGCAGGCGGATGTCGTTTGCAATCTTGAACAGCCCAGTGGCGGCAGCGTTGATCGCGCCGTGTACGAAGACGTAGGCATCATTGGATGCGAGAGCCTCGAACTTGTTGGGCGCCGTCACAAATGGCAGGCCAGTAATCGCGGCGACGTGTTTTGCAAACAGTGCCGCGAATTCCGGCTTGGCGTTGAGACCAGTACCGACTGCGGTGCCGCCCTGGGCGAGAGGATAAAGATCGTTCAGCGCGACGCGCAGCCGCGCGATGGCGCTTTCGACTTGCGCGGCATAGCCGGAAAATTCCTGACCCAAGGTGAGGGGCGTCGCGTCCTGAGTGTGGGTGCGACCGATCTTGACGATGGAGGCGAAGGCCTTCTGTTTGTCGCGCAGCGCGCCCAGCAGTTCTTCCAGGGCCGGGATGAGATCGTGGGTGATGCGCTCCGCCGCCGCGATATGCATCGCCGTGGGGAAGGAATCGTTCGATGACTGACTCATGTTGACGTGGTCGTTCGGATGCACCGGCTTCTTGGCGCCGCGCGTGCCGCCGAGCGCCTCGTTCGCCCGGTTGGCGATGACCTCATTCAGGTTCATGTTGGTCTGCGTGCCAGAGCCGGTCTGCCACACCACGAGCGGGAAATGATCGTCGAGTTCGCCGTCGAGAATATCGCGCGCGGCCTGGATGATCGCGTCGGCCAGGCGGCGGTCGAGCAGGCCGAGTTCGACATTGGTCTGGGCGGCCGCGAGCTTGACGATGCCGAGGGCACGGATCAGCGGCAGCGGCATTCGCTCCGTGCCGATCCTGAAATTCTGTCGCGAGCGTTCGGTCTGCGCGCCCCAATAGCGGTCGTTATCGACCTCGATGGGACCAAATGTGTCCGTCTCGGTGCGGGTGGATTTGCTCGCGTCGCCCATGATGTCTCCTGTCAAGCATAGCTTGATTGAATTACATCCGGTCCGGCGCAGAAGCGGCAGTCTCCCCGCCGCGTCTGATGGAAGGCTGTGCCGGCTTATTTCTTCCGGAAGCGATCAAGCCGCACGACCTCCGCGCCGCCGCCCGAATGTGGTGGTTCGTCCGGGTCGTCCTGCGTATCTGTGGCCGTGGCTGGCTCGTCCGGGCTCGCCGCAGCCGTCTCGGCAGATGCCGAAGGTTCGGCGGCGGCGCTGTCGGTGGTTTCGAACTGCAGTCCGAACTGCACCGAAGGATCGAAGAAGCGGGTTATCGCGCTGAACGGCACCACCAGACGCTCCGGGATTCCGCTGAAGGAGAGACCGACTTCGAAGTGATCCTCGGCCACCACCAGATCCCAGAACTGGTGCTGAAGGATGATCGTCATTTCCTGCGGATATTGCGACAGCAGGCGCGGCGAGAGCTTTACGCCATCGGCGGTTGACAGAAACGTGATGTAGAAATGATGTTCGCCCGGCAGACCATGCGCGGCGGCATCGGTCAGAACCTGTCGCAGTACCCCTCGTAAGGCGTCGCGTGTGAGGACGTCATAGCGGATCAGGTCGGTTGCCATCGTTCGATTCCGTTATTGGCCAATCTGCCCGGCGTCGGACGATTCGCTCATTCTGCATCCATGCTAACCCGCCACGATCCCGAGGTCAGTAATCTTGATGCGGCGCAGTGGGGTTATCAAAGATTTGGGAATGCTTTCTTGAGGCGAGCCGAACAAGCGTTAAGCGCGCCAGATCAGATTTTAAAAGGACTAAAGAGATGAAGTGGAGGCTTCTGTTGCCAGGTGCCTCCGAACCCCGCCTAGAGGGGCTTAATCCGCTAGGACTTTAGACGTGGTCTTTCAAACTGCGTTACGCAGCCTGAGCAACCGGAGCATAGTTGTCGTTTGCAACTATTGCATAGCCCGATAACGGCGGAACCATACCGAGAAAAAGCGAGCCCTTTACGCCCTCGTCGATCCTGTTTCGCCCCCGCCGAAGCCCGCTCTCAAGCCGGGCTTTGGTGGAGGCGCCGGGTGCTGCCCCCGGGTCCGAATGGTTTATTACGACGGCCATTTATTTCCATAGCCGGCGAACCGGCACTCCCAATATAGGCGGCAACGGAACGGGAAAAAAGGGTCGCCGTCAGTATTCTTGCGATCGTTCCGGAATGGCTGCCGCCAGATGTGGATGACGGGAAAATGAATTAGCGGGCAGGCTGCCCGGCATTCTAAACCGACCCCATGATTGCCCCGCCAGATTCTCGAAAGCCCGCCCCCCGCGCCGTCGGTTCCCCGGTGGCCCCGCCGGGCCTGTTCATGCTGTTTGCATCATTCGCCAAGATGTCGCTGGCCGGCTTTGGCGGCGTGCTTGTCTGGGCGCGCCGCGCCATTGTCGACCAGCATCGCTGGATGACCCAGGACGAGTTCAACGAGACCTTCGCGCTGTGTCATTTCCTGCCCGGCCCCAACATCGTCAATCTCGCGGTGGTGTTTGGTGCGCGGTTTCGCGGTGTTCCGGGCAGCATCGCCGCGTTTGCGGGCCTGCTGGGACCACCGGTCCTGATCGTTACCGTGCTCGCAGTGCTGTATTCGAGTTATGGCGCGATCCCTGCGCTGCAGCGCACACTGAATGGGGTATCGTGCGCGGCTGTCGGCCTGTTCATTGGCGTGATTGTGCGGATGATGATGCCGATGCTGAAGCGCCACGATCCGGTCGCGCTGCTGCTGATGGCCGCGGTGTTCGTTGCGATTGGGCTGATGCGCTGGCCCCTGCCGCCAGTGCTGCTGGTTGCGGTGCCGTTCGGGATCGCAGTCACTTATATGTCACGGCGGCAAAGCGCGGCATGAACGAGACCGTCAACACTCTGGTCGGCCTCGCGGTTGCCTTCGGCCTGATGTCGCTGCTCGCAGTGGGCGGCGCAAACTCCACGATTCCCGAAATGCATCGCGTCGCCGTCGAGGTCCAGCACTGGATGAACGATGCGCAATTCGCCGACATGTTTGCGATTGCGCAATTGTCGCCGGGCCCGAATGTGCTGATTGTGACCTTGATCGGCTATCATGTCGCGGGTCTTGCCGGGGCCGCGGTGGCAACGCTGGCGATGTGTGGCCCCTCGGCCTTGTTCGCTTATTTCGTGGGCAACATGTTCGAGCGGGCCAGCCATTCGCCATGGCCTGCGCTGCTGCAAGCGGCGCTCGTCCCGGTCGCGATCGGGCTGATGTGCGCGAGCGGATATATTCTCGTGCTGACCGTCGATCACTCGCTGCTCAGCGTGGCAATCACGGCCGCGGCCGCTGCGGTTGCCATCTGGACCAATTTGAATCCACTCTGGGCTCTTGCTATTGGGGGGTGCCTGGGGTTTGCTGGCTTGGTCTCATAAAAATCATTAATAGAGACTGGCACTGGTCACGCCCTGTGCGACAAATAAAAAACGGGCAAAAGCCCGCCGAGGCTGGGAGAACATCAATGAGTGAAGCGCCGAGCCGCGCCACCGATCCAACTGTATCTGCAAGCCGCATCAAGGGACCGCAGGATTTCTACGGCGGCCTCGTTCTGGTGGGTGTTGCGCTGTTCGCGCTGTGGGCGTCGAGCAATCTGCCGGGTATGCGGGGATTTTCGTTCGGGCCCGGTACTGCGCCACGCATGTTTGCGGTGCTGCTGCTGGTGATGGGCGCAGGTATTGCGATCACCGGCCTGTTCATCAAGGGCGAACCGCTGCAGCGCTACGGAATTCGGGGACTGTTTTTCGTGACGGTTGCCATTCTGTCGTTTTCCGTCACGATCCGGCCGCTGGGCCTCGTGGTTTCGGCTTTCTTGAGCTTTGTCATTGCTTCGTTCGGCACGCCCGAGATGAAGTGGAAGGAAACCCTTATTGTCGGAAGCCTGCTGACGCTCGGCTGCAGTCTGCTCTTCCCATACGCGCTCGGGTTGCCGCTCGATCTGTATCCAAGCATTCTGCGGTGAGGCTCCAATGACTGACGTTATTGCAAACCTCTCGCTTGGTTTTGGCGTTGCATTTTCTCCGATCAATCTGCTGCTCTGCCTGACCGGTGCGCTGGTCGGCACGCTGGTTGGCGTGCTGCCCGGCATCGGCACGATCGCCACGGTGGCGATGCTGCTGCCGATCACCTTCGGGCTTCCGCCGGTCGGCGCGCTGATCATGCTCGCCGGCATTTATTACGGCGCGCAATACGGCGGATCGACCACCTCGATCCTGGTCAACATTCCGGGCGAGGCAGGGTCGGTTGTCACCGCGCTTGACGGTTTCCAGATGGCCAAGAAGGGCAGGGCCGGTCCCGCGCTCGCCATCGCCGCCATCGGCTCGTTCTTTGCCGGTTGCGTCGCGACCGTGCTGATCGCGTTGCTCGGCGCGCCGCTGACCAAGCTCGCCCTGGCGTTCGGGCCTGCGGAATATTTCTCGCTGATGGTGCTCGGTCTCGTGTTCGCCGTGGTGCTCGCCAAGGGCTCGCTGCTCAAGGCGCTCGCCATGATCGTGTTCGGCGTCCTGCTCTCGATGGTCGGCGCAGATATCGAAACCGGCGCTTCGCGCATGGCGTTTGACATCCCCGAACTCGCCGACGGCCTTGGCTTCGCCACGGTCGCAATGGGTGTGTTCGGTTTCGCCGAGATCATCCGCAACCTCGACCATGGCGCGTCGATGGACCGCGAACTGGTGCAGCAGAAGATCTCCGGATTGATGCCGACCAAGCAGGACATCAAGGATTCTGCCCCGGCGATCCTGCGCGGCACGGTGCTGGGGTCGATTCTCGGAATCCTGCCGGGTGGCGGCGCGGTGATCGCGTCGTTCGCGGCCTACACCTTCGAAAAGAAGATTTCGAAACATCCGGAGCAGTTCGGCCGTGGCTCCATTGTGGGTGTTGCTGCGCCGGAAAGCGCCAACAACGCGGCGGCGCAGACCTCGTTCATTCCGCTGCTGACGCTCGGCATTCCGCCCAACGCGGTGATGGCGCTGATGGTCGGCGCGATGACCATTCACGGCATCGTGCCCGGTCCGCAAGTGATGCAGAAGCAGCCCGAACTCGTCTGGGGTATGATCGCTTCGATGTGGATCGGCAATCTGATGCTGCTGATCATCAACCTGCCGCTGGTCGGAGTCTGGGTGCGGTTGCTGCGGGTGCCGTATCGGCTGCTCTTCCCTTCGATCGTGATCTTCTGCGCGATCGGAATCTACTCGGTCAACAACGCGCCGACCGACGTCGTGCTCGCCGGTGTGTTCGGGCTTGTCGGCTACTGGCTGGTGAAACACGACTTCGAACCGGCGCCGCTGCTGCTCGGCATGGTGCTCGGTCCGCTGATGGAAGAGAATCTGCGGCGCGCGCTGCTGATTTCGCGCGGCGATTGGTCGGTGTTCGTCACGCGGCCGCTGTCGGCGGTTCTGATGGGGATTGCCGTGGCCTTGCTGGTACTGGCGTTGCTGCCGGCTCTGCGCAAGAAGCGTGACGAGGTGTTCGTCGAATCCGAAAACTAGGATGCGACGTAGCGTCGCGGTTGCACGGCAATGGTCAGACTGTCGTTGAATGGACTTGAGTTGCAGGATGATGTTGCGTGTCGTGCAGCCGTAATAATCGGTACCAAAACAAACAAAGAAGGGTCTCTGGGAGGATGGTTACCATGAAATTTCTGAAGCGCATGCTCGCAACCTGCGGGCTTTCAATCCTTGTTGCCGGTGGTGCCATGGTCGCACCGACGCAGGCGCAGGATTATCCGACCCGCAACATTACGATGATTGTACCGTTTGCGGCGGGCGGCCCGACCGACGTCATCGCGCGCATTATCACCTCGCATATGCAGCAGACGCTCGGCCAGACCTTCATCATCGAGAACGTGGTGGGCGCTGGCGGTACCACTGGCGCCACGCGTGCCATGCGTGCTTCTCCGGATGGCTACACCCTAGTGATGGGCCACATGGGTACGCATGCGGCGTCGGTCCCGCTCTATCCGAATCTGGCCTACAAGCCCGATGTGGACTTCGCGCCTGTCGGCATGGTCGCCGGTACTCCGATCGTGATCTTGGCGCGCAAGGATTTTCCGCCGAAGGACCTCAAGGAGTTCGTCACCTACATCAAGGCGAACAATGACAAGCTCAATGTCGCTCATGCCGGCGTCGGCTCGGTCGCGCATTCGTCGTTTGCGCTGCTGAGCTCGGTCCTTGACATCAAGCCGACCGGCGTTCCGTTCAACGGCACTGGCCCGGCGATGAACGCGCTGGTGGGCGGCCAGGTCGATTACATGCTCGACCAGATCGTCAATGCCGTGCCGCAGGTGAAGGCCGGCACCATCAAGGCCTATGCGGTCGCGACGCCAG
Organism: uncultured Alphaproteobacteria bacterium; assembly: GCA_963702885.1. GTDB lineage: Bacteria > Pseudomonadota > Alphaproteobacteria > Rhizobiales > Xanthobacteraceae > Afipia. The sequence continues at coordinate 2,337,718 of OY969766.1, forward strand.
AGCGCAATTCGTCGCTGCCGGACGTGCCGACCACCACCGAAGCCGGTCTGCCGGCCTTCCAGGTGCAGGCCTGGAACGCGATCTTCGCCCCCAAGGGCACGCCCGCGCCGATCGTCGCCAAGCTCAACGCGGCGCTGGTCAAGGCTCTCGATGACGAGGGTGTGCGCAAGCGCCTGCTCGATCTCGGCAGCGTTATTCCGAAGCCCGCCGAGCGTACGCCCGAAGCGCTGACCGCCCTGGTCAAGAGCGAGATTGCGCGCTGGACCCCGGTTCTGAAGGCGTCGGCCAAAAACTAAACCACTGGAACACGGTGATAACGAGGGCGGGATGCAAATCCCGCCCTTGTCGTTTTTGACCACCGGAGCCATTTTCGACCTTATGGATGGACCTGCGGCGCCCTGAGTTGCTCAGGCCGAGGTAACTGGCGAGCTGATGAATCAGTATCGGGATCTGTTGGAACGCATTCTCAGCGATGGTGTCGAGAAGCACGATCGTACCGGCACGGGCACGCTGTCCGTGTTCGGCCATCAGATGCGGTTCAATCTGGCGGCCGGCTTTCCGATGCTGACCACCAAGCGGCTGCCGCTCAAGGCCATCGTGCATGAGCTGTTGTGGTTTCTCGCCGGCGACACCAACATCAAATATCTGAAGGACAACAAGGTCACGATCTGGGACGAGTGGGCCGATGCCAATGGCGATCTCGGCCCGGTCTATGGCGCGCAATGGCGTTCATGGCGCGCGCCGGACGGGCGGAGCATCGATCAGATCGCCCAGCTGGTGCAGATGATCCGCACCAATCCAGATTCCCGGCGTCTGATCGTCAGCGCATGGAATCCGGCGGATGTCGACCACATGGCGCTGCCGCCCTGTCACTGCCTGTTCCAGTTCTATGTCGCGAATGGTAAGCTGTCCTGCCAGCTCTACCAGCGTTCGGCCGACGTGTTTCTCGGCGTGCCGTTCAACATCGCGTCCTATGCGCTTCTGACCATGATGATCGCGCAGGTGACTGGCCTGCAGCCCGGCGATTTCGTGCATACGCTGGGCGACGCGCATTTGTATTCCAATCACATCGAACAGGCACGCCTGCAACTGACGCGGCTGCCGCGGCCGCTGCCGACCATGCGGCTCAATCCGCAGGTCAGGGACATCTTCGCGTTTCGCTTCGAGGATTTCACCCTCGAGAATTACGACCCCCATCCGCACATCAAGGCTGAGGTCGCGGTGTGACCGCATCGCTTCAGCCAGACGCCGGCCCCGAGATCGTTTTCATCGTCGCGGTCGCCGAGAACCATGCAATTGGCCGTGACAATGCGATGCCGTGGCATCTGCGCTCCGACCTGCAGCGTTTCAAGGCGATGACGCTGAACAGGCCGGTGGTGATGGGGCGCAAGACATTTCTCTCGATTGGCCGTCCGCTGCCCGGCCGCACCAACATTGTCGTGACTCGTGATCCGGATTTTCGCGCGACTGGCGCGGTAGTGGCGCGTTCGCTGGAGGCGGCCCACGAAATCGCTCTGGGCGATGCGCTGCGACGATCTGTCACTGAGATCATGGTGATCGGTGGCGCCGATATCTTTGCGCAATGGCTGCCGCGGGCCAATCGGCTGGAAATCACCGAGGTTCACGACCGGCCGGAAGCCGATACGTTCTTCGCGCCGATCGACCCGGATCAGTGGGGCGAGGCGAGGCGGGTTCGCCATCAGCGCACCGACCGGGACACCGCCGACTTCTCCTATGTGACATATCGGCGCCGCAAGCCGCGTTAACCGCGTCCGGCGATGTTTGGATTGACAATTTCCGCTCGCAGCTTAGCTGCTTAAGGTCCTGCGACGCGCGTTGTAAGGACGGGGGCTGTCCCATATAAAGCCGTGCGGAACTCGCGAGGCGATCGCACCCCCGGTGCGAAGGAGATTGTAGATGCCGTGGAAGAATCAAGGCGGAAGCCCATGGGGTCCGGGTCCGAAGGGTCCTTGGGGTTCGGGTCCGCAATCGTCCGGTCCCAATCCGTCTGATCTGGAGGATTTGCTGCGCCGCGGTCAGGATAAGCTGCAGCAGCTGCTTCCCGGCGGTCACTTCAGCGGTATGGGCATTGCACTGGCGCTGGTCGCCGCGCTCGCGATCTGGGGCCTGTCCGGCTTCTTCCGCGTGCAGTCCGAAGAGCTCGGCGTCGTGCTGCGTTTCGGCAAGCACGTCCGTACCGTGCAGCCCGGCCTGAACTACCATCTGCCGTATCCGATCGAGACCGTGATACTGCCGAAGGCGCTGCGCGTCTCGACGCTGAGCATCGGCATGACGCTGTTGGACGATCCGGCGCGCCGCGGTCGCACCATGCGTGACGTGCCGGAGGAGAGCCTGATGCTGACCGGCGACGAGAATATCGTCGACGTCGACTTCACCGTGCTCTGGCGTATCAAACCCGATGGCGTCGGCGACTTCCTGTTCAATATCCAGAATCCGGAAGGCACCGTGAAGGCGGTGGCCGAAAGCGCGATGCGCGAGGTGATCGGCCGCTCCAACATCCAGCCGATCCTGACCGGCGCGCGCAACACCACCGAAGGTGCCGTGCATGAGTTGATGCAGAAGACGCTCGATAGCTATGGCGCCGGCATTCTCATCCAGCAGGTGCAGATGCAGAAGGTCGACCCGCCGCAGCAGGTGATCGATGCCTTCCGTGACGTTCAGGCGGCGCGCGCCGACCTCGAGCGCCTGCAGAACGAGGCCCAGACCTACGCCAACCGCGTGGTGCCTGACGCCAAGGGCCGGGCCGCGCAGATCCTGCAGGGCGCCGAGGGCTACAAGGAACAGGCCGTCGCCGAAGCCAAGGGTCAGACCTCGCGCTTCCTGAAGGTGTATGACGAATACAAGAAGGCGCCGGACGTTACCCGCGAGCGCATCTATCTGGAAACGATGGAGCGGGTGCTCGGCAACGCCGAGAAGCTGGTGCTCGACCAGGGCGCTTCGTCCTCGTCGCCCGGTGTGGTGCCGTATTTGCCTTTGACTGAACTTGGCCGTCGCACGCCGCCTGCGACTCAACAGGGCGGAGCAAGCCGATGAAATCCGGAATCTCAGGCATTGTTGCGCTGCTCGTTGTGCTGCTCGCTGTCGTGATCGGCTACAGCTCGCTGTTCACCGTCCGGCAGACCGAGCAGGCGCTCGTGGTGCGCCTCGGTGAGCCGATCCGCGTCGTCACCGACCCCGGTCTCAACTTCAAGGTGCCGTTCATCGATACCGTGATCAGCATCGACAAGCGGATCCTCGACCTCGAAAATCCGTCGCAGGAAGTGATCGCCTCGGACCAGAAGCGGCTCGTGGTGGACGCGTTCGCGCGCTACCGCATCAACAATGCGCTGCGCTTCTATCAGAGCGTCGGCTCCGTGCCCGCCGCCAACATCCAGTTGACGACGCTGCTCAACGCGGCACTGCGCCGCGTGCTCGGCGAGGCGACCTTCATCGAGGTGGTCCGCGACCAGCGTGAAACCCTGATGGGCCGGATCCGCGAACAGCTCGACAAGCAGGCCGATGCTTACGGCATCTCCGTGGTGGACGTTCGTATCCGCCGCGCCGATCTGCCGGACCAGAACAGCCAGGCGGTGTACCAGCGCATGCAGACCGAGCGTCAGCGCGAGGCTGCCGAGTTTCGTGCCCAGGGCGGTCAGAAGGCGCAGGAAATCCGCTCCAAGGCGGACCGCGAGGCGACCGTCATCATCGCCGAGGCGAACTCGCAGGCCGAGCAGGTTCGTGGTGAAGGCGACGGTGAGCGCAACCGGATTTTCGCCGAGAGCTACTCGAAGGACCCCCAGTTCTTCGCGTTCTATCGCTCGATGGCCGCTTACGAGACCAGCCTGAAGAGCAACGACACCCGCTTCCTGCTGCGCCCGGATTCGGAATTCTTCCGTTTCTTCGCCAACCCGGTCGGCAAGCCGGCTGCAGGCCCGGCTGCGGCACCGCAGCGTTAATCTGTTTCCCCCGAACGTTCCGGAAGGGCAGGCGTATGGCAATCCGGGATTTTCTGGTCGGAATTGGTTTGGTGTTCGTGATCGAGGGGCTGTTATTCGCGGGGTTTCCGAACCTGATGCGGGGTGCGATGAAGAACGCGCTGGAGTCCCCCGAAACGCTGCTGCGCACCCTCGGCCTGGTGATGGCGGTGCTTGGCCTGGGTCTGATCGGGGCGATCCGCTACGGCGGCTAGGTGCTGCCTCAAGCGGCATCCTTGATGATGCCGCAATCGTGCGCTGGCTGGGCAGCGGGAATGCTTGCGTGCGGACAATCTTCCGGCGCAGTCTGGGTATCAAACTGTCAGCTCTTTTCGGGAGACTTTTTCGTGATGTCCGATGCGATTCAGCAATTGAGCCGAAGCATGCGTTCCGCCACGCTGGCCGCCGGCCTGCTGCTTGGAACCGCGAGCCTGATGGCACCGGCTCCCGCCCAGGCTCGCGGGCCAGACGGCATTGCCGAGGTGGCGGAGAAGGTGATCGATGCGGTGGTCAACATCTCGACCTCGCAGACGGTTGAGGCTCGCAACGGCAACGGCGAGCAGAAAAGCGAAGGACGCGGCGGCAATCGTGAGGCGCGGCCGCAACTGCCGCCGGATTCCCCCTTCAACGAATTCTTTGACGAGTTCTTCAAGAACCGCCGGGGCGGCGATCAGAAGCAGGCCCCGCGCAAGGTCAACTCGCTCGGCTCCGGTTTCATCATCGATGCGGCAGGCATTGCCGTGACCAACAACCACGTCATCGCCGACGCGGACGAGATCAACGTGATCCTCAATGACGGTACCAAGATCCGCGCCGAAGTGGTCGGCAAGGACAAGCGGACCGATCTTGCTGTCCTGAAATTCACGCCGCCGGAAAAGAAGCTGACTGCGGTGAAGTTCGGCAACTCCGACAGGCTGCGGCTGGGCGAATGGGTGATCGCGATCGGCAATCCGTTCAGCCTGGGCGGCACCGTGACCGCCGGCATCGTCTCGGCGCGCAACCGCGACATCAATTCCGGGCCGTACGATAACTACATCCAGACCGACGCTGCGATTAACCGCGGCAATTCGGGTGGCCCGCTGTTCAACCTCGATGGCGAGGTCGTCGGGGTGAACACTGCGATCATCTCGCCCTCGGGCGGCTCGATCGGCATCGGTTTTGCCGTGCCCTCGAAGACGGTCGTGGCGGTGGTTGACCAACTCCGCCAGTACAAGGAAGTGCGTCGTGGCTGGCTCGGCGTTCGCATCCAGCAGGTGACCGACGAGATTGCCGAGAGCCTGAACATCAAGCCGGCTCGTGGCGCGCTGATCGCGGGCGTTGACGACAAGGGTCCGGCCAGGCCGGCCGGCATCGAGCCCGGCGACGTCATCGTCATCTTTGATGGCAAGGCCATCAAGGAAATGAAGGATCTGCCACGCGCGGTGGCGGATACGGCGGTGGGCAAGGCCGTCGATGTGGTGATTGTGCGCAAGGGCAAGGAAGAGACGCGGAAGGTGACGCTCGGTCGCCTGGATGATGGCGAGAAGCCGGTCGAAGCTTCGGTGAAATCGTCGACGCCTGACACCAACGACAAGCTGGTGACGCAGAAGGCGCTCGGTCTCGATCTCACCGCGCTGACCAAGGACCTGCGGACGCGCTTCAAGATAAAGGACAAGGTCAAGGGCGTCGTGATCGTCGGCGTCGACGGTAATTCCGATGCGGCCGAGAAGCGCCTGAGCGCCGGCGATGTGATCGTCGAGGTGGCGCAGGAGAGCGTCGTCAATGCCGCCGACGTCAAGAAGCGCATCGATCAGCTCAAGAAGGAAGGCAAGAAGTCGATCCTGCTGCTGGTCTCGAACGGTGAGGGCGAACTGCGGTTCGTCGCGCTTGGCGTGAACTGATCGTCGCGCTGCGCTTTACGTAACAGCATCGCCGGGGGAACCCGGCGATGCTTTTTTATGAGGCAGGCAAGCACAGCTCGGCGAAGCTCACAGCCGGGTTGAACGGTGCGCCGGACAAGGGTCCGAAGATCAGGATGAGGACCATCGGCATCGCACCGGTCGCCAGCGCATTCGCGAGAAGAGCGAGTCCGGCCGATCCGCCCGAGAGCCGGGCTCCCATAATCCCCGAATCGATCACGGTGGCGAGCAGCAGGGCGCTGCCGAGTCCCTCGGCGGCAAGCCGGCGGCTGAGAAGAGCATTCATGGGGTAGTGACAGGGCGGCCGTCGTCGTCGACCACGCGCTGGCCGTCTTCCTTGGCGAACGCGCCTTGCTGTGGCGGCAGCAGGTCGAGCACCTGCTCGGAGGGGCGGCACAATCGCACGCCTTTCGGCGTCACCACCAGCGGACGCTCGATCAGGATCGGGTGCGCAGTCATTGCATCGAGCAGGGCGTCGTCATCGAGGGCGGGATCATCGAGATTCAGGTCGCGATAGAGTGCTTCCTTGTGGCGCATCGCCTCGCGTACCGACAGACCAGCGCGGGCGATCATTTCCTTGAGTTGCTGCCGCGACGGCGGCGTTTTCAGATATTCGACGACGTGCGGCTCGACGCCGGCATTGCGGATCAAGCCCAACGTGTTGCGCGAGGTGCCGCAATTTGGGTTGTGATAAATGGTGACATCCATGGCATGCTCCAGCGATTGACAGGTTAAGGTCGATATTTCAGCGGCAAGCGGAGCGCAGATCTCCAAGTCCTACGTTTGATGCTTGGGCGGAATGGATGGGTCAGTTCGTTACGAATTCGTGACGCTTATAGCCTTGCGCGAACAACAAAGCGGTGAGATCGCCATGATCGATCCGCGCCGTTGCCGCCGCGGCGACCGCGGGCTTGGCGTGATAGGCGACGCCGAGGCCTGCCTGTTCGATCATGCCGAGGTCGTTGGCGCCGTCGCCCACCACCAGTGTGTCGATCGCGTCGAAATCAAAGGACTTCGCGCAAATCGACCAGCGTCGCCAGCTTGGCGCTGCGCCCGAGGATCGGCTCACCGACGCGGCCGGTGAACTTGTCGTCCTCGATCAGCAATTCGTTGCCGCGATTTTCCTCGAACCCGATCAGCGCCGCGACGCGGCTGGTGAACAGCGTGAAGCCGCCGGAGACGAGGCAGGTGTAGGCGCCATGCGCGCGCATGGTTCGCACCAGTTCCGGACCGCCGGGGGTGAGCGTAATGTGCTTGGCCAGCACGTCGTCGACGATGCTGACGGGTAGATCCTTGAGCAGCGCAACGCGCTCGCGTAGCGCCGGCTCGAATTCGATCTCGCCGCGCATCGCCCGTTCGGTGATCGCGGCGACATGGGCTTTCAGCCCGGCGTAGCCGGCAAGCTCATCGATGCATTCCTGCCCGATCATGGTGGAGTCCATGTCGGCGAGGAATAGCTTCTTGCGGCGGCCGAGTTGCGGTTGCACCACCACGTCGACCGGCAGGGCCTGCAACGCGCCGCGCAGCCGGTCGGCGATGGCGCGGGGATGCTCGTCGCTGGTGAATGTGATATCGGCGGCGATGCCCTCGTCGAGCCACTCAGCCATCGAGGATGAGGGGAGCACTGCCCGCGCGGCTTCGACCATGGTGCTGCTCAGCGAGGGCAGCGCGGGGTTGCAGATCAGCGTGGCGACCAGAGACATGAGAGCGATGTGAGCCAGAGCGGGAAAAATACGAAGGCTGTGCTTATCGCAGGGCCGACCGCCAGCGGCAAGTCGGCGCTGGCGCTGGCTTTGGCCGAGGCGACCGGCGGGGTGGTGATCAACACCGACTCGATGCAGGTCTATCGCGATTTGCATGTCATCACCGCGCGGCCGACGCCCCAGGAAGAGCAGCGTGTGCCGCATCGCCTTTATGGGACGGTCGATGCTGCGGTGAACTTCTCCGCCGGCGCGTGGGTGACCGCGGCGGCAACGGAACTGGCGCAGGCCCGTGCCGCCGGTCGGCTGCCGATCTTCACCGGTGGTTCGGGGCTGTATTTCAAGGCGCTGACCCGGGGTCTGTCGAACGTGCCGCCGGTTCCGGCCGAGGTCCGCGAGGCGGTCCGCGCCCGCATGGAGCGCGACGGCGTCGAGGCGCTGCATGCCGAGCTTGCTCGGCGCGACCCCGAGGCCGGCCAGCGGCTCAAGCCGCGCGACCGCACCCGGATCGCCCGCGCGCTCGAGGTGGTCGAGGCGACGGGACGGACGCTGGTCGACTGGCACAGCGAGGGCCTGCCGCCGCTACTGTCGTCTGAGAATGTGGTGGCCGTGTTTCTCGCTCCCGACCGCAAGGAGCTTTATGCGCGGATCGACCGGCGCTTTACCGACATGCTGGCGGGCGGCGCGCTGGAGGAGGTCGCCGCGCTGGCGGCCCGCAGGCTCGATCCGCTACTGCCGGCGATGAAGGCGCATGGCGTGCCAGCGCTGATCCGGCATCTGCGCGGCGAGATCACGCTGGAGGAAGCGGCCATGATTGGCCAGCTCGACACCCGGCACTACGCCAAGCGGCAGTTCACCTGGTTCAGGCACCAGCTTGCGGAATTTGCCTGGGTGCCGCCGGCCGAGGCGCCGGCGTGGCTCTCCCATGCAGTTTCGCGCTCTCTGGGTGGCGGGGCTGCAGGCTTGACTTCCGGAATCCGGAAGATATAACCGCGCAACCTTTGGAAATACTGAGCTATCGATGCGCAATAAAATTACCCATGGTCTTATTGTCGTCGTAACTCGGCACACCGCCGGGGGTGGCTGACGCCATCTCACGATAGGCGGTGTGCGAAGGGCCTTTCGGGCCCTTTTTTAATTCCCGGCGCAATGCCGACAAATGATGCATTGATCGACTGACGACCGCGCCCGACGGCGCACCGGAGCGAACCATGAGCGAGAACAAGACCCACGATCCCCTGCAAATGACCGGCGCCGCCATGGTGGTGCGCGCGCTCAAAGATCATGGCGTCAAACACCTGTTCGGCTATCCGGGCGGCGCGGTGCTGCCGATCTATGACGAGATTTTCCAGCAAGACGATGTCGAGCACATCCTTGTCCGTCACGAGCAGGGCGCGGGTCACGCTGCCGAAGGCTACGCGCGCTCCACCGGCAAGCCGGGCGTGGTGCTGGTGACCTCGGGCCCCGGCGCCACCAACATGGTGACCGCGCTGACCGACGCGCTGATGGATTCGATCCCGCTGGTGTGCATCACCGGCCAGGTGCCGACGCATCTGATCGGCAATGACGCGTTCCAGGAATGCGACACGGTGGGCATCACCCGGCCGTGCACCAAGCACAACTGGCTGGTGCGTGACGTCAACGATCTGGCAAAGATTCTGCACGAAGCTTTCTATGTCGCGACCACGGGCCGTCCGGGTCCGGTCGTCGTCGACATCCCGAAGGATGTGCAGTTTGCGACCGGCACCTACACGCAGCCGCGCAAGTCGGACGTTCACATCTCCTATTCGCCGCGTGTGAAGGGCGATGCCCATCAGATCCGCAAGGCGGTGGCGCTGCTTGCCTCGGCGAAGAAGCCCATCATCTATTCCGGCGGCGGCGTCATCAACTCCGGTCCGGAAGCGACGCGGCTTCTGCGTGAACTCGTCGCCGCGACGGATGTCCCGATCACCTCGACGCTGATGGGTCTCGGCGCTTATCCGGCGTCCGGCAAGAACTGGCTCGGCATGCTGGGCATGCACGGTACCTACGAAGCCAACATGGCGATGCACGATTGCGACGTCATGCTGTGCATCGGCGCGCGCTTCGACGACCGCGTGACCGGTCGCCCGGATGCGTTCTCGCCAAACTCGAAGAAGATTCACATCGACATCGATCCGTCTTCGATCAACAAGAACATCCGCGTCGATGTGCCGATTATCGGTGACGTCGCCAATGTGCTTGGCGACATCCTTCATGTGTTCAAGGCCGAGGCCAAGAAGCCGAACACCAAGGCATGGTGGGCGGAGATCAGCAAATGGCGTGCGCGCAATTCGCTGGCGTTCAAGAAGAACGACGATGTGATCCTGCCGCAATACGCCATCCAGCGTCTGTATGAACTGACCAAACATCGTGACACCTACATCACGACCGAGGTCGGTCAGCATCAGATGTGGGCGGCGCAGTTCTATGGCTTCGAGCAACCACATCGCTGGATGACCTCCGGCGGTCTCGGCACCATGGGCTACGGCTTCCCGGCGGCGATCGGCGTGCAGGTCGCGCATCCCGACAGCCTGGTGATCGATATCGCGGGCGATGCCTCGATCCAGATGATGCTGCAGGAGATGTCGACGGCAGTTCAGTTCAATCTGCCGATCAAGATCTTCATCCTGAACAACCAGTACATGGGCATGGTTCGCCAGTGGCAGCAGTTGCTGCATGGCAACCGCTTGTCGCACTCCTATTCGGAAGCTTTGCCTGACTTCGTGAAACTGGCTGAGGCTTACGGTGGCGTCGGCATGCAGGTCATCAAGCCGGCCGATCTCGACGGAGCGATCGAGGAGATGATCAAGGTCAACAAGCCGGTGATCTTCGATTGCCGTGTCGCGACGCTGGAAAACTGCTTCCCGATGATTCCGTCGGGCAAGGCGCATAATGAGATGCTTCTGCCTGCGGAAGCGAATGACGAAGCCACCGCAGCGGCGTTTGCCGGCGGCAAGGCGCTGGTTTGATAGGACATTGGTGTGACGATGGTTGCGAACGATACGACTGAACAGCCGGCCTCGGCCTATTTCCTCGAGGAGCGGCGCGATCCGAACGAGACGCATACGCTCTCGGTGCTGGTGCAGAACGAGCCGGGCGTGCTGGCGCGGGTGATCGGCCTGTTCTCCGGACGTGGCTACAACATCGAAAGCTTGACGGTGTCGGAGACCGAACACCACAAACACATGTCGCGCATCACCATCGTCACCACCGGCACGCCGATGGTGATCCAGCAGATCAAGCATCAGCTCGACCGCATGGTTCCGGTCTACAAGGTGGTGGACATGACGCTGACCGGCCGCTCGATCGAGCGCGAGCTGGCGATGGTCAAGGTGAAAAGCGTCGGCGATCGTCGCGTCGAGGCGCTGCGTCTGGCCGAGGCGTTTCGCGCCCGCGTGATCGACGCCACCATCGAAAGCTTTGTGTTCGAGATCACCGGTAATCCCGACAAGGTCGACCAGTTCGTGGCGCTGATGCTGCCGCTCGGTCTGGTCGAGGTGTCGCGCACCGGCGTCGCCGCCATCGGTCGGGGCCCGGAGGGCATGTAAAGGCAGGCAGGCCCTGCAAAAACGCGATTTCACTTCACCGGGAAATGCATTAGACAACCCCGGAATTCGGCCGGATTTTCCAGGGGCGCTCCCGGCCGCCCATACAGCATGCGAGATGGCCGATCGAGGCCGACGAGGAGCAGAGAACGATGCGTGTTTATTACGATCGCGACGCCGACTTGAACCTGATCAAGGGCAAGAAGGTCGTCATCATCGGTTACGGCAGCCAGGGCCACGCCCACGCGCTGAACCTCAAGGATTCCGGCGTCAAGGATGTCGCGATCGCGCTGCGTAAGGGCTCAAGCTCGGCGAAGAAGGCCGAAGCCGCCGGCTTCAAGGTGATGGAAGTCGCCGAGGCCGCGAAGTGGGCCGATGTGATGATGATGCTGACCCCGGACGAATTGCAGGGCGACATCTATCGCGACCACTTGCACGACAACATGAAGAAGGGCGCGGCGCTCCTGTTCGCTCACGGCCTCAACGTCCACTTCAATCTGATCGACCCGCGCGCCGACCTCGACGTGCTGATGGTTGCGCCGAAGGGTCCGGGCCACACCGTTCGCTCCGAGTACCAGCGCGGCGGCGGCGTGCCGTGCCTGATCGCGGTCCACCAGGATCCTTCGGGCAACGCCCATGATCTCGGTCTGTCCTATGCGTCGGCGATCGGCGGTGGCCGCGCCGGCATCATCGAGACCTCGTTTAAGGAAGAGTGCGAGACCGACCTGTTCGGCGAGCAGGCCGTGCTGTGCGGCGGCGTTGTCGAACTGATCCGCGCCGGCTTCGAGACGCTGGTGGAAGCGGGCTATGCGCCGGAGATGGCGTATTTCGAGTGCCTGCACGAAATGAAGCTGATCGTCGACCTGATCTATGAAGGCGGCATCGCCAACATGAACTACTCGATCTCCAACACCGCCGAGTATGGCGAGTATGTCTCCGGCCCGCGCGTCATCACGCCGGAAACCAAGGCGGAGATGAAGCGCATCCTCAACGACATCCAGACCGGCAAGTTCACCCGCGACTGGATGCTGGAAAACAAGGTCAACCAGTCGTCGTTCAAGGCGACCCGCGCCCGCGCCAACGCGCATCAGATCGAAGCGGTCGGCGAGAAGCTGCGCGACATGATGCCGTGGATCAAGCAGAAGGCGCTGGTCGACAAGACCAAGAACTGATCTGCGCGACATTAACTGCGTATTACAGTTACATTACCTGTAATCTTGAAAGGACCGCGCCCCGGCGCGGTCCTTTTTCGTTGGACCGGCAGACCGGGATTGGCGGTTGTGCTTGGGCTTTACTTCAGCGCCTCCACCACGGCATCGAAAAATGCCTGCGGCGGGAGCAATTGAAGATTCTGCGGCTTCGACGCCGCGCTCGTCATGGCAATGATCACCCGTTCTTTCGGATCGATGTAGATGAACTGACCGAAGATGCCGCGCGCCATGAACGCCTTGTCGGCCCGTGCCTGATCGGTCAATGCGATCCACCACATGTAGCCGTAGTCGAGCTTGGTGCCGCCTTTCAAAACCTTCGGCGTGCTCGCCTCCTGCATCCACCCATCGGGCAGGATCGGTTTGCCGTCGATGACGCCGTTGTCGAGATAGAACTGGCCAAACCGGGCAAAGTCACGCAGCGTCGCTGACAGGCCGCTGCCGGAAATCTCAAGTCCATTGGGCGAATCCAGCCACCATTTGGCCTCCGCCTCCATGCCGTAGGGCTTCCAGATTTTTTCGGAGAGATAATCGGAGAGCGGCCGCTTGATGGCTCCGTGGAGGATTTCGCCGGCCACCTGGGTCTCGCCGGTGCTGTAATTGAACTTCGTTCCAGGCTCGACCGCGCGCGGCAGTTTGGCCATGACATCCATGGCTGCGTTGCGCTGTTGGGATTCTTGCGCCTTGAGAAGGTGCCGCCGGTCCGAATTGGGATCGGTATATGTTTCGCTCCACTTCACGCCGGACGACATCATCAGCACATCGCGGATGGTCACGCCTTCATATGCGCTGTCCTTGAGGCGCGGGACGTATTTGGTGACGGGCTCGTCCAGACTCTTGATGTAGCCGTCCTTGAGAGCTGCGCCGATCAGGGTCGATGTGACGGACTTGGCGATCGACATCGAGGTCCAGCGGGTGCTCGGCGTGTTGCCCAGTTGATAAGTTTCAAAGGCGACCTTGCCGTCTTTCAGGATGATCATCCCGGAAACACGATCCACTGCAAGAAAATCGAAGAGATCATAGGGGCGGTCGTTGACGGTAAACTTGACCTGCGTGAGCTGCTTTTCAGCGGGCTGGAAGGGCTTCGGGTGCGCGGACGGCACGATGGTCCGTGTCGGAAACAGGCGGTCGACATTGCGGAGCGTGTTCGCGGTCAGGTTTGGCGTCAGAACACCATCATACAGTTGCTGCCCTGTGCCGATCGGCTCCTTTGCGTGCGCGTAGACGTCCTTGGCATGTGCAGGCACTGCGGCACTCAGGGTCAGAGCTACCCAAATGCCGCCCGCAGTCAGCACTACTCTTCTGAAGAAAACGCGAGATCGCTGGAGTTTGGCGTGTGTACGATGCGCTGTGCTTGATGTCATTTGGAGGCTGATCATTTTGCTCTCCCAAGTTACAGATTTCGCGCTCTGCTGTTTTGTCGACAACGCGAAACCGTCGCTATCGCAATGCGAAATGTGAAGCTGGTGCACCTTCGCAGGCTCAGGTAGCGTAAGGCCACGTGGTCGGAGGGGGCAATGGCAAAAAACAACGGCAAATCGTCCAAGACCGGCCTGTCACATTATGTCGAGCCGTTCACTATCGACGGCTCGCGCGATTTCCATCTGAAGTCGCACCGGCCGGATGAGAAGGGCAATCTCAGCAAGGCGCAGGGCACGCGGATTACCGATGCCAACCGCAAGAAGATCCGCGATCTGCAGGAGAAGCTCTATGCCGATGACCGCTGGTCGCTGCTCTTGATTTTTCAGGGGATGGATGCGGCGGGCAAGGACGGCGTCGTCGAGCATGTGATGGCCGGCGTCAATCCGCAGGGCTGTGAGGTGCACGCCTTCAAGCAGCCGACCTCGCTGGAACTCGATCATGATTTTCTCTGGCGCAGCACCATCGCGCTGCCGCAGCGCGGCCGTATCGGGATCTTCAATCGCTCGTATTACGAGGAGCTTCTGGTGGTGCGCGTGCATCCCGAGGTGCTGGCCAAGGAGAAGCTTCCCGCGCAGCTCGTCACCAAGAACATCTGGCGCGAACGCTTCGAGGATATCTCGGCGTTCGAGAGATATCTGTCGCGCAACGGCACGGTGATCCTGAAATTCTTCCTGAACATGTCGAAGGAGGAGCAGCGCCAGCGTTTCCTCGCCCGGCTCGACGAGCCGACGAAGAAATGGAAGTTCTCGCTGGGCGACGTCGTCGAGCGCGGCTACTGGGACAAGTACCATGCCGCCTATCAGGATCTGATCCGCCACACCGCCGCGAAACACGCGCCCTGGATCGTGGTGCCGGCGGATCATAAATGGTTCACGCGCCTCGTCATCAGTTCGACCATCGTCACCGCGCTGGAGAAGCTCGATCTGCGTTTCCCGAAAAAGGCGGACGGAACGACGGCTGAATTGGAGAAGGCACGCGAGGCGCTGGAGAAGGAGGGCCCGCGCCGCGCCGGAACGCGCCACAAGGCGGAGCCGCCCGCGCGGCCTGCCAGCGTTGCTGGCGGCAACGGGGGAGCAAAAGGGCAGGGTAGCTGACCCTTTTTGGCGTTGCGGGCGCCGCCCGTTCTCGTCTAGAACCAACCGCAGGCGCTGGGCGTCCGGCCATTATGGATAACGATCCGTCAATGGTTTGGGCGGATCATGGGCCACGAGCGAAGGCGCTCAGGTTTGAAGGCGTTTGGGTCGGTATGACAGGTTACGGCATCAGGGTCGGACTGCAGGAAACGGTGGCGGTTGCCGCCGGTTCTGTCGTGCGTTCGTCCCCGCTCAAGACCGCGTCGGTTCCTGCGTCGCGCCGCCTTGTCGGGCTTCTGCTTCTTATTTGCCCCTGAGGGCCGTCCGGGCGCGCGCCTGGGCACTCAGGGGAGCATGGACGAAGCATCGAAACCCGAGCGCCCGAAGCGGCGCATTTGACCAAAGGATTGATCCATGACCACCGCCAATACGTCCGGCACCGCGTCCGGCTCTTCTGTGTCGGCAAAAGACCGCGTCGTCATTTTCGACACCACCTTGCGCGACGGCGAGCAGTGCCCCGGCGCCACCATGACCCATGAGGAAAAGCTGGAGGTCGCCGAGCTGCTCGACGCCATGGGCGTCGACATCATCGAGGCCGGTTTCCCGATTGCGTCGGTCGGCGATTTCGAGGCGGTCGCCGAGATCGCCAAGAACGCCAAGAACGCGGTGATCGCGGGTCTGGCCCGCGCCATCCCCGGCGACATCGCCCGCGCCGGCGAAGCGGTGCGCCATGCGCGCCGCGGCCGCATCCACACTTTCGTTTCCACCTCGCCGATCCATCTGGCGCATCAGATGCGCAAGAGCGAAGCCGAGGTGCTGGAGATCATCACCGCGACGGTGGCGCAGGCCCGCAACCTGGTCGAGGACGTCGAATGGTCGGCGATGGATTCGACCCGCACCCCGATCGACTATCTGTGCAAATGCGTCGAGACCGCGATTGCGGCCGGCGCGACCACCATCAACCTGCCCGACACTGTCGGCTATGCGGTGCCGGATGAGTACCGGCGGATGTTCAAGACCATCCGCGAGCGGGTGCCGAACTCCGACAAGGCGATCTTCTCGGTGCACTGCCATGACGATCTGGGCCTCGCCGTCGCCAACTCGCTGGCCGGCGTCGAGGGCGGCGCGCGCCAGATCGAGTCCACCATCAACGGCATCGGCGAGCGGGCGGGCAACGCCGCGCTGGAAGAAGTCGTGATGGCGATCAAGACCCGCGGCGACGTCATGCCGTATTGGTGCAATGTCGAGAGCACGATGCTGACCCGCGCCTCCAAGCTGGTGTCGGCGGCGACCTCGTTCCCGGTGCAGTACAACAAGGCGATCGTCGGCCGGAACGCGTTCTCGCATGAGAGCGGCATCCATCAGGACGGCATGCTGAAGAATGCACAGACCTACGAGATCATGACCCCGGAGAGCGTCGGCGTGAAGCAGACCTCGCTGGTGATGGGCAAGCATTCCGGCCGTCATGCCTTCCAGCACAAGCTGGAGGAACTCGGCTACAAGCTGGCCGAGAACCAGTTGCAGGATGCGTTCGTGCGCTTCAAGGCGCTGGCCGACCGCAAGAAGGACATCTACGACGAGGACATCGAGGCCCTGGTCGATCAGGAGCTGGCGACCTCGCACGATCACATCCGTCTGGTGTCGCTGACGGTGATCGCCGGAACGCATGGGCCGCAGCGCGCCACCATGAAGATTGCTGTCGACGGCAAGCCTCGGCTGGAGGAAGCCGAGGGCAACGGTCCGGTGGATGCGGTGTTCAACTGCATCAAGTCGCTGGTGCCGCACGAGGCCAAGCTGGAACTGTATCAGGTCCACGCTGTTACCGAAGGCACCGACGCGCAGGCCGAGGTGTCGGTGCGGCTGTCGCAGGACGGCCGCTCGATGACCGCGCGCGCCTCCGATCCGGACACGCTGGTGGCGTCGGCGAAGGCGTATCTCAGCGCGCTGAACAAGATCGTGATGAAGCGCCAGCGCGACATCCCGGCGGCGGCGGCGGGCCACTGATCCGCTTCTGACACGGAACAATATCGAAACGGCGCCGTCTTGGACGGCGCCGTTTTTGTTTGCGCCGGGCGCTGCGATGAACGCGCGTTCAGCAACGTGTCGAAAGCTTAAGTTGAATGCGGCGCGTGCGCTGCCATCTTCATGGCATCAAAACTGGAGAGTGCCATGAAGAAGATCTTTCTTGCCGGTGTCGCCGCGGTGACCTTGCTGGGCTCGGGCGCCGTCTATGCGCAACATCGCTTTCAGCATGATCGCGTCCATCATCGCATGAGCGTCGAGGACAGGGCGGCGTTCGTCGACGCGCGGATCGCGGCGGTGAAGGCCGGACTGAAACTGACCCCCGATCAGGAGAAGAACTGGCCGGCGGTCGAGACTGCGGTGCGCGATTTCGCCAAGCAGCGCATCGACCGTGCTGCCGCGCGGGACAAGGAGCGCGAGGCGCGCCGCGCCGAGCGCGAGCAGAACAAGGACGCCAAGCCGGCGGAGCGCGCGCCGGTCGATCAGATCGCACGGCTGCGCGAGCGGGCCGATCTGATGGCGGCCAATGCGGCGGGCCTCAAGCGGATCGCCGATGCCGCCGAGCCGCTCTACAAGAGCCTCGATGAGGGCCAGAAGCGCCGGCTGACGATGCTGACCCGGATGGGCGGTATGGGAATGGGCGGCGAGGGCTGGAGCGGGCCCGGCGGCTTCGAGCATGGCTTCCGCCATCATTTCGATCGCGACGGCCGCGGCCCGCGCAACGACCGCTCCGAACGGCTCTGAGCGGCCTGCCGGGTATCGCCGGCCTTGAGGAAAGCCGCCGGGTCCGGCGGCTTTCGCTTGCCCGGAACCGGCTCGCGGCGGGCTGTCCGCGCCGTTCAAAAATCATCCACAGTGCAATCGGATATCCCGCTTTGATAGGCATAAAAACTCGTGCCGCATTGCTGGACATCGCCGGATCGCTTTGCTAAACGACCGGCTCTCGACGCGGTTTTGCCGCTCGGGATTTCCATCAAATTGGGCGCATAGCTCAGTTGGTAGAGCAGCTGACTCTTAATCAGCGGGTCCCAGGTTCGAGCCCTGGTGCGCCCACCAATTTGATGATCGGCATGGCCGCCACCGGCCGGAAGGCCGGAATTCTCCTAAAATCCAGTCTTGAGGTTAAGTCCCGGCAACGGGACCGACCGTCCGGGTGCTGATGCGCTGCGACGGCTGCCCTGTTCAGGCCGCAAAGCGGTGTGATAGCCTACGATTATGGGTTTGACTCGGCATGCATGGCGGATTCTGGTCGTGGCGATCGCACTGATCGCCGCGCCATGGCTGGCGCCCGCCGCCCAGGCTCACAATCCCCCGGTCAGGCATCTCCATATCGGGCATGTTCATATCGGTCATGTCC
Organism: uncultured Alphaproteobacteria bacterium; assembly: GCA_963702885.1. GTDB lineage: Bacteria > Pseudomonadota > Alphaproteobacteria > Rhizobiales > Xanthobacteraceae > Afipia. The sequence goes on from OY969766.1 coordinate 2,355,938, forward strand.
ATGTCAGCCCGGCTCACGCTGTCCCCGCCGAGGCCAGCGCCCCGGAAGCCGCCGAGCGCGGCGCGGTGCATGAACTGCGCGTCGCCAGCAGCGAATTGCCGGCCGATCCCATCGACACCGGCAGTTGCGCCATTGGCTGTTGCGGCCCGGGCGTCAGCTGCTGCGGCTCCGCCCTGCTCATGGCAGCGCCGGGCGATACGCCGCCAGTGCTGCGTAAGCTGATGCTCGGCTTCGAGCAGCCGGCAGCGGGTGCGGGCGTCGAGCCCGAGGCCCTGCGCAAGCCTCCACGAACCTTCGTCTGAGCCCATCATCGCCGCCGGTCCGTCGCGGACCGCATGCGGCTGCCTTTGGTCAGACGAGGACTTTTCCATGTTACCCGGATTTCGTGCTGCGCTCGGCGCGGCAGTCTTGCTTGCCATCCTGATCGCGTTCGCGCTGGTCGCGCCGCTGTCGGCCCATGAGGGCCACGACGATGCGGCGGCCGCTCCGCCGCCGGCCGCCAATCTCGCGCCGCGCGCGGAGGTCGCCTCCGATCTCTATGAACTGGTGGCGGTCGCGCAGGACGGCGAGGTCGTGCTCTATCTCGACGATTTCGCCACCAACGCGCCGGTGGAGGGCGCGGCCATCGAGGTCAAGACGCCGGCCGGGTCGCAAGCCGCGAGCGGCAAGCCCGGCGCGCCGTATCATATCCATGCGCCATGGGCGGCGACGCCCGGCAGCTACGAGATCGATGTCACCGTCACCAAAGATGGCCGCAGCGATCTGCTGCCGCTGACGCTGGTGGTCCCTGCCGCGAATGGGCACGAGGCGGCGACGGTTGCGAGCGGTGGCATCATCGACTGGCTGCGTCACAACCTGCCGGTTGTGCTGTTCGCCGGACTGATCGGCGCGGCGATCGGCTATCTGGCCGCGCGGCGGCGGAAGGTGGCGGGGGTAGCCCTGACGCTGCTGCTGGCTGCAATGCTCGCCAGCTTCACGTCCGCGCCGTTGTCGGCCCATGAGGGGCATGACGGCGCAGATGATGCCGCACCGAACGAGATCGCGCGCGATGCCGCCAAGCGGCTGGCCGATGGCGCGGTGTTCATGCCGAAAAGCACCCAGCGCATTCTTGCGATCCGCAGCCTAGTGACGCAATCCGCCGTGCAGCGCCGCGCCATCGAACTGCCGGGCCGGGTGATGCCCGATCCCAACGCCAGCGGTTATGTGCAGGCCTCGGTCGGCGGACGCCTGTCGCCGCCGCCGGGCGGCTTCCCGCGCCTCGGCTCGATGGTGAAGAAGGGCGACATTCTCGCTTATGTCGAGCCGCCGATTCAGGCGATCGACCTGTCCGACATGCGCCAGCGTCAGGGCGAACTCGATCAGCAGATGTCGATCGTGGAGCGGCGGCTGGCGCGTTACGAGACGCTGGTGCCGGGCGGCGCGGTGCCGCGCTCGCAGCTCGAGGACACGCGGACCGAGTTGCAGGGCCTGAAGGATCGCCGCGCGGCGCTCGACAAGTCGCGGCGCGAGCCGGAGGCGCTGATCGCGCCGGTCGATGGCGTGATCGCCGAAGGCGTGCCGGTGGCGGGCCAGATCGCACCGTCGAACGCGGTGATCTTCAACATCGTCGATCCGGCGCGGCTCTGGGTTGAGGCGCTGACCATCGACGCGCTGCCGCAGATTCACAGCGCCTCGGCGCGCACCGGGCAGGAGAAGAGTCATGCGCTCGCCTTCCGCGGCTCGGGCTTCGCCGGACGCAACCAGTCGATTCCGGTACAGTTCGCGGTGGAGGGCGACAATGCGGGCCTGCATGCCGGGCAGTTCGTCACGGTGCTGGTGACGACGGCCGACGAGCGGACCGGCATCGCCGTGCCGCGCGCCAGCATCGTGCGCAACGGCAGCGGCCAGGACGTGGTCTACGAGCACGTCTCCGCCGAACGCTTCGCGCCGCGTGTGGTGCGGATCGAGCCGCTGGATGGCGAGCGCGTCTTTGTCGCCAGCGGGCTGGAGGAGGGCCGCCGCATCGTGGTGCAGGGCGCCGAACTGCTCGGCCAGGTGCGGTAAGGAGGAAGTCCGATGTTTCGCTTTCTCGTCACCAGCGCGCTGCGCAATCGCCTGCTGGTGCTGGCGGCCTCACTGGTGCTGGTGCTGCTCGGCATCTTCAGCGCGAGCCGCCTGCCGGTCGATGTGTTTCCCGATCTCAACAAGCCGACCGTCACCATCCTGACCGAGGCCGAAGGCTACGCGCCGCCGGAGGTCGAACAGCTCGTCAGCTTCCCGATCGAGACCCAGATGAACGGCGTGCCGGGCGTGACCCGCGTGCGCTCGATCTCCGGCATCGGGCTGTCGATCGTCTATGTCGAATTCGACTGGGGCACCGACATCTATCGCAACCGCCAGCAGATCGCCGAGCGGCTGGCGATGATCCGCAGCCAGTTGCCGCTTGGCTCCAATCCGCAGATGGGGCCGATCAACTCGCTGATGGGCCAGATCCTGCTGGTGGCGATGACCAGCGACACCGCCTCGCCGATGGAGGTGCGCGAGGCCGCCGATTTCGTGGTGCGGCCGCGGCTGCTCTCCATTCCCGGCGTCGCGCAGGTGATCCCGATCGGCGGCGAGGTCCGGCAATATCGCGTCGCGCCCAATCCGCCGGCGCTGCGCAGCCTCGGCGTGACCTACGAGCAGGTCGAGCAGGCGCTGACCCAGTTCGGCGTCAACACCGGCGGCGGCTTCACCGACCAGCACTCGCGCGAATACCTGATCCGCAACATCGGCCGCACCACCAGCCTCGACGATCTGCGCAGCGTGGTGGTGGCGCAGGTCAGCGGCGCGCCGGTCTATCTGCGCCAGGTCGCGGCCATCGACTTTGCGCCGAAGGTCAAGCGCGGCGAGGCGGGTTACATGGGCAAGCCGGCGGTGATCGTCTCGGTCGAGAAGCAGCCGAATGTCGATACCGTCACGCTGACGCGGGAGCTCGAGCAGGCGCTGGCCGAACTCACGATCTCGCTGCCGCAGGGCATGCAGCGCCGACCAGATCGTGTTCCGGCAGGCCAATTTCATCGAGACCTCGATCGGCAATGTCGAGCGGGTGCTGCTGGAAGCCGGTCTCGTGGTCGCGGTGGTGCTGTTCGCGTTCCTGCTGAACTGGCGCACCACGATGATTTCGCTGACCGCGATCCCGGTCTCGATCCTGACCACGGCGGTGATCTTCTATGCCGCGGGCCTGTCGATCAACACCATGACGCTCGGCGGCATCGCCATCGCCATCGGCGAGCTGGTCGATGATGCGGTGGTCGATGTCGAGAACATCTTCCGCCGCTTGCGCGAGAACCGCGCGCTGGCGCAGCCGCGTTCGGTGTTCGACGTCATCGTGGCGGCCTCGCAGGAGGTGCGCTCCGGCATCGTCTACGCCACCATGATCATCGTGCTCGTGTTCGTACCGCTGTTCGCGCTGTCGGGCATCGAGGGACGGCTGTTCGCGCCGCTCGGGCAGGCCTACATCATCTCGATTCTCGCCAGCCTCGCGGTCTCGGTGACGCTGACGCCGGTGATGGCCTATTACATGTTGCCGAGCGAGAAGCGGCTCGACCATGGCGACAGTGTGCTGGTGCGGACCATCAAGCGCGGCAACGCGGCGTTGCTCGAATTTTCCTTCGTGCATCAACGCATGATCATCGCCATCACCGCCGCCGCCGTGCTGGTGGCGGGCACCGCGGCGTGGCTGCTGCCGCGCGCCTTCCTGCCCTCGTTCAACGAGGGCACCTTCACCATCAATCTCGCCTTCAATCCCGGCATGTCGCTGGCTGAATCCAATCGCGTCGGCCTGATCGCCGAGCGTCTGGTGCTGGAGGTGCCGGAGGTGAAGAGCGTCGGCCGCCGCACCGGCCGCGCCGAACTCGACGAGCACGCCGAGGGCGTGCATTCCTCCGATCTCGAAATCGATCTCAAGCCGTCGGCCCGCTCCAAGGGCGAGGTGGTCGGCGGATCTGCGGGCGCGCCTTGGCGTGTTGCCGGCCGCGATCAATGTCGGCCAGCCGATCTCGCACCGGCTCGATCACATCCTGTCCGGCGTCCGCGCCGAGACTGGCGCTGAAGATCTTTGGCGACGACCTCGACGGGCTGCGCGCCGCCGCCGAGGCGATGCGCGACAGGCTCGCCGCCATTCCCGGCCTCGCCGATCTGCAGGTCGAAAAGCAGGTGCTGATCCCGCAGCTTGAAATCCGCGTCGATTACGGCCGCGCCGCGCTCTATGGCGTGCAGCCCGGCGCGGTGGTCGAGCAACTCAGCCGGCTCTCCAACGGCCGCATCGTGTCGCGCGTGATCGACGGCTATCGCCGCTTCGACGTGGTGATGCGGCTGCCCGATACGCTGCGCACCACGCAGCGGCTCGGCGACTTGCTGATCGAAACGCCGGCGGGGTGGGTGCCGGCGCGGCAACTTGCCGACATCAAGGAGACCGAAGGCCCCAACCAGATCCTGCGCGAGAACGGCCGCCGCCGCGTCGTGGTGCTGGCCAACACCGCGAGCGGCTCCGACACCGCGAAGATTGTCGCGGCGATCCGCGAGGTGATTGCCGCGACCAAGCTGCCGGAGGGCTTCTATGCGCGCCTCGAAGGCACCTTCCAGGCGCAGGAGCAGGCCAGCCGCACCATCGGCATTCTGTCGCTGCTGTCGCTCGCGCTGATCTTCGCCATTCTCTACAGCCGCTACCGCTCGGCGGCGCTGGCGCTGATCGTGATGGGCAACGTGCCGCTCGCTTTGGTTGGTTCGGTGATCGCGCTGTGGCTGGCGGACCAGCCGCTCTCGGTCGCCTCGATGATCGGCTTCATCACCCTGACCGGCATCGCCGCGCGCAATGGCATCCTCAAGATCAGCCACTACATCAACCTCGCGGTGCAGGAGGGCATGCCGTTCGGCCGCGCGCTGGTGGTGCGCGGCAGTCTTGAGCGCGTGACGCCGGTCTTGATGACGGCGCTGTCGGCCGGCGTGGCGCTGGTGCCGCTGCTGATCGACGCGGCGACGCCGGGCAAGGAAATCCTGCACCCGGTGGCAGTGACGATCTTCGGCGGCCTGATCAGCGCAACGCTGCTCGACGCCGTGCTGACGCCGATCCTGTTCCTGCGGTTCGGTGCAAAGCCGCTGGAGCGGTTGCGGCAAGATACCGCGTCGGCCGGACATGCCGCCGCAACGGAAGCTTTCTAGATATCACGGCGAAAACCCTGAAGGAGACACGATATGACGAACGGGACGAACTGGCGCCGCTGCATGATCGCGGGTCTCGGCATCGCCGGGATAGCGGGCGCCGCATGGGCAGGGCCCAAGCCTGCCGCCGCCCATGACGATCATGCCCATGCCAGCGCATTCGCTGCCGGCGAGCCGGGCCAGGCGCGCAAGCCGGCCCGGCTGATCGAGATTGTGATGGCGGAAGGCGACGGCAAGATGAGCTACAAGCCGTCGCGGCTGGAGATCAAGAAGGGCGAGCAGGTCAAATTCGTTCTGCGCAATCGCGGTGAATTGGAGCATGAGATGGTGCTCGGGACGGAAAAGGAAAATCTCGAGCATGCCGAGGAGATGGCGAAACATCCGGATGCGCCGCATGGCGACGAGCCGAATGCCAAGCATGTCGCGCCGGGCAAGACCGGGGAGTTGATCTGGAAATTCACCAAGGCCGGTGTGTTCGAATATGCCTGCCTCATTCCCGGCCATCGCGAGGCGGGCATGGTAGGCACTGTGATCGTCAAGTGACCGGCGCACGCTTCGCGCGGCAAGGTCGGTAGCACCGTAAGGCGGCGTCCGCGATTGGCGGCGCCGGCTTTCTGGTCCGGCGCGGTGTTCCAAGCCGGTGCCGCGCCGGTTTTTGATTTAAGTCAAAACTCAGCATGCGTTGCGCCGCTGCCTGCGCCGCGCCGAGATGATCTGCGATATCTCTGCGATATTCTTGGTGCGACGCATCAAATTTATCGACGTAACTTTGATGCAGCACAATTCCTATTTCGCCCGATGCGGTGATGTCTCTGTGCCCGATTTATGCGGAGATGGAGATCACCATGCATCCCTCAGACTCGCCGAGCCCGGCAGCCGGTCGGGCACTGTGGCTCTCGACGATCTCGTTCACGATCTGCTTCGCGGTCTGGACGATCTTTTCCATCATCGGAATCGGCATCAAACAGAAGCTCGGTCTCAATGAGACCGAGTTCGGCCTCTTGGTCGGCACGCCGATCCTGAGCGGATCGCTCATTCGTCTGGTTCTTGGCGTCTGGACCGACCAGTATGGCGGGCGCCGCGTCTATACCATCGTGATGCTCGCGGGCGCGATCGCGACCTATTTCCTCACCTGGGCAGAAACCTATCCGCAATTTTTGATCGCGGCGCTCTTCGTCGGTATTGCCGGTGGTTCCTTCGCGGTCGGCGTGGCCTATGTCTCGCGGTTCTATCCGCTCGGCAAGCAGGGCACCGCACTTGGCATTTTCGGCGCGGGCAATGTCGGCTCCGCGGTGACGAAATTCCTCGCCCCGTTCGTCATGCTGGCGTTCGGCTGGCAGGCGGTTGCCCAGATCTGGGCGGCGGCGCTGGCGGTGATGGCGGTGATCTTCTGGATCTTCTCCGAAGAAGATCCGGTGGTGCGCGCCCGGCGCGAGCGCGGCGAGAAGCCGAAGAGCGTGTGGCTCGAATTCGCGCCGCTCAAGAACATTCAGGTCTGGCGCTTCTCGCTTTATTACTTCTTCGTGTTCGGCGCGTTTGTCGCGCTGGCGCTGTGGCTGCCGCAGTACCTCATCAACGTCTACGGCGTCGATCTCAAGGTCGCCGGCATGGTCGCGGCGATGTTCTCCTTCCCGGCGTCGGTGTTCCGCGCCTATGGCGGGCATCTGGCCGACCGCTACGGCGCGCGGCGGGTGATGTACTGGACGTTCCTGGTCGGCGTCGCCTGCACCTTCATTCTGTCCTATCCGCCGACCGACTATGTGGTGCGGACGGTGACCGGCTCGGTCAGCTTCCATCTCGAAATGGGCGTGGTGCCGTTCACCGTGACGGTGTTCGTGCTCGGCTTCTTCATGGCGCTGGGCAAGGCGGCGGTGTTCAGGCACATCCCGGTCTACTACCCGAACCATGTCGGCGCGGTCGGCGGCCTTGTCGGCATGATCGGCGGTCTCGGCGGCTTCGTGCTGCCGATCGCGTTCGGTGCGCTGAACGATCTCACCGGGCTGTGGACCAGCTGCTTCATGCTGCTGTTCCTGATCGTCACCGGCTCGTTGATCTGGATGCATCTTGCCGTCCGGCAGATGGAGCGCGGCGTTGCCGGCGAGGCGCTGAAGAGGCTGCCTCAGTTCCCCGAGATGGAGGAGATCCACAAGCCCGAGCACATCGGCGCGCTGGCGGGCGTCGTGCTCACCGACTGGCGGCCGGAGGATCGCGAGTTCTGGGAGACCAAGGGACGCGCCATCGCGCGGCGTAACCTCTGGATCTCGATCCCGGCGCTGCTGCTGTCCTTCGCGATCTGGCAGGTCTGGTCGGTGGTGGTGGCGAAGCTGCCTTCGGTCGGCTTCAAGTTCACCACGGCCGAGTTGTTCTGGCTGGCGGCGCTGCCTGGCATCTCCGGCGCGGTGCTGCGCGTGTTCTATTCCTTCATGGTGCCGATCTTCGGCGGCCGGTTATGGACCACGCTGGCGACCTGGTCGCTGATGATCCCGGCGGTCGGCATAGGCTATGCGGTGCAGACGCCCTCGACGCCTTACGTCGTGTTCCTGGCGCTGGCGCTGCTTTGTGGTTTGGGCGGCGGCAACTTCGCCTCCTCGATGGCCAACATCTCCTTTTTCTTCCCGCGTGCGGAGAAGGGCAATGCGCTCGCGCTGAATGCCGGTCTCGGCAATCTCGGCGTCAGCACGGTGCAGTTCGTGGTGCCGCTCGTCATCACCGCCGGCGTGCTCGGCTGGTTCGGCGGCGATCCGGTGATGGTGACGGATGGTCAGCGTCAGGTGCCGCTGTGGCTGCAGAACGCCGGCTTTGTCTGGGTGCCGTTCATTGCCGCCAGCGCCTTCGCCGCGTGGTTCGGCATGAACGACATCGCCTCGGCCAAGGCCTCGTTCGCCGATCAGGCGGTGATCTTCCAGCGCAAGCACAACTGGGTGATGTGCTGGCTCTACACCGGCACCTTCGGCTCCTTCATCGGCTATTCGGCGGGCTTCCCGCTGTTGGCAAAGACGCTGTTCCCGGACATCAACGTGCTGCCGTTCGTCTTTCTCGGCCCGCTGGTCGGTGCGCTGTCGCGCTCGGCGACCGGCTGGATCGCCGACAAATGGGGCGGTGGCCGCGTCACGCTGTGGGTGTTCGTGGTGATGATGGTCGGCGTGCTCGGCATCCTCTACTTCATCGGCATCAAGGAGCAGCCCGGCGCGTTCTGGGGATTCTTCGCGATGTTCCTCCTGATGTTCTTCGCCACCGGCGTCGGCAATGCATCGACCTTCCAGATGATCCCGAACATCATGCGCAAGGAGATGGACCGCCTGATGTCGCAGGCCGACATCGCCGCGCGCATCCGCCAGGCAGAGAAAGAATCGGCTGCGATCACCGGCTTTACGTCCGCGATCGCTGCGTTCGGCGCCTTCTTCATCCCGAAGTCGTTCGGCACCTCGCTCGAACTGACCGGCGGCGTGGAAGCGGCGCTGTGGGGATTCTTCATCTTCTACGTCACCTGCGTAGTGATCACCTGGGCCGTCTACACCCGCAAGGGCGGCCTGCTTCATGACATCGAGCGGCGGGGTGCGACGGCACCGCTCGCCCAACCGGCGCAGTAAGGAGCGGCTGATGAGCCATTTTCTCGACAGGCTTTCGTTCTTCACGAAAACCAGAACCGAATTCGCCGGCGGTCACGGCATCACCACGACCGAAGACAGGTCGTGGGAGGACGGCTACCGCAAGCGCTGGCAGCACGACAAGATCGTGCGCTCCACGCATGGTGTGAACTGCACGGGCTCGTGTTCGTGGAAAGTCTATGTCAAAGGCGGCATCGTCACCTGGGAAACCCAGCAGACCGACTATCCGCGCACGCGGCCCGATCTGCCCAATCACGAGCCGCGGGGCTGTCCGCGCGGCGCGAGCTACAGCTGGTACCTGTATTCCGGCAATCGCGTGAAATATCCGCTGGTGCGCTCAAAGCTGCTCAAGCTGTGGCGGGCGGCGCGCGCCACCCTGACGCCGGTTGCGGCGTGGAAATCGATCGTCGAAAATCCCGAGAAGCGCGCCGCCTATACCAAGCGTCGCGGCCTCGGCGGCTTCGTGCGGGCAAGCTGGGACGAAGTCAACGAGATCATCGGGGCGGCGAATGCCTACACCGTGAAGGCCCACGGACCGGACCGCGTGTTCGGCTTCTCGCCGATCCCGGCGATGTCGATGGTCAGCTACGCTTCCGGCGCGCGTTATCTGTCGCTGCTCGGCGGCGTCTGCATGTCGTTCTACGACTGGTACTGCGACCTGCCGCCGGCTTCGCCGCAGACCTGGGGCGAGCAGACCGACGTGCCGGAGAGCGCCGACTGGTACAATGCCGGCTTCCTGATCCTGTGGGGCTCCAACGTGCCGCAGACGCGCACGCCGGATGCGCACTTCTACACCGAGGCGCGCTACAAGGGCGCCAAGAGCGTGGTGATCTGCCCGGACTATTCCGAGGCGTCGAAATTCGCCGACATGTGGGTGTCGCCGAAGCAGGGCACCGACGCCGCGGTAGCGATGGCGATGGGCCACGTCATCCTGCGCGAATTCCACATCGACAAGACAACCGAGTATTTCGACGACTACGTGCGGCGCTACACCGACATGCCGATGCTGGTGCGGCTGGCGAAGCAGGGCGATCACTACGTGCCGGACCGTTTCGTGCGGGCCTCCGATTTCGTCGATGGTCTGAGCGAGGCCAACAATCCGGAGTGGAAGACCGTCGCCTATGACGAGGCGAGCGGCGAGATCGTCGCGCCGAACGGCTCGATCGGCTTCCGCTGGGGCGAGAAGGGCAAGTGGAATCTCGAGGAGAAGACTTCGGACGGCCGCGACACCAAGCTGCGCATGTCGCTGATGGAGATTCAGGACGATGTTGCCAAGGTCGGCTTTCCGTATTTCGGCAACCGCGAGCATGACCAGTTTCGCGGCACCGACCATCCGAACGTGCTGACCCGCAACATTCCGGTGAAGCTGCTGCAGCTCGCCGATGGCGAGACGCTGGTCGCTTCGGTCTATGACCTGTTCCTGGCCAATTACGGCGTCGATCGCGGGCTTGGCGGCGAGAACATCGCCAGGAGCTACGACGACATCGAGCCTTATACGCCGGCCTGGGCGGAGAAGATCAGCGGCGTGCCGCGCGAGCAGATCATCACGGTGGCGCGCGAATTCGCACGCAATGCCGAAAAGACCAAGGGCCGCTCGATGGTGATTGTCGGCGCCGGTCTCAATCACTGGTACCACATGGACATGAACTACCGCGGCATCATCAACATGCTGGTGATGTGCGGTTGCGTCGGCCAGTCCGGCGGCGGCTGGTCGCATTATGTCGGGCAGGAAAAGCTGCGGCCGCAGTCCGGCTGGGTGCCGCTCGCCTTCGGGCTCGACTGGAGTCGTCCGCCGCGGCAGATGAACTCGACCTCGGCGTTCTACGCGCACACCGATCAGTGGCGCTACGAGACGCTCGACGTCAAGGACGTGCTGTCGCCGACCGCGCCGGTCGGGCCATGGGACGGCGCGCTGATCGACTACAATGTGCGCGCCGAGCGCATGGGCTGGCTGCCGTCGGCGCCGCAGCTTCAGACCAACCCGCTTGAGGTTGCGAAGCAGGCGGCGGCGTCGGGCTTTGAGGCGAAGGATTATGTCGCCAAGGCGCTGAAGTCCGGCGAGTTGAAGATGTCCTGCGAGGACCCGGACAATCCGAAGAACTGGCCGCGCAATTTGTTCGTCTGGCGCTCCAACCTGCTCGGCGCGTCGGGCAAGGGCCATGAATATTTCCTCAAGCATTTGCTCGGCACCAATCACGGCGTGCTCGGCAAGGATCTCGGTCATGTCGGTGGCAGGAAGCCGTCCGAGGTGGCCTGGCATGAGGAGGCGCCGGAAGGAAAACTCGACCTGCTGGTGACGCTCGATTTCCGCATGTCCACCACCTGCATGTATTCGGACATCGTGCTGCCGACCGCGACCTGGTACGAGAAGAACGATCTCAACACCTCGGACATGCATCCCTTCATCCACCCGCTGACCGCGGCAATCGATCCGGTGTGGGAGTCGCGCAGCGACTGGGAGATCTACAAGGGCATCGCCAGGTCATTCTCGAAGGTCGCGCCGGAAGTGCTCGGCGTCGAGAAGGACGTGGTGCTGACCCCGATCATGCATGACTCGCCGGGCGAGATCGCGCAGCCGTTCGACGTCAAGGACTGGAAGAAGGGCGAGATCGAACCGATCCCCGGCAAGACCATGCCGGCGGTCACCGTGGTCGAGCGCGACTACCCGAACCTCTACAAGCAGTTCACCTCGCTCGGCCCGTTGATGAGCAAGCTCGGCAACAACGGCAAGGGCATGAGCTGGAACACCGAGCACGAGGTCGAGCTGCTCAAGCGCCTCAACGGCGTCGTCACCGAGGAGGGGCCGAGCAAGGGCCTGCCGCGCATCGACACCGATATCGATGCCTGCGAGGTGCTGCTTTCGCTCGCGCCGGAGACCAACGGCGAGGTGGCGGTGAAGGCGTGGACTTCGCTCGGCACCTTCACCGGCCGCGACCACACCCATCTGGCGATTCCGAAGGAGGATGAGAAGATCCGCTTCCGCGACGTGGTCGCGCAGCCGCGCAAGATCATCTCGTCGCCGATCTGGTCGGGGCTCGAATCCGAAAGCGTCTGCTACAACGCCTGTTACACCAACGTCCACGAGCTGATCCCGTGGCGCACGCTGACCGGTCGTCAGCAGCTCTATCAGGATCATCTGTGGATGCGGGCGTTCGGCGAAGGCTTCTGCGTCTATCGCCCGCCGATCGACACCAAGTCGGTGCGTCCGGTGATCGATCGCAAGCCGAACGGCAACAAGCCGATCGTGCTGAATTTCCTGACGCCGCATCAGAAGTGGGGCATCCACTCGACCTACACCGACAACCTGCTGATGCTCACGCTGTCGCGTGGCGGTCCGATCGTCTGGATCAGCGAAGACGACGCCAGGAATGCCGGCATCGTCGATAACGACTGGATCGAGGTGTTCAACACCAATGGCGCGCTGGTGGCGCGTGCGGTGGTGTCACAGCGCGTCCGCCAGGGCATGTGCATGATGTATCACGCCCAGGAGAAGATCGTGAACATGCCGGGCTCCGAGCAGACCGGCCAGCGCGGCGGCATCCACAACTCGGTGACCCGCGTCGTACTCAAGCCGACCCACATGATCGGCGGTTATGCGCAGCAGGCCTACGGCTTCAACTATTACGGCACCGTCGGCTCCAATCGCGATGAATTCGTCGTTGTCCGCAAGATGGCAAAGGTGGACTGGCTGGATGAGCCGGTCGCTGCATCGAGCACAAGCCTGGAGGCTGCAGAATGAAAATCCGTGCCCAGATCGCCATGGTGCTCAATCTCGACAAGTGCATCGGGTGTCATACCTGCAGCGTGACCTGCAAGAACGTTTGGACCAGCCGCGAAGGCATGGAGTACGCCTGGTTCAACAACGTCGAAACCAAGCCCGGCATCGGCTATCCGAAGGACTGGGAAAACCAGAAGCGCTGGAAGGGCGGCTGGGTGCGCCGGCGCGACGGCTCGATCGCGCCGCGCATCGGCGGCAAGTGGCGGGTGCTGGCGAACATCTTCGCCAATCCCGACCTGCCGGAGATCGACGACTATTACGAGCCTTTCACTTACGATTACGAGCACCTGCAGAACGCGCCGGACATGAAGGCGATGCCGACCGCGCGGCCGCGCTCGTTGATTTCGGGCGAGCGGCTGGAGAAGATCCAGTGGGGACCGAATTGGGAAGAGATTCTGGGCGGCGAATTCGCCAAGCGCTCGCAGGACTACAATTTCGAGGGTGTGCAGAAGGACATCTACGGCCAGTTCGAAAACACCTTCATGATGTACCTGCCGCGATTGTGCGAGCACTGCCTCAACCCGACCTGCGTGGCCTCCTGTCCGTCCGGCGCGATCTACAAGCGCGAGGAGGACGGCATTGTCCTGATCGATCAGGACAAGTGCCGCGGCTGGCGCATGTGCGTATCGGGCTGTCCCTACAAGAAGATCTATTACAACTGGTCGTCGGGCAAATCCGAGAAGTGCATCTTCTGCTATCCGCGCATCGAGGCCGGCCAGCCGACGGTGTGCTCGGAGACCTGCGTCGGCCGCATCCGCTATCTCGGCGTCGTGCTCTATGACGCCGACCGCATCGCGGAGGCCGCCAGCAAGCCGAACGAGCGCGATCTCTATCAGGCCCAGCTCGATGTGTTCCTCAATCCCAACGATCCGTCGGTGATCGCCGAGGCGGAGCGTCAGGGCATTCCGCATGCGTGGTTAGAAGCCGCCAAGGCGTCGCCGATTTGGAAGATGGCGATGGAATGGAAGGTCGCGTTCCCGCTGCATCCGGAATACCGCACGCTGCCGATGGTCTGGTACGTGCCGCCGCTGTCGCCGATCACCTCGGCGGCCTCCGCCGGCAAGATCGGCCTCGATGGTGAGATGCCGGATGTCCGTTCGCTGCGGATTCCGATGCGCTATCTCGCCAACCTGCTGACGGCGGGGGACGAGCAGCCGGTCGCGCTGGCGCTCGAGCGCATGCTGGCGATGCGCGCCTATATGCGCGCCAAGACGGTGGACGGCGTGATCGACGAGGCCATCGCGGGTCGCGTCGGCCTCAAGGGCGCGCAGATCGACGAGATGTACAAGATCATGGCGCTCGCCAATTACGAGGATCGTTTCGTCATCCCGACCGCGCACCGCGAACTCGGCGCCGACGCCTACGACATGCGCGGCTCCTGCGGCTTCTCGTTCGGCAATGGCTGCGGCGGCGGCGAGACCGAAACCAACCTGTTCGGCTCGCCGCGCAAGGCGAAGAATCCGATGGAGATCGCGTCATGAAAACGTTCAAGGTGCTGTCCGCGCTGCTGACCTATCCCTCGGCCGAACTCGTCGCCGCGGCGCCGCTGTTTGGCGTCGTGCTGGACGAGGAGGGGGTGGTGCCGCTCGCCGCGCGCGAGAAGCTCGATACTCTGATCGGGGAGCTTGCGGCCGGCGATCTCTACGATCTGCAGGAGCGTTATGGTCTCTTGTTCGACCGCAGCCGTTCGCTGGCGCTGCATCTGTTCGAGCATGTCCATGGCGAGAGCCGCGACCGCGGTCAGGCCATGGTCGATCTGAAGACGCTGTACGAGAACGCCGGCTTCTTCATCACCGCCAACGACCTGCCGGACTTCATTCCGCTGTTTCTCGAATTCCTCTCCACCCAGCCGGTCACGGCGGCGCGCGAATTGCTGGCGCAGCCCGCGCATATTCTGGCCGCGATTGCCGAGCGGCTGGAGCGCCGTCAGTCGAACTACAAGGCAGTGTTCGATGCTTTGGTTGGTATCGCCGAGGCCACGCCGGAGCGCGAAGCGGTCGAGGAGCTCCTGAAGGGACCGGACCCCGATCCGATGGACTTCGCCGCGCTCGATGCGGCGTGGGAAGAGGAGGAGGTCAGGTTCGGCCCCGCCGCGCAGAGCGCCTCGTCCTGCGGCCGCGACGGGCTGCAAACGCGGCTGCGCCACGCTTCGCGCGCCATCAAGTCACCGGCGGCCTGACAGGAGGGACAGATGTACTCAACGCTCAATTCCATCGCCTTCGGCTGGTATCCGTATCTGTGCGCGATCGTCTGCCTGTTTGGCAGCCTGTTCCGCTTCGACCGCGAGCAATACACCTGGCGCAGCGGATCGAGCCAGTTGCTGCGCCGCCGCCAGCTGATGTGGGGCTCGAACCTGTTCCACGTCGGCATTCTGGTGATCTTCGGCGGCCATTTCGTCGGCCTGCTGACGCCGATCTGGGTGTTCGACATGATGGGCATCTCGCACGGCTTCAAGCAGGTGCTGGCGATGGTCGCCGGCGGCGTTGCCGGCCTGATGTGTCTGGTCGGCATTTCGCTGCTGACGCATCGGCGGTTGTTCGATCCGCGCATCCGCGCCAATTCGTCGTTCGGCGATACCGCGATCCTGCTGATCCTGTTCGCGCAGCTTCTGCTCGGCCTTGCCACCATTCCGGTGTCGGCCGGTCATCTCGACGGTCATGAGATGGTGAAGTTCATGAACTGGGCGCAGGCCATCGTCACGCTGCAGCCGGATGCCGCGAATTATGTGCTCGACGCGCATCCGCTCTTCAAGGCGCATCTGATGCTGGGCATGACGATCTTCCTCATCTTCCCGTTCACGCGCCTCGTGCACGTCTGGAGCGCGCCGATCTGGTATCTCGGCCGCCGCGGCTATCAGGTCGTGCGCAGCCGTCCCGGCGCGACACCCGTGCCGGTGCCGGCCAACCGGACGCCGTCGGCGCCGCCCATCCAGCCAGCGGAGTAGATCATGAGTTGCTCGGTCTCCAACGCCCTGCCGAAGCCCAAGGCGATCAGCGTCAATGGTGTGGTGATCGCCCGCGAGGCCATCGCGCAAGAGGCTCAGAACCATCCGGCCGACAGCCCGATTGAAGCCTGGCAGGCGGCGGCGCGCGCGCTTGTGGTGCGCGAATTGCTGCTGCAGGAAGCATCGCGGCTCGGCATCGAAACCGAACCGCTGTGCGATCCTGAAGGCCGGCGCGAGACCGCCGAGGAAGCGGCGATGCGCGCTTTGGTCGAGCGCGAGGTTAAGACACCGGAGCCGGATGAGGCAGCGTGCCGGCGCTTCTACGAGCAGAATCTCCATCGTTTCCGGATGGGCGATCTGTACGAGGTGGCGCACATCCTGATCGCCGCGCCGCGTGGCGACCAAGAGATGCGGGCGGCGGCGCGCGACAGCGCCGAAACCATCCTCGCGGCGGTGAAGGCCGATCCGCGCGTCTTTGCCGACATGGCGTCCAACCATTCCGCCTGCTCGACCTCGGCGGTGGATGGCGGCCGTCTCGGCCAGATTTCGCGCGGCCAGACCGTGCCGGAATTCGAGGCGGTGCTGGAGCGGATGCAGCCGGGCGAACTGGCGATCGCCGAAACCCGTTACGGCTTTCATGTGGTGCGGATGGACCGGCGCGCCGAAGGGCAAACCCTGCCGTTCGAACTCGCCAAAGAGCGGATCGCCGGCTATCTCGCCGCCAGTGTCGAGCATCGCGCGCTGGCGCAATACATCGCGATTCTCGCCGGTCAGGCCGACATCAAAGGCATCGCGCTCGTCGCGGCGAACTCGCCTCTGGTGCAGTAGGAGAGCCGCATGCAGCTCGGCGCACTCATTCGCGATTTCGATGACGAGACCAAGGCCGCCGAGGCACTGGTCGCCTGCGGCGATATGGTGCTGCTGGCGCGCGTCCATGCGATGACCAGCCGTTTCGACGAAACGCTCGGCGAATACGCTTCCGGCGCGGTGCGGCGCTTCGCCGGCCTTGCTGGCAGCGAGGATTGGCTCGGGCTGATGAACGTGCTGGAACGGGCGTCCGATCCGGGGGCAGGGTGTCTCGTCTACATGGTGGACTGGTCGCTCAAGCGCGACGAAGCCACCGTGGCGCCAGCGTCCCACAAAGGCTGCACCTGCGGCGGCAGCGGAGGCTGCTCGTGACTGTCGCGACCGGCACATCGGCTGCACCGGCGGTCACGAGCGATGTGACGCGGATCGGCATCCTCGTGGTGTCGGACCGCGCCAGTCAGGGCATCTATCAGGATATTAGCGGACCGGCGGTGAACGCTTTCCTCGCCCGCGCGATCCGCTCGCGCTGGGCGGCGATCCTGCGCGTCATTCCGGATGGCGAGGGCAGCGTCGCCGCGGCGCTGGCCGATCTCGTCGACCGCGATGGTTGCGATCTCGTCCTGACCAGCGGCGGCACTGGTCCCGCGCCGCGCGACCAGACCCCGGAGGGAACGCGCCGGGTGATCGAGCGCGAACTCGACGGCTTTGGGGAGTTGATGCGGCAAGTCAGCCTGGCGCAGGTTCCCACTGCGATCCTGTCGCGCCAGATGGCGGGCACCCGCGGGCGTTGCCTGATTGTGAACCTGCCGGGCCGGCCGTCCTCGATCGACGTCTGCCTGGGTGCAATTTTCCCCGCGATCCCCTATTGTCTGGAACTCATCGGCGCACGCCCCATCGAGGTCAACACAGATGTCTGCAAGGCATTCCGTCCCGGCACCTGACCTGAATCAGGAACCCATGCCGACAGTTGGCGCGGTGATCTATCCGAATGAGAGGTTCCCCGAGGCGATGTTCGACGCCATCGTGGAGGGATATCGCAGCCGCGGCCTTGCACTCGCAGGCGTGGTGCAGCGGCCGGTGGTCGAAGAGCCCGCGCCCGGCCAGGAATGCGACGTGCTGCTGGAGAACCTGATCACCGGCGACCGCACCGTGATCTTCGAGGATCGCGGCGCGATGGCGCAGGGCTGCCGCCTCGATGTCGGCGCGCTGGTTCAGGCCGCGACCAAGGTGGCGGCGACGCTCAGCGAGGATACCGCGCTGGTGCTGCTCAACAAGTTCGGCAAGGTCGAGGTTGATGGCGGCGGCATGTGCGACCTGATCGCCAGCGCGCTGGAGCGCGGCATCCCGGTGTTGATTGGCGTGCCGCTGCGCCATTTGCAGGCGTGGCGCGATTTTGCCGGTGAATTCGCCATCGAGCTTCCCGACGATCTCGAGACGATCAACCGCTGGCTCGCCAAGGTGATGGCGCCGGCCGGCCGGATGCATGCGGTCGCCTGAGGCCG
This sequence comes from uncultured Alphaproteobacteria bacterium, assembly GCA_963702885.1. Taxonomy (GTDB): domain Bacteria; phylum Pseudomonadota; class Alphaproteobacteria; order Rhizobiales; family Xanthobacteraceae; genus Afipia. Next base: position 2,373,758 of record OY969766.1, read on the forward strand.
CTCCAGATCTGACACGATTGGGAAAGGATCCGCCGCCGCCTGGTCGGTGGCGCGGATATGTGCTCGGGGCTTATGCGGCGGGAAAACTGCGACGGTGGCGGCGCTCCTTGCGGTCGGACCAGATATCGCCCTGCAGTTCGTCGAGGGCGGCCGCATTCGGGCAGAAGCCATGATAGGTCAGGCCTGCGGTGCCATTGGCAAGTTCCCGACGGCAGCGGCGGATGGTTGTGCATTCCGAGCAAGGCACGCTCATGTTGCGAAGCTGCGCCGCATAGCGTTCCTTGAGGTTGTCGGCGTCGAGCCCGAGCGCGGCAAGCATTTGATGAAGTTCATCGCTCGATCGCTCGCCGTGACTCATCAGGCGGCGTTTGCGAAGGGTTCCGCGGCCGCCGGTGCGACGCTATGCCCGGCGGGGGTGCCGAAAGCTTGATCCGTCGCAACGACCGCTTCTGGTAAATCACCGATGCTGCAAACAGACGGAGGTGATCGTCATGTCCATCTGGATAGGAATCCTGATTGTTGCAGCGGTGCTGATGCTTGCAATCGGTGTCACTGCGCGAATCTGGGCCAGCCTGCCGGCACCCGCGCCGAAGCTTGGCGTCAACCGGCCGAGATGGCGAAGCTTCTAGGCGCTATAAATTTTGCGACGTTGCTATGCCTGCGTTCGTCGCGAGTACCCACGTCTTGACGAAGGATCAAACGTGGATGGCCGGGACAAGCCCGGCCATGACGAGAAGCATGATCTTACGATCAGGTTCGCGATTCTGCACGCGTCTCACGCGTCCATGTTGCGCAGGCACTGGCGGTTGCGCAGCGCTACCTGCCGCGCGCCGGTCAAGCCGAGCACGCCCTGACTTTGCAACTGCGAGAAGGTCCGCGACACGGTCTCCAGCGTGAGGCCGAGATAATCGGCGATGTCCCGGCGGGTCATCGGCAGCGCCATCATGCCGGCGACGGTCAGGCGACGGTCCATTTCGAGCAGGAAGGTCGCGACCTTCTCCATCGCGGTCTTGCGGCCGAGCAGCAGCATGTGGTCCTCGGCATGGCGCAGGTGGCCTGCGGTCAGCGACCACAGATGCAGGGCGACCTGCACATCGACCTCGGCGGCCTGCTCCAGGTTGCCGCGCTTGGCGAGGCGGATGGTGGTGTCGACAATCGCTTCGGCGGTGAGGCGGCAGGTTTGGCCGGATTCGAGGCCGAACACATCGCCGGGGAGGTGGAAGGCGTCGATCTGGCGGCGGCCGTCGGACAGCAGCTTGTAGGTGCGCACCGCGCCGCGGACGACCTGATAGACATATTCGGACGGCTCGCCCTCACCGTAGATTTCTTCATCCTTGCGATAGCAGAAGTCGGTTCCGACCATGCCTGCCCGTCCGATGATCGCGCTGAACTTGTCGGTGGCGGGAGCCGGGGCGGGGCACTTGCCCGTCATGGAGCCAAGCGGAGGGATGCCGGGAGCGTGGGTGCTGGTGGAAGGTGCGAGCATGTGCCGTCTCCTATGCTTCGGATGGCGGAACTGTGCTCCCATTCGCCCGCAGGCGATATTTGGCCACATACCTTAGGGGGCCCCCCCTAAGGGGTTTACCGGAGGCGGCCCGCCGTCACAGGCCGAGGGCGGGATTTTCCATCGCCTGCAGGATGTGGGAGACGATGCTCTCCTCCAGATGCGGCTTGCGCAGCACGTGGTGCAGTCCCGCTGCTTCGGCCTTTTTCAGGATGCTCTCGTCCTGGTGGCCGGTGATCAGGATGATCGGGGTGGTGATGTCCTGATTGCGCAGATGGGCAGCCAGATCGATACCGTTCATGGCCGGCATCTTGTAGTCGATCACGAAGCAGTCGGCATGCCGCGAAATGTTCCGGTCGAGCAATGCGGTGGGGGTGCGGAAGGTCAGCACCTCGAAGCCCTCGGCTTCGAGCAGGAAGCGCAGCGAACCGAGCACGCCTGGATCGTCATCGATCACGTAGATTGTCGATTTGTGGATCGGAGACGTCATTGACGGGTCGGGGGCGCTCGGTTGCGGAAACATCGGTTAAAGCTAGAGGTTTTCCGCGCCGAAGCGTTGACCTGCGTCAATCCTTGAGCAGTCCGCCGCGCATCGCGAACCGCACCAGTTCCGAGACGCTGCCGGCCTGCATCTTGGTCATGACATTGGCGCGGTAGACCTCGATGGTGCGCGGGCTGATGTCGTATTCGCGCGCGATCAGCTTGTTCGACAGCCCGGCGACCAGCCCGTCCATCACCTGTCGCTCGCGCGGGGACAGGCTCGCGATCCGCGCGACGATGTCAGCGGTCACCGCTTCGCCTTCCTGCTGATGCTCCACCTTGTTGAGCGCCGCCCTTACGGTGCCGATCAGCCGTTCGTCCTCGAACGGCTTTTCGAGGAAGTCGATGGCGCCGAGCTTCATTGCCTCGACCGCGAGCGGAATGTCGCCATGGCCGGTCATGATGATGATCGGCAGCGCCTTGCTGTCCTGCTTCAGTCGCTTCAGGAGTTCGATGCCGTCGAGGCCGGGCATCCGCACGTCGGACACCACGCAGCCGATGCCGAGACCCGGCAGCGCGTCGAGAAAGCTCACCGCCGAATTCGAACAGCCTGACCCGGAAGCCGGCCGCATCGAGCAGGAAATCCAGCGAGTCCCGCATCGCAGGGTCGTCGTCGATGACATAAACGGTTTGCTCAGTTGGCATTGCTCAGCTCTTTGTTCGTCGCCGCCGGCAGCGTGAAGCGGAACGTCGCGCCGCCGGAGGAATTGGATTCGGCCCACATCCGCCCGCCATGGGCTTCCACGATGGTCCGGCTGATCGAGAGGCCGACGCCCATGCCGGTCTCCTTGGTGGTGAAGAAGGTCTGGAACAGGTTGGTCTCGTTCTCTTTGCTGATGCCGTGGCCGGTATCGGAGACTGCGATTTCGATCATGTCGTCGGCAAACCTGGTGCTGGAGACAACCAGGATGCGTTGTTCCGATTGTGCCATCGCCTCCAGCGCGTTGCGGAACAGGTTGACCAGCACCTGCTGGATCTGGACGCGGTCGACCAGCACGAGATCATGGTCGGAATCGAGATTGAAGTGCAGCGATACAGCCTGTTCGCGTGCGCCGGTGAAGCCGAGCGCGCCGGCTTCCTCGATCAGCTTGGAGACGCGCTCGATGCGTTTTTCGGATTCGCCACGCGCGACGAAGTCGCGCAGCCGGCGGATGATCTGGCCGGCGCGCAACGCCTGCTCGGCGGCATGGTCCATCGCGGATTCGATTTTTTTCCGATTGGGGTCGGCGCTATCCGCCAGCAGGCGGCGACAGCCCTTCATGTAGTTGCTGATGGCGGCGAGCGGCTGATTGAGTTCATGGGCGAGCGCCGAGGCCATCTCGCCCATCTCGGTCAGGCGCGAGACATGGACCAGCTCGGATTGCAATTCCTGCACCCGTGCCTGGGTCTGCTGATATTCAGTGAGGTCGCGCACGAAGCCGGTGAAATACGGCTCGCCGCCGGAGCGCGTCTCGCCGATCGACAGATGCATCGGGAAGATGGTTCCGTCCTTGCGCTTGCCGGAGACGATGCGGCCGATGCCGATGATGTGGCGCTCACCGGTGCGGAGGTAGCGTTCCATGTAGCTGTCGTGGCGGCCGCTGTCGGGCTGCGGCATCAGGATGCTGACGTTCTGGCCGATTGCTTCCTGCTCGGTGTAGCCGAACTGGCGCACCGCGGCGCTGGAGAAGAACTGCATGACGCCGCGGCCGTCGATCACGATCATCGCATCGGGAATGGTGTCGAGGATCGAGCGCAAATGTCCCTCGCGGGTGCGCAGCGCCTCCTCGAGCTGTTTCTGCTCGTCGATGTCGATGACGATGCCGCACAGATGCTGCGCGCCGTCGGCGCCATCGACGAGGCTCGAGCGGGCGCGCAGCCAGTGCGCCGGTCCGCGGAGCGAGGCGATGCGGTATTGCAGATCGAAATTGCGGCCTTTCGTGACCGCCTGCTCGATCGCCTGCTCGGTGCGCTTGCGGTCGGCAGGCTCCAGCAACGAGAGGAAGAGGGCGTAATCGACGTCCCGGCCGGGCGGCAGTCCGAACAATTTGCAGGTGACCGGCGACCAGATCAGCTCATGGGTGGACAGGTTGAGGTCCCAGGTGCCGATACCGGATCCCTCGATGCCGAGCCGCAGTCGGTCATCGTAGGAATAGCCCTCGGATAAGGATGGAGGCGTGCTGGTCACGGGTTGGATGTTCTCGCCGGCCGGTTGCGGAATTTGTTCTACAACAAGTGGCCCGGAGGGCAAAACCCGTTCGGGCGGCCGGATCAGCGCATCCCCTGCATGGGCAGATACCTGCTGCTTCGCCTTCTATTGACGATCGCTGTTGGCATCGCGGGCAGGGCGAGGTATGCGATCCGCGATGATGGCCGGCCGCAGGTGGCGGTTTTCGGCTTTGGCGCGGCTCAACAGGGCGGCAGCGGAACATGACGGCGCAAAGGCTGGTAGTCGGGATTACCGGCGCATCGGGCGCGATCTATGGCGTTACCGCGCTGAAGGCGCTGCGTGCGGCGGGGGTGGAAAGCCATCTGGTGCTGTCCCGCGCCAGCGAAATCACCATCGCCCATGAACTCGATCTTGCGCCCGCCGAGGTGCAGGCGCTCGCCGACGTGGTCTACAAGGTCGATGATATCGCCGCCGCGATTTCCAGCGGCTCGTTTCCGACCATGGGCATGCTGGTGGCGCCGTGCTCGATCCGCACGCTGTCGGAGATTTCCAGCGGCGTGACGGCGAGCCTGCTGACCCGTGCCGCCGACGTGGTGCTGAAGGAGCGCCGCAGGCTGGTGCTGATGGTGCGCGAGACGCCGTATCATCTCGGCCATCTGCGCTCCATGACGCAAGTGACGGAAATGGGTGCGGTGGTGATGCCGCCGGTGCCGGCGTTCTATGCCCGACCGGCCAGCGTGGACGATATCGTCAATCACACGGTGGGCCGGGCGCTCGACATGTTCGGGGTGAAAAGCGATCTGGTGCGGCGCTGGGGCGATTGATGACGGATCGCGGCTGGTTCGCCGTTGCAATTGGATTAGACTGAGCCCTGAAAGGGTGACGGTGGAATGCCAGTCAGGATCAATCTGAACGCGGATATGGCGGAAGGCTTCGGCGCCTATGAGATCGGCGACGACGACAGCCTTTTGAAAATTGTCGACTCCGCCAGTATCGCCTGCGGCTTTCATGCCGGTGATCCGTCGATCATGCGCAAGGTGGTCGCCGCCGCCAAACGCGAGGGTGTCTCGATCGGCGCGCATCCGGCCTTCGCCGATCTGGCGGGCTTCGGCCGCCGCCGCATCGAGATGCGCGCGGATGAGCTAGAAAACATCGTGGCCTATCAGATCGGCGCGCTGCAGGCCCTCGCCGCCTATTCCGATATAAAGGTCACGCATCTCAAGCCGCACGGCGCGCTCTACAACATGGCCGCCGCGAACAGCGACTATGCCATGGCGATCGGCCGCGCCATCAAGGCGGTGGATCGCGACATCATCTATGTCGCGCTGGCAGGCTCGGAGATGGAGAAGGCCGGCCGCGCGCTCGGCCTCAAGGTCGCCCGCGAAGGCTTCTGCGACCGGCAATATGAGGACGACGGCACGCTGACGCCGCGCAGCATCGCGGGAGCGGTGATCAAGGACCCCGCGGCGGCGGTGCGTCAGGTGATCGAGATGGTGACGCAAGGTACCGTCACCTCGCGTGGCGGCAGGAAGCTGTCTTGCAACGTCGATACGCTTTGCGTGCATGGTGACGAGCCGACCGCCATTGCAGTCGGCCGGTGGGTGCGCGAGGGGCTGGAGCGGTCCGGCGTCCGGCTGGTGCCGCTGCCGGAGCTGGCACTGGACTGAGCGGCCCGCGGCCGCTCCCTCATGGTGAAAGCTTGTTCCTCATGGTGAGGAGGCGCAACAGCGCCGTCTCGCACCATGAGGCCATGATGTTGCGGACCATCACGGCCTCATCCTTCGAGACGCATCGCTGCGCGATGCTCCTCAGGATGAGGGCATACTTCTGACAGTCCGGGCAGAAAATGCGTCCAGGTTTTCAAGCCGGTCAGATTTCAAGGCGAAAATGGCCGTTTTCCCGCATTGATCCGCCTTTCTCGAATTTTTATTACAGGGCCAGCCGCGGCGACGTCTCGCGGCCATCGAATGGAGTGGGCGTGGTGACAATTGCGATGCGGATCGGTACGCGAAAGAGCACCATGGCGCTGGCGCAGACCGAACAGATCGCCCGCCACCTCAACCATGCCGTTCCCGAGCTTGATGTCGAGATCGTCAAATTCGAGACGGTTGGCGACCAGGACCAGACCAGCAAGCTGCTCAGCCATGGCGGCAAGGGCGGCGCGTTCGTCGCGCAGATCCGCGAGGCGGTGCGTGGCGGCTCGCTGCATGCGGCGATGCATTCGCTGAAAGACATGCCGGGCAATGAAGACACGCCGGGTCTTGTGGTCGGCGCCACGCTGACCCGCGATCCGCCGGGCGATGCGCTGGTGCTGCGCCCCGGCGTCACGCTCGACGATCTCAAGCGCACACATGGCAAGGGCTACAAGATCGGCACCAATGCGGTGCGCCGCGCCGCCTATGCGCGGCGGCTGTTTCCCGAGATCGAGGTGATCCATTTCCGCGGCGCCGCCGACACCCGCATTCGCAAGCTCGATGGCCGCGAAATGCAGCGCCTGCCGGGCGGTGGCGAGGCGGGTCCCGCCGACGCGCTGATCATGGCGCGGTCGGGCCTCGAGCGCGTCGGCCTGATCGATCGGATGGTGCATGCCTTCACGCCGCAGGAGATGCTGCCGGCGGCGGGGCAGGGCATCGTCGCGGTGGAATGCGCCGCGCATGACTGGCAGACCCGCAGCATCCTCGCCAAGATCGACGATCCGGTGTCGCGCGCCAGCGCCGATGCTGAGCACGAAGTGCTGTGGGTGCTGAACGGCCACTGCAATTCGCCGATTGCGGCGTTCTCCACCATCGCGGGATCGGTGATGTCGCTGACCGCCTCGGTGCTGGACGAGGCCGGCAGCCGCTTCATCGAAGCGTCGCGGACCGGACCTGCGGACCGGCCGCGCGAGCTTGGCCGCGCGGTGGCGATGGACCTGCTCGACAAGGGCGCGGCGGCGATCATCGAGCGCACCCGGCCGAAGCTGTAAGGCGCGCGCGTCTTTATCTTTCCCGCCACGTTGCTCTGGAATTCAGATTTCTTGTCCCGGGCGCGATGCGGCGTGCAACGCTGCTTCGCAGAACCGGGACCGTCGGAGGCGCGATATCTGTAACGGCCCAGGCTCAGCAGAGCGGCATTCCCTGCCGCGCCGCGTCCGGGGCAAGGACCTCGAAATACTGTTTGTCAGCCGCGATAGGCCCGCACCCGCTTCACCATCTGCTCGACATGCGCGATCGGTGTCTCCGGCTGGATGCCATGGCCGAGATTGAAGATCAGGCGGCCTTGCGCGTAATTCGCCAGCACGTCGTCGACGGCGCGGTCGAGCGCGTCGCCGCCCGCGATCAGCGCCAGCGGATCGAGATTGCCTTGCAGTGCGACCTTGCTCTGCACGCGCTCGCGCATCAGGGCCGGCTCGGCCGCCCAGTCGATGCTGACGGCGTTGACGCCCGTCTCATCAACATAGCCCGGCAGCAGCGCACCCGCGCCACGCGGAAAGCCGATGATCTTCGCGTTCGGCACTTTTGCGCGCACGCCTTCGACGATGCGCCGGGTCGGTTCGATCGACCAGCGCGCGAATTCGCGCGGCGGCAGTACGCCGGCCCAGGTGTCGAAAATCTGCAGCGCGTCGGCGCCCGCTTCCAATTGGCCAAGCAGATAGCCGATCGAGCTTTCGACCAGCGCGTCGATGATCCTGGCGAAGGCGTCGGGGTGGCGATAGGCGAGCAATCGGGCAGGGGCCTGATCCGGCGTGCCCTGGCCGGCGACCATGTAGGTCGCGACCGTCCACGGCGCGCCGCAGAATCCGATCAGTGCGGTCTTGGGATCGAGTTCGGCGCGGACGCGGCGCAGCGCCTCGTAAACCGGCGCAAATTTCGCGCCGTCGGCGCGTGGCGGCAGCGTCGCGATTTTTTCCGGCGTGTCGAGCGGATCGAGCCGCGGGCCTTCGCCGACCTCGAAGCGCACATTGCGCCCGAGCGCATAGGGCACCACCAGAATGTCGGAGAAGATGATCGCGGCATCGAAACCGAAGCGGCGGATCGGCTGCAACGTCACCTCGGCGGCGAACTCCGGATTGAAGCACAGATCGAGAAAGCCGCCGGCCCTCGCCCGCACTTCGCGATATTCCGGCAGATAGCGTCCGGCCTGGCGCATCATCCAGATCGGCGGCACGGCCTGTCTTGTACCGGCAAGCACGTCGATGAACGGTTTGGAAGGCGGGGTCTGCGTCAAGGCGGGATATCCGTAGGATCAGGGCGGGATTGCCGCCTCTGATACACCGCGCGGCCGGGCTTGGCCATCGCATCGGCAGTGAATTCGCGCCGCCGGGGTGCGCTGTTTTGCGCGGCTGGCGCTGTGGTGCGATGGGTGCCGGCCCGTTCGTGCCGTACTGTGCTTTCGCAAGAATCAGCGATAGTCGCTCCAGCGCCGGCGACGCGGCGGACGGTTCAACATCAAGGCGAGCGCGAACCCGACCGCGCCGGCTGCCAGCAGCGCGCCGACCGGCTGATGCCGGATGGTGGAGGCGATCGCGCGGCTGCCGCCGCGGTAATAGGCGCTGCCGGCATCGAGTGCCTGCCTGGTCAGATCGGCGGCAGTATCGCCAAGCTCGCCCGCCGCATCAACAGCCTGCCCGTAGACCGTTCGCGCGAGTCCTTCGGTTTTGCGCAGACGGGCTGATGCTTCGTTGGCGGCATCGCTTGTCACGCGTTCAATGGCGCGCTCGGCCTTGCCGGCGGCGGATTTGGCGGCGCCGGTGAGGCGATTGGTGGTCATGGTGAGGCTCCGTGTGTGATGCATGTGAAACGCATTCACCGCGCCAACCTGCGAGTGATGCGAAGGTTCCGTCATGCGTACAATGAAGTTGCGAAGCTGCGGCGTCAGGTTTGCAGACGCGTGGAACTTTTCGCCGCTTTGCCGATTGGTGGAGTGCGCGTCCGCGCATGAGGATTGAACCGAGGACGAGGTTTTCAGATGTCGGAGAAATTCAACCCGGCGCCGCACGACAAGCATGCCGAGGACGTAAAGACCGCGATCGCCAAAGATCGCAACATCAAGAAAGAACTCGACAAGGGCTTGCGCGATACCTTTCCCGCCTCGGACCCCGTCAGCGCCACCCAGCCCGCGCCCTCCAAACAGGATGCCCGCAAGTCCTGACGAGCGGTTGTGCCAGCACGATTTTCTCCGCCGATACAAACGGCATGCGGCGGCCATAAACCCGCCGCAACATCTTGCGCTCACCCGTAAAAATTGCGACTGAAAGCCAGCGCAGTTTGCAGAGTGAGCCATGTCGTCAACCCAGACTTTAGCCGGTGCCACCGGAGCCGTATCCGAAACCGCCGCTGGTGCGACTCGCGTCGATATACCGGCGGGCGGCCGCGCCGATGACGTGCTAAATCGTGGTCCCGATGCCGCGACGTCCGGTCAGGACGAAGACGCGCAATTGCGGGCCGATATCCGTCTGCTCGGGCGCATTCTCGGCGACACCGTGCGCGATCAGGAGGGCGAGGACGTATTCGACATCGTCGAGCGAATTCGCCAGACCTCGGTCCGCTTCCATCGTGACGAAGACAAGAACGCCCGCCGCGAACTGGAGAAGATGCTCGACGGCATGCCGACCCGCGAGACGGTGCGCATCGTTCGCGCTTTCAGCTATTTCTCGCACCTCGCCAATATCGCCGAGGACCAGCACAACATCCGCCAGACCCGCAGCCAGACGCCGGCGGAAGCCGAGCGGCAGGAGGGTAATCTGGCCGGCGTGATCGCGCGGGCGCGCACTGCCGGCTTCAGCCTCGATGAGCTGCGTGCTTTCTTCAAGACCGCACTGGTGGTGCCGGTATTGACCGCGCATCCGACCGAGGTGCGCCGCAAGAGCACGATCGATCGCGAAATGGAAATCGCGATGCTGCTCCAGCAGCGCGACCGCACCTTGATGGTGGCGGACGAGCTGGAGGCCAATGACGAGCAACTGCGCCGCGCGGTGCTGACGCTGTGGCAGACCAACATCCTGCGCCGGACCAAGCTCACCGTGTTCGACGAGGTGGCGAACGGGCTGGCGTTCTACGAGTACACTTTCCTGCGCCAACTGCCGCGCCTGCTTTGCGCGTTGGAAGATCGCCTGCAGCCGGCCCGCAAGCTGAACGATCGCGACGGCGATGCGCCGCTCGCCTCCTTCCTGCGTACCGGAAGCTGGATCGGCGGCGACCGCGACGGCAATCCGTTCGTCACCGCCGAGGTGCTGCGCGGCACGCTGCACATGCAGTGCGAGCAGATCCTGAATTTCTATTTCGACGAACTGCACGCGCTCGGCAGCGAACTGTCGCTGGCGGTCCAGCTTGTCCATATCTCGCCGGAATTGCGCGCCCTCGCGGAGCGTTCACCCGACGTGTCGGCGCATCGCAGCACCGAGCCGTATCGTCGCGCGGTGTCCGGCATCTACGCGCGCCTCGCGGCGAGCGCCGCGACGCTCGGCGTCAATTCGCGCCGTCCGCCGGTCGGCAAGGCCGAGCCCTATGCCAGCGTCGAGGAATTCAAGGCCGATCTCGAAACTATCAGCCGCTCGCTGATCGAGAATCATTCCGGCATCATCGCGCGCGGCCGTCTGCGGCTGCTGCGTCGCGCGGTGGACTGCTTCGGCTTCCACCTCGCCAGCCTCGACCTGCGGCAGAACTCGGCGGTGCATGAGCGCACCATCGCTGAGCTGTTCGAGACGGTCACGCCCGGCCTGAACTACAAGCAGATGCCGGAAGAGGAACGCCGCGTGCTGCTGGTGAAGGAATTGCGCACCGCGCGGCCTTTGGTGTCGCGGTTTGCGAATTATAGCGAGGAGACGACGAGCGAGCTTGCGGTGCTGCGCGCCGCCGCCGATGCGCATGCCGTGTTCGGCGGCGACGCCATTCCGCAATGCGTGGTCTCGATGACCGAGGGCATGTCCGATCTTCTGGAGATCGCGGTGCTGCTCAAGGAGGTCGGTCTGGTCGATCCCGCCGGCCGCACCCGCATCAACATCGTGCCGCTGTTCGAGACCATCGAGGACCTGCAGCAGTGCGCCGGCATCATGGACCGCATGCTGTCGCTGCCGGAATATCGCCGGCTGGTCGACAGCCGTGACGGCGTGCAGGAGGTGATGCTCGGTTACTCCGACAGCAACAAGGATGGCGGCTTCGTCACCTCGGGCTGGGAGCTTTACAAGGCCGAGATCAGCCTGGTCGAGGTGTTCAAGAAGCACGGCGTGCGGCTGCGCCTGTTCCACGGCCGTGGCGGCTCGGTCGGCCGCGGCGGCGGGCCGAGCTATGAGGCGATCCTCGCGCAGCCCGGCGGCGCGGTGAACGGCCAGATCAGGATCACCGAGCAGGGTGAGATCATCTCCTCGAAATATTCCAACCCGGAAGTCGGCCGCGAAAATCTGGAGATCCTCGCGGCGGCGACGCTGGAGGCGAGCCTGCTGCAGCCGCAGCAATCGGCACCGCGTCCGGAATATCTCGCGGCGATGGAGGAATTGTCGCTGCTCGCCTACAAGGCCTATCGCGGCCTGGTCTACGAGACCGACGGCTTCGAGGATTATTTCTGGTCCTCCACCGTGATCAACGAGATCGCCACCCTCAATATCGGCAGCCGTCCGGCCTCGCGCACCAAGACGCGCAAGATCGAGGACCTGCGCGCGATCCCGTGGGTGTTCAGCTGGGCGCAATGCCGCCTGATGCTGCCGGGCTGGTACGGTTTCGGCACGGCGGTGAAGGAGTGGATCGCCAAGCATCCGGACAAGGGCATCGCGTTCCTGCAGGAGCTTTATCGCGAGTGGCCGTTCTTCCGCATGCTGCTGTCGAACATGGACATGGTGCTGTCGAAGAGCAGTATCGCCATCGCCTCGCGCTATGCCGATCTCGTCGCCGACGAGAAGCTGCGCGAGACCATCTTCCGCCGCATCCGCATCGAGTGGCAGGCCTCGATCGATACGCTGCTCGAGATCATGCATCAGGATCGTCTGCTCGCCGAGCAACCCGCTGCTGGAGCGTTCGATCCGCAACCGCTTCCCGTATCTCGATCCGCTCAACCACGTGCAGGTCGAATTCCTGAAATCCTACCGGGCGAACGACCCCGATCCGCAGGTGCTGCGCGGCATCCAGATCACCATCAACGGCATTTCCGCCGGTCTGCGTAACAGTGGTTGAGGTCTATGGTGGCTTCCGTTCCCTTCGAACTGAAAGGCAAGACCGTCTATGTCGCGGGGCATCGCGGCATGGTCGGCAGCGCGCTGGTGCGGCGGCTGGCGCGCGAGGACGTGAAAATTCTCACCGTGCCGCGCAGCGAGGTCGACCTGCGCGATCAGGCGGCGGTCAATCGCTGGTTCGCGGCGAACCGCCCGCAGGTGGTGTTTCATGCCGGAGCGAAAGTCGGCGGCATCCATGCCAACAACACGCTGCGCGCCGAATTCATCTATGACAATCTCATCGTCGCCGCCAATGTGATCCATGCCGCGCATGTGAACGGCACCGAGAAGCTGATGTTTCTCGGTTCATCCTGCATTTATCCGCGCCTTGCCGCGCAGCCGCTGCGCGAGGATTCGCTGCTCACCGGTCCGCTCGAGCCGACCAACGAGCCTTATGCGATCGCCAAGATCGCCGGCATCAAGCTGGTGGAAGCCTATCGCAGCCAGTACGGCAGCGATTTCATCAGCGTGATGCCGACCAATCTTTACGGTCCGGGCGACAACTATCATCCCGAATACAGTCATGTGGTGGCGGCGCTGATCCGGCGCTTCCATGAGGCCAAAGCCGCGCGCGCGCCGAGCGTCACTGTGTGGGGCACCGGCACGCCGCGCCGCGAATTTCTGTTCGTGGACGACATGGCCGATGCCTGCGTGCATCTGATGCGCCACTTCTCCGGCGCTGACCTGATCAATGTCGGCACCGGCGAGGACATCACCATCGCTGAGTTCGCCCGCGTGGTGGCGAAGGCGGTCGGCTATGGCGGCGAGATCGTGTTCGATCCGTCGAAGCCAAACGGCACGCCGCGCAAGCTGCTCGATGTCGGACGCCTTACCACGCTGGGCTGGCGCGCTTCGACCTCGCTGGAGGACGGCATTGCGCGCGCCTATCAGGCCTTCCTGAGCGAACAGGCCGCGGCGGTTTAGGCCCGCGTGCGGGGCGGTGCGGCCGCGAGCTTCTCCGCCATCGCGCTGATCAGCGGCTTCATGAAGAAGGCGGCGTTGGCGGGCGCGATGTCGGTCTGCAGGCCGTGCGCCTTCAGTTCATCCGATACCACCGGGCCGACCGAGGCGACGCGGGTCATCGCCAGCCCCTGCCGCAGGCGTTCCTCGCAGCCGTGCTTGCGCGCCACCTCGATGAGGCGGCGCACCTGGCCCGAACTCGTCAGCGCGATGGCGTCGATCCGTCCGGCGACCATCTCGTCGATTGCCGCCACGATGTTGGCCTCGCCGGCCTCGGCGTCATAGACGTAGGGCAGCACGGGATCGATGGTCGCGCCCTGCAGACGCAACGCACTGAGGAGCTTTTCGTGCTCCTTGTCCGGGTAGAGCTGGATGCCGATGCGGTGACGCTTGAGATCGAAGCTCGCCATGGTTTGCGCGATGCCGCCCGACGTCGGCGTCTCGGTGGTCACCTGCGGCGCAAGCCCGATCTCGCGCAGCGCGCGGCCGGGCTTGGGGCCACGCGCGACAATGCGCGATTTTCCGATTGCAGCGATGAACGCCTGATCGAGACCGCGCGCCTGCGCGAGCTTGACCAGCCGCCGCAGGCCCTCGCCGGTGGTGAGGATGAGATCGTCGAAGGGCGTATCGATCGCGCGCCTGATCCAGGCTTCCACCGGTGCGGGGTCCGGTGCGTCATGGATGGTGAACATCGGGCACTGCATCACCTCGGCGCCCCGGTCCTGCAGGAGGCGCGAGAATTGCGCTTCCTCGCGGCTTTCCAGAATGAGAATGCGATAGCCGTTCAGCCTGTCAGCCATGGAGTAGCTCGCTCGTGATATTTTATTAGCCGTTGCAGCCAGAATCATATCCCAAAATGACGCGGCGCTGGCATGCGTTCCGTTCCTTCAGCGATTTTAGTCTAAGAGAGCCCGCGCGCGGTTGGCGCAACAGCTGAACCGGTGCTAGAGCAGGGCGAAATTTCCACCCGCAGCCGGCCATCACCAGCAAAGATCGTCACAATGTCCGAACAGCATTTCGTCCTGACCCTGTCATGCCTCGACCGCCCCGGAATCGTCTCCGCGGTCTCGACCTTTTTATTCGCCAGCGGTCAGAACATCCTCGACGCCCAGCAATATGACGATACCGAGACCGGGGTTTTCTTCATGCGGGTGATGTTCACGCCGACCAACGGCTCGTCGGATCTTGCGGTGATGCAGGGCGGTTTCCGCGCCATTGCCGAGTCGTTCAATATGAACTGGCAGATTCGTGACCGCGCCGTGCCGCATCGTGTGCTGCTGATGGTGTCGAAATTCGATCATTGTCTGGTCGATATTCTGTATCGCTGGCGGCACATGCAATTGCCGATGATCCCGACCGCGATCGTCTCCAACCATCCGCGCGAGATTTATCACGGCGTCGAATTCGGCGACATTCCGTTCCACCATCTGCCAATCACCAAGGCGACCAAGCCGGAACAGGAAGCGGCCGTGTGGAATCTGATCCAGGAGACCAAATCCGATCTGGTGGTGCTGGCGCGTTACATGCAGGTGTTGTCGGACGAATTCTCGGCCAAGCTGTCGGGCCGCTGCATCAACATCCACCACTCGTTCCTGCCGGGCTTCAAGGGCGCCAAGCCGTACCATCAGGCGCATGAACGCGGCGTCAAACTGATCGGCGCGACCGCGCATTACGTCACCGGCGATCTCGACGAAGGTCCGATCATCGAGCAGGACGTCGAGCGCATCAGCCATCGCGATTCCCCGGAGGCGCTGGTGCGCAAAGGCAGTGATATCGAGCGCCGTGTGCTGGCGCGCGCCTTGCGCTATCATCTGGAGGATCGCGTCATCCTCAATGGCCGCAAGACCATTGTGTTTACGGATTGAGCGACAGCTTCATCATGCCCGGTTTGCCGAGACCTGCTTGCATTGAGAGATGATCAGCGTGGCCCCTGCATCGAACCGCAATGAATCGCTCGATCTGTTGAGAGGGGTGGCCATCCTTCTGGTCATCCTGGTTCATACCTGGCAGGCCGCGCCGGGCTATTTCGCCGTCACGAATGATTTCGTCGGCTACGGGCCTTACGGCGTCCAGCTGTTTTTCATCATCAGCGGCTACACGATGATGTTGACCTTCGGAAAGGACGTGACCGCCAACGCGATCCTTGCATTTTATACGCGACGGTTTTTCAGGATCGTTCCGCTGTTCTGGGCGGTCGCCCTGATGTATGTCGCCAGAAAGGGGTTCCACGCGAATTATTTCGCCCCTGACGGCGTCAGCCTGACCGATATCCTGCTGACCTTCTCGCTTCTGCAGTGGCTGACCCCGACCTCGTTCAACTCGGTCGTGCCTGGCGGCTGGAGCATTGCCGTCGAGCTGCAGTTTTATTTTATCTTCCCGCTGTTCATCTATTTGTTCAGACGAGCGAAGGGCAGCCAGTCGATTGCGCCTTATGTCCTTGTGGCGGTCATCTATCTGGTCGGCCAATATGCAGCGCAAAACCTTGTGCTGCCTGCGCTCTATCCGCGCTATCCGGAATCCCAGAAGTATCTTGTCGACCTGTTTTGCACCTTCTGGTTGCCAAATCAGATCATCTGCTTCGGTTTCGGCTTTATCCTGTTCGAGATTCTGGAGCAGAAGCGGGTGCCTGTCGTCGGCATCCTGCTGATGCTGGCCTGCGCGCTGTCGTTTGCCTTCGGAAAGGTCGTGGCGTTCCTGTTTCTGTTCTCGTTTCTTGTGTTGTCCGTTGGGCTGAAGAATTCGGTGCTCGAGACATTGGGCCAGCACTCGTATTCGATCTACCTGTTCCATTTCGATTTTGCCGGAATACCGGCGCGGCTGCGCTCGGTGATTTTCGTGCCCACGGAGCTGGCCGTGCCGCTGGTCGCCTTGTTGTCGTTCTGGGTCAGTTACTACGTGACGACACCGCTGATTGAGAATCGCTTCATCGAGTTGGGGAAGAAGACGATTTCATCGCGCTATTTCCAGAACAAGCGCGCGCTGGAAAACGCGTAAAGGATCAGGATTCAAGCTGGCGACGATGCTCTCGTGCATTCAGTCTTACGCCATCGTCACTTGATGTCGTCAGCATCCGATGACGCCATGTGTCGATCTGCCGGTCGACCAGCCACCAGATCGCGTAAGCGACCGCGATCGACAGCGTTGCCAGCACGAAATAATCGGGAATGACGCTGAGCGCCGGCAGCGTGCGCTTGATCTGCGGCATCACGAAATACATCAGCGGCACGTGGACGAGATAGACCGGGTAGGACAACTCGCCGACGACGCGGTCGATCTTCGAGCGCCGGGTGATCTCGAAGATGTAGGGAATGGCGAAGGCCCATGCCATCGCCGCGATGAACATCATGGTTCGTGGCAGACGGAATGGCCCCGACAGGCAGAAGATCGCAAGGCAGATCCAGCCGATGCGGGCGAGCTTCTTCGCCGGGAATGCCTGCCAGTCGGTCCGCGCGTGGAAACGTTGCGCCAGCATGCCGCACAGGAACAGCGCGATCTCGAACGGAAAGAACCGGTAGGTCCACGGGTCGATGTTGAGGCCACTGAGATAGGTGACGACGCGGGCGATGGTGGCGATTGCGATGACCGCGATCAGGAATCGGTCGCTGCGCTTCGCCAGCAGCGGCACCAGCAGATAGAAATACAGCTCCAGCGCCAGCGTCCACGCCACCGGGATCAGCAGATATAGATAGAGCGGCGCGGGAGTGGCGAAGACGTTTGCGGTGAACGACAGCATGCCGCCATGGCCGGACAGGAACAGCGTGGTGTCCTGAAACAGCAGGATTGCGTTCGACACCAGCACCGTGACGGCGGGACCGACGCCAAGCTGCGTCACACGATCGAGCCAGCCCGGCGATGCCAGCAGCACCGCGCCGGCGATCAGCCAGTAGGCCGGGAAGATGCGCAAAGCGCGGCTGATGTAGAAATCCCGGGCCGAGGCGTAGCGCCCCGAAGTCATCACCATCTGCATGTAGAAGCCGGAGATGGCGAAGAAGATTTCCACGGCCATCTGGCCGCCGACAAAGCGCAGCAGGCCGGTGGGCGGAGGCTGGTGGGCGGCGACGACTGCGAGGGCAAGAAACACCCTGAGCAATCCCATGAAGCTCTCCCGCGACGGTTGCCATGTGGTGGAAGCGGGCCGCGCTTGGATCGGCTGCCCGCGCGGACTCTAGAGCATTTCAGATTTTGATTGAAGCCATTGCCGTACGCTGCGCTCCGGCTTCTCGCCTGCGGGGAGAGATGAAGAAAGGGGTTGTGCGGCATGCGCGCATGACCCTCATCCTGAGGAGCGGTCTTGGGCCGCGTCTCGAAGGATGAGGCCGCGAGGGTTGATCCAGCAAGCCCTCATGGTTCGAGACGGCGCTTTGCGCCTCCGCACCATGAGGGCTTGCATGGGAGCCGATCGCGGTTCTGGGATCCACTGTATCGATAACAGGTGCAAAGCCTGAGCAAAGCCGGTATCGGTCGGGCATTGCAGTGTTTGCGGCGTGTGACGGCCATGAACCACATCCGAGCGCGGGATGGCGAAAAACTCCCGTTTCCCGAACTGAAGCGGCCCCGGCGGCCGGCACTTCGCTCGTGTTTTTTCAAACATCTCCGGCTCGGTTGCGTGCTGGCTGCATCGATCGGCCCGATGGCCGTGCCGGGCGCGGCGCAGGTGCAGGAGGTCATCAAGATCGGCCTCATTCTGCCGATGACCGGCAATGAGGCCGCGACCGGCGAGCAGATCGACAACGCCGTGCGGCTGTATCTCGAGCAGAACGGCGACACCATCGAAGGCAAGAAGATCGAAATCCTGCTGCGGGACGACCGCGCCGTGCCCGACGAGACCCGGCAGGCGGCGAAGGAATTGATCGCGGATGAAAAGGTGGCGCTGCTGGCCGGCTTCGGCACCTCGCCTGCGGCTGCGGTCGTCGCGCCGCTCGCAACCGAAGCCGCAATCCCGCAAGTGGTGATGGGCGCGGGCACCTCGCTGATTACTGATCGCTCGCCCTTCATCGTGCGCAGCGGCGGAACACTGGCGCAATCCGCCGCGACGCTGGGACGCTGGGCGGCGAAGCACGATCTGAAGAAGGTCGCGATCCTGATCGCGGACTACGCGCCCGGCAACGACGCGCTGGCGGTGTTCAGCAGGCATTTCAAGGCAGCGGGCGGCGAGATCGTCGGCGAATGGAAAGCGCCTTTGTCCGAGCCGGACTTCGCGCCTCTCCTGGAGCAGATCGGGAAGGTCACGGCGGATGCACTGTTCGTGTTCGTGCCGCCGCGCCAGAGCGGCCAGTTCATGGAGCAGTTTCGCGCGAGCGGCCTCGCTTTGCAGGTGATCGGCACTGGCGAGTTCACCGACGACGATGCGCTGGGTCATATCGGTGAGGGCATGGCCGGCGTTATCACCGCGCATTTCTATTCGGCGGCGCATCCCTCGCAGGCCAACCGCAATTTCGTCGCCGCCTATCGCGCGGCGTTTGGCGACCGGCCGGGCTACATGGCGGTCGCGGGCTATGACGGCATGCATTTGATCTGTCAGGCGCTGCGCAAGACCCGCGGCAAGACCGGCGGCGCGGCGCTGCTGGCGGCGATGAAGGGCATGGCGTGGGAAAGCCCGCGCGGCCCGGTCGAGATCGACCCAGTGACCCGCGAGGTGATCCAGAACATCTATCTGCGCAAGGTCGCGGCGGAAAGCGGCGAGGACCGCAACATCGAATTCGCCACCGTGGTGGGCGTGAAGGACCCGGATCGGGGCGAGGAGCGGCATCGTTAGGAGAACTGGCGGCCGGTGGGGCGGCTTGTCTGGCCCCGGAAAGGGCGCTGGACCCACAGATTTGAGGCATTCTGCGCCCGGCATCGCGTTTTCGGCCGTTCCAATCGTGGGAAGGGCGTGATAGACGGGACGCTACACAGGCGGTCTGCCCACACCTAAAGCCGTTCACCCCATGAAAAACGACGCATTGCTGGCCGAGATTTCGGGCTACTGCCGCGAGGTGGGGATGGCGGAATCGACCTTTGGCCGCCGCGCCGTCAATGACGGCAAGCTGGTGCAGCGGCTGCGCGAGGGCAAGCGCATCACCGTCGACACGCTCGAGCGGATTAGAGCCTTTCTCGGGGAAGGGGCGGCGCTGCCGCGCCCGCCGGAGCCGCCGCTGGAGCGGCGCGACCCGACCGGCAACTTCCGGTTTTTCGAGAACCGGCAGAAATATCTGTTGTTCGTCCATACCTGCAGCGAGAAACGGGTGATTGCCCAACGCGTCGCGTTGGAACTTTCTTCCATCCATCCTCGCCCACCCGCTCTGCGGTTGTTCGATGCCGGGGTCGGCGACGGCACGGTGCTGGCCCGGGTGATGCGGTCGATGCACAGCCGCTTTCCGCATATGCCGTTTTACGTCGCCGGCAAGGAGATCAGCCTCGAGGACGTCAAGCTGACCCTCGACAAGGTGCCGGACCGGCTGTTCGAGCATCCGGCCACGGTGTTCGTCCTCACCAACATGCATTACGCTGAGGCCCCCTGGCTGACCCCGAAATCGCCCGCCGCCGCTGCGGCCCTGATCTGGCGCGAGGTGGCGCTGACCGGCTCCTCCTCCGGGGAGTTCGAGGCCCAGATTGCGGCGCTGGAGCCGTTTCTGGAGGAGAACTGGCGCGCCAGCGTCTCGCCGCGCTCCGGCATGCCGGTCTATGAGCGGCCGATCGTGATCGTGCTCTACCGCGAGGACCATCGGTTCCTGCTGGATTCTGGTGATCCCGCGCGCCGGCAAGGTGGAGGCCAATTTCGACCTCGTGATCGCCTCCCAGCCCTACCGGGCCAAATCCTCGCTCGCCTTCCGGGCCAAGCGGATCATCGCGCCGCTGGCGCGGGCGCTGCGGGCGGGTGGGCGGCTGATCGGAATTCACTCCTATGGCCACGATCCGGGGATGGAGATCGTCCAGGCGGTCTGGCCCGGAGAAAACCCTTTCTCCGTCAGCCGCCATGAGCTACTTCGCGCAGTGAAATACGAGCTGGGATCGGCCGGGCGCGATCTGAACTTCAATGCCTATGCGGATAACCGCTCCATCTTTCGCTACGACATGGAGGCGTTGCCCAACGAGGTCACCGGGGCGATCGGCACCTCGACGGCCTTTGCAGCCTGGAATGCGGCGGTGTATGTCGCTCAGATCGAGGATGACCGCTTGACGGATGTCACCCAGAGCGGCCGTTATCTCGATGCCACCGGGGACGTGCTGCGCAAGCATAACGGGTTGTGGTTCTACGATGAGTCCTACGTCATATCGCGGCGGCGCGATTGACGGTTTTCAGCAAACTGACGAACGGACCGCTGGCGGTCCAGCGGGAAGGGAAGAGCTTAGATGCGCGCGTCTTATTTGTTCACCTCTGAATCGGTGTCCGAAGGTCATCCGGACAAGGTCTGCGACCGGATCTCGGACGAGATCGTCGATCTGTTTTTCCGCGAGGGTCCGAAGGCCGGTATCGACCCCTGGCAGATTCGCGCGGCGTGCGAGACGCTCGCCACCACCAACAAGGTGGTGATCGCGGGCGAGACGCGCGGCCCGGCCATTCCCAAGGAGCAGCTCGATCAGGTCATCCGGGGTGCGATCAAGGACATCGGCTACGAGCAGGAAGGCTTCCACTGGAAGACCGTCGATATCGAAATCCTGCTGCACGAACAGTCCGCCGACATCGCGCAGGGCGTCGACGCCCAGCAGCCGACCAACCGCGAGGAAGGTGCCGGCGACCAGGGCATCATGTTCGGCTACGCCACCAACGAGACGCCCGACCTGATGCCGGCGCCGCTGCATTATGCGCACAAGATCCTGCGGCTGATTTCCGAAGCGCGCCA
This sequence comes from uncultured Alphaproteobacteria bacterium, assembly GCA_963702885.1. Classification (GTDB taxonomy): domain Bacteria; phylum Pseudomonadota; class Alphaproteobacteria; order Rhizobiales; family Xanthobacteraceae; genus Afipia. The sequence goes on from OY969766.1 coordinate 2,394,916, forward strand.
CAGCGGCATCGAGAAGGTGCTCGGCCCCGACTCCAAGAGCCAGGTCACCGTGCAGTATGAGAACGGCAAGCCGGTCGCCGTGCGCGAGATCGTGGTCTCGCATCAGCATCTGGTCGAGGACATGACCTCGAGCCAGGTGCGCGAGCGCGTCGAGCCGTATGTCCGCAAGGCGCTGCCGGAAGGCTGGATCAACGGCAAGACCATCTGGCACATCAACCCCACCGGCAAGTTCTACATCGGCGGCCCTGACGGCGACACCGGCCTGACCGGCCGCAAGATCATCGTCGACACCTACGGCGGCGCGGCCCCGCATGGCGGCGGCGCGTTCTCCGGCAAGGACTCGACCAAGGTGGACCGTTCGGCGGCTTATGCCGCGCGCTATCTTGCCAAGAACATCGTCGCGGCGGGCCTTGCCGACAAGGCGACGCTGCAGCTGGCCTATGCCATCGGCGTGGCGCGGCCGCTGTCGATCTATATCGACACCCACGGCACCGGAAAGGTGTCCGAGGACAAGCTCGAGAAGGCGGTGGCGGAATCGATGGATCTGACCCCACGCGGCATCCGCAAGCATCTCGACCTCAACAAGCCGATCTACGCCCGCACCGCCGCCTACGGCCATTTCGGCCGCACGCCGGATGCCGATGGCGGCTTCTCATGGGAGAAGACCGACCTCGCCGAGGCGCTGAAGAAGGCGGTGTGAGGAGTGATTTGAGGCGTCATGCCCGGCCTTGTGCCGGGCATCCACGTCTTCATTTTTGAATCTTGCAAAGACGTGGATGGCCGGGAGGAGCCCGGCCATGACGAAGAAGGTAAAGCGCACAGCCCTTCACCTTTCCCCGCAGACGGGGAGAGGGAGCAGATCGCAACACGAAGGAACGACACAGCCATGACCACCGCCACCGCGAAAGCCGCCAGCGGCAACACCGACTACATCGTCGCCGACATCGGCCTGGCCGATTTCGGCCGCAAGGAAATCTCGCTCGCCGAAACCGAAATGCCCGGTCTGATGGCGACGCGCGAGGAATACGGCCCGAAGCAGCCTCTGAAGGGCGCGCGCATCGCCGGCTCGCTGCACATGACGATCCAGACCGCGGTGCTGATCGAGACGCTGGCCGCGCTCGGCGCCGACATCCGCTGGGTCTCCTGCAACATCTATTCGACCCAGGATCACGCCGCCGCCGCGATCGCCGCCGCCGGCATTCCGGTGTTCGCGGTGAAGGGCGAGACGCTGAAGGACTACTGGGACTACACCGCCAAGCTGTTCGACTGGCACGGCGGCGGCCATCCCAACATGATCCTCGATGACGGCGGCGACGCCACCATGTACGTCCATCTCGGCCTGCGCGCCGAGAACGGCGACGCCGCGTTCCTCGACAAGCCGGGTTCGGAAGAAGAGGAAGTGTTCTTCGCTCTGCTCAAGAAGCAGCTCAAGGAGAAGCCGAAGGGCTACTTCGCGGAGATCGCCAAGTCGATCAAGGGCGTCTCGGAAGAGACCACCACGGGCGTGCATCGGCTCTACGACATGCAGAAGGCCGGCACGCTGCTGTGGCCCGCGATCAACGTCAATGACAGCGTCACCAAGTCGAAGTTCGACAACCTCTATGGCTGCCGCGAGTTGCTGGTGGACGGCATTCGCCGCGGCACCGACGTGATGATGTCGGGCAAGGTTGCGATGGTTGCCGGCTTCGGCGATGTCGGCAAGGGCTCGGCGGCGTCGCTGCGCCAGGCCGGCTGCCGCGTGATGGTCTCCGAGATCGATCCGATCTGCGCGCTGCAGGCGGCGATGGAAGGCTACGAGGTCGTGACGATGGAAGACGCCGCGCCGCGCGCCGACATCTTCGTCACCGCGACCGGCAACAAGGACATCATCACCCTTGAGCACATGCGCGCGATGAAGGATCGCGCCATCGTCTGCAACATCGGCCACTTCGACAACGAGATTCAGGTCGCGACCCTGAAGAACCTGAAGTGGGACAATATCAAGCCGCAGGTCGACGAGATCACCTTCCCGGACGGCAAGCGCATCATCTTGCTGTCGGAAGGCCGCCTCGTGAACCTCGGCAACGCGATGGGCCATCCGTCCTTCGTGATGTCGGCGTCGTTCACCAACCAGACGCTGGCGCAGATCGAGCTCTACGCCAACAACACCAACGGCAAGTACAAGAAGGAAGTCTACGTGCTGCCGAAGTCGCTCGACGAAAAGGTCGCGCGTCTGCATTTGTCCAAGATCGGCGTGAAGCTCACCGAGCTGCGCAAGGATCAGGCCGATTACATCGGCGTGAAGGTGGAAGGCCCGTTCAAGGCCGACCATTACCGTTATTGATTGCCGCACGCATCAACACAAACGGCCCCGTCACGCGGGGCCGTTTTTTATTGCCCGGCTTTTAACTCGGCAGATGCTGCCGGATGAACGCGCCCGCATGAGCGAGCGCCTCGCGGCCGGCCTCTAACCGTGCATTCCACATCGGCCAAGCGTGGATCATCTCAGGCCAGATTTCCAGCGTGACCGGGATATCGGCCGAGCCCAGCGCCCCGCCGAGCCGCACGGAATCGTCAAGCAGCGTTTCGTGCGAGCCGACTTGAATGAGCGCCGGCGGAAAGCCGCGCAGATCGCCGAACAGCGGTGACACGCGTGGGTCTTTGCGCGGGATGTCCGCGGGCACGAAGGCGCCCGCGAGTTCTTCAAGATAAGGCTTGTGGATCAGCGGATCGGCGCTGTCCTTGGTGACGAGCGAAGTGCCGGACATGGAAAGGTCGCACCACGGCGAGAGCAGCCACGCGCAGGCCGGGCGCTCGCCGCGTTCGCGCAGCGCATGGATGAGCAACATCGTGAGATTGCCGCCCGCACTGTCGCCGCCGATGACGATGCGCTCTGCAGCATATCCCTGCGCGCGCAGGGCATCCCAAGCGGCGATGGCGTCGGCAAGCGCCGCCGGATAGGGATGCTCCGGCGCGAGACGATAGTCGACCGCAAGCGTGCGCGAGCCCGCCGCGCGGCCGGCTTCCGTGACCAGCCGCCGATGGCTGACGATCGATCCCGAGCAATAACCGCCGCCATGGAAATACATCAGCACATTCGCGGCGCTGCTGCCGGGCGCGAGCGACCATTCGCACACAACGCCGCCGAGCTTGGCAGTCGATAGCGTGATGTCGCCCGCGACCGGCCAGATGGAGCCGACCTCGTTGATCCGCTCGCGCCGCTCGGCCCAGCCGACAGGGCGCGGCTTGGAGGTCAGCAACTGGCGGATGGCATCGATCTCGGCCATGACGCGAGGTTAGCGGGCGCGTCACCCGTCCCGCAAGGCAAAAGCCCCGGAGTGATCCGGGGCTTTCGTTGTCTCACTGTTCACTCAATGCAACTTCGTTGCGGCATCATGCGGCCACGTCGCTCAGGCCGGCACTCCGACGATCTTTTTCGAGGCGCGTTTCTTTTGCGCCGGAGCTTCCGCTGCGGGCGGCTCGTTCGCTTCCTTTTCCAGCCGCAAGGTGCGCAGCCGCTCCATGTTCTTGCGCACCGCGATGTCACGTGCGCGCACTTCGGCAAGGGCGACGGCGCCATTCTCAGCCGCGAGACGCATGCGTTCGTTGCGTGCGATCGCCGCAGGCGAAATCGTCTTGGTCATCAGGACTCCTTGCTGTTGGTTGCTCGGCAGGCGGCCGGTCCGGCAAAACCGCCGTGGTTTCAACACAAATGATCGCTTTGAGTTCCACGGTTCTCGTGCTATGTATAGCTTTATTCGATTACTGGCCCTTCTTTTGTTAACGCGCCGCCAGGCTCCTTTCCCAAAGACGACGCTGAAAATTGGATGCTTCACGCATGGTGCGTGAGCGCGCATTCGCGCGCCCATTGGAAAGATGAGATAAATGGCTATCGGTACAGTGAAATGGTTTAACGGTCAGAAGGGTTTTGGATTCATCGCCCCGAATGACGGCGGCAACGATGTGTTCGTTCACATCAGCGCAGTTGAGCGCGCGGGTCTCACCGGTCTGGCCGAAGGCCAGAAGGTGGAATTCGAAGCGAAGACCGACAAGATGCGCGGCAAGACCAGCGCGGAAAATCTGTCGCTCCTCTAAGCCGAGATATTGCTGCGCGAGTGTCATCCTGTTGTGATGGTCGCGGCGCATAATGCAGGAATTCGACAGCGTCGTCACCGCGGATGTACCGGGACGCGCAACGGGTTTCACGCTCTGTTTCACGGATGTACTGAAACGGGCGTCCAGAGCCTCGCCAGGAATGGCGGGGCTTTTTGCATGTGCAGCGCGGCGAATGCCGATTTGCCGGACAGGGTGCGGTTAGATGTCGTCGCCCAGCCGGGCGAAGTCGGCCAGCACGGCGGCGATCAGATCGCGGTGCTGCGAGTTATCCTTGCCCAGCGTCGCGGCATATAAATTCAAGACGTAGCGCGCTCTTGCCGCCGCTTCAGGCCACGAGCTTGCAGGCGCCGCGAGCAGTTGCGCTTCGATCAGCGACTCCCTGTCGCGCAGGATCTTGGCGTTCGCCTCGACATCCGCCAGCATCCGCCGCAACTCGGTCGCCTTCTGTGCGGCCATGCCGCGATGGGCGTCGAGCTCGATCGGCTTGTCATTCATGAGAGGCGACCGCATCGGAATGCTGCGCGTTGGCGAGGTCGATCGATCCGATTGAGATCATCTCGACGGAGCCTTGATGCGGCGCCGGGCGCGGCACCATGATCATGGTGGCGACGCGGCGAAAAACCGGGAATGACAGGCCCTCGATCATCTCTTCGTCGGTCACGACCTCGTAGCTGCCAGCCGGCAACAGCCGTTCGATGCCTTTGATCTGCACCGGATGTTTGAAAATGACTGTCTCGCGGCGTGTTCGGGTGGTCATGGGAAGCACTCCACTGCGTAGGTGCCCAGTACGACAGAATTGTGCGCCCTTCCACCTTGAATAGCCATCGTTGAGTTCGGGCAGCGGGCGTGGAACCTGCTCTCTTTTCTCGCCCTTTTGGCGCGAACAGTGCTAGGGCTACGCATCACCTCCATCACTGAAACAGGACGAACCGATGTCGCACGCCTTTTCCAAGAACGACGATGTCCGTCATCAGCCGCAGGGGCCGCAAGGCCGCGCCGATAGCGGACCTCCGGTCATCTACACCATTGTCGCCCGCATGCCGGTGGAGGCCGATGGGCGCTTGCGCTACCGCATCCGCAGCAAGACTGAGAATATCGAGCGCATCGTCACCGAGGATCAGCTCAGCCGGCCGCTGTAAGGCGAAAGCTGAGCGGCTTCGTCGTCGTTTCGGACTTTCGTTTCCCGCGATTTTCGCCGATCCTTCGCCCCGAATCCAACGGGGCTGCAGAAAATGAAATCGCTGTTCACCGCTATCATTCTCGCAGCGAGCGCGGCGCTGCTGTCGTCGCCGCTTCATGCCGACACTCATGGCGCCAGCCCGAATGTGGCAGCCGGTGCCAAAGCGCCCGTCACCGTCCGTCCGGTGCTGTCCACCACGACCACGGCGAGTGGCCAGCCGATCGTGCTGCCGCAGAAGAACGCGCAGGTCATTGTCTCCACTTACGAGATCGCACCGGGTGCGGTGCTGCCGGTGCACAAGCATCCGTTTCCGCGTTACGCGCTGGTGCAGGCCGGCTTGCTCCGCGTCACCAATGCCGACACCGGCAAGAGCGACGACTACAAGCCCGGCGATTTCATCGTCGAGGTGGTCGATCAGTGGCACTACGGCTCCAACACCGGCGCGGACACGGTGAAGCTGCTGGTCATCGACATGGTCGAAAAGGGCCAGCCGAACACGGTTCTCAAGAAGTAGGCGCGCGTCGCAGCGGCGCATGCTGCGCATCTCAAGCGCTCTCAAGCCGGCGGGAGTGTGATCTGGCGCGAAGCCGTGCGGCTCAGGCCGCGACGCGCGCTGCGCTGCGGCGCGAGCGTTGCTTCGCCGGAGGATCGTTCCTGAGGAACGATACGCCGAGCATGTCGCTTTGCACCCATTCCTTCTGGCAGCGCCGGTAGGCCAGTCCGGTAGAGGACAGGCTGAGGAAGAATTCCTTCAGCTCGAGCCCCGACAGCGAGCCTTCGACCTGAAGCTGCGCGCCGGTCTCCGATACGTCGAGCAGGCGGCAGGTGCGCCGCCAGGTGCCGTCGATCGCGAGCATCTGCACGGTGATGCCGCGTTCGAAATTGACTCGCGGTTTTTTCCGCTGCTCCGGCCGTGTGCTCATGGTGTCCTCGGTAATCAATTATGGCGCGGCATCTCAAAAATCACTTAATTCGCAGGGGGAAAGCAGCTTGCAGGCGTTACCGCCGTACCGTCCCGGCAGAAAATTTTTTGTGAGCGTGACCTGACAGCGCGTTGCCGGTGCCTGCGCGGCGGTGCGGCGGACCCGCCGTTGCGGCCGGCAGAGGTGTCCAGATACGCATTTTGTTGCGGACGCAAACCGGGCGCCGGGTGTAGCATTGATACTGTGGCTTCCAGTCGGGGAGTGCGATCCTTGGACGAGACCAACAGGACTCCGCGCCGCATCGCCGCCGGCCGTTCTCAGGCAGGGGGCAGTTCACAGAACGGCTTGAGGCATCTTGACCCGGGCGGCAACCATGTTGACCCGGCTGGCAGGCATGGTGCGGGCAAGGGCCTGCTGAGGCCGGTGCCGCTCGGTCAGCGGGCGCGCATCACGGCGCCGATCAGGGCTGGCGCAATCGGCGGTTGATCGACCTTGTCACGGTGCTCGCGGTGCTCGGGCTGCTGCTCGCAGGCTATCGCTATTTCCAGCCGACCGACCTGCCGACCCAAACCTCTTTCATCGTGCCGAGCCAGCACGTGCACTGGTGATCGCTGCGCTTGCGTGCCGAGGCTGTCTCGCGCGGTCAGCTCGTGGTCGCGTCTGTTACAGCCGCCTCATGATGCGTCATGTGACGTTGATAGAGCTGCACGATCGCCTTGCCGACGACCTCCGCTGACAATCGTTCGACGACGAATGCGCGCGCCGCGTTGCCGTAGCGCAGCCGCAACTCGCGCGATGCCGCCAGCGTTGCGATGGCCTCGGCGAGTGCGGCGGGATTTTCGACCGGCACCAATAGTCCGGTGCGATCATGGATGGCAATTTCCCGGCAGCCTGGTACGTCGGTTGCGATCAGCGGCCGGCCGCACGCCGCGGCCTCCATCAGGCTGACCGGCAGGCCCTCGCGATGCGAGGGCAGGGCAGCGATATGCGATCTTGCCCAAAGTTCCTTGATGTCGGCGACCTGGCCGAGCCATGTGATGCCGGGCTCGTCATTCCACGATGCGGCCTCGGCCTCGGAGACCGAGGCCGGATTCGAGGAAATCCGCGGCGCCCGCGATCAGCAGGCGCGTATCGAGGCCGCGCGCGACCAGCAGCCGGTGCGCGGCCACCAGCGCCCGGATGCCCTTGTCGGTGAGCAGCCGCCCGGCAAAGCCGATGGTGATCGGTCCGTCCGGCTCGGGAAGAGGCTGGAAGCGATGGGGGTCGACGCCCGACCCGAGGATCAATGCGATACGACCGCGTGAAATCCCGAGCTGTTCGATCTGCGCCAGATCGTCAGGGTTCTCGACCAGCGTGATGCTGTCGCTCCTGTTCAGGAAGAGGCGGAGCAATGCAGTGATCGCGATCTTGAGCAGGCGCGCATCGAGGTTTTGCGAGGTGTAGGCATAGCCCATTCCCGTCAACGCATTGATCTGGCGCAGCCCGCTACCGAACGCCGCGAGCGAGCCATAGACGCAGCACTGCAGGCTGGAGTGGTGGACAATGGCGGGATGAAGCGATTTTTCCAGCCGGCGAAGGGTGCGAACGGTCGTCAGCGCCGACCTCACGGATCCCGCGCCGCGCTGGAACGGGATGGGATGGGGCGTGAAGCCTTCGCGGCGGATGCCGTCGATTTTGCCCGTCGCTTTGGTCGCGACATGCACATCGAACCCCGCGTCGCGGGCGGCGCGCGCCATCGGCAGGCGATGTGCCAGGAACACCCAGTCTTCGGAGGCGACGTAAAGGACGATCGGACGGGTCTGGTCCAAAAGGGAGGCTCGCTCGATGGCCGGGCGGGATTGCGTGTCCGGCTTCATAGCGGAATCGCCGGGGAATCGCCATTTGAAATACGGCGCGGGGATGTGGTGTGATGAGGTCAGTGATGCCCGATGGCACTATGCGAGGAGAGGAAGCAATGGTGTTTCGCGAATTGTATTGATGGAGCGCAATGATACAGGGTAACGGCTAGGCACAGCATTTTGTGGCCTTGGGAGCGTAATCCCAGGAAGCCATGCGCGCATGTTTTTTTGAATAATGGGTTTTAATTCATGGCCATTCTGGTGACAGGCGGCGCGGGCTATATCGGCAGCCATATGGTGTTCGGGCTGCTCGACCGCGGCTTGCCGGTGGTTGTGCTCGACAATCTCGCGACGGGATTTCGGAATGCCGTTCCGGCGGCTGTACCTTTCGTCGAGGGCAATGTCGGCGATGCCGATCTGGTGTCGCGCCTGATCGAAACTCACGAGGTGGACGAAATCATTCATTTCGCTGCCTCTTCGGTGGTGCCGGAATCGGTGGCGAACCCGGCCGCCTATTACACCAACAATACCGCCAGATCGCTGGCGCTGATCGACGCCGCGGCGCGCGGCGGCGTGCGCCGCTTCGTGTTCTCCTCGACCGCCGCGGTCTACGGCAATCCGGCGCAAACTCCGGTGAATGAAACGGCGTCGCCGCAACCGATGTCGCCTTATGGCACGTCGAAATGGATGACCGAGATGGTGCTGCGCGATGTCGCGGAGGTGCGCGGGATGCGTTATGTCGCGCTGCGCTACTTCAATGTCGCCGGCGCCGATCCCGATCTGCGCTGCGGCCAGTCGACCCGCGCCGCCACGCATCTGATCAAGGCCGCCGTGCAGGCGGTGCTTGGCATCCGCGATGGCCTCGACATTTACGGCACGGATTATCCGACGCCCGACGGCACCTGCGTTCGCGACTACATCCATGTCACCGATCTTGTCGGCGCGCATTTCAGCGCACTGGAATATCTGCGCGGCGGCGGGGCGAGCGCGACGCTGAATTGCGGCTATGGCAAAGGATACTCGGTGCGCGAGGTGGTCGAGGCGGTGAAGCGGGTATCGGGGGTGCGATTTTCCAGTGCGACTGGCGGGCCGGCGGCCCGGCGATCCGGCGACGATCGTTGCCGATACGACCAAGCTGCGCCGCGAGTTGAACTGGACCCCCGCCTATGACGATCTCGACACCATCGTGACCCACGCGCTGGCGTGGGAGCGGCGGTTGCTTGAAATGGGTGAGATCGCGTCGTGTTGTCAGGACGTTTGATGCTCAGATAACATCGGCGAACGATCTTTCCGTCTTGCGGAAGTAGGCAAGACCAGCCCACAATGTAACAAGCACCAACGCGATGCTTGCGATCAGGCCTGGAACATAAAGGCTGGCCTGGCCACCGAGCAGACACCAGCGGAATCCATCGATCACCCCGACCACCGGATTCAGGCTGTACAACAGGCGCCATTGCTCGGGAATGATTTGGCTCGAAAACCCTACAGGCGAGATGTAAAGGCCGAACTGTACGATAAAGGGAACGACGAAACGAAAATCCCTGTATTTGACATTCAGAGCGGTGAGGAGAAGGGCAGGGCCGAACTCGTCAGGATCGCGAAGACGATCACGAGAGGCAGGAACAGGATCCGCCAATCGGGGGCAAATCCATACCATGCCATGACCGCGGCGAGGATGCCCAGATTGATGACGAAGTCCACCACGGCCGTCATCGCCGTCGCCACCGGAATGATCAGCCGCGGGAAATAGACTTTGCTGATCAGAGCGGAGTTGCCGACGAGGCTCGCCGAAGCTTCGGAGAGGATGCTCGAGAACAGGAACCACGGCAGCATTCCCGCGAAGACCAGGATGGGATAGGGGGTGCCGCCGTCGCTGGGCAGTTTTGCAAGTCCGCCAAATACGATCGTAAAGACAACCATGGTCAAGAGGGGGCGGATCACCGCCCAGGCGACGCCTACGACTGTCTGCTTGTAACGGACGGCGATATCCCGCCAGGCGAGAATGGCGAACAATTCGCGAAAATGCCAAAGATCGCGCCAGTAGTTGCGTTCCAGTCTCCCCGGTTCGATGACGGTCACCCGATCGGACGACTTCGACTGCGTGGCAAGCATGCTGGTCATGGTTTGGGACAATGTCTTCTCCGCCCGGAGGGCCAGTCGTGTTGAGCGCCGAACCATGTCCCCTTCCGGCGATCTGCGTCAATAACCCTGGCTGTCCTGGCGGGATATTGCTACGGACGAACCCCTATGATAGCTGACGCCTCAAACCAGCCCCGCCACCGGTTCCCGACTGTGGAGCGACCATTCGAATTCTCCAATTCGTACCCCCTTGGGCCATCGCTTCCGCGATGCTTCCGCGCAGACGCGGTTATTACGGGCTTGGTCGGCCGGAGGTGCCGCGCTTTCTCGCCGCTCTCTATCGAGCAAAGGCAAGTCCTGCTGCAATTACATGCGCGGGAAAGACGGATGGAGGCGGCGCTCAGGTGCATGCCGTCTTGTCCGTTCAGGCCTTCTGCAAAGCTTTCGGGATCCCGTACGTACACACTCCATTTCGTCTCATGGAGCATGCGCCATCTCCTGCTGAAGTGCATCGCTGGGAGTATGCGTTCAATCTCGGGAACGGATATCGGCGCGCAGAGGATGAGGGCCTTCCGATCGTTCCAGCCGCGGACTTTGCCCGCGCTCGTTTGCGCTGGGGAGAACGGTGTGTGGTTGCAATCGAACACTGTCACGGCTTTACGGATAGATATCCCCACGCACTCGCGCTTGTTCAAGATCCGTTTCGTCGCTCGTTCAATTTCGATCCAGAAGTCTTCCAGGCCGGATGATGCATTCCGCATCGCGGTTCACGTACGCCGAGGCGACGTCACTGCCCAAGCCTACGCGGGACGTTTTACCTCAACCGAACTGATCGGCGAGCGCGTCGAAAGGCTATTGCGGCTGTGCGGCTCTCGCCGCTCCATCGCGGTGACGGTGTTTTCGGAAGGGCCGATCTCACAGTTTGAACCCCTGCGCAAGCTGGGTTGCGAGATTCGATGCGACGATGATCCGATCGACACGATCCGCCATCTGGCCCGAGCGGATATTCTTGTTACTGCCAAAAGCTCGTTCAGCTACGTTGCTGGCTTGCTAACGCAGGGCCTTGTCGTCTATGAGCCGTTCTGGCACCCGAAGCAGCCGTCCTGGATGTCGCTGGACGACTGGCGATCAGTGGAACAAGCCGTCCAGGCGCGTCTGGCGCTTGCTTGACGGAGGGAGAACCGGACCCTAGTTTTTGCAGGGGCTTGGTTCGTGAATTTAGAACTGCGTTGTTAAGTTCGAAGGGCAAGAGTGCGTGCGTCAGCCGTGATGCATAGGGTGAGAGATTATGACGTCGCAGATCGAAGAAGTCGTCCATAGTGGCTTGGTGCTTGCGCTCATCGTCCGGGCGGATTTTCAGGCCGATGGTGTGGCGTTCCTTACGCCGGAAACCTACTCGCAGCAGTTGGGCTACATGCGTCATCCGGCCGGCAAGGTCATTCTGGCGCACGCACATAATCTCAAGCCGCGCACCGTCGAGTACACGCAGGAGGTTTTGGTGATCCGGCGCGGCAAGCTCCGCGTGGATTTCTATGATGAAAGCGGCGAGTATCTTGAGAGCCGTATGCTTGTGTCTGGAGACGTTATCCTCCTCGTCCACGGCGGACACGGATTCGAAGTGCTTGAAGACATCGACATGATCGAGATCAAGCAGGGTCCTTTCGTCGGACAGGACGACAAGCGCCACTTTCCTAACGTTGATGCCAGCCGCGTGAAGTTGTCGTCATGACTGGGTTCATTCCGGTCAACAAACCTCTCCTGAACGGAAACGAGCAGAAATATCTTCTCGAATGTATCGAGACTGGCTGGATTTCGTCGGAGGGACCATTCGTCGGCCGGTTCGAGACCGAGTTCGCCGCGCGGATAGGAAAGGCTCACGGCATCTCGGTCAGCAACGGTTCAGTGGCAATCGACGTTGCCATAGCAGCTCTCGAACTCAAGCCCGGCGACGAGGTTATCCTGCCGACCTTCACCATCATTTCGTGTATCGCGCCGTTGGTTCGTGCGGGGGTGAAGCCTGTGCTTGTTGATGCCGATCCCGTGACGTGGACGATGAAATCCGGATCAGGTACGGGCGAACGTGACTGCGCGGACGAAGGCGATCATGGTGGTGCATACCTACGGCCTACCCGTCGACATGGACCTCATTCTCGATGTCGCACGCGAGCATGATCTTGCCATCATTGAGGATGCTGCCGAAGCGCACGGCAGCCTGTATCGCGGACGTCCCTGCGGCTCGTTCGGAACGATCAGCACATTCAGCTTCTATGCCAACAAGCATGTGACAACCGGCGAGGGTGGCATGGTGCTGACGGACGATGGCGTCCTTGCCGAGCGTGCGCGGTCGCTCCGCAATCTTTGCTTCAAGCCGGAGAGGCAATTCGTGCACGACGAGCTGGGCTCGAACTTCCGCTTCACCAATATCCAGGCGGCGATCGGGCTTGCGCAACTCGAGCGTCTCGACGAGAGCTCTGGCCCGCAAGCGTGCACTCGGTGCACGCTACCGTCGTGCGCTGGAGGGCATCGAGGGGGTGAAGCTGCCTGCGGATGATGTTGGCTACGCGCGAAACGATTACTGGGTATTCGGAATCGTGATTGACGATGATGTCCCGATGGATGCCGCGGATATGGCCAAGGCGCTCGCCGGCAGGGGCATCGGCACTCGGCCGTTCTTCTGGTGCATGCACGAGCAGCCGATCTTCGAGAAAGCGAGCCTCTTTGCTGGCGAACGATATCCTGTGGCAGAGCGTCTGGCACGTCGCGGGTTCTATTTGCCCAGCGGCGCCGGTACGACCGACGCGGAAATTGATGCGTCGGCGGCAGCACTCATCGAGGTACTGGGATGACAGCCTTCAGCAGCTACTCCGAATATTACGACTTGCTCTACGCTGAGAAGGCTTATGATACGGAGGTCGATTTCCTCCTGAAGGTTTTCGGGCGATACAACGTGACCGGCAAGCGCGTCCTCGATCTCGGCTGCGGAACGGGGAAGCATGCCAGGTTTCTGGCAAGGAAAGGGTTTGCAGTTCACGGCATCGATCTTAGCGAAGATATGCTCAGGATCGCGCGCTCATCGCCGGTAGAACCTGGATCCGCCGAGGTGATCTTCAGCCAAGGCGACTTGCGATCGTTCAGGGCGCCCGGCTTGTTCGCGGCGGCGTTCGCCGGATTTCATGTGATGAGCTATCTTCCCACTCTGGCTGACCTTGCAGCCACGCTCCGATGCGTGAAGAGTCATCTCGATTCTGAAGGGCTGTTGTTCTTCGACTTCTGGAACGGTTCAGGGGTTCTTTCGGATCCCCCCTTGACGCGGGTAAGAACGGTCGAAAACGATAGGCTGCATCTGACTCGGATTGCTGAACCTGAAGTAAATCCAGAGGCCTGCAGCGTTGCCGTCCATTACAAGCTACTGGCATTCGAGAAGCAGCGCAAAGAACTCAAAGTGATTCGGGAGACCCATCACATGAGATATTTCTTCGTGCCTGAGCTTGACTATGTCCTTTCGACGAACGGCTTCAAGCGGCTGGCGGTATGCGACTGGGGACGGTTTGTGTCACCCGAGACAAATAGCTGGAATGGGATCGTTGTTGCTCGCCGGGACGATTAATGATGCGTTGCCATTGCCTCCGGTTGATCGAGCAGGACGTCTGGCATCATCAAACGGAGCGGCAATCACGATCGCTCTTGAAGCAGATACTGTCTGCGACCCTTAGCGCCGGGCGCGAACGCAGAGAGATTGAAAGTCGTCGTGTCTCGACGGGAACGACGGGTGCAGGCGGAGCCAATCGACTTCCGTTGTCCGTTCGACCTGGCCAAATCCAGCGTTGTGTAGCAACGAAACCAGAAACTCGAAATCAAACAAGTTTTTGTGCTCGCCATTCTGATGAAACAGATAGTTGACCACATCCTGGTTCGGTGCAGGATCGATTGAAAAAAGTGGATGGCGGCTCTTGATATCATCCAGCAATGAGCGTCCCTTATCTAAAATGTATCCTTCGCAAACCTTTTGGAGGTCTGGCGTAGTAAGCCACAACTCGCCATCTGGCTTCAAAACCCGCAGGCACTCTCCCAATAGGGGCAGCAGTTCAGTGCGCCAGTGCAAATGCTCAATAACTTGCTGAGCAGCAATTATCTTAAAGGATCCCGATCTCCACGGAAGCGAGCCGTTGGCGATATCGATATCGAAGTCCGAGCCGGTTAAATCCACGTTCAACCAGCCCGCGACCCGGCGCCTTCCGCATCCGAGGTGCAGATGATCAAAGGGGGGCACCAAGTCTGACCTACGAAATATTCCTTTTGCCCGAACCCGCAACCGCTGCAGGTCCCAACTGATTGTCCTAAGGGTGGCTTCCGAAAAAATCCTGCGGAGCAAGGGAATTCGAAAAAGGTAACTCAAGCCGCCACTCCGGAAATGTTCTCGCCGCAATCCTAGCTAGGGCGGCCCGCTTCTCCGCTTTTGTCTTCCTTTTGAGCCAACTTGCCTATGGAGACTGCGGCTAGGTAGCAACTTTGCAATCGCGACACAAGGCGGCGCCCCTCGAGCGAGCCGGCGAATGTCAACTTCCTAGCCGGAAGTGGATGCGTGAGGCAGTAATTAGGTTTGATGCGGTTGGGATACGGGAAGCAAATTCTCTTCTCGCGCATATATGCGGCCGCTGGAGCCACTGTCGTTCCAAATGGAACTGATACCTGGGAATAGGTCGCGTTCTGCGCCCACCTGAGAGAGCAGGTGAACTGAGCTGATCCCTTGACGTGAGTGGCAGGTGTGCTTGACCGCAACAGGCTCCGAGGCTAGCACTTTTCAGGGATAGCTCTTTTTAAACCGTGTGGTTGGTGCTGGTTCCTTATCTTGTTGATTTATCAGGGTGTAAGCCGCGAGCATGTCGAGCGAGTTGGCAATCAGGGTCGAGGGGCTCAGCAAAAGGTACTTAATTCGGCATCGGGAAAAGCAGCCTTATGCCGCGCTCCGCGACGTGGCGGTAGAGGCGGCCAAATCCGCTTTACGCCGTGCACAGTTGAAGCTATCGGGCCAGGACGAATTCCATTCCCCGATCGAAGAATTCTGGGCGCTTAAGGATGTCAGCTTCGAAGTAAAGTCGGGTGACGTTGTCGGGATCATCGGACGCAATGGTGCGGGCAAGTCGACCCTACTTAAGGTGCTTTCCCGCATCACGGAGCCGACCACAGGCCGAATTGAAATGATGGGCCGCGTCGCCAGCTTGCTGGAGGTGGGGACCGGCTTCCATCCTGAGCTCACCGGCCGGGAGAACATCTTTTTGAATGGCGCCATTCTGGGAATGTCGCAGGCTGAGA
The DNA here is from genome assembly GCA_963702885.1 of uncultured Alphaproteobacteria bacterium. Classification (GTDB taxonomy): domain Bacteria; phylum Pseudomonadota; class Alphaproteobacteria; order Rhizobiales; family Xanthobacteraceae; genus Afipia. The sequence goes on from OY969766.1 coordinate 2,410,344, forward strand.
TTCGTTCGAAATTCGATGAGATCGTGGCGTTTGCGGAAGTCGAAAAATTTCTCGACACGCCGGTCAAGCATTACTCAAGCGGGATGTATGTGCGACTGGCGTTTGCGGTCGCGGCGCACCTTGAGCCCGAAATCCTAATTGTTGACGAGGTTCTTGCTGTTGGAGACGCGGCATTCCAGAAGAAGTGTCTGGGTAAGATGGGAGAGGTGTCCAGCCGCGGTCGTACAGTGCTTATCGTAAGTCACAATATGGCCCATATTCGTGCAACTTGCGTCAAGGCGATACTGCTTGATGAGGGGCGTATGCTCAAGATCGGGGCAGCTGAGTTCCATCGTGGGTGATTATTTCAGTAATCTTGGAGAAAGTGAAACGGTTGAATGGGTCCTCGGCGGCGCCGGTTCCCGCGATGTTTCCATTGTCAGAGTCGGCATGCGGGCGGCCGATGGCCAGTTGCTGCGCGAGTTCGTAATGGGTGACGATGTACAGTTTGAGTTCGATGTCTTGGCGCAGTCAGGTGCTAGGAATGTTGAATTCGGATATCTTGTCCACTTCGAGGACGGCACGCCTATTTTGGATATTCGTAGTCGCCACTCGTCGCCCAACGTCCTATTGCGAGAAGGCTTACAACGAGTTCGCGCCCAGGTCTCAGGTCTAAGTCTTTATCCCGGGCTTTATTCATTGAGCGCCTGGGTCTCAGAAGGAGGTGTTAAGGATCTGGATTGGGTCGAACACTGCCTGAACTTTCGTGTCCTTCCAGTGCAAGGGCCGAACGGAGACCTTAGATTGAACCATAACTGGGGAAAGTACTTCGTGGCCTCAGCGTGGAGTCTCAAGTCCTTGCGATTTGGCGCCGATCGACCGGCGCGCCGCGATGGGACCCCAATGATCTCAATGAGGAGTGTGTACCGGGCGCTGATGCCGTACAAATTGAGATGCTTTATCTCTATCGGGCGCCGTTTGTTTTATTCAGCGCTGAGCGTGCCGTGCTTTTGGATTACTTCGAAGCGGGAAATCCTGTATCGAGGACAAAAAGTACGGCTCGTTTATCATCCGTTCAACTGCGGCTGGTCGAGATCAGCGAACAACAGAAAGGTCGGTTGAAGTTGCCGTGGCTAAGGCATGGCTGACAAATAGGGGTCGACATGTCACAGAGGTTGGCGCAGTCACTCCTTATTACAGCGATGTACTGACGCCAATTAATTCTCGTGTGACTTCGATCGTCGATCCCGCTGACGAACATCCTGCCGTTAGTCACAAATGTTCGCTATTCGACGTGGATTTCACCGGCCGCGATGTTCTTTCCATTTCGACGCTGGAGCACATCGGAACCGGAGATTATGGATTGCAGATCGAAGACTGCAATGATGCATTGAGTAAGCTGTATCGCGAGAGTCGTAGCTTTTTGATTACGATTCCGCTGGGCTACAATCTGAAACTGGAAGCGTATTTGGCTTCGCTCCATGCAGACGATTTGGTCGTATCGATAGTTTCCCGCGGTCAATTTTTCAATGACTGGTCCAGTTCGGAATCGCGGGCAGCACTTGGTAATACCCCCTATGGGCCCTCTTGGGCCAATAGTATTGCAATCATTGAAAAGTTTGAGTGCGGCCCGGGTGGAAATAGGGGCACTAAATGTTGAATGTCTTGCCCGTCAATCAGCCGGATTTGACCGGGTTGTTGCGTCGAGAAATACGGCAGGCGATCTCGTGAGCAAGTCGTTAACAGTCAATTTGGTGCTCGACGAGCAGAATCGAGGTTGGATCATCGAGAAGATGGCCCACAAGCTGTGCGGTGCCCTGCAAAGCATCGGCGTTGATGCGCGCCTTACGGCAGCGCCCACTTCCGATGTGGACGTAAACCACTTTATGATTTTTCATTACGTCACGCCGTGCGACCCTGCGTTGAATACGATGTGTGTCACTCATGTGGATGATGCTTTTAAGATTTCATTGTTGAAACAGCATATCAAAGCTGGGGTTCGGGCCGCATTTTGCATGTCGAGCATGACGGCCCGGCAACTGGCTGAGGCGGGGGTCGATACCGACCGACTTACATTTATTCTGCCAGCGCACGATGGACGTGTGAAGCCGCGCAGAATCGTCATCGGAATTACCAGCAACTGCTATGAAGACGGACGAAAGCGAGAGTGGATGCTGGAGCGTCTGGCTCGTGAGATTTCTCTGTCGGCATTCGAATTCCAGATTTTCGGGCGAGGTTGGGAGAAGACCGCGCAACATCTCCGCGAGGGCGGGGCGCTTGTGACAATTGTCGAGCCATCGCAGGATTATGGTGCCGATTACGAGCGGATCGTCGAGTCCATCCCAAAGTTCGACTACTATTTCTATCCTGGGCTCGATGAAGGGTCGCTAGGCACACTCGATGCTCTCGCCGCAGGAGTTCCGACCATCATCACGCGGCAGGGATTTCATCTGGATATTCCGCACGCGATCACGCATGGATTCTGGGACTATGACGAACTGAAGTCCATCTTTCTGTCAGTTGTCGCCGAGAGGGCGCTACGGATCGAGGGGGGGGGTGGCCTGACCTGGGAAGCTTATGCTCGTGCGCACGCGGAGATTTGGCGCTCGTTAATTGCATCCGATGAGCTTCCAGATAGGCCGGAGTTGTTTGAAAGTGCGCAGTCTCGCAGCTATCCGGTCCAGGGGTACGCGAGCATAATGCTCAATCCGCAAAGACGGCATGGTCTTCTCAAGATGAGGTTTGGTCGCGCTTATGATTTCGCAGTGCTAGGGCGGTCGTTTGCCAGTCGGCTGGTGAGGGCGGTGTGGTCAGATCGTTCATGACGTTGAAGGTTTGTCACATTGCCGAGGGGGACGGTGGCGGAGGAGCCCTTCTCGCCAGCCGGCGGCTTCATGCGACCTTGAAGCGTCTGGGTGTTGCGAGCGGGATGTGTGTTGCACGCCGCACCAGCGGTGATCCTGCGATCCGACAGATCCAGACTTCGCGCAGCTTGGGCGCGCGGCTTTTGCGAAGAGCTCATCGCGACTGGCAGAGTATCCAGCTGGCGCGATATAATCGAACTAAAAGTATTACTCTCGAAATTTTTTCTCAAGGTGCGGGCTCGCTCGGGCGCGATCTCGTTTCGAGCCTGCCTGATGCTGAAGTTTATAATCTCCATTGGACTTCGGATCTCGTCGATTACCATTTGCTGTTCCGTCACTTTGGCAAAAGGACGTCTGTTGCCTGGCGGTTGCCCGACCAGAATCCCATGACCGGCGGTTGCCACTTCGTTTACGACTGCGATCGATTTACCAGTCAGTGCGGACGGTGTCCGCAACTCGGTTCGAACAGCGATAATGATTTGGCCAGTCGTGTTTTTCAAAGAAAGCTGGCTGCAGTTTCTTTCCTTGATCCGCAACTGGTCTCGATCATTGCGCCGAGCAATTGGATCGCCTCCCAGGCTCGCAGGAGTAAGATTCTCGGTCGCTTCGATGTGGTGCGAATACCCACGGGTGTTGACATCGATGTGTTCCAGCCGCGTGACAAGGCGATCGCCAGAGACGTGTTGGGGCTTCCGCCGCAAGGAAACATAGTCCTGTTCGGGGCGGCCTCTGTTAGCGAGTACCGTAAGGGGTTTGATCTTCTCTTTGCCTGTCTTCCTGAACTGCAAGCAGCGGGCGCCAAGCTCGTTGCCCTTGGAGCAGGAGGTATGACTGCCGATTCTGGAGAGATCATCCATCTTGGACAGATTTCGAATGCTCGGCTGCTATCCTACGTGTATAGCGCCGCGGACCTGTTCGTATTGCCCACCCGGGCCGACAATCTACCTAACGTAGCGCTTGAAGCGATGGCTTGCGGCGTCCCAGTGGTGTCGTTCGATGTTGGTGGGATGAGTGATATCATTAAGCAGGGCGTGACCGGGCTCTTGGCGCCATCGATTACTCAGGAGGCTTTGCTTAAGCCCATATTGCAATTGCTTGCAGACGGGGATCTGCGCCGCCGGATGGGAATGGAAGCTCGCCGTTTGGTGTGTGATGTTCACGACTCGGTGGCGGTGGCGCGCCAGTACGACGATGTTTATACGCGGCTCATAGATATTCGACATCGGATAGAGGGGGCGTTGGCGATTGAATGAAATGGGATCGCCGGTAATGACGGACGTTACGCCTCGGCCCCAGGTTTGTGCCTCCGCGTCGATCGACGTGATCGTGCCGCTTTACCACAACGAGCGTTTCGCTATCGACGCCGTCAACTCTGCCCTTGATCAAACCTGTCCCATCCGAAAGGTGATCGTGGTTGACGATGGGTCAACGGATCGATCAGCGGCAATTGTCGAGGAGGCTTTCCACTCGGAGTCACGGGTGCGGATCATCCACGCGGTGCATGGTGGACTTCCCTATGCACGCAACATCGGCATCAGGAATTCCGATGCTGACTTCGTCGCCTTTCTCGACAGTGACGACCTGTGGCATCCGGAAAAGATCGCGCGTCAGATGGATGAGTTTGAGAGAGACGAAGGGGTCCTGCTGGTGTCCTGCGGTTTCCACGATATCGACGAAGAGGGGCGGCGAATCACAGGCAAGGTCCTCGTCCGTCATTCCGGCTGGATCCATGACGTATTGCTGGCCGGCAATTTTCTCTCAGGAGGCTCTGCGGCTGTCGTGCGGCGAAGTGTTTTCGAGAGGGTTGGGCTGTTCGACGAATTGCTTTCCTATGCCGAAGATTGGGATATGTGGCTACGCATTGCGGAAGTGGGTCGCATTGCGGTGCTTGATGCCGACCTACTCGCGATCCGCAGACACGGCACGCAGATGTCGGCTCGGGGAAGCCGAGGCAAGAAGGTCCGCGTTCTGAAGCAGCATCTTGCCGTGTGGTCGAAATGGGCGCCGGAGATCGAAGCCTCCACCCGCGCCCAGGTGGCGGTGTGGCGCCTGATCGTTGGCACAGGCCTTCGGGCAGGCCCCGGCATCAAGTCGCGGCTTTCGGTCATAAGTCTCGGTTTCAATCGTGTCCGGAAAAGTTTGGGAGAGCAAGTATACCGGAAATTGGTGTGGCATTGGCCTGTGCTGCTGGTCTGGGTTGTTGCCGAGAAAGTCATGTTGCTCAAAAATTCCAGGCGCCCTTCATGATCGTCATGCGCATTCACGGCGGGCTGGGAAACCAGATGTTTCAGTACGCGCTCGGGTGTCGCCTCGCGGCCGACCGCGGTTGCGTCCTCAAGCTCGATATTCGGTCGTTTGAAACGGATCGCCTGCGCCAATACGCATTGGGGTGCTTCCAGATCGGTGCGCCGATCGCGACCGCGGACGACCTTCGTCAGTTCGGTGCAATGCTTAATTGGCATCCGCGTCTGCGGCGGGTTTGGACGATGCTGACCGGACCCAGCAGGCGCGTCATTCAGGAGCGACAGGTCGCATTCGACCCTGTCGTGCTCGAAGCGGCAAAAAGCGCCCATCTGAGTGGGTATTGGCAAACTGTGAAGTATTTTGAGAGTGTGAGGCCCGCGATCAGACAAGAGTTTCAGCTTCGTGAGCCGTTGAGCGACCGGTCCCAGAAGCTTGCCAGCGAGATGGCGCTCCCCGACACGGTGTCGGTCCATGTTCGCCGGGGCGACTATGTCGCGTCTGCCGCAAGCGAGGCCTACCATAGTGTCTGCGAGCCTGCGTGGTACGGGCGGGCGCTCGCGGAAGTGTCCAGCCGGGCCGATATCACGCGTGCTTATGTTTTTTCCGACGATATCGAATGGGCTCGCTCCAATATCAATCTCACAGTGCCTTGTGAATTCGTTCCGCCGTCCCCGCGGGAGCTCGACTTCGAGGATATGGTCCTGATGTCGCGCTGCCAGCACCATATCATTGCGAACAGTTCGTTCAGCTGGTGGGGGGCATGGCTGTCCGACAAAACTCCGTCGGTCGTTGTCGCCCCTGCGCGCTGGTTTGGTCCCACAGGCCCGACGGATACGCAGGATATCTGTCCGAGCCAATGGATCAGGGTAAGCTGACCGCAACTCAGCCGCGGATGGCTCGCCGGCCCATTGAAGAATCCGTCGCCTGTTGGCCCGCTTTTGTGCCATAGAGCCGGTCAAGTGTCAGCTTGTCGATCTCCGTATTGTGGGACCCAGTGGTTTCGTGAGTCACAACTCTCCTCTCGTTTCCATCATCATGCCGATGCGCAACAGCGCGGCGACGGTCGAGGTCACCATCCGCTCGATCCAGCGCCAGACCCTGGAGGCGTGGGAGCTGATCGTGATTGACGACGGTTCGACCGATGACAGCGCCGATATCGTGGAAGGGATCGGCGATCCCCGCATCCGCCTGGTGCGCGAGGCGGTCGGGCGGGGGCTGGCGGCGCGGCTCAACCAGGCGGTCGCGCTGTGCACCGGCGCGTATATCGCCCGGATGCGATTCCGACGATCTGTGTTTTCCCGAGCGGTTCGCCCGGCAGGTCGAACACCTGCGGTGCGAGCCGTCGATCGATCTGCTGGGCTGCGGCGCCATGGTGTTCGGCGCGGACGGCGCGCCGGTTGGGCTCCTGCCCTGTGCGACAGGGCACGCCGACATCGTGCGGCAGCCTTATGTCGGCTTTCCGCTGCCGCATCCGAGCTGGTGCGCGCGGGCGTCGTGGTTCCGGGCACATCCCTACGATTCCAATCTCACCAAGGCGGAAGATCACGATTTGATGCTGCGCAGCTTTCGCACCAGCCGCTTTGCCGCGCTGGATGACGTGCTGCTCGGCTATCGCCAGCCACGCCTCGATCTCAGCAAGATGCTGCCCGGCCGCCGCGCCTCGATGCAGGCGATCTGGCGCGACGGCGTCCGCTCGGGTGAAACACCCGCCGCCTTGCGTGGCATGGCGATGCAATGCGTGAAGGGTGCGGTCGATATCGCCACCATCAAGCTCGGCCTCAACCGCGTCATGCAGCGCCAGCGCCTGGCGCCGGTCCCCGAAGCTGTCTTGCGGCAATGGGCAACGCTGCGGCCGCTGTATTTTCCCTCCTAGATGTGCGGGAATAAATCGACTCGCTGGTGCGAGGCGTGACGATCCACGGCTTTCGCAAAAACGAGAATTTGCCGTACCATCGGGCCGGACGTTCATTCCCGGAAGGGACGCACACCGGCTGATGGTTTTGAAGATCGTCAATCTGAAAAAGACCTATCGCGCCGCAGGCGAGGTGGTCAGCGTGCTGCGCGGCGTCGATCTTGCGATCGCGCCGCGCGAGAGCGTCGCGCTGGTCGGTGAATCCGGCAGCGGCAAAAGCACACTGCTGCATCTGATCGCCGGTCTCGATAAAGCCGACAGCGGCGAGATCTATCTTGAAGGCGAGAACATCGTGGCGCTGCCGGACAGCCCGCCTCGCCGAGATCCGGCGCGCCGAGATCGGTCTCGTCTTCCAGCAGTTCAATCTGATCCCGAGTCTCAACGTCGCCGACAATCTCGGTTTTCAGGCCCGGATCGCCGGACGCTACGACGAGGCCTGGCAGGCGGAGCTGATCGCGCGGCTCGGCCTGCGCGATCTTTTGTGGCGCTATCCGGAGCAATTGTCGGGCGGCCAGCAGCAGCGGGTCGCGATCGGCCGCGCACTGGCCGGGCGGCCGAGGCTGGTGCTGGCGGACGAGCCGACCGGCAATCTCGACGAGGCGACCGCGGATGCGGTGCTCGATCTGACCCGCGATCTGGTCCGCCGCAGCGGCTGCAGCCTGTTGATGGCGACCCACAGCGTGCGTCTTGCGACGATGCTGGATCGGCAGGTGCATCTCGGCAATGGATTGCTGACATGAGCAACTGGCTTGCGAGGTATGGCTGGATCCTGAAGACGCTGCTCAGCCACTGGCGCGGGCATCCGATGCAGCTTGCGACCTTGCTGGTCGGCCTCGTCCTCGCCACCGCGCTTTGGAGCGGCGTGCAGGCACTCAATCAGCAGGCGCGGCAGAGCTACGCCCGGGCGGCGGCGATGTTCGGCGGCGCGCGTACCGCAACGCTTGTCGCGCGGGATGGCGCGGTGTTCTCGCAAAGTTTGTTTGTTGCGCTGCGCCGCGCGGGCTGGGCGGTCTCGCCGGTGCTGGAAGAACGCGTTCAGGTGAGCGGTCGTTCGGTGCGGTTGGTCGGTGTCGAGCCACTGACGATGCCGGGCGAAGTCGGCGCGATGGCGCGGATGGACGGCGGCGAGTTGCGCGCTTTCCTGATGCCGCCATATCAGACGCGCGTTGCGCCCGAGACGCTCACCGCGCTTGGTCTCCATGCCGGTGATCGGCCGCAACTCCGGAACGGGCAGTTATTGCCGCCGCTCGCGGTCAGTCCGACGCTGGCGCCGGGCGTGCTGGTGGTCGATATCGGCATCGCGCAGCGGGCGCTGGAGAAGCCCGATCAAATCTCGCGGCTGCTGGTGGCGCAAAAGCCAATCGGCCCGGCGGCCTCGCTCGCGGAGGTGGTGGGCGATCAATTGCATGTCGTGGCGCCGGACACCGAGACCAGCCTCGAACATCTCACCGACAGCTTTCATCTCAATCTCACCGCGTTCGGTTTCCTGTCGTTCGCGGTCGGCCTGTTCATCGTCAATTCGGCGATCGGTCTCACCTTCGAGCAGCGCCGCCCGATGTTCCGCACCATGCGCGCTTGCGGTGTGTCGGCGCGGACGCTGAACCTGCTGCTGCTCGCGGAGCTTGTGGTGCTGGCGCTTGGCGCGGGCCTTGTCGGCATGCTGGTTGGTTATGGCGTGGCGGCGATGCTGTTGCCTGATGTCGCGGCCACGCTGCGCGGGCTCTACAGCGCGGACATTCCCGGCGAACTGACCCTGCAACCGGCGTGGTGGATCGCCGGTCTTGCGATGAGCGTGGCGGGCGCGGCCGCCGCCGCCGCGACGAGCTTTCTCAAGCTGCAGCGCCTGTCCATTCTCGCCACCGCGCAGCCGGATGCGTGGAAGGAGTTGCAGCAGCATTGGCTGACGCGGCAGGGCTTGCTCGCTGTTGTTGTGGCAGTCATTGCAGTCGCATGCCTGGCTTTTGGCGACTCGCTCGGCGCGGGTTTCGGTCTGCTCGGCGCGCTGCTGCTTGGCGCCGCGCTCGGCCTGCCGGTGGTGCTTGGCTTGCTGCTGTGGGCCGGCGAGGGAGCAGCGCGCCGCCAGCAGCACCGCCCGCTGCTGCAATGGTCCTTCGCCGACAGCCGCCAGCAACTCTCGGGCCTGTCGCTGGCTTTGATGGCGCTGCTGCTGGCGATCGCGGTCAATGTCGGCGTCTCCACTATGGTCGGCAGCTTCCGGGCGACCTTCGTGACGTGGCTGGACAATCGCCTTGTCGCCGACGTCTATCTCGATGCCGCCAGCAACGAGCAGGCCGCAAGTATCACGCAATGGCTGAAGCAGCGGCCGGAGCAGGTCGCGATCCTGCCCGGCGCGCGGGCGGAGACCAGCCCTGCCGGGCAAAGCGTCGAGTTGATGGGCCTTGCCGATGATGCGGATTATCGCCGCCGCTGGCCGCTGCTCGTGGCTGCGCCCGACGCGTGGCAACAGATCGCGCAGGGGAAGGGAGCCTTTCATCAGCGAGCAATTGTCGCGGCGCGCGGGATTGAAGCTGAACGACACCGTTCATGTGCCCACCGACACCGGCGACTGGGCACTCGCCATCGTCGGCATCTATGCCGACTACGGCAATCCGCGCGGACAATTGGCGATGGATGTCGACGCGCTGCTCCGGCAATTCCCGAAGATCCCACGCACCCGCCTCGCGCTGCGGATTGCGTCGCCGGACATTCCGCGCCTCGTGACCGATCTTCAGAGCACTTTCAAACTCAGCGACCGGCAGATTGCCGATCAATCCGAGGTGAAGGCGGAATCGAAACGGATCTTCGACAAGACCTTCGCCGTCACTGCCGCGCTCAATGCCTTCACCCTCGGCGTCGCCGCGATCGCGCTGCTCACCAGTCTCTTGACGCTGGCGAATGCCCGCCTGCCGCAGCTTGCGCCGCTATGGGCCATGGGGATCACGCTGCCGCGATTGTCCGCCGTTGAACTTGCCAAGACCATGGCACTGGCGCTGCTGACGGCCTTGCTGGCGGTGCCGCTCGGGCTGGCGGTGGGCTGGTGCCTGGTCGCGGTCGTCAACGTCCGCGCGTTTGGCTGGCGGATTCCGCTGCATGTGTTTCCATCGCAGCTTGTCGAGTTGCTGGCGATTGCGATGGCGGCGGCCTTGCTCGCTGCCGCGGTGCCGATGGCCAAGCTGTTCCGCATGCCGCCGGCGCGTCTGATCCGGATTTTCGCCAGTGAGCGCTGACATGCCTTTGCACCGCCGCGCATTCGTTCAGGTTCTGGCGCTGCTCGCCGCGACGGGGCCGCTGCGCGCGCAGGGCTTTGCTGGCCTAGGCGGCGAGGCAGACGGGTTCGCGCCGGTGGTGCGCGGCAGGGCACTGACATTTCCCGTCGATCATGGCGCGCATCCGCCATTCCGCATCGAATGGTGGTACGTCACCGCCAATCTGCGCGGTACAGATGGCGAGGCCTATGGCGCGCAATGGACGCTGTTCCGTCAGGCGACGATGCCGGGTGCCGAGGGTCAGGGCTGGGACAGCCGACAACTCTGGATGGGGCATGCGGCGCTCACCAGCGCGCGGCAGCATTTGTTCGCCGAGCGTCTGGCGCGCGGCGGCGTGGGGCAGGCCGGCGCGGGGGCGTCGCCGTTCCGCGCCTTTATCGACGCGTGGGAACTGCGCGCGCTCGACGGCGCCTCCGATCAGACCATGGCGCCGCTGGCACTAGCGGCGTCGAGCAATGATTTTCGCGTCGATCTGCGGCTCGATGCGACGCGGCCTGTGGTGCTGCAGGGCGAGAATGGCTACAGCGAGAAATCGGAACGCGGGCAGGCGTCGTATTATTACAGCCAGCCGTTCTTCACCGCGCACGGCGAGATCGCGCTCGCCGGTCGCCGCGTAGCGGTGACGGGGCAGGCGTGGCTCGACCGCGAATGGAGCAGCCAGCCGCTCGCGCCGGACCAGAAGGGCTGGGACTGGATGTCGCTGCATTTTGCCTCCGGCGACAAGCTGATGCTGTTCCGGCTGCGTCAGGAGGATGGCGCGGATTATCGCTCCGGCAACTGGATCGATGCGGATGGGCAGACGCATGTGCTGGCTGCGCAGGACATCGCCATGACCCCGACCGCGTGGACCACGATCGGCACGCATGGGGTGCCGACGGCGTGGACCATTGCGATAGCGAGTCGCGGACTGAAGATCACGATTGCGCCGCTCAACGCGCAAAGCTGGATGGGCACCAGCATCCCCTATTGGGAAGGGCCGGTGCGCATCGAAGGCAGCCACGGCGGCGTCGGTTATCTCGAGGCGACCGGCTACTGAGCTCTTTAGAGCCTATGTGATGGTGGCGGTGTTCTCAGGCGTCATTGCCGGGCTTGACCCGGCACTCCATCAATCGTGAAGAGATGGATGCCCGGATCAAGTCCGGGCATGACGAATGGTGATTGATCGAAGCCCGGAGTGCGACATCGCTCACGCCTTGGCGAACGTCACCTTCAGCGGCTCAAGCCCCTCGACGCCGCATTCGATCACGTCGCCCGGCGCCAGCGCCGCGACACCGGCCGGCGTGCCGGTCATGATCAGGTCGCCCGCGCCGAGCGTCACCTGCTGCGACAGTTGTGCGATGATTTCCGGCACGTTCCAGATCATCTCCGACAGGTCGCCCTGTTGCCGCAGGGTGCCGTTCACCGACAGCCAGATCCTGCCCTTCGCGGGATGGCCGATCTCGGAGGCCGCGCGCAGCGCGCCGCATGGCGCGGAATTGTCGAACGACTTCCCGATCTCCCAGGGCCGCTCCTTCTTGCGCGAGGCGGTTTGCAGATCGCGCCGCGTGAGGTCGATCGACACGCCGTAGCCGTAGACGTGATCGAGCGCCTTGTCCGGGAGGATGTTGGCGCCGCCGGACTTCAGCGCCACGATCATCTCGACCTCGTGCTGGCAATCCTTGGTCAGGCTGGGAAACGGAATGGTCGCGCCGCTCGGCACCAGCATGTCGGCATGCTTGGCGAAGAAGAATGGCGGCAGCCGTTCGTCATTGCCCATCTCACGGATGTGCTCGAGATAGTTGCGCCCCACGCACCAGATGCGCCGCACGGGGAAGAGCTTCGAGGTGCCGGCTACCGGAAGCGCCGGCTGCACCAAAGCGGGGATGACGTAGTCTGCGGCGCTCATGGGATGATCCGTGGTTGGGAGAAAGCTAGGCGCTGGCGGCGAGTGGCGGCTGGCCGCTGGAATCGCGGTGCTGCAGGCGGAAGAACGAGGCGTAGCGGCCGTTGCGGGCGAGCAGCGCGTCATGCTGTCCGGATTCGACGATGGTGCCGTCCTCCACCACCAGAATCTGATCGGCATGCATGATGGTGTGCAGGCGATGCGCGATCACGATGGTGGTGCGGCCCTGGCACAGATGCGCGATGGCCTCCTGCACCAGCTTCTCGGATTCGGAATCGAGCGCGGCGGTGGCCTCGTCGAGCAGGATGATCGGCGCGTTCTTCACCAGCGCGCGGGCGATGGCGATGCGCTGGCGCTGGCCGCCGGATAGTTGCGCGCCGTGCTCGCCGACCGGGGTGTCGTAACCGAGCGGGAACGCCATGATGAAATCATGCGCGCAGGCCGCATTCGCCGCAGCGATGATCTCTTCTTCGCTGGCGCCGGGTTTGCCGAAGGCGATGTTATCGCGGATGCTGGCGCGGAACAGATAGACGTCCTGCCCGACATAGGCGGTCTGCTGGCGCAGCGATTTGCGTGAAGTGTCCGAGATGATCTGGTTATCGATCACGATGGCGCCGGCGTCGACTTCATAGAAGCGCAGCAGCAGCGCCAGCACGGTGGACTTGCCGCCGCCGGAGGGGCCGACCAGCGCCGTCATGGTGCCGGGCGCGGCGGCGAAGCTCATGCGGCGGAGCACCGGCTCGCCTTCGCGATAGGAGAAGGTGACGTCGCGCAGTTCGACCCGCGCCTCGGTGAGCTGCAACGCCGGCTTGTCGCTGTCGTCCGGCTCGGAGGCCGGGCTGTCGACGATCTCCAGCAGCTTGCGCGCGCCGACGAGATAGGAGTTCAGCTCGATATTAAGCCGCGCAAGCCGCTTGGCGGGCTCGTAGGCAAGCAGAAAGGCGGTGAGGAAGGAGAAGAACTGGCCCGGCGCCGCGCCGGTCGCGATCACCCGGTAGCCGCCATACATCAGCGCGCCGGCGATGGCGAAGCCGCCGAGCGTTTCCATCAGCGGGCTGGAGCGGCTCTGCACCCGCGCCATCTTGTTGGAGTTGCGCTCGACCTCGCCGATGCTGGCATCGATGCGCGCCTGCATCGCGTCTTCCAGCGTGAACGCCTTGACAGTGCGAATGCCCTGCAGCAATTCCTGCATGGTCTCCATGATGTCGGTGGTGCCGGTGAACTGGTCGTGCGCGAGGTGCTTGATGCGCTTCACCAGCTTGCGGATCACCAGCATCGCCGGCGGCGCGACGATCAGGCCGAACAGCGACATCCACGGATCCTGGAACACCATCACCGCGACCAGGCCGATCAGCGACAGCACGTCGCGGCCGAGCGCGCTGACCAGAAGGCCGAGCACCTGCGTCACCGACTGCGCGCCGGCGGTGAGCCGCGTCAGGAATTCCGAGGAATGGCGATCGGAATAAAAGCCGATATTCTCATGCATCAGCTTGGCGAACAGCCGCCGCTGATTGTTGGCGAGAATGGCATTGCTGATCTTTGCGAGGATCACCGAATGGCCGTAGGTCGCAGCGCCCTTGGCGGCGAACAGCGCGATGATCACCAGCGACAGCGTGACGATGCCGGACACGCTGCGGTTGACATAGGTCTGGTTGATGACCTCGCCGAGCAGCCAGGCGGACAGCGCCGTGGCGGCAGCCGACACCGCCATCAGGGCGAAGGCTTTCAGGTAACGCGGCCAGTATTCGAACCCCTGCTCGGTGACGAGACGGCGGATCAGCGCGGCCGCGCCATAGGGGTCGTCGGTGATCTTCCTCGGAACTTCGGTCATCCGGGTCCCGGAATGCTGCGCGGAGACATGCGCCTCCTTGCCCGTGATGCGGCTGATTTTCAAGCAAAAACGGGCGGTTCGCGGTCACGGCAGTGTGCTCTGCCGGCCGTTTCCGGCCTGTGATCCTCATGGTGAGGAGCGGGGCGACCGCCTCGCGTCTCGAACCATGAGGCCGAGATCATTGCCCCGGACGCGGTGCGTCACGCAGTGGCGCTCCGCTGATCCGGGGCCGTTCCAGACTTTGAGTTTGGAACGGTCCCGGTTCTGCGAAGCAGTGTTTGCACACTGCGTCGCACCCGGGACAGAAGTGGCCTCATCCTTCGAGACGCGCGCAGGCGCGCTCCTCAGGATGAGGGTCTGGAGTTGCGGTTGGCCTTTTCGGCCAGCGGGGAGAGGTCGGATCGCCTCGGCAATCCGGGTGAGGGGCGCTAGAACGCTGTGATCTTCAGCCCGTCGCCGCCCGGGCGTCAGGGCCGCGCGCGGCGAGCCACTTTTCCTCCCAGGCCAGTGCGTGGCGGGCGATGGTGTCGAGGTCGTCGAAATGCGGCGTCCAGTCGAGCGTCGCCTGGATGCGGCTGGTGTCGGCGATCATGGTCATGATGTCGCCGGGCCGCCGCGCGGATTCCTGAACCGCGAAGTTGCGGCCCGAGGCGCGGCGCACCGCCTCGATGGTCTCGCGCACCGAATAGCCGCGGCCATAGCCGCAATTCAGCGTCACCGACGCGCCGCCCATGCGCAGATAATCCAGCGCCGACAGATGCGCCTGCGCCAGATCGCTGACATGGATGAAATCGCGGATGCAACTGCCGTCCGGTGTCGGGTAATCGGTGCCGTAGACATCGATCTTGGCGCGCTGGCCGGTGGCGGCCTCGACCGCGATCTTGAGCAGATGCGTCGCGCCGACCGTCTGCAAGCCGATCCGCGCCTGCGGGTCGGCGCCCGCGACGTTGAAATAGCGCAGCACGACATAGTTCATGCCGTGCGCGGTGGCGACGTCGTGCAGCATGATCTCGGTCATCAGCTTGGACGAGCCGTAGGGCGACAGCGGCCGGGTCGGCGCGGTCTCGGTCACCGGCATCTGGTCGGGATTGCCGTAGACCGCGGCGGTGGACGAGAAGATGAATCGATTGACGCCGCACTTCACCGCCGCGTTCAGCAGGTTGCGCGTGGTCATGGTGTTGTTGCGATAATAGCCGAGCGGATCGCGGATCGAATCCGGCACCACGACCGAGCCGGCGAAATGAATGATCGAGGTGACGCCATGTTGCGCGATCACGCCCTCGACCAGATTTTCGTCGGCGGCATCGCCGATGAACAGCGGCACGCCTTCGGGCAGCGCGGAGGAAAAGCCGGTGGACAGATTATCGATCACGACCACGCTGGCGCGCGCTTCCGCCAGCGCCAAGACCGTGTGGCTGCCGATATATCCCGCGCCGCCGGTGACCAGAATCGTCATTGAATTTACTCCCCGTGTCGCCTGATCGATGGTGCCCCCGATCTGACCGCGACTGTGACGCCAAACCCTTGCCGGAAACTTGCCGGGGAAGGGTGGAGGTGGGGTATAACGCGCGGGTTTTCTGCTGATTTTCTTGGCAATTTAGGGCGGAACACGCTTTATGGTTTCCAAAACCTCACTTGATTTGCGGAATTCCATGGCGAGCGCGCCCGGCCTCATTTTCATCAAGACCTCTTCGCTCGGCGACGTGGTGCATCAGATGCCGGCGATGACCGATGCGCGGCGGCACAATCCCGATGTGAGATTCACCTGGGTGGTGGAGGAGGCGTTCGCGCCGCTGGCGCGATTGCATCCGGCGATCGACGACGTCGTGCCGGTAGCGACGCGGCGCTGGCGCTCGCAATTGCTGTCGCCCGCGACATGGCGCGAGGTGTCGGCGTTCAAGGCGCGGCTGCGCGCGGTCGATGCGTCGAAGACCATCGACACGCAGGGGCTGCTGCGCTCCGCGCTGATCGCGCGCTGGGCACCGGGCGAGCGGCATGGTTACGATGCCTCCAGCATTCGCGAGCCGCTGGCCTCACGTTTCTATGACGTCACGCACAACGTGTCGCGCACCCTGCATGCGGTGACGCGCAATCGTCTGCTCACCGGCCTCAGCCTCGGCTATCAACCCGATGCGGTGATCGATTATGGCCTCATCAAACCGCCGGCGACGGCGAGCGCACCCTATGCGGTGCTGCTGCACGGCACGTCGAAGGCGACCAAGGAGTGGCGCGAGTCCGAATGGATCGGTCTCGGCAAATGGCTGCGGCGGCAGGGGCTCGACGTGGTGCTGCCATGGGGCACCGAGCGCGAGCGCCTGCGCTGCGCGCGTCTGGCTGGCGGCATTCCGCAGAGCCGCATTCTCGACCGCCAGCCGCTCGACGCCACCGCCGGTGTGATCGCCAATGCGGCGCTGGTGGTCGGCGTCGATACCGGGCTGCTGCATCTGGCGGCGGCCTATGCCGTGCCGTTGATCGCGGTGTTCATCGCCACCGATCCCGGCCTCACCGGGCCGGTCGGTGGCGGCAGCATTGTCGTGCTTGGCGGCAGGGGCAAATCCCCGGCCTTCGCGCAGGTGATCGCGGAAGCCGAGAAGCTCGGCTTCGGGCATATCGCTCAGTAACGATCGACGTCGATCACCGCCTGCGCGAAGGCCTGCGGTGGTGTTTCTGTGTCAGTACCTTGTTTTTACGTCAGTTTTGCTGACGTATGTCGATGTAAAACATATTGTCACAGTGATACGGACATTCTGTGACAAAGACACACACATACTGGACTTACTCGACATCCGCGATGTTTACGCGGCGAGGGTGGTGTGTAGATTGATTTCCGGATGCTGGGCGAAGCCCAACAGACAATTCCCTTCTGACATTCGGAAAGAGAACGATGAAAGTCTGTATTTACGGCGCGGGAGCCATCGGCGGCTATATCGGTGTTCTGATGAAGCTCGCGGGCGCGGACGTGTCCCTGATCGCGCGCGGCGCACATCTCGAGGCGATCCGCAACAACGGGCTCAAGCTGCACATTGGCGGCGAGGAGAAGTCGGCGAAGATGACCGCGACCTCCGATCCGAAGGAGCTCGGCCATCAGGATTACGTCATCATCGCGCTCAAGGCGCATCAGGCGTGGGAAGTCGCCGAGCAGATGAAGCCGCTGCTCGGTCCGAACACCGCGGTTGTCACCGCGCAGAACGGCCTGCCGTGGTGGTACTTCTACGGTTTCGAGGGCCAGTACGCCAACCGTCGCATCGAGAGCGTCGATCCGGGCAGCCGGCAGTGGAACGTGATCGGCCCCGAGCGCGTGATCGGCTGCACGGTCTATCCCGCCGCCGAGATCGAAGGCCCCGGCGTCATCAAGCATGTCTCCGGCGACAAGTTCGGCCTCGGCGAGCCGACCCGCGAGATCACCGAGCGCGCGCAGAAGCTCTCCAAGCTGTTCGAGGCCTCAGGTCTCAAGGCGCCGATCCTGCCGGAGATCCGCAACGACATCTGGCTGAAGCTGTGGGGCAATCTTTGCTTCAATCCGATCTCGGCGCTGACCCATGCGACGCTCGACGTTGTCGCCACCGATCCGGAAACGCGGCTGCTGGCGCGCCATATGATGGAAGAGGCCGAGCGCATCGCGCGCCGTATCGGCGTCCACTTCCGCGTCGATATCGAAAAGCGCATCAACGGCGCCGCCCGCGTCGGCGCGCACCGCACCTCGATGCTGCAGGATGTCGACAAGGGCCGACCGATCGAGCTCGACGCGCTGCTGACCTCGGTGCAGGAGCTTGGCCGCCTCACCGAAGTCGAGACACCGCATATCGATGCGGTGCTGGCGCTCGCCAAGCAGATGGGCCGGGTGCGGAAGATTTATCCGACCTTCCCGGAGGAAGTGCCGGCCGAACCGTTCGATTGAGCCGCCTGGCTCGATTGGCGGGAGAGAATGGCGCGCGCCGTTGCAAACGCAGCGGCGCGCGTTTTCGTTTGGTGTGGTGGCTGCAAGCCCTTGCTCCTTTTACCTCTCCCGGGGGAGAGGTCGACGCGCGAAGCGCGGCGGGTGAGGGCGTATGATCTATCGATAGATTTAGATCCCCTCACCCCAGCCCTCTCCCCGCCGGGGAGAGGGAGTACACCAGCCGCAAGAATGCCCTAGCTCCGCAGGCCGGGTGCTTCCTGTCCGGTGCGCGCGACATATTCGGTGTAGCCGCCGCCATATTGCTGGATGCCGTCCGGCGTCAGCTCCAGCACGCGGTTGGAGAGGGCGGCGAGGAAATGCCGGTCGTGCGACACGAACAGCATGGTGCCCTCGAAATCCGCCAGCGCGGCGATCAGCATTTCCTTGGTCGCCATGTCGAGATGGTTGGTCGGCTCGTCCAGCACCAGGAAGTTCGGCGGGTCGTACAGCATCTTCGCCATCACGAGGCGCGCCTTCTCGCCGCCGGACAGCACGCGGCATTTTTTCTCGACGTCGTCGCCGGAGAAGCCGAAGCAGCCGGCCAGCGCGCGCAGCGAGCCTTGACCGGCCTGCGGGAAGGAATATTCCAGCTCCTCGAACACGGTGCGTTCGCCGCCGAGCAGATCCATCGCGTGCTGGGCGAAATAGCCCATCTTGACGCTGCCGCCGAGCGCCACCGTGCCGTCGTCCGGCTCGGCCGAGCCAGCCACCAGCTTGAGCAGCGTGGACTTGCCCGCGCCGTTGACGCCCATCACGCACCAGCGCTCCTTGCGGCGGACCATGAAGTCCAGCCCCTGATAGATGCTGCGGCTGCCATAGCCCTTGTGCACGTTCTTCAGGCTCGCCACGTCCTCGCCGGAGCGCGGCGCCGGCATGAATTCGAAAGCGACGGTCTGGCGGCGGCGCGGCGGCTCGACGCGCTCGATCTTCTCCAGCTTCTTCACCCGGCTCTGCACCTGCGCGGCGTGCGAGGCGCGCGCCTTGAAGCGTTCGATGAACTTGATTTCCTTGGCCAGCATTGCCTGCTGGCGCTCGAACTGCGCCTGCTGCTGCTTTTCGTTCAGCGCGCGCTGCTGCTCGTAGAATTCGTAATCGCCGGAATAGGTGGTCAGCGAGCCGCCGTCGATCTCGATGATCTTGCCGACGATGCGGTTCATGAACTCGCGGTCGTGCGAGGTCATCAAGAGCGCGCCGTCATAGCCCTTGAGGAAGGACTCCAGCCAGATCAGGCTTTCAAGATCGAGATGGTTGCTCGGCTCGTCGAGCAGCATCACTTCGGGACGCATCAGCAGGATGCGTGCGAGCGCGACGCGCATCTTCCAGCCGCCGGACAGCTTGCCGACATCGCCTTCCATCATCTCCTGGCTGAAGCCGAGGCCGGCGAGCACCTCGCGGGCGCGGGCGTCGAGTGCGTAGCCGTCGAGATCCTGAAAACGCGCCTGCACCTCGCCATAGCGTTCGAGAATCTGTTCCATCTCGTCCATGCGATCCGGATCGACCATCGCGGCTTCCAGCTCGCGCAATTCGGCGGCGACGCCGCTGACCGGGCCGGCGCCGTCCATCACCTCGGCGACCGCGCTGCGGCCCGCCATCTCGCCGACATCCTGGCTGAAATAGCCGATGGTGACGCCGCGATCGACCGACACCTGGCCCTCATCGGGCAGTTCCTGACCGCTGATCATGCGGAACAGCGTGGTCTTGCCGGCGCCGTTCGGGCCGACAAGGCCGATCTTCTCGCCCTTCTGGAGCGCGGCGGAGGCTTCGATGAACAGGATCTGGTGGCCGTTCTGCTTGCTGATGTTGTCGAGGCGGATCATGAAGTCACAAAAATGGGGAAGGGTTGCGGCAGTCCATAGGACATGGCGTGCGGTAACGGAAGGGCATTCTGCGGGTTTCAGCGGCGATGATGCGCTGGGAACATTGGCGGCGGATGAAACCTTCAGATCACGCCGGCCAGATGCAGCGCGACACCCGCCGCCGCACAGGCCGCCAGTGTCAGCAACATTCCTGTTTTGAGTCGAAAGACGAGAACGGCCGCGCCGAGCGCCAGCGCGAGCGCCCATGGATCGATGCTGGCGAACTGCGGAGCCTCGAACGCGAAGCCGAAGCCGTTCACTGCAAAGGTCTCGCGAAAGATGGTGTGGATCGCAAACCAGATTGCGAGATTGAGGATGACGCCGACCACCGCGGCGGTGATGGCGCACAGTGCTCCGGCAAGTGCCTTGTTGCCGCGCAAGATCTCGATGTAGGGCGCGCCGAGGAAGATCCACAGAAAGCACGGCGTGAACGTGACCCAGGTGGCGAGCAGTCCGCCGAGCGTGCCGGCGAGCATCGGCGACAGCGTGCCGGGATCGCGGAATGCGGCCATGAAGCCGACGAACTGCAGCACCATGATCAGCGGGCCCGGCGTGGTTTCCGCCATGCCGAGCCCGTCCAGCATTTCGTGCGGCCGCAGCCAGTGATAGTGCTCCACCGCCTGCTGCGCGACATAGGCGAGCGCGGCGTAGGCGCCGCCGAACGTCACCATCGCCATTTTGCTGAAGAACACGGCGATCTGGGAAAAGACATTGGCCTCGCCGAGCAGCAGATAGATCAGCGCGACCGGCACCAGCCAGAGCGACAGCCAGATGCTTGCGACGCGGAGCGTGCGTTTGGTTGAAGGCCGCGCGTGGCTTGGTGGCTCGTCACCGAGCAGCGCGTCGACCAGCGCC
The DNA here is from genome assembly GCA_963702885.1 of uncultured Alphaproteobacteria bacterium. GTDB lineage: Bacteria > Pseudomonadota > Alphaproteobacteria > Rhizobiales > Xanthobacteraceae > Afipia. Next base: position 2,430,970 of record OY969766.1, read on the forward strand.
GTCGATACCTTCGCACCATGACCGCCGCCGAGGGCGAAGGCGGCGAGGCCTGCGCGGCCGCCGGCATAGCCGATCAGCGCCGCAGCGAGCACGATCAGGGGAAACGAGACGTTGAAAAAGAAGATCGCGACGAAGGCCGCGCCGGCAAGTCCCTGCATCACGCCGTTCTGCAGCGCGCGCCGGCCGATGCGGACCACGGCTTCGATCACGATGGCAAGCACCGCGGCCTTGAGGCCGAAAAACAGCGCCGCCACGATGCCGATATTGCCGAATGCGGCATAGGCATAGCTCAGCGCCATGATCGCGACGATGCCGGGCACGATGAACAGGCCGCCGGTCATGATGCCGCCCCAGGTGCGATGCATCAGCCAGCCGATATAGGTCGCTAGTTGCTGCGCCTCGGGCCCGGGCAGCAGCATGCAGTAGTTCAGCGCGTGGAGAAAACGATTCTCGGAGATCCAGCGTTTCTCCTCGACCAGGATGCGGTGCATCACCGCGATCTGTCCGGCCGGTCCGCCGAAGGAGAGCGCCGCGACCCGGAGCCACACGCGGAAGGCCTCCCGCATGCTGGGCAGCTTCGGAATTGCCTGCCCGTCCGGAATCGCGGACGCTGTCGTTGTCATCTCGGTCATGCCTTTGCCTTGGCCTTGTGAGAGGTCCAGTTGTGCGTTTCGTCGGTGGCGTCGCGGCACCAGCGATAAAGCGCATCGTATAGCAGCATCCCGGCCTCCAGTTGCTCCGCCGGTCAGTCGCCGTCTGTCTGCCGTGCGGCCTCGCGCAGCTTGACCGCGACCTGCAGCGCCAGGTTGGTCGGCGTCGGCACGCCGACCTCGCGTCCCTTCCGCACCACATGGCCATTGAGGTAGTCGATCTCGCTCGGCTTGCCGCGCGCCAGATCCTGCGCGGTGGAGGAATACTGGTTCGGCATCACCTCCACCAGCGCCAGCGTTCGCGCGTGGATATCGGCCGGGATGGCGATGTTGAGCTTTGCCGCCACCGCGACGCATTCGTCGATCGCGTTCCTGATCACCTCAAGGGCGCCGGGCACCCTGACCACGCGGTGGTAGGGCAGGTGGCCGGTCGCCGACAGTGCGTTGTAGGCGCAATTGATGATCAGCTTTTCCCACAGCACGGCCATCACCGTGTCCGACACAATGGTGGGGATTTGCGCATCGCTGAACGCCCTGGCGATGCGCTCGCTCGCGGCGGAGGTGCCGATGATCAGGTCGCCGCGCCCGTGATGCAGGATGTGGCCGGGGCCCGCCATTTCGGCGGCGACATAGACCGCCGCCGGCAGCACGGTTTGTGGAATGACCGCCTGCAGTCGCTCGGCATTGTCGACGCCGTTCTGCAGGCAGATCACGATGGTGTCGGTTTTCAGGTGTGGCGCGATCAGGCGTCCCGCGGTTTCGGTGTCGGCGGATTTGACGCAGAACAGTACGACGTCCGCCCCGGCGACGCCGGAAGGCTCGGCGGTGGCATGGATCGGGATGATGCCATTGAGGCGCGCGCTTTCGAATCTCAGCCCGTGCTGCCCTGCGATGGCCTCGACATGGGCGGGCCGCGCGATCAGCGTTACGTCATGCGCCACGCGCGCCAGCATGCCGCCATAGTAGCAGCCGACGGCGCCGGCCCCCATCACCGCGATCTTCATGCAGTCACCCTTCGTCCCGCTTGTGATGCCGATCTAGCAGATTATCCGGTCCGAACAAATATCGACGGCGCCGCCGTGCCCCGGACGCGGTGCGACATGCAATGTCGCTCCGCTGATCCGGGGCCGTTCCATATCCAGAGCTTGCGCCGGTCCGGTTCTGCGAAGCCATAGCGCGGCGCAGACGCGCGTGAACGCGCTTTTGTCACGCTGCATGGCGTCCGGAACACGATCAGCAGATGATCCTCATGGTGAGGAGGCGCGAAGTGCGGTCTCGAACCATGAGATCGGGAGAGCTGGTGGCCTCATCCTTCGAGACGCGCCGCTGCGCGCTGCTCCTCAGGATGAGGACAACTCGTCGTGGCCGGGGATAGCCCGTCGAAGACGGGCGTAAACGCCCTTATGCCCGGGCATCCATGCCTTGGTTGTCGTCGCCGCGTAAAAACGTGGCTGCCCGACACATGGGCTGGCAGCCGGACAGCGAACGATTGTCTCAAAGTTGAGCAAGCATGTTCAGGCTTTGTTAGGTCTGTGGCCAAGCCTGACGGAGATTAAATGCTAACTTAATCGCCGGCCACGATGGTGCCCATCTCACATCATTCTGTTGGCCGGAATGTCCCGTGCATTGGAATTGTCGTGCTTGATTACAATTCTCTGCTGATCGCACTGAGTTTCTGCAGCATCGGACTGGCGTTCACCTTTTTCGTGAACTGGTTTGTTTCGCGTGCCGATCACGTGCTGATGAGTTGGGGGATTGGCGTTTCGTTTCTGGCCGCGAGCCTTTTTGTCTATCGCGATTTCGTCGAGAATTTCTCCCCGGCCATGGGCACGGTTGCGTTCGCCGCGCTTCTGATCGGCCTAACATTCTTCATGGGGGCCAGCCGGCAATTCCGCACTGGCGAGCTTCCGGTGCGGATGATGGCTCTTGTTGCCATCGCTTCGATTGCGGCCATGGCGATCCCGATGCTGTCGGGTTACGACGGCCTGTCCTATATCGCGCTCAATATCGCCTGCGCGGCGATCATGTTCGCCACCGGGTGGGACTATTGGCGCCACCGTTCGGAGGCACCGACTTTGATCCTGCTGCTGGCGGTGCTCTATGCGTTGACGGCGCTGTCATTCGTGCTGTGCGCTGTTGTGCTGGTGCATGACGGAAGCTGGGTGATGAACCACGCGCCCTTCGGGTGGGCCGAGAACATCAACCTTGCGATGTGCCTCACCAGCGTTGGCAGCATGGGCGCGCTTTCGCTCGGGCTCAATCAGGTGCGCCTGGCGCGGCGGCACAAGCACGAGGCCGAAACCAATTCGCTGACCGGGCTGTTCAACCGCCGCGCGATCTTCGAGCGCACCCGGCGGCTTTCGGTGCCGCTTGCCGTGATCATTTTCGACATCGACCATTTCAAGCGGGTCAACGACATTCACGGACATCAGGCGGGCGACACCGTGCTGCAGATGTTCAGCAGCCTCCTCGCAGCGCACATCCGCGACGGCGATCTCGCCGCCCGTCTGGGCGGTGAGGAATTCGCGGTGGTGCTGCCTGATGCCACCTCGCAGATGGCGATGCGCGTCGCCGAGCGCGTGCGCGCGAGTTTCGCCGCCCGGCGTTTCATTTCGCCGGTCGGCGATTTCACCAGCACGGTGAGTGCCGGCATCGCTTATGCCGTGCGCGGCAAGCCGGATCTGACCGTTCTGCTCGGCGAGGCCGACATGGCCTTGTATGAGGCCAAGCGGGCCGGGCGCAATCAGGTGCTGCTCTATTCGGAGAGCGCAGAGTCTCGTGCCGACGAGCGCGCCGGGTCCAGTGCCGGGACACGACGTTGATAATGTCGTGGTGAAATTGCGCAGCCGGTCTGATTGATCTGGTCAGCGCGCGGGTACGCCGTGGTCCCGGCCCAATCGTATTCAGTGGCCGAACAACCAGTGGCGCATGACCCGCGTGAAATGGAAGATCGTCGCTGTTTCGAACAGAACGGGAAACAAGAGGCCGTAAAAAATAGCCGGTGCGCGTTGCTCCATAGCGAGGATCGGCGCGGCGATGCGCGCATGTGCGAACTGATTGTTCATCGCAAGGGTGAGGCCGATGCCGAGCAGCGCGCCGCCAAGAACGTCGCTTGGGTAATGGATGCCAAGATAGACCCGTGCGAGGATCACGATGGTGCTGAAACAGGCCCACAGGACTCCCAGCCATCGCGATAGCAACCAGAACCCCGTCGTGATGACGAAGAAATAGGTCGCCGTGTCGCTGGGGAAGCTGCTCCAGTTCTCGTAGTTTCCGACCGAGAGCAGAGGCGCATGATATCCGATGTCGGGTACGAACATCGGGCGGATGCGGAACGGAAGCAGGTTGGCGGCGGCGCGGGCTGCGATAATCGAAAGCAATATCGCGAAAATCATGATGATGAGAGTTTCGCGTCGCTTGGCTTGATCCTTGGTGCGCTCTTGATCCTTGGTGCGCTGAAACCACAACGCTCCGAAACTGCCCATGAAGGCGAGGCCCTTCGCTGCACTAAAGTCCAGTTGGATCAGAAACTGGTCAAGCTTGGGGTTCTGGCCGCAGAACCCGTTGATGGCGTGGAATATCGAGAGGTCTAGTTCACGCAAATAGGGGACAAACAGATGATCCATCGGGAGGCCCTTTGAGCGTGAAGGGGGTTCGCCGAAAGCTCAGTTTATGATTTCTCTATTGATGGTCTGTTAAGAGACGGCAATGGGGCGGCCGCAGGCGTTTGCGATATTGGTTTTGCGTGTTCAAAAGCGTGGGGGAGGTCTGCCGATGCTGTACCGGCGGAATGTCATTTGCGCCGCCCCGTCTAGCTTGCAGGTCTATCGACTGGCGCTCTAGCGCCCGTCACGCGCCAGCACGTTCGCGATAAACGCATCGAGATCGCCGCCGGGAAACAGGTAGCCCTTGATGTTCGCAGCGATGCCGGCGTCGAGGTCGCGCTGCTTGTCGCCGATCACGAAGCTGCGGGCGGCATCGATCGGCCAGTGTTTCATCAGGTCGAGGATCATGCCGGGCGCCGGCTTGCGCCAGTGACACTCCCGCGACAGTCCGGCGACGGTGCCGTCGGGATGGTGCGGGCAGTAACGGACGTCATCGATGCGCGCGCCCTGCGCGGCAAGCTCGTCGCACATCCAGCGGTGCAGCGTGCGGACATCCTCGTCGGTGAACATGCCGCGCGCGATGCCGGACTGGTTGGTGAAGATGAAGACGAAATAGCCGGCCTCGTTGAGGCGGCGGATCGCGGGCGCGACATTCGGCATCCAGCGAATGCGTTCGCTGCTGCCGACATAGGCGTCGTCGTGATTGAGCACGCCGTCGCGGTCGAGGAAGGCGGCGGGGCGCTGCAGGCGGCCGCTCATGCCTTCGGCGTCCGCGCCATCAGCGCGCTTTCCACCTCGTCGCAGATGGCGTGCGCGGCCATCATGTGGATCTGCTGGATCACCGCGGTGTCCTCGCTCGGTGCGATCAGGACATGATCGCAGATCGTGCCAAGGCTCGCGCCCTTGCGGCCGGTGAAGCCGACAGTGACGACGCCCATGTCACGCGCGGTTTTCAGCGCGGCGAGAATGTTCGGCGAGCGGCCGGAGGTGGAGAGCGCGAGCAGGACGTCGCCGCGCTGGCCGAGGCCCTGCAATTGCCGAGAGAATATTTGTTCGAAGCCGTAATCGTTGCCGATCGCGGTCAGCGCCGAGGTGTCGGTGGTCAGCGCGATCGCGGGCCAGGCCGGGCGCTCCTGCTTGTAGCGGCCGACGATCTCGGCGGCGATGTGCTGGGCGTCGGCGGCGCTGCCGCCATTGCCGATCAGCAGCAGCTTGTGCCCGGCGGCGAGGGCGTCGGCGATAGCGTGCGCGATGGTGCGTGCGGACGCCAGCAGTTCGCCGCTCCGCACCGCCTCGGTCAAAGCGGTGAGGGAGGTCTCGAAGTGGGCGGCCATTCGGTCTGCGGGCACGGTGAGCATGTCGGTTCGAGGGCGGGGGGCCTAGTGGTATTGAGAGAGCGGGGGCGGTGCAAGCTCGCCCGCCGCAGCATGAGCCCGAATGTTACAGGTAATGTGGGTTTAATACTGAGTTAATGTGCCGTCAGGGGGGCGTTCTGCCGGCCCTCCGCCAGCACCGCCTCGGCGGTCCTGACGACATCCTCGGCGCTGATCAGCTTCATGCACTGATGGTTGTTCATGTGGCACACCGGCTTGTGGCACGGCTGGCAGGGCAGCGGCATCCGGGTCTGCAGCATGACCGCGGCAAGCCCGTTCAGCGGCCCCCAGTGATACGGGCTGGTCGGCCCGAAGATGCCCATGGTCGGCGTGCCGATCGCAGCGGCGATGTGCATCAGTCCGGAATCGTTGGAAATCGCCAGCTTCGCTGCGGCCATCGCCAGAATGCCGTTGCGCAGGTCGGTGCCGGTGAGGTCGCGCACGCGCGGTCCGCCGGCCTGCACGATCTCGGCGGCAATGGCCTTTTCGCCGGGACCACCGATCACCCAGACGTCCAGTCCCTTGTTGGCAAGCATCCGCGCGGCCTTGGCGTAGGCCACCCAGCGCTTGGACGAGCCGACTGAGCCCGGCGCCAGCGCAATGGCGTCCTGCCCGCCGAGGCCCTGGGTCGCTCGCCAGGCCGCGATTTCGGCTTGCGGCACCACGAGCTGCGGCGCCGGCCATTCCTTCGGCAGCGGCGCGTCAGCAGGCAGCGCCAGCGCCGCGTTCTTGTCGATGAAACGGGGCATCGCCCGCTCGCCCCAGCGCCATTTGTTGATCAGGCCGAACCGCGCCTCGCCGACAAAGCCGATCCGCTCCGGAATGCCGGCCAGCGTCGGCGCGATGGCCGATTTCCAGGTCCGGGGCATCACCAGCGCAGTGCCGTAGTTCTGGGCGCGAAGCTGCTGCGCGAGAGCCCGTTGCTGGGCCAGCGCGAGGCGTCCGCGAGGCAAGTCCCAGACAATGCCTTGCCGTACTCCCGGCATATAATCGATCAGCGGACGGCAGAGGCTGGTCACGAGCAGGTCGACCGGCCGGTTCGGCCAGCGCTGCTTGAGAACCTGCACCACGGTGTGCCCACGGACAAAATCGCCGATCCACATATAGGGAATGATGAGGATCGGGCGGGTATCGGCGGGGTCCGTCCGGACGCCGAGATCATTAAGTGATTGATGATTCATTTTATATGATGTTTCGAGGAGCCTGAAGGAGGCTTTGCCGGGTTTCCTGATAGCGGGTTCGGGGAGCCTGATAAATCAGGAAATTTGGGCGGCGATGTTCACCAAAAAATCTTCCTTGGCGTTGCTTGGCCGCCCCGTCTGGGGCAAAGGTGACCCCGTATCAACAAGCGGGAAGGCCTCATGCTGCTGGTAACCGGCGGAGCCGGTTTTATCGGGTCGAATGTCGTAGCTGCGCTCAATGAGGCCGGGCGTGGGGACGTTGCCGTGTGCGATTTCCTTGGCACCGAAGGCAAATGGCGCAATCTTGCCAAGCGGCAATTGTCGGACGTGGTTCCACCCGATGAGCTGATGTCCTGGCTGACGACGCGCAACCTCGACGCCATCATCCATCTCGGCGCGATCTCGGAAACCACGGCGACTGACGGCGATCTGGTGATCGAGACCAACTTCCGCCTCTCCATGAGGCTGCTCGACTGGTGCACGGTCAACCACACGCCGTTTATCTATGCCTCGTCGGCCGCGACCTATGGCGATGGCACCCAGGGCTTTCGCGACGAACAGACGCTGGAAGAGTTGAAAAAACTCAGGCCGATAAATCTCTACGGCTGGAGCAAGCACCTGTTCGACATGGCGGTGGCGGCGCGGGTCGCCAAGGGCGAGAAGATGCCGCCGCAGTGGGCAGGGTTGAAATTCTTCAACGTGTTCGGGCCGAACGAATATCATAAAGGCTCGATGATGAGCGTGCTGACCAAGCGCTTTGACGAGATCAGGGCCGGTCAGACCATCCAGCTCTTCAAGTCGCATCGCGAGGGCATCGCCGACGGCGACCAGCGTCGCGACTTCATCTATATCGACGATGTGATCCGCGTCGTCACCTGGCTGCTGGCGACGCCGTCGGTCAGCGGAATTTTCAATGTCGGTACCGGTCACGCGCGCAGCTTCAAGGACATGATGGTCGCGGCTTACACCGCGCTCGGCGCCCGGCCGAATATCGAATACATCGACATGCCGGAGCAGATTCGCGGCAGCTACCAGTATTTCACGCAGGCAGAGACCACGCGCCTGAATCAGGCGGGATATAATGGTGGTTTCACCCCGCTCGAAGAGGCTGTCGCCGCTTATGTGAAGGGCTTCCTGGATCAGCCGGACCACTATCGCTGACCATGCAACGGGCAACAGGCATCTAATGTTGGATTTCAACGCGCTGTCAGAGGCGATTCGTCGTCAGACTGTCCTTTGCATCGGCGACCTGATGCTCGACGAGTTTGTCTATGGCGAGGTGTCGCGGATCTCGCCTGAGGCGCCTGCGCCGGTCATTGCGGTTCAGCGCAGCGAGGTCAATGTCGGTGGCGCCGGCAACGTCGCGCGCAACATCGCCGCGCTCGGCGCAAAATGTATTTTTGTCGGGTTGATCGGTGACGATGAGGCTGGCCGGACCCTGAAGGACGAACTCGGCCGCGAGCCGCTGATCGAACCACTGCTGGTTACTGATGGCTCGCGGCAGACGACGCGGAAATTGCGGTTCGTCTCCGAACACTTCTCGACCCATATGCTTCGCGCCGATTGGGAAGTCGCCGCACCGGTCGCTTCGGGAGTTGAAACGCAACTGATCGAGGCGGTTTCGGCAGCTTTGCCGCGCGCCGATATCGTTCTGCTGTCGGACTACGCTAAGGGCGTTCTCACCACGCATGTCATCCGCCGCGTCATTGAAGCCGCGCACGCCAGCGGCAAACGCGTGATCGTCGACCCCAAAAGCGCGAATTTCTCGATTTATCATGGCGCGACGATGTTGACGCCGAACCGTAAGGAGTTCGTCGAGGCGAACTCGGAGCCGCGCGACGACGCAGGCCGAGATCGGGCTCGCCGCGCGGGATGTGATGCAACTGGCTGGCTGCGAGTTCATGCTGGTGACGCAGAGCGAGCACGGCATGACGCTGGTCGCCCGCAATGGGGATACCCTGCATGTGCCGGCGTTCCCATCCAAGGTGCGCGATGTGTCCGGAGCCGGCGACACGGTGGCCGCAACACTCGCTGTCACGCTCGCAAGCGGTGTTGACGAAGAAACCGCGGTGCGGATGGCATCCGCGGCGGCGGCGGTCGCAGTCGGCAAACGCGGAACGGCAACCGTGACGCAGGCTGAATTGCGCCGGAAAATCCTGCCGCATGCCTCGCTCGCGGCAGAGGAAAAAATCACGACCGGCTGGCAGGATTTGGAGAACCGCCTGGAGGAATGGCGACGGCAGGGACTGCGCGTCGGCTTTACCAACGGATGCTTCGATATTCTGCACCCGGGGCACGTGCGGGTCGTCACGCAGGCGCGCGCCGCCTGCGACCGCCTTGTGGTCGGCCTGAACAGCGATGCATCGGTCAAGCGCCTGAAGGGCGCCGACCGCCCGGTGCAGGGCGAGCGTGCGCGCGCCGAGGTGCTGGCAGCACTTGAGGCTGTCGATGCTGTGGCTATTTTCGAAGATGACACGCCGCTCACGTTGATCGCACAGATCAAACCGAGCGTCCTCGTCAAAGGGGGCGATTACACGCGCGAGCAAGTGGTCGGTCATGATATTGTCATGGCGAATGGCGGAGAGGTCATTCTGGTCGACCTGATGCCGGGCCATAGCACGACCTCGCTGGTCGAGCGTGCCAGAGAGCGAAAAGTATGAGAGGGCCCATGAATCGCGAGTGCTCCGCGCGTATTCATTCGCCGCAGGATTAGTGTGTTTCCGGTGTTTAAGATTCCAATCGCTGACGGCGCGCAATTACCTGATCCTGCTTCACGATGCGCTCGTTACTGCCGCGGCCGTGCTCGCAAGCTTTTATCTCCGCTTTGAGGTCGGCGGATTTGCCGAGCGATTGCCGATCCTGCTGCGGATCCTGCCTTACTTCGTGCTGCTCAGCATCGTCGTTTGCTATTGGTTGCGGTTGACCACCACCAAATGGCGTTTCATTTCGATCCCCGATCTGTTCAACATCTTGCGGGTCTCGACGATCCTGGCGATCGCGCTTCTGGTGATCGATTATATCCTGATTGCGCCCAACGTTTATGGCGACTTCTTCTTCGGCAAGACCACAATCATCATCTATTGGTTTCTGCAGGTTTTTTTCCTCAGCGGATCCCGTCTCGCCTATCGCTATTTTCATTTCACCCGGACCCGTAACAAGGCGCGTGACGCCGGCTCTGCGCCGGCCTTGCTGCTCGGCCGGACGGCTGACGCCGAAGTATTGATCCGCGCGATCGAGAATGGCGCCGTCAAGCGGATCTCGTCAGCGGGTATTCTCTCGCCGGCGAAATCGGATCGTGGACAGTTCATCCGGGATGTCCCGGTGCTCGGCGGTATCGAAGATCTGATGGACGTCGTTGGAGATTTCTCCCGCCGTCAGAAGCCGATCAGCCGCATTGTCATGTTGCCGACATCGTTTGAGCCTGACGCTCATCCGGAGCAGGTGCTGGCACAGGCTCGTAAGCTCGGCCTGACCGTAAGCCGTCTGCCCACGCTCGAGGGCGCAGGTGAAGTTCCGCAATTGGCACCGGTGGCGGTCGAAGATCTCTTGTTGCGGCCGAGCGTGAAGATCGATTACCGGCGTTTGGAAGATTTTGTGCGGGGCAAATCCGTCGTGGTGACGGGTGGCGGCGGCTCTATCGGCTCGGAAATTTGCGACCGTGCCATGACGTTTGGCGCTGCGCGACTGTTGATCATCGAGAACTCCGAGCCCGCGCTCCATGCTGTGACGGAGCGTTTGGCCGAAAAATTCGATGCGGGGCGGATCGAGGGACGGATTGCGGATATTCGCGACCGCGGGCGCATTCATTCTCTAATGGGGCAGTTCAAGCCGGATATCGTGTTTCATGCCGCGGCGCTTAAGCATGTTCCAATTCTGGAGCGGGACTGGAGTGAGGGCATCAAGACCAACATCTTCGGATCGATCAACGTTGCCGATGCTGCTGTCGCGGCGGGCGCGGAAGCCATGGTGATGATCTCGACCGACAAGGCGATCGAGCCGGTTTCGATGCTCGGTCTGACCAAGCGGTTTGCCGAGATGTATTGTCAGGCGCTCGATCGCAATCTGACCAGCAAGGCCAACGGCAAGACGCCGATGCGCCTCATCTCGGTCCGGTTTGGAAACGTGCTGGCTTCCAACGGGTCGGTTGTGCCGAAGTTCAAGGCGCAGATCGAGGCCGGTGGTCCCATCACCGTCACTCACCCGGATATGGTGCGCTACTTCATGACCATTCGGGAGGCTTGCGACCTGGTGGTCACGGCGGCGACTCACGCGATGAGCGCGCAGCGGCAGGACGTTTCGGTCTATGTTCTCAACATGGGTCAGCCGGTGAAGATTGTCGATTTGGCCGAGCGGATGATCACGCTGTCCGGCCTGCAGCCGGGTTATGATATCGAGATTATATTCACCGGCATTCGCCCCGGTGAGCGGCTCAACGAGATTCTGTTCGCCGAAGAGGAGCCGACCTCGGACATCGGCATTGCCGGCATCGTGGCGGCGCGCCCGAACGAGCCCCCGCTGGAAAAATTGCAGGAATGGCTGACGCAGCTCGATGCGGCATTCGCACATACGGACAAAAGCGTCATCGTCACGGTTTTGAAGGATGCCGTGCCTGAATTTCGGCCGTCATTGTCCTGATTGCGTGGACATGCGCGGCCGGGAAAAGCGCCAGAGCACGACGGTCACGGCACTTATCCCGCAGATCAACGAAAAGATGCTTGTGGCTGGCGCCGCATTGAAAATCGAGAGCGTCGCCAGTGTGGCGAGCATGATGTTCAGGACGAAGACTTCGCCGACCACTTGTTTCACCGTAAAACCATTGGTGGTTGCCTGTTGATAGAAATGGCTGCGATGTGCGAGCCAGATTGCCTCGCCATTACGGGCGCGCCTGAGCAGCGTCAGCGTTGCATCGGCGAGATAATAGAGCGGTAGCAGGACAGCGGCCGCGAGATGGTGCTGGCCTGCGAGCCCGAGGAGGCACCAGCCGGTGAGCAGCCCGATCGGCAGGCTGCCAACATCGCCGAGAAATAGCTTGGCGACAGGCTTATTGAAGGGTGCAAAGCCCATCATGGCACCGGCGAGGGCGACGGCGACGATGGATGCGTCGGGTGGCAACTTTCCCCAGAGGCCATAAGCCGCAAGCGCCACTGTCATGGGCAGGATTTCCGCGACCGTCATCCAGTCGAGCCCATCCATGAAGTTAACCAGGTTGACAAACCACAATCCTGCGATCAACACGAACGTGCGTTCCAGCCAGAGCGGCAAGTCCGGAAGGATGCGGAGCGATGACGGCGTCGCGAGCAATACGATGGCGAGCGCAGCAGCCTGCACCAGTAACCTCGGTAGCGTCGGCAGAGGACGAATGTCATCGACTGCGCCCAGCGTCGCCAGCATGAGCGTGGCGATAAATACTGCAAGTAGCGGCAGGGTCACCGGCAGTCCCAGGCAGGGAAGAGCGACGGCAACCCCCGCCAGTGTTGCGAGGACGACAGCGATGCCGCCTCCTTGCGCTGTCGGCACGGTGTGCGATGACCTGGCATTTGGCCGCGCGAGTGCATAGCGGCGCAGGGCCGGTAGCAACGCAATAATCAGAATGCCGCAGACGATGGCTGCGGCCATGCCGAGTACGAGCATTGCTGCCAGGGATAGAGCTGAATTGACCATGAAAATGACCGATAGGGCCGCAAAGTGACGGCGTACGGTAGACATAAAATCCATATTGGTGAATATGGACTTGGCGTATTTGATGTGGATTGAAGGATGACTCGAAAAACGGCGTTAATCACCGGCATTACCGGTCAGGATGGAGCTTATCTTGCCGAACTGCTGCTGGGCAAAGGATATTCGGTTCATGGGATCAAGCGGCGGACGTCGCTGATCAATACCGACCGGATCGATCACCTTTATCATGACCCCCATGACCAGGGTTTGGATTTCACGCTGCATCATGGCGATCTGACCGATTCATCCAGTCTCATTCGGATCGTGCAGGAGGTTCAGCCCGACGAGATCTACAATCTCGCAGCGCAGAGTCATGTTGCCGTTTCCTTTGAGGAACCAGAGTACACCGCCAATTCCGATGCGCTCGGCGCATTGCGTGTGCTGGAGGCAGTCCGCATCCTGGGGCTTGAGAAAAAGTCCCGTTTTTATCAGGCCTCCACATCCGAGCTTTACGGACTTGTGCAGGAGATCCCGCAAAAGGAAACGACACCATTCTATCCGCGTTCGCCCTACGCGGTGGCAAAGCTCTATGCTTACTGGATCACGGTGAACTATCGTGAAGCGTACGGCATGTATGCTTGCAACGGCATTCTCTTCAATCACGAGTCGCCCATCCGGGGTGAGACATTCGTCACGCGAAAGATTACGCGCGCGCTGGCCCGCATCAAGCTCGGTTTGCAGGAACGTCTCTATCTCGGAAATCTCAATGCGCTGCGCGATTGGGGGCACGCCCGGGACTATGTCGAGATGCAGTGGCTGATGCTGCAACAGGACAAGCCCGAGGATTTTGTGATCGCCACCGGCGAGCAGCATTCCGTACGCGAGTTTGTTGAGGTCGCGGCGAAAGAGATCGACATCGCTGTCCGCTGGGAAGGGGCGGGGGTAGACGAAAAGGGTTATGACGCTGCGACGGGTAAGTGCATCGTCGAGATCGATCCACGTTACTTCCGGCCGACGGAGGTCGAGACCCTGCTTGGCGATGCGAGCAAGGCGCGGCAGAAGCTTGGTTGGTCGCCGCGTATCACGTTCGCGGAGCTCGTCTCTGAAATGATGGCAGAGGATCTAAGGTCGGCGCAGCGCGACGAACTTGTGAAGAAGCATGGCTTCAAGTTTTTCAACCGTAATGAATAAGTGTCGTTTGGCGCGATGCTGGCCTTACTGTCGTGCGACGACAATGTGTCTCTGGCCAGACGGAGTTTAGCATTCGGTCACTATTGAACAGACTAGGCGCGATCGTATTTGGCAGCATGGGCGTATTCGGCGCCTATGTCGTGCGCACCGTGCTGCATGCTTTCTTGCTTATCCTGCTGTCTTTGACCGGAGTGATCTGGATCACTCAGGCGCTGCGCGGCATCGACCTGATGACGAGCCAGGGGCAGACCATTCTGATCTTTCTCGGGATTTCGAGTCTCGCAATACCGCTTCTGGCGCTGTTGATCGCTCCGATCGCGTTTGTCATCGCCGTTGCGCATACCTTGAACAAGCTTGCGACGGATTCCGAAATCATCGTGATGAATGCGGCGGGCATGTCTCCGATGCGGCTGCTGCGCCCGTTCCTGTATGCCGCCGCCATTGTGAGTGCCCTGCTTGCATTTCTGTCGCTTTATCTTGCGCCGGAAAGCTTGCGCAGTCTGCGGCAGTGGCGCGCTCAGATCAGCGCTGATGTTCTCGCTAATGTGGTGCAACCGGGGCAGTTCATCGAGCTTGGCAAGCTGACCCTGCGAGTCCGCGAACGCAGGCCGGGCGGGGTGCTGGTCGGTGTGTTTGTCGACGATCAGCGCAATCCCGCCGAACGGATCGATATTTCGGCCGATCACGGCACGGTGCGGAAAACCGCAAACGGCACCTTCCTCATTCTGGAAGAAGGCAATCTGCAGCGTCTGGAGACTGGGAAGCGTGATCCTGCGATCGTGGCTTTCAAGAGCTACGCGTTCGATCTATCGCAGTTTTCGAACTCGGGCGCCGATGTGTCCTACACGGCGAGCGAACAGTTCACCAGTGAGCTGATCTCACCAACTCCGGGCGATCCTCATTTTCGCAGTACGCGTGGCCAGATGCGCGTCGAGCTGCACAATCGTATCGTTGCCCCGCTTTACGCCTTTGTTTTTGCGCTGATGGGGTTCGCGTTTCTCGGAGTTCCGCGGACCACCCGTCAGGGGCGAAGCTTCGCCATGGTCTCGCTAATTCTTGCGGTTCTTGTGGTGAGAATTGGCGGATTTGCCTGTTCGGCGATCGCGCCCACGATGCCTGTGGCGATTTATCTGCAGTATGTATTGCTCGCGGTCATCGCGGCGATCTGTCTTTGGTTGATCGCGAGGGCTGTGGTGATCGATCCACCGGCAAAACCGGCCGAGCTTTTTCTAAGTGTCTTGAATCGTCTGAGCAGGCGGTCCAGACAGGCGGACCCTGCGGGGTGATCCGCCTCGTCTGGTTTGTCAGTATTTGCATTGCTCCAGAATGCCGATCGGACCCCGACTTTGCGCCAATCGGAAGGCGTGGAAACTGCGCACCGTTGTTCCAGCCTTGGCCTGGAATACGCCGAGCGGTTGGACGTCCGCATAGAATTCCTTGATCCGTTTCTCGTCAGGGCATGACGTGACAAACAGGATCGGCTCCTTGGCTGATTGCGTCAGCGGGTGAACCACGTCGAATGTCGGGCTGTCTGTCGTTCCCCAGGAGAGAATCTTGACCGGCTTGTCACGCCAGTAATAGCGCAGCGCCGAGACCTGGCCGCGGAAATCGTTGGCGATAGTTGGCGCGCCAATTTCCTCAGCGAGTTGGCCGACGCGTTCGCCATAAGCACGCCAGGCCAGCGTGCGGTTGTAGGGATTGGGTGCCTTCAGGAACGGCACAGAGATATTCGTGGCGATGGGATCGGTGAACAGAAGGGTGCCTTGCATCGCGACGCCGAGCGCGATGCTGCCCCATAGCCAGCCCATCTTCTTCTGTCGAACCAGCAGGGCAGCGGTCAGAATCACGCCGGCTACGATCGATGTTGCCGCCCAGTTGGCATAGGCATGAACGCCGATGGCGATCAGAAGGATCAGGGTGACCGGGATAACATAGAACGCGATCATGACCCGGTCTTGTTCGATGATCTCGTGCGATCGGAGCTTGAACACGCGCGATGATCATGACGACAAACACGACCGGTCCGAACACGCCGAATTGCGCGCCAAAGAATTCAAGGACCCTGAGGAGGCTGGGATGAAACTGCTCGCCCAGCACGAGGCTTCCGGTATGCCGGAAGGTCATGAACGAATGGGTATAGTTCCAGAGAATGTTCGGCAGGATCACCAGCGCTGCGATGAGCAGGCTGGCCCAGAAGTAGGGACCTTTCAAGACTTTGCGCGCCCGCTCGCTCAGGATCGCGGCAAGCAGCGCGCCGGGAATGAAGTAGATCATGGCGTATTTCGACAATAGGCCGAGCCCGATCGAGACGCCAAGCACCACGGCCCATCGCTTTTGCGGCGTAGTGGCAAGGTGCACATAGGCCAATAGCGCCATCGACCAGAAAAACAACAGCGGAACATCGGTCGAGATGATGCGCGTGGAGAACACGACGCCCGTCGTCAGGGCCATCAAAAGGCCTGCCCAGAAGCCAGCTGTCTCGTTGTAGAGGCGGCGTGTGACGAAATAGACCGTCAGGCTGGTAGCGAAATAGAAGATCGGTGCAGGCGCGCGCACGCACCATTCGGCGTCGCCGCAGACCTGCCGTGTCGCCGCGATGGTCCAGGCGAGGAAGGGGGGCTTGGAAAAATAGCCGAAGGCGAGGTCGTGGCCCCACCACCAGTACTGCGCTTCATCGAAAAACAGATCGACTACGGAGAAGCGCAGGCCGATCAGGCGCACGATGGTCAGGACAGCCAGGATTCCGACCAGGAGCGGAAGTCGCGAGCGATCGGCTGATTGATCCCGAGGAAGTGTCGGCCACGTTTCAAGAGATCGCGAATGACCGGAGAAGGATGTCATGAGTTCTGCCGTGGAGGTGTCTGCGATTGAGCGGCGTGGCACGGAGCTGTTGGTAGTCACAGAGTTGATCCTGGCGTGCGTTCTTTGCACCAAGGTAGCGGTAGTAAGGGCATGTGCTCCATATTCCATGTGCACACAGGTTCCGGCCCGTTGCGGCTCATGGCCCGTTTCACCGGTTCGCCTTGGCTGAAGCCGATATGAAGGACAATCAGCGCCACACCGATAGGATAGCTCCATTTCATGAATCGCACATCGGTCATGCGATCGAGCAGCAGCGCCCCGGCGATGATGATGAGCGGATCGGTGAAGATAAAATAGGCGACCTGTAGACCTAATCCGCGCTGATTTCCGATCGTGTCGATGCCGAGCGCGGCAAGCAGGAGCAGAGTAGCTTGAAGGGCGGTCTGCCGCTCACTCTTGCGCCAGGCATAGATGATACCCGGAATGATCAGCCAGATGAGAAAGACAGACGGGCGAGGTGAGGTGCGCAGGAAGTAAGTGTAGCGCATCAGGACGCCGCCGATATTGGTCAGCAGCATGTGAATGGCCGAGGAAAGGCCCCCTTCTGAGTCCGGAAGGCCTGCGAATGACAGCATCTTTTCGATCGGATTGATTACCGCGACAACGTTATTGACGTTGTATTCGATGTTCAACGCAAGAAGACCGAGAGCCGCGCCTGCGATTATCGCAAAAATCGAAGCGAGTGTTTCGCTCGCACTGACCTTCCAGATCATGCTGAAGGCGATCACGCAGGCGAGAATGAGGACGGCGAGAACTGCCTGATAGATACCGAATGTGCCGGCGATCAAGGGCCGCAGACCCAGGGATGACGCCAAGTCGAGGCCGGTTGCGATCAGTGGCAGAGCCTTAAGCACAAGCGCGGCTGCTACCATGCCGGACGCTGCCGCAATGAACCATGATGCTCCGGTGTTTTGCCAAAAGCCCGTGCTTACACTTCTTGCGGAACCGAAGGCTAGCGTCAGGATGGGGAACGCGGCGATCAGCAGAATCATCTGAACCTTGTTATCCAGACCGAGCACGCAGAGCAGGGCGGCTATTCCGAGAGCGAGCGGTCGCCAGACAAAGGATCGCCTTGCCGCTGCAATCAGGATCATCAAAGCGAAGATGCCAAGGCAGGCCGCGATCATTTCGGTGCGCAGGATCCGAAGATGCATTGCGACGCCGCCGGAAAACGCAAAGGCGAACGTCGCCAGCAGCGCGACTCGCCAGTCGCGGACGATGGCGCGCATTAGGGCGGCGAAAATCAGGATAAAGCCGGTGGCGATGAGCCATGCCGCGATCCGCCCTGCCCGGACGGCGCTGGTCATGGCGGCATCGAAGGCTGCGACGTCGGTCGCCGGCGGGATGGTCGGCAACGAATAGGCATCCAGCAGGCCGAGACTGTGCAGAAACTGGAACCATGTCTTGACGGCGAGGATAGTGAAATAGCCGGTGTGGTCGAAGAACCACTGCGGCTTGCCGTCGTTCATCACCAACGCATTATACACCACCATGAAATCCATATCGGCGGTGCGCCAGTAGATTGAGAAATAGCCGGCGAGAAAAAACGAAGCCGTGAGCACCGCGACAATAAACACAAGGCCGCCGCCCCATCCAAACGGCGTCAGCCGCGCCAGCACATCGCGGTGCTGTTCAGACCTCATCTTCGAAAGAGACCAAGTCGGGTTGGCGGGCTGGGTATCCATGGCCGCGCTTTTTAGCCCAGTTGCCAGCCCGACGCCAACGCCGGTCGCCTGATAAATCCCTCAATAGTGATCGACGTCGGAAGCCATATTCGCTAAGGAACGGGCTCCAAAATTCCCCTTTGGACTTCGGCTGTTTTCTCGTACCCCCTGACGCGATGCCTTTTTCAGACCGCAAAACCGAAATCCTTGAGCACTCTGAAAAGTACGCCGCCTCGCGCGAGGCATGGCGGCAGAAATCCGCGTTTTTTCACCGCGAGGACGAGATTTATCTCCGGTTCTTGATCCCGGCCGGTGCGCGCATCCTGGAAATTGGTTGCGGGACCGGAGATACGCTGGCGGCGCTGTCGCCATCTCATGGTGTCGGTCTCGATCTCAGCCCAGCGATGGTCGATCAGGCGCGCAGGCTGCATCCTTCGCTGACGTTTTATGTCGGCGATAGCGAGGATGCGGCCACCATCGCAGCCCTGAATGGGCCGTTTGATTACATCCTGGTTCAGGACACGCTGGGCTCGCTTGACGACTGTCAGAAGTTTTTCGAGCAGTTGCATCCGCTTTGCACGCGCCAGACACGGCTTGTGATCGGTTACTTTTCCCATCTCTGGCAGCCGGTGCTGCGCCTGGCCGAATGGCTCGGGAAGCGAATGCCTTATCCCGCACAAAACGTGCTGGCCCCTGACGATGTGGCCAATCTCGCTTTGTTGGCCGATTTCGACACGGTCAAGACCGAGCGCCGGCTCCTGATGCCGGTCTCGCTGTTCGGCATCGGGCGCGCTCTCAACCGTTTCGTCAGCATTCTGCCGGGTATCCGGCAGCTTGCTTTGCGACATTATGTCGTCTGCCGTTCCATGCGGGCGGTGGATGACGGGCTGAAGTCAGCCACGGTGGTTATTCCCGCGCGCAATGAACGTGGGAATATCGAGCCGGCGATTCAGCGCCTGCCGCAGTTCTGCGACGATATCGAAATCATCTTCATCGAAGGCCACAGCAAAGACGGCACGTTCGAGGAGATCGAGCGGGTCAAGGCGGCCTATCCGGACAAGGATATCAAGGCGATGCGCCAACCCGGCAAGGGCAAGGCCGATGCGGTGTTCACCGCCTATGACGTCGCGCGCGGGGACGTATTGATGATCCTCGATGCCGACCTCACCATGCCGCCGGAACAATTGCCGAAATTCTGGGAAGCGATCCGGTCCGGCAAGGGCGAGTTCATCAACGGCTCGCGGCTGGTCTACCCACTTGAGGATGATGCCATGCGCTTCCTCAATCTGATCGCCAACAAGACGTTTTCGTATCTGTTCTCGTGGCTGCTTAACCAGCGCTATACCGATACCCTCTGCGGCACCAAAGTGATGCGGCGCAGCGACTATTATCGTTTGCGTGAGGGTAAGGCGTATTTCGGTGATTTCGATCCGTTCGGCGATTTCGATCTGATCTTCGGTGCCTCGAAGCTGAACCTCAAATCAATCGACCTGCCGATCCGCTATGCGGCGCGCTCCTACGGCGAAACGCAAATCTCGCGTTTCCGCCACGGCGTCATGCTGCTGAAAATGGTGGCCTTCGCCTTCTTCAAGATCAAGGCGATTTGATTCAGGCCAACTCAGTCGATGTCCGGCACCACTGCCGGCATTTTGGAGCCTTTCTCGGCGCTGAGAATCCAGACCAGACCGCCGATGGCTCCGACAATAAAGTAGGCCGCACCAAACAGCAGCGAGACCACCGTGCCGTCGGCCGGGATCAGCCCGGCATAGCCGAACGCCACCATCATCGTGGCTTCGCGCACGCCCCAGCCGGCGATTGAGATCGGCAGCATCGTGATCAGCATGATTGGCGGGATCAGCATGAAGAGCTGCTCGAAATCGGCCGGGGCCGCAATCGCGCGGACACAGCACCAGGCGATGACGACGGCAAGGACATGGACGAGCAGCGACAGCACGGCGATCTTCGGTCCCGAGCGGCGATCGAACAGCACGCGGTTGGCGATGACGGCGCAGGCATGGATATGCCGGGTTGGCCACGAATGCGTGAGCCAACGCCAGGACAGGTGGCCGAACAGCAGAAAGCCGAGACCGGCGCAAATCGCCGCAGCGTCAACCAGCACAAGCGCAAAGCGCCCGTTGGAGTTGCCGATCAGACTGTAGCTCCAAGGCAGGCTGAGCACGATGATGATGGCAAGGGCGATCAGGCCGACTGCCCGGTCGACCAGCACGGAATAGGTTGCGGCCCGCCAGCCGGCGCCGGTCCTCCCGACCAGCCACAGCCGCATGGCGTCGCCGCCGATGGTGGAGGGCAGGGTCTGGTTGAAGAACGCTCCGATCATGCAGAAGCGGATCGCCTGCAGATCGGATAGGGGCGCATCACAGCGCTCGGTGATTTCCCGCCAGCGGAGCGCACCAAGGACGATCTGGATGAGGGTGGCGAGTACCGCGAGCGCCATCCAACCACCGTTGATCCCGCTCAGGCGCGACTGGATCGTGCTGAGATGGATGCCGCGCAGCGCCAGATAAAGCAGGCCGAGAGAAACGATGATACGGACGGCAAGGACGAGAAGCGAGCGCATGCCGGACCGTGTTTGGTTAACGTTCAGGGGCGGCTAAAATAACGCCGATGTGAGGCGTCTGGTTCTTGTTTCGCCCGCCTTGGTATGGCTTTGGAGGCCACCTGGCAATAGGAAAGCGGGACCCTGACCGGAGGGACTATTGCGAGGGGTGTGGCGCGGCGGCTAAACAGGCGTATCGACGGCGGTCGCGGAAATTGGGTCAAGATGTCGAAGTACAGGGTGTTGGTCACGGGCGCAGCCGGTTTTATCGGCTTCCATGTCGCGCAACATCTGTTGCAGGCGGGGCATTCCGTCGTGGGGCTGGATAGCCTGAATGCCTACTACGACCCCAAGCTGAAAGAGGCGCGGCTTGCGCTCCTCAAGAAGTACCGCAATTTCATTTTCTCCAAGATCGATCTGGCGGATCGCGGCTTCACCAAGATGCTTTTCGCCGAGCATCGCTTTCCGGTGGTGATCCACCTCGCGGCTCAGGCCGGGGTACGCTATTCGCTGGAAAATGCACCGGCCTATATCGACGCGAATCTCGAAGGCTTCGCCAATGTGCTGGAGGGGTGTCGCCATAATGATTGCCAGCATTTGATTTATGCTTCGTCATCCTCCGTCTACGGCGCCAATACAAAGCTGCCGTTCTCGGTGCGAGACAATGTCGATCATCCCATCAGTCTCTACGCCGCCACTAAAAAGGCGAACGAACTGATGGCCCATTCCTACAGCCACCTCTATGGGCTTCCCACCACGGGACTGCGTTTCTTTACGGTCTATGGGCCTTGGGGCCGCCCCGACATGGCGATGTTTCTGTTCGCCAAGGCAATGGTGGAAGGGCAGCCGATCAAGCTGTTCAATCACGGCGATATGCAGCG
This sequence comes from uncultured Alphaproteobacteria bacterium, assembly GCA_963702885.1. Classification (GTDB taxonomy): domain Bacteria; phylum Pseudomonadota; class Alphaproteobacteria; order Rhizobiales; family Xanthobacteraceae; genus Afipia. The sequence continues at coordinate 2,452,592 of OY969766.1, forward strand.
CGATTTCACTTATATCGACGATATTACCGAAGCCGTCGTTCGTTTGATCGATCACATTCCAACTGGCGATAAAAACTGGTCAGCCGAAAAACCGGATCCTTCCAGAAGTGCAGCGCCATGGCGGATTTTCAACATCGGCAACAATCGACCTGAGCGCCTGACGGATCTTGTCGTTGAGCTGGAAAAACACTTCGGCCCGGCCAAGACGACAATGCTGCCGATGCAGCCGGGTGATGTTTATGCGACTTACGCGGATATCGATGATTTGACCCAGGAGGTGGGATTCAAGCCCTCGACCACATTGCAAGATGGGGTTGCAAAATTCGCCGCGTGGTTCCGCGACTATCACAAGCTGTAGATGAACAGGTTTCAAGAAAATGACTGAGCGTATCATTCCACTGATCATGTGCGGCGGGGCGGGAACGCGGCTGTGGCCGGCATCGCGTGAAAGCCGTCCCAAACAGTTCATGCCGCTATTTGGTGCTCAGTCGACATTCCAGGAAACCCTTCGGCGGGTTGGTGATCCCGAATTGTTCGATCGACCGATCGTCATCACGAACACGGCGTATCGTTTCATGGTGCTGGAGCAACTCGCCGAGATTGGCGTCGAAGCCGATATTCTGCTGGAACCGCTGCGGCGGGATTCCGGCCCAGCGATTGCGGCGGGCGCTACGTTCGCGATAACCCGCCGGCCCGAGGCGGTAGTGCTGGCGCTTGCCGCCGATCACGTCGTCCGGGATACGGCAAGTTTTGTCGCAGCGTGCCGGAATGCACTTGGCGCCGCGCAGAGCGGCCATATCGTCACATTCGGTGTGCGCCCTGAATCGCCTTCCACGGAATATGGCTACATCCGGCCGGGCAAGCCCATTTCCGGCGAGGTTTCGTTTGTTGCTCGGTTCGTTGAAAAGCCGGATGCCGCGACAGCGGCGACCTATGTTGCGGAGGGATATCTCTGGAACAGCGGCAACTTCATGTTTAGCGCGCAGGCGCTGGTTGACGAATATGCCAAGGTTGATGCGGCGAGCGTCGAGACCGTGCGCGATGCGGTCGCGGGTGCGGGGCGTGATCTGGGATTTATCACCTTGCAGCCCGAGGCGTTCGAGAAAGCCACAGCGATTTCGATCGACTATGCCGTGATGGAAAAAACCGCACATGCTGCGGTTATCCCAGTCGCTTATGGCTGGTCGGATGTCGGTTCGTGGCACGCGGTGTGGGAGCTCTCCGCGAAGGATGCGCATGGCAACGCAGCGCAGGGGCAGGCTGTGTTCGAGAATGCCAGCAATTGTAACGTGTCCACCGACAAGGCGCTGGTGGCACTGGAAGGCGTCGACGATCTCGTCGTGATCGCCACCGAGGATGCCGTGCTGGTGTCGCGGCAGAAAGAGCCCGGTGCACTGAAGCGCCTTGTCTCGAAGTTGAAGAAGACCGCGCCGCAGGTCACCGAGAACCATCTCAAGGTGCACCGTCCCTGGGGTTCCTATCAGTCGCTCGACACCGGTGACCGTCATCAGGTCAAACGGATCATCGTGAAGCCGGCAGGGCGCCTGTCGCTGCAGAAGCATCATCATCGCTCGGAGCATTGGGTTGTGGTGCGTGGCGCGGCGCTCGTCACGGTGAACGATATGCAGAAGATCGTGCACGAGAACGAGTTCGATCTATATCCCGATCGGCGCCATGCACCGGCTGGAAAATCCCGGCAAGATTCCGCTCGAACTGATCGAAGTCCAGACCGGCAGCTATCTTGGCGAGGATGATATCATTCGCGTCGAGGACGATTACCGACGGTGATTGTGCATCTGACTTCGAACGAATTGTTTTGCATCAGGTTGTTGCGTGCGCGCGTCAAAGATGAAATGCGTGGTGTTCGCTGTCCAGATTGGGAATTCGTGTCGCTTCGATGGATGAGTTTGTGAGGCAATGTGAGAATCCCGCAATCCAACCGTGCTCGTCGGATTTTTAAAGGCTGGTCGGCGAATCTTTTGCAAACGTCGCTCGGGCTAATCCAGCAAGTCCTGCTTATTCCCGTTTTTCTGCATTATTGGTCTAGTGCAACATTGGCGGCGTGGCTGACACTTTGGGCTGCGGGGAGCCTCATGCTTGCCGGGGACGCGGGATTACACGCGTGGTCGCTCAATCGCTTTCTATCCTTCAAGTCGCGTGCTGGTTGTCACCGGCGAACGAGCCGTTACTACAGTGCTGCGTTGCGGGTATTCGTCTGGTTCACCGTCGTGGTCTCGATCCTGCTGCTCGTGATTACTCAAATTTTTTCTCCCTCGGTTCTGTTGGGGTTCATCGCTGAATTGCATTTCGATCTTGCATTTACTGTGATGATAGTGGGCACAGCCTTCGTGCTTCCATCCAACCTGGCGAGTGCGCTCTATCGGGCTCATGGCCAGTATGGACGAATAGTCTGGCTGCAATGCGTGGGAACAATCGTAGCGCAGCTTGGTCAGCTAATCGCGTTAATGGCGACAGGAAGCCTTTTGGCTGTCGTCATCGCTTATGTCATCTGCCAGATCGTTACAATGTCGTATATTCTGCTGGTCGATGTGGGGCGGCAATTTCCATTCTTAGACAATTCCAGGGCCGTTATAACCTGGCGCTGGACAGCTGCACAATTTAAAGGTGCTGCGCCATTTGCCATCATGAATTTTACGGAGGTTGGTCTTACCTATCTCTCCGTGTTGCTGATTGGGGCGCTCGTTTCCGATCGGATTGCCGTCGCGCAATGGGCGTTGACGCGCACGATTGCCGCGCTGCTCCGTGGTCTTTGCCTGCAGGTTACCCTCCCGCTGGCGGCCGAACTGGGGCACGACCACGCAATCGGCGCTTACGATACCTTGCGACAGCTCTATGCGCGGGGGTCAGTTTTTCTGGCGATATTTGCTGGCTTTATTACGGCGGGTGCGTTGGTCTTCTGGCCGGATTTTTTCAAGATATGGACACACGGCTCTATTCCCTACGATTCTGTTCTCACCTGGACACTACTTTTGGGGAGTTGCATCGCAGCGCCGGCGATTTTGGCGCTCAGCTATGCCAATTACAGCAATCGTGGCTATTTGTTGCTTTGGACCAAATCCTTGCAGCTCAGCATTTTTCTGCTGCTATCGATCATACTGATTTCCACGGTACGGTCCGCTTGGCGCTGCGCTCGCCCTCGTCATCAGCGATGTTCTCGCCCAGGGATGTATTTTGGCGTCAAGGATTGCCTTGGAAACGCTCAAGCGCCCATTGCGTTATTTCGGACTTATCGCCGTATCCCTTGTGGGGACTGTGTGCGTTGGATTGGGTGTCGGTGCGGCAGTTCGGTATTTTCTATCGAGCGCCGGGATCGTGTATCTTGTTTCGGGAGCCACGCTTTGGCTCACCGGCATGGCTGTTCTCGCTGCACCTTTGGCAAGCGCTAGGCTTCGTGATAAGTTCATGCGCCTTATATCGTAGAGTCGAGAGAAGTCCTTCAAATATGGTCCGAGACCGGTTATGCCTGCCATGTCCGGTGTTGAGTTCTTCCTATGCTATCTACACGACAACTGTGCCGATCGAGCGTTGCGACGCTTGCGGCTGACTCCTCCTGACCGTGCGGAAATGCAATGATGAGGGTATTTCAGACTTCCGCCTACTATGTGTCCTATGCGCCACGCCTGCGGCAATTGGCTACCGACGCGACGACCTTCAACCAGCAGCTTCAGATTTTTTTCGACGACAGGTACGGCGCATCGCACATGTTGCTACCCGTGTCTCGTGTTGATCCAGATGCATTCTATACGAACTGGGATGACGAAATCCTGCAGCGCGCCTGGGCGAAGGAGGCGGGTCTGCCGAACAAGGTGTCGCTGCACGACATCTTGCTCGCACAGATCGAGCAGCACCGGACCGAGGTCTTTTACAGTCTCGATCCCATTCGTCTTTCCAACTCGTTTCTTGAACGGTTGCCTGGTTGCGTCAAAAGGACGATTGCTTGGCGCGCTGCTCCGTCAAGCAATGTCGATTTTTCGAAGCATGATCTCGTCGTTTGTAACTTTCCGAGTATCCTTGCCCAATTTGAAAAGGGTGGTTGTAAAACAGCCTATTTCGCGCCCAGTCATGATCCGGTAATGGATCGGTACGCCGAAAACGAGGACCGCCCAATTGATGTGTTGTTTGTTGGCGGTTACTCGCGGCACCATGTGCGACGTGCGGAAATACTGGATGCAGTTGCGGGGCTGGCTGGCCGCTTTCGTATTGTCTTTCGTCTTGATCAATCTCGCTTGTCGCGTCTAGCGGACTCACCCATCGGGATCCTGCCGCCTTTGGCTCGGTATCGCCGGAGCCGTGCTGTTCGCTCGGTATCGAGTTCTCCGGTATTTGGCCTCGATCTTTATCGGGCGCTGTCCCAAGCCAAAATTGTTCTCAATGGTGCGATAGACATGGCCGGAAACGAGCGCGGCAATATGCGCTGCTTCGAGGGCATGGGGTGTGGAGCGCTGTTGCTGTCTGATGGCGGAAAATACCCTGATGGCATGGCCCCGGGAGGAACGCTCGTGACTTACGACGCGCCCGCCGATGCGGTGGCTAAGGTTCAGCAATTACTGGCGAATGACGGCCGGCGCAATGCCATTGCGCGTGAAGGCCACAAAATGGTATCCACCAAATACTCCAAGGAAATCCAGTGGTTGCGGTTCCTAGAACTGCTTTGATTGACCTTTTTGGCATGTGGGCGAAACGAATTCGAAAATGAACAGCTTTATTCCGATTTCTCAGCCTTCGATTGGCGCGCGTGAGCGCGAGCTGGTGCTGGATGCGGTGGACTCCGGATGGGTGTCTTCGATTGGAAAATATATCGATGACTTTGAGGTCAAGTTTGCCAGATATTGCGGTACTGAATTTGCGCTCACGGTCAGCAACGGCACGACTGGTCTGCACCTTGCCCTTGTGGCGGCGGGACTCGGGCCGGGCGATGAGGTTATCATCCCCGACTTGACGTTCGTGGCCACCGCGAATGCTGTCGCTTACACCGGTGCGACACCGGTTCTCGCTGATGTTGATCCTGATACACTTTGCATCGATCCTGCTTCAGTCGAGGCGCTGATTACCAGCAGAACTAGGGCGATCATCCCCGTCCATCTTTATGGTCATCCCGCGGACATGGATGCTCTCACAGCGATCGCGAAACCCCGCAACATCATCGTTATCGAGGACGCCGCCGAGGCGCACGGTGCGGAGTACAAGGGTCGTCGCGTTGGAGGACTAAGCCAGTGCGGCGTATTTAGCTTTTACGGTAATAAGATCGTCACCACTGGCGAAGGGGGAATGCTGACCACCAACGATCATGCCTTTTATCAGCGTGCAAAGCGTCTGCGGGATCACGCGATGAGCGCGGAACGGCGGTATTTCCACGACGAACGTGGATTCAATTACCGCATGACTAATCTGCAGGCGGCGTTGGGCGTTGCGCAAATGGAGCGCATTGGCGATTTCCTGCAGCGACGCGGAGAGATCATGATGTGGTATCACGCCGTTATTCCATCGAGCATGACAGTTCGGCTCAATCGTGTGAAGAGCTGGGCAAACAGTGCGTTCTGGATGATTTGCCTAGAGGTCGATGGATTTGACGAGGCGCGGCGTAAATCTTTCATGGATCAGCTCAAGCGACGAGGAATAAATTCGCGCCCATATTTTTGCACGATATCGTCCATGCCGATGTATCGACAAAAGCCATTGCCGATCTCTGCCCGGAAGGCGCAAACGGGTCTCAATCTGCCAGCTTTCTTTGGCCTCACTCAGAAAGACGTTGAGAGAATTGGTGGTGCCGTCAACGACCTGCTTGCGGAGGGATATCCGTGAAGGACGCGCCTCCGCCATTTCTGAACCGGGTGATCCGGAAGCTGCGGTCGTATACGATGAAGCCGCAACTCGATGCTTATCTGCGAGGAATGTCGGTAGACAACCCTCTGCGCGGACTACCGACGAAAATCGTCGGAGATGCCTCCGCGGACCCTACGGAGTTCTTCACGCATTATGACGCCTTCGGCTATTGGGCTGCTGCGAAGCTCGCGCGACCAAACCGACGGCGTCGAGTTCCTCGATATCGGAAGCCCGAAAGCACAGAACGCGATCCTGTCTGCCTTTCACGACGTCACAGCCGTGGTGCTTGCCGATTGCGCGGACCGGTTTAGTGCAGTCAGTTATGTCTTGCACGACGTGACACAACCGCTGCCCTTTCCCGCCAACTCGTTTGACTGCTTCACATCGACAGTAGCGCTACCGCTGATTGGGCTCGGGCGTTACGGTGATCGTGTCGATGCGAACTGCCTGCCGAAGCTGGTTGCCGAACTTGGGCGGGTCATGTCTGGTGATGCGGAACTTCTTATCAGCATGACGGTCGGCCCAAACTTGCTTGCATTCAACAATGGCTGGTATCTTGACATCGAGACAATTCGCCGAGTGTTCAAGGGATGGCGACTGGTGGAAGCCGTCGTCGACAACTGGTCTTCGCCAAAAACCCAGGGGACGGGAAATCCATCTCGAAGATTTGTGGCGACAGACCACCTGCCGGTGATCAGCGTAGGCGATTATCGTGTCGCTTTTTGTGCCTTTGTTCGTAAATCCTCGCCGTCTTCGGAAAGCTGTAAACCATGAAGGTGCTTGCGCACAAATTGTTAAATACGCTGCAGCGACGTAAGCTCAGGAAGCTTGGATCGCGTGTTTCGATCGCATCGTCTGCGCGACTGCTTCGCAGCTTTACCGTGCGCTTCCTGGCAGCAACCGAAGATAGAACCTATCTGACGGTCGGCGAAAATTGTTTTCTGAATGCATCGTTCGTTTTCGAAGCGAAAACGGGCGAGATCAGGCTTGGTCAGCGATGCTATCTGGGTGGGAACACGTCGGTTCTTTGCCGGAATAGGGTGACGCTCGGAAATGATGTGACGATCGCTTGGGACGTCACGATCTATGATCACGACTCTCATTCGATGGATTGGCGCGACCGCGCCAAAGTTGTTAAGCTGTTCTATGAAAGATATGGAAAGTCCGACTGCTTCGATCTGATCGACTGGGCCAATGTTGGGACGGCACCGATCGTTATCGAGGATCGTGTATGGATCGGCTTCGGTGCGACCGTTCTCAAGGGTGTCACGATCGGAGAGGGTGCGATTGTTGCCTCGCGCAGCGTTGTGACTCATGATATCGAGCCCTACACCGTCGTGGCAGGCAATCCGGCTAGAGTGATCCGGAAGCTAGATCCCGTATAGAACAACCAGGCCGCGCTTCCTGCGCGTGAACATTCTCTGATTGGTGTCTTGATGTTGAAGCAGGAAAAGACGTTTCCTTATACTTGGGAGCAGGCGATCGATCTGCTTCGGAAAGATCCGGAGCATCGTGATCTGATTTACGATGCATATCTGACCTCGGACTTGCTGGATAACTGCCGCCGTTTTGCGGCAAGTCCAGAGTTTTCTGAAGCTCTCAACTTGATTAAAATTTATCGCCCGGATTCCCGCGATATCCTTGATATTCCGGGCGGTAACGGAATTGCGACCTTTGCCTTCGTGCGGGCGGGGTTCAATGTTGTCGTCGTCGAGCCAGATGCTTCGACCTCTGTCGGTCGCGGCGCTATCGAAACGGTTCTATCGACAGACAATCTCAATGCAAAGATTGTCGATGCATTCGGCGAGAACCTTCCGTTTAAGTCAGCGAGTTTTGATGTGGTCTATGTCCGGCAAGGGCTTCATCACGCCAGAGATTTGAAGGCAATGTTGGGCGAGTATGCGCGTGTGCTTCGCCCCGGCGGCGTGCTGCTGGGGTGCCGCGAGCATGTGGTCGACAATTATGGGTCAAGTCTACAAGATTTTCTCGACGCTCAGGTCGATCACCAGCTTTATGGCGGTGAGCATGCATTTACCTTGCCGGACTATCGTGCCGCATTTGCTGATGCCGGACTCAACATTGTTCAAGAACTGGGCCCTTCTACGACTCTCCAATCAATTTGCATCCGAATACGCCAGAAAGCTTGGCAACCAAGATCTGTAAATCGGCGCCGGGCAGGTTACTCGGGTTGATGCTATCGAGATCCGTTATTTCCAAGTTCGGGATGTGGCAATTGCGTAGATCCCGTCGCCCCGGGCGGCTTTACTCTTTTGTCGCTTTGGCAAGGTAGCGAGTAATGCTTCAGCGTCTACTTCCCGTTTTAGTTATGCTCCGGAGCCGATATCCATCTGTCTATGATTTTCTGGTGCGGATGGCAAAACGTTTCATGGGAGAAAGGTTCGGGGTCTATCCTCGCTCATTGGCGAATGAGATTGATGCTGTCACGGACGTCTTGCGCAGTTCTCAGTGGAATATGGCGTATGGGCGTGGACTCGCTCACGAGCGCCTGGAGGCGAAGTTTGCGGATGCGGTCGATGCACGTCATGCCATCGCGGTCGCAAGTGGCGGGGTTGCGCTGCAGATGTCGTTGCGGGTACTAGGGCTTAAGCCCGGCGATGAAGCAATCCATCAGGTCGATACCTGTTCAGCTACGGCAATGGCCGTTATGAACGCCGGCGTGACGCCGGTGTTTGCGGATATTTCGGATCGCACATTCATGCTTGATGTTGCCGATGTCCGAAACCGGATCGGGCCGGAAACGCGCGCGCTGATTGCGACCCATATGTGGGGGAACCCAGAAAACATCTCTGGCCTGCGCGCATTGGCGCGTGAACGCAATCTCAAACTGATCGAAGACGCCTGCCTCGGGCTGGGCGCCATTGCGGACGGGCAACCTGCGGGCTCCTGCGGGGATGTTGGCGTCTTCTCGTTTGGCTGCATCAAACCGATCCAGGCCGGCGAAGGCGGCATGATCGTAACCAATGACGAGGCTATGGCGCGCGAACTTCGTTCACTGCGGCACTGGGGCGATCGCACGATCGAATATGGCGTTCGCGACACCACGCAACTCGCGTGGAACGGCCGTATGTCGGAAATTCTCGCCGCAGTGGCGCGTGAACAACTGCGAGGCTATCCGAAACATTTGAACGAATTGCGTAAATCGGTCGCCGAATTTCAGCTCGTGCTCGAAGATTTTCCCGGACTTTCGATGGTTTTCGGAGCAGCCAAAAACCCATCCTGCTGCGCGTTTACCCAAGTCGTTTTGCGCATTGATGAAACGTTGTTGGGGTTTGGGAAGTCCGCAGTGATGGCCCATTTCACGCAAAACGGCGTTCCCAATTGGCACGCCAATTTTGAGCTTATCAACGGCCTTTCGTTCTTTCGTTCTGGTACATGGCGCGACTGGGCCCTGCGCGGTGATATCGATCGTGTTGAAAAAAACAACCAGGGATCATTTCCAACCGCAGAGCGTGTATTTGGACATAGCGGTCTTGGCCTTGGAAAAACCAATTTCTTGTCTGTAGGCAATCGCAAACATTTAGTTTCCGTCCTTCGATCGCTGGTAAAAGGGAAATCAAGTTGACGAGGGTTGGCGTTCCTGTGCTCGCGACGCCGGATCTCGGCGGAACATACCAATACTCTCTGTCGATGCTTGAGGCGCTCCGACATGTAGAAGGATACGAAATTACACTATATTCCGATCCGTCGAACCGCGACCTGGCTCAGTTTGGCTATGCAATCCGCGAATATACCGAGCCGCGTGTCCGACAACTGGCATATCTTGCTGCAGATGCGGTCGGCGCAAGATTGCGGGATTTGTTTGAAAGGGAAGATATTCTCCTCGCTCCTATCTATTCCCTAGCCTTGCTTCATACTGCAAAACCATTTGCCTACACGTTGCACGACCTGCAAGAACACTATTATCCGGAGAATTTTTCCTGGCTCCAAAGGCATTGGCGCTGGGATGTCCATCGTCGCCTGTCACGCAGAGCCGCACGGATTATTTGCGAATCCAATTATGTGAAATCGGATATCGTCCGGCTATTCGATGTAGCCGATAAACAAGTGGCAGTTATTGCGGCTCCGCCGTTACAACAAATCGTTGCTGAGTTCGATGCCGCCGGGCTAGAAGCAGTTCGGGCGCGCCTAGATTTGCCAAATCGTTTTATATTTTATCCAGCGCAGTTCTGGCCGCACAAAAATCATTTGCGTTTGATCGAGGCGTTCAGGCAGGTCGCCGCCCAGCAATCGGACCTGCAGCTCGTGTTGACGGGGAAAAAGCGCGACGAATATGAGGTGGTGATGCAGGCGGTTGCCAAAGCCGGCATCACGGAACGCGTCCTGCATCTTGGTTATATCGAACAGGCCGATTTGCAGGCGATTTATCACCTCGCATCTATGCTTGTGATGCCTTCTCTGTTTGAAAGCGTGAGCATCCCGATCTATGAAGCCTTCCAGGCTGGCACGCCGGTTGCTGCGTCCGGAATTCTTTCAATCCCCGAACAAGTAGGTTGTGCAGGATTATTGTTTGATCCGTTCTCCGCTTCGTCGATAGCTTCGGCGATTTTAAAGTTCGCTGGCGATGCCGATTTGTCTTGGCGTCTGGGAAGCGCAGGGCGTCAAAGAATGCGTAGCATGACGCACATGAATTATGGCAAGAGGTTGCAGGATGTTCTCACAGATCTGTCGCGCTAGATCGTCTTGACCGAACTCTATTGCTCGGCGTGAAACAGGGTGCGGGGCGTGATGTACCACAGCAGGAACAGGCACGCCGCGCCATTCGTTAACAGCGCACGTTGATGAGTGTCTGAGGAAGAATCCCGCAAGAGATCAGAACGAATCGCGGCTGACCGGCCCCCACTGAGTGGTCCGATTGGAATGTTGGTTTAGAGGTTGCATTTTGACTATCTCCTTTGGTGCTGGCCAGACGAGGGCCAGCGGGGCTGCTCGCCTATTTCGCACAATCGTGTGCGCGAATATCCATTTGTCGATTTCATGGCGGGTGCGTCCGCCCAGCGGCAGCAAATCGATGCTGAAGTCGAATCTCGTCAACGAACCGGGCCGGTCATCGTTGAAGCCGCGCCCTTCCGCCAACATTAGGTCCATCACTTTCACTGCCTCGCGCTGGGGAAGTTGCGCCTTCAGGTGAAAGCCGGTGGTGGCATGGCCGAACTCGCCGCCAAGGCCGACTTGATTGGTTGCAGAAACCAGCCGTCATCGTGCATGGCATAGTTCATACGGCGGCGGTCCGAAGCCCGCGCGCTGCGAAAGAACGCATGGGGCAGATCACCATCCCGCCTGCTCGGTCCGGCCGCCGTTGCTTTTTCTAGCGATGACCCTAATGCGTTACCACCACCATTCACGCCAGTAGCGCCAGCGCGGTCAGGATCGCCACCAGCGCGAGGATGGCTTTCCCGCAAGGCCTGCTGATGAATTTGCGTTTTGGTCCGCTTGCAGCGACCGCCCGCCGTAGCCTTCACCTCGAACAACGGGGCAAACCAACGTGAATCACAAGGGTCTGGGGGACTAGGTCATGATGTCAGTACTTTGGTTGCTCTTGGGTCTCGCGCTGGGCGGGAGTGTGGGATGGTTCTTTCGTGGGCTTGGCGACCAAGGCGTTCGCGCCGCCGCAAATTTCTCTTTTAATGTCGCCTTTCTCAGTGCGAAGGGCAGTTGGCGCGCGTATGGAGCGAAGCTGACATACTCCATGTCGATGGCGCTGGACGAGGCAATGCCTTCGAGCGCGGTTGGGCTGCCGATCTCGTCCGCGAGTTCAGCTTCGAACGATCCGGGACGCAGACCGTCGCGGACCATGAGCCGCTGTAGCGCGTTATGGAGCGCTCGACCGCTCACGTCTTGGACGCCTTGATATCGGCCAACAGTTCTTGGCGCGGCCGTGCCGTTCCTCCAGCTCGGAGAGTTCATCGAATTGTGGTTCGAAGGCGTCGGCGGGCGTCTGCTTGATCACCATCCGGCCTGGATAGGTACCGCCCTGTATCATGGCGCCCTTAAAAACACGCAACTCTCGCTTGGGGGCGACGGTAGTACCGAAGGGAATTGTTTTATGATTGCAATATTGGTTGCGTCTGATACCGCTCTCACAACAAGTCTCGGACGCGACACTAGCGATGGTTGGGCATCTTAAATCTGCTGCGACTGCGTTTGCTCTGTCTAGCAGCTCTGTTTTTATACTCCTTTATGGCTTGAGCGGCATCAATGGGAGCAGCGCGGTCACCGGGCTCCTGCTGCTCTTTCCGTTGTGTTGCATAGCGGCGAGTTGTGTCCTTGAGCGGCGTGGGCTACTCTTAAACTATTTAGATCTGTTGTTTGCCTGTTTCGTGGTTGGGGCAATTTGCTCGTATGCGAGCCATCCCGGAAGCGCCAATTCGAGAGAAGTCATTCTTTTTATTATTTGCGCGCTGGTCGCATATCCCGCTGGCCGCTGTATTCAGAAAGACAATCTTGAGGCGTTGCGCGATTGGTGTTTTGGGCTCTCTGGCGTCGTTCTCGTGATCGGAACGATGGTGACGATAGCAGCACTCACCCGCTCATGGGATGAGTGGAGACCGGACGTTTTTGGGTTTCCTCACGCCCCAACTGAATTTTCGATGGCGCTCGCATACTTTTCAATTGCCTTCGTTAGTAGGCAAAAGAAGTTAATGTCAGTTGGGTCTATCGCAGCGCTTTGTCTGATTTCGTTATCGGCTTTTGCATATTCGGCCTCACTAGTAAGGTTTACGCTAGCGGCAACCATCGCCGTTATATTCACTATGTTCGTCATGGCGCCGCGGAAGGAAACGATTGTTGTTTTGGCGGTTCTTGGAGTCTCCATAGCGGTCGGTTCTGTTTCTAGGTCAACTCAATCCGCTATTTTGGTTGATTATGCGGAGACGGTCTTGTTGGGAAGGCCCGCGCCTCATTTCACAAAATACGGGAAGGGAGACACGACCCCGAGCTTTGTTGTTCCTCCAGCCAACATGACGGATGAACTGTCAAGAATGCCGAGCTGCACAATTCTCGTTAATTTGAAGAACTCTCTTTCGTTGAGAAAGGCGCTTTATTTGGACGCGTTCGCGTTGTTCCCAACCGCCGGAATATTCGGCCATGGACTGCAATCGTTCCCGACCAAAGGGTGTCTATCTGGATTGCAAGTTCATAACATATTTGCTCAGGCTCTGATTGAGCTTGGTTGGGTTGCCGGTGCCGCTTTAGCTCTGCTTGCGCTAATTCCAGGCCTCTATCTCCTCATCGGTGCATTCTCCGACGATCGTGTAAGGTTTCTTTTTTCGATTTTCGCCGTAACGACTTTGGTTTCTCTGGGGCACGGGTCTGTTAATCGCGACTTGCCGGCGTTTTTGTTGATTGGCGCGGCCGCTGGACTCGTCGGCTCGGTGAGCGCAGCAAGAATAGCTAACTCTCCAAATCCTGCTCCGGCTGAATGAGCGGAGTAGGTCTTCGAGGCTTTCTAATACAGGACGACGCAAATACCGCCCACCACGAGCGAGGCCGCTATTGCGAAAATCCAGAGCGCATAAAGTGGCGCGCTGTGCGACATTCTTTCCATACTGGAATGGTCGCACGTTCACGCAGGCACATACAGCGATTTAGATCAATGCGTTGCATTGGGAACGTAGAAGTTTTTCGCTAATCAAGTAGGCGCGCGCGTTCCACACGAAGAAATCCAATGCCCAACGCTGCCCCGGCGGCGACCCTTCAGGCCGCCGTACTCGCTTCGCCATCGATAATACGTTACTTCCGTCACGCCTATCGTTCGCACCGCATCAGCAACCTGCCGGCCCTGGGCCATCAGCACATCCACCTGCCGAAGCTTCGCAACGATCTCTTCTGCTGTATGCCTCTTCCTTGCCCTTGATCTCGTCCTCCAACCAGAAATGGTACTTCATGGAGGACCACTTCAACGGGGGCAGCTCAGAGGAGCGTACAATTTCCTTCTTCGGTACCGAGAAAATCAGACTCCCAGAGCGACGAAGCTCAACACCATAGTCTTCAGGAATATACGGCGATTCGAGTAGATGGTTTGTAATGCCTGGTTGATCATATGTAGTTGCATTTGTTGACAATTGCGCGTTTAATTAAATTGCGGCCCGCTATAGCGTATCATATGCGAGTAATGCATATGGCCGGTGCGGCGACAAAAGTCTTCATCGGATCCCGGCGGCTTCCCCTCACGTAGTGTAGTAGGCTATATTGTATTTGTTATGTCAGTTAGCTTCAAATTCTTCTCGCCGACTGGCTGTTAAGGGTGCTATTTAATGATCAGATTCGGTCTGCTCGGCTGCGGGCGCATTGCTAAGCGGCATTCCGATTTGCTTGGCAGTAACCATATAGAAGGGGCCGGGCTTGTCGCGGTTTGCGATCCGGTTTGCGCACGTGCCGACGCCCTTGCTGCGAAGTTTGGTGTACCGGCGCATTACGATATCGATGCTTTTCTTGCACAAAAGGATATCGATGCTGTTGCGGTGCTGACGCCGAGCGGTATGCATGCCGCGCATGTCATCGCTTGTGCGAAAGCAGGCAAGCATGTGGTCGTTGAAAAGCCGATGGCGCTTCGGCTTCAGGATGCCGATGACATGATCCGCGCCTGCGACGAGGCGGGCGTTAAGCTGTTCGTGGTCAAACAAAACCGGTTCAATGTGCCCGTGGCTAAGGCGAGAGAGGCTCTTGATGCCGGTCGGTTCGGTCGACTGATCCTGGGTACTGTGCGTGTGCGCTGGTGCCGCGATCAGGCTTACTACGATCAGGACGCGTGGCGGGGCACATGGGCCTATGATGGCGGCGTGCTCACCAACCAGGCCAGCCATCACGTTGATATGCTGGAGTGGTTTTTTGGCGATGTCGCAAGCGTTCATGCTCGTGCGATCACGGCGCTTGCCAAGGTCGAGACGGAAGACACCGCAGTTGCGACACTGAAATTCCGCAGCGGCGCACTAGGAATTATCGAGGCAACCACTGCGGTGCGCCCTAAGGATCTCGAAGGTTCGTTGTCGATTCTGGGCGAAAAAGGCACGGTCGAGATCGCGGGATTTGCCGTCAACCAGATCCGATACTGGCAGTTCGCTAGCGAATTACCATCAGATAAAGATGTGATGGATAAATTTTCTGTCAATCCGCCGAATGTCTACGGGTTCGGTCATCAAGCTTATTATCAGCATGTAATTGATTGTCTGATTAATCAGCGGGCGGCACTGGTGGACGGATTTGAGGGACGCAAGAGTTCTCGAGTTGATTTCTGCTCTTTATGAATTGATAGAGACGGGCGAGGAGGTTCCGCTGCATTTCTTACCGCGGCGGTGTCGGCTCGGCCAGATGGCTTGAGCAGATTTCGGATTTGTGATCATGCAGCATCAATCCGACGTGCAGCTGAGGTTAGGCATCATCACTTATGATCATGCTCACTTGAAGACCGAGCAGCTCGTTCATCGTCTTCTGTTCAAGAACAAACTGGCGATCGGACACAAATTCGATTTGAAGTTGCTGGTGCTGCCGTTTTCTCCGCGTCCGTCACGCGCGGTTTTGTTTGCCCATCGTCCGGATCAGGAAAAATCGGTCACGACCCGGGAGCTGGCCGACCGGTTTGCTCTAGACCTTTTGCCTTGCGCGTACGATTCAATTCCGGATGTAGCCGAGCTTTATCTGGTGGCGGGCGCGGGCATCTTCTCCGCAAAGGCGATTGGTAAAAAGAAAATAATCAACGCACATCCAGGAATTATTCCGTCGGCGCGAGGGCTGGATGCTTTCAAGTGGAGTATACGCGATGGCGTGCCGCTTGGCGTAACCCTCCATTACATCGATGCAGACGTTGATGCTGGTGAAACGATCGCAATCGTCAAAACACCGGTATTCTCAAGCGACAGCCTTGATTCGCTCGCCCGGCGTCATTACGAGCTCGAACTTGATGTCCTCAGCGAGTTTTTGACCGTTCTCGACAGAGGTGTTGACGGCAGTTCCGTTGTCTACCCTGAAAATCCTGCGCGTATGCGTATGCCGGTCAACATCGAAAAAGAGATGATCGCAGGGTTCGGCCAATACAAAGAAAAGTTTTCAGACTGCGCGAAGGGAGCATAGAGCGTCGAATGTCCACTGGTCTTGCTATTGGCTGGGTTTGCCGTTGGTCTATTTCGCCGCTGGTCCGTATTGCCGTTGGGAATTGCTGATGGCCGTTCCTTACGCTGACCTTCGATTGCAGTATGAGGTCATCAAGAGTGAGATTGACGCGGCCATCGCGGCGGTGATCCGCGACAACGCGTTTGTCCGCGGGCCTTATGTGGATGCGTTCGAGCGCGAGTTCGCCAGCGCGGTCGATATCAAACATTGCGTATCATGTGCCAACGGCACCGATGCGCTTTATCTCGCCATGGCCGCGCTTAACGTTCGGCCCGGCGATGAGGTTATCACCACGGCACATTCGTGGATTAGCACATCTGCGATGATTACCCACGCGGGCGCTACTGTTATATTCGCTGACACCGACGGCAAAACCTTTACGATCGATCCTGCAGCAATCGAGGCCGCGATCACTCCCCGAACGGTCGGAATTATTCCGGTCCATCTTTACGGCCAGCCGGCCGATATGGACGCGATCATGGCGATCGCCAGGAAGCACAGTCTGTGGGTTGTCGAGGATTGCGCCCAAGCGCATCTGGCGCGCTACAAGGGGCGACAGGTCGGTACCTTCGGCAGCGCTGCAACCTATTCGTTCTACCCGGGAAAGAATTTGGGCGCGATGGGCGATGCCGGCGCGGTGATCACCAACGATGGCGCGCTGGCCGACCATATGGCTATGCTCGCGCGGCACGGTGGCCTTGTAAAGCATCAGCATCGGATCGAAGGCATCAACAGTCGCCTCGACGGGATGCAGGCCGCGATCCTGTCGGCAAAGTTGCCGCATTTACGAAAATGGACGCGGGCGCGGCAGGAGGCTGCGAGGATTTACGACGTTGGTCTAAACGCTATCGAAGATGTCGATGTGCCGTTGGTCGCGGCAGATCGGACTCACGTCTATCATCTCTATACGATCCAGCATCCGCGCCGTGATCAACTGGCACGATACCTCCGCGCCAATGGCGTGCAGACGGCGATCAACTATCCGACTGCGTTGCCGTTTCTCGCGGCCTACAGCCGGTTTGGACATCGTCCCGAGCAGTTCCCGAACGCCTATGCGCAGCAAAGCCGGATTCTTTCGTTGCCGATATTTGCCGAAATCACGGTCGATCAGCAGCGCGACGTTATCGAGCTTATTCGGAAGTTCTAGGTCTCACTGCCCGCTGTAATCCCTCGTCGAGCGTGACGGCCGGCCGCCATCCTGTGCCGTGCGTCTTGGCCATGTCCACGACAAGCGAGCCCAGTATGCTGTCTATCAAATTACTGGCGCCGATAGCGCGTAAGCCGAGCGCCAGGGCCGCGCGGGGAATGGGGAGCATGACGGGTCTTTTTTGTAGTGCCGCGGCGATGCGCCGACTGAACTCCGCAGTCGAGACCTGCTCTTCGTCGGCAACGATGTAGGCTTCGAAGCCAGATACCGAGTGTGAGAGCCGAAAGGTGATGAAGCTTGCTACGTTCTCCGCAGCAACAAATGCGCGCCGATTTTTAATTGCGCCGAATGGGAGCGGAATGTGAGTGGCGATCGCGCGTGTCAAAGCGCGAAAGCTGCCTTTGGCATGCCGTCCGTAAATCATCGGTGGACGAATTGTGGTAACCGACATTCCGGTCCGGTTGGCGATTTCGGCGAGGCCGGCCTCCGCAGCCGCTTTGGTTTTGCCATAAACTGTTTGCGGTGATGGTGCGTCATCCTCCCGGAATGCACCGCGTCCATCGGTCGTCATGCCATTGACGGCAATACTGCTGACAAAGACGAAATGGCGGATCCCGCTCGCGGCGGCGGCGCGCGCCAAATGCAATGTGCCTGCCGTATTTACCTCAAAATAGAGAGCATGTTCGGTCTGTTGTATTCTGGGTGACCGATGCGCGCGTCCCGCGAGATGCACGACGGCGTCGATACCCTCGAGCGCTTGGCGCCAGTCGGTTGTTCCACCGATCGAACCAACGACCACGGCCTGATGATCTGTTGACGTCCGTGATGGATGTTGCAGTGCTGTTCTCACCTGCCATCCTTCGGTGGCAAGGGCAGCCAATGCGTACGGACCAAGAAAACCCGTTGCGCCGGTAAGAAGGATTCTACCTCGCGGAGTTTCCGTCATACTGAGCGATCCCGGTGATGGATCTCACGTAATCGCCGAGCCAATTGGCGATATGCGGTGCCGGCCGCATCGCGGCTAAAGCGGCTGGATAGGATCTGCAATGCATTGTCGCATTTTTTTGCAATGACGCCCGGGTTGCTGGCCGCAGCGGAGATTACCTCCGCGAGGGCTACGGCGTTTTCCGGTTCAACAACCCAGCCGGCATCGTGTTCGGCAAGCATAAGGGCATGTTCGGCGTCCGATTCCGAAAGTGCGAGGATGGGTCGGCCGATCGCCAGCAGATTGTAGAGGCGACTCGGAACCGAAATGCCCGCCATGTTGCGGCGATAGGGAATTACCCAGACATTCGCTGCCGCCAAAAAGGAATCCAGGTCCTTTTCGGAGACGCGCTCGACCAGGGTGACATTCGGCAACTGTGCCGCTTGCTGTGCCGCCACCAGGCGATTCCAGCCCACACCCCAACCTGATAGAAGAAAATGGATCGATGGATTATCCGAAAGATTTTTCGCGGCCCTAAACACGGTGTCAGGATCATGCGTGAATCTGAGGTTGCCTGACATGCCGACGATAAACTTGTTTTCGTTGTCCTTACGAAACGGATTGTTGGGCTCAATCGCTCGTTCGTGCGGCGGCAGTGTTGACCAATGCGGAATATAGCAGATTTTCTCCGAACTCGCTCCGTATGGTGTGACGTGCTTTTCCATATCACGGCCGATAATGACAACAGCATCGAGGGTCGAAAACATCCATCTGTTCATGCGTCGCGTGACCTGCGCGATCCATGAATGCTTTGTCGTCAATCCGCTCGCAACCAGCACATCGGGATAAAGATCGTAGACGATAAGAGCGGTCGGAGCCTTGCGCAAACGCGCGCCGAGCACGGTGAAATAAGGCAGCAGAAACGGCGTCGTCACAACGAGCACTGGTGTATCCGCTCGAGCGCGCCACAAAACCAGCACGAAGGCCGCGAAACAGGACCACAGCATCGCGAAGCCACGCCGTATCAGCGCCCCTTTGGGTGAGGTCCATGCCGGAAATTCAATGACTCTGCGGATTTCCGGTCGTTGCAGAACTGCGTGTCCCGGACACCACGACAACGTCATCCTCATGTGCAATTTCTTCAGCAATTGCGGTCAGGAAAACGGATGTGGACGTGTCGTCCGGCCGGAAATGTTCTGTTACCAACAATATGGTCATGGAACTTTGCACAAATGATTTAGGTCTCTGACTAGGGACGATCTCGACTGGGCAGCGGGGCGCTTTCCTTCCGTAATCGTACGCCCGGACCGCCACCATTCTCTCCAATAAACTCGATACCTGCCTTCTCCAGCGCCCGCTGGAGGGCGTGAACAGCCGTGCGCGATACCTCGCGTCGGGATTTCTCAAAATCAACGACGGTCGACAGCCCCAATTCAGCAAGCGCGGCGATTTCCGGTTGAGTGATGTCTAGCAACGCCCGCGCAGCACGGCATTGTCCAGGAGTGATTAAGTGAAATTTTGTTATTGACATTATATCTCTAGCATGATTCAACATAAAATGTTGATTAGGGGTTGCTTGACTATCTATCCCAAAAACCATGTTGGAGGCTACATCTATGACGATTTCTCTAACCAAACAGCAGGTTATGGCTGATCGACGCCATTTTATCGGTGGCTCGGATGCTCGCATTATCATGGGCAAAGACGAGAACGCGCTGCTTCGGCTCTGGACCGAAAAGCGGGGTGAGGGATCCAGCCTCGATCTGTCCGGCGAGCTGATTGTTCAGCTCGGGCTGGTCACCGAGGATCTCAACCGCCGCTGGTATGAGCGACATTCGGGCCACAATGTCGTGGATGTGCAGCGGCGCGCGGTCCATCGGACGATTCCCTGGATGGCAGCCACCTTGGATGGTTTGGTGAAGGAAACCGGCTCCGTTTTCGAAGCCAAATTCATGTTGCCGTGGTCATTCTCGGAAGAAACGGCTGCCGAAAAGCATATGGCTCAGCTCCAGCACAACATGCTGGTGACGGGAGCCAGTAAGTCGGTGCTTTCGATCATCAACGGAGGCGGAAAATGGGTGGAGATCGCTATCGAAGCCGACCCGGTCTATCAGACCGTCCTGATTGCTGCGGAATCCGCATTCTGGCGCGCCGTGAAAAATGCAGTGCAACCGGCGTTATTCGATTGCGAGCCGCCCAAACCCCGGATCGAAGCCGTGCGAGTGGTCGACATGAATGCCTCCAACTCGTGGGCTGAGTTTGCAGCCTGTTTCCTTGCGACCCGGGAGGCTCACCTCGAACATGAGAGGGCGAAGGCTGAATTGAAGGTTCTGATGCCAGTGGACGCCAAGGAGGCGATGGGTCACGGGATCCGTGCCAAGCGATCCAAGTCAGGTGCGGTCAGCTTCGATCTGGTGGAGATGGAGAGCGCTTATGCATAGCTCCAGTGAAAGCGTGGCAGCTCTCGCCACCGCGTTGGCCAAAGCCCAGATGGAATTATCCAACCCAGAAAAATCGATGATTGGCACGATCCATCATTTAAATCGGGCTGATAATCCGCAGACGTTCCGCTATGCGCCGCTGTCAAGTGGTCTCGAGATCGTACGGAAAACCTTGGGAGCCCAGCAGATCGCAGTGGTTCAAAGCACCGACATTGATCGTACCCATGGCGTAGTCAATCTGAAGACGATGCTGATGCACACATCGGGCGAATGGATTTCGTCGGACTGGCCGGTGTGCCAGCTCTCGGAAACAGCCGCGCCGCGCCGAATGGGCGCTGCGCTCACCTATGCCCGACGTTATGCTTTGTTCACACTGGTCGGGATTGCGGGTGAGGACGATCTCGACTCGCTCGATTGCAAAACTACAACGCTTGGGATTGGTGGAGACGCGATACCGGTCAACAGCCGGTCGAATGAGCTCCGAAATCCGCAACCACGCGCGGCGAAGCAGGCTGTGCCTCTGCAGCAGCAAAAATCCGATGTTGATCACTCCGCTACCAAACGCGACGAAATCAAACAAAGAATTGAGGGAATTGCGAGCATCGATGATCTTCAAAATCATGCCCCTGAAATTCTGAAAGCGAAGAATTCTCTGTTGCCGGTAGATGCAAAGGTTATCGAAGACGTTTTTTCTGCCCAAATGTCAAAGCTAGGGAGCGTATTGCCGAGCGCAAGCTTGCTTGATGCTTGTCCGGCCGAGCCGGACGGGCAAGCGACGCAACAAGTTACCTCAAATACATCCGGGATTTCCAAGCCACGACGCCGTAAACGAGCGGTCGCAGATCGGGTAAAAAGTGAATTGGCTATCAGCCAAGTGTCGGAGCTGGCCAAAAAAGTCAGCAGATCGCGGGATGAAACGCGGGCCCGTGCCATTGACAAAAGCGTGCTCACTTTGAGCGAACCACGTCGGAAGCGCGACAAAGCGCATTTGCGCTTTGTTGCTTCCCAACCTTGCCTGATTTGTGGGCGCGCACCGTCCGATGCGCATCATTTGCGCTTTGCTCAACCGCGCGCCATGGCATGCAAAACCAGCGACGAGTTTACAGTCCCGCTGTGCCGAACGCATCATCGCGACAATCACCGGCATGGGAATGAGCGCGCGTGGTGGCTCAGTACGTCGAGTGATCCATTGCAAATCGCACAAAAATTATGGACGACTACGCGCAACAAGACAGTTGAATAAGTCCAGATTATCTATCCGTGCAGTGCCGCGAATGTTTTGTTGGAGACAGTGAGATGCCCACCAAATATAAACCCAAGCTTCATCATGTGGAGTTTGACTGGAGCGGTCAGCAGGCGCGATTTGAGCGGGAATATGAACTCATATTGCCGCAGCTTAGAGGACTCCTCGGGGGATACGATAGCGAAAGCGATATCCCGCACGAAACGCAAGATCGTGATCTTGTTCGCGATCTGGCAACAACCGCATCTTTAGCCTCTGCCACCAAAGTGGAGGCAGGATTTAAACCTGTTCACCAAATTATCGCAACGATTGAGGCAATAGAAAAAGCGCCGGAGATCATTTTCAATCACGACATTGAACCTGAAGCTCTCGGCATGATTGCTCAGCACTACCAAAGAGGCACCGAGAAGCCCGGACAATTCTGGTTCGATATTTATTGGGGTAAAGACCATGCATTGGGTCAACAGCAACCCAGACTGGACAATGTGGTGCAGGCCGCGCAGGCCGCTATTGCTCAGTTGAAGGGTGAGGCAAAACCTGGGCGGCCACAGGAGGTGGTCGGCCCCATGTTGGCACGGAGATATCTCGAAATATTCGAGCGCCAAAAAAATCAGGATCGATCAGACAAATTATCTGTCTCCCGCCACTCAGTCGTCAGTTTCGGCCACGGCAGATATCTGCAGAAGATCGGAGGTCCTTTTTACGAGTTTTGTAAATTGGCGCTCACGCCGCTGAACGAGTTCCGTTCGAGCTGTTCCATCAGCAAGTTATCTGCTGCTGAAATTACACGTTGCGCGGCGTCGCTAACGACGGAAAGGTCCTAAAAGTCGCGATTAATCGTTTGGTCTCAATGCTACCCAATAGATCCCATAATTAAACCAGTGCTCGATTCGGCCTGAAATGTTTAGTCCACTGGCGCGCAGATCCCCTGCGTACCAGTGGAGATTAAGGCTATGGAAAAGGCAGATAAAACATCGACGGAGCCCGAGTACGTGGCCTCCGAAGCGCAATCCGTCGAGGAGGAAGAGTTCGACGACGAGGAATTCGACGATAAAGATTATACGCCGACCGCCATTACAGATCTTTTGGAGGCGCCGCCTTTGTTGCCCCACGAAAGCGAAGACCAATTTGTCGCGTTGTTTGAGAGTTTTGAGCAGGCAGCTAACCCAAAAACTGTGCAGGAGTATTGGCTGGTCTGGTACATCACGAACCTGACTTGGGAGGTGATGCGGTATTCGCGAATGAAGATTGCAGTGATGCTCAACCACCAACGTGGGGCTGTTGAGTCGTTGTTCCGAAAGACGCACGATACGGCGGCATTGAAAAATGCCGGCGACTTCAGGGCGATCGAAGCGGACGCGAATGCCAAGAAGTTCTTTGCTGATCCTGCGTATCGCGAGTCCGCTTCCCAAAAATTTGTTGCGGCAGGCTTTTCTCCAGACGGCGTCGAGGCCGAAGCGTTCGTGCGTTCGCTCACCGCGCTCGCAACCATTGAGCGGCTGATCGTCTCTGCCCAGAAACGATTGACCCAGTTCCTGAAGGAACTTGAGAAGCGGTGCGATGACCGGCAAACCGAAGAACGTGCGGCAAAACTGCGTGAGACCGCAAGCGCGGCGATTGCGAGCGTTTCCTAGAAAAGTTGTTCTTCAGATGGCATCGGAAAAACAGATCCTCGCCAACAGGCGGAATGCCGCCAAAAGCACTGGACCCCGCACACAAGAAGGCAAAGCGCGTTCAAAGTTGAACGCGCTTTGCCATGGTCTTTCTTCTCTTGGAAAATCCTCTGCCTTGGTAGGCCAAGCCGGAATGACTCCTGAAGAGATGCAAGCATTGATAGACCAGAATTTGAATAAAGTGAGGACAGTGCGCCTCAAAATGATCAGCGACGTCTTGGAAGCCTCAGAATCAATGGGTGCTGAGCAACAACTCGAGTATCTGAAAAAGCTCGCGAATTTGGACCGATATGACGCAGCGCTTTACCTCTCTCGGAAGCGGAGCTTGAAAGACATCAGCCGAGGGTAATCACGCCGGAATCGTGGAATTTGATTTTTTGCAAAACGAACCCAATTTCAAGAAAAAAGACCAGTCGCAGGCGCTAAATGGCTAAGCAACCTGGATGCGGAGTAGCGGTAAATCTGTAATTTTTTGCATCAAAACGTGTTCCAGCGGGCGGGGCTTCGGTTCGCCACATATGTGTCGGCGTGCTAGAGCATGACCGGCCTGCCGCTGGGGGCGTGTGGGCGCTAGATAAATCAAGGGGTTATTGATGAGCGGGGCGAAGAATGCACCGGACGGGGCAAGCGCGGAAGGTCAACTGCGCGTCGGTGTGATCGGCGCGGGCGTCATGGGCAGCAATCATGCCCGTGTGCTGGCTGGCCTGCCGGGCGTTACGCTGGTCGGCGTGGCGGAACCGCTGGCGGCCAATCGCAACCGCGTGACCAATATGGCCGGTTGCCCGACCTTCGCCACTGTGGACGAGTTGCTCGATGCCGGCGTCGATGCCGTGACCATCGCGGCGCCGACCCATCTGCATCGCGATGTGTCGCTCGCCTGTATCGCGCGCAAGGCGCATGTGCTGGTGGAAAAGCCGATCGCCACCACGGGTGCCGAGGGGCACGAGATCGTCGCGGCCGCGCGTAAAGCCGGCGTTACGCTGATGGTCGGCCATGTCGAGCGTTTCAACCCGGCGGTCGCTGCAATCAAACAGGCGATCAACGGCGAGGAGATCCTCTCCATCGGCATCACCCGCGTCGGGCCATTCCCGCCGCGGATGTCGAATGTCGGCGTCGTGATCGATCTTGCCGTCCATGACATCGACCTGATCCGCTGGTTCACCGAATCCGACATCGTCGATGTGCAGCCGCAGCTTGCGAGTGCGGTGGCCGAGCGCGAGGACATCGCGCTGCTCCAGTTCCGTACCGCCTCCGGTGTGCTCGCCCACATCAACACCAACTGGCTGACGCCGTTCAAGGCGCGCAACGTGACCGTGGCGACGCGGGAGAAGTATGTGCAGGGCGACCTGCTCACCCGTCAGGTTACGGAGTGTTTCGGATTCCAGCCTGATGGCAGCTATTCGATGCGCCATTTGCCGGTGGGGCATGACGAGCCGCTGCGCGCCGAGCTGCAGGCATTTCTCCATGCCGTGCGCAGCGGAAGCCTCCCGGCGGTGACCGGCGAAGAAGGCGTCGCCAGCCTCGAGATTGCAATCAAGTGTCTCGATGCACCGGCGGGTGCTGTCGCGGCACCACACCGCAAGGGACCCCGCGCGGTCGCGAGCTGAAACTCGCGCGCGGTTGTTTCCTCCCATTCCAGCAGACTTTGGCAAGGCTTCATGAATCAGCATATGCGTCCGGATCCTGTCGCTTTCATTGACATCGGCGCGCAGCGCCGCCGGCTCGGCACCTCGATCGACGAGGCGGTCGGCCGCGTGCTCACCCATTGCCAGTTCATCAACGGGCCGGAAGTCACCCAGCTGGAAGCCGATCTTGCGGCATTCAGTGGCGCGAAACATGTCGTGGCCTGCGCCAGCGGCACCGATGCTTTGTTGATGGTGCTGATGGCGAAGAGCATCGGTCCAGGCGACGCCGTGATCTGCCCGACTTTCACCTTTTGCGCCACCGGCGAGGTCGTGGCGCTCACCGGCGCGACGCCGGTGTTTGTCGACGTCGATGAGACGACCTTCAACATCGATATTGAGTCGCTCAAGCGCGGCATTGCGACCGCCAAGCGGCGGGGTTTGAACGTCAAGGCGGTGATCCCGGTCGATCTGTTCGGTCAGAGTGCGGATCACGATGCGGTTGCGGTCGTCGCGAAGGCCGAAGGGCTGTTCGTGCTGGACGACGCGGCACAGAGCTTCGGCGCGACCTACAAAGGCAAGCGGCTGGGTACGTTCGGGCTGGCCACCGCGACCAGTTTCTTTCCGGCGAAACCCCTCGGGTGCTATGGCGACGGCGGCGCGATCTTCACCGACGATGCCGACCTTGCCGAGGCGCTGCGCAGCGTTCGCGTGCACGGGCAGGGGACCGAGAAATATGACAATATCCGGCTCGGCCTCACCGCGCGCCTCGACACCGTGCAGGCGGCGGTCCTGATCGAGAAGCTGAAAATCTTCCCGGACGAGATTGCCGCGCGCAATAAGGTGGCACAGCGCTATGCCGACGGCCTCAGCGATGTGGTGAAGGTGCCGGTGGTGTCCGACGGCAATGTTTCGACCTGGGCGCAATATACCATTCGGCTGCCGCGCGGTGCCGACCGGGGGGCCTTTGCCGATGCGCTCAAGGCGCGGGGTGTACCGACCGCGATCTACTATCCTAAGTCCATGCACCAGCAGACCGCATACCGGCATTTCCCGGTGGCGGACGGTGGTCTGCCGGTCAGCGAGCGGCTGTCGGCAGATGTCATCAGCCTGCCAATGCATCCTTATCTGGATGAGGCCACCCAGGACCGCGTCATCAAGGCTGTGCGCGACGCGCTCGCCGCCTGACTTCGGCGTTTTGCCCCGCCGCCCGATGCTGTAGAAGCGACTGATGCTCGGTCGTATTTTCACCGTCGGCGGCTATACGCTCCTGTCGCGTCTGACGGGGTTTGCCCGCGACATCATGCTGGCGGCCATTCTCGGCGCGGGCCCGGTGGCGGACGCGTTTTTCGTTGCGCTGCGACTGCCCAACCATTTCCGGGCGATTTTCGCCGAAGGGGCGTTCAACGCCGCCTTTATTCCGGCCTATGCCCATGTTCAGGAGCGTGGTGGTTCGCTCGCGGCACACCTGTTCGCCAACCGGATTTTCACGCTGCTGTTCGGCACGCAGCTCGTTTTGCTGGTGGTGGCCTGGGTGTTCATGCCCCAGGCGATCTCGATTCTGGCGCCAGGGTTTTCCGATGATCCTGCTCAACGCGAGCTTGCGATCGAACTGACGCGGATCACCTTTCCGTATCTGCTGCTGATCACGCTGGTCACGCTCTATGGCGGCATTCTCAACGTGATGCAGCGTTTCGCCAGTGCCGCCGCAGCCTCCATCTTTCTCAATCTGTCGATGATGTTGACGCTCGCGCTCGCGGCGTTCTTCCCGACAGCCGGCCATGCCGCGGCTTGGGGCGTTCTGATTTCCGGTTTTCTACAGTTTTTCCTGCTTGCTGGTGATGCCGCCAAAACCGGGGTGTTGCCGAAATTCACCTCCCTCAAGCTCGACGAGGACGTGCGCGGCTTCTTCCGTGCGCTTGGTCCTGCCACGCTGGGGTCGATGGGCACGCAGGTGGCTCTGTTCGCCGACACCATCATCGCGACTTTCCTCGCCTCCGGCGCATTGTCGGCTTTGTATTATGCTGACCGGCTCAACCAATTGCCGATCGGAGTGATCGGCATTGCGATCGGCACTGTGTTGTTGCCGGATATGTCGCGCCGGATCACCGCCGGCGATCACGAAGGCGCGATGACGGCGCAGCGCCGCGCCTTCGAATTCACGCTGCTGTTCTCTGTCCCTTGCGTTGCGGCGTTCCTTGTCGTGCCGGACGTCATCATGCGGGCGATGTTCGCGCGCGGTGCTTTCACACAAGCAGATGCGCTGACTGCGGGCACGACCCTTGCAGCCTATGCGGTTGGCCTTATTCCCTTCGTGCTGATCCGCAGTGCGGTGGCGACCTTCTATGCCCGCAAGGACACGGCGACGCCGGTGAAGGCGGCGCTGACCGGCGTTGCCGTCAACGTGGCGCTCAAGGTCGCGCTGGTCGGCTCGCTGGCGCAGGTCGGTCTCGCGCTCGCCACCGCGGTGGGCGCCTGGATCAATCTGCTGCTTGTCCTGATTTTTGCGGTACGGCGGGGCTTTCTCGAATTCGACCGCGCATTCGTGCTGTCGCTGAAGAAGTTCACCGTTTGCGGCATCGCACTTGCGGTGGCACTGTGGGGCGCAGTCTATAAGATTGGCGTCGTTTTCGCAGGTGCGATCCCGCCCAGCGACATCGCTGTACTTATCATCCTGATCGTCGCCGGTGCCGTGGTTTATGGTACGTCGGTGGTTCTGATGTTTGGCAGCGCATGGCTGCGGGCTTTAGTCCGACCATAGCGATCAGGGAATAGCTGGCGCGACATTTGGTCTCAACGGATGCTGGTATCGATTGCGCGACGCCAGCCGTGGCGGCACCACGCAACAAGATCGCCTGCCGAAAATTCCCGGTGTGACACAAAATTTCCAAGTTGCGCGACGAAGGCTGCAGTGGTCGACTTCGAAAGTCGTTCTAACCATGTCTCGCCGGGAGATTTTCTTATGATTCGTACTTTTACCGTCGCCGCTGCCATTCTGCTGGGTGTTGGCGTTGTTGCCGCTCAGGATGCCAACCAGGGCCGCACCGTCATGAAGGCAAATGGCAAGGCGGTGGGCGCCGTGCTCGCGCCGATGGTGAAGGGGGAAAAGCCCTACGATCAGGCGGCGGTCAATGACGCGCTTGCGCAACTCGAAGACACCGCCAAGAAGCTGCCGACGTTGTATCCGGTGAGCCTGAAGAATGCCAAGCCGGATGGCGACTACAGCCCGTCGCCGAAGATCTGGGACAGCAAGGCCGAGTTCGACACTCACATTGCCAATTTCGGCAAGGCGGTGGGCGAGGCCAAAGGCAAGATCAAGGATCTTGATACGTTGAAGGCCAACCTGCCGGCGATCGGCAAGCAGTGCTCTGGCTGCCACGAAACCTTCCGTATCAAGAACAGCTGATCTGTTTCTGACCAGACTTGAAGATGAAAGGGCAGGCGCCAAAATGCGTCGGCCCTTTTGTTCTTGATCCGGCTGTGCCGGGCAGAGCGCAACTGGACGATGAAACCACGTGAGGGCGTGGCAACCTGATCTGGAATTGATGGATGCGGAAACTTGTTCTGTTCGCTGCCGTGGCGGTTCTTGCGGGTCTCGCGGTTTTCTGGATTGTCACTGCACCTGACGTCGTATCAGCGGAAGCCTTGCCGGGCTACAAGCCGAATCTTACCAATGGCGAGATGGTTTTCAACGCCGGTGGGTGTGCGTCGTGTCATGCAAGCGCAGGGCAGCCGCGCACGGCGCTGGGCGGCGGGCTTGCGATTCACTCGCCGTTCGGGACCTTCTACGCGCCGAACATCTCGCCAGATCCGGTGGATGGGATCGGCAAATGGAGCGAAGCGGATTTCGTGAGTGCTGTCATCAAAGGCACGTCGCCTGAAGGCGCGCATTATTTCCCATCGTTTCCCTACGCCTCGTACCGGAACGCCGAGCCCGACGATGTACGCGATCTCTTCGCCTATCTCAAAACCCTGCCGCCGGTTTCCAGCGAGGACAAGGACCACGACCTGACATTTCCCTTCAATATCCGTCGCCTGGTTGGCGGCTGGAAATGGCTGTTCCTGAACGAGAAACCGTTCACGCCAGATCCCTCGCAGTCCGCGCAGTGGAATCGTGGCGCCTACCTCGTCAACAGTTTGGGCCATTGCGCCGAATGCCACAGCCCGCGCAACGCGCTGGGCGGCATTGTCAGCGCACAGCGTTTTGCCGGCGGGCCCAATCCGGAAGGGCGTGGATGGGTGCCGAACATCACCCAGAAGGGGCTGAAGGACTGGTCGGAGAAGGATCTCGCCTACTTCCTCAAGACCGGGGAATTGCCGGATGGCGACACCGCGGGCGGCTCGATGGTGGCGGTCATCAAGAATACGTCGGAATTGAGCGATGACGATCGCGCCGCCATGGCGGCCTACCTGAAATCGCTGCCGCCGGTGGACGGTCCACCGCGCCCGAAGAAATCCTGAAAGCTCGGCGAGCGATCTCAGAAAGCCTTGAAGGTGATGATCGTATAGGTGTCCTGAACGCCGGCAATGGACTGGACCTTCTCATTGACGAAGTGTCCGATATCGACGTCGCGCTCGACGTAGAATTTCACCAGCAGGTCGTAGTCGCCGGCCGTGGAATAGATTTCCGAGGCGATCTCGGCTTCGGAAAGGGCGTCGGCAACTGCATAGGATTGCCCCATCTTGCATTTGATCTGAACGAAGAACGGGACCATCGGTGCTTGCTCCAAGTCAATCTTTCCAAGGTTATAGAGCCTAAATCCCGGTAGCCTGGCAAGGGTGGCGCGGAGCCGGCTTGCTGGCCGCAGGCCGGCGGGCTACCACAAGCGGGCGCGCCGCTTGGGCGCGGCGGATGTTGGCAGATGGCGAAGAAAATCCCGATTGCGCTCACCATCGCGGGCTCGGATTCTTCCGGCGGGGCCGGCATTCAGGCCGACCTGAAGACGTTCAGCGCGCTCGGCGTTTATGGCGCGTCGGCAATTGCCGCGTTGACCGCGCAGAACACCCAGGGCGTCACCGGCATTCACGAAGTCCCGGCGGAGTTTGTTGCGGCGCAGATTGATGCCGTGCTGAGCGATCTCGACGTGGCGGCGGTGAAGATCGGCATGGTTGGCTCACATGGCGTGATCGAAGCAATCGCCGATCGGATGACCCATTGGCAGGCAAAGAATGTCGTTGTCGACCCGGTGATGATCGCAACGTCGGGGGCGCGGCTTCTGGCGGAAGAGGCGGTGGACGCGCTGCGGACCAAGCTCATCCCGCTTGCGAGCATCACGACGCCGAACCTGCCGGAAGCGGCGGAGCTGTTGGGCGAGCCTTTGGCCACGACCGAAAGCGCGATCATCGATCAGGGCCAGCGCATCCTGCGTTTTGGCGTTCCTGCCGTTCTGATCAAGGGCGGCCATGGTGAAGGCCCCGAGAGCATCGACTACCTCATTACGGCAAGCGAGGTCGCCCGGTTTGCCGCCGGACGGGTGATGACCAAAAATACCCATGGCACCGGCTGTTCGTTGTCGTCGGCGATTGCCGCCGGTCTTGCCAAGGGCGAGGCCTTGGGAACTGCGGTTCAGCATGCCAAGGATTTCGTCAGCGCCGCGATCGCCGCCGCCGATCGCTTGCAGGTCGGCCACCAGCATGGCCCGATCCATCACTTCCACGCCTTCTACTGAGGCTTTTGCGCGACAGTCTGTCGCGCCAGTGTCGTACTGCACTGCTATCCGCAATC
Source organism: uncultured Alphaproteobacteria bacterium (assembly GCA_963702885.1). Lineage (GTDB taxonomy): Bacteria > Pseudomonadota > Alphaproteobacteria > Rhizobiales > Xanthobacteraceae > Afipia. The sequence continues at coordinate 2,483,337 of OY969766.1, forward strand.
AGCATCAACGGATCTGATTCCTCAGATCGCCTGCCGGATTGCGCTCTATGAACTTCGACCTCGAAACGACTGTCGTTGAAACCGCCTATGCCCGCTGGGCACCGATTTATGATGCGGTGTGCGGGCCGATCATGGTGCCGGGTCGCCGTGCGGCCGCGCAGGCGGCACGGGCGATCGGCGGAAAAATTCTCGAGGTTGGTGTCGGCACCGGGCTTTCATTCGACGATTACGATCACGGCACGGAGATCACCGGCATCGACATGAGCGCGCCGATGCTGGAGAAGGCGCGCGCCAAGATGGCGACAGGACGTTACCCATTCGTCAAAGCCGTGCACCAGATGGACGCTCATCGGATGGCATTCGACGATGCCACGTTCGATTGCGTGGTGGCGCAATTCGTCATCACGCTGGTGGAGTGGCCCGAGCAGGTCCTTTCTGAATGCGCGCGGGTGGTGAAGCCGGGCGGGCGCATCATTCTCGTCAATCATCTGTATTCGGAGGTTGGCGTTGCCGCGGCCGTGGAACGCTGGGCGGCGCAGCGCACCCGTGCTCTCGGTCTGCGTCCTGAATTTCCCTTCGCGCGGCTGCAGGCCTGGGCACAATCCAGCGAGAACGCGATCCTGATCGAGCGGCGCAAGCTTGCGCCGTTCGGGCTCTATACGCTGGTTTGTTTCGAGCGTACCGCAACGGCTGGCGCGGCATGATCGTACCCCGCCGCTGTCACCGGGCTGTCACAGGTTTTTGCTAGTTGCTTGCTCATGGAAAGACTCGTTATGAGCGATGGAAGTCCTGATCGACACTTTCGCACATTGTTCATCTCCGACGTTCATCTCGGAGCACGAGGGTCACAAGCGGAGCGGTTGCTCGACTTTCTGCGGGTTCATGATGCCGACACGATCTATCTTGTCGGCGATATCATCGACGGCTGGGCGCTGAAATCGCACTGGCACTGGCCGCAATCCCATAACGATTTTGTCCAGAAGATGCTGCGCCGGGTCCGCAAGGGTGCGCGGGTGTTCTACGTCCCCGGCAATCACGATGAATTCCTGCGTTCCTATTACGGCACGCATTTCGGCGGTATCGAGGTTGTCGAACAGGCGATCCATCGGGGACTTGATGGCAAGCGTTATCTCGTCATTCACGGCGATATATTCGATCTCGTGGTGCAGAACGCGCGCTGGCTCGCCCACCTCGGCGACAAGGCCTACGATTTTGCGATTCAGATGAACCGGCTGGTCAATGTGTTCCGTCGCATGTTCGGTTCGCCTTATTGGTCGCTGTCGCAATGGGCCAAGCAGAAGGTGAAGAACGCGGTCAACTATATCGGCGCTTTCGAGCAGACGCTGGCGGCCGAGGCGCGGCGTCATGAGGCCGACGGGGTGATCTGCGGTCACATCCACTATGCCGTGATCCGTAATTATGACGGCATTCGTTACATGAATTGCGGCGACTGGGTCGAGAGCTGCACCGTGCTGGTCGAGCACCATGATGGCCGGTTCGAGATTCTCACCTGGACTGCACCCATCCAGCAGCCTGCACCCTCGCCGGCGCTGACGGCGCAGGTGGCTTGATGCGTATCCTTGTCGCGACCGACGCGTGGCATCCGCAGGTCAACGGTGTTGTCCGCACCCTGACGATGATGGCGGAGGCCGCCGCTGTGCTTGGCGTGGACATCAGCTTTCTCACGCCGCAATCCTTCGCGACCGTGGCGCTGCCGAGCTATCCTGATTTGCGGGTCGCGATCCCGGGACCCATCAGGATTACGCGGCTGATCACGCAGGCGGGACCGGACAACATCCATATCGCGACCGAAGGTCCGATCGGCATTCTGGTCCGACGCTATTGCCTGAAGCACCGATTGCCGTTCACTACGAGCTTCCACACGCGCTTTCCGGAATACGTGGCTGCGCGCTCGCCGATCCCGGAATCCTGGGTCTGGGCGGGGCTGCGCCGGTTTCATGCGCCAAGCCATGCAGTGATGACGGCAACGCCTGCCTTGGCCGATGAATTGCGGGAACGTGGTTTCGGCAATGTAGTGCTGTGGCCTCGCGGCGTGGACGCAAACCTGTTCCAGCCGCGTTCGTTCGATCTGGCATTGCCACAGCCTGTGTTTTTGTCGGTCGGACGTATCGCGGTCGAAAAGAATCTCGAGGCGTTTCTCGATCTCGATCTGCCCGGCACCAAACTCATCGTTGGCGATGGTCCGGACCGTGCCGCGCTGGTGCGGAAATATCCCGATGCGGTGTTCCTGGGTGCGATGCAGGGCGAGCGGCTTGCCGAAGTCTACGCTTCGGCTGATGTGTTCGTGTTTCCGAGCCGGACCGACACGTTCGGTCTTGTGCTTCTTGAGGCGCTGGCGAGCGGACTGCCGGTGGCGGCGTTCCCGGTCTGCGGCCCGCGCGATGTGATCGGCGATGCGCCGGTCGGCGTGCTTAGTGAAGATTTACGAGCTGCGTGTCTTGGGGCGCTGGATTTATCGCGTGAGGCTTGCCGCTCCTTTGCCTTGACCCAGACCTGGGAAGCCTCGGCGCGTGCCTTCATCGAGAACGTTGCGCATGTGCGGACCGACGCGCAACGGAGCGCCGAACCGGACTTGCTGCCACTGACTTCGCGCACTGCTGCGTGATCTGAGAATATCGTGGCTTGATCGCGCCAATGTCCGCGCGATACAAGTTTACGATGGCCGACCTAGTTCTCCCGACATTCGCCGATATCGAAGCCGCCGCCCGGACCCTTTCACCCGTGGTGGTGCGGACGCGCGTGCTATCGTCGCCGGCGCTCGATGCGCTGACCGGCGCGCGGGTATTTCTCAAGCCGGAGATGCTGCAGCGGACCGGATCGTTCAAGTTTCGCGGCGCGTTCAACAAGCTGTCGTCGATTCCGCAGAGCCAGCGCGCGGCCGGTGTGGTGGCGTTTTCCTCCGGAAATCATGCGCAGGGAGTTGCAGCGGCGGCGCAGCTTCTGAAGATACCGGCGACCATCGTGATGCCGTCCGATGCGCCGCTCTCGAAACGCGAGCGCACCAAGGGTTATGGCGCCGAGGTGGTGCTGTATGACCGCGATACCGAGGATCGCGAGCAGATTGCGCGCGACATCGCCGGCAAGCGAGGCGCGGTTCTGGTGCCACCGTTCGACGATCCCAAGGTGATCGCGGGGCAGGGCACGGTGGGGCTCGAAATCGCCGAAGGTCTGACGCATTTGGGTGTGACGCCGGACCTGGTGTCCGCGCCGGCATCGGGCGGCGGCCTGATGGCGGGGGTTGCGCTGGCGATCAAACACAGGTTTCCGCAGGCAGCGTTGCTGACGGCGGAGCCGGAAGGTTTCGACGATCATGCCCGTTCGCTCAATAGCGGCCGTCGTCAGCCGCATCATGCCGAGGGGCGCACGATTTGCGATGCGCTGATGGCGTCGATCCCCGGCGAACTGACTTTCGCGATCAATCAGAAACTGGTCGCGGGTGGCGTGACGGCCTCCGACGCCGAGGTCGAGGAGGCGGTGGCGTTCGCCTTCCGAGAGCTGAAACTGGTGGTCGAGCCGGGCGGCGCGGTGGCGCTTGCGGCGCTTCTTGCCGGCCGCATGGATGCGCGCGGCAAGACCGTTGTCATCGTGCTGTCGGGCGGCAATGTCGACGCGGACTTATACGCGCGCCTGATCCAGCGGTAAGGGATTTGCCGGTTAGCTGAAGAACGCGATCTTTTCGGCCTGGCTCATGCGCCGGATCGGCGCCAGCAGGTCGGGCGGAGCCTTGGTCTGCGCCACGATGCCCTGGGCGATCAGGTGCGCACCGAGCGATGCTTCAAGGTTGGTCGCTGTCAGCGTGGTCTCCATCATCTCCATGGTGATGGCTTCGGGCTGTGCAGGCGTCTCCGCAAGCATCCCGGGGGATACACCCGCTGCTGCGTCGGTAACAGCGAGTGTGGCCGCTTCCATCGTGGGCGGCGGCTCCGATGGCTCCACGGCAGATTCCGTGGCTGGCAGGGCCTCCGTCTGGAGCTCGCCAGAAACATCCGGCTCCACTGCGTCCAGATCGATCACTTCGGCGTCCATTGCGACGGCGTGAACCGCCTCGGCTTGAATGGCGCCCATGCTCTCGGTGTCAGCGGTCTCCGCTTCCACTGCATCCGTCGCCAGCGCATTGGCCAGCGCCCGCACGTCGCTGACGCTCGCTTGCGGTTCGGCGGACAGTTCGGCCTCCGGCACCATCAGGTCGTCCGCGGCGGCGATATCCTGCTCATCTCCCGCCGTCGTCTCGCTGTTCTCATCGAAAAGCTGCCGGATCTTGATGATCGCGTCATCGATCTCCTGGAGAACTGTATCGCGTCCACTGGCCGAAAGCGCGTTCGAGGCCGCGTTGATGCTGCGGACCTGGCCGTCAAGCAGATCGCAGATCCGCACGTCCGCACCGGACTCCCGCAGCCCCCATGCGATTTCCTGGATGATCCTGGCGTTGCGCCGGAATGGGGTCAGCCCCTCGGCTTCCACCGGCTCGCCAAGGATGGCGATGATCGAGGCCCTCACCTCGCGGAGGATACACTCGACCCGTGCAAGAAGCTCCTCGGCCGAGGGGCCCTGCGGCTCAGGCTCGGCAGTCGCGGCTTTGGCGGCGGCGAGGCTGTGTTCGATCCGCGCCACGGCATCGAGTACCATCGCGGTGTCGGCATTGCGGTTGCGTTTGGTGTATTCGTGGAGAAACCAGCGCCCCCGCGACGTCTCCATGAACGCTTCGCGAATCGCCTCATAATCAGCGTCGGTGGGCGAGGTGCTGCGCGCGGAGATCGGCGATAGTGCAAAGGCCTCGTTAGCCATGTAACCCTGTTGCTCTCATCCTTGAGCCTATAGCCCGGCGCGTCGATACGAAGTCGTCCGATTGCGAAAGCCGTATCCTCGGGCACCCAGACGGGCTAGACCACCGGCACACGCGCACTCGCGAATTGCACCTGAATTCATGGCCATCGGATCACAAATTCCCGCTGCCGCGCAATCGTCCGGCCGCCGATTCGCAATGCGTGTCGGGCTGTTTTACGCCAGCACGCTCGGCATCATCGGCACCTCGCTGCCGTTCTTTCCGGTCTGGCTGAAGGCGATCGGTGTCGACGCGTTCTGGATCGGGGCCATCAGCGCGGTGCCGGCGCTGACCCGTTTCACGGTCCTGCCATTCATCACCGCCTTTGCGGAGCGCCGGCAGGTGCTGCGCGGCGCCATGATCCTGATGGCGTTTCTTACGGCGGTTGGCTTTGCCTTTGTTGGCCTGTTGCAGCATCCGCTTGCAATTCTGATCGTCTTCATCCCGATCGCCTGTGTCTGGACGCCGCTGGCGCCACTGATCGACGGCTACACCCTCAAGGGTCTTGCCCATCACCGCCTCGATTACGGCCGGCTCCGGCTTTGGGGGTCGGCGGCTTTCGTGGTGACGGCGCTCGGGTGTGGTTGGCTGGCCGATCGGATCGCCGCGCCGCACCTGATCTGGATTATCGTCGCGGTCGCTGCCGTGAGCGCCGGTGTCAGTTTCGGACTGCTGCCTTTGCCGCCATCCCGTGCCACCTCGTCCGCGCCGATCCGGGCCAACACACTGCTGCGCCAGCCACTGTTTCTGGCGATTATCGTCAGCGCAGCGTTGGTGCAGGGCAGTCACTCCGCCTATTACGGCTTCGCCTCGATTACCTGGCAGAACGCGGGCCTCAGCGGCCTCACCATCGCGCTCCTCTGGTCGCTCGGCGTGCTGGCCGAAATCGCCGTGTTCGCGCTGTCGCCCCGGTTCAGATGGTCGCCCGCGCTACTGGTACTGATCGGATCGGCGGGAGCCGTGCTGCGCTGGCTGATCACGGCGCAGGAGCCGCCGATCGCCGTGCTCGCCCCGGTCCAACTGATGCATGGCATGTCGTTTGGCCTGACCCATCTCGGCACTGTCGGCCTGATGATGCGATGCGTGCCGCATCATGTGCTGGCGAGCGCGCAAGGCTATCTTGTCGCTGCGATCGGGATTGTGACCAGTGCCGCCATGATGCTGTGCGGCTCGATCTACGCGCAGGCGGGGCAGGGCATCTATTACGTGATGGCGGTCATGGCGCTGGCCGGGCTGCTGGTGGTGATGGCGGCGCGGCCCGGCCTCGACAAGGCTACTGTTGCCGCCGCCTGAGCGAGGCCAGTTCTCAGCCCCATAATGCGGGGTCAGGCGGATAGACCGTGCTGCCGTCATAGCGCAGGCCGTTGTTGCGATCCCGTGCCAGCAGCAGCGGTCCGTCGAGATCGACGACGCTCGCCCCTTGCGCCACCAGCATTGCCGGGGCCATGGCGAGCGAGGTCGCGACCATGCAGCCGACCATGATCTCAAAGCCGAGCTTGCGCGCAGCCTCGCGCATCGCCAGCGCTTCGGTCAGGCCGCCGGTCTTGTCGAGCTTGATGTTGATCGCGTCATAGCGTTCGCGCAGGCCGTCCAGCGAGGCGCGGTCATGCACGCTCTCGTCGGCGCAGACGGCGATGGGACGCTTGATCTTCGCCAGCGCTGCATCGCGCCCGGCCGGCAGCGGCTGCTCCACCAGCGTCACGCCGGCGGCCGCGCAGGCCTCCAGATTGCGTTCGAGGTCGGCCTCGGTCCAGGCCTCGTTGGCGTCGACAATCAGGGTGGCGTGCGGCACCGCCCGGCGGATGGCGGTAATCCGTGCCGGGTCGCCATCGCCGCCTAGCTTGATCTTGAGCAGGGAGCGCCCGGCAGCCTTGCTGGCGGCTGCGGCCATGGTCTCCGGCGTCCCGAGGGAGATCGTATAGGCCGTGGTTAGCGGCTGAGGGGGCCGCTGGCCGATCAGGCGCCAGACCGGCTGGCCGGCCTGCTTGGCTTCGAGATCCCACAGCGCGCAGTCGAGGGCGTTGCGCGCCGCCCCGGGCGGCATCGCGGCCTGAAGCTCCTGCCGGCTCAGCCCGGCCGCAAGCCGCTCGTCCATGGCGCGAATGGCAGTGAGGGTCGCATCCGGCGTTTCGCCATAACGCGGATAGGGCACGCACTCACCTCGCCCGATATGGCCGCCGCCGCATAGTTCGGCCACAATGACGACGGCCTCCGTCTTGCTGCCACGGCTGATCGTAAATTCGCCCGCAATCGGCCATCGTTCAGTGGCCGACCTAAGCGTAATGGAGATGGAAGTCATTCGAGATCGATGATTTTGCGTGTGCGGGCTTGCTCATTCACGCCAATTATGGCTCTTAGTTATCACTCCGTACAGCTATAGAAACTTCAAGCCGGATTGCGTGCGATCTGGGATGTTGGTGATGCGAGAGCACCTTGTGAACGGCAATCCGACATTGGAGCAGATGCCTCTGGGCACCGGCATGTCGCTGCGCGCCGCTGGCGAATGGACAGTGCATCACGCGCCCGATCTGGAAAAGATCGTCACCCGCGCAGAACGGCAGCGCGCCGAGGGCGGCATCATCATCGACGTCTCGCAGGTGGCGCGGCTCGATACCTTCGGTGCGTGGCTGATCGAACGGATGCGCCGCAACCTGACGCGCGGCGATGTCTCGCCGCGGATTGCGGGGCTGTCGGCGGACTATGCCAGCCTTGTCGAGGAAGTGCAGCGGGTCAAGGAAGGCGATTTCCGCAAGAAGGAGCCGATGACCATCGTGCGAGCGGTGGAAGCTGTCGGCCGCAGCGTGGTGGAGATCGGCTCCACGCTGGTCGGGCTGCTCAACATGGCGGGCTCCATCCTTTACGCGATGGCACACACCCTGATCCATCCGCGCTCATTTCGCCTGACCTCGACCATTCACCACCTCGAGCAGGTGTGCTGGCGCGCGGTGCCGATCGTGGTGCTGATCACTTTCCTGATCGGCTGCATTATTGCCCAGCAGGGCATCTTCCATTTCCGCAAATTCGGCGCCGACGTGTTCGTGGTGGATATGCTCGGCGTGCTGGTGTTGCGCGAACTCGGCGTGCTCTTGGTCGCAATCATGGTCGCGGGCCGCTCGGGCAGCGCCTATACCGCCGAACTTGGCTCGATGCGGATGCGCGAGGAAGTCGACGCGCTGCGCACCATGGGGTTCGATCCGACCGAGGTGCTCATTCTGCCGCGCATCATCGCGCTGGTCATTGCGATGCCGGTGCTCGCGTTTCTCGGCGCGATGGCAGCGCTGTACGGCGGTTGTCTCGTCGCCTGGGGCTATGGCGGCGTGCAGCCGGAGGCTTTTCTCGCCCGGCTCAAGGAAGCGATTTCGCTTACCCACTTTGCTGTCGGCCTGATCAAGGCGCCGTTCATGGCGATGGTGATCGGCGTTGTTGCCTGCGTCGAGGGCGCGGCGGTGAAGGGCAGCGCGGAATCGCTCGGCCGCCACACCACCGCCTCGGTCGTGAAATCGATCTTCTTCGTGATCGTCATGGACGGTCTGTTTGCGATCTTCTTCGCGACCATCGACATGTAGGGCACGATGATGATGGCAGCCATTGACGATCCGATCATCCGCGTGCGCGACCTCACCGTCGGTTTTGATGATCGTTTGATCCTCGAAAATCTCAACCTCGATGTGAAGCGCGGGGAAATTCTCGGTTTCGTCGGCGCTTCGGGCGCCGGCAAATCGGTGTTGACCCGCACCATCATCGGCCTGATGTCGAAGCGCAGCGGCACCATCGAGGTGTTCGGCGTCAACATGAACGAGGCCAGCGAAGGGCAGCGTCGGGCGGTGGAGCGGCGCTGGGGCGTGCTGTTCCAGCACGGCGCGTTGTTCTCCTCGCTGACAGTGCGCCAGAATATCCAGTTCCCGGTCCGCGAGTTCATGAAGGTGTCCGAGCGGCTGCTCGACGAGATCGCCATCGCCAAGCTGGCGATGGTCGGCCTTAAGCCGGAGGTTGCGGATCGTTTCCCTTCGGAACTCTCCGGCGGCATGATCAAGCGCGTCGCGCTGGCGCGGGCTCTCGCGCTCGATCCGGAGATCGTGTTCCTCGACGAGCCGACCTCCGGCCTCGATCCCATCAGCGCCGGCGATTTCGACGAACTGGTCATGACCCTGCAGCGTACTTTGGGGCTGACCGTTTTTATGGTAACCCATGATCTCGACAGCCTTAAAACCGCCTGTAATCGCATTGCAGTTCTAGGTGAGCGCAGGGTTCTGCTGGTCGGGACCATGAAGGACATGCTGGCCTCGCAGCATCCATGGCTCCAGGCCTATTTTCATGGCAAGCGTGCGCGTGCCGTCGTAGCGTAGTTTCGGAGTATTTGAGTATGGAAACGCGGGCGAATTACCTGCTGATCGGCTCGTTCACCCTGGCGGTGATCGCTGCCGCGTTCGGCTTCGTGTTCTGGTTCCAGAATCTCGGCGCGGTCGCGCAGCGCACCCCGATCCGTATCGTCTTCGAAGGCGCGGCGTCCGGTCTGCGCACCGGCGGCAATGTCAACTTCAATGGCATCAAGATCGGCGAGGTGACATCGGTGAAGCTCGACGATCCGAAGCGAGTTGTGGTGCTTGCCGCGGTTGATAAGAGCGCGCCGATCCGCAAGGATACTCTGGTTGGTCTTGAATTCGCGGGCCTCACCGGCGTCTCGTCGGTGTCGCTGAAGGGCGGCTCGCTGGAGGCGCCCGGTGTTCCGCCCGCCGAGGACGGCGTGCCGACCCTGACCGCCGATCCCGACGCCATTCAGGACATCGGTGAAGCCGTTCGCGCAACCCTGCAGAACGTCAACCGTCTGGTGAACGACAACCAGGAAGCCCTGCACAGCAGCATCACCAACCTTGAGGCGTTCTCCAAAAGCCTCGCCAACAATTCCAGCCGCATCGATAACATCATGACCGGCGTGGAATCGTTGATGGGCGCCAAGGATGGCACCGAGGGCGAGCTGCAGAAGGCGGCGAAGTCGTTCCGCGAACTTGCCGAGAATCTCGACAAGCGGACAGGGATTCTGCTGACCGACGGGCGGACGCTGATCTCCGACAGCCGCCGCACGCTCGCCGATATCAGCCGCGCGGTGAACAATTTCGACCGCAATCCGACCCGTGTCCTGTTCGGAGCCAGCAACACCGATACACGGCCTGCGCAACAAGGTGCGCCAGCGGCTGGGAATCCGTCGGACGCGCGGGCGCGCGCCCGACGCTGAGCCTGACCGTTGCGGCTGATCGCAGACATCGGCGGCACCAATGCGCGGTTCGCCATCGCGCAGAACGGCAGTTACATCGAGCTTGAGCATGTCGAGGTCCACAAGTTCGCTTCGCTGCATGATGCAATCGCCGCTTATCTCGCAAAACTGCCGTCGCATTTGCGGCCATCGGAGGCCGTGATCGATGTCGCTGGACCCGTGTTGAGCGATCAGGTCACGCTGACCAATCTCGGCTGGTCATTCTCAATCACCGAGTTGAAACAGGCGCTGGGGCTGAACGCGCTCAAGGTCCTGAACGATTTTGCGGCGGCGGCGATGGCGGTGCCTTACCTGCCGGCCGCCGATCGCTTTCTGATTGGGCCGGCATGCCCGGAGGCTCACGGCCCGATCGGCGTTGTCGGGCCGGGCACCGGCCTTGGCGTTGGCTCGCTGGTGCCGGATTCCGGCCGGTGGGTGCTGGTGCCGGGCGAGGGTGGCCATGTCACGCTGCCGACCTCGACTGCGGAAGAAGACGAGATCGCTGCGATCCTGCGCGGGCGCTGGGACCATGTTTCGGCCGAGCGCGTGCTTTCGGGAGCGGGTCTGGTCAATCTCTATCAGGCGGTCTGCATGATCGAGCGCATCGCGCCGCAGCCGCTGTCGCCTGCGGATGTCACCGACCGCGCGGTCCGCGGCACCGATGCCGCCTGCGTTCGGGCGTTCGCGCATTTCTGCGAAATGTTGGGGACGGTCGCCAGCGATCTGGCGCTCACCATCGGTGCGACCGGCGGCATCTATATCGCGGGCGGCATCCTGCCGCGCTTCAAGGAGGCATTCGCCGCTTCCGGCTTCCGGGCGCGCTTCGAGAGCAAGGGCCGCTTCCGCGACCTAATGCGGCGGATTCCGACCTATCTAATTCTTGAGGAATCGCCGGCGCTAATCGGGCTGGCGAACATGCCGGCCGATGCGGCCTGAATTTCCAACCTGATCTGAGCATTCCCAAACGAAAAGCGGAGGCGTTGCCGCCTCCGCTCTCAATCAGTTCTGTTGTTGTTCTTTAACCGAGCCGTCCCGCCGCATGCGCGAGCAGGGTATAGACCAGCCCGGTCTCCGATGTGAGGTGGCTGCGCAGCAGGGTCGGCCCGCGCTCGTCGCGCGACACGTCATCCAGCAGCCGCTCGAACTCGTTGATGTAGCGGTCGACGGTCTGCTTGAAGCTGCGGTCCGAGCGATATTTGCGCGTCACCTCGTCGAACGCTTTCTGCCCGGCCGGCGTGTAGAGACGCTTGCTGAAGGCCTTGCGCTCGCCGCGTTGATAGCGGTCCCACATCTCGGCCGCGAGTTCGCGATCGAGCAGACGGTTGATGTCGAGCGAGAGGGCCTCCAGCGGGTTGCCGTTAGCGCGCGGCTGCGGCTGGCGAGCACGGAGATCGCTCTCGGTATCCGCGCGGCTCAGCAGGTCGGACAGCCAGCCGTCGCGGCTCTGGTCCGATCCCGTCGGGCTGACCGGCGGGGCTTCAGTACGGCGCGAAGCCATGCCGAGATCCGGCGGCGGCAGGTTAGAGGCGCTGGTGTCGCGTGGGCGCGGGGCGGGCCGCGCGGCCTCGGCGCGTGCGCCGGCGACGGCCACCACCGCTTCCTCATCGCGCTGGGTGGCGCGCGAGTTGTTGGCGACGTCGAGGCCTCGGCCATGACGAGCCACGATACGGTTGAGTTCGGCCAGTGCCTCGATCTGATCGACGATGACCTTGCGCATCTGCGCGGTGCTCTCGGCGGCCTCCTGCGGCATTTCGAGAACGCCGCGGCGCAATTCAGCGCGGGTGGTGTCGAGTTCGTGATGCAGTTCGCTCGCCATCTGCTTCATGTTCTGCACGATGCCGGCGAACTTGTCGGCGGCCTGCTGGAACATCGAGCCGGCTTCCTGTGTGCCCTGGTCGTAAATCTCGGCCATGGCTTCCATGGTCTGACGGCGCTCTTCCTCGACCGCGATGCGCACCGCTTCGAACTGCCGGCCAACGGCCGATGAACTTGCGCTGGCGCTCTCGGCCACCACGCGGGCGATGTCACGGGCGCGGGCCTCGGCGGCGTCGAGCGATTCATCCAGCAGGCTGGTGAAGCGGCGTAGCCGGTCGTCGAGATCGAGAGTGCGAGTATCGAGGGTCGTGACCAGCGATTCCAGCATGGCGTTGCGCTGGGTCACCGTCTGGTCGGCGCGCTCGTTGCTCTCATCGACCAGTTTGACGGCGTCGGAGAGCACTCGGCCATGGATCTCGAACTGGCCGGAAAGTGTGGTCAGGCCGTCCAGCGCACCCTTGGTGGTCTCGGTGAAGAGCTTGAGCTGCTCTTCGAGCGCGGCCGTCGACGAGCCGTTGCGGGTCGTGACGTCGTTCAGCGTGGAGACGAAGTCCGCGACGCGCGTGACCAGAGCCCGCTCGAGCGAGTTCAGGTTGTCGTGAGCCCCGGTCAGTACCTCCTGCAGCAGGATGTTGCCTTCGCGCAGACGTTCGAACAGCGCGACGGTGTCGGTGCGCAGGATCTTGCTGGTCTCCTGCATTTCCGTGACTGCCGCACTGGCGACCTGGCGCGACTGCTCGATCGCCGCATGCGTGGTCTGTTCGACGTCCTTCAGCGACTTGTTTAGGGCGTTGGTGGCAGCCTCGCTCGCGGTGTTGATCTGGTGTGCGACGTGCGACGAGTTGTTCATCATCGCGATGGTGAAGTCGCCGCTCTGGGTTTCGATCGCCTTGAGCGCATTCTGGGTGGCGCCATTGATAACCGAAACAAGCTCATTGCCCTTGTCGCCGAGCGCCGTAACGACCTGGGTGCTCTTGTCGTTGAGGGCGACGATGAACTGGTTGCTGCGGCCGTCCAGTGCGCTGATAAACGCATCGCTTTGCGCGCCGAGGGTGCTGACGAGCTCGACGCTCTTGTCGCTGAGCGCGGAAACAGCCTGGGTGCTTTTGTCATTGAGCGCCGAGACCATCTGCGCGCTCGTCTCGCTGAGTGCGGAGACGGCCTGGGTACTCTTGTCATTGAGCACCGAAACCATCTGCGCGCTCTTGTCGTTGAGGGCGGTGACAAGCTGGGTGCCGCGGCTATCCAGAGCATTGATCAGATAATCGCTCTGCGCGCTGAGCGTGTTGGCAAGCTCGATGCTCTTGTCGCCAAGTGCGGAGGAGAGCAGGGTGCTCTTCTCGGCAAACGTGGTGACCAGGTAGTTGGTCTTGTCGCCAAGAGCCGCGACGAGCCGTTCACCGCTGCCGGAGATGGCGTCGACCAGCGGCGAGCGCTTTTCGTCGATGATCTGCACGAGCCGATCGGCCTGCTGCTGCACGCCGCCGGTGATTTCGTCCACCTTGCCGGTCAATGCGAGGCTGAAGTTCTCGGTCGAGGCCGCGATGGTGCGCTCGATTTCTGCGGCGGACGACTTGATTTGCGCGGTCGCGTTGTTCGAGGCGAGGATGAGAGCGGTCTCGGTCTCCCGTGCGCCGCTCTGCAGGCCACGCTCGACTTCGGTCGTAATAGAGCGAAGGTGCGCGCCGACTTCGCCGGACAGCGAAAGCAGCGACTGCTGCGCGGTGCGGGCACCGCTCTGGATCACGTCGGTTGTCTCCGAGGCGAGGGTGGTCAGCGTGCGCTCCGAATCCTCGACGCGGGCCTTGATGCTCTGGGTCAGTTCCTCGGTGCGTGCGAGCAGCGTTTCGCTGGCGCGTTGGCTGCTTGCCTCGAGGCGGCTTGCGGCGGCGTCGACACGGATGTCGAGCAGGTTCTCGAAGCGGCTGACGCGCGCCTCGATATCCGTCGCCACGGAACCCGCATGGGTTTCGATGCCCTTCTGCATCTCCATGAAGCGGGTCTCGATGGTGTTGTTCAGCGCGGAACTGCGGCTGTCGATCAGATCGGTGACTGCAGCGGCGCGGCCGTCGAAGGACTGCCCCAGCGACTTGAGATGGCCCTCGATGGTTTCGTCGAACGTCTTGATCTTGGTGTCGAGGGTGACGTCGAGCGTGGTGACGCGCAATTCAATGGCCGACTGGAACGCGGAAAGGCGCTGATCGAGGCCGCTGTGAATCTGCTCACCATAGGCGGACACTCGTCCGTCGAAGGTGTCGACATAGGTCTTGAGGTTGTCCGCGATGTTCTGCGTGTGTTGTCCCATGCGCTCGACGATCTCGCCGCCGAACGTCTTCACGGTGCGGTCGAACTCGGCGACATGGCGGGTGATGAGTGCGCCGAGGGTGCCGCTATCGCGGGCAAACTTTTCGGCAAGCTCGACGCCTTGTTCCTTGATCAGCCCTTCAAAGGCACCGATCTGAGCCGCCAGCGTTTCATGCGATGTTTCGGTCTGGCTGACGACCTTGGCAACCAGTGAGTTGACGGTGACGTCCAGTGCTTCGCTGGCCTTTTCGCCGCTCGTCAGCATACGGTCGGCGAGACGGTTGCCAACGTCATCAATCCGGCTGACCAGATCTGTCGCGCGCAGGTCCATCTCGTTCAGTAGCGAGTCGCCGGAGTTCTTGAGCGAGTCGTGAACCTGCTCGGTGCGATCGACGATGCCCTCGATGATTTCGGTCGATTTATCGGCGAAGCTCGAGGTAATGCGCTCGATCCGCTCGTTCAGCATCTCATGGACGCGTTCGGCGAGATCGGCGAACTCCTCGTGGACGTGGCCGGTCTTGAAGTCGAGGCTGGCGGAGAGGCGCTCGCTGGCTTCCTGAATGGCCTGGGCGGTCTGGCTCGATGCCTCCTCGAGGCGGTCGAGCAGGTCGCCGCCGCGCTCGCCGAGGGCGACGATCATGTTGTCGCCGGAGGCGCCGAGCGCGCTGGTGATGTGTTCGCTGCGCTCTTCGAGGGTCTGGGTGATGTTGAGGGCGACCTCGTCAACGCGCGCTGCGATGGCGTCGCTGATCAGCGCGATGTCCTGACGTAGATCGATCTGCACACCGGAAATGGCGTTGCGGACCTGCTCGGCCTGACCGACGAGGTTGTCGCGCTGCACCGAGATGTCCTGCAGCAGCGCGCGGATGCGCACTTCGTTGTCGCTGTAGGCGCGCTCCAGCGCCGCGACTTCGTTGGTGACGAGGGCTTCGAGTTCGCCGGCGCGGGCAATCGCGCGCTCCACGCCGTCGCCCATGGCGGCGACTTCGCGGCGGATCGCCTGACCGACAGTGACGATCGCATCATTGGCGACGTGCTCAGGTTCGGAGAACCGCACCGCCATCTGCGCCATCGATTGCGCGATCAGGCTGAGATCCTGACCACGCCAGGCAATGCTCGCCATGAAATAGAACAGCACGAGGGGAGCTGCGAAAACGCAGGCAAGGCCGATGAGCGCCAGAACACCGCCATTCGACCCCACCATGGTCTCGAGCGCCGGCAGAAAGGTGAAGCCGAGCAGCACGGCAGCCGCGACCCAGAGGATCGAGAAAACCGCGGCGAGGAGATAGGCGCTGCGGCGCGGGCGGCCGTTCTGGATCGCCTGCAGGATCGCGCCGATCGCCTCGCGATCGTCGTTTGCGGCGCCGCGCGGAACGCGGACCTCGCTGAAATCTTCGGGGGGCGTGCGTAGGGAGTCACGCTGGGTGGGCGCAGTGGCCTGACTTTCACTTCCGGACGTATCGGAGATGTTGAGCGCTTCCTGGATCGCCGAGAGGGCAACTTCGGTTGGGTCTTTGACCTTCGGATTTTTCGCCATGTAACGCTACGCCCTTGTTTTACGCATTCGGGAGGGGCGGCATGGCATCGTGTGCGCACGCCTGGATGCCCCTGTCCGTGACTTTACGGCTCATGATGGCCGTGATGCCGGCTTGTCCCCTATTTCCGCGAACATCCTATTGGCTCAATCGTTCGAATGAAATGGTCGCCGTTAAGAACATTTTAATCATCGTTAACGCGGCGCCGGAGGCCTTTTCGCCGCCATCAACAGATACGGGGCCAGGTGAGGGCATCGTGTTTGCTTCGTGGCCAAATCATGGCAAAATCGCGGCGCGCGGGCGAAAGGTTTCGTTAACGATCATTGTGCTTCGCTTCGGCAAATACGCTCCCATCAAACGGGGATGCCGATGCAGCCATTTCTCGATCAGGTTCCCTGGATGCCGTCTCCGCCTCTGGCCCCGGACCAATTCGCCATCGATGTCGCGCACCTGCGCCGCATGACGCTCGGGGAGCCGCGCCTGGAGCGCGAGGTGCTGGCGATGTTCAGGACGCAATCGGGAGAGATGCTCACCCGGCTTGCGGCCTTGCCGTCTGATGCGGCGGTTCTGGCACACACCCTGAAAGGCTCTGCGCGTGCGATCGGCGCCTTTGCGGTCGGCGATGCGGCCCATGCCCTCGAGGGCGCTCTCCGCCAACAGTCCGGCGTAGCGGACGCGGTGCGCGCGCTGAGGGAGGCGGTGGCAGACGCGCGCAGCGCTGTGGATACGATCCTCGGCGACACTCACCGCTGATTTCAGGCTGTTTTTGCTGCCTTAATGCTGGCGCGGGGCGGACCGAGCCGGTATAGGACTGCCAACATTCACTGTCCGGCAGTACGAGCTATCATGGTCAAGATCAACTTCACCGATCACGCAGGCACCACCCGCACCGTCGATGTCGACGCCGGTGCGACCGTGATGGAAGCGGCCATTCGTAATGCGGTGCCGGGCATCGAGGCCGAGTGCGGCGGCGCCTGCGCCTGCGCGACCTGCCACGTCTATGTCGATGAGGCATGGCGAGCCAAGGTTGGCGATCCGTCCCCGATGGAAGAGGACATGCTGGATTTCGGCTACGATGTGCGGCCGAATTCGCGCCTGTCGTGCCAGATCAAGGTCACCGAGGAGCTGGATGGCCTGGTCGTGACCACGCCGGAGCGTCAAGCCTAAGGGCGCGCCGGCAACCTTGCCGGTTTTGTCGGCGGACCGGCTTTTGAGCCTTGCGGAGCGGGCAGGTTTTGGCTTTGCCCCGTTTCTTTAAAAAAGTTCTAGATAAACAATAACTTGTTGCCCTTCTCCGGGGCGGAATTTATCACTTTCCCCGGTAGCCTTCCTTGGCTAGACCAACCGCCGAAAGACGGCGTTGCGCCGTTTCCCCTCCTAGCGACAAAGAATATTCCATGAGCGAAGCGATCAAGACCGATGTGCTGATCATTGGCGCGGGCCCGTGCGGTCTGTTTGCGGTTTTCGAACTGGGCCTGCTGGATATGAAGGTGCATCTTGTCGATATTCTCGACAAGCTGGGCGGCCAGTGTGCGGAGCTCTATCCGGAGAAACCGATCTACGACATTCCGGGGATTCCGATGGTGACGGGACAGGGCCTCACCGATGCGCTGATGGAGCAGATCAGGCCGTTCAATCCGACCTTCCATCTCAACGAGATGGTGCAGACCATCGAGAAGATCGGCGATCCGTTGTTCCGGGTGACCACCGATGCCGGTCAGGTGTTCGAGACTAAAGTGGTCGTGATCTCTGCGGGCGGTGGTTCGTTCCAGCCCAAGCGGCCGCCGGTGCCCGGCATCGAGGCTTATGAAGGCAAGTCGGTGTTCTACGCCGTGCGCAAGATGGAGCAATTCCGCGACAAGGACCTGCTGATTGTCGGCGGTGGCGACTCCGCGCTGGACTGGACGCTCAATCTGCAGCCGCTGGCGCGCCGCGTCACGCTGCTGCACCGTCGCGATGATTTCCGCGCTGCGCCGCACAGTGTCGAGCAGATGCGCGAGCTCGTGGCATCCGGCAAGATGGATCTGAAGATCGGTCAGGTCACCGGACTTGAGGGCGAGGGCGGCATTCTGTCCGGCGCTCTGGTTAAGGGCAATGACGGCGAAATCTTTAAGATCGACTGCAACACCATACTGCCGTTCTTCGGCCTCACCATGAAACTCGGCCCGATCGCGGACTGGGGCGTGAAGCTGGAGAACAATCTCGTTCCGGTGGAGACCTCGGCGTTCGAGACCGACGTGCCCGGCATCTTCGCCATCGGCGACATCAACACCTATCCCGGCAAGCTCAAGCTGATCCTGTCCGGCTTCCACGAAGGTGCGCTGATGGCACAGAAGGCGCATCGCTACGTCTATCCCGAGAAGCGTCTGGTGTTTCAGTACACCACCTCGTCGTCGAGCCTGCAGAAGAAGCTCGGCGTCGGCTAGAGGGTTTTCGAGCGAAGTGGGTACCGGTTCGCGTGAAGAAAACGCGTCCAAAAAGACTCTGAGACGATACCTATCTCTGAAAATCGGCGTCCGATTTGGTTCGGGCGCCGAACGCTTTTAGCGCCGCACCGGCGCGATCGGTTCGCTGACGATCTCGGATTCCGGCGCGCCCAGCCCGAGCACCGCGGCCATCGCCGGCAGGGCCGCGTCGGCCATCACGGCATGACCTTCCGCGGTGGGATGGATCGCGCCGCCATACACCGCCGACAGCACGCCCCAGGTCGCATCGTGAATGTCGGACGGCTGCGTGGATGATTTCGCCGCCAGCGGATAGGTCATCGCGGTGAAGTAGCTGTCATTGGCGTCGCGGATCCAGCGCGCGCGCGGCAGATAGGGACGAAAATCGCTCGCCGCCCGCCCGCAGACCAGCGGGTTACTGGCCGCTTCCACGATATTGTCCTTGAAGCTGTTGCCACTGGCCGAGAAGCATTGTTGGTCGAACTGCGGATCGCTGATCGCGCGTGCACAGAAGCCGTGATCCTGGAACGTTTCCTGGTGCCGATCAACGAATGTCATGATGTCGCTGTTGCCGCTGCACAGCACGCCACCTGTGCATTGCGCGAGATTCTTGATGACCGGCAGGAACTCGTTCTGCACGAAGCGCGCGGTGGCGCCGAGCCGCTCCGGGTCGGCGTTGAACGAGGGGTGGATGTCGAAGCCGGCCTGTCCGCCGGGGCAAACCGCGCCATTGGCCAGCGCCGGATTGCCGTACGATACGAAGACGACCCGGGAAAGGTCACCGGCGACCAGCGGCTTCAGTGCGTCACGCAGGCGGCGGAAGCGTTGTGGCAGATCGCGTGTCAGTGTCGCCCTTGAATCGTCGAGCGAGCCGAGCACGCCGGTGCGCTGGAACAGCGCACGCTCGGTGCCGTTCTCGACAATGACGTTGGCGACAAGGCCGGAGAAGTTGATATCGTTGGCGCCGACCGACAGCAGGATCAGGTCAAGCTGACGATTGGGCTGGCGGCGCTTTGCGGCCGATACGGCTTCGCGCAGTTCGGCGACCTGTGCGCCAACGGTGCCCTCGCAATTCATCGAGGTCTTGGTGACGAGGCACTCGCGTGCGCGCAACGAACCGAGCAGCCCTTCGTTGATCGTCGCGCCCGAACAGGCAAGCGGCAAATAGGTCACGGCGATGTGGGTGTACTGAGCCGCGAGCGCGAGTGCGGCCTGGGTCTGATAGCTGTAGAGCGATCGATGACAGGCCGGGTTGAACCATTGCGCACCAAGCCGCTGCCAGGCGAGTAGCGCGTTCGCCGACGTGTCAGGCGCTTCGCAGGCGCGCGAGCCCTTGTAGTTGGCGCGACTTGGCCGGAAGTACTGGCCGGTCGAGCCGCCGAGATAGGAGCGGAAGCAGAATCCGACATCGGCCAGCGCGACGGGGCGATCGGGATTGCCTTCACCGGATGCGATGGAGTCGCCAAGGCCGGCGATGAAGATATCGCGGATCTGGATGCTCTCGGTCAGATGCTGCGGCGCTTCGCTGCCGCTCGAAACATCGACGCTCAAGGCAGTGATGCGGCCATAGCGTGCGCGCAGATTGATCGGCTCGTTGCAATCGAGCGTGAGCTGGCGGGGCGAGCCTTCGCCATCGTCAATCGACCAGGCGCAGATCGCCCCGACCGGCACGGTGCCGGTGAGCTGGACTGTGACCGGATGATCGACCGGCGTCAGATAGCTTTCCTTGACACCGTCGCGGGTGCAGGGCTCGTGCACGCGTCCGGACGGATCGATGCACAAGCGGCCGACCGTGTTTCTGGCCCAGCCGCGCCCGTCGCTCTGCAGTTCAAGCGTCTGTTCGCTGGCGAGGATGCTGTGGCCCGCAAGGCCCTCGGTATGAAGCAGGAAGTCGCGCTCCTCGCGGAAGAGCCGAAACCGGTTGCGGACTTCCCAGGAAATCTGCATGCCGCTCGCAGTGGCGGCATCCTGGGCGGAAGCAGGGGAGAAGGCCGAAAGTGCCGCAATGAATAAAGCGAAAAAGACAAGGTGCCGAAATTTCATCATGCCCGTTTGAAGCCTATGGGTACGGCGAAAATGGGGTACGGCAAAATGGAGTGTAGCAGGTCAGGTTGCGGTGGTTAGGCCGCAGGCCGGACGCGGAGTCAACTGTGCGGTGGTTGCGGCTTGGTTGGATGCGCCACGGTGGCGCGAGCCGGGCTCAGCCCGCCAGCCTTGCGCCGCTGCCAGGGCTGGATCACGCTGAGCCATACTTCGCGCGATCCCATCACTGTAATGGCGAGCGCGAACGGGATGAGGAAGTAGAGAATTCGGAACACCAGCAGCGACGCCAGTAATTCTTCGCGGCCCAGTTCCTTGAGACCGATCAGCATTGCGGCATCGAACACGCCAAGGCTGCCCGGCGCATGGCTCGCAAAACCGAGCAGCGTCGCTAGAATGAAGACCACCGACATCGAGACGAAGTCGATGTAGGGCTGGTCCGGAATCAACAGGTACATCGCCAGCGCGCAGAAACCGAGATCGACCACGCCGATCATAATCTGCAGCAAGGTCAGCGGCGCGGAGGGCAGCACGACCTTCCAGCCATCCTTGCCGAGTTCACGGCGATTTCGCCCGAGTGCGATCCATGACAGATAGCTGGCAATGCCGGCAAGCACACCAAAGCCAATCAGTTGATTGACGCGCTCGGGCAACAGGTCAATCGCGCTGGCCGCGGCGGGGTGCCAGATCATGCCGATGCCGAGCACGAAGGTGTTGCCGAGCCAGAAGGTCAAGCCGGAGATGAAGCAGATTTTAGCAACGTCGATGGCCGACAGATTCCAGTCCGAATAGATGCGGAAGCGGATCGCGCCGCCGGTAAAAACGGTGGCGCCGATGTTGTGGCCGATCGAGTAGCTGGCGAAGCTCGACAGCGCGGCGATGCGATAGGGAACATGCATCTTGCCGATCGTGCGCAGCGCGAACAGGTCATAGAATGTCAGCGTGCAGAACGCGAAGAACACACAAAGTGCGGCAAGCGCGATCTGGCCGTGGGACTTGTTTTCAAGCGCTGTCAGGACCATGGCGGTGTCGACACCCTTCAGGGTGTTGACGAGATGCATGATCGCAATCGTGACGATAGCGAGGCTGGCGACGATGCCTAGCCGCTTCCATCCGATCCATTCATGAAAGCCGCGCCGTAGCGCGTACAAACGGCCTTGCATTCATCCTCCCGGCAGGGCGGTCCCGATCCTGAGCCGATTGGAGTGCATGAAACGCAAGCGGCTGATCGTCCATATGGCAAATCGGATGGCGGAAAAACAGGTCATTTTTGAGTTCACACCCGGCATTCATGCATGGCTTGTGGCCTCCGGGTGGCATGTTCGTGACGGAGTGTTACGGGTTTGTCATATCTGCTGATGAGACATTCCGTTCGGGATCGTTGCAGCGTGTATGCGCCGAAACCGATATTCTTATCGTCAAAAAATTCCCCGGCTTTGTGAAACATGCTGCAAGGCTTCAGGTTGGTCCGGCACCACAGGAGCGATTGACCGCTGTCCTTCGGACGCGCGGCGCCGTTCCGTCAGATAAGGGAAATGGTGCGATGGGACTCTTCACGAAAGACATCAAGACACTGAACGATCTGTTCGTCCATCAACTTCAGGATATCTATTACGCCGAGAAGCAGCTTGTGAAAGCACTTCCGAAGATGGCCGACAAGGCTACCAGCAGCCAGCTCAAGCAGGGCTTTTTGACGCATCTTAAGGAGACCGAGGGACACGTCGCCCGCCTGGAGCAGGTCTTCAAGATGCACGGCGCTGAAGTGAAGGCGGTCGACTGCCCGGCAATTGACGGTATCATCGAGGAAGCCGACGAGGTGTCCGGTGAGGTTGCGGACAAGGAGGTGCTCGACGCCGCCTTGATCAGCGCAGCGCAGGCCGCCGAGCATTACGAGATGACCCGTTACGGCACGCTGGTTGCGTGGGCCAAACAGCTTGGCCGCAACGACTGCGCCTTGATTCTGCAGAAGACGCTGGATGAGGAGCGGGCGACCGATCTGAAGCTGACGAAGCTTGCCGAGTCCAAGATCAATCTGAAGGCCGCAAGCTGACCTGACGGCCAACGCAAAGGGAAAGCCGCGCAGGTATCCGCGCGGCTTTTTCGCGTTTGGGTTATGCGCGCTCCAGCGCGAAATAGGCGCCGCAGAACGCCATCAGTGCGCCGAGCACCAGTGCTGCAATCCCAGCCAGCAGGCCGGAGATCGTCGGAATGGCGCTGGGTCCTGAGGCTGCTTGTCCGGCGGCTGCCAGCAGCAGCAGGCCGCCGGCGATCAGCGCCTGCCGCATGCGCCGCGGCAGATGCCCCGATATGGCGCTGCGCAAAAGCGCCGCGGTGATGTAGCCCCCGATCAGGCCCACAGCGGCGATCAGCCACCAGGCGATCGCGGCGGCCGCCGGAATGAGATATCCGCTGCCCGATGTCCACAGCCCGCCGAGATCAAGATCGAAACGCTGGCCGAGAATATGCACGCCAAGCGCCAGCAGCATGCCGAACATGGCGGCGCCGGTCAGAATGAGGTGTCGCGGAAAATAGGTTGTTCCGGCCATGGGTTTTGCAAATCGCAGTGCTTGCGGAGTTCGGGGGCGGTGCGGCGACACCGCCAAATTGTTGATGGTTTGTAGGATGGAGTGACGCGTGGGTGCAAGTATGGCGCGAGCCTAGCTGCGTGCATCCGACAATTGCCGCAAGCGTTTCGGGCTGGCGAAAACCTTGAGCGTGCCGCTGTGCCGCCCGATCTTGCCCCATGGGGCCGGGAAATCGATGATAACCGTTCCGGCGGTAGGCAGGTTGTGCGCAAGTTCGTCGCGTTCCTGCTGGTCGCCGTGGCCGATCAGCCGCCATGCCAGTTCGTGCAGGCCTGGATTGTGTCCGACCACCATCAGCACAGCAGGATCTGTCTCGATTTCGCGAATGAGATGCTGGATGTCGAGGGCATCGGCATTATAGAGCGCGTCACGATAGTCGACGCGGCAATGGACCATGTAGGGTGCGAGCAAATCCCATGTTTGCCGGGCGCGCACGGCGGTCGAGACCAATGCGAGTTGGGGATGATAGCCGTTGGCGGTCAGCCAGGCCGCCATCTCCTTACTGTCAGCCTGGCCTCGCTGATCCAGGCGGCGGTCATGATCCTGTCCGGTAGGGGCGTCTTTTTCGGTCTTGGCGTGACGCAGGAGAATTAGACGTCGCATGCATCCTCGCAGTGCTCTCGAAACGGGCAGGTGCCGTCGCGCGGCCGCCCGGAAGCTACCATAACGCAAGTGACAAGCATCATAGGGATCGTCTAAGAAAAATCCCATGATCACATCTGCGACAGATCAAACCACGGCAGGAATGGAACCGTCCCCGAATACTGGCGAAGCGACGGGAATCGAACGGCCACGCCTCCGGATCGATACCGATACTGAGGTTTGTGTGGTTGGCGCCGGGCTCGCGGGCCTCACTGTGGCGCGCGAATTGGCGCGGAATGGCGCCAGTGTTGTTGTGCTTGAGGGCCGTCGCGTCGGCTGGAATGCGTCGGGTCACAATCTTGGCGCCGTGATGCCGGGCTTTGGCGTCGCCATCGAGGAGCTGATCGCGCGTGTCGGCTTCGAGGATACCCGCGAACTATGGAGCCTGTCGCAGCAGGGCGCCGATAGCGTCCGTTCGATCGCCGCCGAGGCATGCCCGGAAACCGTGGTGGCGGGAGGAGCGATCGAGGTGTCGACGGTCGATGCGGGCGATCGGCTGATTGGCCGGTTGCAGACGCTGAGTGAGGATTTCGGCGCGGATGTCGAAGGTTGGCAGGTCGACCGCGTACGCGACACGCTCAGAACCGGACGTTATTTCCACGCGCTTCATTTCCCGAACGCCTTTCAACTCGACGCCGGACGCTATCTGCACGGTCTTGCGCGGCTGGCCGAGCAGGCCGGTGTCCGCATCTTCGAAGACACGCCCGTCGTCAGCATCGATCCTGCCGGAATCCGCAAGCGGATCGTCACACCTTCGGCGCGGTTGCGCGCCTCTCATGTCGTACTCGCCGGCAATCTGCATATTGGTGCACCGGCGTTGCGTCTCGCCGACACTCTATTGCCGATCTGGCGTTACGCGGCGATCACGTCGCCGCTTGGCGACCGGCTGGCCGACGTGATCGATTTTCAGGGTGCGGTATCCGACGATGCCGGGATCGATCATTTCCGGATCGTGGAAGGGGGCCGCCTGATGTGGTCGAGCCCCGAGACCACTTGGCAGGCCAACCCGCAGAAGTTCGGCAAGGCAATCCGGCGGCGCATCCGGACTATCTTTCCCCAGCTTGCAGACGTCGAGATCGAAAATGTGTGGGGCGCTGCGTTCGGCCAGACCGTGCACGGCATGCCGCAGATCGGCCAGTTGCGGCCGGGCCTGTGGGTTGCAAGCGGTTTCGCACGGCAAGGTCTCAACACCACGGCGATGGCCGGCGATCTGATCGCAAAAGCTATTCTGGACAAGGACGATCGCTGGAAGCTGTTCTCGCCTTTTGAATTGGTCTGGGCCGGTGGCGCGGCCGGTCAGGTGGTCGGGCATGCCGTAAATATGCTGTCCCGGCGCACGGCGGCGCTGGCAGGATCTTTCGCCCGGTTGCGCGAGCGGGCGGCGGCACGGGAGCGGGATCGCGAGTTGATCCGCGCGCGACGCCTTGCCGCGATCAAGGCCCGTTCGGCGGAGGTGGCGCAGCAAAGCGCCGCGCTGCGGCACCCCTCGCAACGGGATTCGCTCTGACGGCAGTCGCGAGAATGTGAGCGGCGCGGGGAAAGGGCGGCGTAACGACGATCCCGGCCCGGACGTACATTGCAGCGACACCTTATTCTGATCGTACGGAGCCTGTTATGATGGATCGCCGAATGCTTCTCTCTTCTGTCGCAGGACTGGGGATGATCGCCGTCTGGAAATGGCTTGGCTTTGCCGGTGAGGCAGAGGCCGCTGGCAAGTTCGAGATTGAGAAGACGCCGGAAGAATGGAAGCGCGTGCTCACGCCTGAACAATATTACATCCTGCGTGAACATGGCACCGAGCGGCCTTATTCGAGCCCGCTGAACAATGAGCACCGCAAGGGCATCTTTGCCTGCGCCGGCTGCGACCTGCCGCTGTATTCGTCCGAGACCAAGTTTGAGAGCGGCACCGGCTGGCCGAGCTTCTACGATCACCTGCCGAATGCCATCGGCACCCGTGTCGATCGCACCCTCGGATTTGCCCGTACCGAAGTGCACTGCCGGCGTTGCGGCGGCCACCTCGGCCACGTGTTCGAGGACGGCCCGAAGCCGACTGGGTTGCGCTATTGCATGGATGGCCTCGCGCTCAAATTCAAACCGGCCGACGCCACGCCATCCTGATCCCTTGCGGCAAATCTTGCCGCGCTAGGCAATTGCGCCCCGGTCCCTGGATCGGGGCGTTTTATTTAGTGTGTTGTATTTCCTGCGCTTTTGACTCTGGCACGGGGCTTGCGACTCCATCTTCGAAATGCGGCCGATGGGCGCCGCCCGATTTGAAGCTGGAGATCATGTAATGGGTATCTTTGGGGCTCTCACAACCTCCGTCGCGGGCTTGCGCGCGCAGTCCTATGCGCTGGAAAACATCTCCGGCAACATCGCCAACTCGCAGACCACGGCGTTCAAGCGCATCGACACCAGTTTCCTCGATCTCATTCCGGACACCGGCGTCACCAAGCAACTCGCCGGCAGCGTGACCAGCGCATCGCGCGAAACCAACACGGTGCAGGGCGACGTGCAGAGCGCGGCGGTCGCGACCTACATGGCCATCAACGGTGATGGCTTCTTCGCGGTGCAGAAGCCGGGCAGCTTCACCGACAATCAGCCGGTGTTCGATGGCGTCGATCGTTACACCCGCCGCGGTGACTTCACGCTCGACAAGAACGGTTATCTCGTCAACGGCGCCGGCTACTATCTTGAAGGCATTCCGATCGACCCGACGACCGGCAACGTCACCGGCAGTGTGCCGCAGGTGTTGCGCTTCGGCAGCGACTTTCTGCCGGCCCAGCCGACTACGGCCGTGACCTACCGCGCTAACCTTGCGAGCTATCCGCTCACCACCAAGCACGATACCTCCGTGCCGGGCTCGGAGCTGCTCAATCCGGCGGACTTCACCGCCAACCCGCGTACGGTCGGCACGCCGCCGGCGCCGTATTTCAACAACTCGACTTCGGGCACGGCCGTCAGCAGCAAGCTCACGACGCCGACGCCGATTACCGGCGCGACGCTGCTCTCCGGTCTCGCCAACACCGATTCGATCGTCACCAACTTTGCGGTTGGCGACACTGTCACCATTGCAGGCACGCCTGCCACAACCATCACCTTCACGGCGTCGGGCGGCCTCGATGACGCCACCCATATTCCGGTCGACTCGACGGTTGCAAACCTGTTGGCCAAGATCGATGCCGCCAACGGCAACACCACGAGCCCCTCCGGCGTTTCCGCGGGCGGCGTCGTGAGTCTGAACACGGGCCTTGCCAACGATCTGTCGGTGACAACATCGAATGCTGGCGCGTTCGCCGCACTCGGCTTGCCCGTGCCTGCCACGGCCAACCGTATCGGTGGCGGCACCGCTGGCACCGGCACGGTGGTCGGCTCTGATTTGCAGAACTTCATCGCGGAATCGGTCTCCGGCGGCGCGACCACAGCCTATGACATATCGGGTTCGCCGGTGAGCTTGCAGTTCCGCTGGGCAAAGGTGGACAGCGCCACGCTTGGCGCAGGCCATGTCGATAAATGGAATCTGTTCTATCAGGTTGATCCGAACGCCACTGGCGCGACCGTGGCGTGGCAGAACGTCGGCACCGATTTCACCTTCGGCCCGAACGGCCAGATGCTTCCAGCCGTTCCCTCGGTGACGCTCAACAGTCCGACCATCGGCGGCGTGCCGCTTGGCAATGTGATCGTCAATTTCGGCGCCAGCGGTGTCACCCAGTTCGCCGATGCCAACGGCAACGTTCAGGTCAACGACATCCATCAGGACGGCTTCCCTGCCGGTCAGCTGCAGACGGTGTCGATCAGCACCAACGGCCGCGTGGTCGGAAATTATTCGAACGGTCGCAATATCGATCTCGCGCAGATTGTGCTTGCGACGTTCAACGGTGCGAACTTCCTCAAGCGCATCGACGGCGGCGCATTCGAAGCGACCGATGAATCCGGCCAGGCGCTCTTTGGCAAGGGCGGCAAGATCGTCGGCTCATCGCTCGAGGGGTCGAACAGCGATATTGCCGATGAATTCACCAAGCTGATCGTCACCCAGCAGGCTTACTCGGCCAATACCAAGGTCATCACGACGGCGAACCAGATGGCGCAGGATCTGCTCAACGTGCTGCGGTGATCCGCTGGCGCGACGATGATCCGATTTGAGATGGACAGTATGTTATGGGTCTGAGCCAAGCTCTTTCGATCGCGATGGCCGGTCTGCGGGCCAACCAGGCCGCGCTTTCCCTGGTCTCGTCGAACGTCGCCAACGCCGAGACGCCCGGCTACGTCCGCAAGTCAGTCACGCAGGTGCAGACCACGTCGGCTGGCGCAACCAGCGTGCTGGTGACGGGCGTCAATCGCGAGCTTGACCAGTATATCCAGCGCCAGGTCCTGATGGAGACATCGGGCGCGTCCTACGCCAGCGCGCGCTCCGGCATGCTCCAGAGGCTGCAGGGCGTGTATGGCGATCCGAGCTCGGGCACCACCATCGAGTCGGTGTTCAACGATCTGACCAACGCGCTGCAGGCACTTTCCACCAGCCCCGACTCTCCGTCGGCGAGGAACGTGGTGATCAACGCAGCGCAGGCGTTGACGCAGCAGCTTAATTCGACGTCTCAGGGAATCCAGAACCTGCGCAGTGATGCCGAGTCGGCGCTCAACAGCTCCGTACAGGCCGCCAACAACGCGATGCAGCAGATCGCGGCGATCAACAAGCAATTGATGGGTGTGGCCGGCAACGATGCGGCCTCCGCATCGCTGATGGATCAGCGCGACCAGTATGTCGTCGAGCTCTCGCAGCTCATGGACATCCGTGTCGTGCATGGAGACTCGAACCAGATCAGCATCTTTACCAATTCCGGCGTGCAACTCGTCGGAAACGGCGAGGCTGCTTCCCTGTCGTTCAATCAGCAGGGCACCGTTACGCCGAATACGTTGTGGAATGCCGATCCGGCCAAGAGCAATCTCGGCTCCATCACGCTGTCGTTTCCGCAGGGTGGTTCGATCGATATGATCGCCACCAATTCGATCCGCTCGGGCGCGATCGCGGGCTATCTCGAATTGCGCGACAAGACGCTGGTTCAGGCGCAGGCCCAGATCGACCAACTGGCGGCTTCGCTGGCGACTTCGTTGTCCGACAAGACCACTGACGGGGCGCCCGCGACCTCCGGCACCCAGAGCGGCTACAGCTTCAATTTCTCGCCGACGCCTCCGCAGAATGGCAACGTCATCCACGTTACCTATACCGACAATCTGAGCGGTCAGACGCACAATCTCTCGATCGTGATGGTCAACGATCCGTCGGTGCTGCCCCTGAAGAACACCGACACGGTCGATCCAAACGATGAAGTGATCGGGGTGAACTTTTCCGGCGGCCTTGCTTCGGTTGCGGCTCAGTTGAATACAGCACTGAGCGGGACCAATCTTCATTTCTCCGGTTCCGGCTCGGCATTGACCGTTCTCAATGACGGTGGCGGCCTTGCCACCATCAAGTCAGGCTCGATGACGACCACCGTCAATTCGCTGACGAGTGGCGGCCCGCAACTGGCCATGTTCAAGGATGGCGGGACGCTTTACACCGGTGCCCTTACATCCAATGGATCGCAGCAGGTCGGCTTTGCGGGCCGGATCACGGTGAATAGCGATTTGCTGGGCGATCCGTCGCGGCTGATTGTGTACAACACCTCGCCACTGACGCCGTCCGGTGACACCACGCGCTCCGATTTCATCCTGTCGCAGCTCACCCGCGGTTCATATTATTATTCACCGCAGACCGGCATCGGTTCGACGGCCACGCCCTTCAAGGGCTCGCTGCTCAGCTTCGTGCAGCAGTTCACCACCGCGCAGGGGCAGGCCGCAAGTGCAGCCAAGCAGCTCTCGGATGGCCAGGATGTCGTGCTCGCGACATTGCAGAACAAGATGAATGCATCATCCGGCGTGAGTATCGACGAGGAGATGGCGCATCTCCTGGCGCTGCAAAATGCCTACTCGGCGAATGCGCGCGTCATGTCGACGGCCAACAGCATGTTCACCGCGCTCCTGCAGGCAGTTTGAGGTTCTCATGACTATCGAAGGCGTCAGCGGCCGGACATCGTATATCGGAACGTCCATCCTTAATCTGAGAAGTCACCTCGATACACTGTCGCAGCAATTGGCGAGCGGCAAGAAATCGACCACTTATTCAGGTCTTGGCCTCGACAGCAGCGTTGCCACGGGGCTTCGTTCGCAGATTGCCACCCTTGCGGGTTATGCCAATACGGCAACCAACCTCAACACCCGCATCAACGTGGTCAACCTGTCGCTGCAGGGGCTTGTGGATGCCGCGGCCTCGACCAAGAGTGCTTCGACCGGATCGTCCCTGACGCTGGATAATAACGGGCAGACGCCGGGCCAGCAGATCGCCTACGCCAATTTCACGCAGGCGGTGTCGCTGCTCAATGCGCAATCAGGCGATCGTTATCTGTTTTCGGGGCGGGCGACTGATACGCCCGCCACGGCTTCGGCCGATGAAATCCTCAGCGGCACCACCACGCTGGCCGGTCTGAAGCAGGTGATCGACGAGCGTAGACTCGCCGATCAGGGCACCGGCTTCATGGGGCGGTTGCAGACGACGCAAACCGGGCCGTCGGTCTCCGTCAACGAGGACGCAACGGGATCTGTCTTTGGTCTCAAGCTTGCTTCGATCGCGACAACGATTGCTGGAGCCTCGGTCACGCAGCCGCCAAATCCGGCGCCGGTTTTGCCTGCACCGCCATCCGCGATGTCGGTGAATCTCGCCGCCAACGCCAATGTCGGCGACAAAGTCACTTTTACCTTCAATCTTCCGGATGGAACCTCGGAATCAATCCAACTGACAGCGACGACGGATTCGCCGGCGCCGGATGGCAGTTTCACGATCGGCGTCGACGCGGATGCGACCGCGGCCGAAATCAAGACGGCACTCGACAAATCAATCCAGAATCTGACGAAGGGTTCGCTTGTCGCGGCGTCGGCGATGGCGGCCTCGAACAATTTTTTCGATGATCCGCCACAACGCGTGAATACTGGCGCGCCGGCAACCGGCTTTGCGGATACAACGGGTCTGCGCGATGGCTCCGCCGATACCGTGGTCTGGTACACCGGCGAGTCAGGACCGGATTCAGCGCGCGGGACCGCGGTCGTCGCCATCGATCAGTCGATCACGGTGCAGTACGGCGCCCGCGCCAACGAAAACGCATTCCGCAATGCGCTGCAGGTGATGGCGACTTACGCTGCCGTGACCACAGTCAATGACAGTTACGCGAATTCCCAGATGACGGCGCTCAATCAGCGCGTCGCCGATGCCCTCGCGGTCAAGCCGGGCGTGCAGTCGATACAGGACATCCAGGCGGACTTCGCAGGCGCGCAAGGTGCTGTGAAAGCTGCAACCACGCGGCAGGCGCAGACCACATCAATGGCGCAGACCATGCTGGATTCAATTGAGGGCGTTTCTGACGACGAGGTTGCGGCCAAGATCCTTGCGCTGCAGACCAGCCTTCAGGCGGCCTATCAGACCACCTCGTCGCTCTATCAGCTCAGCCTGGTGAAGTTCCTGCCGGTCGGATAATCTGGCCGGCGGTGTCAGGCTCGCGCAACTGCGCTGTTCTTCTCATTCCTGAACACGAAAAAGGCTCCCTTCTGGGAGCCGGTTCGTCATCTTCTGTGTGTGCGGTGTTACGCGGTGTCTTGAAGATTGCCGGAGCTCCTGCTGTTGATCTCGCTCCTGGCGAGAGCCAGAAGCTCGCCTTCATGCGCAATCAGCTTCTTCGATTCCTTCAGCGCCTTATAGTAATCGCCACTTAAGATGTGGTTATTGATCTCCTGGATCGCGGCGGCGGAGCTTGGCATCGCGCTTAGAAGATCGCGCACGAGGTCGAAATAGACTGCATGATGCTCCTGCGGGTCCTGGGTGACGTACATCAACTGGACCGCGAGATAGAGCAGCTTGGCCGGCGTGTCGGCGGTCGCGGGCGTGAGGATGTCTTTTTCACGCAGGATCGGGATGCGATCGCCCTCGATCAGGATTTTGGCCCGCTGCTCGGTATTGGTGATTACGCACGAACCGATGATGATTTTCTCGTGCGGCTTGAGCTCGACTTTCAAGGCCATGTCTGCTGCTCCCGGATTTGATGTGGTTGTTGTTCCCGGATTTGACGACGGCTCGTCGTCCGCCGGGCGATCCTTTCCGATCATGGTTAAGGGGAGGTAAACGCCGAGAGCGTCCAGCGCTCTGTGGCATTCAAGAAATATCCAGTCTTTTCAACGGAATCTTCGAAGCGTCGGCGGCTGCGTCGCCGCTTAAACTACAGAAAACCGGCACAAACCAATTCATACCTTCTTAGAGCGTTCGTCCCAATGTTCCCGCCATCGCCACCATTGAAGGCGGCGTCACGCCCACACACGACGTGCTCTCACCAGAAAGGTAAAGCAAATGTCCGGTATCGTTCTCTCGTCGTCGGTTCGTCAGAACCTGCTGTCGCTCCAGTCGACCGCTGATCTGCTCTCCACCACGCAGACCCGCCTTGCCACCGGCAAGAAGGTCAACTCGGCCCTCGACAATCCGACGAACTTCTTCACCGCTGCGGGCCTCGATAGCCGCGCCAGCGACATCAATAACCTCCTCGATGGTATCGGCAACGGCGTGCAGGTGCTGCAGGCTGCCAGCACAGGCATCAGCTCACTGCAGAAGCTGGTTGATACAGCCAAGTCGATCGCCAACCAGGCGCTCCAGACTCCCGCCGGCTACTCCTCGAAGTCGACGGCGAGCACCGCCGCGGTCACCGGCGCGACTGCCAGCAACCTGCTTGGCCCGGCAGGCGCACCGACCGATGCGGCCGCAGCTGCTGGCACCAACGTCCTCACCAAGGCGGCGGGCACACCTGCAATGACGGCCGCTACCACGCTGTCGGGTGCTGCCGCTTCCGATTCGATTACGACTGACTTCGTCGCCGGCGACAGCATCGTCGTTAACGGTACCACGATCAACTTCGTGGCCTCCGGTGCCACCGGTAACGATCTCAACATCACCGATACTGTCGGCGATGTGATGTCGAAGATCAACTCAATCACGGGTGGTACGTCCACGCTTTCGGCCGGCGGCGCGATCACGCTGCACACCGGCACCGCCAGCGATCTGACCATCAGCGGTTCCGGCCTTGCCAAGCTCGGCTTGAGCGCAGGTACGACTGCTCGTACACCGGGTGCTCCGGCTGCCCTCGAAGGCAAGACACTGACCATCGGCGCGACCGATGGCGGCACGGCGACGAGCATCACCTTCGGCGCCGGCGGCGTTACGACGCTGGACCAGCTGAACACCGCGCTCGCAGCCAACAACCTGCAGGCTTCGCTTGACACGACCGGCGTTCTGACGTTCACCACGACGAACGATCATGCTTCGGCGACCATCGGTGCGTTCGGTGGCTCGGCAGTTGTGGCTGGTGCCGGCTTGTTCGGTGCTGCCGTCACCGTCAATGCTCCGGTGAAAGACGCCAACTCACAGAACACCCGTGCGGGCCTGATCAGCCAGTACAATGCGGTGATCGACCAGATCCGCACCACCGCGCAGGATGCCTCCTTCAACGGCGTCAACCTGCTCAACGGCGACCAGCTCAAGCTGGTGTTCAACGAGACCGGCAAGTCCACCCTGAACATCACGGGCGTCAACTTCAACCCGGCTGGTCTCGGCCTCGGTGCACTGACGGCGGGTACGGACTTCGTCGACAACAATGCCACGAACAAGGTGCTGACGTCACTCAACGACGCCAGCAGCACGCTGCGCTCGCAGGCCTCGACCCTCGGTTCGAACCTGTCGATCGTGCAGATCCGTCAGGACTTCTCGAAGAACCTGATCAACGTGCTGCAGACCGGCTCGTCCAACCTGACGCTGGCCGACACCAACGAGGAAGCGGCGAACAGCCAGGCGCTGTCGACCCGCCAGTCGATCGCGGTCTCCGCGCTGGCGCTCGCCAACCAGTCGCAGCAGAGCGTGCTTCAGCTTCTGCGCTGATATCAGCGATCTTACGCAATACGGAAACGGCGGGGGAAACCCCGCCGTTTTTGCGTTTGCTTTCCGTATGTTATCGGCGAAGGGGAGGCGGCTCGCCGTCCGGGTAAACCTGGCAATGTTGACGCTTCATAAAGCAAACAATTTAAGTGCTCTTTAACCATAATTTAAACGGTGCCTCCTAAGAATCCAGGGAAAGACGGCCGCTTCGTCAGTTGCACGGGCCGTTCCGTAGCCGGTTTTCGCTTATTCTAGGGAAGGTACTCACATGTCCGATATCGTTCTTACGGCGTCAGTCCGCCAGAACCTCCTGTCGCTGCAATCGACCGCGGATTTGTTGGCGACAACCCAGAATCGCCTGGCTACCGGCAAGAAGGTCAACTCGGCGCTCGATAATCCGACGAATTTCTTCACCGCGGCCGCGCTCGACAGCCGCGCCAGCGACATCAGCAACCTGCTCGACAGCATCGGCAACGGCGTACAGGTGCTGCAGGCTGCCAACACCGGCATCACCTCGCTGCAGAAGCTCATCGACAGCGCGAAGTCGATCGCCAACCAGGCGCTGCAGACCCAGGTCGGTTACACCAAATCGGCGGTCACCACTGGACCGAACGCGGGCGCGACCGGCGCGAATCTGCTCGGTACGGTCTCGTACACGAGTGTCGCGGCCCCTCCCGGCACCGCCAAGCTGAACGATAATACGAGTGGCGCCGTTGCCATCACGGCCGCAACCCAGCTGGCGGGTGCATCCGGTGCCGGATCGGACAACCTCGCCAGTTCGATCACCACGGCCGACAGCTTCACCGTCAACGGCAAGACGATCTCCTTCGTCAACACCGGTGCCGGCGACGTCACGAACCCGCTCAGCGGAGATGTGCAGATCGATCTTGGCACAGTCGCTTCGAACACCGTCGGTCACCTGCTCAGCGTGATTGACACCGTCTCCGGCAACACCGGCACGGGTTCGGTCGCCTCCACCGTAACTGGCACCGGCCAGCTTCAGCTCAATACCGGTATCAATTCTGATCTGACGATTGGAGGCAACGCTGCCACTCTGGCCAAGATCGGCCTGTCCGCGTCCAATAACGCGACCCGTACGCCAGTCACCGCACTCGGTGGCCTGACCCTGACGATTGACTCCACTGCGGGCGGTTCGCCGACCAATATCGTGTTCGGTACCGGCGTGGGTCAGGTTTCCACCATCAACCAGCTCAACGCGGCGTTGCTGCCGAACAATCTTCAGGCCAGCATCAACTCCACCGGCGCGATCACGCTGACGACGTCAAACGACGCCGCGGCATCGACGATCGGTGCGATCGGCGGCACGGCGACGGGCGTGGGCAAGTTGTTCGCGGGCCTGACGCCTCCGGCTCCGGCGGTGGAGTCGACCTCGCAGGCAACACGCGCCAGCCTGGTCGCCCAGTACAACAACATCATCCAGCAGATCAAAACCACCTCGCAGGATGCCTCGTTCAACGGTGTCAACCTGCTCAACGGTGACCAGCTCAAGCTGGTGTTCAACGAAACCGGCAAGTCGACGCTGAACATCACCGGTATCAATCTCGACCCGGCTGGACTTGGTCTCGGCACGCTGACCCCGGGCACCGATTTCGTCGATAACGTTGCCACCAACAAGGTGCTCAACTCGCTCAACTTCGCAAGCAGCTTCCTGCGTTCGCAGGCGTCGACTCTCGGCTCGAACCTGTCGATCGTCCAGATCCGCCAGGACTTCTCGAAGCAGCTCATCAACGTGCTGCAGACCGGCTCGACCAACCTGACCATCGCCGATACCAACGAGGAAGCGGCGAACAGCCAGGCGCTGTCGACGCGCCAGTCGATCGCGGTCTCCGCGCTGGCGCTCGCTAACCAGTCGCAGCAGAGCGTGCTGCAGTTGCTGCGCTGATTTCGGCGATTTTACGCAATATGGAAACGGCGGAGAGCTCCCGCCGTTTCCATTTCATCTGGCGGCGCGCGCGGTGCCGGTCATGCCGCCAGTAATCATATTTTAAACAGGTATCTTTACAAATGGCGGAGAGATTCCGCCTAACGACCGGGGTTACATATGTCGAATGCCGCTCAGGCCTACGCTCGTACTGCCCAGACCACATCGTCTCCCCGTGAAATCGAAGCGCAGGCGCTGTTGAAGGCGGCCAACAAACTCCAGAACGTGATGAGCAACTGGGATAAGGGCGACACCGACGTTAGCTCGGCTCTGCTATTCAATCGCAAGCTCTGGTCGATCCTTTTGAGCGCCGTGACCAGCGACGAAAGCCAGCAGAGCGTCGAAATTCGTCAGAACATCGCGAATATCGGCACCTTCGTCATGGCGCAGACCATGGAAATGCAGATCAATCCGAAGCCCGAGCTGCTCAAGCCGCTGATCGAGATCAACTGCAACCTCGCTGCCGGGCTCGCCGGCCGGGCCTGATCCGTCCCAATAGGTGACGACATGGGCGATATCTACAGCATCATCGCGTCGAACTATGTCGCGGCCGGCGCCAACGTCAGCCGGTCGAACACGCCTTACGTTCCGGTGGATGCGCCAAGCTATGAGGGCACCTGGAGGGGGGCCTATGCGAATGGCGACAAGTTCACTATCCAGATTTCGAATGTTGTGGGATTTCGCGCCAAGGTCCGATACCAGAGCGGCGCGACCCAGAGATATCAGGACGTCCTGATCAAGGACAATTCCTTCAAGTTTGGCGACTCGAAGTTCACGCTGACACGCGCCGGTACGGCGCAGGTCAAGACCGTGATGACGAATGCAGCAACTGGCGCGCAGTCGCTCGAGACTGCGTACGCCTCACAAAACTAATTTTTACAGAGATCAGATCGTGCGGTCGGTCAAGGCCGTCCGCTCCTGCTTGGCTTCATCCTGCGCACGCAGATAGGCGCGGGCGCGGAGCTTGGCCTCGTCCGGAAACTGACGGATGACAAGGCTGGTACGGTTATCGACCACGCGGTAGACGATCTCCGCTGCGGCGCGGTCGATCATCACCTGGTGTGACAGGTCATTGCTGCCGGATGGAATCTGGCTGGCCGCCCGCGGCAGTGCTGCCGGAGCGTTGACGGCCTTGTCAGGCGGCAATTCGGTCGGCACCGCGCTTTTCACTGCGTCGGGTGCCGGTCCTGGTGCCTGTATTGCGACCGATGCCCCCACCGGCCTGATGCTGAAATCCGTACTCATGGCAGCCTCCTGGCGTGCAGTGAGCCAAATCCCAACCCTCCGGCGAGGACGCTATCCCGGTCCCGTGAATTTCGTCCTGACAATGGTCGCGCAATTTAAGTCAAATCCGCGCCATCGGGGCGCGGGATTGCTGGATATTGCAGCCTGGTACTTAGATTTGCGCGCGCAGTATGGAGCCTTCTACAGTACGCGGCTGACCGCGAGCGGAGCCGCATGGCGCGGCGCCGGTGCTGGACGTTGTCCGCTGGCAGTGTAGCCTTGCGGCAGGTTACGGCGCTGCAATTCGCCGGAGACGCCGCGCACGATCCCCTCGGAGACGGCGTGGGCCGTTGCGAGCACGGTGAGATTGACCTGCAGCATGGCGCGGAAGGTATCGTGGTGGCGGTGCAGGGCGGTCAGTAGTTCAGGGGTCGAGCGCGCCAGGTAATTCCGGCTGTTGCCAAGCTCGGTCAGCGTCTGGATGTATTTGCGCGACGCCTCGCTCTTCTGGGGCTCAAGGTCCATCGCCGCACGGATGTTGCCGGCACGGACGAGTTCGGTTTCCTGCTCGACGATGGCGAGGAGTGCGCTCATTACTTCGATCATGCCTTCGGCGAGGCGACGCGCATCGGCTGGCGTGGATATGGACGTCGCTGGCGGCGGAGCGGGGCGTGATGATAAAGCGGACATGGCTGGGTGCTCCGGAGCGATCAGTGACTGGCGCGGTTGGCCTGTTGCAGGATCAGCGTGCGAAAGACGTCGTTGGAGATGCCGACGCCGCCGGCCTTCGCGAATGACTTCGAATATTCTTCCGTCATCATCGAGCGCCAGATGCCGGTGCTCGGCGTGTCGCCGAACGGGCCGTCGCCTTTCAAGCCGCTCATCATCTGCGAGAACATCGAGTTGAGGAAAACGGCTTCGAAGTCTTCGGCCTTGGCTTTGATCTTGGCCTGAGCCTGCGGTGAGACCTTGGTCAGCGCGTTGGCGAGTTCGATGTCGCGGCGGCCGTTGATGATCGGCGCGGAGGTCTTTGACAGCGCGGTGTAGGCAGAGACGCTCATCACATCACCTCGATGTCGGCCTGGATCGCACCCGAGGCCTTGATCGCCTGCAGAATGCCGATCAGATCGCGCGGACCGATGCCGAGACCGTTGAGGCCGTCGACAAGCTGCTGCAGCGACACGCCATCCTTGACCAATGCGAGCTTCTTGCCGTCCTCCGTGACCCCGACTCGGGTGTTCGGCGTAACCACGGTCCGCCCTTGCGAGAACGGCGTGGGCTGGCTGACCTGCGGACTTTCGGAGATCGTGACGGTGAGGTTGCCTTGTGCGACCGCGACCGTGTTGACCCGCACGTCGCGCCCCATGACGATGATGCCAGAGCGCTCGTCGATGATGATCTTGGCGGCGAGATCCGGCTCGACCTGCAACTGCTCGATCTCGGTGAGCAGGGCGACCACGTTGCCCTTGAATTCGGCCGGGATGCTGAGCTGGACGGTTGAGGGATCGACCGGCTCGGCGGTCTTGGCGCCGAGGAAGTCGTTGACCGCCGCGGCGATCCGCTTGGCGGTGGTGAAGTCGCCGTTGCGCAGCGCGAGACGGACATTCGGCAGGCGGTTCAGCGCGAACTCGATTTCGCGCTCCACCAACGCGCCGTTGGCGATCCGGCCATTGGTCGGGACGCCGCGGGTGATCTTGGCGGCTTCGCCTTCGGCCTGGAAGCCGCCGATGGCAAGCGAACCCTGCGCCACCGCATAGACGTTGCCGTCGGCGCCGAGCAGGGGGGTGACAAGCAAGGTGCCGCCCTGCAGGCTTTTGGCATCGCCGAGCGCGGACACGGTGACGTCCATCCGGGTGCCCTGAGTTGCGAAGGCCGGCAGGTTGCCGGTCACCATCACCGCCGCGACGTTGCCGGTGCGGATGGTGGCGCCACGGATGTTGACGCCCATGCGTTCCAGCATCGCCTGCAGCGACTGCTTGGTGAAGGGAATGTTGTTGAGCGTGTCGCCAGTGCCATTGAGGCCGACCACAAGGCCGTAGCCGATCAATTGGTTCTGGCGCACGCCTTCAATATTGGCGAGATCCTTGATCCGCGAGGTCGCGCTCGCCGCCGCTGCCGACAACATCAGCGCGACCATCGCAAGTGCGATTCCCCGAATAACCCGAAACATCCTCTGCTCCCCGCCGAGGTTTGAAAGGCGCATTCCGTGCTCCCCACGGAATTTGTCCTTCTTTAACCATGCGAGGCGCGTGCCAACTTTGGCGTCCGTATAACATATTGAATATAAACATATTTCTTGAATTCGCGGCTTTGGCGCGGTGGCATGCCGGCGGCAAACTTGCCGCATCCGGCAGATTTTGCCGGGCCGTTTACCGACTGTTAACCATAAAGATCGAGGTTGTTCCGCAGGTTGCCGTCCCCGGAACCGGCCGGGGATGGCCGATTAGAGACCGATGACCCGGACGCAGCCTCGCGAGGCAAACAATGCGCATTTACGGACCCAATGGTGCCACTCTCGGATCGCCGTCCGCAGCGACGCGGCGGTCGACCTCGACCGGCTTTTCGCTCGGCGAGATCGCGACCACGGTGGAGAGTCGCCCGGCTCAGGCACCGCGTGCGGCCGGAGGTATTGACGCGCTGCTGGCGATGCAGGGCATTGAGGACAGCGTCGAGCGGCGCAGGCGCTCAGTGGCGCGCGGACGTAGCGCGCTCGATCTGCTCGACGAGATGAAGCTCGGCCTGTTGTCCGGCTCGCTGGATTCGTCGACGGTGGCCCGCCTGCGGACGGCGGCAGCCGACCTCAAATCCACCTCGGGAGATCCGGGTCTCGATCAGGTGCTGTCGGAAATCGAGCTGCGCGTCGAGGTCGAGCTCGCCAAGGCCGGCCAATAGCGCGCAAGCCAAACCCCTCACAAATAGCGGTTTTGCTGGCATCCCAGGGTTCCTCGTTGAAACCCTGGGTAGAGACCTGATCCGGTCTCTTGCCGATATTGTCTGTCATGAGCCATCGCTATATAAGCGGCGCGCGGCTGGGCCGTTTCCGCCGCCTTGCACGGACGAGAGACTGGGTTTGGACAAGACCAAAAGCTACCGGCCTTCCGAGAAAGAGCCGTTCATGAACGAGCAGCAGCGCGAATACTTTCGTGAAAAGCTGCTTGCCTGGAAAGAAGATATTCTGCGCGAAGCCAAGATGACGCTTCAGCAGCTCCAGGAAGAAAACGTCAATCATCCCGACCTGGCCGATCGCGCCTCGTCGGAAACCGATCGCGCGATCGAGTTGCGTGCGCGCGATCGGCAGCGCAAGCTGATTTCCAAGATCGACGCCGCGATCCAGCGCATCGAGGACAACACCTACGGTTATTGCGAAGAGACCGGCGAGCCGATTTCTCTGAAGCGGCTTGAAGCACGGCCGATCGCAACGCTGTCGGTCGAGGCGCAGGAGCGTCACGAGAAGCGCGAGAAGGTTTATCGCGACGAATAGCCGGACGGTCATAGTCCTGGCTGAATGATGCTGAAGCTGGGCAAATGCCCAGCTTCAGGGATTCTTATGATCATCAATCGACGTACCTTGCTTGCCGCCGCCCCCGGTCTGGCGCTTTGGCCGGCTGTTGCCGAGGAAGCGCCGTCCGTTCTCAAAGCTTATGAGCGCGAGAGTGGTGGCAAGATCGGTCTCTATGCCGAGAACGTCGCCTCCGGCAGGAAACTGACATGGCGCGCGGACGAGCGGTTCGTGATGTGCAGCACGTTCAAGGCGTCTCTCGCAGCATGCGTTCTTGCGCGGGTCGATCGTAGCGTGGACCGTCTCGATCAAGTCATTGCATATGGGCAGAAAGATCTTCTTGATTACGCGCCGGTGGCCAAACAGCATCTCGCCAAAGGCAGCATGTCGATCGGCGAAATGTGTCAGGCGGCGGTCCAACTCAGCGACAACACCTGCGCCAATCTGTTGCTGGCGCATCTCGGCGGCCCCGCCGCACTGACTGATTTCTGGCGCTCGCTGGGGGATGCGACGTCGCGCCTCGATCACAACGAACCCGAACTTAATCGCTCGCCGCCGGGTGATCCGCACGACACCACGACGCCGGCGGCGATGGCCGGCAATCTTAAGAGGCTCCTGCTTGGCGACGCGTTGTCGCCGACCTCGCGCGATCAGTTCATTGACTGGATGGTCAATTGCAAGACCGGCGCCAAACGCCTGCGCGGAGGCTTCCCCGGTCATTGGCGGATCGGCGACAAGACCGGCAGCAATGGTAAGGATGCCGCGAGCGACATCGCGGTGGCGTGGCCGCGGCCGGGCATCCCAATTGTTGTTGCCGCCTACACGCAAGGCGGCAAGCCAACCGCCGCGCAGCACGAGCAGGTGTTCGCTGCGATCGGGCGAATGGTCGCCGAGCAGCTTGGTTGATGATCTTGTCCCCTTCGATTTCGCAGCAGCTCGATCGTTTGATTTTTGTCAAAGAGCGCCGCCGTCCTCACTGTTAGCATCACCCCATAATTTGGGGAGGGCTGCATGCCGACGGATTCGATTATAGTAAGCCTTTGTGTGATAGCGCTCATGCTAACCTTTGCGGCAGCTTTGATGTGGGCCGATTATCAAACGAACAGGTCGAAGTAGGGCGACACCACTGATCAGGCCGGCCACGGCCTACATCGTCCCGCGGCTTTTTCCATATCGCTGTTGCCGGATTGATCGATCCGTCCGCGAACGAATCTCACCCCACCGTCAAACGATTGCGGCC
The DNA here is from genome assembly GCA_963702885.1 of uncultured Alphaproteobacteria bacterium. Lineage (GTDB taxonomy): Bacteria > Pseudomonadota > Alphaproteobacteria > Rhizobiales > Xanthobacteraceae > Afipia. The sequence continues at coordinate 2,524,698 of OY969766.1, forward strand.
TTCGCCAGGGGAGCTGACGAAGGCCGCATCGTAACGCCTGGCCGCGCCTAGGTTCGCGGATCGGCGTGGGAGCCCGGGAGATGCGCGACGTGGGAGCGTCGCGCAGAGGCGGAATTATTAGAACGGCAGCAATATATCCATCGCTTGCTGGCCGAAGCGGGCCTGCTGCACGTCGGTGATCTGGCCGCGTCCGCCGTAGGCGATGCGCGCCTGTGCAATCTTGCTGGAGTCGATGGTGTTGTCGCTCTGGATATCCTCGGGACGGACGATGCCGGCGACGATCAGCTCGCGGACTTCGTAGTTGACGCGGATTTCCTGCTTGCCCTCGACCACGAGATTGCCGTTCGGCAGAAGCTGGGTGACGACCGCAGCGACGTTGGTCTGCAACGCTTCCTGACGGTTCACCGATCCCTTGCCGTCGCTTGATGCGGTGGAGTTTGCCGTCAGCATCCGTCCCGGCGGGATCGCGGCGTTGGTGCCAGGGATCTTGTTGATGCCGAAGAAGGCAGTGACGCCCGAATTCTCGTTGTTGTTGCGGCTGCGCTGTGTTTCGTTCGCGATGTTCGCCTTGTCGGTGATGTTGACGGTCACGGTGAGGATGTCGCCGATCTGGTGCGCGCGCTGGTCCTTGAAGAAGGCGCGCGAGCCGTTCCGCCACAACGAATTCGGATTGTAGGACGCCGCCTGCGGTGCCGGCATCGGCATCGACACCGGCTTATAGCCGGCCTGCGTGGTGGGATTATCGATCGCCGACAGCTTGGGCGTTTCGCCAATCGCCGCGAGGCGGTCGATCGAGGAACATCCGCTGGCGCCGCATCCGATGGCGAACAGGCCGCAGAGGAGGACGATGCGATGAAGGGAACTGACCTGGTACATGGACATTACTCGGTTTTCGCGGATGGGGCGCCGGCGGCGGCGTTTCGGGCAAGCGCGGCGGTAATGGTGGCGCGCGGCGTCACCGCGATAACTGCCACCTGTCCCGGTCCGACCACGACGGCCTGAATGGTGCGCTTGGATTGCAGGTTGAGAATGTTGACGGTGTCGCCTTCGGTGCCGCTCTCGAGCGCCTTGCCTCGGCCGGTCAGATACAGGCCCGGCGCCTCGTAGATCAGGGTCACGCTCTGGTCGCGCGTCACGAGATCGGCTTTGCCGAGATCGCTAACCTTGAGCGCCTGACCCATGCGCAGCGAGCGACGGACCTGCATGCCGAGCGCGCGGCCGCGCAAGGCGGCTTCATTGCCGACCTCCGCCTTCGGGCGACGTTCGACCGAGACATCGGCTGCCTTCAGCACGTCGCCACGCTCGACGTTGCGGGTCAGCACCGCCGCTTCGACGGTTTCGACCACGGTGCCGGTAAACCGCAGTTTCGTCGGCGCAGAGTTGATCTCGTTCGCAACCTCGAACATGACGTCGAAGCGGCCAGTGCGCGGATCGTAGCGGACCATGCTGGCGCGCAGATCGCCGCTGTTCGAGGCGTCGAGCTGCAGGTCGCGCAGCTCGCGATCGAACGTCACGGTCAAGTTGTCGGCGCTGCCGAGACCATTGCGCTGCTCCAGCACCTTGGCGATCTGCTGCTCAACGTCCTTCGCCGACAGCGTCCGCGCGGAGCGGGTGATCGAGACCTCGCGGATATCGTGGGTGTCAACGCCGATGATCTGATGGGCCCGCAGGGTGTCGAGTACCTGCGAGGTGCGGAGCGAGCCGGTGGTGCCCAGATCCGGTGCGCGATAGACCGCGATCTGCGCGGCGGCACCGGCATTGTCGATCAGATCGCCGATCCGCACCACTTCGCTGCTGACGATGACGTTGGCGCGAAGCACCGGCGCTTTCACAGCATCCCGTTCGGACTGTGCCCAGGCCGGCGCGCAGCCGGCGAGGAGGGCGATCGCAAGAAGGAGGGGGCGCATGGTCATCGTCGTTCTCATGATTGTGTTGCGCGTCAGCGGAACATGCCCGTGGTCGATTGCATCATCTGGTCGGCGGCGCTGACCACCTTGGCGTTCATCTCATAGGCGCGCTGCGCGGCGATCAGGTCGGAGATTTCGGACACCACCTCGACATTGGCCTGTTCGAGGTTGCCCTGCTGCATGTCGCCGAAGCCATCGGTGTTGGCGAGACCGTCCTGCGGCGGACCGGATGCCGGCGTATCGGTGAACAGGTTGTCGCCAATCGATTGCAGGCCAGCCTTGTTGATGAAACGGGTGAGGCCGATCTGTCCGACCACGGTCGGCGTGGTCGAGCCGGCGAGTTTCACCGACACCTGGCCCTGCTGGTTGATGGTCAGGCCGGACGAGTTTTCCGGGACAGTGATGGTCGGTTGCAGCAGGTTGCCCTGCGCGTTGACGATGCGGCCGGTGCCGTCGGTGGTGAACGATCCGTCGCGGGTGTAGGCGAAGGTGCCGTCCGGCATCTGGATCTTGAAATAGCCTTCGCCGCGGATGGCGATATCGAGGTCGCCGCCGGTCGGGATCAGCGTGCCCTGAGTCATCAGGCGCGGCGTGCCGACCGTCTTGACGCCGCCGCCGATATCGATGCCGACCGGCAGAACGGTGCCCTGATCCGATGCCTGCGCGCCAACACGTTTGACGTGCTCGTAGATCAAATCCTGAAACTGCGCGCGCTGCTTTTTGTAGCCGGTGGTGCGCAGGTTCGCGATGTTGTTGGAAATGACCTGGACGTTCAGTTCCTGAGCGGCCATTCCAGTTGCTGCGGTATAGAGAGCGCGCATGGTCTAGTCTCCTCAGGCCGGGACGTCGGCGAGCATTTGAATGGCGTTCTTGCGCAGGTCGTTCTGCTGCTGCATCAGCGAGGCAACGGATTGATAGGTGCGCGTGATTTCCATCAGGCGGCTCATCTCCGAGACCACGTTGACGTTCGATTTCTCGATAAAGCCCTGATTGAAGCGCGATGCGGTATCGGCCTGCGCCGCGACCCCGGCCGGCGCCGAGAACAGGTTGGCGCCTTCCTTCACGAGCTGTTGCGGGTTGTTGAAGGTGGCGAGTCGGAGCTTGCCGCGGATCGAGTCGACCTGGGTCACGACGCCTTCGCGCACCGTGATGGTGCCGTCCGCCGAAATGGTGATGTCCCGATCGGTCGACTGGAAGGTGATCGGCCCGTTGGTGCCGAGCACGAGATTGCCGCCGCTGGTCACCAGCTGGCCCTGCGCATTGATCTGCAGCGCACCATCGCGGGTGTAGCGTTCGCCAGCGGGCGTCTGCACCACGAGGAAACCGTTGCCGTTGATTGCGACATCGAGCGGGTTCCCGGTCTGCTGGTTCGGGCCGGAGGCGAAATCGTGGAAGGTGGCGCGGTCGTGGACGAAGCTGACGCGCCGATCGCCCCCCACGAAATTGTCCGCATGGGCGCCCGAGCTCAGGAATTCTTCAAACAGCGACTTGTCGGCCTTGAAGCCGGCCGTGTTCGCGTTCGCCACGTTGTTGGCGACGACGTCGATTTGCCGTTCAAGCGCCATCTGGCGCGACAGCGCGACGAGAAGGGTATTCTCCATCGCAGTTCTCCCCTTGAAGAACCGCGACCTGCCTCTCCCAAAGCCGATTGCGGTTCGTTAAACCGCCTGGCTCTCCCAAACCGGCGGTTCGCCATGGTTAATGCGAACGCCGTGCCAACTGTCAAAATCGTTTAATTGCAATGATTTATATAGTTTTCCAGACCCGGAGCAGGCGGCAATAAGGTCTTGTTGACCATATTGACCCGGCAAATTTTTCCTACGGCAGGCCAGAAAGAAAGATTCCGTTAACCATTGCGACCTAGCGTCGGATGAACAGGGCGCTCGGGCGCCGGCGGCCTTTGTCTCGCGTATTCAGCCAGTTCGGCAAATCGAGCCCGGTGGAAAAGCCGGCGGGCGGGGACAATGGCGGACGAGGATCAGGCAGAAGACGGCGCCGTTGTCGAGGTGCCGAAGAGCAAGCGCAAGCTCATTATCATGGTGGCTTCCGCGGTGCTGCTGATCACTGCGGCCGGCGGCGGCTGGCTCTTCTTCATGCGCGGCCATGGCGATGAAAAACACGCCGAGGCGCCGCCGCCCAAGCCACCAGTGTTTCTTGACGTGCCTGAACTGCTGGTCAACCTCGCGCACCTGCCAGGCGAGCGGGTGCAGTATCTCAAGGTCAAGGTGGTGCTCGAGGTCAAGGACGCGCCGCTGATGGCGCAGATCCAGCCGACGATGCCGCGCGTTACCGACCTGTTCCAGACCTACTTGCGCGAATTGCGGCCGGCCGATCTGAACGGCTCGATCGGCCTGTTCCGGCTGCGGGAAGAACTGACGCGGCGGGTCAATGCGGCGATCTCGCCGAGCCAGATCAACGCGGTCTTGTTCAAGGAAATCGTCATTCAGTGACGAGCGGGATTTGAGAACATGACACCCGGTGATGACGTCGACCAGGATGCACTAGCCGCCCAATGGGAGGGTGCGCTCGACTCCGAGGATCCCGAAGAGGCCGCTGCCGAAGCTGCCAATAATGAATTGACCGAAGCCATGGCCGAGCAGTGGGCCGCCATGGTGGATGACGGCAGCCGCGGTCTCGGCTCGGCCAAGGCGAACGGCGAGCGGGTGCTGTCGCAGGAAGAAATCGACAATCTGCTCGGTTTCAGCGACGGCGAAGTTCACCTCGAGGACAATTCGGGCATTCGCGCCATCATCAACTCGGCGATGGTGTCCTACGAACGCCTGCCGATGCTCGAAATCATCTTCGACCGCCTTGTGCGGTTGATGACGACGAGCCTGCGCAATTTCACCTCTGATAACGTCGAAGTCTCGCTCGACCGCATTACTTCGGTGCGCTTTGCCGACTATCTGAATTCGATTCCGCTGCCTTGCGTGCTGACGGTGTTCAAGGCCGAGGAGTGGGAGAACTTCGGGCTGTTCACCGTCGATTCGAGCCTGATCTATTCGATGATCGACGTGTTGCTCGGCGGCCGCCGCGGCCAGACCTCGCTGCGTATCGAAGGGCGGCCCTACACCACGATCGAAACCAACCTCGTCAAACGCCTTGTCGAGGTGGTGCTGGCTGACGCCGAGCAGGCATTCCGGCCGCTCTCGCCGGTGACGTTTACCATCGACCGGCTCGAAACCAACCCGCGCTTTGCCGCGATCAGCCGCCCCGCCAACGCCGCGATCCTGGTGCGCCTGCGCATCGACATGGAAGATCGCGGCGGCAATGTCGAACTCCTGCTGCCGTATGCGACGATCGAGCCGATCCGCGCCGTGCTGCTGCAGATGTTCATGGGCGAGAAATTCGGCCGTGATCCGATCTGGGAAGGCCATTTCGCCACCGAGATCACGCAGGCCGAAATCGCTGTCGATGCGGTACTCTACGAAGCCGACATGCCGCTGAAGCAACTCATGACTCTCAAGGTCGGTGACACGCTGCCGCTCGATATCCGGCCGGACGCGCTGGTATCGGTGCGCTGCGGCGACGTGATCTTGAGCGAGGGCCGGATGGGGCGGGTGGGTGACAAGGTCGCCATTCGTGTCACCAAGCCGCTGCGCAAGCCGCACACCACTTACGCCATGTTCGAGAAGGCCGACGAGCAAACAAAGATGATGGAGGCACAATGAGTCACTCATTCGGACTGATGATTGAAGTGCTTGTTGCGGTGCTGTTGCTGGTGACGATCGGCTATTGCCGCCTGCTCAACAAGCGTCTCAAGGTACTGAAGGCCGACGAGCAGTCGCTGAAGGCCACAATCTCCGAGCTGATCACCGCGACCGAGATCGCCGAGCGCGCGATCGGCGGTCTCAAGGTCACCGTGCGGGAGTGTGACGACAATCTCGGTACGCAGCTTGCGACGGCGTCCGATCTGTCCGAGACGCTCGGCAAGCAGATCGCGCTCGGCAGCGAGATCCTCAAGCGGCTCTGCGATATCGCCATCGCCGCGCGCGCCAATCAGGAAGCTGCCAGCACGCACGGGACGCGTGATCCGAAGTCGATCGTCGCCGCGGCGCAGGCCTTCTCCGAGCGCCGGCGGGCAGGCATCGCCGCATGAAGAATTTCATCCGCGAGTTCCGGGTCATCCCGACGCTGTTGATCGCGATCACATGCCTGGTCGTGCTCAAGGTGGCGGGCTTGTTGCTGGATGGCGGATATATTCTGAATGATCAGACGCGGTCGGCCAAGAAGTCCTGGGCCGAGGAAACGCTTGGCTTCCCGACCGGCCGGAAGGCGGCTGACCCAAGCGACATCACCGGCTCGGTCAGTGCCAAGAAGGAAGAAAAGAACGAGGCCAAGCCCGAAGTCGCCTCGCCCGAAGCGACGCGTTCACCCGATGAAGTGATCCTCTACCCCGATCAGTCGCGGCCTGTTACGGCCTCGGAGCGTGCGGTGCTGGAGCGTCTGCAGGCGCGGCGGCAGGAGATTGAGGCGAGAGCTCGCGAAATCGACATCCGCGAGAACCTGATCAAATCGGCGGAGAAGCGCATCGAGGGGCGGATCGAGGAGATGAAAGCGACCGAGTCGCGCATCAATGTCGCGACCCAGCAGAAGAACGATGCTGAAGCGGCGCGCCTCAAGGGCCTCGTCACCATGTACGAGAACATGAAGCCGAAGGATGCGGCTAAGGTGTTCGATCGGCTGGAGATCTCGGTGCTGTTCGAGATCGCCTCGCAGATCGCGCCGCGCAAGATGTCCGACATCATGGGACAGATGCAGCCGGAAGCAGCTGAGCGGTTGACTGTCGAGATGGCGCGGCGGGCCGGGGCCGACAAATCTCTGGCTTCGGACCTGCCCAAGATCGAGGGCAGGCCGCAGGCGACACGCACCAACTGACCAGTTTTCTTCGCCAATAAAAAATGCGCCGGGGAAATCCGGCGCGTAGTTTTATGGAAGGGAGATGTTTGTCGCTCTTGGTCGCGACAAGCTATTCGAGCTTCAGGCCGATGGTTTTGATCAGTGAACCCCACCGCTCCGCTTCGCTCTTCTGGAATTCGGTGAACTCCGCGATGGTCATCGGGCGGGGCTCGGCGCCGAGCTTGAGCAGATAATCCTTGACCCCCTGCGTACGCAGAGCCTCGGTGACTGTCTGGTTCAGCTTCTCGGTGATCGGTGCAGGCGTGCCGGCGGGCGCGAACAGGCCGTACCATGCCGAGGCGCGGTAGCCCTTCACGCCGCTTTCATCGAGCGTCGGAGTGTCCGGCATCGCTGCGGAGCGATGGTCTCCGGCAAAGCCGATCGCGCGTAGCGTACCGGCCTGAACATGCGGCAGCACCAGCGGCATATCGGCAAACATCAGTTGCACGCGTCCGCTGAGCAGGTCCGAGACCGACCCGGCGCTGCCGCGATACGGCACATGGGTCATTTTCGTCTGCGTCATGTGCATGAACAGTTCGGCGGCGAGATGCTGCGAGGCACCGACGCCGCCCGAGGCGTAGTTGAGTTCGTCGGGATGGGCTTTGGCGTAGCTGATGAGGTCGGCCACCGACTTGATCGGCAGGCTGGGATGCACGACGAGGAGGAGGCCAACTTCCGCGATCAGCGTCAGCGGCACGAATCCCTTTATCGTGTCATAGGGCATCTTCGGATAGAGGAACTGATTGACCGCGTGGGTGCCGATCGATCCCGCGATCAGCGTGTAGCCGTCGGGCGCCGCACGTGCCACTGCCGCTGCCGCGACGTTGCCGCCCGCACCGGTGATGTTCTCGACCACGTTCTCCGGTCCCCACCGCTGCGTCAATTCACGGGCGACGAGGCGGGCCATCGCGTCATTGGAGCCGCCGGCGGCGAACGGCACGACGATCTTGATCGGGCCGGTCGGATAGGACTGCGCTGTCGCCGCGCTGCCCCAGAACACCGTAGCGACAATGAGAGTAGCGCGCGCAAGCCGGGCTGTGATGCTTTTCACTATGTGTCCTCCCCATTCGAATCGCGACATGGTCTCAGTGGGTGCCGTCCAGCACCGCGCCCTGTTCGCGCAGCTTCGTCTGCAACTCCTTCACCGGAAGCTGACGAATGTCTTCATGTCCCTTGGCGATGCACATGGCCGCCGCGGTGCCTGCCGCATGACCGGTGCCGAGGCATTGACCCATCATGCGGGTCGTGCCGTTGGCCGTACGGTCGGTGGAGATACAGCGACCGGCGGTGAGAACGTTCTTCACGTCCCGCGGGATCAGGCAGCCGAAAGGAATGTCGTAGGAGCCGCCATCGGCGATCGGAATCCGCACTTGGCGTGTGCCGTCCTGATGGATGTCGATATGGTGCGCGCCCTTGGTGATGACGTCGCGCTGCTTGACGCCGCCAGCGGCTTCGTCGCCGCTGAGGACATATTCGCCCATCACGCGACGCGTCTCGCGAATGCCGACGCGCGGCGCCATGCCGGCGAAAACGGCGTTCTCAAAGCCCGGGCAATGTGCCTTGAGGAATTCCGCCGTATTCCACACCTGCTCCATCAGACGGGACACCGCGCCGCTGACGCCGAGCGCGTCGAGGCCGCTGATGTTTTCCGCGATGCGCGTGGCGTTGATGCAGACTTCCTTGCGGGCCTTGGAGGTCGGCATGATCATGATGAGGGCGGTCGGAGCCATGTCGCCGCGCTGGATCGCTCCGCCGAGGAACGGGCCGTTGCCGCGGAAGAAGATGGTCGGCTCGCCCTGATCGTGGATCGCCTGCGCCAGTTGCTCGTCGGTGCGGCCGGTACGGACCGCTTCGCTCTCGCCGACCGCCAGCGAGGCGGCGTTGTCACGAACAAAGCGTAGCAGCGGTTCGTTCTCGACGCCTGACATGCGGAACATCAGGGAAAGGGGCTGCAGCTCGCCGCTCTCGTCGGAGAATTCGGTCGGCGCGCCGGCAAGGAATGCGAGGTCGCCGTCACCAGAGGCGTCGATGAAATACTTCGCCGAGAGCTCCGTACGGGTGTTTTTGTGAATCAGGACGGCTGATTTAACCGAGCCGTTCTCGCAGACCACGTCGGTGAGCTGGGTATAAAGGGCAGGGGTGACGCCATGGCGCTCCAGCACGCGCATCACCGCGATCTTCATGATCTCGGGATCGACGCAGACGTAGCAGATCAGCCGGTAGTCATGGAGCGGGCCGATGAAGCCGTCCATCTTCCGGCATTCCTCGAAAATCTCGTCGGCGACGCCGCGCACCACCCATTCACCGCGGCCATTGAGTACGCCGTCGATCGACATGCCGCTGAGCAGTTCGCCGCCGAAGATCGGGCCAGCTTCGACCAGAATGGTGCGCGCGCCGGTTTTTGCTGCCGCGATGGCCGCGCCGATCCCGGCTGCGCCTCCACCAATCACCGCGACGTCGTAGTTCAGATGCTTCAGCGTCATTGCTTCCCGTCCTGCTCCAAAAGGCCGCTGGCGCGGCTAAGTGTCCATATATTGGACTTTTATAGTTGTCAGACGGAAGTATGTGGGCCAATATTGCTATTATAAAGCTGGATAATCGCAAAATGCCAAAATACAGGTCTGTTATATGGACTCTGGAAACTATCTTGCACCCCCGGCCGGGGGTGTTCCCGGCACGCAAAGCGTCAGCCGGATGGCGGCGCTGCTGCGTGTTCTGGCGACGCGCAACTCGGTTGGCCTGCGCCTGTCGGAACTGGTGGCGGCAACCGGCCTGGAGCGCCCGACAGTGCGGCGGCTGCTTCAGGGCCTGATGCATGAAGGCTTCGTGCGGCAGGCCGCATCGACGCGGCGATATTTCCTTGGCCGTGCGCTGTTCGAGCTGGGGCTGGCCGCTTCGCCGGATTTCGATGTTCGCGGAATTTGCGCGCCGTCGCTGGAGCGGATCGCCGCGCAGACCGGCGACACCGCGTTCCTGACCATGCGCAGCGCCTTCGATTCCGTCTGCATCGATCGTTTCGAGGGCTCGTATCCGATCCGCGCGCTCACCGTCGAAATCGGCGCGCGGCGGGCGCTCGGCTCGACGGCAGGCGGGCTCGCCTTGCTGGCAAAACTGAGCGATCCCGAGGTCGAGATGATCGTGAGTGCCAACGCGCAGCGGCTCGCCCGGTATGGATCGATCGACGTGCTGCGTCTGCGAGGTATGGTGAAGCGCGCCCGTACGATCGGCTATGCGCTGAACCGCAATGACATTGTCGAGGGCGTGAGCGGCGTCGGCATTCCGCTCAGCGGACGGCCTGATTTGCCGGACCTTGCCTTGAGCGTTGCGGCGATCTCCAGCCGTCTTGACGAGGCCCGGCAGAAGGAAGTGGTCGAGGTGATGCGGGCCGAGGCCGCTGTGATCATGGAGCGGCTGTCCGCCTGGAGCGGCAATCACCACGTCCCCGCACCGGATGAGACGGTCTAAGGCTGCCGCCCGCTTATGGTTAAGCATTCCTTAACCCGGCTTATGCCCAATTCAGGCATGATTCCGCGCGCCTGTCCGAGAGGGCGGGAAGCCGGAGAAATCCAAGGCGTTGGGTTATCGGAGCGTTAAACGCCGGCTTTTAGACTAACGACACGGAGCTCGCCGCGGAGCCGGCCGACCCAGAGCAAGAGACCTTTCATGGCCGGCAAGGCTGCCATTCGAGACACCGTTGTGGGTCTGGCAAAGGCTGCCCGAAAATGGCGCGCGGCCGGCGCGCGCTACACCTTGCTTGTTGTGCTCGCGCTTCTTCTCGCAACGCCTGCGCCCGCGCGCGCCGAGCCGGTGAAGGGAGATGCCTCGCTCACCACGCCGGGCGCCTATGCCCGCCTGCTGTTGCAATTCAGCGAAGAGATGCCGACTGAAGTGACGGTGGCGGGCACTATTCTTGTCGTCCGCTTTGCCAAGCCGGTCGAGATGCCGGTGGAGAAGCTGTCCGACGCGGTGCCCGCCTATGTCGGCTCGGTGCGGCGCGATCCGGATGGAATGGCGATCCGTCTCGCGCTGGCGCAGAAAATCCGCATCAACACGATGATCGCCGGCGAGCGCGTGTTCATCGATCTGCTGCCGGAGAAGTGGACCGGCCTGCCGCCGCCGCTTCCGGCGGAGGTGGTGCGCGAACTGGCCGAGCGCGCCATGGCGGCGGAGCGGGCGCTGCGCCTGCAAAGGATGGCCGATGAGATCAAGAAGAAGCCGCCGGTGCGCGTCCGTACCTCCGTGCAGCCTACTTTTGTGCGCTTCGTGTTCGAGTTGCCCAATGGCGTCGGCGTGTCGTCCTCACTCGCGGCCGACAAGTTTGCTCTGTCATTCACATCGGCCCTGACCTTCGATCTGGCCGACGCCAAGGTGTCGGCACCGGCCAATGTCAAATCGATCACCCAGAAGATCACCGATGACACCTCCGCGGTGGACATCGCGCTGATCGGTGAGGTGGATGTCCATGCGTTCCGCGAGGATCGCAATTACATTGTCGATATCGGCTTCGAGGATGGCAAGAAGGCAGCCTCGATTCCGGAGATGCTGAAATCGGCGGCCGCGCCGAAGGACGCACCGTCTGCCAAGACCGAAGCTGCGAGTCCCAAAGCCGAGGCTCCGAGCGCCAAGACTCAAGACGCCAAGGTTTCAAACGCCAAGGGCGAAACTCCAGCGGACAAACCGGCGGACGCGGCTGCAGCTGCGTCTCCGGCTGTCGCGGCGCCAGCCAAGGCCGAGGCGCCGCGCCCGGCCAGCGAGAACGCGCCGGTTGCGGCGGAGAACAAGGCTGCATCTGCCGCTGAGCCAAAGATCGAAGCAAAGCCAGCTGCACCGCATGCGGAAGTCGCGCCGCCTCCGGCAACCCCGCCCTCTCCACCCGTTGCCTCGACCGCATCGCCGGGTCCGCCGGCAGCAGCATCGACGCCTCCTCCCGTCGCACCTGCCGGTGCGGTGGTGGCCAAGGCCCGGCGGACCACGGACGATTTCCAGATCACGCTTCCCTTCGGCGCGCCGACCCCGGCGGCGCTGTTTCGTCGTTCTGATGCGATCTGGCTGGTGGTCGCGGGCGACAAGACCCTCGATGTCAGCGCGATCGAGCGCGAAGGTGGACCGCTGGTCGCGAATGTCCGCGTGATCGATCTGACGCAGGGCCGCGCGATCCGCATCAAGCTCACCCGGCCGCAACTTGCCTCGCTCGGTGGTAACGACGAGGCGCTGGTGCTCTCGCTCGCCAACAAGGAAGAATTCCCGCCGCGCCCGCTTAGTGTAGCGCGCAACATCGCCGATCCCGCGCAGGCCAATGTCAGCGTCGCGCTCGATCAGCCGGGGCCGATGCTGCGTCTGGCCGATCCGGATGCCGGCGATACGCTCGCCGTCGTGACCGCGAAACTGCCGGCGCGGGGCTTCATCCGTCGCCAGAATTTCGTCGAGTTCGCACTATTGGAATCGATCCATGGCGTGGTGATCCAGCCCAACGCTGATGATCTCTCCATCCAGCTCTCGCCCGACAAGGTTGTGCTTGGCCGGGCGGGCGGGCTGACGCTTTCGGCGGTGAACGGTTCGCCGGAAAGAGTCACGGCGATGGCGGGGCCGATCTTCGGAATCAAGGAATGGAAAAAGAATCTAGACGCGAATTTCAATCAGCGGCTCGATGAACTGATGCGGACGGCATCGCTGGCGACCGGCGACGCTATCCTTCCTGCGCATATGGCGGTGGCGCGTTTTTACATCGCGCGCGGTTTTTATCCGGAAGCGATTGGCATTCTCGATCTCGCACTGAAGGACCAGAAGACTGAGGATGTGGTTGGACCTACGCTGATCCTGCGTGCAGTGGCGAGTACGCTTGCGGGTCGACCTGGGCGGGCGATGAAGGATTTGGAGAATCCTGCCGTCGGCAACAATTTCGATTCCCATCTCTGGAAAGCGTTCGTCAATGCGCGGCTCGGCAAATGGGTCGAGGCACGCGAAAAATTCAAGGATGTCGAATTCGTCATCATGGCGTTGCCGCTCGACCTGCAACGTCTGCTGCTGACCGATGCGATGCGGGCTGCGCTGGAGGTGAAGGACTATTCGACCGCAACCGCGCGCGCGAACGATCTCGCCACCATCGGCGTTCCATCCGAACTGGAGGCGAAGATCGCGCTGCTCAACGGCAGGCTCGCCGAGGCGCTGGGACGGGACAAGGATGCGCTTGCTCTTTACCGTGCCGCCGCTGGATCAAATGATCGTCCGGCCGCGTCCGAGGCGGCGCTGGCCGAAATCGCGCTGCGCCAGAAGCACAACGAGATCGGCGAGGATGAGGCGCTCAACGATCTCGAAATCCTTTCGGTGACCTGGCGAGGCGACAGCATCGAGGTCAGGACTCTGCAGATGCTCTCGCGCATCTATGCCGATAAGGGACGCTACAACGAGGCGTTTGCCGCCGCGATGAAGGCGACCAAGCTGCAACCGCATGCGGCGTCGACGCGCGCCATTATCGAGGAAGCATCCGCGCTGTTCTCCCAGCTTTATCTCACACCGCGCGGCGACGATCTGCCGCCGGTCGAGGCGCTGGCGATGTTCTACGAATATCGCGATCTCACCCCGATCGGGCGGCGTGGCGATGAGATGATCCGACGCCTGGCCGACCGGCTGGTGGCGGTCGATCTGCTCGATCAGGCGAGCGATCTCCTGCAGTATCAGGTCGATCACCGGCTGGAGGGCGCGGCGCGCGCCCAGGTCGCATCGCGTCTTGCCATGATCTATCTCATGAACCGCAAGCCGGAGCGCGCGATTGCGGCGCTGCGTTCGACGCGGATTGCCGATCTCGCCGGCGAAGTCCGCCAGCAACGTCTGTTGCTCGAGGCGCGGGCGCAGAGCGATATCGGCCGCCACGATCTGGCTCTCGACATCATCTCCAATATCTCGGGCCGTGAAGCGGTGCGGCTGCGCTCGGACATCTACTGGGCATCGCGGCGCTGGCGCGAGTCCTCCGAGCAGATCGAGATTCTGTACGGCGACCGCTGGCGCAACTTCCAGCCGCTGACCGATCTTGAGAAGAGCGACGTCATCCGCGCCACCATCGGCTATGCGCTGGCCGAGGATGCGATCGGGCTGGCGCGCTTCCGCGAGAAGTACGGCCCGAAGATGAGCGACACCGAGGCCGATCGTTCAGCTTTCGCCATCGCCAGCAAGCCCGCAACGGCGGGTAGCGCCGACTTTGCCCGGGTCGCAAAAATGGCTGCGACCATCGACACCCTCGACGGTTTCCTTCGTGAAATGCGTGCACGATTCCCCGACGCGATGGCGCGAGCCAAGCTGCCGCCCGAGCTCAAGGCCGATCCGAACCCGACCGGTACGCTGCCGGCGATTGTCGGACAGAAGAAGATTTCGCCCGCGCGCTAAGTTTATCCGCCGTAGCTCTGCACAAGGCTGCCGGCGACCAGCGACCAGCCGTCCACCAGCACGAAAAAGATCAGCTTGAACGGCAGCGACACCACGACCGGTGGCAGCATCATCATGCCCATCGACATCAGCACCGATGCGACGACAAGGTCGATGATCAGGAAGGGCAGGAACAACAGGAAGCCGATCTCGAAGGCGCGCTTCAGTTCAGAGATCATGAAGGCCGGGATCAGGATCCGCAGCGACATGTCTTCCGGCGTGGCGGCAGGTGGCTCCCCGGACAGGTCCATGAACAGCTTGAGGTCTTTTTCCCGTACGTTCTTCTGCATGAAGCCGCGCAAGGGTGCGACGCCGCGCTGCAGCGCGTCCTCAACACTGATCTGGTTGGCGACCAGCGGGCGGATGCCGTCATCGTAGGATTTCTGCAGCACCGGCCCCATCACGAAGGCGGTGAGGAATAGTGCAAGCGCGATGATCACCGAATTCGGCGGCGCGGTCGCGGTGCCGAGCGCGGTACGCAGCAGCGAAAGCACGACCACAATGCGCGTGAACGACGTCATCATGATCAGGATCGACGGTGCGATCGAGAGCACCGTCAGCAGCGCGATCAACTGGATCGCGCGCTCGGTCACTCCGCCATTGCCCTGGCCGAGATTGATGCTGATGTCTTGCGCGAGGGCAGGGCCGGCAAACGCCCCTGCCGCAATCAATGTAAGAAAAAAGAGAACTCTACGCGGGTGTTTCGCCAACCTCACGATGGGTTCTTGGGTCGGCCGAGCAGACTGGCCATTTCGTCCTCAAGGCTTTCGAACGCGCCTTTGGGAGCCGGCGCCGGAGCCGCAGGCGTTGCGGCGGCTTGCGGGGCCGGGCTTTCGGATTCCGCCGGGAGCGTAGGTTCGGCACTCCGTGCGGGACGGGCGCCAGGCGCTTCCGGCGCGACCGGCGGTGCGCCGACCCGATCCATCGGATTGGCGGAAACATGGCGCGGAGCGGCGGTTTCGCTGCGCTCGCTCGGGCGCCGCAATGCGGCTTCGAGGCGCTGTGCCATCTCGGCGAGGTTCTGATCGGCGGCCGAGATTGAAGCATCGCTCGGAGGTGGCTCGCTCGGGCGGGCAGTTGGCCGCACCGCAGCCGGGCCGCGCGAGGGAAGCTCGGTAGGCCGGGGCACGCGAGGCAGCACGGGTTCGGTCCGTTCGCTGCGCGGGCGGATCGTGTCGGTGCGCTCGGGGCGAATCATCGGTTCGGTGCGTGGCATCGGCTCGGGGCGGGTCGGGGCGTCCGGAACGAGACGGCTGAAATCGTCGCCACGACTGCGCTCGGCGACCGGAGCAGGCGGGCGGCGCAGATCGTCGCCATAGGTCGGACGAGTTGGCCGCTCCAACGCGGGCTCGGGCAGTTCGAAAGCCGCGGGCCGAGCGGTGTCGTTGTCGGTCCAGCCGTCCGTGGTATCGGGCAGCGGCGAAACACGCGCAGGCAATTCGGCGCCGGCCGGAGCGCGCTGCGGTGCCGGTCCGGCGCTGCGTACAATATTGAGTTCGACCACGACGTCGGTCGGGCCGCCGATCATCAGCAGATGTTCGACGTTGTCGCGGCGCACGAGCACCAGGCGACGGCGTCCGTCAACGGCGGCAGCGTCGATCACGGCAAGACGCGGCATGCGGCCCCGTGCGCCACCCGATCCGATGTTTCCGCCGCTGAACCGGCGGACCAGCCAGGCGACAGCGCCGATCAGTGCCAGCACGATCAGGATGGCAATGAAAATCCAGAGGATTTGCGACATGATGGTGTTCCTCGTCGGACGGTACGTTGGCTTCGAACTGTCCAGAATCGCTCATTGCCACGATACAGCGCGCAACGAAAACGGTATAAAATTTCGCGACTTATCAGCCTGCGAGAGCGGAAAGCGCCCGCCATGGCCCTTCATAGACCATGAATTGCTCCGGCCCAAACGCTTCTTAGGTCGGAACTTCAAGGGCTTGGAGGTTTAGGGCGGCATTCATGGCGAAAATGCGCCCATGGGCCGGTGGTGCCGGCTCCTCCACACCGAAAATCGATCTGTCGCCTCGTGACCGTGGGGCCATGGCGGCATTTCTTAACCAGCTGTTAACCATACGCCCGGCAAATTCTGCCTAGCTCCGGCGCTGCGCCGGGGCATCAGGAGCCGAGGCTGGCCATGGCGATCAACGATCTTCCGATGTTGTCGATGCTCCGCACCAAGATGCAATGGCATCAGGAGCGCCAGCGTGTTCTGGCCGAGAACGTTTCGAATTCCGACAGCCCGGGCTTCAAGCCGCGCGATCTGGTCGAACCGAAATTCGACCCAAGGGGCGTCAGCGGCACCGTGCACGAATCGCTGGCGATGGCGCGCACCAGCGCGGCCCACATCCAGGCGACTGGGGTCAGCGAAAGCTTCGCCTCGCATTCGCGCGGCGGCTACGAGACCCGGCCTGCGGGCAACGCGGTCAATCTGGAGGATGAAATGCTCAAGGTGTCGGCCAACCAGATGGACTACGCCGCCGTCACCTCGCTCTACAGCCGTAGTCTCGGCCTCATCAAGACTGCGATCGGCAGACGCTGACGGCGCGTCAGACTAGGGAGGAACGGCTATGGCCGATGGGATGGATTTTCTCAAATCGATGAGCATCGCGACCTCTGGTCTGCGGGCGCAGGCCGGGCGCATGCGGGTGATCTCCGAAAACATCGCCAACGCCGAGTCGACTGCGAAGACGCCGGGCGGCGATCCCTATCGCCGCAAGGTGCCGACATTCTCCTCCAGCCTCGACCGCTCGCTCGACGCGCAGGTGGTCTCGCTCGGCCGGATCAAACCCGATACCTCGGAATTCCGAACCAAATACGAGCCGGGCAATCCGGCGGCGGATGCGTCGGGCAATGTCAAATACCCGAACGTGAATTCGCTGGTCGAGATGACCGACATGCGCGAGGCGCAGCGATCCTACGAGGCCAACCTCAACATCATCAGCGCCACGCGACGGATGATCCAGCGCACGCTCGACATCCTCAAGGCCTGAACAGGAGATCTGATCGATGGCAACGCCTTCAGTCGCCGCAAACGCCTATGCCAGCCTCTCGAAGATCATGGATTCGGCAGGAGGCGCCGCGGGCGGTCTCGGCAAGATCGGTGACAGCACCGGCCCGTCCTTTAGCTCCGTGCTCAAGGAGGCGCTCGGCGGGGTGATGGAGGCAGGACGGAAGTCCGATGCCCAGACCATCGCCGCGGCCTCCGGCAAGGCCAACGTGATGGACGTGGTGACCGCAGTGGCGGAGACCGATGTCGCCGTTTCCACGCTGGTCTCGGTGCGCGACAAGGTCATCCAGGCCTACGAAGACATTATGCGGATGCCGATCTGACCGGCTGCTGCCGGTTTCATTCCAGCAAGAGGCCTGCGGGCAGGGGAAATACAATGACGGGTCCGGAAGTTCTCGAAGTGGCGCGTGATTCGATCTGGACCATTGTGATCGTGTCATCGCCTTTGCTGGTGATCGGTCTCGTAGTCGGCGTGGCGATCTCGCTGATCCAGGCGCTGACCCAGATTCAGGAGCAGACGCTGGTGTTCGTGCCGAAGATTCTTGCCATCTTCGTCGCGCTGCTGGTCGCGCTGCCATTCATGGCGGACGCGATGCATAGCCACATGATGAGGATATCGTCGCGAATCATCGGTGGCTGAGCCACACTATGAAGCGAACATGCGCATTGATATCTCGCTTCTGCCCGCACTCGCCGCCGCCTTCATGCTGGTGTTCGCCCGCATCGGCGCGATGGTGATGCTGTTGCCGGGCTTTGGCGAGGTCAGCGTTCCGGTCCGCGTTCGGCTCGGCATCGCGCTGCTGCTGACGCTGATCCTGCTGCCGCTACACCGCAGCGCCTACCATGTTGATATGACCTCGATGGCGCCGCTTCTCGTGATGATGGTCCATGAGATCATCATCGGCGTCGTGTTAGGGGCCACCGCGCGCATGACGCTGGCCGCGCTCTCGGTCGCTGGATCGGTGATCGCCCAGCAACTCGGCCTCGGCTTCGTCACCTCGATCGATCCGACGCAGGGCCAGCAGGGCGCGCTGATCGGCAACTTCCTCACCATTCTTGGCCTGACGCTGCTGTTTGCGACCGATATGCACTATCTCGTGATCGCCGCGCTCAACGATAGCTTCACGATCTTCGCGCCGGGTGCGTTGATGCCGAGCGGAGATGTCGCGTCGCTGGCAACGCGCGCGTTCGCCGTGGCGTTCAAGATCGGCATTCAGCTTGCCGCGCCGTTCATCGTGTTCGGTCTCGTGTTCAATCTCGGCCTTGGCATTCTGGCCCGTCTGATGCCGCAGATGCAGGTCTATTTCGTCGGCGTGCCGCTCTCCATCCTGATCGGTTTCGTCATCCTCGCCATCATCCTTGTCACCATGATGGGAACGTTCGTCGATTATTTCGGCATGGTCTTCCGTGAACTCGCGCCGCAGGGTGGGGGATAGCGATGGCCGAGGACAACGACACATCGGACAAAACACAAGACCCGACACAAAAACGGCTCGACGACGCCCATGACCGGGGCGACGTCGCCAAGAGCCAGGAGGTTAACACCTGGTTCGTGATCGCGGGCGCGACCCTGGTGCTGTCGTCGTTCTCCGGATCGGTCGGCGCCAGCATCGAAATCCCGATGCGCAACCTGCTGATGAATGCCCATCAAATCCGGGTGGACGGGCCGGGCATCCTGTCGCTGGTGGGCCGGCTCGAGTGGCTGCTGCTCACGGCGCTCGGCGTGCCGCTGCTGCTATTGTTGATCGCGGCGGTCGGCAGCCATCTCATCCAGCACCGGCCGGTGTGGTCCACCGATCCGCTGGTGCCGAAGCTCAGCAAGATTTCGCCCATGGAGGGCGCCAAGCGGCTGTTCGGCAAGCAGGCCGCCGCCAATTTCGCCAAGGGCCTGTTCAAGGTGATCGCGCTCGGCGCCGTGATGGCCGCCGTGCTCTGGCCGGAGCGCGACCGTCTCGATGCCATCGTTCGGACCGATCCCGCCGCAATGATGGGCATCACCCGCACCCTCTCGCTGCAACTGATGACCGCCGCCGTTGCCATGCTCGCGATCGTGGCCGCGCTCGATTACCTGTTCCAGTATCGCCAGTGGTTCGAACGGCAGAAGATGTCGCTGCAGGAGATCAAGGAAGAATACAAGCAGTCGGAAGGTGATCCCCATATCAAGGGGCGCATCCGCCAGTTGCGCCATGCCCGGATGCGCAAGCGCATGATGGCTGCGGTTCCGACCGCTTCGGTGATCATCACCAACCCGACCCACTATGCGGTGGCCCTCAAATACGAGCGCGGCATGCCGGCGCCGGTCTGCGTCGCCAAGGGCGTCGATGCCATCGCCTTCAAGATCAGGGAAGTGGCCACCGCCCACGATATTCCTATCGTCGAGAACGTACCGCTGGCGCGCGCGCTTCATGCCACGGTGGAGATCGACGACGAAATCCCGGTCGAGCACTACCATGCGGTGGCCGAAGTCATCGGCTACGTGATGCGGCTGAAGCGCGGCCTGTCGGGACGGGCCTGACGGGACGGGATGAAACGCGATGGCGCTTGCCTTGGAATGCCCGATTCAGGCACTGAGGGGGGCGTGCGAATGAACAGCTCTTACCGGTCACACGGACCATGAAAGCCGATCAAGACCCTGGCCCGAACGTCATGCCCGCGGGCGCCCACGAGGCCGGGCGGCGCGGCGGCAGTATTCTGCTGATTTTGCTGGTGGCGGGCGCGGTGATCGCCGCGGCGGTCGGCTTTATGAGCCTCGGCCGCGCCCAGGCGCAGCCTTATATCATGGCGCTTCTGGCGCTGCTGGCGATGGTCGGGCTGTTCACGCTGTTTGCGTTCGCGGCCGGTATTGTCCGCTTCGCCGATCGCGCGGCCGAAAACCCGATCATGCGGCCGATCGCCGATCATGCCTTTGACGGCATCGCGGTGACCGACCCGCGCGGCCACGTCGTCTATGCCAATACCGCCTATCTGGCACTGACCGGCGCGACCAGCGCGCATGACGTGCGGCCGGTGGAGCGGGTGTTCATCGGCGATCCGGATGTCTCCGAAGCCGTGTTCCGTCTGCTCAAGGCGGCGCGCGAGGGCAAGCGGCAGCAGGAGGAGGTCCGTGTCGCCTCCGCCGATGAGGGGCAAGGTCGCTGGCTGCGGATGCGGGTGCGCCCGCTCGGCGTCACCCGGCGCGAGGCAAAATATGCGGTGTGGTCGGTCGCCGACATCACGCGTGATCGCGAGCGCCAGGAGGATGTGTTCCAGGAGCTCCAGCACGCCATCGAATATCTCGACCATGCGCCGTGTGGCTTTTTCTCCGCCGCGCCCGGCGGCGAACTCGTTTATGTCAACGCCACGCTGGCCAACTGGCTCGATTATGATCTGGCGGAGATCGGCTCCGGCGGCCTGAAGCTCGCCGATGTGGTGTCCGGCGACGGTGCGGCGCTGCTGACTTCGATCACGCCCGAGCCGGGCGAGGTCAAGACCGAGGTCTTTGACGTCGATTTGCGGATGCGCAGCGGCAAGACGATGCCGGTGCGGCTTTATCACAAGCTGGCGTTCGGCGCTGACGGTGTACCGGGTGCCTCCCGCACGCTGGTCATCAATCGCGCCCGCGATGAGGGCGCCGATCCGCAGCGCGCTGCCGAAGTGCGCTTCATGCGTTTCTTCGACCATACGCCGATGGCGATCGCCACGGTGGACAAGTCGGGCCAGATTGTCCGCGCCAATGCACGCTTCGCCAAGCTGACGCAGAGCCTTTCGCCAGCAGCGAGCGCCAACAAATCGATCTTCGCCGTGGTCGCCGAGCGCGAGCGCGGCGAGCTTACTTCAGCAATCGATCGTGCTGCCGAGGGCCATGGCGATATTCCTCCGGTGGAAGTCTTGCTGGATGGGCCGAAGGAGCGCTGGGGCCAGTTCTTCGTCACTTCGGTCGAGCATGACGAGCGCGATGCCGAGGCGGCGATCGTCTATCTGCTCGAGACCACCGAGAAGCGCACGTTGGAGAACCAGATCGCGCAATCGCAGAAGATGCAGGCGGTGGGGCAGCTCGCCGGCGGCATCGCGCACGATTTCAACAACGTGCTGTCCGCCATCATGATGGCGAACGATTTCCTGCTCAACGCCCACAAGCCGACCGATCCGTCCTTCGCCGACATCATGCAGATCAAGCAGAACGCCAACCGCGCGGCGGCGCTGGTGCGGCAGCTGCTGGCGTTCTCGCGCAAGCAGACGCTGCGCCCGCAGGTGCTCGATATCGGCGAGGTGCTCTCCGACATCGCCGTGTTGCTGAAGCGTCTGGTCGGCGAGAAGATCAAGCCGGAGGTGGTGCATGGCCGCGACCTCTGGCCGGTCAAGGCCGATCTGTCGCAACTCGAACAGGTGATCGTCAATCTCGCCGTCAATGCCCGCGACGCGATGCCGGATGGCGGCAAGCTCGCGGTGAAGACGGGCAACGTCGCGGCGGCGGAGATTGCGCGCCATCAGTATAAAGGCATGCCCGCCGCTGATTATGTGCGCATCGACGTCAGCGATACCGGCACCGGCATTCCGCCGGAGATCGTCGACAAGATCTTCGAGCCATTCTTCTCGACCAAGGAGGTCGGCAAGGGCACCGGCCTTGGCCTGTCGACGGTCTATGGCATCGTCAAGCAGACCGGTGGTTTCATCTATGTCGATTCAACGCCCGGCAGCGGTACGACATTCAGCATTTTCCTGCCGCGCCATGTCGTCGAAAAGGAAACTGTGACGGACGTGCCGGTGACGGCCGACGCCCCGCCGCTCGCCGCCGCCAAGCCGAAGGTGCCGGACCTGACCGGGCAGGGCACTATCCTTCTTGTGGAGGATGAGGACGGGCTGCGCTCGCTCAACGCGCGCGGCCTGCGCTCGCGTGGCTATACCGTGATCGAGGCCGCCAACGGCATTGAGGCGCTGGAAGCGCTTGAGCAGGAGAACGGCCAGATTGATCTCGTTGTCTCCGACGTGGTGATGCCGGAGATGGACGGCCCCACCATGCTGACGCAGATGCGCAAGCGTAATCCCGATCTCAAGATCATCTTTGTCTCGGGCTATGCGGAAGACGCGTTCGAGAAGAGCCTGCCGGCGGGCGAGCAGTTCGCCTTCCTGCCGAAGCCGTTCACGCTGAGCCAATTGGTTGCGGCGGTGAAGGAAACTATGACGGTTTCTTAATCCTGTTGGTTTGAAGGCGACGACCGCGACGCAGCGCCGCAGCTTTTTGACCTGATCGAGGCTTTTCCTTTCGCCGAACAGTGACCATGTTGGGGAGGCTTCCCCATGGCGGGGATGGAGGAACACTCGAATGACGTTTCCGCGGCGCATGCGCGCTCTGGCCAAGATTTTCGTTATTGCGCTCGCGCTGGCGCTTCCGCTGGCGATGACCGTGATTTCGTCCGCTGATGCCCGTGGCGGCGGTGGCCGCAGCATGGGCTCGCGCGGCACGCGTACCTATTCAGCGCCCCCGACGACGCCGACCGCGCCGACCGCGGCTTCTCCGTTCCAGCGCAGCATGACCCAGCCGGGCACCGCTGCAGGCGCGGCCAGCGCCGGTGCGGCTGCTAAGGGCGGTTTCTTCAATCGTCCGGGCCTGCTCGGCGGCCTCGCCGCCGGCTTCCTCGGCGCCGGCCTGTTCGGCATGCTGTTTGGCGGCGGACTGTTCAGCGGTCTCGGCGGCCTGTCGTCGATCCTTGGCCTCGTGCTGCAGCTCGGCCTGATCTATCTCGTGGTCCGGCTGGCGATGAATTGGTGGCGTCGCCGCAATACGCCCGCTTACGCCAATGCGATGCCGGATGCGGGCGCGCAGCAGGCTCCCGGCGCGCAGATGGCGCGCAGCGGTTTCGGCTTCGGACTTGGTGCCAACAGCCCGCCGCTGCAGATCACACCGGCCGACTACGATGTGTTCGAGCGTCGCTTGAGCGAAATCCAGGCCGCTTGGTCGAACGAGGATGTGGAGAAGCTCCACACCCTGGCGACGCCGGAAATGGTTTCGTATTTCAGCGAGGACCTCGCGGAGAACAAGTCGCGCGGCGTGGTCAACAAGGTGTCGGACGTCAAGCTGCTGCAGGGCGATCTGGCTGAAGCCTGGCGCGAAGGCCCGACCGATTACGCCACGCTCGGCCTGCGTTTCACGCTGGTCGACAAGACGCTCGATCGCGCCACCGGCCGTCTGGTTGAGGGCAGCGAGGCGCCGGAGGAGGTCACCGAGGTGTGGACCTTCGCCCGCCGCCCGGGCACCGACTGGGAGTTGTCGGCGATCCAGCAGGCCTGAGACGCCGCTTCTGAACTAACCAAGGCGCTGCATCTTTGATGCGGCGCCTTTTCGTTTGTTCCGCGATCAATCGTGCGACGGGGAACCGTTCCGCGCTGCCGCCCGTTGGCCCTGTTTGGCGACGGGTCACGATCATGCGCTATGAGCTTTATTACTGGCCGACCATTCAGGGCCGGGGCGAGTATATCCGCCTTGCGCTGGAGGAGGCCGGCGCGGACTATCTCGATGTCGCACGACGCAGCGGCGGCGAGGCCCGGCTGATGGCGATGCTGAAGAGCAGGCGCTTGAAGACGCCGCCCTTTGCGCCTCCATTTCTCAAGGCCGGCAATCTCGTGATCGCGCAGGTCGCCAACATCCTGCTGTATCTGGGCGCGCGCCATGGCCTCGCGCCAAAGGGGGAGGTGGGGCGGCTCTGGGTGCATCAAGTGCAGCTCACGATCGCCGATTTTGTGGTCGAGATTCACGACACCCATCATCCGCTCGGGCCGACGCTCTATTACGAAGATCAGCGGCCGCAGGCGCGGACCCGCACCGGCGAATTCTGGAAATCGCGCGTGCCGAAATTTCTCGGCTATTTCGAGGATCAGATCACGCGGAGCGATGGTCCTTATCTCACGGGCCGGCGTGTCACCTATGCCGATCTGTCATTGTTTCAGATCGTGGAAGGGCTGCGTTATGCCTTTCCGCGTCGGATGAAACGATTCGAGCGCAAGACGCCGCATCTGGTCGCGCTGCATGAGTGCGTCGCGTCGCGGCCGAGAATCGCAGCCTATCTGGCCAGCGAACGCCGCATTCCGTTCAATGTTGACGGTATTTTCCGCCACTATCCAGTGCTGGATAAATAGGGGCTGCCGTGCATATTCTAGCAGGTGGCATTGGTCTGCTAGAAACTGTGAACATTTCCAGGTGCTGGAACGCTCATGAAAATCACCTCTCCCGGCGATATCCCTTCACGCCCTGCCCCGGCAGACTATTTCACCGGCATTGTCTGGCAGGATCCGATCATCCAGACGCCGACGCCTTCGCGCTTGCAGGTTGTTCGGGTCAGCTTCGACCCCGGCGCACGCACCGCCTGGCATACTCATCCGCTCGGCCAGACCCTCTATGTGCTCTCGGGCTGCGGCCTCGTGCAGAGCGAGGGTGGGCCGTTGCGCCAGATCCGGCCCGGTGACGTGGTGTGGATACCGCCGGGCGAAAAGCATTGGCACGGCGCCGCGCCGAATACCGGCATGGTGCATCTGGCGATGCAGGAAGTGGAGAATGGCAGCGCCGCCACCTGGCTCGAACAGGTGACCGACGCCCAATATCAGGGGGCGGCCTAGCCTCGGATAAGCAGTTTGCTGTACCGCCTCTCGCCTTGCCTTGGCCCCATTGATGACTCATTGTGTCTGTTGGTTGGCTGAATCGCCTGACATTTGAACGCCGGAGGAACGATGCGCTTCATCACCCCCGTCATCTATGCCGCGCTGTTTGCAACCGCGATCTATGCCGCGATCGCCCAGACGGGTCCGCTGCCGACGGTTTCGGAGACCACAGCTTCCATCAATCAGACCAAGCTCGCTTACGCGGTGCCGACCGATGGCACGCGTGCGGCTTCCAAGCCTGCGGCTCGTATCGGCAAGCGCGAGACTTGCCGTCAGGTGGTGGCGGCCAAGCATCTCAAGCATCGCGATGCGCGCGACCAACTGCAGCTGTGTGTGGCGCAGGCCCGCGTCGATTGCCTGAAGCAGGCAATCGAGCAGAAAATGCGCGGCGCGCAACGCCGGGTTTATGTGAAGAGCTGCGTGGCGGCTTAAGGTTTCACTCTCGGAAGCAGGTGCCGGCATCGCGGAGCTGCGCCATGCTTTGATCGCTCGTTTGGGTCGCGCGATCTTTTGATCAGGTCACGCCGTGCCGCTGGCAGGACGACCTCTCTGCCGTCATCAAACTTCCGCCGCGCGGATATCTGATCCGCGCGGCCATTCATATGTTCATATCAGCGCCGTAGCTCAGCGCACTCCCGGCTGCGCCGGCATGCCGGGGCTGTCCGGATCGATCCAGCCCGGGCCTCTTTCGAGCGGCATCATCACGCCCGGAGCAAGGGGTGGCCCATGATCGATGTCGTCGAGCCTGGGCGAACGGCTGAGACCGACGGTTCCGCTGCTTGGTTTGCGCATGCTGGAATGCATCTTCTTCTTCTTGCTCGTGCTGGTTTTCTTCGCCGCCTGCTTTTTGTGCGCCTTGTCTTGCGTGCTCGCCGTACTGCCAGTCTTCATCGTATCTTGTCCGGAGGAACTGGAGTATTGCGCGCTGGCGGTTCCGGCGGATACCGCAGCCATCAGAGCCGCGCAGCACGTAGTGATGATGAGTTTCCGCATGAGAACTCTCCGTTGGTTGCAACGCGCCCTTGCAATCGATGGCGGCGTGGCGCGTTCCCGCCGCACGGAAAAGTGTTTCGCAAGTCCGGGGCTATTCAGGCGGAAGTTCCGATCATGCCGCGATTGATACCGGCAACGCAGGGGATGTGTCATGCATGAGAACTCGCTGCCCAACGCCCCGCTGGTGACGATGTGGGATCATATTCACTTGCGCAGCGCGGACCCGGACGCCGCCGCCGTCTGGTTCGAGGAAATGCTCGGCGCGGAGGTGATCCACTCGCCGGGGCGCGTCGATCTCAATCTCGGCGGCAGCAAGGTGTTAATCCTGAAGGCGCCGGATGACGATCATCCTTCACCGCCGCATCCGCATCGAGGTCTCGATCATTTCGGGCTATGCGTGACCGAAATCGACAAGGTTGCCGCAGACCTGAAAGCCAAGGGCGTGATTTTCACGCGAGAGCCATTCACGATCCGGCCGGGGCTGCGCATCTGCTTCCTGCGCGGTCCTGATGGCATCTCGATTGAGCTGTTGGAACGGGACACGAAATACAAGTAGCTATCAGGCCAGTCGCCTTCGCAGGAGAGACTGTTTGCTCGGCCTTACTGGTCTTTTTCCCGTGAGATCGTGATGTTCGAGCCGGTCTTGCTCGCCTGGCATTGAATGTCGAGCTTGCGGTAGCGCGTCTTGATGTCCTTGCCGCGCAGGATGCCGATCCGTCCGAAGCAGCGGTTGGCGCCGCGCAGCGCGTCCTTGCGCGGAATGGTGAAGATTACCGCTGCGGCGGTCGCCACCATTTCGACAAAGGCCGCTGGCGGTTTGCGCGACGGGGAGGCGGCGAAGAAGTCGGCCTGCCGGTTGCGGCTTGAGCAGCCGAGCGAGGCCTGCGTCACCAGCGGGTGTTGCAGATAGATGATGCCGCCTGCGGCACGTCCGACCGTCAAGCCGTCGATGCGTCCTGCGAGATCCTTGGCCTGATCGTCGCAGCGATCGGCGCGGGCAGGCAGAATTGACAGGCCGAGCGCGGCGATCAGTGCCGATGACAAAACAAGCAGGCGCGGAAAAGCGTGTGCCATGGTGACCCCCGCACATTGAACCGTGCGTCTTGATTTTGCGCAAGACGGATATGGAACCTGTCGTTTGGTGGTGGCGCATATGTGAAGAAAGGGCAGGGACCGCCGATGCCGTGGTTGCAGCCATTCCATCGTGTGGACCGCCCCGCTGCGGGGCGCATAACACGACTTTCGGTGCCTTTCCTTTATCCCAAAACAGATTAGAACGGCTCCAAGGCGCGCTTGCGCGCCGCCAGACTGCAAAGGGATACGCCATGAACGCTCCGACCAGCATTCCTTCGCCGCAGGCGCTGCCGCCTTACCGGCATACGCCGCTGTTTCCGCTCGGCAAGGATGAGACGCCCTATAAGAAGATCTCCTCGGCGGGCGTGCGGGTCGAGACCGTGATGGGCAAGGAGATGCTGGTGGTGTCGCGCGATGCGCTGCGGGCGCTGGCGGAAGCTGCCTTCATCGATATCAACCACTATCTGCGTCCGGGCCATCTGCAGCAGCTTCGCAAGATTCTCGATGACCCCGAAGCCAGTGACAACGACAAGTTCGTTGCGTTTGATTTTCTGAAAAATGCAAACATCGCCGCCGGCGGCGTGCTGCCGATGTGCCAGGACACCGGCACCGCGATCATCATGGGCAAGAAGGGTTCGCGCGTCCTCACCGAAGGTGA
This sequence comes from uncultured Alphaproteobacteria bacterium, assembly GCA_963702885.1. Lineage (GTDB taxonomy): Bacteria > Pseudomonadota > Alphaproteobacteria > Rhizobiales > Xanthobacteraceae > Afipia. The sequence goes on from OY969766.1 coordinate 2,552,287, forward strand.
CGATGAGGCGGCCCTGAGCGAAGGTGCGCGCGATGCGTATCTGAAGCGTAACTTGCGCTATTCGCAGGTCGCGCCCTTGTCGATGTTCGAGGAGAAGAATACCCGCAACAACATGCCAGCGCAGTGCGAGATCTACGCCGAGGGCGAAGACGCCTATAAGTTCATGTTCATGGCCAAGGGTGGTGGTTCGGCCAACAAGAGCTTCCTGTTTCAGGGCACGCCTTCGCTGTTGACCAAGGACCGGCTACACGCCTTCCTCAAGGAGAAGGTGCTCACCCTCGGCACCGCCGCGTGCCCGCCATATCACCTCGCCATCGTTATCGGCGGCACTTCGGCCGAACTGACCATGAAGACGGTGAAGCTGGCTTCCGCGCGCTATCTCGATGCGCTGCCGACCACGGGCAGCGAGGACGGTCACGCCTTCCGCGATCTCGAGATGGAGCAGGAAATCCACAAGATGACGCAATCGCTCGGCGTCGGCGCGCAGTTTGGCGGCAAGTATTTCTGCCACGACGTGCGGGTGATCCGCCTGCCTCGGCATGGCGCATCGCTGCCGATCGGGCTTGGCGTGTCCTGCGCCGCCGACCGTCAGGTGCTCGGCAAGATCACCAAGGATGGCATCTATCTCGAAGAGCTCGAGCACAATCCGGCGCAGTATCTGCCGGCGGTGGAAGGCCATCTCGGCAGCGAGGTGGTGAAGATCGATCTCAACCGCCCGATGAAGGATATTCTGGCGGCGCTGTCGCAATATCCGATCAAGACCCGGCTCTCGCTGAACGGCACCATGATCGTGGCGCGCGACGCGGCGCATGCCAAGCTGCGCGAGCGGCTGGAGAAGGGCGAGCCGCTGCCGGATTATTTCAAGAATCATCCAATCTATTACGCCGGTCCGGCGAAGACCCCCGCGGGCTATGCCTCCGGCTCGTTCGGTCCGACCACGGCGGGACGCATGGATTCCTTTGTCGATCAATTCCAGGCGGCCGGCGGCTCGATGGTGATGCTGGCGAAGGGCAATCGCGCCCCGGCAGTGCGCGAGGCTTGCAAGAAGCATGGCGGCTTCTATCTCGGCTCGATTGGCGGCGCGGCGGCCAACCTGGCCGAGCACTGCATCAAGAAGGTCGAGGTGGTGGAATATCCCGAACTCGGCATGGAAGCGATCTGGCGCATCGAAGTGGTGGATTTCCCGGCCTTCATCGTCATCGACGACAAGGGCAATGACTTCTTCAAGGAATTGAACCTGAGCTGACAGTGTGCTGCGTGTAGCAGCTCACACTTTTTTCTTTTGATCCTCATGGCCGGCCTTGTGCCGGCCATTTCGTTTCGGCGCGTCATTCGGCGCGCTGACGCATCCATTCTTGCGGCATGCCTGCTTGACGGGGGAGGGTAGCTCTTATATTTAACCTATCGGTTAATTAAGAGATACGCCATGGACCGCCTCAGTTCCACCTTCTCGGCTCTGGCCGATCCGACCCGCCGCGCGATCCTGGCGCGGCTCGCGCTCGGTGAAACCTCGGTCAACGAGATCGCCAGGCCGTTCGAGATGAGCCTGCCGGCGGTGTCGAAGCATCTCAAGGTTCTGGAGCACGCCGGGCTGATCACGCGCGGGCGCGATGCGCAGTGGCGTCCGTGCCGTCTTGAAGCCGCTCCCCTGAAAGAGGCGGCAAGCTGGATCGATTATTACCGCCGCTTCTGGGAGGCGAGCTTCGATCGCCTCGATGCTTATCTGCAGGAGCTGCAGGCAACGGAAGCCAAGACCAAACGGCCGGGTCGCAAGCGACCTGCAGGCAAGGAGGGAAAACGTGACCGCAGCAAGTGAGAAATCCTTCGTTATCACCCGTGTCTGCAACGCATCGCGCGAACGCGTCTGGCGGGCGTGGACCGAACGCGAGGCGCTGGCACAGTGGTGGGGCCCGAAGGGCTGCGGCATCGAGGTCGTGGCGCTCGATGTGCGCCCCGGCGGTCTCTTCCACTACAGCATGGCGATGCCGGACGGCAGCAAATGGTGGGGCCGCTTTGCGTACCGCGAAATTGCCGCGCCCGAGCGTATCGTGTTCACCAATTCGTTCTCCGATGCACAGGGCGGCGTCACCCGCGCGCCGTTCAGCGCGAACTGGCCGCTGGAAATTCTCAATGTGCTGACATTGACCGAGGAGAGCGGCAAGACCGTGCTTCGGCTGGAAGGCCGCCCGGTCAATCCGAGCGAGGAAGAGCGCGCCATGTTCGAGGGCATGTTCGCTTCCATGAACCAGGGTTTCGGCGGCACCTTCGAACAGCTCGAAGTCTATCTGGCAAAACCATAACGCGGGCGAAACTTCAGCCTACGTCACGGCGGACATAAAAGCGTCGCGGGGCGATCCTATATCCGGCACTCTTCGACTGCTGCAAAATCACAACCGGTTCCCACTCAGGAGGAACGTCATGAAGGTCAATCCCTATCTGTTTTTCGACGGTACTTGCGAGCAGGCGCTTAAATTTTATGCCGATGTGCTGGGAGCGAAGATCGAGGCGATGATGCCTTACAAGGATATGCCGGACGATGACCGCACGCCGCCCGAGTGGAAGGACAAGATCATGCACGGGCGACTTTCGCTCGGTGATCATGTCATCATGGCGTCCGACGCTTCTCCCGGCCATTACAACAAGCCGCAGGGCTTCGATGTGACGCTGAATATCGACACGCCGGAGGAGGCCGAGCGCATCTACAAAGCGCTCTCGGAAGGCGCGCGCGCAATTCACATGCCGCTCGGCGAGACTTTCTGGGCGCAACGCTTCGGCGCGTTTACCGACAAGTTCGGCACGCCGTGGATGATCAACTGCGAAAAGAAGATGTAAAGCCGCGGAGCCGGATCATGTCAGCGCAAGCGAGCCCCATCGCCAATCCGCTGCCGGTCGCGGAGCGCGAGCTCGTTGTCACCCGCACCTTCGACGCGCCGCGTGACCTCGTGTTCAGGCTCTGGACCGATCCAAAGCATGCGATGCACTGGTGGGGACCGACCCATCATCCGGCGGTTCATATGGAGATGGACGTGCGCGTCGACGGCAAGTGGCGCAATTGCCTGCGTTCGACCGAGGATGGCATCGAGATCTGGCAGCACGGTGTTTTTCGCGAGATCGTTCCGCCGTCGAAGCTGGTGTTCACCTTTGTGTGGGAACAGAACCGCTTTCTCGACCATCCCAATATCGAAACGCTGGTGAGCGTGACGTTCGACGAAAAAGGCGGCAAGACGCTGATGACGCTGCGGCAGTCGCCGTTCTATGCCATCGGCGACCGCGACGGTCATGGCGAGGGCTGGAATTCGACGTTCGACCGCCTGGTCGAATATCTTGCACAGCAGACATCGTCACCGGACTGATGGAGCGAATGATGGCCAACAATTTTCCGTGCCTGTGGTTCAAGTCCGAGGCCGAGGAGGCGCTGAACCACTATGTCTCCATCATCGGCAATTCGCGCATCGAGAAGGTGACGCGGGTGAACGAGGTTGGCCCGTTCTCAAAAGGCGCGGTGATCTCCGTGACGGCGCTGCTCGATGGTCAGCTTGTGCTGGCTTTGAACGGCAATCCGCAATTCCCATTCTCGCTCGCAACGTCGCTGGTGACGATTTGCGAGACCCAGGATCAACTGGACGAACGCTGGGAGAAGCTGTCTGCCGGCGGCCAGACCATGCAATGCGGCTGGCTGACCGACAAATATGGCGTCGCCTGGCAGGTGACGCCGAAGGTGCTGCCGGAGCTTTTGTCTGGAGACCAGAAGTCCACCGACCGCGTGATGGCGGCGATGATGCAGATGACCAAGATGGATATAGCGGCCCTGCAAAGGGCCTATGACGGCAAATAGGCAATCACGCTATCGTCGCGCCTTGGCGCCCGGCGCGGCTGTGTTACAAGGCGCCCCCTTCGCGCGGATCATTGTGGAGCCCTGATCGTGTCTTCGACCAGCTACGCCAGAAACGCCATCGTGCTCGGCCTGCTGTCGGCGGTCGGGCCGTTTGCGATCGATATGTATTTGCCGGCGCTACCCTCGATCGCGAGCGATTTAAACGCTTCCACCGCGGCGACGCAGATGACGCTGATGGTGTTTTTCATGGCATTCGGCGTCTGCCAGCTCGTCTATGGTCCGCTCTCCGACATGGCTGGGCGCAAGCCGCCGCTGTATTTTGGCCTTGCTCTGTTCATCGTCGGCTCCATCGGCTGTGCACTGGCGCCGAACATCCATTGGCTGATCGCGCTGCGGGTAGTGCAGGGCATCGGCGCGGCGGCGATGATGGTGATTCCGCGGGCCATCATCCGCGATCTGCATACCGGCATCGAGGCGACGCGATTGATGTCACTGGTCATGCTGGTGTTCAGCGTGTGTCCGATTCTGGCGCCGCTGATCGGCAGCGCGCTGATCGTGCCGTTCGGCTGGCGCGCCGTGTTCGTGGGCGTCACCATCGTGGCGATTGCCGGCCTGGTCATGACCATGGTGTGCCTGCCTGAGACGCGGCTGCGGCACAACCGCATGCCGATCAGTGCCAAAGATGTGTTCGGTGGCTTCCGCTATCTGCTGACCCATCCGCGGTTTCTGGGCCTGACCTTCATCGGTGGGCTGGGCATGGCGAGCTTTTTCGCGTTCCTGGCCTCGTCCTCCTTCATCTATATCGATCATTTCGGCCTGACGCCGACGCAATACAGCCTCGCCTTCTCGGTGAATGCGATCGGCTTCATCGGGGCGTCGCAATTTGCCGCCAGCCTTGGCGCGCGCTTCGGCATCGCGCGGATGGTGATGGTCGCGGTGATGTTCTACACGCTATTCGCGCTGCTCAATTTCGCGGTCACGGCGGCCGGTGTCGACAATCTCGCGGTGCTGATCGGTCTCTTGTTCACGAGCTTTGCGTTTCTCGGCCTCGTCATTCCTTCGACCATGGTGCTGGCGCTCGATGATCATGGCCCGATTGCCGGGATTGCCTCGGCGCTCGGCGGCACGCTGCAGATGCTGGCCGGCGGCGCCGTGATCGCGGTCGCCAGCCTATTTTTTGACGGCACGGCTCTGCCGATGGTCACGATCATTGCGCTCTGTGCCTGCGGCGCGCTGCTGCTCAGTTTTGTCACTCTGCGCGGCCGTGCCTCGGCGCCGCAACTGGCGGAGTAATTGCGGCAGGGAACCCGCCGGGGTTGTCAGAATTGCCGCGGGATATTGGATAAGCGGGAAAAACGCAGTTTAGATGGGGATGACGCACCGCCCGCGTTGTCATCGGCTGCGAAACGTATGACATTTGCGGCGGAATCGCTTTATTACGGCGCAGTTTGTCGATTTTACCGTCAGTGAGCCATGCCAGTCATTTCGTCGAAGAAGCCTTATCGGATCGGACGCTCTAAAACCGGGCTTGGCCTGTTTGCCACCAAGCGGATCGAGAAGGGCACCAAGATCATCCGCTATATCGGCCCGCTCTTGGATTCCCGGAAGAAGAAGGACGACGAGGTCGAGAACAAGTACCTGTTCGAGATCAACAATCGCTGGACCATCGACGGCTCGGCCCGCAAGAACATTGCCCGCTATATCAACCATTCCTGCCGGCCGAATGCAGAATCTGACGTCAACTCCCGTGAGCGTCGCGTCATCATCCGCTCGATCAAGACCATCCTGCCGGGTGAAGAGATCAACTACGATTACGGCACGGATTACTTCAAGATTTTCCTGAAGCCGATCGGCTGCAAGTGCGATTCCTGCGAGAAGAAGCGCAAGAAGCAGCGCGCTGAGGCGCGGGCGGAAAAGCAGCGGCTGAAACTGAAGGCGGAGAAGAAGTCTGCCAAGGAAGCGGGCAAGAGCGAGAAGGCTTTCTCCGTGAAGCCGGCTACCAAATCAGCCAAAGGCAAGACGGCACCTGCCAAGAGCGCGACCGCCCGGGACGTCGCCGCAGCCCATGCGCGCGGCAGCGGTCAGGTCACCAAGACCAAGGCTCGCCGGACCCAGCCTCCGGCGGTTTCCAACGGTGCGAAGGGCCGGACGCGCAAGACCCGGGCCTCCTGAGGCCAGCACTCGCCTTGCCGGGGTCTGCCGCCGTGCCTATCTGACGGAAAACTCCGCGAGGCCATTTCATGAGCAACAGCAAGCCGCTGCAGATCGATGTCGTCTCAGATGTCGTGTGCCCGTGGTGCTATATCGGCAAACACCGGCTGGAATCCGCGCTGGCGCTGGTGCCGGATGTGCCGGTCGAGGTGCACTGGCGGCCGTTCTTCCTCAATCCGTGGGTGCCGCGTGAGGGCATGTCGCGCCACGACTATCTCACCACCAAATTCGGTTCGGTCGAAGCTTACAAGGGCATTGCCGGCAGGGTGACGCAGGCCGCGGCAGCCGAAGGGCTCCAGTACAATTCGGAGCGGATGAAGCGCCAGCCCAACACTCTCGATTGCCATCGCCTGATCTACTGGGCGGGCGAAGAGGGCAAGGCTGCCGCGATGAAGCAGCAGTTGATGGATTTGTATTTCCGTGACGGAGCCGATCTGACCGACGCCGATGTTCTGGTTCAGGCGGCGGCCGATATCGGCCTCGCTGCCGACCGCGTCCGCGCCCGCCTTGCCAGCGACGAGGATGTCGATCGTGTCTCCGCGCAGGCCAAGGAGGCTGCCGACAAGGGCATCAGCGGCGTGCCGACCTATGTGTTGGCGCGGACTTATGCAGTCTCCGGCGCGCAGGATCCCGTCCAGCTTGCGCAGGCGATCCGTCAGGTGGCGGCGAAGATGGATGGCCTTTCGGCCTGATCATGCCGCGAGCGAGAGGCTGCGATTGCGACCGCCTCGCTCGACACCCCCGCGTGAGCTTTAAGCTTTCTTGAGATAGTAATTCGCGTTCTTGCCAAGCGCGATGCGGCGCAGGATGCGGCGCATGGCCTGCGAACTGCGCAACGGCTCGACCATCGCGCGCACGGTGCGGAACACCGTGAGCTTGGTGTTGTCCCACGCCGGATGCATTCCGGGCGCCGCCTGCGGCATTTTGAGACTGCGCAGCATCGCGTTGATGACATGCAAGTCGTTAAGCCGTTTCACCTCTTTGGTTTTCCAGGTAATCGCCATCGAAATCGAATAGGAATCGGCGGTGCGCACCCAGTGCGGCCATTGATACGGCACATAGCAGCCGTCGCCGCCGAACATATGGAATTCCACCGCGCGCGGCCGGAAGCTTTCATCATACTTCACGTTGCGGTGGCGGGTGGTCGAGTATTCGACCTGCGCCGCGTCGGCGATGCCGCCATCGCGGTTGTCATAGATGCGGAAAAATTTCTCGCCGTGGATCTGCACAAAGAAATTGTCCTCGGCATCCATATGGAACGGCGTGGTCGAGTTCGGCGATGAGACGAACAGGAAGCCTTCGATCTGCGAGAATCCGGCCTCCTCGAGAACTCTTGAAACCGCGGGCGCGTGCAACCGAGAGCAACGTGTCCTCGACAATGGTGCGGTAGTCGGGGGATTTCTCGATGCGCTTCAGCACCATCCAGGCGCCTGCGGTTTCGATGCGGTTCACCACCTCGATCGGATCAAGATCGACACCCTTCACCTGGTCGGGATCCTGGCTGATCTCGGCGGCGCCAGCATTGTATTCGATCAGGTCGCGCGGCAGTTCCGCGGCGAGTTGGGCGATGCGCGGCAGCGTCAGCAGCGGGTGGCCAGCCAGCATGTGCCGGATCGCGAACGGACGCAGCGGAAAGTCCTTTGTCAGCGCGTCCTTGTCGGCGCTGATGACAGGAGCGAATTGCGAGGCGGCGTTCATGGGCGCTTCTCCCTGATTTTTCTGACAGTGTGAACGATGCGGCGCGCCGGCTCGCGGATATGCCGGCGCAGATCGAGGGCAAGGCGGATCGCGCCGACCAGCGGGTCGCGCCGCCGGAGCGGGATCAGCACGTCGCCGATTGGCAGGCGGCCGCGCCAGATCGGATCGATCATCGGATGATTGGGGATCGCCGTGGAATCCACGCTCGCAATGCGTTCATCGGCGCACATGTAGCGGGTAAGCTCGATCGTCAGCAGCACGCCGGGCGAATATTTGGCAAAATGCTCGTCCACCCCCAGCTTGAAATAGAAGGCGCGGTCGAGGTGCCGCAGCACGATGGCGGCGGCGACCGGTGTCTCGCCGGTATATAGCGAGACCACCTCGCACTGTCCGCGTGCCGCCATGTCGCGCACCGCGCGGCGGATGAAGGCGAGGTGGCCTTCGTCCTGGATGAGCGCGGTGCCGCGCCGGGCCTTCCAGCCGCTGGCCTCAAGCTGCAGGAACACTTCGAGTGCAGGCGCGATATCTTCGGGCGTCGCTGCGATAGTGAAGACCACTTCGCCGAGATCGGCGAGGCGGTTGCGCTGGCGACGCAGTTCCTTGAGCTTCTTGGCGCCGAGCGCCTCGCGCAGCAGTTCGTCGGCATCGCGCGTGGCATCGAGCAGGGCGCGCGCATGGGAATGCAGGACATGCGGTCGCAAGCCCTCCCATCCCATCGCCCGCGTGAAGGCTGCCATCACCGGGCCGTCGAGCGGGGTGTCCCGCAGGATCAGCGCACGTGCGCCAGCGGCACGCGCCTGTCGCATCAGACGGCTGGCGGCTTCGTCTGCCTTGTCGCGGTCGAGCAGCGCCGTGCCGAGCGGCGGATAGACGTCGGCGGTTGCCAGGGCCGGCAGCGGTAATTTGTAGGCGCGCCATGCCGATACCACCGGTATCAGGCCGATCAGCGTGTCGCTGCTCTCATTCCAGGCGGCAAGCGCGCCGTTACCGGTTCGCCCGCGCGAAAAGAGATCCACCGCAAGTGCCCAGTCGGGCAGATAGTAGCCGTTCGGTTCGGCGGCATGAGCGGCGAGAGATTGCCAGGAGGCCGGCGGAATGTCGCGGAGCAGCGGCATCGCCGGAGCCATGTTGCCGGCGGGTGCGCGAAGCGGCGAGGCTTGCGGAGCCTTGCTGATGACGCTGTGTCCGTCCGCAATCCTTGCGGTTTTGATGACCTCGAGCACGTCCCTGATCCCCATTGACGTTGCGCGTGGCGCGGACGGGTCCGCATCACGCGTATCGACGGCGGGAACCTATCGAGAAGATTTCAAGATTCGCTTGGAGTTTGTCTTCAAATCCGGAAGGTGGGATTAGGGGGTATTTAACCATGCCGGATGCGCCGCGGGCTGCAGATAGCGGCTGCTTTTTTGGAGCGGATTTACGGCGCACGCGGTGCTGTTCTGACCGTCTTGCGACTTGGAGCGGGCGTGTTGCTTTTGCTATAAATCCGCCACATCCGAATTGGGAGTAGGCGGAATGGGCGGAAGAATTTTGCGATTTGTCAGTCTGGCGGGGGCGATGGCCGTGCTTGTGTTCGCGGCAGTGCCGGCGCAGGCCCAGATAACTCCGGGCTTCCAGTTGGGGGCGGACAAGGAGATTTCTCCGGAGGAGCGCGAGCGCAATCTCGCCAACGAGCGGGCTGCCAAGGAAGCGCAGAAGAAGATCGTGGCGCCGAAGATCAGCAACGATCCGTGGGCGGATGTTCGCACCAGCGAGTCTCCGGCGAAGAGTGCAGGTCGCCCGGCGAAGCCCAAGGCCGCCGCGCATTAGAGCCGCCGCTCTTGCAACGCGCTATTTCGGCGGCTGCAATGTTTTCAGAAGGCTTGCGATGCCGGGATCATGAAGCGGATCCTCGCCATCGCAATCGAGGCAGCGATAGCTTCGCTTCCCGGTGGTTTTGTCCAGCAGCAGCCGCATCGGTGCCTTGCAAGTCGGACAGATAGGTTTTTCGGTCTCTGACATGATGGATGAGGCGGCCAATCGCGGGCAGGGGCGCAGGTTTCATAGGTGCAAGGAGCGCGCCCCGTCTGTCGGGTAGCGGACAGAAGGCTTGCCAAACTGCTCATCCGGTGCGGTTTTCGCAACCTGTGTTATCGAGGACTGGTTGGCTGTGTTGACGGGCTTGGGCCCGCTTTGTGATTGGAAAGACTGATGGCTCGGTTTGTCGGCTCGGTGATTGTCGCGTTCGCGATCGTTGTTTTCGGCTATTACGTTTATTTCCAACCGACCGCCAGCGAACTGGCCTGCGATCGCGCGATCCAGTCTTCCATCGATGCCGGGACGTCATTTGTCGCCCGCTCGCATGCCTCGGCAGCGGGGCGCGACAGCATGACTATTACTGTCGCGTTCAGCGGTGCGAATGCGGCGGGAGAGAGACGCGACCAGGTCTATAGCTGTGATCTTGCCAGACAGGCGGATGGTGCGTTCAAGGTGGTCAAAGTTTATCCGACGCAAGGCGCGCAAAACTGAAAATCCAGGCAAGGCCTCGCCAGCTTCCGCCGATACCGATTGTATCCGTATTTATCGACCGCTTTTCACCGATCGTTCAGGACGTTCCTTGGCACCGTGTTAGCCTTCGCGCGATAGGTTGCCGCGGCGAAACGGCTTGATGGTTCACAACGATCAGGAGCCCCTCTTGAAGCGGCATATTTTACGCTTTCTGGCGGATCAGTCCGGAGCGACTGCCGTCGAGTATGGGCTGATCCTGGCCGGCATCGCCCTTGCGTCCCTGGCTGCTCTCGAGGCATTGGGAACGTCCATCAGCACGGTCTTCCGGAGTGCTGAAACCGCCCTGCATTGATCCGGTCGCTCTTAAAATTTTCGTCAGGCCTTGTCCGCGCCTGTTGCCCGCCACTGTTAGGGGACGGAAGCCGGCGCTCCGGTGTGCCGCGCGCCTTGCCCGGAATATCGTTTCCCAATAATCTTCTATCATTGTTGATGGGGATGGAGTCCCCCGACAACCGCCGCAAGGCTGATGACTCCTACCGGGCGCGTTCGCGTCGGTAGGAGCTATTTCCTCCCGCCATGCGCCCGATAGAGGGCGCGATATGGCGAAGCTTCCCCATTCACTCGTCATCGCGCTCTTGATTGTCGGCTCGTGCCGGGCCGTCATTCGCGCTGCCTGCTTGTTGGGCGATGCGACGGACCCGGCCCGAGTGTTGGTGATATTCGGGGCGCTCGCGGGCGCAGCCGAGCGGATTGCAAGGAGGCGTAGTTGCTGAACGTACAATTGATACTGGTTGTCGCCGTTGGCGGGGCATTGGGCTCGGTGGCCCGCTACCTTGTCGGCATCGGGTCAGGCCATTTGCTCGGTTCTGATTTTCCGTGGGGGACGCTGATCATCAATGTCGCGGGTTCATTTCTGATCGGGCTGTTCACCGGCCTGTTCGCGTTGAAATGGGATCTGTCGCAGGCGAGCCGGGTTTTCTTGATTGTGGGCATTTGTGGCGGTTTCACCACATTCTCGACCTTCTCGCTCGATGCCTACTATCTAATCGAGCGCGGCGAGGTGATCGCGGCTGTCGCTTACATGATTGTTTCGGTGGTGTTGTCGGTCAGTGCGCTGATCAGTGCGATGCATCTCGTTCGCGTGATGTCGTGATTCAGCCCGGCGCTTGAAAGACAGCATATGTTTGATGGGCAGCCGCCGCACGATTTTCTGGCCTGATATCGAGACGGCCGTTCCGTGTTGTGCAAGTCGAGGTTGTTTGTGCGGTGCGATGCTCGCGCATCATAAGGGGCGCGGCGGTTTCGGTGGGCGTGTCTGTATAAAAGTAAAGATTTACTTATTAATGGTGCACGCTAAGTTTTTGGCGGCTTGCGGCCGAGGAACAGCTCGAGGATGACGCTTCTCAACCACCTGTTGGCGGGATCGTAATGATAGCGCTCATGCCAGTGCTGCTTGATGTCGATCGTGGGAAGCTTCAGCGGCGGCTTAAACAACTTGATGTTGGTGGAGCTCTTGAAAGACAAGGCCAGATTCCGCGGCACGGTTCCGATCGTATCGGTCTGGGAAATGACCATTGGCAAGGTCAGGAAGTGGGAGACTGTCATGGCAACCGGACGCTTGATGCGCTGCTTGGCGATCATCCGTTCGATCCCAACCTCGTGCGCAGTGCCGCCCGAGGACACCAGCACGTGCGGCAAAGTGGAGAACTGCTGTTCGGACAGCGTGTCCTTCACCGTGGGATGTTCGGCATTCGCGATGCAGACGAATTCGTCGCGGTAGAGGAGCTGTTCGAAGAAGCCGCCCGCCAGACCTTCAAAGACGCCGACCGCGAGATCGACATCGCCGGAGATCATCGCTTCCTGAATGCCGCGACGTGGAATCGATTCGATGCTGATGCCGACGCCCGGTGCGATTGTCTGCAGATGACGCAGCAGCCGCGGCAGCATCACGGCTTCACCGATGTCCGTCATGAAAATGGAGAAGGTGCGGGATGAGCGCGCCGCGTCGAAGCTCGCATCGATCTTCAGAGCGCCGTCGATCAGTTCGCACGCCTTGCGGATCGGCTCGGCGATCGACGCTGCATAGGGCGTCGGCTCCATGCCACGCACGGTGCGCACGAACAGCGGGTCGTTCAGGATTTTACGCAGCCGCGCGAGCGCATTGCTCAGCGCTGGTTGACTCAATCCGACGCGATCGGCGGCAAGCGTAATGTTGCGCTCGCGATCGATCGCGACGAATGCCACAAGCAGATTGAGGTCGAGCGAATTTATATTCATGCGACGAATACGCTACATGGAGAAATGACATTAGACAACATCATGACCCCACTCTCTAATCAATGAGGGTACGGCATTGCAACGACATCGCGTGGATTACGAAGCAACGTGAGCTGCGTGATGGTGCCTTCAATGACGGCGATTGTGATTTATCGCCGTGATGTCGTGCGCGACTTTCTCATATGGGGTGATCGATGAAAGTTAAGTGCAGCATCAAGGCCAATGTCTATAAAGACTCTGTTTCATTAATGAGGATCTCGCAGCTCGTCGTTTCGCGGACGTCCGTACAGCGCGCGACGCTGTTGATGGGTACGCGAGCTAACAAGGAGTTTCTCGCGCAGGCGAAGCTCATGCGTCCGGAATTGGATGCAGCGCAACCAAGCGACATCATGATCGTCGTGGAGGACGGTTCGGATGAGACGATTGTTGCCGCTGAGGGCGAAATTCATTCATTGATTGCGGGCGAGGAGCCCAAGGCTGGCTCGTCCGAGCAGGCCGCCGAATTGCCACCTCGTTCGATTGCGGTCGGCGTATCGCGGGCAGAGGAGGCCGATCTCGCATTGATCTCGGTGCCGGGATCGTACGCGGCGGCGGAAGCCATGAAAGCGTTACGGCAGGGGCTTAGCGTCCTGCTGTTCAGCGACAACGTGCCGATTGAACAGGAGCGCGAACTCAAGAAGGTCGCGCAACACAAAAACCTGCTCGTGATGGGCCCCGACTGCGGTACGGCGGTGATCAACGGCGTCCCGCTCGGCTTCGCCAATGTGGTCCGGCGCGGCAGCGTCGGTCTTGTTGGCGCCTCGGGCACCGGCTTGCAGGAGATCATGTGCCAGGTTCATCGCCTCGGCGAGGGGCTGTCGCACGCCATCGGCACCGGCAGCCGAGATGTCTATGAAGACATTGGCGGCGCGACGATGTTGCAAGGTCTCGATCTGCTCGCGGCGGACAAGGGCACCAAGGTGATCGCGATCATCTCCAAGCCGCCGGCACCGTCCGTGCAGCAGCGGGTGCTCGCCAAGGCTGCGTCGCTGCAGAAGCCGGTTGTGGTCTGCTTCCTCGGCGGCAATCCCACGGCCTTCGGCGATAATGTGCACTGCGTTGCGACATTGCAGGAAGCCGCCGCCAAGGCTGTTGCGCTGGCAAAAGGCACGAAAGCAACCGCGAATGAAGTCTCGCATGCGGGTGCGGTTGTTGACGCGGTCTGCGCCAAGCTAAAGCCGTCGCAGCGGTTCATCCGTGGCCTCTATTCGGGCGGTACGTTCTGTTCGGAGGCGCAGGTGATCTGGCAGCGCAGCGGGATTAGCGCCTCTTCCAACGTCCCGCTGAACTACGACTTGAAGCTGAAGGACGAGAACCAGAGCGTCGGACACACCGCGATCGATCTTGGAAGCGACGAGTTCACGGTCGGCCGCCCGCATCCGATGATCGACTACGGGGTTCGCATCGACCGTCTGCAGCGTGAAGCCAAGGACCCCGACGTCGCCTGCATCGTGCTCGATGTCGTACTCGGCTATGGCAGCCATGAGGATCCGGCGAGTGTGCTGGCGCCTGCGGTGCGCGCGGCCAAGGCCACCGCTAAGCAGGATGGCCGCGAGCTGCCGATCGTGTGCTTCATCTGCGGCACCGAGGACGATCCGCAAAACCTTGGGTCGCAGAGCGGAGCTCTCGCCAAGGAAGGCGTCATCTTCGCCTCCGGCAGTACGGATGCTGCCAGCATCGCAGCGGATATCGCCGCACGGATGGCCTCGAACGAGGCCGCTCCGGATTGTCGTGCGCAACAAGGTAAGGGCCGGTAATGACCATGGCGTATTCTCTTCTTGACCGTAAAACTTCCGTCATCAGCCTCGGTGCATCCGACCTCGACAAGGGCATCGGAAGCGCCAATGCACCGTTGGTGCGGCTGCAGTGGCAGCCGGTCGGCGATGGCAACCCGGATGTCGCTTGGAGTCTCGCGCAGATCGTTGGCGACAAGGACGATCCCGAAGCTTTTGGCTCGGTGGTCGACCGCGCCAATGAGGAGGCGCTGCAGCGCATTCTCACCGCGCAGCCGGTCTGGGTGGACGTGGTTCTCCACGCTTCCGAAGTGTGGCCGGATATGGGGCGCACGCTGCTGCATGCCGGCCCGCCGATTGCCTGGAACGACATGTGCGGCCCGATGCGTGGCGGCGTGATCGGCGCCATTCTCTACGAGAAATGGGCGGACACGCAGGAGGAGGCGGAAAAGCTCGCAGCAAGCGGTGGCATTCGCTTCGCACCGTGTCATGAGTTCGGCGCGGTGGGACCGATGAGCGGCATCATCTCGCCGTCGATGCCGCTGTTCGTCGTGCTCAACAAGACGAATGGCAATTTCGGCTATGCGCCAATGATGGAATTGGGCGGCGCCAAGACGCTGCGATTCGGCGCGTTCGCCCCCGAGGTGATCGCCGGCCTGAAGTGGATCGAGAATGTGCTCGCCCCCGCGCTCAAGACCGCGGTGGCCGGGATCGAGGGCGGTCTGCCGCTGAAGCAGATCATGGGGCAGGCGCTGCACATGGGCGATGACGTCCATAACCGCAACACGGCGGCAACCTTGCTGCTGCTGCGTACGGTTGCCGAATCGCTGCTCGGGTCGAGCACGCCGAGGGAGATCGTCCAGGACGTGATCAAGGTAGTCGGCGCGGACGATATGTTCTTCCTCAGCCTGTCGATGGCCGCGTGCAAATCGACCATGGATGCCGCCCATGGCGTGCCTCATAGCAGTCTCGTGACGGCGATGGCGCGCAACGGTGTCAATGTCGGAATCCGGGTGAGCGGTCTCGGCGGAAGCTGGTTTGTCGGGAAGGCGGACGTGCCTGTCGGCCTGTTCCTGCCGGGTTTCAGCGAGGCGGATGCGAATCCGGATATCGGCGACAGCGCGATCACCGAAACATCCGGGCTCGGGGCGTTCGCGATGGCGGCAGCCCCCGCCATGGTGCAGTTTGTCGGCGGCACGCCGCAGGACGCGCTGCGCTATTCACGCGAGATGGCGTTCATCACTGTCGGACGAAATCCGGGCTTCACGCTTCCGGCACTCGACTTCATCGGCGCGCCGGTCGGAATCGACGTGCGCAAAGTGGTCGATGAAGGTATGCGGCCGGTGATCAACACCGCGACCGCGCACAAGGAAGCCGGCAAGGGCATCATTGGCGCCGGCATTGTGAAGGCGCCGATGAAGTGCTTCACCGAAGCCGTACAGGCATTGGCGGCCAGCAGCGGCCAGTCGTAACGTAGCGACAAGCTGTCGCAAACAGGAAGGCGCCCCTTGAGGGCGCCTTTTTGTTTTGGCGGTCGCGCATGCGTGGCGCGGCGATGCATCTTTAATCACCAGCATGCGTGATTGTTTCTCGCAAGCGATTGCACCCGCGGATTGCTCGCAGGCCGCGATCTATAGCGGTTGGCGCTATCCGCCGTCTGGCGTTGGTTCTGGTATGCCAACACGATCTGAAGATATTTTTGTTCAGACAATTTGTCGCGCTGTTGTGTGCGCCGTTTTTCGCTGCGTTTTTCAAATTCATTCACGGCGTGAATGCGCTCTATACGGCTGCGTGCGTAGGCAATCAAAAAAGTTTGCTTTTAGATCGACGTGTGAGAGGCGCGTCACAATCGACACAAGTCGAGATGCCGACCGGTGAATGAAGTTGGCTGCCGCAAATCGTAGGAACGCAATAGGGGGACTTTTTCATGACTCAGAATCGTCGTCGTCGTTTTCTGCAAGCCAGTGTGTTGTCGGCAGCGTTGATTGCCGGAGTTGGTGCATTCTCTTTCGCCCGGGCCGCGGATGACGTCATCAAGATCGGTATCCTCATTCCGGGGTCGAAGGCGGACCATGGCTGGATGGAATTTGCCTATAACGGCATGAAGGAAGCCGAGAAGCGCCACGGCAAGAAGATCAAGGTTACCTATATCGAGAACGTGAAGTTCGCCGATATGGAGCAGGCGCTCGTCACGCTTGCGATGAAAAACGATCTGGTGATCGGCGGTGCCGGTCAGACCCAGGCTTCGGTGCTCAAGGTCGCCAAGCGGTTTCCGAAAGTGAAGTTCTCCATCGTTGGCCCCACCGGTCAGCCGACCGAGAACGTCGCGCAGTATGACGTGTTGCAGGCCCAGATCGGCTTTGTCGCCGGCGCGGTGGCGGCGATGTCGTCGAAGAACGGCGCGATCAGCTATGTCGGCGGCCTCGAGATTCCGGCGATCGTCAACACCGGCAAGGAATTCTGTGCCGGCGCGAAGCACGTCAAGCCGGATACCAAGTGCATCGAGAGCTACACCGGCGATTTCGACGATGTGGCGAAGGCGAAGGAAGCGACGCTGGCGGCCATCGCGCAGGGGGCGGACGTTCACTACAACATCCTCAATCTCGGCGTGCGCGGCATGGAGCAGGCAGCGCGCGAGAAGGGCACCAAGATGATTGGTAGCTACACCAATTATTGCGGTGAGAAGAACCCGCTTTACATGGCCTACACCATCAGCGGCATCGGCTTCATGGTCGAATACGCGATCGACCAGATGGCGGCTGGCACCTGGCACCCCGAATACAAGCCGTTCGGTCTTGTGATGGGTCCGCGCGCGGCAGGTATCGACGTCTGCACCGGTGGGACGCCGGAAATCAAGTCGAAGATCAAGGAACTGCAGGACGATCTGTTGTCCGGCAAGATCAAGGTGCGGGTGGGCTGATCAAATGGCGCTTCTTGAGCTATCCGGCCTGACAAAAAGGTTTGGCTCGTTCACCGCTCTCGACAACGTTAACCTCGATGTCGAGAGCGGGGAGGTCCACTGCCTTCTCGGTGAAAACGGTGCCGGCAAGTCGACTCTCTGCAATCTGATCTTCGGTGTGCACAAGCCAGATGCGGGCGCCATCTCCCTTGCGGGAGAGGCGTTCCACCCGGCTGGACCAGCCGAGGCTCTCCACAGCGGCATCGTGATGGTGCACCAGCATTTCAGTCTGGTGCCGAACATGAGTGTGGCGGAGAACCTCATGCTGGGCCGCTCCGGCCCAAAGCTTGAGCCGCGCATCGTGATCGATCGCATGGCGGAGCTTGCCGCCGAGTACGATTTGCGGATCGATCCGCACGTACGCATCGAGGATCTGTCGGTCGGAGAGCGCCAGCGTGTCGAGATCATCAAGTGTCTGCTTGGTGATCCTCGGCTGCTGGTTCTGGACGAGCCGACGGCCGTGCTGCAGCCCGACGAGATCGATGCGTTGCTCACGATCTGCCGCCAGTTGGTGGGTCGCGGTAAGGCGGTGTTGCTGGTCACGCACAAGCTCGGCGAGATCAAGCGCATTGCGGACCGCACCACGGTGCTGCGTCAGGGCAAGGTCGTCGAGACGGTGAAGATGGAAGGGGCGGACATGCAATCGCTGGTCCGCTCGATGGTCGGCCGCGACGTGCGTTCGCCCGGTTCGGTTCTGGCTGCCACCATCGGCATCGAGAAAGAGAAGGGGGATGCCGACAACAAAGTCGTCTCCATCATGTCGCAGGACCGGACCATCGAGCCGGCGCTGCAGCTGTCGCATCTGACCTATTGCGATGCGGACGGCATCAACCGGATCGACGACATCAACCTCAAGGTGATGCCTGGCGAGATCGTCGGCATCGCGGGGGTTGAGGGCAACGGCCAGACCGAGCTTGGACTAATTCTTGCGGGGCTTCTGGAGCAGACCTCCGGTTCGGTTGCGGTCGGCGGCAAGAATCTGGATGGCTGCACGCCGGAAGAAATCACCGCTGCGGGCGTCGGCATCGTGCCGGAAGATCGCCATGCGGTGGCCTGTATCAAGGAGATGTCGGTCGAGGAGAATCTGTTCCTCAGTTCGATCTCGCAGTTCAGCCGGTTTGGTTTCGTCAATCGTCCGGCGATGCGCGAGGCGGCCCGCGAATTGATGCGTGAGTTCGACGTCAGGGCGAGCGGTCCGGAGATTCCCATGTCGGGATTGTCCGGCGGCAATCAGCAGAAGGCTGTGCTGGCCCGCGAGCTGACGCTCGATCCTCTGATCTTCCTGCTCGCGGCGCAGCCGACGAGAGGGCTCGATGTCGGTGCCATCGAGGCTGTCTACAGCCGCATCCGCGCGGCGAGCGAGAGCGGACTGGGCGTGCTTCTGGTTTCCAGCGAACTCGAGGAACTGATCGCTGTGTCGGATCGCATTGCCGTCATCTACCGGGGCAGGCTCGTTGGCGAGCTGGCGTCGGATTCATTTAGTCGAGAGTCAATTGGGGCGATGATGTCGGGACATGAGCATGTCTAAGTCGGAATTTGCAGTGAAATCCTCGAGCCTGAGTTGGCCGGATGGATTGAAGGCGGCGATCCCGTTGCAGGTCGTCGTTCCGGTCGTCGCAACGATCGGGGCGCTGCTGGTCGGGGTGCTGATCATCGCCGTCACCGGCGGCTCGGTTTCGGAAGCGATCGAGGCGTTCTGGGACGGCATGGCGGGCAGCAGCTTCAACATCGGCTCCTCGCTCAACCGTGCCATCAGCCTCGGGCTGGTCGGTCTCGGCTTCATCTTTGCCAACCGCGCCAATCTCACCAATGTCGGCGGCGAGGGCCAGATCGCCATCGGCGGCATGTTCGCGACCGCCATGGCGTTGCACGGGGCAGGGTCTCTGCCGCTCGGCCTGGCCTTTTTTGTCCCGCTGTTCGTCGGCGCTCTCGCCGGCGGCTGCTGGGGCGCACTTGCCGGCGTGCTGAAGGCGAAGCGCAACACCAACGAAGTCATCAGCACGCTGCTGCTGAGCTTCATCGCGCTGCCGGTGGTGTACTGGTCGGTGGAGTCGTTCTATCTGCTACGTAAGCCGATCAGCGACGTCTCCTCGCTGCCGGAATCGCCAGAGATTCCGGATGCGACCAAGCTGCCGCTGCTGTTTCCAGCGGAGGGCACCTCGCCGCTGCATATCGGCCTGCCGCTCGCGGTTGTCGCGGTGGTCGTGGTCTGGTTCGTGCTGCGGCACACCTCACTCGGCCTCAAGCTTCGCGCGGTCGGTCTCAACGAGATGGCCTCGCGCCGCGCCGGTCTGCGGGCGAGTTGGCTGATCATTCTCGCCATGGGTGTGTCCGGTGCGCTCGGCGGCCTCGGCGGCGCCATCATGATCCTTGGCCAGCAATATTACCTGACTAGCGATTTCTCCTCCGGTTACGGCTTCGACGGCCTTGTCGTCGGACTCTTGTCGCGCGGCTCGGCGGTGGGCGTGGTGATTGGCGCTCTGCTGTTCGGCTTCCTGCGTTCGGGCAGCATCAACATGGAAATCACCGCGCATATTCCGTCTGCCGTGGTGCTGATCTGCCAGGGTCTGATCGTGATCGCCATCGCCGGATCCGCCATTCTCATGAATAGAAAGCCGAACTCATGATCGAGGAACAACTCGCAGTTTTCATCGGATCGGGCCTGCGCCTCGCTGCACCCCTGATCTTCGCTGGCGCCGGCGAAATGCTCAGTGAGCGGGCTGGCGTCCTCAACCTCAGCCTTGATGGCATGATGCTGACGTCCGCTTTCACTGCGGCGGCAGCGTCGTGGGCAACCGGATCGCCGATGGCTGGTCTTGCGGCTGGTGTCATCGCCGCCGTGGCGGTGGCCTATGTGCAGGCCATCCTCAGCGTGACGCTGCGCGCCAACCAGCTCGTGGTCGGCATCGGCTTCAACATTCTGGCGCTTGGTGCGACGACCTTCCTGTACCGGGAAATTTTCGGGCCGCTGTCGCGCGACGCGATTCCGGGCTTCACCCAGCTCAACTGGTCGTGGCTCGAGAGCATTCCGGTGATCGGCTCCGCGCTGTCGCACCAGACCTGGCTCGCCTATCTCGCCATCTTCATGATGGTGGTGACCTGGGCGCTCATGAAATACACCTCGTTCGGCCTCGCGGTGCGCGCGGTCGGTGAGGATCCGCGCTCGGCCGACAAGGCCGGCATCAATGTCGCCCGCACGCGTTATCTCGCCGTGCTTTATGCCGGCGCGCTGGCCGGGCTCGGCGGTGCGTTCCTGTCGATCGCCGACAGCAACACCTTCACCGAGAATATGACCAAAGGCGCAGGCTATCTCGCCATCACCGCGGTGATCTTCGGCGGCTGGACGCCGTGGCGCACGCTCGGTGCGTGCCTGCTGTTCGGCTTCGCCACCGCGCTGCAGTTCCTGGTGCCGGCCTTGCAGCTCGACGTACCCGTCGCCCTGCTGCTGCTGCTGCCGTATCTGCTGGCGCTGATCGCGATTGCCGGTTTTGTCGGCAAGAGCCGCCAGCCTGCGGCGCTGACCATACCGTTTGCGCGCGGCGCATCGTGATGCCCGCGCGGTTCACATCAACTCAAGTCCATTGAAGGGGAAGGTCCATGGCTACGAATGCTCGGGTTTCGGAAAAGGCGCAGGAGGAGGTGAGACCTCTCGGCACCGGTGGCTACAAATGGCTGGTCAGCGACGGCAACGTGAACATGGCGATGGTGCCGCCGCCGCCGCGCGCCGTCACCATCGATGCGCAGCACCAGTCGGTGACGATGGATCTCAACCGCACCGCGATCCTTGTCATCGACATGCAGAATGATTTCTGCACCAAGGGCGGCTGGGTCGATCACCTCGGATTCGATTACGCGCCGGACCGCGCGCCGATCGAGCCGCTGCAGAAGCTGCTGCCCGGCCTGCGTGCGGCGGGCGTGCCGGTGATCTGGGTGAACTGGGGCAACCGGCCGGACCTGATGAATATGCCGCCGAACCAGATCCATCTTTACAAGCGGACGGGTGTTGGCATCGGCCTCGGCGAGCCGTTGCCGGTCGGCGGCCACAAGGTGCTGGAGAAGGACAGCTGGGCCGCCGCCGTGGTGGACGAACTGAAGCCGCTGCCTGGCGATATCTGCGTCGACAAGTACCGCATGAGCGGCTTTTGGGACACGCCGCTCGACAGCATCCTGCGCAATCTCGGCACCCGCACCGTCCTGTTCGCCGGCGTCAACACCGATCAGTGCGTGCTGCATTCGCTGACCGACGCCAACTTCCTCGGCTATGGCTGCGTGCTGGTGGAGGACTGCTGCGCCACCACCTCGCCGGACTATTGCACCGAGGCGACGCTGTTCAACGTCAAGAAAGGCTTCGGCTTCGTGACCAAGTCGGATGACATCATCCGCGCTCTGCCCCGGTCCTGAAGCTTTCGTCCTGTTGCGCGCAGGTCCCTGGACCGGCCCGTGCGCAACGACGCCGGCTCGTCGCTCGGGGTACACCCGCGGATTTGCTCATCCGCGCCAGAGGCGACGAGCCGGCGTCACCTGGTTTTCAGGTGAGGCGATTGTAGGTGCGTGTGCTTGAGAAAGACAGAGGCCGCCCATGGGCGGCCTTTTTATTGTCCGCAGCAATGTTGTCCGCTCGCCTGGATCGGCGGGCAAGGCACGCTCCCGTAAGAGCAGAACACGCAGCAGTCGCCCGGTTTCGGCTTTAGCCTGACACCGCAGCCTTTGCAGTCATAGAAGAACTGGCAGGCGTCGGTTGGCATCGCCTCGACAGAAGCGTGAGCGCACTCCGGACAAGTGATCGTCGATTTCAACTGCATGGTCCCTAAGTAGTTTTTCGCGAAAACAGGCCACTCACATTTTCAAGATTGGCCATTGGGGGTGAATTACTAGATGGCGGAAACCAGTGCTATTTGGCGGGATTATCCGGTATTTTCCGGTATTTCGCGGGCTTGAACGAGGCTTCAAGGTGCCTTCTGGGGCGCTCGCAGGCGTCCCCAATATCGGGAAACAGCTGACCGGCTGGGTGTTCGGATAGGACCAAAAGCTTTTGTGCATTGGTCCCGAATTTGCTCGATGGTCCAGGTTCCCAAGCGGCCTGCAATGAAAACTGCAACCTCCGGATCGCGCTCGATGGAGGAGGCAGGCGGCTTGTCGAATGATCGCTGACGAACGTTAGCCTCGGTAAGTTGGCGGCGACACTCAAGCAAATCTCGATACTCCATCAGCGGAATGGTGACGGTTTCAATTTCGCTCATGCCAGCGCTCCGTCATAGAGACCCGCCTGCCGCTGCCGATCGAGCGCGGTGACGATACGCTGCGCAACCGATTCCGCATTGTCCGCGCCGTTGATGTGGAACGTGTTGGTGAAGCTCATGCTGGCCTGCTTCATCGCCGGTGCCGGCGTGAGATTGTTGGGCGCGGACTGCGGCTGCACGGTGGCTCCGCCGCCTTGCGGCGTGATCGTCGGCGAGGCGTTGAATGAGAACAGCGACTTCAGACGGCCGGCAAAGCCGGTGACCCATCCGATCACGGCTTGTGCGGCGGACTTCAGCCCGTCCAGCAGCTTGTTCATAATGTTGCGGCCGGCTTCCGTCGCCCAGTTTGCGGCGTTGCCGAATTGCTCGCTGATGCTGTTCGAAAGCCGATCGACAAAACCGCTGACGTCGATCGAGCCGAGGAATTCGCCCAGCTGCGACCAGGACTGCTTCAGCCAGTCCCACAGACCTTGCATCGCGCGCATCAGCGGCTCGCGGAAGGTCCATGCAAGATCGGCTCCGATCAGCGCCCAGCCGACAGGCCCGGTCAGCAATCGCGCCAGATAGCCCAGGCCACGCAACACGAATGGCCCGAGCGCAACCAGCCCAGCCAAGATCGCCGGGCCGAGCGGAGCAATAGCACGTGCAAACTGACTGACAAAGCTGATGCCAAAGCCCGCCAGGAAGCGGACCGGGAACGTCGCCAGCCGTGCGATTGTGAGGAGCATCTTGCCCAGGCCAAGCATCCGGCCGATGAAGAGCGTACTGGCAAGGCCGAGCAGCGTCGTACCGAGACTTCCGAGGATCGTCAGCAGATCCGCGCAGGCGACGGCAAAGGTACCAATTCCGGTTGACAAGCGCGGAAATCGCTCGGTGAGGCCAGCGGCCCATAGATTCAGTCGCTCGAAAATGCCGGCGCGGAATTGCTCGATCGGATCGAGCATCTTCGCCCAACTCTTCTTGCGAACGTCGATCGCCGCATCCATTCGCTTCATGGCGGCGAGCGTCGTTTCGCTCATGGCCTTGAAGTCGGCCTCGATCGTGCCGGTCGCCTTCATCGCTTCGTCGCGAATTTTGATAAAGTTCTCGAACTTCTCGACCAGTTTTCCGAGTGCGGATTGCGCCTGCATGTCTTGGAATAAATCGCCGACCGTCAGGCCTTTATTGTCCGCCAAGGCTTTACGCGTCTGGATCACGAGCGTTTCGAGCGGACTTTGTCCCTTCGCCATACCGTCCGCGAATTCCTTTTTGAGGTCGATGCCGACCTTCTGATACTTCTTCACGGTCTCTGGCGATTGGAGTTTCGCCAGCAGATTGTCGAGGTTGGTTGCCGCTTGACCGGGTGTGCCGGCACCCTCGCGGACGATCTGCGCCGCCGCAGCCAGTTCGACAGCGGCACCGACACCGCGCATGCCGACGCGTTGAGCGCTCGATGCAATCTTCTGGAAATGCTGCGCCATATCCTTCAATTCGAAATTGCCGCGTTTTGACGCGAGCCACACCTTGTCAAAGGTGCTCTCCAGCTTGTCGGGAGCGACATCGAGATTTTGGAAAAGGCCGAGGGCGGTCTTGCCGATATCGTCGATTTGCGATCGGGTGGCGACGGCCGTCCGCCCGATCGGCTCCAGCATCCGCTCGACGCGGTCCGGAGAAATGCCGGCCGCGACCAGGTCATTCGCCACCTTGCCGACCTGCGCCGGTAGGCGGCCCAGTAACGGTGCCAAACCAAGGATCGTGCCGCGCAGAGAAGTGAGCTGCCCGGCGGTCATCTCGCCCGTCTGCGCAATGCCCTGCAGCATGTCCTCAAATTCAGCCGAGTCCCGGACCGTGCCTTGCAGATTACGCCCAAAACTAGCAGCGGCTGCGCTCAGCCCCGCCACACCTGCGGCCACGCCTGCAAAACGTGCCGTGAGATTGTTCAAGCGGCTACCTGCTTGCCCCACCTTGTTGGTTGCGGTCTCAATGGTCTTCATGGACCCGACAATCTTGGGTGCCACGGTCGAGACCTTGTCAACAAGGCGAACAACGAGGGAGACGACTGACATTGTCTCGCTATCCCAGGTATGGCGTGACGATCAGCTTTGCAGTGTCCTTCCAGATATTCGAAGTTCCCTCGATCTTGTCTGCAAACAGCACCGTTCTTGCGCTTTGCTCCAAGGTGGGTGGAACGACGAGAAGGTTTGGAGAGATGCCGAGCGGTTTTTCTTCATCGTCCTTGAACGCCATCATGGCAGAACGAGCCGCTGCGTAGTTCTCAGGCGTGAGTTCGCTTTTCGAGGCGAACGCGAGTTGCCACAGCCCAAACCCTGCGTTTGCGCGTGCCGTAACTCCATAGAGATACTCTCTGCGCATGAAAACGTTTTCATGTTCCGGCTGGTCCATCGCGGCAAATGTATATGGCTCGCGCTCCTGCCATAGCAGAGGCTTCACTGCGCGCGATGTATCAAAGAGGAACCATGCCGCGCCGACACCGTCCTGAATGTTCGAGACAGTGGCGATGCTTCCGTCCTTCTTGCCAATCGGATGGTCAGTATCGAAGAAGCTTTGACCATCATAGCATGTCGTGTCGAAGCCGTTCTTCAGCAGCCGGAAGACGACTTCATCGGGATGCATCTTCGCGGTACGGCCCATTTCTGCAAACATGGGGGTGAAGATGCCGTAGCGATCGTCGGCAATGTCGTTGGCCGGAACACTGATGGTGCTTTCATAGAGCACGTTTTTGATGGTGTAGCCCTGCATGCTCAGACTGCGAATGACGCGATCGCCAACCCATTCGCGAATTCCTGGCCATGCACCGAGCCATGCGTAGGTTTCCTCGCGCGTTGCGCTGGAGACCTTCAT
This sequence comes from uncultured Alphaproteobacteria bacterium, assembly GCA_963702885.1. Taxonomy (GTDB): domain Bacteria; phylum Pseudomonadota; class Alphaproteobacteria; order Rhizobiales; family Xanthobacteraceae; genus Afipia. The sequence continues at coordinate 2,577,607 of OY969766.1, forward strand.
GGCGATGTCAAGATAGTTCGACTGTGCTCCGCCAAATGCGGTGTTGAACATGGTCTTGAATGCGGTGAACACGTTGTTGAGATTGGTTCGATTGATGATCATGTTGATGGACTTCTCTAGTTCGATGTTTGGCAGATCGGGTGAGGGAGAAGAATGGTGAGCCGTTTGTTGAGAGGAGATGGCCGGAGTTTGGTCTTCCAAGCCAAGCGGCTGAGAGAAAGCATAAATTGCTAGCTGCAGCTCATCAGCGGCGCTCATTTCTCTTCCCTCATTATTTTCTTCTGACGGTAGACGGCGCGTTGGGAGATTTGCGCGATGCGAGCAATTTCACGTACGGATTTTCCTTCTCGGATCAGTGATCTGATCAGGGCCGTTCTAGAGGCCAAGTAACTCGCCGGTCCGAGAGGAATGCTGATGCGTATGCCGCAACCTTGCCCGCTCCATGTCGCAAAATGGTTGCAGAGCGCGATAGCGGTGGGGCGTCCAAGAAGCGCAACTAGCCAGTGATTGTCCGTTGGCTTTGCGGGAATGTAGGCGTCCGTTCCGCCGAAAGTGGTTGCGATTTTCATTGCGGCGTCGATGCCGACAACGTCGGCGATTTCATTTAGGACGCCGGGTAGTTTGATAGAGCTTTCCAACGGACTACCGATGGCACTGGTGTGAGGATGACATCCGACCAACAAACCGAAACCGGATGCCATCCTCACCCCTCGCTTCAGAAGTATTCCAGAGAGGAGTTGGGCACCTGGAATGCGCAAGGAATTGCACAAGCCTGACGATCGTCAAACCCTGACATCTGTCAGGGGGGGGCGGCAGTGAAATGAAAGGGAAGGAAGCGCGCCTGGGGGGTCGCTAAATCCCCACGAGGTGAAACTCGGGAAGCGGATGGCTCAGGCGCGATGCCAGGATATGACGGCTTGCGAAGGTTTGTAAGAGGGGAATATGCGCAGGAGGTCATTCTTTCCTGCTGCTAGGTCGAGGCTGGCTGATCCGTGCTCCCAAGATCGTTTCCGGAATTATAAAAGCGCCCGCTGGGGCGCTTTTTATCGTTGGATAGGGGGTGAGGGCCAGAGCTTCGCTAAAATCCCCTCAATGGGCTTGAAAACCCCTTGAACGGGAAGCTTACAGGCGACCCAACCACGTTGGGTCATTCCATCTGTTTCAGGGAGGCTTCTGTCGCGATCCGGTTAATGCGGTGGAAAATCGCAGGGGCCTCCCTTTCCCAGGTAATGTCGAGAAGCTCGCCATCGCTGGCTCTGGATGAATACCAAGCGAGTGCCGCAAGCGCAGCTATCTCATCAAGGGCGGCAATCGCCGTTCCCAAATTCTGCTGCTCTTTTGAAGGGGAGCGGGTCATCATCTTCTCTCAATTCCTCGTCATTTCGGAGCGGATGATGTTCGGATCGATGTTTAAGAGGCGCTGTTTGAGAAGCGCCGCGGAGCGAGTGCGGGCCGTGGAGTAATTATCCACCGCGGTAACCAACTGGGATGTGCACTGCTTAACTGCGCGCTTGAACTTTTTGAAGTTAGGAAGCTCGATAGCCGTATCTAATTGCCTGGATACATTCTGGAAGGTGTCCACAAGTGTTCCGGTTTGAATGCCGATGTCGAGGATGTCGTTCACGAATGCCTTTACCAATTCCCGATGCTGGTCTGGCGTCATGGTCTCAAGTTCAGAGAAAATTTGCTGTTTGATATAGCTGAGTTCACTTTCATGCATGAGCATAGTTGTCTCTCTATTTGAGCGCGGTCCTGTATTGCGGGAAAATTGCGATAGCTTGCTCGATGTGCCTGCGTTTGATCGTGCTCCTTTCTGTCGCCAGATGTTTGGATTCGCGGAGAACGCGTACGAGCGCCCTCGCACGGAAACGAATTCCAATCGCGCGTGCGAGTTGATAAGCATCCATGCCTTCAACGCCAAAGCTGTTGGTTATGGCGTCGACATCTTCGCTGGGGATGCAATCAATTTGTTCACGCAATCCGATGCGGTCGGAAATCTGTGCTAGGGGTCCGGTATCGACGTTCACGCGCCGGAGAACGTCGCGATTGCCGCAGAATATGATCGGCATGCCGGCATGATCGCGAAGATTGAGAAGTTCGCGAAGTGCCTGCAGCTTTAGATTTTGTGCCTCATCAATGATGAGAACGCGTGGTGAGAGGTCGTACTGGAATATCTGGCGTTGAATATCGGCAATGCTGCCGCGCGCGTAAATTCCAAGAAGTTCAGAAAGCTCGCGTAGCAGATCGCGGAGTGCATTCCCGGTCACGGCATTGACGGTCATTAGGACGACGCCATCGTGAGTTTCGGCATATGCGTTTATAGCGCGCGTTTTGCCGACGCCCGGTTCACCCACAATCGCGGCATTCTCGCCGCGTCGGCGGGCGAGATCGACAATGCCAAATACCCGGCGCGCGATCGAGGTCTCAACAAAAGGAATATCATCCATCATCGGACGTCCTTCTTCAGTGCGTTTTCTATCAACGCCAGCCGAGAGTGATGCTCGCGTTCGGCTTTATCTTGGTATCGCTCACGCCGCTGGGCTGGTGTTTCAGCAAGGCCGCGCGCTACCTCTGCATTCTCGCCCGAAATTCCAATCGTGCCGGCGATCGGCGCGTGAGCTGGTGCAGGCAATGATGAAACCAAACGTGCGATATCCAGGTTCGGATCGATCGGCGGGGCGCTGGCGCGCAACTCGCGGATGCCGGAGCGGCTGGCGCGATCCATGGCCGCCGCCTCGCGAGCACCGGCAGGGTCAAGGATGCCGTAGCGTGTGGCACGGGTAGCGTATCCAATAATTCGGCGCGTGTCGGGCTCCAGCAACGGCAAGACGGCGGGATCATCGAACTTCGGTGCGCGGACGATGACGCGGTCTCCGTGGAAGCGTTGCAACTCACGGCATGTCCACTTGTCGCCAGCGAAGCTGATGTACCCTTGTCGCGGACGGCGGAGTTCGTCGGTGGCGAACACGGTATGCAATTCGTGGGCATCAATTGTGATGCGTTGCCAGCCTGAGGCGATGGCGGCTTCCAGCACCTGCGTGGGAGAACGTCCTTTCAGGCTGCCTAACTGCTGTGTGATGTGATAGAGCGACAGGCAATTACCGATTGCGTGCCCAAGCGCGCTTAAGTCACCTGGAAATGGTTCGGTCGGCTTGCCTACCTGATGAGTTCGCTTGTTGGTGCGGTCGCCGCCGGCCCATCCGGGCAGCGTCCGAAAATAGCGCTGTTCGAGGATGCCGAAGATACCTTCGATCGCCTTTGCAGAGGCGTTGTATGGCTTCGCGCGAATTACCTGCGAGTTGCGATCTTCAGTATTATAATCGATATGTGCTACCAGTCTGAGCGCGTCGTCAACGAATTCTGGCCATCGATATTCCGAGCCGTTGTCGAGGTAGAGGGACTGAGGCATTCCCCACGCGGTGACCATGCGTATGAAGCTCTGAATCACATCCGCGTTGCGGATACCTTCTCCTTTTTCGAGCAATATGAGATCGAGCCAGATTCGATTGGTGGCGAGATCAAGCCATGCGATGGCTTTCGGCCACGCTTCCGAACCGTCCGGCCGACGCATTACGATATCGAGGTGATGCACGTCACCAACCACAATCTGGTTTGGCAGTTGACCATGGCGAGAGCGGATGATGCGTGGTTTGGCATCTTCGTACGCTTTGCGGTTGCGATCGAAGATCGCGACCTTGCGATATCGCTTTTCCACATCGATGAACCGGCGCGGAAGCTGGAATACTTTGTCCGGCAACTGGGCTGCGCCATCTGCGCCGGCTTCGATGGTGAGTTCGCGAAGCTTGTAGCTCGCCAGCGTCGTCGCCACTGTTCGCGATGTATCGGAAGCAAGCAGCCCGCGAACATACTTGCGAATTCTCTGAGGCGATTTCCGACTGTGTCACGGGATCGAGTTGAACCGCGCCGTCCCACGCCTTTGAAATGGCGACGCGCTTGATGTTCTTGTCGCGGCGGCTGTGCCGCACAAGGGCGCGTGCGCCATTCTTTTCATATGATTTGAGCCAGCGCTCGATGGTACGACGCGAGAGCTTGCGGGGCCGGTTGTTCCAGTCGGGGAGTGTCTGGCCGGTGATGGCGTCGATGGCCGCAGTGCGCTCTGGCGAGCGGCGTTTCGTGTTCAGCGCTGGGGATAGGACCAGCAGAAGCCAATTGTGCTTAGCGGTGCTGCGATCGGCAATCCGCGTAACCGGATGTTCAACGATCGCAAAATGATCCTTCAATCGCTGTTGAAGGTCTGCGGGAAGGGAATCGGTACGGACGAGATAGGATTGGCCTGCATTGCCGCCGCGTCCGCTGACTGGATCAACAATGAGGTGAACGCCGCGCCAAGGCTTTCCCTGAAGCGCGCGGACGAATGCACGGCGTGCCTTTTGAGGAGATATCCCGACTAGTTCGGCGAATTCCGCCGTTGTCAGTCGAGTGGGCATTAGGCAACATCCACCATTGAGCGAAAGATCAATTTCTTCGGCTCGTTCTTTAATCCGAGAGCGACAGCGATTTGGTGAGCTTGTCCGCGAGTGGCTTTGCACCTGCCATCAATCACCCTGTAGACTAGATGCCGGTTGAAACCGTTCTTCCGAGCCCATTCAGCTATCGATATCCCCTCGGCCTCGAACCTTGCTTTTAGCTGTTCGCTAGTCATGAATGAGAATCCCAATCTGCAAACATATGTTGCAGAATGTGAACTGTAGTTTGCAATATGTCAACTAAAGGTAAATCGACCCCAGCGGAAAGGCGGGCGGCTTTGATGGCGGCGGACGTCACCGCCGATTCCGTCTTGAACGCTTTGCAGATAGAATTGGGGATCGAGACAGATCAGGAATTAGCTGAATTCGCCGGAGTTTCGAAGGCAACGGTTTCGACTTGGCGCAGTCGCAATTCCATCCCGTTCGAATTTGTTGTTTTTCTCTCGCTCTCCGGCCTGATTGATCTCAACTATGTGTTGACACGTCGTGGCCGGTTATCGGGTTTTTTGCGACCCTCTGAAACTCTCGATGATCCAACATTACTTCGCGAACTGGAGGAAGTCGCACTTGCTGAGGTGGCTCCTGTAGTTCTCGATAAGGCTGACATTGCGCGAGCCGCTAGCGATTTGGTTGATCGCCGCCAATTCTATCTTGAGTTTTTACAGCAGCACCATGCCAGTGATCGGAGTGGGATACTCGCGGGACGATACGTGTCCTTCGCTGTAGATCTATTGAGCCAGCGAAAGCAGACGATCCTGCAGCAGCGCGCGCGACTAAGGAAGAAGTAACCCTGATAGGGTGCGCAATGGGTGCCCAATCTACGGCGCAAGTTCATTTGTCATCAGATTGGGTGCGCAATCCAAGCTGGAAAATCCCTGTTTCTACGGTACTTCCCGAATAACCAGAGTTATTTGCCGCCATAGGTTTGCCGCAAATCATTGCGCACCTGTTTGCGAGGCGCTGTTTATTTGGAAGATCAGCTATTTAGCGTCCGCCTTCCGCCAAATAGTGATGGCTGGATTCCGCCAAAAAGCGATTTCGGCTCCACAGGATAGGGTCTGCGACGCCAAAAGAACATATTGCGAACAAGGAACAAATAGGGTACGTTGATTTTATCGGATGTCCTTGGCGATTCCGGTCCGCCGTTTCTGGGAAGCCTGTTTGCCGGCCGGCGAATCCCGTTCATAAGGAGCATGACCAATGGCACCTGCTGCCCTGCGTATCGTCGAAGGAACATCCATGGACAAGACCAAGGCTCTGTCGGCCGCGCTCTCCCAGATCGAGCGCCAATTCGGCAAGGGCTCCGTGATGCGGCTCGGCAAGAACGATCGCTCGATGGATGTCGAGGTGGTTTCCACCGGCTCGCTCGGCCTCGATATCGCGCTCGGTGTCGGCGGTCTGCCGAAGGGGCGGGTGGTCGAGATCTACGGTCCGGAATCCTCCGGCAAGACCACGCTGGCGCTGCATTGCGTCGCCGAAGCCCAGAAGAAGGGCGGCATCTGCGCTTTCATCGATGCCGAACACGCGCTCGATCCGGTCTATGCCCGCAAGCTTGGCGTCAATGTCGATGACCTGCTGATTTCGCAGCCGGACCATGGCGAACAGGCGCTTGAAATCGCCGACACGCTGGTGCGCTCCGGCGCGGTCGATGTGCTGATCGTCAACTCGGTGGCGGCGCTGGTGCCGCGTGCCGAACTCGAGGGCGAGATGGGCGATGCGCTGCCCGGCCTGCAGGCGCGTTTGATGAGCCAGGCGCTGCGCAAGCTGACCGCCTCGATCAATAAATCCCACACCATGGTGATATTCATCAACCAGATCCGCATGAAGATCGGTGTGATGTACGGCTCGCCGGAGACCACCACCGGCGGCAATGCGCTGAAATTTTATGCTTCGGTCCGCCTCGATATCCGCCGCATTGGCGCAATCAAGGAGCGCGACGAGGTGGTCGGCAACCAGACCCGCGTCAAGGTGGTGAAGAACAAGCTGGCGCCGCCGTTCAAGCAGGTCGAGTTCGACATCATGTATGGCGAGGGTGTCTCCAAGATGGGCGAGATCCTCGATCTCGGCGTCAAGGCCGGCATTGTCGAAAAGTCCGGCGCCTGGTTTTCCTATGATAGCCAGCGTCTCGGGCAGGGCCGCGAGAACTCCAAGGCGTTTCTGCGGGCGAACCCGGACATGACCGCGAAGATCGAGGCGCTGATCCGGCAGAATTCGGGCCTGATCGCCGAACAGATTCTGGCCGGCACGCCCGAGCGCGATGCCGATGGCGAAGAGCCGGCGGAAGATTAACAGCTTCCGAGGCTTGAGTTCGTCGTGACTTGAGTTTCGGTGCGGTCCCGGAAGACGGGAATCCTTTCGGATCAGACCGTACCTTCGGAAGCAGACGGGCGCTGTGGACGTTGAGTTGCCGACGTCCTCAGTGCCCGTTTTATTTGGCGTAGGCGGTCGATCAGTCGCGCCGTTTTGCAACAGCCGTCATGGCCGGATTTATTCCGGCCATCCACGTCTGCGCTTCACTCATTGCCAATGCTCAGTGCACTGTGAGGTGCAAGTGGTGGATGGCGGGGACGAGCCCGGCCATGACGCACAATCGGGAGGGAGGCTACTCCGCCGCCTGTGCGTAATCCGACAGCGGCGGGCAGGAGCAGACTAGGTTGCGGTCGCCATAGACATTGTCGACGCGTCCCACCGGCGACCAGTATTTGTCGGTGCGCGAGGTCCCGTCCGGGAAGCAACCACCCGCACGGGAGTAGGGGCGCTGCCAACTGTCGTCGGCGATGTCGTGCACGGTGTGCGGCGCGTTGCGCAGCGGCGAGGCCTCGACCGGCCAGCGGCCGGCCTCCACCTCGGCGATCTCACGGCGGATCGCGATCATCGCCTCGCAGAAACGGTCGATCTCGGCCTTCGATTCGGATTCGGTCGGCTCGATCATCAGCGTGCCCGGCACCGGAAAACTCATTGTCGGCGCGTGGAAGCCGTAATCGATCAGTCGCTTGGCGATGTCGTCCACGGTGACGCCGCAGGAGGCCTTGAGCGGCCGCGGATCGACGATGCATTCATGTGCGACGCGTCCGCGTTCGTTGCGATACAGCACCGGGAAATGCGGATCGAGCCGCTGCGCGATGTAATTGGCGTTGAGGATCGCGACCTCAGTCGCGCGCTGCAATCCTTCGCCGCCCATCATCAAGATGTAGAGATACGAGATCACCAGGATCGACGCCGAGCCATAGGGTGCGGCGCTGACCGCGCCGACGGACGCGGCGCCGCCATCGAGCGCGATGTGTCCCGGCAGGAACGGCGCCAGATGCTTCTTGACCCCGATCGGTCCCATGCCGGGGCCGCCGCCGCCATGCGGAATGCAGAAGGTCTTGTGCAAATTGAGGTGGCTGACATCGGCGCCGTAATCGCCCGGCCGCGACAGCCCGACCTGCGCGTTCAGATTGGCGCCATCGAGATAGACCTGTCCGCCGTGCTCATGCACGATGTCGCAGATCTCGCGGATATGTTCTTCGAACACGCCATGGGTCGACGGGTAGGTGATCATCACCGCCGCCAGTTTGTCCGCGTGCTGCGTAGCCTTGGCGCGCAGATCCTCGACATCGACATTGCCGTGTGCGTCGCACGCCACCACCACGACCTCCATGCCCGCCATGCTGGCGGAGGCGGGGTTGGTGCCATGCGCCGAGGACGGGATCAGGCAGACCGTGCGATGCGGCTCGCCGCGTGATGCGTGATAGCCGCGGATCGCCAGCAGCCCGGCATATTCGCCCTGTGCGCCGGAATTCGGCTGCAGCGAGATCGCGTCATAGCCGGTGATGGCGACCAGCATCTCTTCCAGCCGCCGGAACAGCGTGTGATAGCCGGCCGCCTGTTCCTTCGGCGCGAACGGATGCAGCGCGCCGAATTCCGGCCAGGTCACCGGCATCATCTCGGTGGTGGCGTTGAGCTTCATGGTGCAGGAGCCGAGCGGAATCATCGCGCGGTCGAGCGCAAGGTCGCGGTCGGCAAGCTTGCGCATGTAGCGCAACAGATCGGTCTCGGAGCGGTGGATGTGGAACACCGGATGGGTGAGGAACGCGCTGCTTCGCATCAGCTCCGGCGGCAGCGTTTCGCGCACCTGTCGTTCGATCCCGTCATACGAGAGGCTGCCGCCGAAAGCGCGCCACACCGCCTCGACGATGGCGGGCGTCGTGGTCTCGTCCAGTGCAATCGACAGTGTGCCGTCGCCACTGCGCAGGTTGATCTTATCGGCAAGCGCCCGCGCCACGATCTCCTTCTGCCGCGCGGCATCCACCGTCATCGTGATGGTGTCGAAGAACGCGTCGCTCGCAGGCGCAAAGCCGAGCTTGCGCAGGCCCGCCGCCAGCACCGCCGTGCGGCGATGCACGGTGCGCGCGATCGCCTTCAGTCCTTCCGGCCCGTGATAGACCGCATACATCGAGGCGATCACCGCCAGCAGCACCTGCGCGGTGCAGATGTTGGAGGTCGCTTTTTCGCGGCGGATATGCTGCTCGCGGGTCTGCAGCGCGAGACGATAGGCCGGCGCGCCGCGCGCATCGATCGACAGCCCGACAAGGCGGCCGGGCATCGTACGCTTCAGCGCATCCTTCACCGCCATATAGGCGGCGTGCGGCCCGCCATAGCCCATCGGCACGCCGAAGCGCTGCGCCGAGCCGATCGCGATGTCGGCGCCGAGTTCGCCGGGCGCGGCGAGCAGAGTCAGCGCCAGCAGATCGGCGGCGATGATCGCGATGCCGCCCTTGGCATGCAGCGCGGTGATCGTGGTGCGCGGATCGCGCACCGCGCCGTCCGTGCCGGGATACTGGAACAGCGCGCCGAACACCTCGGTCTTGTCGAGATCGCGCGCCGGATCGCCGACGATCAGCGTCCAGCCAAGCGGCTCGGCGCGGGTGCGCAGCACCGCCAGCGTTTGCGGATGCACCGCCTGATCGACAAAGAATGCCGTCGCTTTCACCTGCGAGGTGCGCTGGGCCAGCGCCATCGCCTCCGCCGCCGCGGTCGCTTCATCAAGCAACGAGGCATTGGCGACATCGAGACCGGTGAGATCGCAGATCATGGTCTGGAAGTTGAACAGCGCCTCCAGTCGGCCCTGGCTGATCTCCGGCTGATACGGCGTGTAGGCGGTGTACCAGGCCGGGTTCTCCAGAATGTTGCGCTGGATCACCGCCGGCAGGATGGTGCCGGAATAGCCCTGACCGATCAGCGAGGTGAACACGATGTTCTGTGCGGCGAGATCGCGCATATGCGCCACCGCCTCGGTCTCACTCAGCGCCGGGCCGAGATCGAGCGGTTTGGTCTGCCGGATCGAGGCCGGCAGCGTTTCGCCGATCAGCGCCTCGAGGCTCGTTGCGCCGACGCTCTCCAGCATCGCGGCGATATCGCGCGGCGAGGGGCCGATATGCCGGCGGGCGAAGTCGGTAGCGGGTTCATTCGATGAGCGATGCGCGGTCATGAGATTGTCCTCGAAGCGCAGATGTTGTTTCGCGATATGCCGTTCTTTCCGTCATGGCCGGGCTCGTCCCGGCCATCCACGTCTTGAGATGCGAAAAGAGGCGTGGATGCCCGGCACAAGGCCGGGCATGACGATGATTTTTGTCTGCCTATAATTCACTTGCATCCCGTCTCACGTGGTGTGTGCCTTGTAAGCAGTTTCATCCATCAGGCCGTCGAGCTCGCTCTTGTCGGCGATCTTCAGCTTGAAGAACCATGCGCCCTTGCCGGGATCGGAATTCACCAGCGAGGGATCGGCGATCACCGCGTCGTTGACGGCGACGACTTCGCCGGTGATTGGCGCATAAACATCGGACGCGGCCTTGACGCTCTCGACGGTCGCGGCGGCTTCCGCCTTCTTCAGCGCGCGGCCGACCTTGGGCAGTTCGACGAACACCACGTCGCCGAGCTGGGTCTGGGCGAAATCGGTGATGCCGATGGTGGCGATGTCGCCGTCGATCTGCAGCCATTCGTGGTCGTCGGTGAACAGCGTGGTCATGAATATTCCTCAGCGTTGATAGGTGGGAGCAACGAATGGCAATTTTGCAACGCGCAGCGGCAGGCGCCGACCGCGCACTTCGGCGAACGACGGCGTGTCGATGGCGGAGAGGGCGGTCGGCACGTAGCCCATCGCCACTGGCCCGCCCACGCTGGGGCCGAAGCCGCCCGAGGTCACGGTGCCGATCTGTTCGGTCGATGTTGCGTCGGCAAACAGCGGCGCGCCCTCGCGTACCGGGGCGCGGCCCTCGGCCTTCAGCCCGACGCGGCGGCGCGCTGCGCCTGTTTCGAACTGCGGCAGAATGATCGCTGCCCCGGGAAAACCAGCGGCCTTGGCGCCGCCGGTGCGGCGGCTTTTCTGGACCGCCCATTCCAGCGCGGCCTCCACCGGCGTCGTCGTGGTGTCGATGTCATGGCCGTAGAGGCAAAGCCCGGCTTCGAGCCGCAGGCTGTCGCGCGCGCCAAGTCCGATCGGCAGTACATCGGCATCAGTCAGAAATCCGGTGACGATGCGCTCGGCCTCCGCCGCCGGAATTGAAATCTCGAAGCCGTCCTCGCCGGTGTAGCCGGAGCGCGAGACGAAACAGTCGGCGTCGAGGATGCGGCGCGGCCCGGCATCCATGAAGCGCATCGCAGCCACGTCAGGCGCGTGCTTCGCCAGCACGGCGGCGGCCTTCGGCCCCTGCAGCGCGACCAGTGCGCGGTCGGTCAGCGGCTCGATCACGCAGGTGTCGGACAGATGTGCGCGCAAATGCGCCTCGTCAGCATCCTTGCAGGCGGCATTGACCACCAGAAACAGGTGATCGCCGAAATTCGCCACCATCAGGTCGTCGAGAATGCCGCCCGCCTCGTTGGTGAACAGGGCATAACGCTGGCGGCCGGGCGTAATGCTGCCGATGTCCTGCGGAACGAGACGCTCCAGCGCCTTGGCAGCATCCTCGACCCGCCCGGATTTCGGGCGCAATGCGATCTGGCCCATATGCGAGACGTCGAACAGGCCGGCGGCGGTGCGGGTATGCAGGTGCTCTTTCAGCACGCCTGCGGCATATTGCACCGGCATCTCGTAGCCGGCGAACGGCACCATCTTGCCAGCACGGGCAAGGTGCAGCGCGTGCAGCGGCACGCGTTTCAACTGGTCGGCAGGGGTATCCTGGGCGTGCGCAAGCATAATGAGGCTCCTGACGGCCGCGGGAACCCTTTAAATCTTAAGGTCCTGCAAGCCTGCGAAGCCCCACCTGTCTTTTTGCCTGAGAGTATTATCCCGTCGGCGGATACCGCGCCGGTCGCCCGGCCGTATCTCTTTCCAGATTTTGATCCGTCACGCGGTCCTTTTGCCTGAGAGTTTCCGGGGCGGTTGCTCCTTCGGCGCCGGCTTGGCCGGTCTCTTCCGACGTGACGTCGTGTGCAAAGCAAAACACGGGATTCTGGGACTGTCAACGCGGCCAAAATTTAGCCAATTGGCGGTCGTGCGCCCGCAACCATCTGATCCTAAATCTAGTTTGTGGATGCCGCTTTGTGGACAGGCTCACAGCCCCCGTCTAAAAGCGGCGTGGAACATGGCCGCAAGACCCGTATGGTAGCGGCGGATTCGAGCAAAGCGCGATTGGACGGTTATGAGCGGCGTTAACGAGATCAGGTCGGGATTCCTGGATTATTTTGCCAAAAACGACCACGAGAAGGTGGCGTCCTCGCCGCTGGTGCCGCGCAACGATCCGACCCTGATGTTCACCAATGCGGGCATGGTGCAGTTCAAGAACGTGTTCACCGGTCTTGAGAAGCGGCCCTATCAGCGCGCCACCACCTCGCAAAAATGCGTCCGGGCCGGCGGCAAGCACAACGACCTCGACAATGTCGGCTATACCGCGCGCCATCACACCTTTTTCGAGATGCTCGGCAATTTTTCGTTCGGCGACTACTTCAAGGATCGCGCGATCGAACTGGCCTGGAACCTGATCACCAAGGAATTCGCGCTCCCCAAGGACCGCCTGCTGGTCACGGTGTTTTCCGAGGATGACGAGGCGTTCAACCTCTGGAAGAAAATCGCCGGCCTGCCGGAATCGAAGATCATCCGCATCGCGACCTCGGACAATTTCTGGCAGATGGGCGACACCGGCCCGTGCGGACCGTGCTCGGAAATCTTCTTCGACCATGGCGACAAGATTCCGGGCGGACCTCCCGGCTCGCCGGACGAGGACGGCGACCGCTTCATCGAGATCTGGAATCTCGTGTTCATGCAGTTCGAGCAGATCGCTGGCGGCGTGCGCAACCCGCTGCCGCATCCCTCGATCGACACCGGCATGGGGCTGGAGCGCATCGCCGCGGTGCTGCAGGGCAGGCATGACAACTATGAAATCGACCTGTTCGTTGCGCTGATCCGCGCCGCTTCCGAACTCACCGGCGCCGATCCGCACGGCCCGATGCAGGCCTCGCTGCGCGTGATCGCCGATCACCTGCGTGCGTCGTCGTTCCTGATTGCGGATGGCGTGCTGCCGTCCAATGAAGGGCGCGGCTATGTGCTGCGCCGGATCATGCGCCGCGCGATGCGTCATGCCCAGTTGCTCGGCGCCAAGGACCCGCTGATGCACCGCCTGGTCTGGGCGCTGGTGCGCGAGATGGGTCAGGCCTACCCGGAACTGGTGCGTGCCGAGAAGCTGATCGAGGAAACGCTGAAGCTGGAAGAGACCCGCTTTCGCAAGACGCTGGCCAAGGGCCTCACCATCCTCGATGAGAAGAGCCGCAGCCTCAAGCAGGGCGACATGTTCGACGGCGAGACCGCGTTCACGCTGTACGACACCTATGGCTTCCCGCTCGATCTGACGCAGGACGCGCTGCGCGCCCGCGGCATCGGCGTTGACCTTGCGTCTTTCACCGATGCGATGGACCAGCAGCGCGCCAAGGCGCGCGCCGCCTGGGCGGGCTCGGGCGACACCGCGGCCGAGAAGGTGTGGTTTCCGCTGCGCGAGCAACTCGGGGCGACCGAATTCCTCGGCTATGAGACTGAGCTGGCCGAGGGCGTCGTCTCAGCACTGGTCAAGGACGGCGAGAGCGTCGAGGCCCTGAAGGTTGGCGAGACCGGCGCGGTGGTGATGAACCAGACGCCGTTCTACGGCGAATCCGGCGGTCAGGTCGGTGATACCGGCGTGCTGACCGGCGAGGGCGTCCGCTTCCGTGTCACCGACACGCAGAAGAAGGCGGGTGACCTGTTCGTCCATCTCGGCACGGTGGAAGAGGGGACACTCAAGCCCGGCACGCCGTTGCAGCTTGAAGTCGATCACACGCGGCGCGGTGCGATCCGCGCCAACCATTCGGCGACGCATCTGCTGCACGAGGCGCTGCGCCAGGTGCTCGGCAATCACATCGCCCAGCGCGGCTCGCTGGTTGCGCCGGAGCGCCTGCGCTTCGACTTCGCGCACACCAAGCCGATCACGCCGGAAGAGCTTCGGCGTATCGAGGACATCGCCAACGATATCGTGCTGGAGAACGGCGAGGTCGTCACCCGCGTGATGGCGGTGGACGATGCCCGCGAGTCCGGCGCGCGGGCGCTGTTCGGCGAGAAATACGGCGACGAGGTGCGCGTCGTCTCCATGGGCAAGGGCGCTGGCAACGCGCTCGGCTGGTCAGTCGAATTGTGCGGCGGCACCCATGTGCGGCGTACCGGCGATATCGGCCTGATCTCGGTGGTCGGCGAGAGCGCGGTGGCCTCCGGCATCCGCCGCATCGAGGCGCTGACCGGCCGCACTGCGCGGCAGGTCGCCAATCACAGCATTCAGGTCGCCAAGAATGCGGCCTCCGAACTCAAGACCACGCTCGAGGACATGCCGGCGCGTGTCGCCGCGCTGCTCGAGGAGCGCAAGAAGCTTGAGCGCGATCTCTCCGATGCGCGCAAGAAGCTTGCGATGGGCGGCGGCGCATCGGCAGGAGGTAATGCCAACGGCGCCGAGACCCGCATGGTGGCTGGCGTGAAGTTCTTCGGCCGCGCGGTGCAAGGCATCGAGATGAAGGATCTCAAGAGCCTTGCCGATGACGCCAAGAAGAAGGTCGGGCAGGGCGTGGTCGCCATTGTCGGCGTCACCGAGGACGGCAAGGCCGGTGTCGTGGTCGGCGTGACGCCGGACCTGACCTCGCGATTCAGCGCTGTCGATCTCGTGCGTGTCGCGTCCGAGACACTCGGCGGCAAAGGCGGGGGCGGACGGCCGGACATGGCGCAGGCCGGCGGGCCGAACGGCGCGCAGGCCGATGCCGCGCTTGCGGCGATCGAAAAGGCGATGGGCGCTTAGAGCGGGATACGTTCAGCTTGACCGATCATGCCCGGCTTTACGCCGGGCATCTGCCGCAGACGATGCGGACTTGCGAACCAGTAGCCGCCGGCGCATCTCTGCGCCGGCAACGCTATCTTTCAACTCAGTGCGACATGAACACCGGTGCCGTCATCGAGGAGAGGATGGTGCGCGTCACGCCGCCGAGCACGAATTCGCGCAGCCGTGAATGTCCGTAACCGCCCATCACCACGACATCCGTTCCCTGTTCGGCGATATACGACAGGACGGCGTTGCCGACGTCGACATCGGGCGCCTGCAACATCTTCAGCGTCGCGTCGATGCCGTGACGTGCGAGATGGTTGACGATGCCTTCGCCGCTGGCCTGATGGCGGGAATCCTCTGTCTTTTCGTTGGCGACGATCAGAATCTCGACATTCTTGGCTCGCTTCAGCAGCGGCCGGGCATCATTCACCGCGCGCGCGGCGGTCGAACTGCCGTCCCAGCAACACACCACGCGGTCGAGTCTCAGGCCTTCCTTCTGGATATAGGGCACGATCATCACCGGCCGTCCGGAATCGAACAGTACGGTTTCGATGATCGCTTCGTTGTCGTCGTCGCGGTTCTCGGTCTGCTGCACGATGCTGAGGTCGGAGCGCCGCGCCTTCACCGCAAAAGCCTCCGCCGAGCGTGGCAGGCGGTGAGTCACGAGCTCGTGGTCGAAGGACAGGTTGCGTCCTCTCGCGGCATCTTCGAACCGCGTGATCGCGGCGCGGGCTTCACGCTCCTTTTCCATGATGATGTTGGAGACCACCGATGCCGGCATCGCCGGGATCGGATACTGCGGAAAACCGATCGGATCGCAGAACGCCATCGCCGTCACATGCGCGTCACAGGCTTCCGCCACCGATATCGCATAACTGAGAGAGCGGTCGCGAGCCGGGTCGGTTTCGAGCTTGAGGGTGATATCCTTGATCACGAGATGCCTCCAATCGATTGGTTGTTGCAATTCATGCGACATCATCGCGCTGTCCGGGCGATGATGGGTTGAGGCACATCAACGTCTGACGCATCCGTCGGGTTCGCCGTGTCCTCACTGTCGCTCGCCAGCCATGCCGGACTGCGGCGATGGGTAGCCGGACAACGCGCTGGCATCTTATTCTCGAATGCAACAAAATGCCGCATGAATCATAATACTCCTTTGATATCAACGGTCGTCGTCGGTCTCGTGCTGGCTTTTGTCCTCGGCGCGCTGGTCCAGCGTGTCCGCGTCTCCCCATTGGTCGGATATTTGCTTGCCGGCGTGGTGATGGGGCCGTTCACGCCCGGTTTTGTCGCAGACCAGAACATCGCCAATGAACTCGCCGAAATCGGCATCATCCTGCTGATGTTCGGCGTCGGCCTGCATTTCTCGCTGAAGGATTTATGGTCGGTGCGCGCCATCGCCTTGCCCGGCGCCATGGTCCAGATCACGGCAGCGACGGTGATGGGCTGGGCGCTTGGCTGGATGCTCGGCTGGAGCACCGGCAAGGGCATCATGTTCGGCATCGCGCTCTCCACCGCATCCACGGTGGTGCTGCTGCGCGCGATGCAGGAACGGCGGTTGATCGATACCGAGCGCGGCCGCATCGCGGTCGGCTGGCTGATTGTCGAGGATATTGCCTGCGTCCTGACGCTGGTGATGCTGCCGCCGCTGGCGGGCCTGATGAATGGCCAGGCAACCGGCGATATCGCGCTGTCGGCGCTGGCCTGGCCGCTGGCGATAACGCTCGGCAAGGTCGCTGCCTTCGTGGTGCTGATGCTGGTGGTAGGCCGCCGCGTCATCCCCTGGCTTCTGCATTACATCGCCCATACCGGCTCGCGCGAACTCTTCCGCCTCGCGGTGTTCGCGATTTCTCTTGGTGTCGCGTTCGGCGCGGCGATCCTGTTCGATGTTTCCTTCGCGCTGGGCGCGTTCTTCGCCGGCATGATCCTGAGCGAATCCGAACTCAGCCAGCGCGCCGCCAGCGAGACGCTGCCGCTGCGCGATGCGTTCGCGGTGCTGTTCTTCGTTTCGGTCGGAATGCTGTTCGACCCTTCGATTGTGGTGAAGGAGCCGCTGCCGTTGCTGGCGACGCTGTTCATCATCCTGTTCGGCAAGTCGCTTGCGGCCTACGCCATCGTGCGGGTGTTCGGTTATTCCAATGCGACGGCGCTGACGATCTCGGCCAGTCTGGCGCAGATCGGCGAATTTTCCTTCATTCTCGTTGCGCTCGGCGTCAGCCTGTCGCTGATGAGCGAGCGCGGCCGCGATCTGGTGCTGGCAGGCTCCATCATCACCATCATGCTCAATCCGTTGTGGTTCGCGTTGCTCGATCGGGTGCTGGCGGAGAAGGAGGGCGCGCCGAAAGCACCGCCGGACGAACAGCCCGCGCCGCGTGTCGAACTGCCGGTCTCCACGCTTTCAAATCATGTGGTGCTGGTCGGCTATGGCCGGGTGGGCAGCGTGGTCGGCAGGGCGCTTCGCGCCGGAAACATCCCGTTTCTGGTGATCGAGGACAGCCCCGGCACGATCGAGCGGCTGCGGCAGGAGAGTGTCGATGTCATCACCGGCAATGCCGCCGCGCCCGGCATGCTGCAGGCATCCAATCTCGGCGCCGCGCGCGGCCTGCTGGTCGCTATTCCGGATGCTTTCGAAGGCGGCCAGATCGTCGCCAAGGCGCGCGCGCTCAGCACCAGCCTGCCGATTATCGCGCGGGCGCATTCGGAGGAGGAGATCGCCCATCTCAAGCATCATGGCGCCAATTCGGTGATCATGGGCGAGCATGAGATCGCCAAGGCGATGATCGCGCAGATCGGTGTGGAGGCGCGGCCGCTGGCGTCCTGAGATCGTCCTCTGAGGCAATAAAAAAGGCGCGGAGATCATCCGCGCCTTTATTTTAAGGGGTCTTGCGAGGCCTATGCCGTCGCCATCGCCTTGGTCAGGTTCTCCGCCACCTTGTCGAGGAAGCCGGTGGTCGAGAGCCAGCGCTGCTCGGCGCCGACGAGGAGCGCGAGATCCTTGGTCATGTAGCCGGCCTCAACGGTCTCGACGCAGACCCGCTCGAGCGTCTTGGCGAATTTCGCCAGCGCCTCGTTGTTGTCGAGCTTGGCGCGGTGGGCGAGGCCCTGGGTCCAGGCGAAGATCGAGGCGATCGAGTTGGTCGAGGTCTCGTTGCCCTTCTGGTGCTCGCGGTAGTGGCGGGTCACGGTGCCGTGGGCGGCTTCGGCTTCCACCGTCTTGCCGTCCGGCGTCAGCAGCACCGAGGTCATCAGGCCGAGCGAGCCGTAGCCCTGCGCCACGGTGTCGGACTGCACGTCGCCGTCGTAGTTCTTGCAGGCCCAGACATAGCCGCCGGACCATTTCAGCGCCGAGGCCACCATGTCGTCGATCAGGCGGTGCTCGTAGGTCAGGCCCTTGGCCTCGAATTGCTTCTTGAACTCGGCGTCGTAGATTTCCTGGAAGATGTCCTTGAAGCGGCCGTCATAGACCTTGAGGATGGTGTTCTTGGTCGACAGGTAGACCGGGTAGCCGCGCGACAGGCCGTAGTTGAAGGAGGCGCGGGCGAAGTCCTTGATCGAGTCGTCGAGGTTGTACATGCCCATCGCGACGCCGGCGCCAGGGGCCTTGAACACTTCCTTCTCGATGACCGTGCCGTCCTCGCCGACGAACTTCATGGTCAGGGTGCCCTTGGTCGGGAACTTGAAGTCGGTGGCGCGGTACTGGTCGCCGAAGGCATGGCGGCCGATGATGATCGGCTTGCTCCAGCCGGGCACGAGGCGCGGCACGTTCTTGCAGATGATCGGCTCGCGGAAGATCACGCCGCCGAGGATGTTGCGGATGGTGCCGTTCGGCGACTTCCACATCTCCTTGAGACCGAATTCCTTCACCCGCGCCTCGTCGGGGGTGATGGTCGCGCACTTGACGCCGACGCCGTGCTTCTTGATGGCGTTGGCCGCGTCGATGGTGACCTGGTCGTTGGTCTTGTCGCGATGCTCCATCCCGAGGTCGTAGTATTCAAGGTTCACATCGAGGAAGGGATGAATCAGCTTGTCCTTGATGTACTGCCAGATGATCCGGGTCATCTCGTCGCCATCGAGTTCGACGACAGGGTTAGCTACCTTGATTTTTGCCATGCGGATCGTGCCTTTTGAGAGGGAAATTGCGGCGGGAACGGTTATTCGCGGGCGGCTATAGCACCGCCACGGGGAGCGCGGAAGGCAGCCCAAAGCAGTAGAGCGATGCAGGATCGGCCACGGCGGGGACCGGCGTCCGGGCGGCCGAAACGCGCAGATTTTCCGATTCAAAACGGTTTCGTAACCCGTTCATTTTATTATTGAATTTATCCCTTGCGTGGGGCATTTTCCGGCGCATGCAACGGCTTGAATCAATCTCTTCACGACTTGATTCAAAGTCTTAAGCGGTTGAATCAACGCGCTGACAGCCTGATTCAGATTCTTCAGGTACTGAATCAAAAACTTCGGTCTTTGAATCAACCGCCTTGCGGGCTGACGCGAAATTCTCGGCTCTTGAATCAACGCCTTCGATGGGTGATGCACGTCCTTCAGCCCTTGATTCAGAAAGTGAGCCGATGTCGGGCACCGACAAGACCAAAACGCCGACCCAGCCTGCCGGCCCCATTGTGGTGCTGGTGGAACCGCAGCTCGGCGAGAACATCGGCATGGCCGCCCGCGCCATGGGCAATTTCGGCCTGACGCGGCTCCGGCTGGTGAAGCCGCGCGACGGCTGGCCCAACATGGCGGCACAGCGCGCGGCGGCGGGAGCCGATCATATTCTCGATAAGGTCGAGCTGTTCGACAGCGTCGAGGCGGCGGTGGCCGATTGCTCGCTGCTGTTCGCAACCACCGCGCGCGCCCATGACCAGGCCAAGCCGGTGGTCGGACCGGCGGCGGCGGCCGGCGAGATTGTGAGGGAGGTCGGGCAGGGCGGCACCGCTGCGATCCTGTTCGGCCGCGAACGCTCGGGGCTGACCAACGAGGAGGTCGCGCTCGCCAACCGGATCGTCACCTTTCCGGTCAATCCGGCCTTCGCTTCGCTCAACCTCGCGCAGGCGGTGCTGCTGACCGGCTACGAGTGGTTCAAGCATGTCACGGACGGCGCGCTGCCGTTCAGCATGGTGGAACGCTCCGAGCGCGCCTCCGGCCACCAGATGCAGGCGTTCTTCGACAATCTGGTCGCCGAGCTCGACAAGGTCGAATTCCTGCGCCCGGCCGAGAAGCGCGACACCATGCTGGTCAACCTGCGCAATATCTTCATGCGGATGGAGCCGACCAAGCAGGACATGCACACCCTGCACGGCGTGGTGATGGCGATTGCCGAGGGACGCAAGGGCCCGGCCAAGGGCGGCGTGCTCGACAGTAGCGGTGCCGAGCGGCTGCGGACGCTGCTGGCCGAGCACAGCGACGCCCATGGCGGCCCCGAAGGCGGCAGCATGCGCGGGCTCGCCCGGATGCTGCGGCGAAATCCGACCGATGCCGAGCGTATCCTGTGGCGGGCGCTGACCACCGACCGGCGGTTCGCGGCCCAGTTCAAGCGCCAGACCCCGGTAGGACGGCACATTCCGGATTTCGTCTCCTTCATCCGCCGTGTCGCGGTGGAGGTCGTCCATGACGGGGAGACCGAAGTGGTGGCGCACGACCGCGCCCGCCGCGGCGAGTGGCTGCGCGAGCGTGGCTACCGGGTGGTGGAGTTGTCCGCCGCCGTGATCGAGCGCGATGTTGGCGCAGCCCTGGAGGCAATCGCCGGCGAGTGAGCGCCGCCGTTCGCCCGACTTAGTTGCGCCCGAGCAGGTGCGGCACCGACGACACCAGCATGGCGATGCCTGAGGCCGTCAGCAGGCTGAGCACGATCTGCCGGAACGTGGTCTCGCTGATGCCGATATAGACCCTGGTGCCGAGCAGCGTCGGGATCAGCAACGCCGGCAGGATGAGGGCGAAGGTTGGCAGCATCTTCACGGTGACGATGCCTGAGACGATGTAGCCCGCCATGGTGGCGGTCAGGATGGCAAGATTGAAGTTCTGGATGATCGAACGCTGGGTGTCCTTGTCGTAACTCCGCAGCGTGCACCACAGCGTCGGAATCACCCCGGAATAGCCGCCGAACCCGCTCATCACCCCGCCGACCAGGCCGATCGCGCTATTGGCGATGGCGCCGCCGACGGTCAGCGGCGGCAGCCGTGGCGACACCAGCATGATCGGGCACCAGATCACCAGCAACACGCCGAGCATGGTCTTGAACAAATGGACGTCGAGATGGGGCAGGATGGCGACCCCGATCGGAATTCCGGCAAGGCCGCCGGCCAGATAGGGCCAGAACAGCTTCAGATTGAAGCCGCGCCGCACCGAGAACACCGCAAGCAATTGCCCCATCATCGCGCCGAACACCACCATCGGCGCGAGCAGTTGCGGCTCGACCGCCCAGATCCAGATCGAGGTGGCGACCAGCCCGAAGGTGAAGCCGGACAGTCCCTGCACGAAGCCGGCGACGGCGGCTCCGAAGACGACGACGATGAGGATGGTGGCCGACATGCTGGAGCGGTCGCCTGCTGATCGCCGCGGCAGGTCCGGCCGGCGTTGCGGGAGTGGTTGATGCCGTCAGTGCAACATAGCTCCGCCGGTCCGGCAAGGACGGCCCTTGCGCTTTGGCATGACTGCATGTGTCATCTCTGCGCTGGCGGCGGTTCTCGCAAATTATTCCGGTTTGCGGAATAAAAAGCCGTGGCGAAGTGTTGCTTGAAAACTAAACCAAAATAAGGGGAGGCTTTCTATGCGTTCATTTGGTCTTGTCTTGCTGGCGACTGCGTCCGTGCTTGCGGTCGGTCCGGCGTCCGCGCAGGCGCCGCAGGTCGAGAAGAATGTGTCGATGGCCATGGCGATGGCGATCATGCAGGGCACGCTCGATCAGTGCAAAACCGACGGCTTCAAGGTGTCGGTCACCGTGGTCGACAAGGCCGGCAATATTGCCGGTCAGATCCGCGGCGACGGCACCAATCCGCACACCATGGAATACAGCCGTCTGAAGGCCTATACGGCCCGCACGCGCGGCATCACCTCGGGCGAGTTCGCGCGGATCACCGAGGATCCGAAGATGGCCTATCTTCGCCAGATTCCGGGAACGGTCTATGCGGCGGGCGGCGTGCCGCTCAAGGTCGGCAATGAAGTCATCGGCGCGGCTGGTGCCTCGGGCGCACCGGGTGGCGACAAGGACGAAGCCTGCATCAACGCCGGCATCGCCAAGGTGGCTGACGCGCTGAAATAACGCCTCGCCGGATCATCGCACGCACCGCGCGAAAGACTTTCGCGCGGCGTTGCCTTTTCACCGTTGCCCAATTTCGCGACGGGCGCTGCGCAAGCGGCGGGCAGGTACTGCGGCTTCGCGCTAAAAACTGCCTTTGTGGCACGGCTGTTGCTCCTGATGGGCTATGCCACATCAGCAGGAGCCGCCATGAAACGATCCGAGCTCACCGAAAAGCTGCTCGACATCAAGCGCGAGAACGGCTGGAGCTGGAAACACATCTGCGCCGAGATCGGCGGTCATTCCGAGGTGCTGATCGTCGGCGCGATCCTCGGCCAGATGAAGCTGACCAGGCCGCAGGCGGAGAACGCCGCCAAGCTGTTTGGCCTGTCGAAGGTCGAGCAGGCCATGATCAACGAAGTGCCGATGCGCGGCGAGGGCGTGGCGATGCCGCCGACCGATCCCCTGATCTATCGTTTGTATGAACTCGTGATGGTCAACGGTCCGGCTTGGAAGGCGCTGATCGAGGAGGAGTTCGGCGACGACATCATGTCGGCAATCGATTTCGACATGGCGATGGAGCGCCTCGCCCACCCGAAGGGTGATCGCGTCAAGATCACCATGTCGGGCAAGTTCCTGCCGTACAAATATTACGGAGCGGCCGGCAACAACATGGAATACGGGTTGAAGGAGGAATGAGTCCGTTTCTCATGGTGAAGAGCGGCCGCAGGCCGCCTCGAACCATGAGGGCTTCATTCATCGAGATGCGTGCTGCGCAGGCTCATCAGAATGAGGATGCCGGCGTCACGTGCCCGCCTTCACCTGCTCCAGGGCGACGGCCATGAACTCGTCCATCTTCGCCCGAATCTGCTGCTCGGTGATGCCCTTCCCGGACAGGTCCCCGGCGACCTTGCGCAGGACGTCGCCATCGCCGCTTTCCTCGAAATCGGCGGCGACGACTTCCCTGGCATAGGCGGAGGCGTCATCGCTCGATTTGCCGAGCTGTTCGGCGGCCCACAGTCCCAGCAGCCTGTTGCGGCGTGCCTCGGCCTTGAACTTCTGTTCCTCGTCGAGGGCAAACTTCTTTTCGAAACCTTCCTCGCGCTTATCGAAAGAGGACATATATCTGTTCCGTCAGTTGAAATTGGGACCTTGGCAGCCTTGTGGCTGGCCTCTCGATATAAGTGCCCGCCCCGGCGGCGCAATATCCGAAAGGTCGCAGGCAAAGGGGCCAAACAGGGGGGTAAAACCCGCCGGGTTACATTGTATCGGCTGGCTCAATCGGTTAGGTTGCCTGCGAGTCCAGGTTCGCGGTTTGTTTCGCGATTTTGGGCTCCGCGGCAGCTCCGTCGCGGGATCGCGTAACACCCGGAGCGTTCCATTCCATGGATTTCAACAACACACGGTACATCCCTATGAGCCGTCGGCGTCGTATTTATGAAGGCAAGGGCAAGGTTCTCTATGAAGGACCCGAACCCGGCACACTGATCCAGCATTTCAAGGACGACGCGACCGCGTTCAATGCCAAGAAACACCAGATCATCGAGGGCAAGGGTGTCCTCAACAACCGGATCTCGGAATACGTATTCCAGCATCTGAACGACATCGGCGTTCCGACGCACTTCATCAAGCGCCTCAACATGCGCGAGCAGTTGATCCGCGAGGTCGAGATCGTGCCGCTCGAGGTGGTGGTGCGCAACGTTGCCGCCGGTTCGCTGTCGCAGCGCCTCGGCATCGAGGAAGGCACGCAGCTGCCGCGCTCGATCATCGAGTTCTATTACAAGAACGACCAGCTCGGCGATCCGATGGTGTCCGAAGAGCACATCACCGCGTTCGGCTGGGCGACGCCGCAGGAAATCGACGACATCATGGCGCTTGCCATTCGCGTCAACGACTTCCTGTCGGGGCTGTTCCTCGGCATCGGCATCCGCCTCGTCGACTTCAAAATGGAGTGCGGCCGCCTGTTCGAGAACGAGATGATGCGCATCATCGTCGCCGACGAGATTTCGCCGGACTCGTGCCGCCTGTGGGACATCAAGTCGAACGAGAAGCTCGACAAGGACCGCTTCCGCCGCGATCTCGGCGGCCTGCTCGAAGCCTACACCGAAGTGGCCAAGCGTCTCGGCATCCTGATCGAGAACGAGCGGCCTGCCGGCTCCGGCCCGGTGCTGGTGAAGAGCTGATCGATCATGAAGGCTCGCGTCACTGTTACACTGAAGAACGGCATCCTTGATCCGCAGGGCAAGGCCATCGAGGGCGCGCTGAAATCGCTCGGCGTCGATGGCATCGCCAGCGTGCGGCAGGGCAAGGTGTTCGACATCGAGGTTAGCGGCAGCGACAAGGCGAAGGCCGAAGCCGTGCTCAAGGCTGCGGCCGACAAGCTGCTCGCCAACACCGTGATCGAGAACTACCGCGTCGAAGTCCTGGGCTAGGCCGAACGATGAAAGCCGCCGTCCTCGTTTTCCCGGGCATCAACCGTGAGCGCGACATGGCGCGCACGCTGAAGCTCGTCTCCGGCACCGAACCCGCGATGGTCTGGCACGCCGAAACGGAATTGCCCAAGGGCACCGATCTGGTCGTCATTCCCGGCGGCTTCTCCTATGGCGACTATCTGCGCTGCGGCGCCATTGCCGCGCGTTCCCCGGTGATGGACGCGGTACGCGCACACGCCGCCAGGGGCGGCCTCGTGCTCGGCGTCTGCAACGGCTTCCAGATCCTGTGCGAGTCCGGCCTGTTGCCGGGCGTCCTGATGCGCAATGCGCGGCTGCGATTCATCTGCCGCGACGTGCATCTACGTGTCGAGCGGTCCGATACGCCGTTCACCCGCGGCTACAATGCCGGGCAGGTGATCCGCGTGCCGGTGGCGCATGGCGAGGGCAACTACGCCGCCGACGAAGACACCATCCGCCGCCTCGAGGGCGAGGGCCGCGTGCTCTACCGTTACTGCTCGCCGACCGGCGAGGTCGGCGACACCCACAACATCAACGGCGCCGCCGCCTCGATTGCCGGCATCGTGAATGAAAAGGGCAACGTGCTCGGCATGATGCCGCACCCGGAGAACCATGTCGAAGAGATCATGGGTTGCACCGACGGGCGCGGCCTGTTCGCGGGTCTCGCCGCCCATCTGGAACGCGCGGCATAAGCCGGATCGCCAGCAAAGCTCGTATCCGCGTTTCGTTATGGCCGGGCTTGACCCGGCCATGCACGTTTTTGGGAAGCTTCGTTAAGGCGTGGATGCCCGCGACAAGCGCGGGCATGACGATGTTGAGCAAGCTCGGATTGTTGAGTTCGCTTAGATTCTCAGGCCGAGCGCAGCATGGCGAGGAAACCGCCGACATCGCTCTGCAGCCGGTGGCTTTCCTCGGTGAGCACCTGCGCCGAGGCGTGAACGTCGGACGCCGCCGCACCGGTGTCCTCCGCGCTTTTGTTGACCTTCGCAATATTCGCCGCCGCTTCGGACGAGGCTTTTGCCGCGAAGTTGATGTTGCGCGCGATTTCCCGCGTCGCGGCTTCCTGCTGATCGACCGCCTCGAAAATCGCACCCGCGATGCTCGAGATGTGCGTGATGGTCTCGCCGATGCCGGTGATTGCGATCACGGTGTCGCCGGTTGCGGACTGCATGCCGGTGATCTGGGCGCTGATCTCTTCGGTGGCCTTGCCGGTCTGCGCCGCCAGCGCCTTGACCTCCTGCGCCACCACGGCGAAGCCCTTGCCGGCTTCACCGGCGCGCGCCGCCTCGATGGTGGCGTTGAGCGCGAGCAGGTTGGTCTGCTCGGCAATGGCGCTGATGATCTTGATGACGTCGCCGATCCGGCTGGCCGATTCGCTGAGGCCCGCCACATGGTTGTTGGCGGTCTCGGCCTGGGTGACTGCGCCCTTGGCCACTTTCAGCGATTCCTGCACCTGACGGGAGATTTCCGCGACCGAGGAGCCCATTTCCTCGGTGCCCGCCGCGACTGACTGCACGTTGGCCGACGCCTCGCTGGACGTGGCCGCCACCGCCTGCGCCTGGGTCTGCGCCGCGCCGGCGGTGCCCTTGAGTGCATCGGCGGCGGTGCGCAGATTCTCGGCCATGCTCCCGACCCGGCCGACGATCTGGGTGATGGTCTGCTCGAACTGCGTGGCGAGACGCTCCATCGCCTCGCGCTTCTCGCGCCGGCCGGCGTCGAGATAGACCGAGATGGCAAAATCCATGTCGAGCATCGCAGCGGTAACCACGGCGTCGATCATCGCCGCCTTCCGCGCCGCATGCGCCTTGCCGCCGAAGCGGGAGGTGACGGTGGTCTCGATATGGCTGATCAGGCCGCTGATGATGCGCTTGTAGCCGGCGATGTACCAGCGCGGCTCAAGGCCGAGGCGGTTGTGGGTCTCGCCGATCCGCGTCACCGAGCGCACGTAATTCTCGTCGAATTTCGCCGCCAGGATTACGTCCCAATGGGCGATCTGCGCTGCTTTGGCGCGGGCCACGATCTCCGGGCTTGCGAACAGCGCCCGCACCTCGGGGAAGGTCATGATCGACTTGTAGAAGCCGTCGAGAATGCCGGGCAGCGCCGTCATGATCGAGGGGCGGATCTCGTTGAGGATGGCACGGCAACGATCGTCGAGCCCGCTGAAAGCGAGGCGGCTGGCGAGGGTGTCTTGAGGTGTCATGATCTGGGGGATACCTGCGCGTCGGAGAACTGGGACTGAGGGGGAGCCCGCCCGGTCGCGCGTACGCCATGCGCCGGTTGCGAAACGAGCCTGGTAAGAGGAAAAACAACCTGCCGGAGGCCGCCCGAACGGGAGATGCCGCTGACATTGCAACGCTATTGCGGTTTGGTTAATGGTCTCTAAATTGGTTCCAGCGGCTGCCGCAGGGGGCGGCCGCGGCGCTCCGCAGGGCTGTCCCCAGCTTTGATCCGTGGGCTACAACGGGGTCGCGGAAAGCCCTTTCCGCGCCATGCCGTTCTCCGTAAACAAGGGCGTCTCCAGCCTCGCGAGCCCATGATTTCCAACGAACCCGCCATCACACCCGAACTCGTCGCCGCCCATGGCCTCAAGCCGGACGAGTATCAGCGCATCCTCGAACTGATCGGACGCGAACCGACCTTCACCGAGCTCGGCATCTTCTCGGCGATGTGGAACGAGCATTGCTCGTACAAGTCCTCGCGCATCCATCTGCGCGGCCTGCCGACCAAGGCGCCGTGGGTGATCCAGGGGCCGGGCGAGAATGCCGGCGTCATCGACATCGGCGACGGGCTCGCCGTGGTCTTCAAGATGGAGAGCCACAACCACCCAAGCTATATCGAGCCGTATCAGGGCGCGACCACCGGCGTCGGCGGCATCCTGCGCGACGTCTTCACCATGGGCGCGCGCCCGATTGCCTGTCTCAATGCCTTGAGCTTCGGCGCGCCCGAACATCCCAAGACGCGGCACCTCGTCTCCGGCGTGGTCGCGGGCGTCGGCGGCTACGGCAATTCGTTCGGCGTGCCCACCGTGGGCGGGCAGGTGCGTTTCCACACCCGCTATGACGGCAACATTCTCGTCAATGCGATGGCTGTCGGTCTCGCCGAGGCCGACAAGATTTTCTATGCGGCGGCCAGCGGCGTGAACATGCCGATCGTCTATCTCGGCTCCAAGACCGGCCGCGACGGCATCCACGGCGCGACCATGGCCTCCGCCGAGTTCGACGATGCCAGTGAAGAGAAGCGCCCGACCGTGCAGGTCGGCGATCCCTTCGCCGAGAAGCTGCTGCTCGAGGCCTGTCTCGAAATCATGGAAGCGGATTGCGTCATCGCAATTCAGGACATGGGCGCGGCGGGTCTGACATGCTCCGCCGTCGAGATGGGGTCCAAGGGTGATCTCGGCGTCGATCTCGATCTCGACAGCGTGCCGACGCGCGAGACCGGCATGAGCGCCTACGAGATGATGCTCTCGGAAAGCCAGGAGCGCATGCTCATGGTGCTCAAGCCCGAGAAGGAAAAAGAAGCCGAGGCGATCTTCAAGAAGTGGGGTCTCGACTTCGCGGTGGTGGGCTACACCACACCGACCAAGCGTTTTGTCGTCAAGCATGGCGGCGACGTGATGGCCGATCTTCCGATCAAGGAACTGGAGTCGGAGGCGCCGCTTTATGACCGGCCGCATGTGCCCTCGCCGCAGCTTCCCGTGATCCATGCGCGCGAGATCAAGCCACCGGTCTCGATCACCGAGGCGTTGACCCGTCTCCTCGCGACGCCGGAGTTGTGCTCGAGGCGCTGGGTGTGGGAGCAGTACGATCACGTCATCGGCGGCAACACGCTGCAGCGGCCGGGCGGTGATGCCGCCGTGGTGCGCGTGCAGGACGGACCGAAGGGCCTTGCGCTCACCGTGGACGTGACGCCGCGTTATTGCGAGGCCGATCCGTTCGAGGGCGGCAAGCAGGCGGTGGCGGAAGCCTGGCGCAACATCACTGCGGTCGGCGGCAAGCCGCTTGCGATCACCGACAATCTCAATTTCGGCAATCCCGAACGTCCCGAGATCATGGGTCAGTTCGTCGATGCGCTGCGCGGCATCGCCGATGCCTGCCGCGCGCTCGATTTCCCGGTCGTGTCCGGCAACGTCTCGCTCTACAACGAGACCAACGGTCGCGGCATCCTGCCGACGCCCTCGATCGGCGGCGTCGGACTGCTCGACGATTTCAAGAAATCGGCGACGCTGGCGTTCAAGGCTGATCACGAGGCGATCCTCTTGATCGGCGATACGCAAGGCTGGCTCGGCCAGTCGGTCTACCTGCGCGACATCTGTGGCCGCGAGGAGGGCGCACCGCCGCCGGTCGATCTCGCCGCCGAGAAGCGCAACGGCGATGTGGTGCGCGGCATGATCAAGAGCGGCACCGCGACCGCCGTGCATGACGTCTCCGATGGCGGCCTGCTGGTGGCGCTTGCCGAAATGGCGATGGCGAGCGGCATCGGCGCCATGCTTGATGCCGCGCCGGAGCAAACCCTGCCGCATGCGTGGTGGTTTGGTGAGGATCAGGCACGCTACATCGTCACCGTGCCGGTCGAGCATCTGCTCACGGTGATGAGCAAGCTCAAGGCGGTCGAGGTGCCTTGTGTTGAGATCGGCAAGACCGGCGGCCACGACATCGCCATCGAGGGGGAGGCGCCGGTTGCGGTTGAAACGCTGAAGGCGGGTTTCGAAAGCTGGCTGCCGGACTACATGAACGGCAAGGCCTAAAGCGTGCGCCGCGCGCCGGGTATTCGCAACAGCGCCAGCGTGGCGGCCCAGCTTGCGCCGAGGCCGCCAACGAATGCGATGCCGGCCTTGGCAAACGGAGACATGTCCACCGGCAGCAGCCAGTGCTGCAGCCACAGCACCGGCAGGTAATGGACGAGAAAGATGCCGTAGGCGGCAGGCCGCATGGCGTCGAGCAGCCCACGGCCGGGGCGATCGAAGCGGATGAACCAGGCAAGAATGGCGAACGAAATCGCCGCGCTGAACAGCACGAACGCAAAGCTGTAGGCGATCTGCCACCATTGCGGCAGCACATCGGGATTGTGCATCACCGCGCGGCGGTCATAGACCAGCGCCACCAGAAAGCCATAGGCGATGAGCGCCATCAGCGCCCAGCGCGACCACTGCCGGGCAAGGCGTCCGCGGGGCGCGAGAATGCCGTCTTTGGTCTGTGCGAGGCCGATTCCCGCGCCGAACAAGAAATAGGCCATGTAGAGAAACACCCGGCTCGCCTGCACCACAAAGGGGCCGAACTCGAACCATCGGGTGGCGCCGAAGGTCAGCCGCATCGGCACATAGGCAATCGCAGTGACGACGAGGAACACGGCGAACAGTAGCGACGGGCGCGTAAAACCGGTCCGCGACAGTCGATTGATCGGCATGAGTGCGTTCGGTGCGAGGCGATAGAGCAGGGCGGCGAGCAGATCGAACACGAACAGCACCCAGACGAACCAGACCGGGCCGCTCGGCCACGGTCCGACCGTCACGATTTTCCACCAATAGGCACTGAGGCTGGCACCGGGTTTCCCGACCTCCATGGCGTAGTAAGCGAGCGGCATCAGGACAAGTGCCGCCACCGCGAAGGGCAGGCCGAGCCGCAGCAGGCGCTCGCGCAGGAATTCGGCCGGAGTCCTGCGTTGCAGACTCGGCCAGACAAACAGTCCCGACAGGAAGAAGAACAGCGCCATAAAGAAACTGTCGGTCGCCAGGACAATGCCGTCGAAGCCGAGCCAGGTGTCGGGGTCGGCATGCCCGTAATAGGTGTAGGGGATCACGGCATGGTGGATGACCACGAGGATGGTGAGCGCGGTCCGCGTTCGGTCGAGGGCGGCGTTGCGTGCGGACATCTCGGAACGGCTCCATTGGTCGCCAGTTGCAAGCCGGCCGGTGCCCCGGGCAAGGGATTGTGATCGACCGCCGCCGCGCAGCCATGCGATACAGGCGGGAAAATGCCGCGAGGCGACTGTTTGGCGATGGATGCAGCCGACGCCAGAATCTGCTATAAATCCAACGATTTTCAAGCCGATAGCTATGCTGAAAGGAGACGACAAATGCCCATGGACGCCCGGGAGATCGAAACCCTCATCAAGGAGGGGATTCCGGACGCGACTGTCGAAATCCGCGACCTCGCGGGGGACGGCAATCATTATGCCGCAACGGTGATTTCGGAATCTTTCCGCGGCAAGTCGCGCGTCCAGCAGCACCAGATCGTGTACCAGTCGCTGAAGGGCCAGATGGGCGGCGTATTGCACGCGCTGGCGCTGCAGACCGGCGTGCCGGACGCCTGAGCGCCGGGCGGATCCGGTGACGCGCCAGAATGAAGGAGCGTTGCTGCGGGAGCGCGCGCCGCATCAGCACCACCGCGTCACCTATGCCGAACTGTTCTTCGATCTCGTCTTCGTTTTCGCGATCACCCAGCTCTCTCACACGTTGCTGGCCCATTTCACGCTGCTCGGCGTGCTGCAGACCGCGATCCTGTTTTTCGCGGTCTGGTGGGTCTGGATCTACACATCCTGGATCACCAACTGGCTCGACCCGGACCGCACGCCGGTCCGGGTCATGCTGTTTGCGCTGATGATCGCGGGTCTCCTGCTCTCGACCTCGATCCCGAAAGCGTTCGACAGCCGCGGCTTCACCTTCGCGCTGGCTTTTGCTGGCATGCAGGTCGGCCGCTCCGTGTTCTCGGCGCTGTCGATCCCGGCATCGGAGCCAGCACTGCGGACAAATCTGTGGCGCATCACGGTGTGGCTGACATGCAGCGGCGTGTTCTGGATCGCCGGTGGTCTCTCCGACGGCAACATGCGGCTTACGCTATGGATCGTCGCGGTGCTGATCGAATATGCCGGCCCGGCGATGCGCTTTCGGGTGCCCGGTCTTGGTGCCTCGTCGACGCGGGACTGGGACGTCGAGGGCGGCCATATGGCGGAGCGCTGTGCGCTCTTCATCATCATCGCGCTCGGCGAATCCGTCGTGGTGACCGGCGCGACCTTCGCCGAAGCAGCATGGACCGCAACCACGATCACCGCTTTTGTTGTGGCCTTGCTCGGCAGCATCGCGATGTGGTGGGTGTATTTCCATATCGGCGCGGAAGCCGGTGCGGAGGAAATTTCGCACGCCAAGGACGCCGGCCGTCTGGCACGCCTTGCTTATACCTATCTGCATCTGCCGATCGTCGCCGGCATCGTGGTGTCGGCGGTGGGCGACGAATTGCTGCTGGCTCACCCGCAGGGCCATGCCGATGGCAAGGCGATCATCAGTATGATCGGCGGGCCGCTGCTGTTTTTGATCGGCACCATCCTGTTCAAGCGCAGCATTCGCGGCCATCTGCAGCCATCGCATCTGGTCGGCATCGGGTTGCTGCTGCTCCTCGTGCCTTTCGCGCATCATCTGTCGCCGTTGCTGCTGTCGGCAGCGACCACCGCGATCATGCTGATCGTTGCAGTATGGGAGGCGATCTCGCTGCGGGACGAGGCCGCCGCGTCGGAAGCGTGAGCGGGTTTATTCTTTCGCCAGCAGCGCCTGCACCGAGAAAAACTCGTCGGGATCGGTCCAGGTCGCCCTCGGCGTCCAGCCCGAACCGCGCGCCAGTGCCTGAAATCGCTCGACGCTGTATTTGTAGCTGCTTTCGGTGTGGATGCTTTCACCAGCACGGAAAGTGATGGCGCGGCCGAGCACGCGCACGGTCTGCGCAATGCGGCTGACGAGATGCATCTCGATCCGGTGGCGCTCGCGGTTGTAGATCGCGCGATGGGTGAAGGCCGGAAGATCGAAATTGCCGTCAAGCTCGCGATTGATGCGCATGAGCAAGTTGAGATTGAATTCGGCGGTGATGCCCGCCTCGTCGTTGTACGCCGCATGCAGGATGCGCTCGTCCTTCTCCAGATCGACGCCGATGATCAGGATCGCCCCGCGTCCAAGGATGTTGCAGGCGCTGCGCAGGAAGGCGCAGGCCTCGTGCGGCTCGAAATTGCCGATGGTCGAGCCGGGAAAGAATCCGACTTTCGGCATGTCTTGGATTGCTGCAGGCAATGCGAAGGGCGCGGTAAAATCCGCCACCACAGGATGGATAGCGAGATCTGGAAAATCTGCGCGCAGCGCGGCCGCCTGGCCATTGAGAAACGCGCCTGAAATATCCACTGGCACGTAAGCACCGAACTTGTGTTGCGTGAGCAGCAATCGTGCCTTGGTCGATGCGCCGGCGCCGAATTCGATCAGCGCCGCGTTCGATGGCATGGTCGCGGCGATCTCCTTGCCATGGTCTTGCAGGATGCCGAGCTCGGTGCGGGTCGGATAATATTCGGGCAGACGCGTGATCTCTTCGAACAGCCGCGAACCGGTCTCGTCATAGAAATATTTGGGCGGAAGTTGCTTGGGTTGCCGCGTCAACCCCGCAATCACGTCGCTGGCGAAAGTACCCTTCGCATTTGTAGATCGGGATTTGGCGGAGCGCGAGGCAACATGAATGTTCATGTGGAGTCCATGTTGAGTTCATACTGAGTTAATGATGAGTTCCACCCGCTTCAGGCGGGGTAGTCCGCCAGCCGCAATCCGGTGAACTGCCAGCGATGATGCGGATAGAAAAAGTTGCGATAGGTCATACGGCTGTGGCCTTCGGGCGTTGCCAGCGAAGAGCCGCGCAGCACATACTGATTGACCATGAACTTGCCGTTGTATTCGCCGAGCGCACCTTCGATCGCGCGATAGCCGGGGTAGGGCGCGTAGGCGCTGCGCGTCCATTGCCAGACGATGCCGAACGCATCGTTGAGAAGGTCGGCACGAGCGGCGACTTCCCATTCCATCTCGGTCGGCAGATGCTTGCCGCTCCAGCGCGCGAACGCATCGGCCTCGTAGTAGCTGATGTGGCAGACCGGCATTGCCGGATCGATCGGCATGAGGCCGGCCAGGGTCATGATGCGCCATTCGCCGTCGATCTTGCGCCAGTGGCCCGGTGCCTCCCAGCCTTCTCTTTCAACGGTGGCAAAGCCATCCATCAGCCACAGCGTCGGCTTGCGATAGCCGTCGTCATTGATGAAGGCGAGCCATTCGGCGTTGGTGACGAGATCGCGCGCAAGCGATACGGGGCCGACCAGCGCGCGGTGCGCGGGCTTTTCATTGTCGAAGTGAAAGCTGTCGTCCGGATGTCCGATGGTGTGGATGCCTTCGGTCAGCGCGGCCCAGGCATCCCCTACTCGGTGCGGTGATGGCCAGCGCCATGCCGGGTCGTATGCGGGCGGAATCGGATTCTGCGCAAAGGCGTGCAGGATGTCGGTCAGCATCAACTCCTGATGCTGCTGCTCGTGATTGAAGCCGACCTCCATCAGCGGCGCGATGGTGCGCAGTTTGCCGTCGGAAGCTTCCCGCAGAAACGTGATCATCGCCGCATCGACGTAGCGGCGATACGCGGTTACTTCCTCGGCGCCGGGACGGGTGAGATGGCCACGTTGCGCACGGGCGTGTCGCGGTCCGGCGCTGACGTAATAGGAATTGAACAGATAGGCGTAGTCGGGATGGAACGGTTTGTAGCCTGCGACATGCTCGCCGAGCACGAACTGTTCAAAGAACCAAGTGGTGTGGGCGCGATGCCATTTCGCCGGGCTGGCGTCCGGCATCGACTGGATCAGTTGGTCTTCCGGCGACAACGGGGCCGCGCGGCGCTCGGTCTCATCGCGCACACGCTGGTAGTCCGCGAGCAGGATGCTGGACAGACCTGATTCTGATCGGGGGGATGGTGACAGGGGGCCTGCCGGCACGGCCGCTGTTTTCGTCACTGAACTCTCCGGTTTTGGGGACAACGATGCTGCGGCGCGTCGGTTCCAGAGAAATTCGATCTGGGGCGGACAGTCGTGGCGTGGCGACAAAAAGGGCAGATCAATTGAAGGTTCATAGGCCAAAAAGGGGCCTAAATCCCACCCACAAGCGGAAAATCCGGCCAAAACGCCGCTTGGCGCGGAATTGAATTGATTGGGATGCGGAACCGTTTACGGATACATATATGCCCGAAGCGGTCGCCCGAGCGTGGACAATCGCCGCCCTGCCGCCCAAGACGAGGCCTTAAAGGACAAGACTATGAGCATCCAGCAATTCATCGAATCGGAAGTGAAGTCCAACGACGTCGTGCTGTTCATGAAGGGCAGCCCGCAATTTCCGCAGTGCGGATTTTCCGGCCAGGTGGTCCAGATCCTCGACCACGTCGGCGTCTCGTACAAAGGTTTGAACGTGCTGGAATTGGCCGAGCTGCGCGACGGCATCAAGCAATATTCGAACTGGCCAACCATTCCGCAGCTCTACATCAAGGGCGAGTTCATCGGCGGCTGCGACATCGTGCGTGAGATGTTCCAGGCTGGCGAGCTGCAGAAGCTGCTGGCCGAGAAGGGTGTCTCGGTTCAGCAGGCTGCCGGCTAATTCCCTGGCGCGTCTGACCGCCTGTTGTTGAAAGTGACGGCCGGCATCGCCTTGCGGTGCCGGCTGTTGTTTTTTGGGGCCCGGTAGCATTCTCTTGAGCCGCACAGCAAAAAGCCGCCCCAATGGGGCGGCTTTGTCGTCTGGTCTCGCCTGATAGGGATCAGCGCGAATAGAATTCGATGATCAGGTGCGGTTCCATCTGCACCGGGAAGGGCACTTCCGAAAGGTTCGGCACGCGAACGAACTTCGCCGTCTGCTTGCCGTGATCGACCTCGAGGAAGTCCGGAACGTCGCGCTCGGCGAGCTGGTTGGCCTCGAGCACCAGAGCGAGCTGCTTGGATGCGTCCTTGACCTCGATAACGTCGCCGACCTTGACCTTGTAGCTCGAGATATTGACGCGCTTGCCGTTCACCTTGACGTGGCCGTGGTTGATGAACTGACGCGCCGCGAACATCGTCGGCACGAACTTGGCGCGATAGACCACTGTGTCGAGGCGACGCTCGAGCAGGCCGATCAGGTTCTCGCCCGAGTCGCCCTTGAGGCGGGTCGCCTCAACGTACACGGCATAGAACTGCCGCTCGGAAATGTTGGCGTAATAGCCCTTCAGCTTCTGCTTGGCGCGCAGCTGCGTGCCGAAGTCGGAGAGCTTGCCCTTGCGGCGCTGGCCGTGCTGGCCGGGGCCGTATTCGCGCTTGTTGACGGGGCTCTTCGGGCGGCCCCAGATGTTCTGGCCCATACGGCGATCGATTTTATACTTCGCCTCACTACGCTTAGTCATCGCGTCCTCTTGCGGTTCGAGTTTGAGGAAACGCGCCCTCCTTCGCATCGAGAAAACTCCGATGCTGACAGGTCCATCCCATAAGCTTGACGGAAGGGACCACGGGTCGCGAAACGCAACGCGGGCCGAAAGCGGCCCGCGAGCGAGGCTGTTGATAGGGAAATAGCGCCGATATGTCAAACAGATCGGTGCCTTTTGGCGCGATTTTCCGGGTTTTCGGAATAGCTCGCCTGGACCTCGCCAAATCGCCAGCAATTAGAGGGGTTTGCTCAGGCCGGGGTCAATGCGGCCGCCCCGAAGAAGGGCTTCAGCGTCCCGTTCAGTTCAGACGAGGTTCTGCCGGAAGTGAACAGCATTCGTGCCGGGGCCGGGCTCACTTCGGCCGCTTTCGGCCCCAGTAGGTCCACCACCCGCCGGGCGATGGCGGGAGCGGGGTCGATCCAGTCCACCGGCCAGGGCGCCAACCGGGTGATCTGGTCAAGCAGCAGCGGGTAATGTGTGCAGGCCAGCACCACCGTGTCGGTGCGTGTCGCGGCATCACCGCCATTGATGAAGCAGGGCGCGATCTCGGCGGCGATCGCGGCATCGCTGACGGTTTCGCCGCGCAGCGCCGCTTCCGCCAGCGCAGCAAGATGCTCGGAGCCCACCAGTGTGGTCTGGCAGTCCCCTGCGAAATCCCGGATCAGTGCCCTGGTGTATTCGCGTTTCACGGTGCCGCGGGTGCCGAGCACCGAGACCCGCTTCGTCTTTGACGAGGCGCAGGCCGGCTTGATCGCCGGCACGGTCCCGACAAACGGGATCGCATAGGCCTCGCGCAGATGCGTCATCACCAGCGTGGAGGCGGTGTTGCAGGCAATCACCACAAGGTCTGGCCTATGGTCGGCAATCAGGTCGCCGATCAGCGGCACCACGCGCGCGACGATCTCGTCTTCGCTGTGCTGCCCATAAGGGAAGAACGCATCGTCAGCGACATAGGTGTAGACCGCATCGGGGCGCGCCTTGACGATTTCGCGCAGCACCGTGAGGCCGCCGAGGCCGGAGTCGAAGACGAGGATGGCGGGTTCTTGGGGCACGTCGGAAGTCTAGCTGATGGCCGGTTAGCAATATCTTGCGGACCGGTTGCGAGAAAGCCGGCCTGCGCATGCCAGCTATAAGGCTGATTGGAACAATTCCAAGGCAAGCCGCGCCGGAGCTGCTTGCTCGCCAAAGCCATCTATGGCTTTTCGGCGTCTGGGGCTGACGAACATCCGGACAAGACAATGCTGAAGAACACTGAACGGTCGTGGGGCGCGGTGTCGCGCGCGCTGCACTGGCTGCTGGGCCTGACCATTCTGGGTATGCTGGCTTACGGCTGGTGGATGAACCACATTCCCGCCCGTCCGGATCGGTTCTTTCACCGCTCGGTCCATGCCAATATCGGCTATGTCGTGCTGCTGCTGATGGCGCTGCGGCTGCTCTGGGTGACGATCAATCCGAAGCCGGTGCTGCCGTCCGGCGCGCCGAAATGGGAGCGGATGTTGGCGCGTGCCAACCAGGGCCTGCTGTATATAATGACCATTGTGGTTGCGATGCTTGGCTGGGCGCATTCCGGCGCGCATAAGCCAACTTACGCCGACTGGTTCGGTCTGTTTCGGATTCCGCAATTCACCGCCGAGAACAAGGCCGCCTCACGCTTCTACGAGCACTGGCACATTTATCTCGCCTATGCGCTGCTGGCGCTGATTGCGCTGCATCTCCTCGCCGCACTGTATCACCGCTTCATCAAGAATGATGGCGTGTTGGAGCGGATGGTGGACGGCAGGGTTCGGTAAGCGCAGGCGTTTCAAATCCGCTCGATCAATCGCCCGAGCAGTACCAGCCCCTGCGGCCAGAGGCCGAGGCGTGACGCGCCATTGAGATGGCCGAGTTCGCCGACATTGCAGAAGCCGGATTTCCAGTCCGCCGCGAAGGCGCTGGCGCGTGCAACCGTGACATAAGGATCGTCGCTGCTGGCAACCGTGATCGCCGGTACGCGAAGGGCGGTGCGCGGCAGCGGCGCGAAGTTGCGGATCGCGTCCGGCGTGTGGTCGGCCGACTCGACATCGGAAGGCGCGACCAGCAGCGCGGCCTTGACCCGCCCCGATGGGCGGGTTGTTAGCCAGTGCACCGCGAGCGCGACGCCGAGGCTGTGCGCGATCAGGATCGCAGGCCGCGTTCCCTGCGCGACGGTATTGTCGAGCCGCGCCAGCCAGTCCGGCAGTTGCGGGGTGTCCCAGTCGTTCTGCAGCACGCGCGAGGCGTTGGGAAACGCCATCGACCAGTAGGACTGCCAGTGATCGACTCCGGAATTGCCGAGGCCGGGCAGCAGCAGGAAGTCCAACGCCTCGCAGGACGAGATCATGAGTTCGAACCAGTCGGTTATCAGGCGGCTCCGAACACCCGGGCGAAGATCGTATCGACGTGCTTAAGGTGATACGCGAGGTCGAATTGCTCCTCGATCTCCTTGTCGGAGAGATATTTCTTCACCTCAGCGTCCTTCTTCAGGAGTGATTGGAAGTCGCCTTCGCCGCGCCAGACCGGCATCGCATTGCGCTGTACCAGCTTGTAGGCATCCTCGCGTGACGCGCCCTTTTGGGTGAGCGCGATCAGCACGCGCTGGGAATGAACGAGGCCGCCGAGGCGGTCGAGGTTCTTCTGCATGTTCTGCGGATAGACCAGCAACTTCTCGATCACGCCGGCGAGGCGGTTGAGCGCGAAGTCGAGCGTCACCGTGGCATCCGGTGCCATCATCCGCTCGGCCGAGGAGTGCGAGATATCGCGCTCGTGCCACAGCGCCACGTTCTCCAGTGCCGGCGTCACGTAGGCGCGCACCATGCGCGACAGGCCGGTGAGATTTTCCGTCAACACCGGATTGCGCTTATGCGGCATCGCCGACGAGCCCTTCTGGCCTTCGGAAAAGAACTCCTCGGCCTCGAGCACTTCGGTGCGCTGCATGTGGCGGATTTCGATAGCGAGCCGCTCCATCGATGCGGCGACCACGCCGAGCGTGGCGAAGAACATCGCGTGACGGTCGCGTGGAATCACCTGCGTCGAGATCGGTTCGACGGCGAGGCCCATCGCTTTAGCGACGTGAGCCTCCACGCGCGGATCGATCTGCGCGAAGGTGCCGACCGCGCCCGAAATGGCGCAGGTCGAGATTTCCTTGCGCGCGGCGACAAGGCGCTCGCGGGCGCGGGTGAATTCCGCATAGGCGTAAGCAAGTTTGAGGCCGAACGTCACCGGCTCGGCGTGGATACCATGCGAGCGGCCGATCACCGGCGTCATCTTGTGTTCGAAGGCGCGAGTCTTGAGCGCGGCGAGCACCCTGTCGATGTCGGCGAGCAGGATGTCGGCGGCGCGGGAAAGCTGCACGTTGAGGCAGGTGTCGAGCACGTCGGAGGAGGTCATGCCCTGGTGCACGAAACGCGCTTCCGGGCCGACGATTTCCGCAAGATGCGTCAGGAAGGCGATCACGTCGTGCTTGGTCTCGCGCTCGATTTCGTCGATCCGCTCGACATTAAAGGTCACGCCCTTGGCCTTGGCCCAGATCGTCTTGGCCGCTTCCTTCGGGATGACGCCGAGATCGGCCAGCGCGTCGGCGGCATGGGCTTCGATCTCGAACCAGATCTGAAACCGCGTCTGCGGCTCCCAGATGGAAGTCATTTCGGGGCGGGAATAGCGCGGGATCATGGATGGCCTTTCATCGTGCTTGCCGCTTTGGCTTCATCCTGAGGAGCGCGCAGCGCGTCTCGAAGGATGGCCAAAGCCATTTCAGAACTGGGCCTCATGGTTCGAGACGCCGGCTTTGCCGGCTCCTCACCATGAGGAGTTTAGATCGCTTCGCCGCGCGCCGAGGCGGCGGC
This sequence comes from uncultured Alphaproteobacteria bacterium, assembly GCA_963702885.1. GTDB lineage: Bacteria > Pseudomonadota > Alphaproteobacteria > Rhizobiales > Xanthobacteraceae > Afipia. Next base: position 2,617,164 of record OY969766.1, read on the forward strand.
GTTGCGGATCGCGGAGATGTTCGCCTTGTAGCTCTCCATCGTGCGGCCCTTGAACACGGCCGATCCGGCGACCAGCGCGTTGGCGCCGGCGGCGGCGATTGCTGCGGCGTTGTCGGCGGTGACGCCACCATCGACCTCGATATCGATCGGCCGGCCGGCACACATCGCGCGCACCTGCGAGATTTTTTCCAGCACGGCGGGAATGAACGACTGGCCGCCGAAGCCGGGATTGACCGACATCACCAGCACGAGATCGATCTGGTCGATCACATATTCGATGGCGTTCGCGGGCGTGGCGGGATTGAGCGAGACGCCCGCTTTCTTGCCGAGCGCGCGGATCGCCTGTAGCGAGCGGTGCAGATGCGGCCCGGCTTCGGCATGCACCGTGATGTGGTCGCAGCCGGCCTTGGCGAAGGCCTCGATGTAGGGATCGCACGGCGCGATCATCAGATGCGCATCGAAGATCTTCTTGGAATACGGCCGCATCGCCTTAATGACATCCGGGCCGTAGGAAATGTTCGGCACGAAATGGCCGTCCATCACGTCGAGATGCATCCAGTCGGCGCCTGCCTGATCGACGGCGCGGACTTCCTCGCCGAGCCTGGCGAAATCGGAGGCCAGGATTGACGGTGCGATGACGAGGGGGCGCGGTGCAAACGGCTGGGACATGCGTTTCCGGCGGGCTCAAGGCTGGTTTCTGGATGCATCCGGGTAACACGCCCGTGCGCGGTGCGCAAAACCGGAAAAGCGGTTTCCCGCAGAAATGCAGGCGCACCATGCGCCGGAAGGGCGCATGGCGCTCGGCACCTTCTGCCGCATCGGCAGGATTTTCCCATCTGCGACGGTGGGCGATCCGCACGAAATGCCTGTTTTTTGGGGGGGTTCCGGCGCGGCACGGCATTTGCTGGAGACTGGATAGGGGAAATTGGGGCCGTGCTGTGCGCGGCATGTGGGAGTATCGCCATGTTCCTGCCCATCGGCGTCGCGGCTGCGGGCGCAATCGATCTGTTGTCGTCGCTGACATCCTCCACCGGATCGGCGACCAAGACCGGCGTGCGGCAATCATCCACCCCGTTCAACCTGCTGTCATCGGGATCGCCGTCGTCATCCCAGACGGCCGGCAACTCCAGCCAGAGCGGCAGGCTGTCGTCCGAAACGCTCAATGCGCTGCTGGCCTCGCTGGACCCAAGCCAGCCGTCCACGACCATGACCCGTTCCGACGCGTTGAAGGACCTGTTCACGCAAATCGACGGCAATGGCGACGGGGCAATCTCCAAGACTGAATTCGAGGACAAGCTCGGCGCGGGCGGCGCCAACATCGCGGCGGCTGACAAGGTATTTGCCAAGCTAGACACCGATGGCGACGGCTCGGTGAGTCTCAATGAATTGGCGGCCGCACTCAAGCCGAGAGGCGGCGGTCATCACCATGCCCATGGCGCCGGCGGCAAGCCCGGCGGTGGGGATGATGCTCTAATGCAGGCGCTCAGCGGGGCGAGCAGCATCTCGACCAGCAACAGCGATGGCTCGACCACAACCACGCTGACCTATGCTGACGGCACCAAGATCACGATGACCTCACCGGCGGCAAGCGGTGGCGGATCTGTCAACGCAGGTGCCGCCAGCAGCGCAACTTCGTCCTACAATCTGGTCGAGCAGATGATCCAAAAGCAGACGCAGGCTTTGGCCGCGGCCGCGCAGCAATCGATATCTGTCAAGGTTTGATGCCCGCCCTCACACACACGCGGTAACATCACGCCCGGTGCTTGCGTAGCAATACGCAACATCGGGCGTTTTTCATTCCTCGCTAACGACAACGGCAAGTAATGGCAATCGACGCACGCATTGCGGAGGTCGCATGTCGTTTCCGAGAGTTTGTCTGTGCGCAGGACCGTTCGCCCTTGCCGCGTGCTCCGCGAACGCCGCGGATGATTTTGCGGCCTCGCTGCGGCTGCGCGGCGGCTGCGCGGCGGCTACGTGGTCACCGCAGTGTTGATCGCGAGCGCGCTGCGCCCGTTCAACAGGCCGACCACGCCACCTTTGCCGGTGAGTACATTCGCCGCAACGGCGACGCCTTGGGTCTTCGCCAGAGCATTCGCAAAAGCAGTTGCGAGGACTGCGAGACAGAGAATCGTTTTCATGACGTTTTCTCCACTGTTACATGCGCGAAGTTGCGCACGGCCGGAGAATGAGTCCGTCACAAAGGCGTTGCCAATTCAAAGGCAAAGCTAACCTTAAATCCTACGTGGTTTGACGGCGCTTCTTCATGATCCGCGGCAGATATCTACCGGCGTTCTAGCCTGCCTTGAGCGGGCGCGATGAAAGTTCGCGATAGGGATAGTGGTCTCGGATTTCTTGATTGAAAAACGTGCCGCGCGATGTGGCGCTGAAAAACGCGCGATATACGTCGGGCGGCACCTCGGAATAGACGTAACGCCGTCCGGTGGTGAACATCACCCACAGTTCCCGCGTGAAGGCGTCGTAAGCGAGGCTGCGAATGGCGGTTGATGGCATGGCGGAACATCCGGCGCTTTGATTTTTGTATCTCAACGCGCCGGACGCCATCGGGTTCGCCGGATTTTGCCGTCAGCCGAATTTGTCTTTCCAGCACGGCAGCGTGTCGGCGAAGGGCAGGGCGCTGGCCTCATAGACGCCGCGCGCGATCGCCCGCGACATGGTGTTGGCCGCGATCATGCCAAGCTCGGTCAGGCCGATCAGCGGCTCGATCGGTCTCACGCAGGTTGCCGCCGCGAACACCACATCGCCATCGAGCGGCGCGTGGACCGGATAGATCGCCCGGGCAAATCCGGTCTGCGCAATCATGGCGAGACGCTTGGCTTGCGGCTTGGTGAGGATTGCATCGGTGACGACGATGGCAATCGTGGTGCTTTCGACCGAAGTCGTGTCGGGTGCGCCCTTGAGCCGCGAGGCCAGCATCTCAGGCGTAAACTCTCGCGGCATGCCGAGGCCACCGAATTCACCGTTCTGCTCGAACGGCGCGGCCCAGAAATGCGGTCCGTCGCCAATGGTCACGGTGCCGACCGCATTGACGACAGCGAGCGCGGCGACAGTGATGCCGTCCCTGGTGACTGCGGAAGCCGAGCCGACACCGGCCTTCAGTGTAGCGGTGGTTGCGCCGAGCCCGGCGCCGACGCTGCCTTGCGCGAAGGTCTCGCTGGCAGCACCCGCCGCCTCGTAGCCGAGTTCAAGGTAGGGGGCGATGCGGCCCCAATTCTTATTGCCGCCATTAAGCAGGTCGAACACCACGGCACCCGGCACGATCGGGATCAACGCGCCGCCCACCGCGAAGCCGCGTCCCTGCCCGGCAAGCCATGCCTGTATTCCGCCGCCAGCCTCGAGGCCGAAGGCCGATCCGCCCGATAAAGCAAGCGCATCAACCCGCTCCACGGTGTTGACGAGATCGAGCAGCGCGCCGTCGCGGATGCCGGGGCCGCCGCCGCGCACGTCCATCGCCATCACCGCCGGCTCATCGAACAGGATCGCCGTCACGCCGGACGCCAGATCAGCGTCATCGGCATGGCCGACACGCACGCCGGGGATATCAGTCAGACAGTTTTTCATATACGCCCTCCGCAGGCAGAGAACCCCACTCATGCCCGGCGGTCAACGCTCGCCGCTCGGCGGCGTTCACAAGCTGGCGAAGCGACGGATATCGCTCTTGCGTTAGGGTGTGAGGAGAGGGCATCTAGCCGCCATGATCCACGATATTTCGATCCCCGCCGCCCTGTTCGCCGGCCTCATCAGCTTCCTGTCACCCTGCGTGTTGCCGCTGGTGCCGGCCTATCTGGTTTATCTCACCGGCGCCACCATCGAACATGTTGCAAACGATGAGCAGCCCGCGGTGTCTCGCCGCGCGGTGATGCTCTCGGCGCTGCTGTTCGTGCTCGGGTTTTCCACCGTGTTCGTAGCGCTCGGCGCCAGCGCGAGCTTCATTGGCGGATTGATCCGGGCGTGGTCGGCGCAATTGTCGATCGTTGCCGGCCTCGTCATCATCGTCATGGGCCTGCATTTTCTCGGCCTGACGCGGCTCGGCTTCCTGATGCGCGAGGGGCGGCTATCGGTGGCAAAGCCGGTCGGATTGTGGGGCGCCTATATCATGGGCCTTGCCTTTGCGTTCGGCTGGACGCCGTGCATCGGCCCTATCCTGGCGGCGATCTTGTCGGTGGCGGCGTCGGAGGCAACGGTGACCAAGGGAGCGGGCCTGCTGGCGGTCTATTCTGCCGGCCTTGGCATCCCGTTCCTGATCGCGGCGTTTCTGGTCGAGCAGTTCTCAACGGTGCTCGGCCGCATGAAGCGGCATCTCGCCACGGTCGAGCGCGTAATGGGCGTGCTGATGATCCTCGTCGGCGTCGGCTTCCTTACCGGCGCGGTCTCGACCTTCAGCATCTGGCTGCTGGAAACCTTCCCGGCGTTGCAGAATTTCGGTTAGGCCTGCTTTCTTCCTCCCGTTGAGAGAGAGGAAGAAAGCATTTCCATTTTGCCTTATTGGGCTGAACCGAGCTCGGCGTAGTTGCCCTTGTTGTCCCACTTGTAGACGACGTAGTCGATCAGCTTGATGTCACCCTTGGCGTCGAACGACAGTTTGCCGAGCACGGTATCCCATTCGCCGGTCTTGATCGCGCTCGCAACCTTCTTCGGATCCGTCGAGTTGATCTTCGTTGCAGCCTGCGACCACACCTGGAAGGCGGCATAGGTGTAGAGCGTGTAGCCTTCCGGATCGATGCCCTTGGCCTTGAACTTTTCGACCAACGCCTTCGCGGTCGCCTTCTTGCGCGGATCGGGGCCGAAGGTGAACAGCGTGCCTTCCGCCTGCGGGCCGGTGATGGAGGCGAACTCGCGATCATTCAGCGCGTCGCCTGCCATCAATACGGTCTTGAGGCCCTGATCGCGCATCTGGCGCAGGATCAGGCCGGCTTCCTGATGATAGCCGCCAATATAGACGAGGTCGATGTTCTCGCGCTTGAGTCGCGAGACAATCGAATTGAAGTCCTTGTCGCCCTTGTTGTAGGACTCGAACATCTTCTCCTTGAAGCCAGCGGCGTTCAACGCCTTCTTGGTCTCGTCGGCGATGCCCTTGCCGTAAGTGGTCTTGTCGTTGAGGATCGCGACATTCTTGCCAGCGTAATTCTTCAGAATGTACTGCGCGGCGACGACGCCCTGCTGGTCGTCACGACCGCAGACACGCAGCACGTTCCAGAGCTTGCGCTCGGTGAGCAGCGGGTTGGTGGAGCCCGGGCTGATCTGCAGCACGTTGCCTTCGGCATAAGCTTCGGAGGCTGGGATCGACGACGACGAGCAGAAATGTCCGGCGACAAACACCACGCGGTCATTGGCGAGTTTCTCTGCAACTGAGCGCGCCTGTTTCGGATCGCAGGCATCGTCGCCGACCTGCAGAGCAAGCTTTTTGCCGAGCACGCCGCCCGCGGCGTTGAGGTCGGCGACCGCGAGTTCCGCGCCATTCTTCAACTGTCGACCGAATGCGGATTCGCCGCCGGTCATCGGACCCGCGACGGCGACAGGGATGTTCTGGGCGAAGGCGGCGGACGACAGGGCAAGAGAGGCCACAAAGGCCAGACCGGCGATGCGGAATTTCGTCATGGAATATCCCTCAGGGGAGTTGCAGGTGATGTGTCGCGTGCATTGTCCGATGATTTGGTTCTCAAGTCACCGGCAAATTTCAATTCCGCGGTGGCTCGACGGTCGCATCCTGCCGCGGCTGCCAGCCGAACGGGCCGTGCGGGCGATAGAGCCAATAATACTGCTTCACCATTTGCACCGCGCGGGTGCGGCGAAATGACAGGCAGCCGATCACCAGCAGGACCGCAAGTTCAAGCGCGAACGGCTTGATCGCCAGCAGTGTCTCGTCGAATAAGGCGAAATGCACAAAGCGCACCGCCATCGCCATCGGAATGGCCGCAATCGCAGCGGTGGAGATGTTGCGCCATGTCGCGGCAATGGCGCGGCCGGCGAGGAGTGCGCCGCCACCGCCCAGCACCAGGGTGATGAAGGCGGCCTGCAACAGGCTCTCGTTGGCGTAGAAATCGCTCATCAGTGCCGCCCGCCTTCGAGATAAGCCGCGCGGATTTCCGGACGTTCCAGCAATTCGGCGCCGTTGCCGCTCAGCGTGATCAGGCCGTTGACCATGACATAGGCGCGGTGGGCGAGCTTCAGCGCGTGATTGGCGTTCTGCTCGACGATCAGCACCGTGAGGCCATCCTGCTTGTTCAGCGTGCGGATGGCATCGAAGATCTGCCGCGCGATCAGCGGAGCAAGGCCGAGCGAGGGCTCGTCCAGCATCAACAGACGAGGACGGCTCATCAGCGCGCGCCCGATTGCCAGCATCTGCTGTTCGCCGCCGGATAGCGTTCCGCCGCGCTGCTGCATGCGCTCTTTGAGGCGCGGAAACAGCGTGAAGACACGATCGAGGTCGGCGCTGCGGTCGCCTTCGCTGCTCTGCGCCGCATCCGCGCCCATGCGCAGGTTTTCGGCGACGCTCATGCGCTGGAAAATTCGCCGGCCTTCCGGTGACTGCGCGATACGCAGATGCGCGATCCGATGCGTCGGCGTGTGAGTGATATCCTGACCATCGAAGTAGATTTCACCGGCGCGCGCCCGCGGACGGCCGAACACGGTCATCATCAGGGTCGATTTGCCGGCGCCGTTGGCACCGATCAGGGCCACGATCTCGCCCGATGCAACATCGAGGTCGACGCCCTTGAGGGCTTCGATGTGGCCATAGGCGGCACGCAGGCCGCGGATGGAAAGCAGCGGTTGCGCCGGGGTGCTCATGTGCCGTGCTCCATCACGGCGATGGCGGCCTTTTCGTCGGTACCGAGATAGGCGGCGATCACCTTCGGATCGTCGCGGATTGCGCGCGGCGTGCCCTCCGCGATCTTGACGCCGTAGTCGAGCACGATGATGCGGTCGGAGATTTCCATCACCACCGACATGTCGTGCTCGATCAGCAGCACTGAGGTGCCGTGATCCTTGCGGATCGAGAGCAGGAGCTTGCTGAGGTCTTCACCCTCGCGGGCGTTGAGACCGGCGGCCGGCTCGTCGAGGCACAACAGCGCCGGCTCTGAACACATTGCGCGCGCGATCTCCAGCCGCCGCTGGTCGCCGTAAGGCAGGTTACCCGCGGCATCGTCGGCGCGCGCAGTCAGTCCGATCTGATCCAGCCAGTACTTCGCGCGTTCGATCGCGCTCTTCTCGGCATTGCGAAAACCCGGCGCGCCGATCAGGCCGAGCAGCGTATAACCTGAGGCGCGCATCAGTGGATTGTGCTGCGCCACCATCAGGTTCTCCAGCGCGGTCATGCCGGCGAACAGGCGGATGTTCTGGAATGTCCGCGCCACCTTGGCGTGCTTGGAGACGCGATAGTCGAACAACCGCTCCAGCAGGAATTCGCGGCCGCTGTCGTGCGTCAGGCGGAGCATGCCGGTAGTCGGCTTGTAGAATCCAGTGATGCAGTTGAACACTGTGGTCTTGCCAGCCCCGTTGGGACCGATCAGCGCGGTGATGTCACCGCGCTTGACGGTGAACGATAGATCGTTGATCGCGACGATGCCGCCAAAGCGCATCGACAGGTGCGTGACGTCGAGAATATCGGCCGGTCCTGCAGACATCATCCATGTCCCTCCTTGACGAAGGACGGGGAGATTGCGGTCCGTGTTTCCAGGAACACCGAGGGTTCGCGATGGCCGACAAGGCCGCGCGGCCGCCAGATCATCAGCACCACCATCGCGGCGCCAAACACCAGCATGCGGAATTCCTCGAAGCCGCGAAACAGCTCGAAGCCGCCGATCATGGCGAGCGCGGCAAGCGCGATGCCAAGCTGCGAACCCATGCCGCCGAGCACCACGATGGCGAGCACCAGGGCGGATTCCTGAAAGGTGAAGGATTCGGGGCTGATGAAGCCTTGGCGCGTTGCAAAGAACGCGCCGGCAAAGCCGCCGAACATCGCGCCGGTGGCGAACGCAGTGAGCTTGGTCTTGGTGGTGTTGATGCCGAGCGAGCGGCAGGCGATCTCGTCTTCGCGCAGCGCCTCCCATGCCCGGCCGATCGGAAGTCCGCGCAGCCGGATCGTCACCCAGTTGGTCAGCAAGGCAAGGGCAAGGATGAGGTAGAACAGGAACACCACGCGATGGGTCGAGGAGAACTCGATGCCGAGCAGCGCCGCGAGGCCGTCATCGGCCGGTGTCAGCGGAATGCCGAAGAAAGAGGGGCGCGGCACGCCGGAAATCCCGTTCGGGCCGCCAGTGACGTGCTGCCAGTTCAGCAGGACCAGTCGGATGATCTCGCCGAAGGCGAGGGTGACGATGGCAAGATAATCACCTTTCAGACGCAGTACCGGAAAGCCGAGCAGCATGCCCCAGAACGCGGCAAGGATTCCGGCGAGCGGCAGGCAGATCCAGAACGAAAGCCCGAAGGTGGTCGCGAGCAGCGCGTAGGAATAGGCACCGACCGCGTAGAAGGCGACATAGCCAAGATCGAGCAGGCCGGCGAGGCCGACCACGATATTGAGACCCCAGCCCAGCATCACATAGGTCAGCACCAGGATGCCGAGATCGAGAATGTAGCGCTGGTCGTAGAAAATGACCGGCACGAGGAAGGTGAACACCAATAGCGCCGGGCCGAGAAAGCGGGCGAGGCCGCTGAATTTCGCCCGGGTTTGTTCGGGGATCAGCGGGGCGCCGTGACGTTTTCCGATCGATTGCCGTAGCAATTCGACGAGGATGCTGCCGCCGAACACCGCGGCCACCATCATCGCGAGATCGCCAAACCGGGTCCAGAAGATCAATTGTCCGGTTGGACCTGCCTCGGTGCGGATGCCAATCATCAGTGAGAACAGCACCAACGCGACGAGCGCGCTCAATACGGCCCTCTTCAGGATGAAGGCCATGCCATACCCGGCGACTGGCTTGTCCGGGCGTGACGAGGGGGGCGGGTTTGCAGTCACGCCGCGCTCTCAGACTTTTTCGACTTCGGGACGACCGAGCAGTCCGGTCGGCAGGAAGATGAGAACGATGATCAGGATCGAAAAGGCCGCGACGTCCTTGTACTCGGTCGAGAAATAGGCCGACCAGAATGTCTCGATCAGGCCAATGGCGATGCCGCCAAGCATCGCGCCGGGCAGCGAGCCGATGCCGCCGAGCACGGCCGCGGTGAAGGCTTTGATGCCGGCGAGAAAGCCCATAAAGAAGTCGACCACGCCATAATAGAGCAGGTACATCATTCCGGCGACGGCGGCGAGCGCCGCGCCGATCACGAAGGTCATCGAGATGGTGCGGTCAACGTCGACGCCGAGCAGCGCCGCCATAGTCTGGTCCTGCTCGCAGGCGCGCATGTCGCGGCCGAGCCGCGTGCGCGCTACCAACCAGGAAAACACCGCGAGCAGCAGCACGGTGGTGACGACGATGATGATTTGGATATTGGAGAGCCGGACCACGAAGCCGTCCTGCTCGAACAGCGTGTAGCCGCCGGTCACGATTGGTGGCACCGGCTTGACGCGCGCGCCCTGTGCGACCTGTGCGAAGTTCGACAGCACGAAGGACATGCCGATGGCCGACAGCATCGGCGCGAGGCGGAAGGATTGTCGTAGCGGCCGATAGGCGATGCGCTCCACGGTCCAACCGTAAAGCGCCGTGGTCGCCATTGCGACCAGCAGCACCAGCAGCAGAATGAGAGGGACTGCGGTCATGCCGACCGCCACCAGGATGAGGAAGGTGATCAGGGCAATGAAGCCGCCGATCATGAAGATGTCGCCGTGGGCGAAATTGATCATGCCGACGATGCCGTAGACCATGGTGTAACCGATGGCGATCAGGCCGTAGATCGAGCCGAGCACGAGGCCGTTGATCAATTGCTGCGCGAAGTAATCCATTGACTGCCGCGTTGCACCTGTCGGGGTTATCACGTCGCCCGGCTTCGGCAGCCAAGACGTTGGTCTGACGCGGTTTTTAACAGCGGGAACCGGGAGCGGCAACAGCGCGGCGGGGGGCTGGCGCAGCTATGCACGGCGACGTCGTCGCAGGGCGTTGTTCCGGCCGGTCGAGAGCGTGGCCACCGCCGAGCTGTTTTTGGGTTCCACCGGAACGTGGGTGGGGAGCTCTCGTTGGTGTGCCGTTCAACAGGAGGCTTCACGATGAATCAGAACCAGAATCAGAGCCAGCAGGGTCAGAAGCCCGGCCAGCAGCAGCAGCAGGGCCAGAAGCCCGGTCAGCAGCAGCAGCAGGGTGGTGGCCAGAAGCCCGGCCAGCAGCAGCAACAGGACCAGGGCCGTCAGGGTAGCCAGAAGGGCGGACACTGAAGCTGGCCGGCCAGACTTGTCCACAGAGCGTGGAAATCCCGCCGCAAGGCGGGATTTTTCTTTTATTACAATGTTTTAAGCCGGATCTGAATTGCCCGGCGCGCGGCCGCGTTAAGCTTAAAGAATAGTTTATATTGTCGCTCCGGCGGGGGCGGGGTTACCTCGGCTTAACTGCGTTTGGGGCGCGGGCAGCTCGATGGATGGTGCGGGATGGCGACAGACTGGCGGCTCAGCACATTCAATGGGGCGCTGCTCGCATCCTATTTCATTCCGGCGTGGACCATCGCCGCGCTGAAGATCTGGATTTCTCCAGTGAGCGGTCTGTTCGATCGCTCCAATATCGCGCCCGGCATGTTCATCAGCGATCATCTGAGTTCGACGGTGCTGCAGACGGTCCGGTTTGCCTGGTTGTTGGCGCTCGGCAAGTTCATCGTCGTGGCCTTCTTTCTGGTGTTCCTGGTGCTGATCGTGCGTGAGTTGGTGCGGCGCAAGGGAAGCTGCGACGAGGCGCTCGGCTTTGCGCTGCTGCTTGGTGGCATCATCAGTATGGCGAGCCTGCTCGCGGCCTCGGCGGTCGGTGAACTGGAAGCACTCCGGCTCCATGCCAGCGAGACGCTGGTCTTGATTGGCGCGGCGATTGTTCTGGTGATCGATGCGCCCCGCCGCGACGAGCAGGCCGTACCGGCTGACGTTACGGCTGCGCGGCTGCGCCAAACACTCTCTCATTCTTGATAAGTTAAAGCGCTGCGTTCATCGCTGCGTCAGGAATCCGACCAAGGCGTCGGTGAAGTCGTGCGGCTGCTCGATATTGGAGATGTGCGAGGCATCGAGAATAGTCATGCTCGCGCCCGGAATTTGCCCGCGAATGAAAATACTCGCATCGATCGGCGTCGAGCCGTCATGACGTCCGGCGATCACCAGGGTTTTTGCCTTGATGCGCGGTAGCAGGTCGCGCTGGTCGAGCCGGCTCATGGTTTCGCAACAGGCGAGATATCCCTCTACCGGGGTTGCGAGCAGCATCGCCTTGATACGACCGACGATCTGCGGTTCGCGTTCACGGAAATCGGCAGTGAACCATGAGTTCATGACGCCATCCGCGACGGCAGCGAGGCCGCCTTCGGCGACCGCCTTGATGCGATTGTTCATGTTGGTTGGATCGGCGGTGTAGCTCGTCGTGTTGGCCAACACCAGGCGGTCGATCCGCTCCGGCACATGCGCGGCGAGCCATTGCCCGACCGCTCCGCCCATCGAGATGCCGCACCAGTGAATCCTCTCGATGTTGAGGTCGTTGAGGATCGCCAGCACGTCCTTGCCGAAACGTTCGATCGAATAGGGGCCGCGCGGCACGCCCGACTTGCCGTGACCGCGGCGATCATAGCGGATCACACGAAACAGCTTGGTCAGCGCGCTCATTTGCGGCTCCCACATCTGCAGCGCGCATCCGAGGGAATTCGACAGCACCAGCGTCGGACCGCTATCCCGGCCTTCAACGGACACATTGATCATGCAGCCGTCGGCGTCGATCATCGGCATGCGGTCGCTCTCCAGTGGTCTGTTCGCGGGAATCGCATTGTCGCCGGTTCATCGCGGCTCGCCAAGGCTTTGGGGGCGCAATAAGGGCTTCGATGCTGCAATATTTTAGGGGTTCGGAAGCGGTCACGGTGATTTTACACGCGAGACGTGATGTTGCCCGGGCTGTGGATGCGACTATGATCGCGCTTTGCCTTGCGGGGCCGCTGAACGGATCGGCTGTCGAGATGAGTGTGAGTGACGACGATGCTGGATCGTGATGAAGACATCTTGCGGGCGGCGGAGGAGTGGGCCAACGCCGGGCACGGCGTCGCGTTGGCCACGGTGGTCGAGACTTGGGGATCGGCGCCGCGGCCCGCTGGCTCAAGCCTTGTGATCAACGAAATGGGGACGTTTCTGGGCTCGGTGTCCGGCGGCTGTGTTGAGGGCGCAGTGGTGCTGGAGGCACTCGACGTGATTGCGAACGGTCGGCCGAGACTGCTGGAGTTCGGCGTTGCCGACGAGACCGCGATCAATGTTGGCTTGTCGTGCGGCGGCACCATCCGGGTTTTTGTCGAGAAGATCGGCGACGTCACGACGGAGCAGACATGAAGCGCGCGGTGTTGAGCGAGCTCAACACGGAGCGCGCCGAGCGGCGCGCCGTGATCGTGCTCACCGATGTCGTCAGCGGCGAACAGCGCCTTGTGAAGGCCGGCGAAATCGCGGCCGACCCATTGCACCAGCAACTCGGCCAGCATCTGCGGATGGGCAAATCCGGGATGATCGAGGTCGACGGCCGCAAGCTGTTCCTGAATATCTATGCGCCGACCGCGCGCCTTGTCATCATCGGCGCGGTCCATATTAGCCAGACGCTTGCCCCGCTCGCGCAGTCGCTCGGCTACGACGTGTTCGTGGTCGATCCGCGCACCGCCTTTGCCGCGCCGGAACGTTTTCCGGACATCCCGCTGTTCGCCGACTGGCCCGATGTGGCGCTGCCGCCGCTTAACGTCGACCGCTACACCGCGTTTGTCGCCATGACCCACGATCCCAAGATCGACGACCCGGCGCTGCTCTACGCGCTTTCGCGGGATTGCTTCTATATCGGGGCGCTCGGTTCGCGGAAGACCCACGCCAAGCGTCTCGACCGGTTCCGGGCTCAGGGAGTCAGCGAGGCGGCCTTGGCTCGTATCCATAGTCCGATTGGACTGCCAATCGGAGCGGTATCTCCGGCTGAAATAGCGGTCTCGATTATGGCTCAAATTACTGCTAGTCTCCGGCTTCCTGCCCCGGCCGAATGAGCCAGACGAGCGTGGAAATGGAGTTTTCCGCATGAAGTTCGGTCCCGTTGCACCCAAGGACGCGATTGGCGGTGTCACGGTTCATGCCATTCGCCAGGACTCGCTGGTTCTGAAGAAGGGAACCAAGATTGGCCGCGACGAGGCCGAGGCGATGATCCGCGCCGGGGTTCGCGAGATCGTGGTGGCGAGGCTCGACGAGGGGGACGTCTCCGAGGACATTGCGGCATCCGGGATCGCTGAAGCTCTCGCCGGAGAGGGCGTCGCCATCGAACGCGCTTTCACCGGGCGCGCCAATCTTTTTGCCTCGCAGTCGGGGGTTCTGGTGGTCGATCGGGCGACCGTCGACCGTCTCAACCGGATCGACGAGGCGATCACCTTCGCGACTTTGCCGGCATTCAAGGCCGTGGTCGAAGGCGAGATGATCGGCACGGTCAAGCTGATCCCGTTCGGCATCGAAGCGAAACTGCGCGACAAGGCGGTCGCCGCGGTGAAGCGCAGGAAATTGCGGGTCGCGCCCTTCAAGGTGAAAAAGGTTGGCGTGGTATCGACCATGCTGCCCGGCCTTGCGCCGAAGGTAATCGACAAGACCATCCGCATCACTCAGGAGCGGTTGGCGCCGGCTAACGCCACCATCATTGCCGAGCGCCGCATCAAGCATGATCAGGCTGCGCTCTCGGCCGCGATCCGCGAACTGCTTTCGCTGGGTGCCGAACTGGTGCTGGTGTTCGGTGCCTCGGCGATCGCGGACCGGCGTGACGTCATTCCGGCGGCGCTGGAGGATGTCGGTGGTCATATCGAGCATTTCGGCATGCCGGTCGATCCCGGCAATCTGATCCTGATAGGCAACGTCAACAAGGTGCCGGTCGTGGGTGCGCCGGGCTGTGCGCGCTCGCCTAAGGAAAACGGTTTCGACTGGGTGCTGATGCGCCTGCTCGCCGGACTCAAGGTGAAGCGTGCCGACATCACCGGCATGGGCGTCGGCGGTCTGCTGATGGAGATCGTCAGCCGCCCGCAGCCGCGCGGCTGTCCGGCGTCGGACGACAACCACAATATCGTCGCCGTCATTCTGGCCGCAGGGCGGTCGACCCGGATGTGGGGGCGCAACAAGCTCCTGGCCGAGATCGGCGGCAGGAAACTGGTCCGCATCGTTACCGAGCAGGCGCTGGTTTCCAACGCATCGTCGGTCATCGTGGTGACGGGTCATCAGCACGACGAAGTCGAGCAGGCGCTGAGCGGCTTGAACGTCAAGTTCGTCCACAACCCAGCCTTTGCCGAAGGGCAGGGCCGTTCGATCAGGGCCGGTATCAACGCGGTCCCCGATACTGCCGATGGCGCGGTGATTTGCCTTGGCGACATGCCGATGGTCAATGCTTCGATGATCGACCGGATGATCGAGGCTTTCTCGCCCGGCACCGGCTCGCTGATCGTGGTGCCGGTCAGCAACGGCCGGCGCGGTAACCCCGTGGTGTGGTCACGGCGCTATTTTGGCGATCTCATCAAGCTGGACGGCGATTTCGGTGCGCGGCATCTGATCGTGCAGAATGCCGACGCTGTCGCCGAGGTCGAGGTCGACGGCGCTGCGGCGTTTCTTGATATCGATACGTCCGAGGCGCTCGCCGAGGCGCGTCGCGATTTAGGGCATGATCCGGAAAAGCGCGAAACGGTTGCCCGGCAAGATCGCGCTTAAAACAATAACCTGAAGAGTGGTGGTGGTTCGACTTGAAACCATCGCGCCCGAGCCGTGCCTGGCGTCCGTCCGTTCACCAAGTTGAAACTCACCTGCCTTAGCTTCCGGGCTTGGGGCTGAGGGGATTGTCTTGATTTGTTTCCGGACGGCACGCCGCGGCGTGCGAGGTATCCTTGCATCGATGGTCGCGATCGGGCTGGTGTCGTTCTCGACACCGCTCTCAATGCCGCTCTTGGCGGCGGGCGCGCTTGCGGTCGGCAAATGCGGCGCCTACGGCGTCTCGTTCGACCACGCTGGCGAGGCCAAAGCCAAGGCCGCCGCGCTCAAGCAATGCAAGGGTGAGTGCACCGCCGTCACCATGCGCCACGCCTGCGCCGCGTTGTCACTCGACATGACAAATCCGTGCGGATCGTTCGGCTATGCTATCGCGCTTCGCATCTCCGGCGCGCTGAACGCCGCGACCAAGAAGTGTTACGACTTCGGCGGCAAGGAATGCGTCATCCGTGCCTGGACCTGCGACGCCAAGGGCTGAGGATTATCGCCGTGTCAGCAGGCTGAAACGGCCATAGAAGCCGGAGCGATGGCTGTTGTCCTCGACATGGCCGCCGCCGAACGCCCATTCGAACTCACCGAATTTGAGCGAGGTGACATGGGCGCCGATGCGGTATTGCCGGTAGATGCGATCCCCTGAGGTTTCTATTTCAGGTCCGGCCCAGAACCGGTCCAGCACCTTCCATCCGGCGGCGGCGCGGATGCCGTAATTGCTGCCGATGGTGGATCCGGTCAGGGTGGTCGCCAGCATCATGGTGGCGGGAATGGGCTCCCACCACACATCGGCGTTCACCCGAAAGCCGGCGTGGTTGCCTTTCAGACTGTTGGCCGGATCGTTGGGCGATACACCGTGATGCTGCAGATCGAGGCCGCCGAACAGCTTGATCTCGACGTCGCCGCGCTTGATCCGGTAGCCGGGCAGGATCGAGGCGAGGAGGTAGCTGCCGCGAAAATCATTGCCGCTGCCGCTATACACATAGCTGCCGCCGGCAAGCAGCAGCTTCAATGTGAAGCCGTCCGCGTTAAGTCCGCCGGGCGACCACAGCATGCCGCCATAGCCGCTGCTACCACGACCCCAGAGATCGAACCCGCTGTAATAGAGAAAGCGTTCCGGCGTGGCCCCGCCGCGAAGGCCCACCGACCAGTCGTCATCCGCCGACATCGGATCGGCCAAAACGCCTTCCATTCCGGCGGTAGACAAAACCGTCGCGACACAAAGAATGCGGATGACGCCAACGCAACGCATGCAGCCCAGCCTCTGCAACGATACGTAGAAATACGAATGACATTAAAGCGACGGTTTCAGGTGCCGTCCATCGCGTCCGGGAGAACAAGCAAGGTACGGGACAACAAAAAAGTCAGCGGAGGATTGGGGGAGCGCGGTCAGATCGGCGAGGCCGCGAGATTCTCGATCTTCACCTTGTCGCGGTCCTGGATGATCTCGGCAATGAAAGTGCGATGGCAGTTGGTGTGATCACGCTCGTAGCAGAGCAGGCAAACCGGCCCCGCCTTGAGCGCAAGATCAGCCAGCTCGTCGAGGTCGTGCTTGGCTTGCGACGTCTTGAGGTGCGCGTTGTAGATTCGGGTCAGCGTCTTGACGTCGCCCTTGCGCGCGGCGAGGCGGCCTTCCTTCGGCGTGCCGAGCCCGGCGAGATGCAGATAGGAAATGCCGCGCTGGTCGAGACCGGCCGCAAGCTGGTTCTTGGAGAACCCAGCGCGGCGCGAGGAGGTGACCGCGCGGACATCGACCAGCAATTTCACGCCCGCGCGTTCGAGCTCGTCCAGAACTGCGCGGGAGGAGACCTGTTCGTAACCGATGGTGAAAAGCTTCTTTGACCGGGCCATTGTTGCCTCGTGGTCCGGTCAATCTCTCATGACTTGACGCGGGCGATCAACTCCATTGCGCCGGCTGGCGCGCGCACCTTCCCTTCGTGAATCACATAGGCGAACACCTCGCGCGGCTGCTTTTTCGCGGCCATCTTGTCGACGTACGGCAGATCGCCCGGTGCGCCGCCGCTCGCCCATTGCTGAAAGCGTTTTGCCCATTCGCCAAGCTGCTTGGCCGGATAGGCTGTCGCCACGTCGTCCTTGCCGGTCTGCAGACGGGCGTAGACGAAATCACCGGTTATATCGGCGATGGCTGGGTAGGTGGCGTGGTCGGCATAGACCACAGGAATCTCGAACTTGCGCAGCAGCGCGATGAAGGCCGGATCCTTGAAGCTGTCATGACGTACTTCGACGACATGGCGCAGCGCGCGGCCCTCGAGCTTGCGCGGCAGCAGCGCGAGGAAGGCGCCGAAATCGGCGGCGTCGAATTTCTTGGTCGGCGCGAACTGCCATAGCACTGGACCGAGCCGGTCACCGAGCTCCAGCACGCCGGATTTGTAGAACCGCTCGATCGACTCGCCGGATTCCGCCAGCACCCGGCGGTTGGTGGCAAAGCGCGGGCCTTTTACCGAGAACACGAAGCCGTCAGGCACCTCGCGTGCCCATTTGCGGAAGCTCTCCGGCTTCTGGGAGCCATAATAGGTGCCGTTGATCTCGATCGAGGTCAGCTTCGAGGCGGCATAGCCGAGTTCCTGCGCGTGCGGCAGCTTCTGCGGGTAAAACACCCCGCGCCACGGCGCGAAGGTCCAGCCGCCGATCCCGATATAGATGTTCCCGGCCTGCGCTGAAGTTGCCTTTGCTGCCATTGGATCCCCTTGCGGAATGCACCCGCCATCACCACTTACAGAACAAGGGCGATGCCGCTGTCCCCCGGCAGTGTCGCCAAGACGACCACGAGATGACATGAGTGACCTCTCAAGGTTGCTCCGGGCCTGCGCCGGATGTACGCGCTGCCCGTGTCGTTCGTGGTCGTTGCCATTTCGGCCCTTGGGTGCCCCGCGATTTGGGCCGCCTCCCGCAATATCGGCATTTCCCTCCGGATTGACCACCCGTTTTGCGGGCGGTCCTTGGCATTGTCCAAGGCCCCGGATATAGCCAGCGGCCATGGATCAAGTTGTTGCCGCCCCGATAGTCACCTCCGATGCCGCCGCCGCGAGGCAACTATGCGTGGTCGTGCCGACCTTCAACGAGCGCGACAATGTTTCGCGTCTGCTGGAGAAACTGAAGACGGCGCTGGCCGGCATTGCCTGGGAGGTGGTGTTCGTCGACGACAATTCGCCGGACCGCACCTGGGACGCGGTGCGCGAGCTGGCGCAGGACGATCCGCGGGTGCGCTGCATTCGTCGCATCGGGCGGCGCGGCCTGTCCGGTGCCTGCATCGAGGGCATTCTCGCCTCCTCGGCGCCGTTCGTCGCGGTGATGGATGCCGACCTGCAGCATGACGAGACGCAATTGCCGAAGATGCTGGCACTGTTGCAAGGCGGGAAGGCGGAGCTTGCGGTCGGCAGCCGCTATGTCAGCGGCGGCAGCGCCGACAGTTTCGTCAGCACGCGGCTGGGCGGCAGCCTGTTCGCCACCTGGATCGCCAAACATCTGCTGCGTGTCGAGATCGCCGATCCGATGAGTGGCTTCTTCATGCTGCGGCGTGACCGCTTCGAACAGCTTGCGCCGTCGCTGTCCACGCAGGGCTTCAAGATCCTGCTCGACATCGTCGCCACAGCGAAGGGCAGCCTGCGCGTCGTCGAGGTGCCGTACACCTTCGGCTCGCGGCTGCATGGCGAGAGCAAGCTCGATTCCATGGTGGTGATGGATTTCCTCGGCCTCGTGCTCGCCAAGATGACGCGCGATCTCGTCTCGCTGCGCTTTCTGCTGTTCGCGCTGGTCGGCAGTTTCGGCCTGATCGTGCATTTCGCCACGCTCTATGTCGCGCTCGAAATGGACGTGCGTTTCACGCTGGCGCAGGCGCTCGCCGCGTTCGTGGCGATGACCAGCAACTTCCTGCTCAACAACCGGCTCACCTATCGCGACCAGCGGCTGAAGGGCTTTGCGCTGCTGCGCGGCCTCGTGCTGTTTTATCTGGTCTGCAGCGTCGGGCTGCTCGCCAATGTCGGCGTCGCCTTCTCGGTCTACGATCAGGAGCCGATCTGGTGGCTCGCCGGGGCGGCCGGCGCGCTGATGGGCGTGGTGTGGAACTACGGCATCTCCAGCCTGTATGTCTGGCGCGCGAAATAGCCGAGGCCGTTCTCAGGAGACATGCGCGGGCGGGGCGAGGCGGGCCGAGACGCCGATGCGGTTCATCGCGTTCATCAGCGAAATCACCACCGTCAGGTCTGCGATCTCCTTGTCGCTGAACGCGCTTTTCACTGCCTCGTAATCCGCATCCGGCACGCCGGTCTGCGCGACATAAGTGAGGCTTTCCGCCCAGGCCAGCGCGGCGCGTTCGCGGGCCGAGAAGAACGGCGCCTCGCGCCAGGTGACGACACTGTTGATCTTGCGCGGATCGTCGCCCGCCTTCAGCGCGTCGCGCCAGTGCAGGTCGACGCAATAGGCGCAGCCGTTGATCTGCGACACCCGCAAAAACACCAGATCGACCAGCGCACGTTCGATGCTGGAGGTCTTGATGTAGTCGTAGAGCGGGACGAACGCCTTCATGGCGGCGGGCGCGACCTTTTTCATTTCAATGCGTTGCGACATGAACGGCCTCCGTGGCGGGGTTTTTCTTTATCACGACAGCGCCGAACTCTCACCCCGCAGCGGCGGCTGGCAGGGGCGAGCAGGGAACATAGTGCGGGCTGCGACGTTAGCTGCCGGGGGCGTACGGACATATTTCAGGAGCCCATCATGACACCTATGAAATTGCTGACAGCCGTAATCCTGTCGATGGCGGTGGCGACGCCGGTGATGGCGAGGGATGTTGCGCATCCGAACGCCAGGATGACGCAACACCAGCGCGTCCACCATGCCCGGGCGCCTGGCTGGAATCATGCGCGGATGCATCCGGGCGCGCGCGCCGCCTGGGTACGCCGTGATGGCGCTTGGGTACGTCGCGACGGTAGTTTCTGGCCGGGCGCCGTGGCGGCAGGGGCGGTCGGCACCGCCGCTGCGATCGCGTCGACGCCGTTCGGCGGCTACTACGCCTCGAATGATCCCTACAACGCGTACGCCTATGACGGCGGATATTATGGTCGCGGCGGCTATTACGGCGAAGGTTATCTGGCCGCCGGCTACTTCAACGAGACCTACAAGGAGCGCAACGGCCTCGCCTGCCTGCCGGGCACCACCTTCAAGGGCGCCGATGGCCTGGTGCATGTCTGCCAGTAGGACACACTCGATTTGTGCATTTGCTGCTAAGAAGGCCCGCGCAAGCGGGCCTTTCTCGTTCGCCCTTGCGATTGAGGTGCCGAACGCCGTCGCATGTTCTTCTCCGATTGAACTGTCAAACAGCGGATACGCCTTCGCGATCCCGCGGCGCTTGCGCGCTTAGGGCTTGCCCCATTCGCGCTCCCGAAAAACCACGCGCCCGCATTCCCGCGGCGCGTGAGCGTCCGGGGTATCAGGTGAACATTCCCGCCCTCGGCTGATGAGGGCGCGCGGAACGCCGGATGCTCGCCGCATCCGCAGCCTCGCGTGCGATGAGAACAAGCACACGAGCTTAAGTCACCACGGTTACGCCGAAAACATCCGGCGTTCCGCACGCAATGGTTTTAACGGCTTGCTTCGCGCTCTCCCCGGTGTCCGCACGTTTAAGATGCGCGCCGACGCTCTCTTGAAGGGAATCGAAGGTAAGCGTCTAACTTATCGACGGCCTAACTAAAATTAAGAACCGCACACAAGCGGTGAAACGTTTCTTGGCTTGGCGAAAACGACTCGACTCAAAATAGAGATTCGGCCCATCATTTGAACGTGCGACCGCTCGGAAGCGATAGGTGGTCCCTGCGCCAATCCGAACGCCCCCGCACAGCCCGTGCTTGACCTATCAGATGCGAAAGCTGGCGCTCATACCGCCGGAGGGAGTTCGCGGACCCCTGGGAGGGATTCCCAAAGATAGGAATATAGAAACCACGCGGGGCCATCCGCGGCGTTAGAGCGTCAACGATGGGCCGATGCACCCATGAACGACGGCTTATTCGTTCGGTAGGAGCTTAAACCGCAAACCTTTTGGGTTAGCGGCGCGCTGCTACCCGGAGGAATAGAGATGCGAAAGCAACTCGTCATCCGGTGTTCTGTCAAAGTAGACTTAGCCGCTTGCCTTCGGGCTCTTGCGGTCTTTGTTTATTTTCTGACTTGAACGAGCGCGCACTATTGGAGCGCCACCCCTTAAACCGCGATAAGGCACAAGAGTTCGACGACATTATTGACTTATTCGTCGAAGTTAAAAAGAAGCGCAATGCTTACGCTCACGGGCTATGGCACACGCACAATAGTACCAGAAGAGTCTTTCTTTCGGAACTATCGCCAGACATTTTCCCGGCGTTCTTAACCCAACGAGAGGTCCGAAAGCCTGAGCTGATAGAAGCATTGCGGCGCATGGACGAACTACACCGTCGCTCACGCCCTATTATTTGGCCCCAATCTTTTGGGAAGGACGGCAAGCCTCTGCCATATCAAGAAAAGCCGCCTTCAGAGCATCGCGAAGAACAGGCATAGATTCATCCAGCCCTATTCCTCGACGCTGCAAGGCGGTTACGCCCGCCTCGATCATCTCTTCTGTAACTTCGGCGGAATATTCGCTCATTTGAGCGTCCCTTTCTGTTGGGACGCATCTACATACGAAACTGGGGGAGTTCTTCTTAGGCAGTTCGGCGATCATCGCTTCCGTGGTGATCAGGAGAGAAGCCGCCGGGGCTGCAATGCATTCTCATGCGCTTTTTTTAACGGAGCTTGGCGACGACCATCAGGCGGACAGATTGAGCCGTTTGATGCGTAGTGGTCTCCGTCACCTTGATATATTTTGAGAAGCGCAAGGTCGGTTATGGATCAAGCAGCGGGAGATTGCGATGGACGATCAAACCGTGCGGGCGGCGCTCAAGCGCCACTGGGATGGTTCGGACGCGAATGATTTCGAGACCGAACATGAAATCTATCGAGAGGATGCGGTGCTTGAGTATCCGCAATCGGGCGAACGGATCCGCGGCCGGCGCAACATACAAGAGAGCCGGTTTGTCCAGCCCAACAAAAAGCGTTTTACAGTCCGGCGTATGATCGGTGGCGGCGATCTCTGGATCACCGAGTTCGTGCTGACCTATGACGGGACACCGTCTTACGCGGTGAGCATCATGGAATTTAGCGAAGGGCTGGTGGCCAACGAAACGCAATACTTCGCCGATGGGTTTGCCCCGTCACCCACGCGCGCTCATCTTGTCGAGCGATGAGCGCTCTGCGCGCGACGCGACGAACACGGGTGGCATTTTCAAACAAAAGCCCCGGCATCGCTGCCGGGTTTTTGCATTTTCCGCTTTGTCATACACGGGCTTGACCCGCGCATTCATCTTCTCAAAGGCGATGGATTGCCGGGTCAAGCCCGGCAATGACCGAATAAAAAAGGCCCGGTTCGCACCGGGCCTTTCGTATTCGATGTTCGAGCGAGGACTTGCCCCTCACCCCAATCCTCTCCCCGCGAGCGGGGAGAGGGGAGTTGAGGTTTAGAAATCCATGCCGCCCATGCCGCCGCCGGGCATGCCGCCCGGTGCGCCAGCGCCGCCCTTCTTGGGCAGTTCGGCGATCATCGCTTCGGTGGTGATCAGGAGCGAGGCAACCGAAGCCGCGTTCTGGATCGCCGCGCGCACCACCTTGGTCGGGTCGATGATGCCCTTGGAGACGAGGTTGCCGTATTCGCCGTTCTGCGAGTCGAAGCCGTAAGCATACTGCTCCTTCTCCAGCACCTTGCCGACGATGACGCTGCCGTCCTCGCCCGCGTTGATCGCGATCTGGCGGGCCGGAGCCGACAGCGCCTTGCGCACGATCTCGACGCCGGTCTTCTGGTCGTCGTTCTGGGTCTTGATGCGCTTGAGCTGCTCGGAGGCGCGCAGCAGAGCGACGCCGCCGCCCGGCAGGATGCCTTCTTCCACCGCGGCGCGGGTCGCATGCATCGCGTCATCCACGCGATCCTTGCGCTCCTTCACCTCGACCTCGGTCGCGCCGCCGACGCGGATCACCGCGACGCCGCCCGCGAGCTTGGCCAGACGCTCCTGCAGCTTCTCGCGGTCGTAGTCCGAGGTGGTCTCCTCGATCTGCGCCTTGATCTGCGGCACGCGCGCCTCGATGTCGGCCTTCTTGCCGGCGCCGTTGACGATCGTGGTGTTTTCCTTGTCGATCATCACCTTCTTGGCGCGGCCCAGCATCTGCAGGGTCACGTTCTCAAGCTTGATGCCGAGGTCTTCCGAGATCGCCTGGCCGCCGGTCAGGATCGCGATGTCCTGCAGCATGGCCTTGCGGCGGTCGCCGAAGCCCGGCGCCTTGACGGCGGCGACCTTGAGGCCTCCACGCAGACGGTTGACCACGAGGGTGGCGAGGGCTTCGCCTTCGACGTCCTCGGCGACGATCACCAGCGGCTTGCCGGTCTGCACCACGGCCTCGAGCAGCGGCAGCAGCTCGTTCAGCGAGGAGAGCTTCTTCTCGTTGATCAGGATGTAGGCGTCGTCGAATTCAACGCGCATCTTGTCGGCGTTGGTGACGAAGTAGGGCGAGATGTAGCCGCGGTCGAACTGCATGCCTTCGACGACATCGAGCTCGGTGTCGAGCGACTTGGCTTCCTCAACGGTGATGACGCCTTCGTTGCCGACCTTGGCCATCGCCTTGGCGAGGAAGTCGCCGATTTCCTTGTCGCCGTTGGCCGAAATGGTGCCGACCTGGGCGATCTCCTCGTTCGAGGTGACCTTCTTGGAGTTCTTCTGCAGGTCCGCGACGACCGCTTCGACCGCGAGGTCGATGCCGCGCTTCAGATCCATCGGGTTCATGCCGGCGGCGACCGACTTGGCGCCTTCCTTCACGATGGCCTGGGCCAGCACGGTGGCGGTGGTGGTGCCGTCGCCGGCGAGATCGGCCGACTTCGAAGCCACTTCGCGCACCATCTGCGCGCCCATGTTCTCGAACTTGTCCTCAAGCTCGATGTCCTTGGCGACGGTGACGCCGTCCTTGGTGATGCGCGGCGCGCCGAACGACTTGTCGAGCACGACGTTGCGGCCCTTCGGGCCGAGCGTGACCTTCACGGCGTTGGCGAGGATGTCGACACCGCGCAGCATCTTGTCGCGCGCGTCGACGCCAAATTTCACTTCTTTAGCTGACATGAGATTTTTCCTTACTGTTCAGCAATCTTGAAAAGGTGAGGGTGAGGAGGCTCAGGCGGCCTTCTTCTTGGCGCCGGCGTCGGTGATGACGCCCAGAATGTCGCTTTCCTTCATGATCAGGACTTCCTGACCGTCGATCTTGACCTCGGTGCCCGACCATTTGCCGAACAGCACGATGTCGCCGACGTTGAGGTCCATCGGGATCAGCTTGCCGGTCTCGTCGCGGCCGCCGGGGCCGACCGAGAGAATTTCGCCCTGCGAAGGCTTTTCCTTCGCGCTGTCGGGAATGATGATGCCGCCAGCGGTCTTCTCTTCGGCGTCGATACGCTTGACCACGACGCGGTCGTGAAGCGGACGGAATTTCATGCAGTCCTCCTAGGAATTTGAAGTTGCTCAGCTTTTTGATAATGGCAGTCTCGATCGGTGAGTGCCAACCGGGACTGTTGCCGAGATAGGCGGGAGCCTGGCGGCGAACAAGGGGTGCTAGCAAAAATTTTGGCACTCAGAAATGCTGACTGCCAGCCTTCCTCTGCGCATCGTTAACTGCGGGCGGTTTGGCGGCCTCTTCTGTCAGCAGACCCGAGGCGGTGCTGCCAGGCTATTGATAGTTAACAGTTTATTTAATTTTTAGGGTTGAGATCCGGCGACGGACTGCGTCAAATTTCATCTGAGCGCGTTGTCGAAACGGGCTTCGAGCGCATGAGGCGACCACCGTTCGGCGAATGCGCTCCAGGAATGGAGGTTGGCATGGCGTTGCGGCGGGCGACATCGGCGGAGGGCGTCTCTTCCGATTTTGTGAAACAGCTTAAGGGTTACGGTTTGACCACGGCGGAAATCCTCTATCGCCGCCCCGATCACCGCTGGTTGCTGCAATCCTATGTCTGGCAGAACTACGACCTGTTTCCGAACTTCCCGGCGCTGAAGGATTTTCTCGCCTTCTGGCAGGAGAAACTGGAAGGGCCGGTGTTCTCGGTCACCGTCGCGCACTCCCGCCTGATCAAGCCGGCCGAGCTGAAAGCGGTGGACGGGGTGTTCCGGCTGCATTGAGCAATCAGATTGGCCGCGTTCAGGCGAGTGATCGCGAACACTTTCTTCGTCATGGCCGGGCTTGACCCGGCCATCCACGACTCTTCAGCGATAATCCTTGGAGTGACGAAGGAAAGGCGTGGATCACCGGGTCGAGCCCGGTGATGACGACGGAGTGTGTCGAGGCTTCGAGTCTCGCGGGCAAAACTTTGCGCTCGCTTTATAGCGGGGACTAGCCCCGCCCGACGAATGGCATCTTGGTCGCCATCACGTTCATGAACAGCACGTTGGCGTCGAGCGGCCGCGTCGCCATGAACACCACCGCATCGGCAACGTTCTGCACGTCCATGGTCGGCTCGACCATGGTGTCGCCGCGCGGCTGGCGGATCCCCGCCGCCATCGGCTTGGTCATCTCGGTCGCGGCGTTGCCGATGTCGATCTGCCCGCCGGCGATGTCGTAGGCGCGGCCGTCAAGCGCGATCGAGCGGGTGAGGCCGGTGATGGCGTGCTTGGTCGAGGTGTAGGGCGCGGAGAACGGCCGCGGCGCATAGGCCGAGATCGAGCCGTTATTGATGATGCGGCCGCCGCGCGGCGTCTGATCCTTCATGATGCGGAAGGCGTGCTGCGTACACAAAAACGGCGCGGTGAGATTGGTGGCGACCGTCGCCTGCCACTGTGCCAGTGTGAGATCCTCGAGCGGCACCGGCGGCGTGCCGACACCGGCATTGTTGAACAGCACGTCGAGCCGGCCGCATTCCTTGACGATGCGCGCGAACAGCGCGTCGATCGAGGCGGGGTCGGTCATGTCGGCGGGCGCGACGAGGCTCTTGCCGAAGGTGGCGCCAGCTTTCGCGGTTTCCTCCAGCTTCTCGGCGCGACGTCCCGTCAGCACCACGGTGAAGCCAGCTTTCATCAGCGCCAGCGAGCAGGCCTGGCCGATGCCGGTGCCCGCGCCGGTGACGAGTGCGATCTTACCCAGCGACATGTATCCCCCTGTGCGGTCTTTTCTGCTTGTCGGTTTTGGAAATCAGCTTTGACAGGCGTTGCTGTCACCAACACGATGACGGCCCATGATGCCATATCATTTGGCTTTGCCGTAAGGCGGACGCGGAATGCTTTGATGCGCCGCGCGCAGTGCTTCCGACCAGCGCGCGCGCAGATCGTGGAAGTAGGGCTCGCCGGCTTCGATCCGCATGTTGAGTTCGGCGTCATAGACATCGGGACGCACCAGCAGAATGTCGATCGGCATGCCGACGCCGAGATTGGAGCGCATGGTGGAGTCCATCGAGATCAGGCCGATCTTAAGCGCGTCATAAATATCGACGTCGTAGGTGATTGCGCGATCCAGCACCGGCTTGCCGTATTTGTGTTCGCCAATCTGCAGATAGGGCGTGTCGGTGGTACATTCGATGAAATTACCCGCTGGATAGATCATGAACAGGCGCGGCCGCTCCCCCCTGATCTGGCCGCCGAACAGGAAGGAGACATCGAAATTGATATCCTCGGCCGTCAGCGCGCTGCCTTCGAGCCGGTTCACCTGGCGCACGGCGCGGCCGATGCGCTGCGCCGCCTGGAACAGGGTGGGCGCGTTCATCAGCGTTTCGGCCTCGCCGGTCGCGACGCTCTCAAGGCCCTCGCCAAGAACCGACAGCACCGACTGACTGATCGCGAGATTGCCCGCCGAGGCGATCGCCATGATGCGCTCGCCCGACTTACAGAAGACATGCAGCTTGCGGAAAGTGGAGATGTTGTCGAGGCCCGCATTGGTGCGGGTGTCGGCGATCATCACCAATCCCTGTTTGACCAGGATTCCGCAGCAGTAGGTCATTTCAACTCTCCAGACCTGTGTATTTTTACGCGGTGGGTGGCGAGGGGGCAACCGGGCGGGCCTTGCGGTGTGAATGCATAAAACGCGGTTTTGCTCCGCGTGTGCCCGAAGCTGTGGGCAAATGGAAAAATGACCGCCAGGCAGGCATACGCGGACCGTGGCGGCTTGCTTAGGAGCCATGCGATATCGGATATTGCGACAGACGCGATCTGGATTGTCCGAAGAGGAAAGAGATGAGCGAAATCGTCACGGCCGGCATTGTGGTGATCGGCGATGAAATCCTGTCCGGGCGCACCAAGGACAAGAACATCGGCTTCATTGCCGAGTATCTCACCAATCTCGGCATCGACCTGAAGGAAGTCCGCGTCGTGGCGGATGACGAGCCGGCGATCATCGAGGCGCTCAATACGCTGCGCGAACGCTACGACTATGTGTTCACCACCGGCGGCATTGGCCCGACCCATGACGACATCACGGCCGACGCGGTGGCCAAGGCGTTCGGCGTCAGGATCGATCATCATCCGGACGTGGTGGCGCGTTTCCGCCAGCGTTATTCCGAGGCCGATCTGAACGAGGCGCGGCTGCGCATGGCGCGGATTCCCGATGGCGCCGAACTGATCGAGAGCGCGACCATCCTTGCGCCCGGATTCAAGCTCGGCAACGTCATCGTCATGGCCGGTGTGCCGTCGATCATGCAGGCGATGATGGATATCGTCGCGCCGAAGCTGAAATCCGGCGCGCGCACGCTATCGGATTCGGTGCCGGCCAATGCGCGCGAGGGCGACATCGGCACGCCGCTGCGCGCCATCGCGGCCGCTCATCCGGAGACCACCATCGGCAGCTATCCGTTCATCGAAGACAGCGGCAAGCCGAACACCAATATCGTAGTGCGCTCGCGCGATCCTGAGAAGCTGAAAGCGGCGATGGACGCGGTCAAGGCGATGCTCGCCGGGCTGAACATCGCGCGATGACCGCGCCTGGGGCGGAGATGATGAACGAGGAGACACCGCGCAAACCGTTTCCAGTGTCGTGGGATCAGTTTCATCGCGATGCCCGCGCGCTGGCGTGGCGGCTCAATGGTGTCGGCCCGTTTCATGCCCTCGTGGCGGTGACGCGCGGCGGGCTGGTGCCGGCGGCCATCGTTGCGCGTGAACTCGGCCTGCGCGTGATCGATACGATGTGCGTGGCGAGCTACGATCACACCACGCAAAGCGAGCTGCGCCTGCTCAAGGGTGTGTCCGACACCGTGGCGCGGCTCGGCGCAGGTGCCGGGGAGGGGATTCTGATCGTCGACGATCTTGTCGATACCGGAAAGACCGCGCGTGTCGTGCGCGATCTGCTGCCGCGCGCCCATTTTGCGGCGGTCTATGCCAAGCCGATGGGCAAGCCAATGGTGGACACGTTCATCACCGAAGTGTCGCAGGACACCTGGATCTTCTTTCCGTGGGACACCGGCCTGTCGTTCCAGCCGCCGATCCGCGAGGGCGGATAGGCAGGGCAGGGTAAGGCTCGCCCTTTATGAGCGGGGTGAAAACAAAATTTGCGAAACGCAAGGCAAGTTTTGCGATGACATTCATGCGTTTCCCCTCTAAGTGATTGAAATATAAGCGCGCGGACGTGGCGGAATTGGTAGACGCAAGGGACTTAAAATCCCTCGATGGCAACGTCGTGCGGGTTCGATTCCCGCCGTCCGCACCACTTGATCCTCGATGTCATGGAATGCCGATGCTGCACCGCCGCCCGACCTTCGATCGCACCGCCTTCGGCCTCAGGCTGCCGTCCGTGGCCGGCCTCGCCATGGCAGCGGCGCTGCTGTCGGGCTGCGCCACCAATGATGCGACCCTCAGCCCGTTCGCCGATCCGTCGCGCTACGATCTTTATGACTGCGCCCAGCTCAACACCGCCCGCAAGCCTCTGGCCGACCGGTTGTCGGAGCTGCGCGGTTTGATGGCCAAGGCGGAGACCGGCGCGGCCGGATCGCTGGTGTCGGGTGTGGCTTATCAGAGTGATTTTGTCGCGACGCAGGCGCAGCTTGACCTGATCGACCAGAACCGCCGCCGCAACAATTGCGGCGAGATTCCGCCCGACAAATCGACGACCCCAGAGACGGTGCGGCGGCGCGGGCGCTGAGCGTCAGCGCGTGATCCCGGCCAGCGCGCGGCTGAGTTCGTAGATCTGATAGGGCTTCTTCAGAATAGGGAAATCGGTGCGCGCAGCATGCGCGGCGTCGCTGTAGCCGGTGGCGAGCAGCACCGGCAGGTCGGGCCGTTTCTTTCTGATGGCGTGGGCGAGACCAAGACCATCCATTTCCCCCGGCATCACGATGTCGCTGAATACGAGGTCGATGCTGTCGCGCTCGATCGCTTTCAATGCAGCTTCGGCATCGGAGACCCAGCGGACCGAATAGCCGAGCTGTTCGAGCAGCCCCATGCTGGCGCCGGCGACATCGGGATTGTCCTCGACCAGCAGCACGGTTCCGCTGGCGCCGGCCTGTTCGCCATCATCGTTGTCGGCCAGAGGCGAGGTGGCGGCGGCGCCGCGCGGCAGGACAATCGTAAAGCGGGTGCCTTGCCCAAGCTCGCTGTGCAACATCACCGTGCCGCCAGCCTGATGCACGAAGCCGTGAACCTGTGACAGGCCAAGGCCGGTGCCCTTGCCGGCCGGCTTGGTGGTAAAGAACGGGTCGAACACCTTGGCGATGACGTCGGGCGGAATGCCGACGCCCGAATCCTCGACCGAGACTGCGACGTGGTCGCCCTTGCGATCGTCCTCATTGAGACGGATGTTCCTCGCACGCACTTTCACCGTTCCGCCGTTCGGCATCGCGTCGCGTGCGTTGATCAGCAGGTTGATCAACGCGGTTTCGAATTCAGTGACGTCGACGCTCACCGGCCAGATGTCAGGATCGATTTCCACGTGGAGATGAACGTTGCTGCCAAGGCCGGTGTCCAGCACATTGCGCACCGAATGGATGCGCTCGGCAAGATCGACCGCCTGCGGATTGACCCGCTGGCGGCGCGCGAAGGTGAGAAGCTGGTTGGTCAGCGCCGCGCCGCGCTGGCTCGCGGCCTCGATCGCCTCCACCGCGCGCGCTGCCTTGACATTATCGCCTGTGATCTTCTTGAGCGAGTGCAGATGGCCGCTGATGATCATCAGCAGATTGTTGAAATCATGGGCGATGCCGCCGGTCAGTTGGCCCAGCGCGTCGAACTTCTGTGATTCGGCAAGCTGGCGCTGAACCCGCTCGAGATTCCGCTGGGCGTCGCGGCGTTCGGTAATGTCGCGCGTGATCTTGGCGAAGCCGATCAGTCTGCCGTCGCTCGCGGTGATGCGGTCGATCACCACGCTCGCCCAGAAGAATGTACCGTCCTTGCGGACGTGCCAGGCCTCTTCCTCGTAGCGGCCATGATCGGTAGCCGCCTGCAGTGCGTGCGCTGGCCGTCCGGCCGCCTGATCGGCCGGCGTGTAAAAGCGCGAGAAATGCTGGCCGATGATTTCCTCGGGCGTATATCCCTTGATGCGTTGGGCGCCGATATTCCAACTGGTCACCAGGCCGGTAGGGCCGAGCATGTAGAGCGCGTAATCGACCACTCCGCTGACCAGCAGGCGGAATTGATTCTCGCTTTCGGTGAGCGCAGTCTGAGTCTTCTGGCGTTCGGTAATGTCGCGCGTAATCTTGGCGAAGCCGAACAGCTCGCCGTGCTCGTAGAGCGCGTCGATCACCACCGAGGCGAAGAATTTCGAGCCGTCCTTGCGCACGCGCCAGCCCTCGGCCTCGAACTTGCCCTCGCGGCGGGCGGTTTCGAGCGACCTTTCGGGCATCCCGGCGGTGCGGTCTTCAGGCGAGTAGAAGCGGCTGAAATGCTGTCCGATGATTTCGGCGGCGCTGTATCCCTTGATCCGCTCCGCTCCGGCATTCCAGCTCGAGACGATCCCATCGGGGGTCAGCATAAAGATCGCGTAATCCACCACACCTTCGATAAGTAGGCGAAAGCTGCGCTCGCTTTCGAACAAGCTGCGCTGCGGACTTGGATTGCTTGGCATGCTTTTTCCCGTCTCGCCGGTGTAACGGGCTGGGCCAAATTTGGTTCCATGAGGGCCATTTCCTGGCCAGGCTGAAACCGGGTTTCCCACAGGGAAGAGGCGGTTATCCTCAGCCGGCGCGCCAGCGGTAGATCCAGTCCTGCCGGGCCAGCAAGGCCGGTCCGCCCAGCCAGCCGATCACCTGATCGCGCGCCACCGCCATCGGTCCGCGCAGATGGTAAACCTGTCCGTTCCGGCGGGCCGTCCGCTGCACCCGTCCGGCACGAGGCGCCCTGATCTGCGCGTATCGCGCGAGGGCGGCGGCCATGTCGGCGTCCCTCGCGAGGCAGTCCGACAGCACCACAGCATCCTCGATGGCCATGCCGGCGCCCTGAGCGGCGAAGGGCAGCATGGCATGGGCGGCGTCGCCAAGCAGGGCGATCCTGCCTTTGCCCCAGACCCCGCCATCCGGCATGCCGAACAGTGCCCATCTGCGCCAGCTCTCGACCTTGCCGATCAGCGTGCGCGCCGCATCCGGCCATGCCGCGAAGGCGCCGGCAACCTCGGCGGCGTCGCCCGGCTCGCTCCAGCCCGGCCGGTCCCATTCGCCGGTGGTGACCGCGACAAGATTGATCTGCCGCCCCTCGGCGAGCGGATAGGCGACGAGATGGGCGTTCGGACCCATCCAGAGCTGCACCCGGCGGACATCGAAACCGGGAAGGCGGCTGGCTTCACAGGTGCCGCGCCAGGCGATGCGGCCGGTGAAGCACGGCGGGGTGCCGGGAAACAGCCGGCTGCGCACGTTCGACCACACGCCGTCGGCGCCGATCAGGGCGAGGGCTGTTGTCTGTTGCGGGCCGGTAGCCGTCTGTGCCGTCACCGTGACGCCATCGGCATTGGTGCTGAAATCCTCGACCGGAGCGCCGAGCCGGAGTTCGATCTGCGGATGCCCGGTGACTTTCGAGAGCAGCGCCGCCTGCAGGTCCGGTCTGCGCAACAGCCAATAAGGTGCGCCGTAACGCTGCCGTGCGGCGTCGCCGAGCGGGATGCTGGCGATCTGCCGGCCGGCACGCACGCTCATGACATTGACGGCTTCCGGCGCGACAAGGCGAGGCGCGAGCAGGGGCTCAAGCCCAAGCTCGATCAGGATGTGGCTGGCATTGGGTGAAAGCTGCAGCCCGGCGCCGACTTCCTGCAGCGCGGTTTCGCGCTCAAAAATGATGACGTGGAAGCCGCGTGCCGCGAGCGCAAGCGAGGCGGTCAGGCCTCCGATACCGGCGCCGGCAATGACGATGGTGCGCGACGGCGCCACGCCGTCGGGCCAACGGGGATCAGGCCACCTTGTCCTTCACCGCACATTCAGGCGGACGGGCAGCACCCGGCGCGAGGTCGGCGGCGAAGCGATACAGCGTCGAGCAGTACGGGCAGATGATCTCGCTGTCGTCGCCGAGGTCGAGAAATACGTGCGGGTGATCGAACGGCGGATTGGCGCCGACGCACATGAATTCGCGCGAGCCGATTTCAATCACGGTCACACCGGGATCGTTCTGGAAATGTGGGACGATGTGATCGGCCATGACTTTCAAACCTTGTCGAGTACCTGTCTGCGGAGCCGGTTGCTGCGGCGTCGAGCCCCTCCCGGGTCGCGATGATAGCAGCGGCAGGAACGCTCCGAGCGATGCGGCGCACCATACGATTCGCGGTGCGGGATTGCTAGATCGCCGCAAAAAAATCCGGAACTGGTGCACAAACGCTTTGAGTGAATTCGACACAATCCCGGCAGCCCGGAAAAGCCCTCCTTTCGTTGGTCCCTGCTATCGTCGGGGCGTTGTGTCTTGAAAGCGACACCATACCTATCCACCCAATTGCGGTGACAGGTGGACATTTTCGGCGGAGTTCACAGGAATGAGCCTGCGACGTATTATCCCGGCGCTGATCGGCGCGGTCGCGGCAGCGATCACGTTTGCGTGCCTGTGGCCGCATGCGCGTTACGCCGGCGAGTTTCTGCTGGCGCAGGACGATCCGGTGCAACTCTCGAACTTGCAACTCGACGCCGTGCTTGGTTCCGCCGATGGCGGCCGCGCGGGCGCGGTGATCGAACAGAACATTGCGCAGGCGCTGGCGGCGAGTGACGCCGATCTGGCGAGCAGTTTTGTCGCGCTGGCGTATGACCGGGACGTCGCCGTCGCGCCGGCTGTTGCGGAGCAGGTGACGACCGCGCTCGCCGAGCAGAATTCAGCGCCCTCTTATGCCCGTCGGTTTGCCCGCGGGCTGATTACCGGCGAGATCGAGGATGGCGTCAGCCTGTCCGGCACGGTGGCCGGCGATCTGTTCGTGTTAGGCGACGTGCGTGACGTGGTGCGGGAGGGCAAGCGCCTCATGACCGGCGAGGAGGCCGACCGCATGGTGCTCGGGCTTGCCGGTGTCGGCCTTGCGGTCACGGCGGCGACTTATGTCTCGGCGGGCGGAGCGGTGCCGCTGCGGGCGGGGCTGAGCCTCGTCAAGGATGCACGCAAGGTCGGCCGGCTCGGCGCAGGTCTCACCGTATGGACCGGGCGCGCCGCGCGCGAGGTTGTGGACACGCCGATGCTGCGGCAGGCGGTGGAGCGCGCCTCGATCACACATCCCGGCGAGACCGTGCGCGTGATGAAGGCGGCGTTCCGCGCGGAGAAGGCCGGCGCGCTGGTGCGCCTCGCCAAGGATGTCGGCCGCGTCAGCGAAAAGGCAGGCACCAAAGGCGCACTCGACGTGTTGCGCATCGCCGACGGCCCGAAGGATGTCGCGCGCGCGGCGCGGCTTGCCGAATCCAAAGGCAGTCAGACGCGGGCGATCGTGAAGATGCTCGGCCGTGGTGCGGTGCTGGCCGTGACCGGCGCCTTCAATCTGGCATGGTGGCTGTTCGCGGCATTGCTTGCGCTGATCGGGCTGTTGACGTCGATCAAGGCCACCACGGAACAACTGACGCTGGCGTGGCTGCGGCGCGCGAAACTCAAACGCGCGCAGCGCGCCCTCGCGCTGGCGCAGACCGGGGCTGCATGAAACGCCCTGCTAGTGTCCCGAATCCGAAGTTCGCCTGCATTCTGCAGCACGCTCCATAGCGAACTTCGGATTCGAAAGGACACTAGAAAGCTATGTTCTGGTGTGGTTTAGGTTCGCAAGTCCGCAAACGGGCCCGCGCCACCATGATGCGGACTTGCAAACCACCACACCAGGTACTGGCAAAACCCCTGACGCACGGCTAGAACGTCCCGCCATTCAGGCCTTTGACCCCCAACCTCATATTGGAATGACCGATGCCGAGCTTTCACAACGGCTCCGTGGAAATTGCGTATCACGATGAAGGCGAGGGCGATCCGATCGTGCTCGTCCACGGCTTTGCCTCGAGCAAGAACGTCAACTGGATCTATCCGAGTTGGGTCTCGACCCTGACCAAGGCAGGGCGCCGCGTCGTTGCGCTAGACAATCGCGGTCATGGCGAGTCGGGCAAGCTGTACGATCCGGAAGAGTATCACATCGGCACGATGGCCGGTGACGTGCGCGCGCTGATGGATCATCTGAACATCGCGCGCGCCGATATCATGGGCTACTCGCTTGGCTCGCGCATCGCGGCATATCTGGCGACGCGCGACGCGCAGCGTCTGCGCTCGGTGATCATCGCCGGCCTCGGCATGGGACTGATCGAGGGCGGCGGCCCCGGCGAGAACGTCGCGCTCGCGCTCGAAGCCAATTCCATCGATGACGTGAAGGATCCGGTCGGCAAAACCTTCCGTGCTTTCGCCGATCAGACACGGTCCGATCGCCGGGCGCTGGCGGCCTGCCTGCGCGGCTCGCGCCGCCTGATGACGAAAGACGAAGCCGCCGCCATCAAGGGCCCGGTGCTGATCGCCGTCGGCACCAAGGATGATGTCGCGGGTTCAGCGCATCGGCTCGGCGAGGTCATCACGCAGGCTGAAGTGCTCGACATTCCCGATCGCGATCACATGCGCACTGTGGGTGACCGCGTTTACAAGGACGGCGTGCTCGATTTCCTCACTCGCCGTCCCTGAAAACAGGCGCGCGGTCAGATAGATAGCCCTGGCAAATATTATCCTTGTTTTCTCCCATGCGGGATTGCGGGGTTGCCGAGGCCCATTATGTGGTAGGATTATTCTTTGTAGAATTTCCGCCCAACCGCCGGAACCATCTCATGGCCAAGCAGCATCTCGATCCGACCGCCGCGCTGTCGAAGCTCGATCCGGTCTGGACCCGTATCCGCGACGAAGCGGAAGAGATCGTGCGGCGCGAGCCAGAGCTTGCGACCTTCATCTATTCATCCGTGCTGCATCATGAGCGCCTCGAGGCAGCGGTGGTGCATCGCGTCGTCGACCGGCTCGATCATCCGGCGCTGTCGGGCGATCTGATCCGTCAGGCTTACAACGATGCGCTGCGCGACGATCCGGACATGGGCAACGCGTTCCGCGCCGATCTCGTCGCGGTGTACGATCGCGATCCGGCGACCTCGCGCTTCATCGATCCGCTGCTCTATTTCAAGGGCTTCCATGCCATTCAGGCGCATCGGCTGGCGCACTGGCTGTGGGGCAAGGGCCGCAAGGATTTCGCCTTCTACATCCAAAGTCGCTCGTCGGCGGCGTTCCAGACCGACATCAATCCCGCCGCGAAGATCGGGCGCGGCATCTTCCTCGATCACGCCACCGGCTTTGTCGTCGGCGAGACTGCGGTGATCGAGGATGACGTGTCGATCCTGCACGATGTCACCCTGGGCGGCACCGGCAAGGAGAACGAGGATCGCCATCCGAAAATCCGCCACGGCGTGATGATCGGCGCCGGCGCCAAGATTCTCGGCAACATCGAGGTCGGTCATTGCGCGCGCATCGCCGCCGG
The DNA here is from genome assembly GCA_963702885.1 of uncultured Alphaproteobacteria bacterium. GTDB lineage: Bacteria > Pseudomonadota > Alphaproteobacteria > Rhizobiales > Xanthobacteraceae > Afipia. The sequence continues at coordinate 2,652,967 of OY969766.1, forward strand.
CTCGGTGGTGGTCAAGCCCGTGCCGCACAATGTCACGGTGGCGGGCGTACCCGCGAAAGTGGTCGGCACCGCCGGATGCGCGGAGCCTTCGCGCACCATGGATCAGATGCTCAACGGCAATGGTCTTTGAGACGCAAACACGCTAGGATTTTATCAGATCGACCTCATCGTGCGCCCTCCGGGCGGGTGTGAATTCCAAAGCGAATTCATTTCGCAGCCGTTGTGCTGTCGCGCCGGTCGAACACATCATCAATTTCGGGAGAATCTCGTGGACGTCACTGAAGTCAGAAAACTCGACGCGTATCTGAAGCGCCTGTTCGGCAATCCGAAGATTCGCGTGGTGCCGCGCCCCAAGAAAGACGATTCCGCCGAGGTGTATATCGGTGAGGAATTTATCGGCGTGCTGTTTGTCGATGACGAGGACGACGATCGCTCCTACCAGTTCCAGATGGCGATCCTCGATACCGATCTCGAAGAAGAAGTCTAGGTCGGGATCAATCGGAATTTCTTTCCGGTCGTCCCGGCGCAGGCCGGGACTCATCACCCCTGTCGATGCTTTTGAAACGGTGGGTTCGGCGACTCTCTTAAGAGGCCGCTGGCTATGGGTCCCGGCCTGCGCCGGGACGACCCAGACTAGATCGGCTTTATCGTCATCGCGCCCCGCGCATCCGCACCACAAGCTGCTGGATGGCGGCCGCGACCTCGCGCCACTGGCCAAGCCAGGCGCGGGGAAACCGGAAATTCAGATCGGCGCCCTCGATCCGTAATTCGCTGAAACACATTCCTGGCGTGGCCGCATCGCGGGTGCAGCGCGTCACCAGCGAGTCCGCCGTTGCCAGATCCTCGCCTGTATAGGGCGTGGTCTCGCGGAAGGCGCGCCATGTCAGCCCGTCCTGGGTCGCCGTTGCATTGGCTTCCAGATAGCGCGGATAGATCGAATTGATCCGCTCGTCCGGCGACAGTGCGCCGTGATGCGCGGCAATCGAGACGAAAATCCGGTCGATCGGCTGCGTCTCGGTCTCCACCGTCGCGGCGGTGACATGCCGCGGCGCCTGCGGCGATTCAAGCGAAGGGTAGAGGAAGCCGAGATCGACCCGCTCCTGCGGGCCGGTGCGCTTCTGCAGTTTCACCCGGATCGATTTGGTCGGCACGTTGAACAGCGTGTTGCCGATCGTCACCGGCAGACGGTCCGGATCGCCTGCGCGCTCGCCGCCCCAGGTCGGCCACAACAGATAGACGATCGCGGCGAGCGCGCAGGCACCGATCACGCCCGAGGCCAGCAGCGGGACGAGGTGATGGTGGCGGCGCGCAGGACGGCCGTGGGAGCGCGTGGAATAGGTCGTCATGGGATTCCGGGACTGGAAGCGGCGCGAATCAAACCTGACTATGCCATGGCGTGACGTCTTCCGGCGCGGCGAGCCGGGCGGGTTCCCGCATCCGGCCCAGTACGGAGCGGGCCGGGCGTTAACCCTTTTTTAAGGATGAAGTGGCGCAGCGCGCGGCATTTTGCGAAGCGTGGCGGACCGCCAACCAAGGTTCGCCCGATGACGCCCGAAACCATCAATTCGTTTTTCTCGCTGGTGATCGGATTTGCGTTCGCCGGCGCATTGACCAGCGGCTATCAGACGCTGGTGGATCGCCCCGCGGGGTTTGGCCTTCTGGGGCAGGACGTTGCATCCAGGGCGTTTGCGGCGGTGCCGTTCCTGGCGTTCGCCGCGCCCTTCATCATCATGCGCAACACCGTCCGCGGCCGGCAGGTCGAGCGGCGGCGTATTGCATTCGTGGCGATGGCGACGATCATTGCCGGTTTCTGGAGTTTGATGTCGGGCACCTGCATGCTGACGATCCTGCAGGCGGCCGGGCTCATCGCCTGATCGCAACTGCTCCTGCACCCACCGCATGGGTGCGGCTCTCGCCATCGCTGCCTTATTCATGGCATGGTCTCCCGCGAAAGGAGACACTGATGTCGATCTACGAGCTTGATGGCGTCGCGCCGCAACTTCCTGCCGACGGACAGTATTTCATCGCCGATTCCGCGCAGGTGATCGGCAATGTCCGGCTGCGTTCGAATGCCAGCATCTGGTTCGGCACCGTGATCCGCGGCGACAACGAATTGATCGACATTGGCGAAGGCTCCAGCGTGCAGGACAACTGCACCTTCCATACCGATGCCGGCTTTCCGCTGACCCTCGCCGCGAACTGCTCGGTCGGCCACAACGCTATCCTGCATGGCTGCACCATCGGCGAGGGTTCGCTGATCGGCATGGGCGCCATCGTGATGAACGGCGTGAAGATCGGCAAAGGCTGCGTCGTCGGCGCAGGCTCGGTCATCCCCGAGGGCAAGGAATTTCCCGATCGCTCGCTGATCGTCGGCGCGCCAGGACGCGTCATCCGCACGCTGACCGACGAGCAGGTCAAGGAGCTGACGCGCGCCGCGCCGCATTACGTGCAGAACAGCCAACGTTTCAAGGCTGGGCTGAAGAAGATCGGCTGAACGCGTCTGCCGGGCTTTTTTTCTTCTGCGGAGTTGGACATATCTCACATCAGAGGCAGTCTGGCCGACGCGGCTGGTTTGTTCCCTCACTCGTAATCGCCCTATTCCCCTGACTTGGTTGTGAAGATCGGAATTAACTAGGGGATCTTTGAATTTAAGCGCATGGTGATGCCATCACCGCGCTGCCGTCGGCCACTATCGGTGAATGAGGGCTTTGATGCTCCCGCCTCATACGGAAGGGGAGTTCGCCAATGTTTCACATCAGCAGCAGCAAGATCACGGTGCCGTCGCCCAAGGCGCCGTTAGTTGAATTCGCCATTGATCGTCGCACCGAACCGTACCTATCGGAGCACGGTTTCAAGCTCGACGCATTGCTTGCGAAAACCTGTCAGGCTGACGCCGCAATCCGGATCAATGCGTGGATTTCGTCGCCAGGCTTGCGCAAGCCGACTTGAACCGCGTCGGGGCGCAAGGTCGGGACTGACAAGTAGTTGGTCCGCGCTATGGAAGCCGAATGGAAGATGACCGACCGCAAACGGATGTTTTTGGCCCGCGCCTGCAAAGTGGGTACGGAATGTATGCGTTTGTCGGAATTTCTATTTTTGCAGTAGCGATTTTTTCCCTTGGAAGATTTTACGGCGTGAATGTCCTGGATTATCCGTTCCTGGCTGTGTCCGGCGCCGTCGTTGCGGTCGGTCTTTCGATTGTGCTTCGAGCGTCACGGACGAGGTGGCCTTCGTCGGTAGATTCATCGCAGCAATAGAGGACATGCGTTTCGTCGCGACGTCCTCCGCTCGCTCATCAGTATTCCCCATTTCCAAAAAGATGCGGCCAGCTCCTTGGGGGAAGAGCTGGCCGCGCGCGATCCGATCGGGACGGGGAGGGGTGGGGATGTGACCGGTCGCGTGTCTCCGTGTCGCTTTTGTTTCAGCGCGAGCTTGCGGTGGCGACCGCGGGCCGCGAGTCGCCGAGTGAAACCCACACATTCGGGTCGGCCTGCGACTGCCGCTTGACGAAGCGGTAGCCGGTCTCGGTCCAGGCGACGACTTCCTCATTCTGGTTGTCGAGCACGAACTCGCCCTTGTCGGTCTTCACGGTCAGCACGGCGTGGCCTTCGCCCTTCTTGTCGCGCACCACCGTCACCAGCAGCGCCTCGCGCGGCCACCCGGCGTCGATCAGCATCTTGCGCTTGAGCAGGACATAGTCCTCGCAGTCGCCGTAGCCGTCGGTCGGATAGGACCACTTCTCGATGACGCCCCAATGATCCATGTCGGTCATCGGCTTCACGGTTTCATTGGCCCAGCGATTGACGCGCAAAAGATCCTTCCAGGCGGTCTGCGTCATCACGATGTCGCGCGGCTGCGATGCGCCGCCGCTGCATTCGCCCGGATGATCGGCGCAGAACTCGACCCAGCCGATCGGCGAGCGCGTTGCGTCACCAAGGCTGGCGTACAGCACATGCTGGTTGTTGGCGCGCGTCTGCGTCGCTGGTCCTGCCGCCTGCGCAGCCGGCATTCCGATCAGGCCGGCGAGCAGCGCCAGCCCGACATACGCAAACCCCGAATATCCCTGCCCACGGCGAGTGGAAAACATTGTGGCCCCCGTTTTTCTTCTTGGGGCCATCATTCGCACAGAGGATTTGCATGGCGGCTAAGTTGCCAAAGTAAAGTCGAGACAAATCAAAGTAAAAACTGGCGACACATCGAGTTATACTTGAATAAAATCTGCTTCAATTTTTAGATAATCGAATTTGATTCAAATTTTATCGATCTTCCGCCAAGCACTGGAAAAGGCTCGTGAATGTGGCGGCGCGTGCCCGTACAGGTGGCGTGACGCGATGCCGGAAAATGACAAAGGCGGCGGCTTGGACCGCCGCGCCGCCTTAAGGGCAGGGAAAAGCAGGACTTCGCTAACCGCGCCGGTTTACCGGGTGGTGACGTTGTCTTCGACTGTGTCGGCAGACTGTGGATGCGCGAACTCGATGGCGAAGCCTTCTTCGAGCCGGCGGACCACCCGCGCGGGCACCCGCCCGAGTCTAAGCTGGGTGCCGACCTCGGGCTTGATCTCGGCGGACAGCGCAGCGCCGGACAGCGACAGGTCGATGATCCGGCATGGCATCTGCCGGCCGTCCTCGAATTTCAGCCAGCCGGTGGTGTTGCGCGGTGCGGCGCGATCATGGCGGCGATCTTCCGGCAGATTGAGGATTTCGCGGTTGGCGAGCCAGGTGAGCTGGGCCGCCAGCTTCTCGCGCTTGCGCGGCGTTGCGCCCACCGTCATGGCAAAGCCGTTGTCGAGCAGGCGGGTGATCTTGCCCTCGACCCGGCCGATATGGTCGAGATAGGCGATGACGCGCTCGCCAACGGTGCCGATGCCGGGCGCCAGCATGGCGAGGCCGCCGGGCGACATGTTGGTCACCTGGCACGGAAATTCACGCCGGTCGGACAGCATGTAGCGGCCCAGCAGATGGACTTTCACCCGCTGAAAGCGCCTCCGCTCCTCGGCGACCGGATGAACCATCGTTTTCTTCTGCAGTAACGCCATCTCTCACCGGCCGGCCGATTTGTCGGTAAGAGCAAACCATAGGGGCGGTAAGGTTAATGCAGCGTTAGCGGTCTGTCGGCGCGCGGGTCAGCCGCCGCAAAGGTGGATCAACGCAACGCCTCAAGCCCAACGGGGCCGCTGCGGCGAGGCTTAAAGGAGCCGGGCGCAGGAACACGCATCGTCGCCGGTTGTTTTGCTCAACTGACATGATGAGCGAGAGATGGTTCGATGACTGAAAAATTTGAGATACCCGCCGATTTTACCGTCGAACGGATTCAAATAACCTTGGGGGTATTCTATCTGTGTTTGGAACACGCGATTGCCCACATTGTGAAGGCTGAGGGCGCGTCATCCGCCGCCGCATTCAAACGGGAGCTGATAGCGGCGCTCAAGGACGGCAGCATCGACATGTCGCTGCTCGACGATGCAAGGACATTCGACTTCGTTGTTCCGATCATGGAAAGGCTGGTTGCGGTCGAAACCAGGGTCCCTCATCCGAACTAGCGCAGCCCTTCATAGACCATGAAGCCGCGCGCGATCGGCCATTTGCGCAGTGCGCGGGGGCGTGGATCCGGTTCGATGTGACGCCACGACGTCAGATGGAAATCGCCGAGCACGCCCTGATGCGGCGTCATCGCTGCGAGCAGTCCGGTCAGGCTGAGCGGGGTGTGCGCGCGGTTGCTGAACGGCAGCAGCAGCAGTTCGAGATGGGCGGGGGCGCCGCTCGCCGTGCTTGCGGTGATGCCGGCGATGGTCGCCAGCAACTCCTCCGCGACGATGCCCAGAATATCTTCGATCTCCTGGCGGCTGCCCTCGGCAAACAGCGACGCGAAGCTGCGTCCCTTGAGGTCGCCGCCGATCATGGCGCACATCCGGGTGCCGGCAACGCGGACCGGATACCCGCCGGCCGGATCGTAAGCGAGCACGAAGATGTCGCCGAGCAGATGGCGCACCGCGTCGGGCGCCATGGCGCTGCGGTCCGGCGCGATGTCTTCGCCCCGCATCTCGTTCCAGTAGGCAAAGAACTCGCGGTTCGACGGATGTTTCATAAATTCACCCTGACCGCCACTTGCTGCCTCTGGGACAGATATGTCCCGTTTTCAGCCATGGCCCGGCCCCCTTTTGTGTTGTGCGCAACGGAAGGTGCAGCGTCCATGCCGAAATGCCGTCCGGCGGGGGAAACGCCCGGGTTTCTGGCGTTAACGTAAATTTAACTATGAAGTTGCGGCTGGGCGTCCGGTGGGTAGTATCGGGCTACTCCATATCGCGGCCCTTTCTCCAGGAAGGCCGTGATCCAACTGACAAGTCGAACGATAAAATGCGCGGCGTCGAACCCGCGCGAACAGGTGGCGAAAACAGTTTGGTCATCGCGCGGGGAGGGGTGGGGATCTCCGCGTGACAAGGTCAACCGGTTAAAGGGAGGGCTCTCCAGGCCCTCCCTTTTTCGTGGCTTTTTGAAGGTGATTGTGGTCCTCCCGGCTTTTTGTCCGGTCTGCGTCGCTGTTCCGCTTGCAAGAGGATCGAAATGCCGTATCTCAGAGTTCTCGCCTGCATGAGGCCCATCCAGGCTGACAGTGGATTTCGCTCGTGCACGCGCCACAGCTTCCTCGCCGTGAACCGGTCCTGACCATCCCTGGCGCCATGCTGGCGCTGATCGCGATCCTTTGCCTGATCCACGCCGTGCGCGTTCTGCTGCTGTCGCCTGCGGTCGACGAGGATGTGGTGTGGATGTTCGGGTTCGTCCCGGCGCGTTACGACGCTTCGGTGATGGCGGGTGAATTCCCCGGCGGGTCCGCCGCCAGCATCTGGAGCTTTCTGACCTATTCGCTGCTGCATGCGGATATCACCCACATCGCCTTCAACCTGCTGTGGATGCTGCCGTTCGGCAGCGCGGTGGCGCGCCGCTTCGGTCCGACCCGGTTTTTCATTTTTCTTGGCGTGTCGGCGGTTGCCGGTGCGCTCGCCCATCTCGTCACCCATCAGCATGAGATCGCTCCGATGATCGGGGCCTCCGCCGCGGTCTCCGGGGTGATGGCCGCGGCGATCCGGTTTGCATTTCAGCACGGCAGCTTCCTGTCGCTCGGCAATGGCGGCGCCGAGGCAGCCTCCCGCGTGCCGGCACTGCCGCTTTCGAAGGCGTTGCGCAACGGCCGGGTGCTGGCATTTCTCGGCGTCTGGTTCGGCTTCAATCTGCTCACGGGCCTTGGCGCTATCGCCATCGGCACGCAGGTGCAAAGCATCGCCTGGCAAGCCCATATCGGCGGTTTTGCCGCCGGGCTGCTCTTGTTCTCGCTGTTCGATCCGATCCCGCAGGCTCAGCCGCGCAGCGGGGACGAGGCGAGAGTCCCTGCCGACGATTCCGAACAGGTCTGACGATCCGCCCTGCGCGCCCTGCGTCCACGCCGTGCTTGCGGAGGGCCGGCAATGGCGCGATCATTGCGCCATCCGATAGGTCCCGGACACGAGCCCGCGTGCAACTTATTCGATATGTGATCGTTTTCTCCGGGATCGGCATTCGGTGGCGAAGAGTCGAAAATTGTATTCGATCTCGTCCATTGCGGACCGACGTGATTTCGGGAGGCGTCTATGACGGTGCAGGCAATTCTGGATATCAAGGGACATGACATCGTAAGTGTTTCGGCCGACACGAAGCTGTCCGCCGCGATCGCGCTTTTGACCGAGCGCAAGATCGGCGCGGTGCTGGTTATGAAAGGGGACCGCATTGATGGTATCCTGTCGGAGCGCGATATCGTGCGGGTGCTCGGCATGCGTGGCGGCGCCATTCTCGAAGAGCCTGTCAGCGCGGCGATGACCCGCAAGGTTGTGACCTGCCGCCGCTCCGATACCGCAAGCGCCATCATGGAAAAGATGACGAATGGAAAATTCCGCCATCTTCCCGTTGTTGAGAATGACCGGATCGTCGGCCTGATCTCGATTGGCGACGTCGTGAAATGGCGCGTGCACGAATTTGAACAGGAGCAGGAAATGCTTCGCGACTACATCAAGACCGCCTGACGCAAAATACCAGTGCCGCCATCTTTTGATGGCGGCAGCGGCGCGTTTGCGCTCAGGCTGCCGCGCGGCGGTCCCAATCACAATATCTCGCCGTTTTGATCGGTGCCGGGCGGCGGGCTTGTCACCGGGGTCAGGAAGCTAATCGCTTCCTGGATCGAACTCGATGGTACGCGCGGCAGCCCGCGCCCCATGCTCGATGCATTCCTCGGCGCGGTGGAAGTCGAACCAGCCGATGCGTCCGACCCGCGGCGAGATCAGAACATCCGGTGGATCGCCGGCAAGACGCGCGCGGGTGATGCGGTCCTGCATGATGTTGAAGGCGTCCACCATCACGGTCGAGATGCCAGGGCGGCCGGGCGCGCCGAAGAACTCGCGCTTCATGGTCCTTTCGATGGAAAAGAACTTGCCGAACCCGCGTTTCTCTACCGGGAGCGGCGGGCTGGCCTCTTCGTCGCTGTCGTCCTGCGTATCTTCGGCCGAAATGATCGTGCCGTGACCGGTGATGTCGGTGCTGACATTGCAGGCGATGACGATTTCAGCGCCGAGCGCGCGCGCGGCCGAGACCGGCACCGGGTTGACCAGGGCGCCGTCCACCAACCAGCGATGGCCGATCAGTACCGGCGCGAAAATGCCGGGCAGCGCATAGGAGGCGCGCATCGCTTCGACCAGACGGCCGCGCGTCATCCAGATTTCGTGTCCGGTCTTCACCTCGGTGCTGACCGCGGCATATTTCAGCGGCAGTTCCTCGATACGGATCTTGCCGAAGGTGGCGTTGAGTTGCGCGCCGAGCTTGTCGCCGCCGATCAGGCCCGACCCGTTGAGGCGGATGTCGAGATAGCCGAACACGCTGCGTGGCTGCAGTCCGCGCGCCCAGGCTTCGAATTCATCGAGATGGCCGGCCGCATAGGAACCGCCAACCACGGCGCCGATCGAGGTGCCGACCACGATATCCGGCACGATGTCGTGGGCGAGCAGCGTGCGCATGATGCCGATATGGGCAAACCCGCGCGCGGCGCCGCCGCCGAGCGCAAGGCCGATCTTCGGGCGGGTGGGTGCCGACACCGGCGTGGCTTCGGCCGTCTTGTCCGCTCCGTGGCCGAATCCGATCAAATTCTCTAGCAAAGCCGGTCTCCGGGTGATGTCTTGCACGGGCGGCCTGCAAATCCGGGCGACCGGTCGCTTGCTACCTGCCGAATATGACTGAAGCTGGACATGGCTACCATATACTGCGCACCGCCCGGGCCGCCTTCAAGTCCTGCTTAAGTTGTCGTCAGGCTTGAATTTGCCTCGTTTTCGGGGAAAAACCTGCAGATGATAACTCCCCGAGATGACAGCAGGGCGGCAGCACGCCGGGCCCGCTTTGTCTGCGCGTTCGCGCTGGCGCTGCTGTGGCTTGCGGGAGGGGCGGGAACCGCATCGGCGCAGATGTTCAACGAGCAGCCGCCCCCGGTTCCGCCTGCGGCGGTGCCTGAAGCGACGGCGCCATCCGGACCCGCCATCAGCCTTGCGCCGCCATCGGGCGGACCTGCGACCACGCCCGGCTTGCCGCCGACACTGGTTCATCCTCCGGTGACCAGCGCGCCGCCGCCAACACCAATTCCGTCGCCCAACCAGCCGACCCTGATGCTGTCGGCACGGTTCGGCAAGGACCTGCCTCCGGTCAATAGCGGCCTCGTCTGGCGGATCTATTCGGACCAACCCGGTCCCAACGGCGTTTTCCAACTGGTGCGTGAGGATCGCAGCGCGGCGCCGACCATCATGCTGCCGCCGGGCGGCTATGTGGTGCATGTCAGCCTGGGTCTGGTCAGCGCGGTGCGGCCGGTGTCGCTGCGGCAGGACAATCTCCGCGAGAGCTTCGATCTGCCGGCGGGCGGCCTGCGCATCGAAGGCCGGGTCGGCACCACGAAGATTCCGCAGGGCCAGATTTCATTTGCCGTCTACAAGGGCAGCCAGTTCGAGGTCGGCGAGCGCGCGCCGGTCGCGCAGAACGTCGCGGCGGACGACGTGCTGCTGGTGCCGGAAGGCACATATTACATTGTCTCCAACTACGGCGACGCCAATTCGATCGTGCGTTCCGACATCCGCGTTCAGGCCGGCAAGCTGACCGACGTGATCGTCACCCATCGCGCAGCGGTGATCACGCTCAAGCTGGTCGGCGAGAAAGGCGGCGAGGCGCTGGCCAATACCGCCTGGTCGGTGATCACTCCGGCGGGCGACGTGATCAAGGAATCGATCGGCGCATTTCCGCGCGTCGTGCTGTCCGAGGGTGAATACCGCGCCATCGCCAAGAACGAAGGCAAGGTGTTCGAGCGCCCCTTCAACGTCACCAACGGCGTGGACGGCGAGGTCGAGGTCATCGCGCGCTGAGCGATTGGTCCGCGCATTCGGCTTTTCGCATACCCGGATCACCCGTTTCGCCGGGCATAGCGGGATTTACCTGCAACTAGGTTGCATAAGCGAACATTGCGATTGCCGCCGCCGTCCCCATCCAGTATTTCCCTCGGCGAGGGCCGGAATATGCCCTGGTTGTGTTTCCACGGCTGAAGCCGCGCCTGTGTGACGTTGCGCAGCGGTTTCGTCTTCGCTCACATTGCATCATGCATTCGGCGGCGGCTCGCACGAGCCGTTCGCAGTTCACGGAACACGGGATGGACAAGGTTCTGAAACTGGCGCTCGGCAGCATCGCCGTCAGTGTCATTGTCCTCGGGCTGAAATATGTCGCCTATCGGCTGACAGGCAGTATCGCGCTTTATTCGGACGCGCTGGAAAGCATTATCAATGTGGCGACCGCGCTCGCCGCGTTCTACGCGATCCATGTCAGCACCGCACCGCCCGATGCCGAACATCCCTACGGCTACTACAAGGCCGAATATCTGTCCGCGGTGGCGGAGGGCGTGCTGATTCTTGCTGCCGCATTCGCGATCTTCCGCGAAGCCTATTACGGTTTCTTCTCGCCGAAGCCGATCGATGCGCCGCTCGAGGGCCTGCTCATCAACGCAGGCGCGAGCCTGATCAACGGCGTGTGGGCATTCGTCCTCGTTCGTTACGGCAAACGCTGGAAGTCTCCGGCGGTGGTCGCCGACGGCCGCCATCTGTGGGCCGACGTGCTGTCATCGTTCGCGGTGGTTGCCGGTCTTGCCCTCGTGGTGTGGACCGGACAGCTTTACTTCGACTCGGTGCTGGCGGGGCTGGTCGCGCTCAACATCCTGTGGGCCGGCTGGAAGCTGATGCGGGAATCGATCGGCGGCCTGATGGACGAGGCACTGCCCGAGGAGACGCTGGCGCGCGTGCGCGATCTGATCTCGCGCCATGCCAACGGCGCGCTCGAGGCGCATGACCTGCGCACCCGCCACGCCGGTCGCGCCACCTTCATTGATTTTCATCTGGTGGTGCCGGGGACGATGACGGTCTCTGACTCTCACGCGCTCTGCGATCAGATCGAGGCCGCCTTGCGCACCGGCGTCGAGAACGCGATCATCACCATTCACGTCGAGCCGGAAGAGAAGGCCAAGCATCACGGCGGCGTGCCGATCGTGTGAGCGACGGCAGGCGCGCGCCACAGCCTGCGCGAGCCGTTCTCAGAATCGCGTGACGATCTCGGAGAGCGCCGGGCGCGGGCGATCCTCGATGGTCTTGGTCGCCTTGCCGATGTGGATATAGCCCGCGATCTTCTCGTTCGGCGCAAGGCCGAGCGCGTCCAGCACATCGCGGTCGAATGCGACCCAACCGGTGACCCAGTCGCAGACATAGCCGAGCGCATTGGCGGCATGGACGATGTTCATCGCGCTGGCGCCCGCTGACAATTCCTGCTCCCACGCCGGCACCTTGAAATGCTCGACGGTCTTGCTCACCACCGCAATCACCAGCGGCGCGTCGGTGAACTTCTTGCGCTCTTTCTCGATCTGGTCGGGCGTCGCCTGCGGGTTCTTCTGCGCGAACAGCGGCGCGAAAATCTCGCCGGCGCGGGCGCGACCCTCGCCCTCGAACACGATGAAGCGCCACGGCGCGATCTTGCCATGGTCCGGCACCCGTGCGCCGATGGTCAGGATAGTGTCAAGCTCGGCCGGCGAGGGGCCGGGGCCGGTCATCTCGAACGGCTTCAGCGAACGGCGGGTTTTCAAAAGTTCGAGTGCGTCGGGCATTTTTGTTCTCTGATGGCCTCGTCTTCGAAAATCCTCATGATGAGGAGCATCGCAAAGCGATGCGTCTCGAATTCATGAGGGAGCTCATCCTTCGAGACGCTTGCCTCCGGCAAGCTCCTCAGGATGAGGCATGGCGCCTCATCCCGCTTTCGCGCGTTTGACGTCCGGCGGCGTTGCCTCGTCGGTCAGCGCCTGCAGCGCCTCGTCGAGCGGCATCACGTTTGAACCCTCCTTGCCGAGGCGACGGATCGAGACCGAACGCGTCTCGGCCTCCTTCTTGCCGACCACGAGCAGCGCCGGGATCTTCGCGAGCGAGTGTTCGCGCACCTTGTAGTTGATCTTCTCGTTGCGCAGGTCGATCTCGACGCGCAGCCCGGCCTTGCGGCAGGCCTCGAACACTTCGCGTGCGTAATCGTCGCCATCGGAGGTGATGGTGGTGACGACCGCCTGCACCGGCGCCAGCCAGAGCGGGAAGTGACCGGCGAAGTGCTCGATCAGGATGCCGGTGAAGCGCTCCAGCGAACCACAGATGGCGCGGTGGACCATCACCGGCGCGACCTTGTTGGAATGCTCATCGATGTAGAACGCGCCGAAACGCTCCGGCAGGTTGAAGTCGACCTGCGTGGTGCCGCACTGCCATTCGCGGCCGATGGCGTCGCGCAGCACGTATTCGAACTTCGGTCCGTAGAACGCGCCTTCGCCGGGATTGATCTCGGTGCGGATGCGGTTGCCGGACTTCGCCTTGATCTGGTCGAGCACCGCCGTCATCACGCTTTCGGCGTGATCCCATGCGGCGTCCGAGCCGACGCGCTTCTCCGGCCGGGTCGAGAGCTTGATGGTGAGTTCGCCCTCGAAGCCGAAATCCTCATAGGTCGAGAGGATCAGGTCGTTGATCTTCAGGCACTCGTCGGCGAGCTGCTGTTCGGTGCAGAAGATGTGCGCGTCGTCCTGGGTGAAGCCGCGCACGCGCATCAGGCCGTGCATCGCGCCTGACGGTTCGTAGCGATGCACGATGCCGAATTCGGCGAGACGGATCGGCAGTTCGCGATAGCTCTTGAGGCCGTGCTTGAAGATCAGCACATGGCCGGGGCAGTTCATCGGCTTGATCGCGAACCAGCGTTTGTCCTCGGCTTCCTCGCCGGCCGACTGCGCGGCGAACATGTTCTCGCGATACCAGCCCCAGTGGCCCGAGGTCTCCCACAGCGACTTGTCGAGCATCTGCGGCGCGTTGACTTCGTCATAGTCACCCGCGAGGCGGCGGCGCATATAGGCGATAATCGCCTGGAACACCGTCCAGCCCTTGGCGTGCCAGAACACCACGCCGGGACCTTCCTCCTGGAAATGAAACAGATCCATCTCGCGGCCGAGGCGGCGATGGTCGCGCTTCTCGGCTTCCTCGAGTTGCTTGAGATAAGCGTCGAGCTCTTCCTGCTTGGCGAAGGCGGTGCCGTAGATGCGCGTCAGCATCGGATTGTTGGCGTCGCCGCGCCAATAGGCGCCGGCCACCTTCATCAGCTTGAACGCATTGCCGATCTTGCCGGTCGAGGTCATGTGCGGGCCGCGGCACAGATCGAACCAGTCGCCCTGCTTGTAGATCTTGATCGACTGGTCCGCCGGAATGGCGTCGACCAGCTCGACCTTGAACGCCTCGCCCTTGTCCGCGAACACCTTCTTGGTGTCGTCGCGCGTCCACACTTCCTTGGTGAAAGGTTTGTCGCGGGCGATGATCTCGCGCATCTTCTTTTCGATGGCGGCGAAGTCTTCCGGGGTGAACGGCTCGTTGCGGAAGAAGTCGTAATAGAATCCGTTTTCGATCACCGGGCCGATCGTCACCTGGGTGCCGGGCCACAGCGTCTGCACCGCTTCGGCCAGCACGTGCGCGGCATCGTGCCGGATCAATTCCAGCGCGCGGGGATCGTCGCGGCCCACGAACTCGATCCGGGCATCCTGCTCGATCGGGTCGGCAAGGTCGGCCAGCGCGCCGTCGAGCGCCATGGCGACGGTGCGCTTGGCGAGCGAGGGCGAGATGCCCTTGGCGATATCGAGGCCGGTGGTGCCTTTGGGAAATTCGCGCTGGGCGCCGTCGGGGAAGGTGACCGTGATCTTTTCGGTCGGCTCGGAGGCTTTCAGATTGGCGAGGCCGAACTGGAATCCTGGGGCGGGCGTATTCTCGGACATGATCGTCATAGTCTCCTGTTGCTCACTCCTGCGAACGAGCGCAGGTAAGCGATGTCGCGGGTATATACTGATTTTCAGGAACAGGGCAATCACGGGAACCCGGCAAATGCCCGGTTGCGACGCGCCCGCTAGTCGCCGGGTTGGGGATTTTCGACGCCGCGCCAGCGCGCATAGCGCCAGGGCAGATACCAGCGCGCGGCGGGCGGAATCTGCGCCGGCACATTGTCGATCCCCGAAGTGCCCCACGGCTGGCAGCGCAACAGCCGCGCCAGTGTCATCCAGCCTCCGGCCCACAGCCCGAAGCGGCCGATCGCTTCATCGCCATAGGCCGAGCAGGTCGGCATGTGGCGGCAGTTGAAACCGATCAGCGGCGAGAAGGTGTGGCGATAAATCCAGATCAGGCCGCGCCCCGCATTGCGCGGCAGGTTCAGCGTGTGCTCGCGACAGGAACAGAGCGGTGCGTGCTTCGTCATAGTTTCATCATAGTTTCATCGGCGGATATGGTGTGATCTGCGGATGCCATCGGCAACGGCGATGCATTGCGCAAACATAGTTCCAGCGTTGGAACTATATGGGAATGTCTTTCTCGCCACACCTTTGAATTATCGCATGCGTTCAACTGTGTGACACGAGAAGTGTATGGACTGGGCGGCAAGTCCGCCACTACGCTTTGCGACGTCGCCGCGACGCATTTGTTGCGCGATTTGGGGAACAGATTGGCTCTCGTGTTGAACCGGCGGGGTATGTGTTGTTGGGGATCATGACATCGGCGATGCGAAACGGCGTGGCGCGGGTTTGCGCCGCAGCGGTGTGCCTGTTGCTGTCCGGAGTTGTCCTCGCGGATGCACCGGCGCATGCGGCAAGCGCCGCCGAAGCGCGCCGTCAGCCGATGACCTTCACCTGGCATCCCGCGCGCGCCGAGACTTGCGCGACCGACTGCCGCAACTGGATCTCTGCCGTCGGCATCATCATCAACGAGACGCCGGAAATGTTCGATGAGTTCGCGAAGGGGCGCGATCTCAAGGGCGTGCGCATCGTGCTCGATTCCAGCGGTGGCTCGGTGGTCGACACCATCACCCTGGGACGGACCTGGCGCCGGCTCGGCGTGCACACCACTGTCGGCATGGTGAGGGACGTTGCCGGCCAGGGCCGCGCCATCGCGCCGGAAGCCTATTGCGAGTCGATGTGCGTGTTCCTGCTGCTGTCGGGCGCGACGCGCGATGTGCCGCCGCAGGCGCATGTGCGGGTGCATCAGATCTGGATGGGCGATCGCGCCGAGAGACCGCAGGATGCGAATTACAGCGCGCAGGATCTGATGGTCGTGGAGCGTGATATCGGCCAGCTCGCGAAATACACCTTCGATATGGGCGGCTCGGGCGATCTGCTGGCGCTGTCGCTGAGTGTGCCGCCATGGGAGAAGCTGCACCGGCTCACCCCCGCCGAACTGCGTGCGGCCAATCTCCTGACCAATGATATGGTCGCGGGGAAGGCGCTGCCGAAGGCGGATGCCGTGCCGAAATTCGTTGCTGGCGCTCAGGCCAAGCCGGTGCAGGATCGCTTCGGCAACACCGAGAGCACGCCGGGGGCGCATTCGACCCAGACCGCCGAAGCGCAGCCGCCGACTGGCGACGCTGCGCCTGCCGCGCCCGCTCGCTGAGTTCGCATCGCAGATATTTTCGTCTGAAGAGAGCGTGTCGGACGCCGGCTCAGTCCTGCGCCGGCACCGGCTCCTGCGGTGTGCCGGTGGTCGAACCGCTTTTGGCTTCGATCTGGTTGATCGCGTCCACCACGGCGTCGAACGTCAGCAGCGTCGAGGCGTGGCGCGCCTTGTAGTCGCGCACCGGTTCCAGCACCGCAATGTCCGCCCATTTGCCCTGCGGCGGTGCGCCGTTCTCGGTCAGCATCCGGCGCACGGTGTCGCGCAGTTCGCGCAGCTCACCAGCGCTCGAGCCGATCACATGGTGCGCCATGATCGAGGACGAGGCCTGGCCGAGCGCGCAGGCTTTCACGTCATGGCCGAAATCGGTTACCACGCCGTCCTTCATGTTGATGTCCACCTTGACGGTCGAGCCGCACAGCTTGGAGTGGGCGGTGGCCGAGGCGTCGGGGTGGGGAAGGCGGCCGAGATGCGGGATATTCCCGGCAAGCTCGATGATTTTCTTATTATAAATGTCGTTCAGCATGATCTGGCTAATGCCCCTGCGCGGTCGTCCGGCCCTTGGCGGCGAAGGGCTGTATCCTATATAATTGGGAACCGGCAGGATTAAACCCGGTCTGCCGTGGCAACCACCGGAAAGTAACACTTCACCCGGCGTTTGGGTTATCAGGAAACAGCGGCGTCCGACCGGCCGAGCAGGTCGTGGCGACCCGGTGACACTCCGGCCCGCGAGCGATGGCCGGTCGAACGGAGAGCCTAATGGACGCGATCATCAAGCCGCTGCGCACCGGCAAGCCCGACAAGCCGACCGAGATTCCTGCGGCGGAATTCCAAATTCCCGGCATCCGGGCGGACGTGCCGCGGCCCTCGCGCGACGAGGCCGAAACGGCAGTGAAGACGCTGCTGGCCTATATCGGCGAGGATCCGGCCCGCGAGGGGCTGGTCGATACCCCCCGCCGCGTGGTCGAGGCCTATGACGAACTGTTTCAGGGCTACCATAAGTGCCCGGCCGAGGTGCTGAACCGCACCTTCGGCGAGATCGCCGGCTACGACGATTTCGTGCTGGTCAGCGACATCGTTTT
The DNA here is from genome assembly GCA_963702885.1 of uncultured Alphaproteobacteria bacterium. Classification (GTDB taxonomy): domain Bacteria; phylum Pseudomonadota; class Alphaproteobacteria; order Rhizobiales; family Xanthobacteraceae; genus Afipia. The sequence continues at coordinate 2,670,076 of OY969766.1, forward strand.
CCATTCGCATTGCGAGCATCACATGATGCCGTTCTACGGCAAGGCGCATATCGCCTATACGCCGGTGGAGCGGGTGGTCGGCCTGTCGAAGCTCGCGCGCCTGGTGGACATTTTCGCCCATCGCCTGCAGACGCAGGAGCACATGACGGCGCAGATCGCCGGCGCGATCGACACCATCCTGGAGCCGCGCGGTGTCGCGGTGCTGATCGAGGCCGAGCACACCTGCATGTCGGTGCGCGGCATCGCCAAGCATGGCGCGAAGACCGTGACCTCGCGCTTCACCGGTGCGTTCCACGAGAATCCCGAACAGCAGAACCGTTTCCTGTCCATGTTGCGCGGCGTGCGCGGTACGACCATCTGAGGCGAAGGCGCCGCTTGTCCGCAGGACGTGGCGTGATATCGAGGATCGCCTCACCCGTCCTGTCCGTGCGCCTTTTCCGAAAGCAGCTTCCGTGTCGTCTTCATCTACCAACACTGCCACCGAGGAAGGGCTGGTCTTCAGCCCGGCCTTCGATGCCTCCGGTCTTGTCACCTGTGTCGCCACCGATGCCGCGACCGGCGACGTGCTGATGGTGGCGCACATGAACGACGAGGCGCTGCGCAAGACCATCGCCACCGGCGAGGCGTGGTACTACAGCCGCTCGCGCAAGAAGCTGTGGCGCAAGGGCGAGAGCTCCGGCCATGTCCAGCGCGTCCTCGAGATGCGGATGGACTGCGACCAGGACGCGGTCTGGATCCGCGTCGAGCAGGCGGGGGGCGGCGCCTGCCACACCGGCCGTCACTCCTGCTTCTACCGGGCGGTGACCAGCGAGGGCGGCGCGGTGAAGCTGGCTTTCGTCGATGCCGACCGGGTGTTCGACCCGGCGAAGGTGTATCGCTAAAGGCGGTTGCCCCGCGGGTGGCAAGCGTTAACCCTCCATTAACCATACTTGTTCAGGGTGGATGCGGGCCGGAAGGCCCTGCATGCGTTGGGAAGCGCATGCGCATTTGAAAACGTGTCACCGGGGAGCGGGACACATGGCGGTCGACAGCACTGTTGCCGGATCAGTGATTGATTCCGGGCGCGCCCGGATTGCGGGCACCATCAAGCAGGCCGCGAGCGCGACCGGCGCCAGCTTCGAATATCTGATTTCGGCGGCGAAGATCGAATCCAACCTTAATCCGAGCGCGCAGGCTTCGACCTCGTCGGCGCGCGGGCTCTATCAGTTCATCGAACAGACCTGGCTCGGCACCGTGAAGGAGGCCGGGGCTGCGTTCGGCTTCGGCAAATATGCCGACGCGATCTCGAAATCGCCGTCAGGCAGCTATTCGGTCAGCGATGCCGCGACCCGCGATGAGATTCTCAAATTGCGCGACGATCCGGCGGCGAACGCGGCGATGGCGGGCGTGCTGACCCAGTCCAACAATTTCCGGCTGACCGGCGAGATTGGCCGCCGTCCCAACGACGCCGAACTCTATATGGCGCATTTCATGGGGGTGGGTGGCGCGGCGCGGCTGATCAATGCGGCGCAGGACAATCCGCGCGTTTCGGCACCGGGGCTGTTTCCGGCGGCGGCTGCGGCGAACCGCTCGATCTTCTACAGCCGAGACGGCACGCCGCGCAGCGTGTCCGAAGTCTATTCGGTGCTGAGTTCGCGTTACGCCAGCGCGTCGAACTCGCCGCTGGCGCGTACCGCGATGGCTTCCGCCGGCGGTGCGCCGACGCCGCTCGCCAGCGCGGCCTATCTCTCCAGCTTCCCGCAGGTGCAAACATCGGGGACAGGCGGTGAGCGTGTCGCCTCGCTGCAGGCGCCGGACGCGCCGATCTTCCGCTCGCTGTTTCAGGCCGGCGACCGCAGCGAGCCGGTCTCGTCCGTGGTGCGCGAATTGTGGGGCAATGGCGCCTCGCTCACTTCGGATGGCGGATCGCAGGCGCAGGCGGGCAATAATAATGGGCAGCGGCGTTCGCTCGATCTGTTCAGCGATCCGCACGGCATCTACAGCAGCGGCTAGCGCGTGGCGGCGCCGCGCGGGTTAACGAAACCTGAAGCGCCGCGGCGATTTATGGTGAACCGTTTCTTAAGTGTCATGGTTTACGTTTTCTGACAGTGGCGCCGTGTCGTGGCGCGTTGGCAGGTTGCGTAAGCCGGAACACCCATGATCGTTCGGCAGTTTATCAGTTGGGTTCGTCATGCTCCCGCCGGGGAGCGCGCCGAGGCGACACGGGCTTTGGCCCGGGCCTGGCTGATTTCCGATCTGTCGGAGGACGATCGCGCCGCTGCCGAAGGCGCGCTCCTGATGCTGCTCGACGATGCCTCGCCGCTGGTTCGCCAGGCGATGGCCGAAGTGTTCGCCCGCGCGGCTGATGCGCCGCCCGCCATTGTCGCGGTGCTGGCGGTCGACCAGCCGTCCGTGGCGCTGCCGCTGCTCGAATTCTCGCCGCTTCTGATCGACGCCGATCTCGTCGATATCGCCGCCACCGGCGATTCCGACATCCAGTGCGCGATTGCGCGCCGCGCCGCGCTCGCGGCCTCGGTCTGTGCCGCGATCGCGGAGGTCGGCTCGCCCGCCGCGACGCTCGAACTGATCGAAAATCCCGACGCCGAACTCGCGGCCTTCTCCATCGACCGCATCGTCGAGCGCCACGGTCATCTTGCCGCGATCCGCGAGGCGCTGCTGCAGCGCGACGATCTGCCGGCCGCGACGCGCCTTGCGCTGGTCGGGCAACTCTCGGCGACGCTGGCCAAATTCGTCACCGCGCGCGCATGGCTCGATCCGGCGCGCGCCGAACGCGCCGCCATTGAGGCGATGGAGCGTTCCACCATCAATATCGTCGCCGAGACGCGCGGCGAGGATCTTTCCCATCTCATCCGTCATCTGCGCGCCACCGGCCAGCTGACCGCGGGCCTGATCCTGCGCGCGCTGCTGTCGGGCAATCTCGAATTGTTCGAGCAGGCGCTGGTGGAATTGACCGGCCTGGCGCCCAGCCGGGTGTCGGCGCTGGTTCATGATCGCGGCGGTGCCAGCCTGCAGGCGTTGCTGACCAAGGCCGGCCTGCCGTCTTCGACCTTCATGGCGTTCCGCGCCGCGCTCGAAGCCGGCCACCAGATCGGCTTTGTCGACAGCGCCGATGGCGCGATCCGTCTGCGCCGGCAGATGGTGGAGCGGGTGCTGACCCAGTGCGAGAGCGGCGCGACCCGCGCACACGAGCCGCTGCTGATCCTCCTGCGGCGCTTCGCCACCGAAGCGGCCCGCGAGGAAGCGCGGTTGTTCTGCGACGAACTCGTCGCCGACGACATGGTCGCGAACAATTTCGTCGAGCTGATCAGCGCGCAGGCCGGTCTTGCCGAGACCTGGGACGAGCGGATGGGTGATGCCTTCGGCGAGGAGGCTGATTTCATCGGTGGCGAGTTCGCGCCGGGCGTCGCGGTGAACGACGATATCGCCTTCGACGATGCCGACTATGACGACGACGCTGATGATCGCGAGGCATATCAAGACGCGGCGTATGACGACGAATCGTATGATCCTGAGCCGTTTGACGATCGCGCCTACTACGCCGAACGGTGGGTCTATGAGCCGCGATTCGCGCGCGAGGATCGCAGGGCCACGGCGTAAGCCCGGCGCGGCCGCATCGGCTCTTTCCTGAACTATAGTCAGGCGCCGTCATTGCGAGGTGGCGAAGCCGCCGAAGCAATCCAGTCCTGAACCGGAACCTCATCCTGAGGAGCGCGCTCCTGCGCGCGTCTCGAAGGATGAGGCCTCATGGTTCGAGACGTCGCTTCGCTCCTCCTCACCATGAGGGGGCTGGATTGCTTCGCTTTGCTCGCAATGACAATAAAACTGATCGGATCCCGAAACCCTGAAAGCGTCAGTCCTCGGGCACGAGACCCGGCGACATGATGGCGTCGAGATGCTCGGGCCGGTCGCGGTTGACGTGGATCAGATATTCGTCGGCGACACGGCGCAGCCTGAGGCCCAGCTCTCCCGCCATGCCCAGCTGGTCGATCTTGCCGTGCTCGCGGAAGATCGCCTGAATGCCGTTGACGTGATGGGTGATCAATTCGGGCGGCACCCGGTCGAGATCCGGCGAGTGTTCGATGATGCGGCACAGGCTTTCGGCCGCGGCGGCCGCGATCGGATAGCCGAAGGTTGCGGCATCGCCCTTGATGTCATGGGCGGCGCGGAACAGCTCTTCGCGGTTCTGCGCGTTGATGCCGTCCTTCAGGATCGCGGCGTGCGCCGCGGTCAGCCGCGCGCACTCGATGGTCATCCAGTTCTTGAACTCGACCGACAGATCGGCGAGGGCCGCCTCGGCGCGTGCGACCGGATCGTCGAGATCCTTCTCGTCCACCCGCCGCATCACCTTGCGCAGCGGATTGGGCTGGGTGATCACCTGGTGCGCAGCAAAGGTCTCGATCTGCACGATGGGAGCTTTGTCCTTGGCCATGCGGTTCCTGGCTTTCTCAACTCGGGCTGCGTGCTTTTTCGAGCAGGGATGGTTGCGCGACAATTTCGGCCTTGCCGCCAACGCGGCGATCGACGCCGATATAGGTGTTGGTGTTGTTGCGCCGGCGATCCGGTCCGAAATAGTTCTTGGTCTTGATGAACGGGCGCGGATTGGCGACCACGTTGAGGATGCGTTGATAAAGTCCCTTGGCCGAGATCGGCTTGGCGAGGAATTCGGTCACGCCGGCGTCGCGCGCCACCATAACGCGGCGCTTCTCGGAGTGGCCGGTCAGCATGATGATCGGTGCATAGGGATTGCCGATGCCTTCCGGCTGACGGATCATCTGGGTGAGCTCGAGCCCGTCGAAAATCGGCATCGACCAGTCGGTGATGACGATGTCGGGCACGTAATGGCCGTACATTTCCAGCGCGGTGGCGCCGTCCTCGGCCTCATAGACTTCGCGGGCGCCGAACGAATGCAGCAGCGTGCGCAGAATGCGGCGCATGTGCGCGTTGTCGTCGCACACAAGGAATCGCAGCTTGTTGAAGTCGATGCGAAACATGGTTGGCCGGCCATGACGTACCGGAACGCGGTACACGTCGCATGGACTTTAGGGCCGGGCCGTTAACGAATGGTTATCCATAATCGCCCCCGAGGCGGAGGCCGCAGGGCGGGCTACATGCCGAACTGCTCGCGGACGATCCGCTCCTCGAGGCTGTGGCCGGGGTCGAACAGCATCCGGATCGCGATGGTCTTGTCCGACAGGATTTCGACCCGGCGGGCGTTGCGCGCCTCGTAATGGTCGGCCACGGCGGCAACCGGGCGCTTCTCGCCCTCCAGCACCTCGATGATGACCAAGGCGGTATTGGGCAGCAGCGCGCCGCGCCAGCGGCGGGGACGGAAGGCGCTGATCGGGGTCAGCGCCAGCAGATTGGCGTTGATCGGGATGATCGGCCCCTGTGCCGACAGGTTGTAGGCGGTCGAGCCGGCCGGGGTCGCCACCAGCACGCCGTCGGAGGCAAGCTCCGCCATGCGCTCGCGCTCGTCCACCAGAATGCGCAGCCGCGCCGCCTGATGGGTCTGCCGGAACAGCGCGACCTCGTTGATGGCGTGGTGGACGTGCACCGTGCCCTCGACATCGGTGGCACGCATCAAAAGCGGGTTGATCACGGTGACGCGCGCCGCTTCCAGCCGCTCGATCAGTCTGTGGGGGCTGTATTCGTTCATCAGAAAGCCGACAGTACCGCGATGCATGCCGTAGATCGGCGTGCCGGAGCGCATCTGCTGGTGCAGGGTCTGCAGCATCAGGCCGTCGCCGCCGAGCGCGACCACGACATCGGCATCGTCGGGGTCGCGGTTGCCGTGCTGTTCGACAAGCTGGGTGAGCGCCTGCTGCGACTCAGGGCTTTGGCTCGCCACAAAGGCGATGCGCGGATATTTTCTGGTCTCGGCCATGATCGGATCGGTGTGTCGCCTGCGCGCCGGAGCGCACCGCAACAGTGTCGTGAGGATAAAGACTGCGGCTCAGGAGACTTATAGCGACTCCTGCCGCGGCGCGACAACGCCTTCAGCGGCCTTAAGCCGCGATCCGATACGGTTAATACCGAGCAGGGCGGCCCATCCCGCGGGATGAGCCGCCGCAAGGGAGGTGGATTGCCGGCTCAATAGCCGCCGCGGCCGGCGATGGCCTCGTCCAGCGACTGGTATTCGGGGCTGTTCTTGCCGGCGAGCTTTTCGATTTTGGCAAGGTGTTCGCGCGCCTTCTCGGTGTTGCCCTGTTCGACCTGCCACAGTCCATAATACTGCCAGGTGCGGACATGATTGGGGTCCGCCTTGAGCGCGCGCTCGTACCAGACCTTGGACTGCGCATAGTCGCCGAGCTTGCGGTAGGAATAGCCGATCAGGTTGGCGACGTCGGCGCGGTCATTCTGTCCGAGCGCCTTCAGTTGCGTGATCGCGGCGGGGTAATCCTTGCGTTCATACACGGTGGCGTAGGCCGCGCGATAATCCTGCAGGAATTTCGGATCATCGACGCTGGATTTCTTCTCGGATTTTTTCGGCGGCGCCTTGGTGCCGCTGGCCGGAGGAGTCGCTTTGGTGTCGGTGGGCGGCGGCGGTGGCGGTGAGGGGGTCTCGGTGCCGGCCGCGAACGCGCCCTGGAGCGGCGCCATGGCTACGACAGCGCAAATCGATAGAGCCATCGCCCAGAGTTTGCTGGCAGGTCTGGTTACGTTGCCGGTCATTGGATTCTCCCGTTTGCATGACGCCCCCGTCTGGCGAGGTTCTGTGTCTTGAACCCCCGGCCTTGCCGATCATTCCATCACTTCCCCCGCCACGAAAATGTGAGGCGCCTTGGTGCGGCCAACATGACCAAAACGTCACCCAGATGAACGAAAGCCGTCAGGTGGCTTCAGCCTGAGTTCAGCGCGGCTCTCGTAACGTCGTCTCCATGATCGGCCAGCCCGGCGATCCGGCCGGCCACAGGCGGTCCACGAAACAGGAGATGACCATGTTCAAGACAATTTCAGCCGCGGTGCTTGCCGTCTCGATTCTCGCTGCGCCCGCAATGGCGGCAACCGTGATCAAGACCGGCAATGGTCATGTCACCAAGGTCGTGACGATGAAGCCGTCGGTCGCCAACGCGCACGCCAAGACCGTCATCGTCAAGAAGAAGGTCCGTCCGCATCATGCGCATCGGCACTTCCATCATCATCACGCCAAGAAAGTGGTCATGATCAAGAATCATTACTGAGTGGAAGGTTCCGGCGCGCGCGACCTCGCAGCCCCATCGCCCGCGACCGTGACTGGCGCGTATTCCGGCAACCCTGCGTTTGCGGAATACGCGCCATTTTTATTGCTCGGGTTTCATCACCAAGGCATTTGCGGGCCGGACAATGTGCGTCCGGTCTAAAAGCCCCGGTCCGGTCTGCGCGTTTCCGACAATCGCAGGCCGGACTCTTGTCAGAACGTCATGCCGGCCTTGAGCAGATAGGTGCGGCCGGGCAGGAGGTAGGCGTTGAACACGCCGACATTGAGAAGGTTCGCGCTTGCGACGCCGTAATCATAGTAGTGCACGTCGAGAACGTTGTTGACGCTGAATGACCAGAAGAACCGGTCGTATTCTCCGCTGATCTTGAGATCGAGCGTGGCGTTGGCCGGGATCAGCGGCTGGAAGTTGGCCTGATCGTTGTCGAAACGCCGGCTGCTCCAGGCCCGCACCACGGCATCGAAGGTCAGGTATTTCTGCCAGATATCCCACGACACCCCGGCGCTGCCGGTGAGCGGCGAGACCAGCGGAACGTCGTTGCCGGCGAACTGGCCTTCGCTGAAGACCGCGCGGATATAGGCGAAGCCGCCCTTCAGCCGGACGCTGTCGCTGAGGCGCAGCGTGGCGCTGGTCTCGGACCCATAACGATGGGTCGGATCGAGATTGCGGTTGACGAAGAACACCGGGTCGAAATGGATCTCGTTCTTCAGCCGCATGTCGAAGAAGCTGGTCTGCAGTTCGAAATCGCGGCCGCGAATCCGGAAGCCGGCTTCGAGGTCGTGCGAGGTCTGCGTCCTGAGACTGAAGTTGGCGTTGCCGTTGGCGTCGGGGCCGACGCCGATCCGCTCGTCCACGTTGGGTGTGCGGAACGCACTGGCGGCGCGGCCGAACACCGCGAAGATGTCGTTGAAGCGGTGCTCGATACCGACATGCCAGGCATGATTGGTTTGATCGGTATTCAGCGGTACATGCTGGGTATCGAAGATCGATGCGCCGGGAGCCGACAGATTCAGCACGTCTCGTGCATCGATGCTGGTGCGCTGGATGCGCCCGCCATAGGAGACATCGGTGCTCGGCAGCAGGCCGGTGGTGTGCTGCCAGTAGCCCGCCACGGTCTGCTGGTTGAGATTGTAGGCGTGGATCGGCGCCACGCCGATCGCCTGGCTGCGATCCGAGGCGTAGTCGGCATTGTAGTAGTCGATGCCGGTCAACACGTTTGAAGTGAAGCCGAAGATCGAGTTCTTCATGCTGAGGCGCGGGGTGATCGACCAGGTCTGCAGCGTGCTGTCGACATAGCGCGGGAAGGGCGCGAGCGGATCGCCGTAGAAGTCGGCCTGCTGTTTCTTGCTGCGAACGCCGCCATCGACGATCAGCTCCGCACCGGTCCACAGCGTCTTGGTAAAGCCGGTCGTGGCATTGATGCCCTGCTGGTTGCCATAGTCGTACGGGTTGGACGTGCCGCGCGGGTCGGTGACGAGCTGGTTGACGTTGCCGAGGAAATATCTGGTCGATCGGTCGCCCGGCAGGCCGAGGCGCTGGTTGTCGCCGGCGATGTTGAAGAACGCGCTCAGATCCGGCGTGGTGTAGCGGATTTCGCCGACGGCGTTCTGCTGGTTGAGCCGGTTGTTGACGCGGTAGCCGTCGGATTGGACCGTGTTCGCGAAGGCCGCGGTGGACCACGGACCGTAATTGGTGGTCGCCGAGAAGTTGCCGAGCTTCTGGTTGAACGAGCCGACACCGCCTTCGATGCGCATGGCCATCGGTTTGTCGCTGCCCGCGCCAGTCTTGGTGACGATGTTGATGACGCCACCGATTGCGTTGTCGCCATACAGCACCGCGCCGCTGTTGCCGCGCGTGACCTCGATGCGCTCGATCGATTGCAGCGGAATGCGGGACAGATCAACGCCCTGAAGATCGAGGTCGTTGACGCGGCGGCCGTTGATCAGCACCAGCGTGTTCTGGGCGGCAAAGGCGCCAAAGCCGCGCAGGTCCACCGCGCTGCGAGCGCCGTTGACGCCGCCATAGAGATTCTGGAGTTGCACGCCGGGCACCGTCGCCAGCACGTCCTGCACGGTCTGGCCCGGCGAGCGGGCGATGTTCTCGGCGGTGATCACGCTGGTGGAAGCGCCGACGATGTTGATGCTGGCGAGGCGGCTGGCATCGACATTGATTGTCGGCAGCGGCGCCTGGCTATCCTGTGCGAAAGCTGATGCGGTCAACGCCGCGCTCGACAGCAGCGCGGTGATGAATGTGGAAATGGCGGTCCTGTGCCGGACCGGACGTGAAGAAGGAATCATGGCTTGCCCCCAGGCGAATGGTCTTCGCGAAGGCAGGGCGCAGGTTGTGACCACAGGCGCAGATGGCGCACGGCGCGGATGCGCCGGACCGGATTCGCGACTGGGAAACGGGCCATCGCCATGTCTCCGCAACGGTTGCGTCACGTCACCGCTGCGGAAACACCGCTCCTTCGCACACCCCGTGCGCTGGAAGGATGACCGGTACAGGCAGGTCTCCTGGCTCGCGGATCGTCACCGTTGCCCGCCTTCCCAAGCCGACTCGGACGAGTCTTCGCTCAGTGGCGCATTGGACAACGGCTCACCGCTGACAGTTGCGGGGGCAGCTTCGGAATTGCCGCAAAAGGACAGGTGTGCCAAAAGCACAAGCCACTGCGGCGGCACCGAATTCCCTATTCGCCGGCTCGCGCCGGCACCTGTGCCGTGCGGGCAATCAAGCGATCGGTCTGTGCCTTGTCAATGATGCAGATCGCGAGGACTGGCTGGTGATGGACTTCGTCAAGATGCGTTGCAAAAGGGAGACAGCGGCGGGCCGACATTCCGGGCGCGGCATCGCGGCCATCATGCTGTGCGCGCTGGCGCTGGCGGGCTGCGCCTTCGGTAGCGACGACGAGGAAAGGGCGCTGTCGGCGCAGGTCGCCGCCGCCGATCAGGTCGTCCCGGTCAACTACCGCACCGAACTTCTGGCGTTCCTGCGCACCTATTTGAACGATCCGCGCGGCATTCAGAACGCGGCGATTGCGGCTCCGGTGCAGCGCGAGATCGGCGGCCGCAACCGCTATGTTGTCTGCGTGCGCTACAGCGCGCGTGAATCCGGCAGCTACAAACCGGCGCGGGTGCGTGCCGTGCTGTTTGCCGGCGGCCGGCTCGATCGGCTGGTCGAGGAGAGCGGCGAGCTCTGTACGGGCGTCTCGCTCGCGCCATTTCCCGAGCTTGAGAAACTCACGCGCTGAGGGTGCGCTATGGCAATCCGTTCCGTGATCCGTCTGGTGTTCTGCGTCGCGCTGTGCCTTGCGGTCGGCGTGCTTGGGTCGCTGGTGACGCGCCCGGAAATTCCCGGCTGGTATGCGACGCTGGCCAAGCCATTCTGGACGCCGCCGCCGGTCGTGTTTCCCATCGCATGGACCACGCTGTATGTGCTGATGGCGGTGGCGCTGTGGCGGCTGTGGGATCGCGTGCCGCCGTCGTCGATGCGGACGAGGGCGCTTGCGCTGTTCGCCGTGCAGCTTGCGCTCAACGTGGTGTGGTCGCCGGTTTTTTTCAAATGGCACAATCCTGCCGCGGCGCTCGTCGTGATCTCGTTGCTGGTGCTGACGCTCGCGGTGCTGATCGCGTCGAGCGCGCGTGTCGACCGTCCCGCCGCGTGGCTGCTCGCGCCTTATCTGGCATGGGTGGCGTTCGCGACCACCATCAACGCTGCCGTGGTGGCGATGAACTGAGGCTTTGCCGCTAGAATCGAGTCTGCAGACGAACTCGGAATCGAAAAACGCGCAAGATCGATTCAAAAAAACAATCGGTGGGACTCTTTGCCCGAATCTCCGTCAAATCGCGCCATGACGCAGATGATTCGAATATTGACCCTTCCGGGCGAAGCCAAGGCTCTCGATCACGCGCTCACGATTGTGCTCGCGGCGGCCGTGGTGGCGAACGCCGTCTGCCTGTGGAGCTATCTGTAAGATCGCAGCGGGTCGCATTGCGCGATCCGGTGCCGATCAGTTCAGGTAGCTGCGCGGTGGCGCGGTCTCGAATGAGGCCCGATCTGGCGTGACGGCACGCAGCCGCGCCAGCTCGGTTTCAAGATGCTCGTTGGCAACCAGCAGAGCCTTCAGCGCGCCGCGGATGTCGCCGCCGCAGGTTGCGATGGCCTCGTCGATCACGCGTTCGTAGCTGTCCGCCGATGGGGTTCGGGCCGGCATGTCATCCTCCAGATTGGACTGCGGCGATTGTTCGCGACGCCTCAAGTCGATTTGATGACGGATGTTGCGCCCCGTTCCTCCTTATGCCCGTAATTCACAGCCGGAACCGGACGAAAATAATAGCGGAGTGTTTTTCTGGTCGCCGCGTGACGGATAGCTCAGGGCTTCAGCGCCATGCGCAGCCAGATCATCGCCTGCAGGCTGACGATCACGGTTGAAGCGATCAGCGATAGCGACCACAGCGCGCCCGCCATCAGCAGCAAAGCGAAGCCGGTGCCCGCCGAGGTCAGGGTGTGCGGCCATTTCGATTTGTTGGTGAAGGTCGGCAGCAGCGAGATCAGAAGCACGGCCTGCGCCGTCAGAATCATCCAGTCTTGCCAGATCATCGGGGCTCCACTTGTCACGGCGCACCCATGATGACGCACGCGGTGCAATCATAGCATCGATCGTGCGGCGAAGGCGGCGACATATTGTGGCGTTGCGGGCGCAGCCGCAGGTCGATCCGCGAGCGAATCTTGCGTGGAGCGTTGAATCACGCGGCAGCGAATTTGGAGGTTGGCAGGTGGTGCCGGTTGAGAGGATTGAACTCCCGACCTTCGGTTTACAAAACCGCTGCTCTACCGCTGAGCTAAACCGGCAACGGCTAACAGCTACCAGCGCCGCTTGCGAAGGACAAGACGGACGGCCTGCGCCGATCGGGTGACCGGCCGCCCGCCCGCCTCGTTACTCTGATGCTGGCCTTTACTTTTTGTCGCCCTTCACCTTGCCGTCTTTATGCGCGGCGTCCTTGCGCTGGACGGTTTCGCCCGAGGCCGGCTTGCCGGTCTGCGCGTCATGTCCCTGCGCATCGGCTGAATTGGCCGGCGCGGATTGCTTGGTGGCCGGCTGGCCGGTGCCGTCCTTGGTGTTGGTGCTGGTCTGGGCAAGAGCGAGGCCGGATACGGCCATCGTTGCGGCGAGCGCCGCGGAAAGCAGGAGTTTTTTTGTCATCTCATCCCTCTGTTTGTTGGCGGTTAACCCGGGGACGAGGGCACTGTTCCAGCCCCCGGCGGACAGGGTGACGCAGCGCGCCGGGTTTCGCGGCCGGTTCCATACCGGGGTGGGGGCCAGAGTTTTGCAAAACCTCTCCGCAGTCGGCGCAATTGCACATGCCGCCCGGCAGGGCCGTTAGCCTTACCGGCAGATTGGGGGCAGCCCTTAACCTCTGGCGGGGGCGAGTGATTTAGGATGGCGGCTGGTTTTTAAGGGATTTCCCATGCGTGCCGCCCTGTCGCTGATCCTGCTGATCGGAACGTCGCTCTCGGCCCTGGCCGATACCGGGCCGGTGATCGTGATTCCGGGCCGGCCGGGCGTGCCGGTGATCATCAACGGCCGCGATGCGTCCTTCGCCGTGGTCGAGGGTGACTGGGGCCTGGCCAAGAGTTTCAATGTCCAGCCCACGGTTTATGGTGGCTGGGACCGCTATGAGGGTCCGGCGGTCGGCCATTATTATCCGAGCTCGGGCCGCACCCCGGGCTATGGGCGCTACGAGATCGAGCCGCCGGCCAATCGCAAATTGCCGAAGGCGGCCGAGAGCTATCACAAGTCATGGTCGGCGCAGTCGGCGCCGCCCGCGCCGCAGGTACCTTACGATATGCCGATACAGCCGGATGTCATGGTGCCGTTCAATCCGCCGCCGGTGATCAAGGCGCGGCCGAACGGCCCGAAGCGCTTTTAAGTTTGCAGCAGGGCAACGGATAAAAAAACGATCAACAGGAGAGTAGAGTATGCGTCACAAGATTGCAGGATTGGTCGCGATGATCGCGGTGACGGTGAGCGCCGCGCCCGCGATGGCCTGTTACGGTCCCTGCGTGCAGGGCGGCGGGCTGTTCGGTGCCATCGGCGGCACCGATTACGGTTACAATTATGGCGACTACAGCTATGGCGGCTATTACGGCGCAGCCTATGGCGGCGGCCGCTACGAGCAGTATCCGCTCTATAACGGACCGCAGTACTACTTCGTGAATCACGGCCCGACCTACACCGGTCCGGGCGTGGTCGCCGCGGCGCCGACCTATCAGGAGCGCGCGGTGTCGGGCTGGACCAGCTACAGCCGGCCTTACTACTACGGCTATTATGGCGGCCCGTACGCCAACGCCACCAGCCACTATTATGACGGCGCGCGCCTGCAGGGCCCGGCGCTCTACACCTATCGCTGGCACCGTGCGCGCCGGCATCATCACCCGCGCACGAAGTACTATTACACGTCGCGTTCGGGTGCCCGTTACGTGCAGTCGCAGCGCGGCGCATATGGCAAGACACCGCGCGGCCATCAGCATCGCTACGCTTACTGATCTCGCATCAGACTTGCTCAGAACGCCCGTCGCGATTGCGGCGGGCGTTTTCGTTTGCGAGGGAAGGGGATTGATCAGGAGGAAATAAAAACGCCCGCGAAAAATGAATTTCGCGAGCGTTTTCAAAATGGTGGGGGAAGAAGGACTCGAACCTTCGAAGCCATACGGCGGCTGATTTACAGTCAGCTCCCTTTGCCACTCGGGACACTCCCCCGCTCAGCGTCATCGGAACCATGGCCACCCAAGAGTGGCGGAACGGCTATCGATGACGGTAAAGAGCGTGCCCGTTCACGGGCGCCCGGTCGGCGCGTTTATGGGCGAACCGGCATGGCAAAGTCAACCGAGACAATGCCGAATATCTCAAGGAGTTACGGCCCGCCCATCGGCAAATTGCCATTGTTCCGGCGCCGTGGGAAAAGCCGGTGATGAATCACCGTGACCGACAGCCGCGTTTCAATCGCAAGGATGGCCCGCGCCGCCCCGGCGGGCGCCCCGCCTATGGGCGCGAACGCGAGGGCCGCGGCGCCAACGATCCCGCGATTCTCTATGGCTGGCACACGGTGACGGCGGCGCTGGCCAATCCGCAGCGCGTCTTCCGCAAGCTGATGCTGACTGAGAACGCCGCGCGCCGCCTCGCCGAGGAGAACATCCCGACCCGGGTGACGCCGGAGATGGTGCGTCCAAGCGCGATCGACCAGCGGCTCGGCCCCGACGCGGTGCATCAGGGTTTGCTCGCGGAGGTCGATCCGCTGACCTCGCCGGATATCGGCAGCATTCCGCGCGACGGCATCGTGCTGGTGCTCGACCAGATCACCGATCCGCACAATGTCGGCGCGATCCTGCGCTCGGCCGCGGCCTTCGCGGTCAAGGCGGTGGTGACGACCGCGCGGCACAGCCCGGAGGCGACCGGCGTGCTGGCGAAATCGGCCTCCGGCGCGCTCGAACTGGTGCCGCTGGTGCTGGTGCAGAATCTGGCCCGCGCGCTCAATGAGCTGAAGGAGGAGGGCTTCCTCACCGTCGGGCTCGACAGCGAGGGCAGCGAAAATCTCGCCGCCGTGGACTTGAAGGCGCCGCTCGCGCTGGTGCTCGGCGCCGAGGGCAAGGGCCTGCGCCAGCTCACGCGCGAGACCTGCAATGTGGTGGCGCGGCTCGACATGCCGGGCGAAATCAAGAGCCTCAACGTCTCCAACGCCACCGCGCTCGCGCTCTATATCGGTGCCAATCGTCTCGGCCTGATGGCCTAGCCGCAAGGTTGATGGCAGGTGCCTGTTCCGGCGGCATCGTGGTTGTTGAGACCGGCGGGACGCCATGCTAGGTGATCGCTAGCGCGGGTGTAGCTCAATGGTAGAGCAGCAGCCTTCCAAGCTGAATACGAGGGTTCGATTCCCTTCACCCGCTCCAACACCCCTTAAGATCACCGCAAAAAGATCACCGCAAAAAATATCGGACGGGCCGCAAGGGCCCATCCGTCCATAAACAGTGCCGTCGTCCGGGTTCAGGCAGCTATCGCCATGGCCCGGGCCGCGATCCGGTCATAAGCAACTTGGATTGGATCGCGTACATCGACGAAGTGAGAAGCTGCCAGCCGGAGCAAACCACTCACCTCTGAGCGGCCACCGGTGTAGCGGTATATGGGCGCGAATGCCGGCACCACCTCATGTTCGGTGCCGTAAAGCTCTTGGTATTCGCCGAGATTATCCCAATTGACCTGACCACCCCAGTATCGAAACGTTTCGGCTGCCGTGCCTTCTGCAAAGAGAGCTTCATGAGTGTCGAGCTCGACGCAGAAATATTCGATGGTTTCGGACATTTTTGCATCGTCGTCGAACGCAATCGAACGTCCATTGACGAGATATTTCGCGGGGATGAGAACCCCATCAAATAAGAGGCAGTGTTCCTGCGACAGATACAGATCCCGCTGCGGAGTTTGATCGTCAATCGCGAAGCGTGACACCCGGATCGGCAAAACGCTCGGATGCCAGGAAACGGATCCATTCCTTCTCAGGGCTTGTCGGCCGACCCATTTGACCGGCAATGCACCGTTGGTCGTCATGACCAAAGTACCGATGGCCAAATCTTCCACAGGCGCTTCGCCATCCGCTGTCCGGATCAGCGTTCCTCGCGCAAAGCAATGAGGATTGGAACGATGGGGATCGTCCCGGGGGAATAAACCCATTGCGTCGGCATTTCTTGTTTTGCTGACCGCCAGCAGAGCAATTGCGGCGGCCGATAACCTGCCCGCACCGGCAGCAACGATGCCCATAAAATGACGGCGTGCGGGACTTGTGGGTGGAAGGCGTTTCATGCGTGACACTCCTTAATCTCTGAGATGAAAAGGTGCGCGCAACGAACAGGTCTTTTATTAAATCAATTAAATACCAAATTTAATGTAGATTCAATCGAAATTATATATTTGGGTTCCTTGTCGCTCGATCGTATTTTTAAATAGCCTAAGATTTTAAAATCATGAGCGTAAGTGACGCTGAGTGAAATTGGTGAGGGGGCCGAGATCGGAGTTCCAACTGAATACGAGGGTTCGATTCCTTCACCCGCTCCAGTTTTTCCAAAAATTTTACTCACTCACTCTCTTTCTCCTCGCGCGGTTTGGCGCGAGGGGCGATGAGGCGGATTGTGCAGATGATGCCGCTGCGCGGATAGCTGATCTCGTAGCCGCCGCTCATCTGCTGCGTCAGGCTTGCGATCAGTTTGGAGCCGAAGCCCTCGTATTGCGGCGGCTCCACCGGCGGGCCGCCGCTCTCGCTCCAGCAGAGTTCGATCATGGTGCCGCGCGGATCGGGGCTTGCGATCCATTCCACCTTGATCTGGCCGTGTTCGCTGGCGAGCGCGCCGTATTTCATCGCGTTGGTGCACAGCTCGTGGAAGATCATCGCCATCGGCACCACGGTCGTCGAGGAGAGATCGACCCGCGGGCCTTTCAGCGTGAAGCGGTGCGCGCCGTCCTCGCGCGCCGGGGCGAGCGCGGCCTCCGCGACTTCAAGCAGGTCGGCGTGCTCCCAGTTGCGCCGGGTCAGGAGATCGTGGCTGCGCACCAGTGCCTGCAGCCGCTCCTGAAAGCGGCGCAGCGCCTCCGGTCCCTGGCTGTCGCGGAAGCTTAGCCCGGCGATCGACTGCACCGTGGCGAGCGCGTTCTTGACGCGGTGGGCCAGCTCGTGAACCAGAATCTCGCGGCGGGATTCGGAGAGTGCACGCTCTTCCTCGCGCCGCGCGTTCTCGTCCATCAGGCGGTCGAAGGTCTGGCCGAGAATCCCGATCTCGTCGCTGCGGTCGACAATGCCGGTGCGCGCCGAATTCGTAACCGCGCCGCCAGGCTTCCGCGGTGGCCACCATCAGCATCAGCGGACGACGGATGATGCCTTCGCCCATCATCCAGGTGAGGAAGAAGGCGATGCAGGCGCCGAGCCCGAACAGCACCAGGCTGTTGCGCAGCGAGCGGTCGATCGCCCCGAACGCTTCCTCGCGCGAGATGCCGCTCGACACATAGAGGCCGAACGGCGTTTCCGGCGCCGGCACGAAAGCGAGGATGCGCGCGACGCCGTCGCGGCTTTGCGCGTCGCGGGTGCCGGCCTTCTCGGACAGCAGCGTGATGTGGTGCGCCGGCATGCTGGTGCCGATGAACTCCTTTGCGTTGGGCTCGCGCGCGATGATGATGCCGTTGCGGTCGGCGACGGTGATGGTGCTGCCGCGGGCGAGGCCGCGGTCGCGGATCTGCTGGCCGAGCCAGTCGATGTTCAGCCCCGCGACCATGACATAGGCGACGGCGCCATTCTCGATCACCGGCAGCGCCATCGGCACGAGGTTGCGCTCCGACACCCGGCTGCGACTGTAGTTGCCGATCGAGAAGGCCTGTGTCGCCATCGCCTCGCGGAAGTAGTAGCGGTCGGCGAGATTGACCGACGGCGCTTTGCCTTCGCTGTAGCAGCGCAGCGAGCCGTCGGTGTTGGCGACGATGATCGAGGTCAGTTGCGCGAGCTGGGCGCGCACCCGCGTGATGTAGTCGGTGCAGCTTGCCCCGTTGCCGGCGTGCACCTCGGAGGCCTGCGACACCGCGTGCAGCACGCCCTCGATGCCGTCGAAGATCTGGTCGATTTCCGAGACCACGAAGTGGACGTTGCGCAGCGCCTCCGCGCGCACTTCGCCATAGCGCGTGTTGCGCAGGTCGATCGAGGAATAAACCAGCGCGAACAGGCCGGGCAGGGATGCCGCCAGCGTCAGCGCGAGCAGTCGTTGGGTCAGAGACAGGCGGCGGATGAAGGAGAATGGTCTCACGCCGTGGTTCCGATCCCTTTTGCCGCGTTTCGTGTCGAGGGACGGACCATTAGAAAGCGCCTCGCCGCCAAGTCAAGGCAGCGTCCCGCCCTGGCACAGTTTCGTAAAAACACCGCAGAGGGGACGTGACGAAACCTCATCGGTTCGCTATAGAGGCGGCCGATAGGAGTGTAGCTCAATTGGTAGAGCACCGGTCTCCAAAACCGGGGGTCGCAGGTTCGAGCCCTGCCACTCCTGCCAGCGCGCACCCAATCCCCTTCCTTTATTGTCATCCGGCGGCTCATCGCGGCGGCTCCAGCCGGCTTTTGGCCCAGCGCAGCGCCTGCTCCGGCGGCGTCGGGTCGTTGCCGCATTCCCGGCAGCGATAGATTACCAGCCGGTCGGCGGCATTGGCGGCCTTTACGCTGATTTTGCGGGTGCGCCCGCCGCAGCGCGGGCAGGCCGGCGTTTCGGCGGCTTCCAGTAGCAGCGACAGCCACGCGCCGATGCAGGCGGCGGTGGCCGCGGCCACGATCACGATCAGGGTGACGACAATCCACATCGGCTCCGGTCTCCTCAAGCCGGGAGCAAAGCGGAATCGCGATGGTTAAGGGTGGTAGGAGCTTGACACTTCGATTGACGATGAATCTCAACCTTGGGCGGGTTGCCTTTAAGAAAGGGCGTCCCGAGCCTGGCGGCGGCCGGCCGGGTTCCGGACGGAAGGGGCCGCCCGGACCGGGTGCGGCCGGAGGCTCTGCCTTGACCAAGCCCCCGTCCTGAAGTAGGGATGCGGCACTCGCTGTCGGCCCGCTTCGCGGATTTCCGACGCGGCTTCAAACCCCGGACAATCGAGCCCGCATGGCGGCTCATCCTTCACAAGAGGTTGGGCGCACACGAGGGCTGTCCGGTTTATGTTAATTCTTCGCGCAGCAGATCACTGGACCATAGGATGGCTTTGAGCCCGTTCAAATTCTTGCAGGAAGTCCGGACGGAGACCTCGAAGGTCACCTGGCCGACCCGTCGCGAGACGCTGATCACCACCATCATGGTGTTCGTGCTGGTCATTCTCGCTGCGATCTTTTTCTTCGTCTCCGATCAGGTGATCCGCATGGTGATCACCTTTATCCTAGGCGTTCGCTAAACGGGCGTGGGACTGAAACAATGAGCATGCGCTGGTACATCGTTCACGCCTATTCGAACTTCGAAAAGAAGGTCTCCGAGTCCATCCGCGAGCAGGCCAAGCAGCGCGGGCTGGAGGATCTGTTCGAGCAGGTGCTGGTGCCGACCGAGAAGGTCACCGAGGTGCGCCGCGGCCGCAAGGTCGATGCCGAGCGCAAGTTCTTCCCCGGCTACGTGCTGGTGAAGATGAACCTCACCGACGAGGCGTTCCACCTGATCAAGAACACCCCGAAGGTGACCGGCTTCCTCGGCGCGGAAAACAAGCCGATGCCGATTTCGGAGGCCGAGGCGATGCGCATCCTGCATCAGGTGCAGGAAGGCGTGGAGCGGCCGAAGGCGTCGGTGTCGTTCGAGGTCGGCGAGAACGTGCGCGTGGCCGACGGCCCGTTCGCCTCGTTCTCCGGCGTGGTCGAGGAGGTCGACGAGGCCCGCTCCCGCGTCAAGGTCGCGGTGTCGATCTTCGGTCGCGCAACGCCGGTCGAACTGGAATTCGGTCAGGTCGAGAAGGTCTGATCGCAATCGGAAACGGTTCGCCGTTTCCGTAAGACCCGTGGAAGGGGGCAGGTGATCGCCAGTCATCTGCGAAACCGAACCACGGTTCCTTAAGAAGGTCCGGAATGGTCCGGCCGTTTGAAGGAGTGCAACATGGCAAAGAAAGTGACCGGATACCTGAAATTGCAGGTGCCGGCCGGTGCGGCGAACCCTTCGCCCCCGATCGGTCCCGCGCTTGGTCAGCGCGGTCTCAACATCATGGAATTCTGCAAGGCGTTCAACGCGCAGACCGCGAAGGAAGAGAAGAACACCCCGATCCCGGTGGTCATCACCATTTATGCGGATCGTTCCTTCACGTTCGCAATGAAGACACCGCCGATGTCCTACTTCCTCAAGCAGGCAGCGAAGATCCAGTCCGGCTCCAAGGCGCCGGGCCGTGATTCGGCCGGCAAGGTGACCAAAGCGCAGGTGCGCGAGATCGCCGAGAAGAAGATGAAGGATCTCAATTGCGATACCGTCGAGTTGGCCATGAAGATGGTCGAAGGCTCTGCCCGTTCGATGGGCCTGCAGGTCGCGGAGTAACGGTCATGGCTGTTGGAAAGAAGCTTGTGAAGGCCCGCGAGGGCATCGACCGCGAGAAGCTCTATTCGATCGCGGAAGCGGTGAAGCTCGTCAAGGAGCGCGCCAAGGCGAAGTTCGACGAGACCATCGAGGTTGCGATCAATCTCGGTGTTGACCCGCGTCACGCCGACCAGATGGTGCGTGGTGTCGTCACGCTGCCGAACGGCACCGGCCGCACGCTGCGCGTCGGCGTGTTCGCGCGCGGCGCCAAGGCGGATGAAGCCAAGGCCGCTGGTGCCGACGTCGTCGGCGCCGAGGACCTGGTCGAGAAGGTGCAGGGCGGTTCGATCGATTTCGACCGCTGCATCGCCACCCCCGACATGATGCCGCTGGTCGGTCGCCTCGGTAAGGTGCTCGGCCCGCGTGGCATGATGCCGAACCCGAAGATCGGCACGGTGACCATGGACGTCGCCACCGCCGTCAAGGGCGCCAAGGGCGGCTCGGTCGAGTTCCGCGTCGAGAAGGCCGGTATCATCCAGGCCGGCATCGGCAAGGCCTCGTTCTCGGAAGAGAAGCTGGTGGAAAACATCAAGGCACTGGCCGACGCGGTGGTGAAGGCCAAGCCCGCCGGCTCCAAGGGCACCTATGTCCAGCGCGTCGCGGTGTCCTCGACGATGGGACCGGGCGTCAAGGTCGAGCCGAACAGCGTTCTCGCCTGATCGGCTTTTCCGTAAAGATTTGAAGGACGGGGCGGACTTTGTTCGCCCCGTCTTTTCATGTCCGGAGCGAATCGGTGGCCGCAGGGCACACGAGGGCTCTGCCGGCGGCCCTTCCCGGGCTAAAAAAACGCCAAATCGGCACCGATGGAACCCGTAAGGTGCTGAATCTGGCCCGAAACCTGCTTATCGGAGCCAGAATCCCCTTGGCAAAACCGGCCCAAGCCGTTAAACAATCGTTTCCGGGCGTGCTGGCTGTTGCTGGCGCGTCCGTGCTCGCTTTCCGAAACACGCAAAAATAGGAGTTCTTTCCTCGTCGATCAATTCCGTATGGATTGCTCGAAGAGGACAGGATGACTGTGGTTCGGGTGAGGGAAACGGGCAGGGGTCTTTCGGGACGGGAAGTTCTGCTTCCTGTTCAAAGAATGGCCCCGTCCTGTCCAAGACTGCAGGTGCGGTCTTTCATCCTTCGGGTTGAGAGCCTCGCTTAATTTCCTGCACAGACGGGTGAAAACCGGATTTGCATGTCCGTCGCGATCGCGGCGGGTCTGCGTGTCTGGTTCGAACCTCGACACCTCGCAGGGCGAGCCGCAAGGCGGGCCGGGCGGGCGGGCAGGCTTCCGAAATGTCGTCGTGCCCGACATGCCGAGAGATCGAGATCTCGAGAGCTGAACGGGCAAGACGATCGGTGCAACCCGGCGGTCCTGCCTTCAGGTAAAGACCGCCAACCGGAAAGAGCTTGCTGTGGAACGAGCGGCAAAGAAAGAAGCGGTCGAATCGCTGAACGAGGCCTTCAAGGCCACGGGCGTTGCGGTCGTTGCTCATTATTCCGGCCTCACCGTGGCTCAGATGCAGATCCTGCGTACGCAGATGAAGCAGGCTGGCGCCAATGTGAAGGTCTCGAAAAACCGTCTCGCCAAAATTGCTCTTGAGGGCACGGATGTTGCCTCCATCGGCTCCCTGTTGAAGGGGCCGACCGTGATCGCTACGTCGAACGATCCGGTGGCAGCGCCGAAGATTGCCGTTGAATTCGCCAAGACGAACGAGAAGTTCGTCATTCTTGGCGGTGCAATGGGAACGACTGTCCTGAATCCCGACGCGGTGAAGGCGCTTGCCTCGCTGCCGTCGCTTGATGAACTGCGCGCGAAGCTCATCGGCCTCCTTGTGGCGCCGGCGACCAAGATCGCTCAGCTCTCCACCGCGCCTGCTGCGAAGCTGGCTCGCGTGGTTCAGGCCTATGCCTCAAAGGGTGAAGCGGCGTGATGCCATTCTCCATCTCAACTGGTTCGAACTGATACGCTGAAGGAAAAATACAATGGCTGATTTGCAGAAGATCGTGGACGACCTCTCGAGCCTCACCGTGCTCGAGGCTGCCGAGCTCGCGAAGCTCCTCGAAGAGAAGTGGGGCGTGTCGGCTGCCGCTGCCGTGGCAGTGGCTGCTGCTCCGGGCGCTGGCGGCGGTGCCGCGGCTGCTGAAGAGAAGACCGAGTTCCAGGTCGTGCTGGCTTCGGCTGGCGACAAGAAGATCGAGGTCATCAAGGAGGTCCGCGCGATCACCGGCCTCGGCCTCAAGGAAGCCAAGGACCTCGTCGAAGGCGCTCCGAAGCCGGTCAAGGACGGCGTCGCCAAGGACGAAGCCGAGAAGATCAAGGCCCAGCTCGAGAAGGCTGGCGCGAAGGTCGAGCTCAAGTAATCGCCTCAAGCGGTTGCCTGAGCGCATCTTTGGGCCTGCGGGCCCAGGGATTGCCTTACGGGATCTGTCATGGTCGGGCCTGCCCGGCCATGACAGTCAGGCAAGGATCCGGAAGCGGGTCTGGTGAAGCGAAGCGGGAGTTGCGGGCAGGGCGGCGAGAGCCGCGCAAGTCTGCGAGTTCCCGGAGAGATCAAGGGATAGCCGGGTTTGCCTGGCTGTGCCGCGCGGAACGGGATCGCAGGATGTCGTTCAAACACGCGAATGTGTGACGGTTCGGCGAGCGCGGCATCTCGAACTGGCACGAAAGTCGCCCATATAGGGCGCAAGCACGAAAGGACGGCACGCTCTGCATCTTCGTATCTCATTGGGATCAGTCGCAGGGCGCAGCGTCGGGAGACGAGCGATTTCGGGCTTTTCTAGGTTGCAGGGTTAGTTTCGACGGGCAGGGCGCCGCCAGCGCCTCGCACGTCATTTTGCGTCTTGGGACAAAGGTGCCGACTGCGGCGTCTGAAACCTGAGACGGTCTGGGAAATTCAACCCGGAAACGGTGCGCCACCGTATTCCGGAAGAAGCCGCCAGCCATTGGCGGCAAAATGAGAGGCCACGATGACGCAGCAAACGTTCACCGGTCGCAAACGCGTTCGCAAGTTTTTCGGACACATCCGGGAAGTCGCCGAGATGCCGAACCTGATCGAGGTTCAGAAGGCATCCTATGACCAGTTCCTGATGGTGGACGAACCTCCGGGCGGGCGGTTGGACGAAGGTCTGCAGGCGGTGTTCCGCTCCGTGTTCCCGATCAACGACTTCTCCGGCACCTCGCAGCTCGAATTCGTGCGCTACGAGTTCGAGCCGCCGAAGTACGACGTCGACGAGTGCCGTCAGCGCGGCATGACCTTCGCTGCGCCGCTCAAGGTGACGCTGCGCCTCATCGTGTTCGATATCGACGAGGAAACCGGCGCCAAGTCGGTGAAGGACATCAAGGAGCAGGATGTCTACATGGGCGACATCCCGCTCATGACCATGAACGGCACCTTCATCGTCAACGGCACCGAGCGCGTCATCGTCTCGCAGATGCACCGTTCGCCGGGCGTGTTCTTCGACCACGACAAGGGCAAGACCCATTCGTCGGGCAAGCTGCTGTTCGCCGCCCGCGTCATTCCGTATCGCGGCTCCTGGCTCGACATCGAGTTCGACGCCAAGGACATCGTGTTCGCGCGCATCGACCGTCGCCGCAAGATTCCGGTGACGTCGCTGATGTATGCGCTGGGTCTCGATGGCGAGGAAATCCTCTCCATCTTCTACAAGAAGATCCAGTACAAGCGCACCAAGGACGGCTGGCGCGTGCCGTTCTCGGCCGACCGTTTCCGCGGCTACACCACCACGAGCGACCTGATCGACGCCGACAGCGGCAAGGTGGTGCTCGAGGCCGGCAAGAAGCTGACCGTGCGCGCCGCCCGCCAGTTGCAGGAAAAGGGCCTCAAGGCGCTGCGCATGACCGATGAGGACCTCATCGGCATGTATCTCGCCGAGGATCTCGTCAATCCGAAGACCGGCGAAATCCACGCCGAGGCCGGCGAGGAGATCAGCGAGAAGCTGCTCAAGGCGCTGAACGAGATCGGCTACAAGGAACTGCCGCTCCTCGACATCGACCATGTCAACATCGGCCCCTACATCCGCAACACGCTCTCCGCCGACAAGAACGTGACGCGCGAGGACGCGCTGTTCGACATCTATCGCGTGATGCGTCCGGGCGAGCCGCCCACCCTCAGATTCGGCTCAGAACATGTTCCAGTCGCTGTTCTTCGACAGCGAGCGCTACGACCTTTCGGCCGTGGGCCGCGTCAAGATGAACATGCGCCTCGAGCTCGACGCGCCGGACACTCACCGCACGCTGCGCAAGGAAGACATCCTCGCCGTCATCAAGACGCTGGTGGACCTGCGCGACGGCAAGGGCGAGATCGACGACATCGACCATCTCGGCAACCGCCGCGTGCGTTCGGTCGGCGAGCTCATGGAGAACCAGTACCGCGTCGGTCTGCTCCGCATGGAGCGCGCCATCAAGGAGCGCATGTCGAGCGTCGATATCGACACCGTGATGCCGCAGGACCTGATCAACGCGAAACCCGCTGCTGCGGCCGTGCGTGAGTTCTTCGGCTCCTCGCAGCTCTCGCAGTTCATGGACCAGACCAACCCGCTGTCGGAGATCACCCACAAGCGCCGCCTGTCGGCGCTTGGACCGGGCGGTCTGACCCGCGAGCGCGCCGGCTTCGAAGTGCGCGACGTGCATCCGACGCATTATGGCCGCATCTGCCCGATCGAGACGCCGGAAGGCCCGAACATCGGTCTGATCAACTCGCTCGCGACCTTCGCGCGCGTCAACAAATACGGTTTCGTCGAGACCCCGTATCGCAAGGTCAGGGACGGCCGCGTCACCGACGACGTGGTCTACCTGTCGGCGATGGAAGAGGGCCGTCACTATGTCGCGCAGGCCAACGTGCCGCTCGACAACCGGGGCCGTTTCACCGAAGACCTCGTGATCTGCCGTCACGCCGGCGAAGTCATCCAGATCACGCCGGACCGCGTCGATTACATGGACGTGTCGCCGAAGCAGCTCGTCTCCGTCGCCGCGGCGCTGATCCCGTTCCTTGAGAACGACGACGCCAACCGCGCGCTGATGGGCTCGAACATGCAGCGTCAGGCCGTGCCGTTGGTGCGCGCCGAAGCGCCGTTCGTCGGCACCGGCATGGAAGGCGTTGTGGCGCGCGACTCCGGCGCCGCGATCGCGGCCCGCCGTTCGGGCGTGATCGACCAGATCGACGCCACCCGCGTTGTTATTCGTGCGACGGAAGATCTCGATCCGACCAAGTCGGGCGTCGACATCTACCGCCTGATGAAGTTCCAGCGCTCCAACCAGTCGACCTGCATCAACCAGCGTCCGCTGGTGAAGGTGGGCGACGTGGTGAAGAAGGGCGACATCATCGCGGACGGTCCTTCGACCGACCTCGGCGAACTCGCGCTCGGCCGCAACGTGCTCGTCGCGTTCATGCCGTGGAATGGCTACAACTTCGAAGACTCGATCCTGCTCTCCGAGCGGATCGTGAAGGACGACGTCTTCACCTCGATCCATATCGAGGAATTCGAGGTGATGGCCCGCGACACCAAGCTCGGCCCCGAGGAAATCACCCGCGACATTCCGAACGTCTCGGAAGAAGCGCTGAAGAACCTCGACGAAGCCGGTATCGTCTACATCGGCGCCGAAGTGCGGGCCGGTGACATCCTGGTCGGCAAGATCACGCCGAAGGGCGAAAGCCCGATGACGCCGGAAGAGAAGCTGCTTCGCGCCATCTTCGGCGAAAAGGCGTCCGACGTTCGCGATACATCGCTGCGCGTGCCTCCGGGCGTGCAGGGCACCATCGTGGAAGTCCGCGTCTTCAACCGTCACGGTGTCGACAAGGACGAGCGCGCGCTCGCGATCGAGCGGGAAGAGATCGAGCGTCTTGCCAAGGACCGCGACGACGAGCAGGCGATTCTCGACCGTAACGTCTACGGCCGTCTCGCCGACCTGCTCGAAGGCCGCCAGGGCATTGCCGGTCCGAAGGGCTTCAAGAAGGACACCAAGATCACCCGCGCGATCCTCGACGAGTATCCGAAGTCGCAGTGGTGGCAGTTTGCCTCGCCCAACGACAAGCTGATGGCCGAAATCGAGGCGATGCATAAGCAGTACGACGAGTCGAAGAAGGGCCTTGAACAGCGCTTCCTCGACAAGGTCGAAAAGCTGCAGCGCGGCGACGAACTGCCTCCGGGCGTGATGAAGATGGTCAAGGTCTTCGTCGCGGTGAAGCGCAAGATCCAGCCGGGCGACAAGATGGCCGGCCGTCACGGCAACAAGGGCGTGGTGTCGAAGATCGTTCCGATCGAGGACATGCCATTCCTCGAGGACGGCACCCATGCGGACATCGTGCTCAACCCGCTCGGCGTGCCTTCGCGCATGAACGTCGGTCAGATTCTCGAGACGCATCTCGGCTGGGCCTGCGCCGGCCTTGGCAAGCGCATCGGCCAGGCGGTCGATGCCTATCTCGCCAAGGGCGAGGGCAAGACCGACACCAAGGCGCTGAAGAGCACCTTGAAGGAGGTCTATGGCGACGACGAGGTGATCAAGTCGCTGAACGACAACGAGCTGATCGAGCTCGGCCGCAACCTCAAGCCGGGCGTGCCGATTGCGACCCCGGTGTTCGACGGTGCCAAGGAAGCCGACATCGAGCAGATGCTGGAGCTTGCCGGCGTCGACAAGTCGGGCCAGTCGGTTGTCTATGACGGACGCACCGGCGACCGGTTCGATCGCAGGGTGACGGTGGGCTACATCTACATGCTCAAGCTGCACCATCTCGTGGACGACAAGATCCACGCGCGTTCGATCGGTCCGTACTCGCTCGTCACCCAGCAGCCGCTGGGCGGCAAGGCGCAGTTCGGCGGCCAGCGCTTCGGCGAAATGGAGGTGTGGGCGCTCGAGGCTTACGGCGCGGCCTACACGCTGCAGGAGATGCTGACCGTGAAGTCGGACGACGTCGCCGGCCGCACCAAGGTGTACGAGGCGATCGTGCGCGGCGACGACACGTTCGAGGCGGGTATCCCCGAATCCTTCAACGTGCTGGTCAAGGAAATGCGCTCGCTCGGCCTCAACGTCGATCTTCACAACTCGAAGATCACGCCGAGCCCGACCTCCGAAGCGGCTGAGTGAACCTACAAGATGTCATGGCCGGGCTCGTCCCGGCCATCCACGCCTTCGCTGCAATGACGGCTTGAAGACGTGGATGCCCGGAACCGGGCATGGCGAAGACGAAATTCGATTTCTGACGACCGCTTGAGCGGTTCAAGGAGAAGACGATGAATCAAGAGATTATGAATCTTTTCAACCCGACGACGCCGGCCCAGGTCTTCGACCAGATCCGGATTTCGATCGCGTCGCCGGAGAAGATTCTCTCGTGGTCCTACGGCGAGATCAAGAAGCCGGAGACCATCAACTACCGCACGTTCAAGCCGGAGCGTGACGGCCTGTTCTGTGCCCGCATCTTCGGGCCGATCAAGGATTACGAGTGCTTGTGCGGCAAGTACAAGCGCATGAAGTACAAGGGCATCATCTGCGAGAAGTGCTCGGTCGAGGTCACGCTGTCGCGCGTCCGGCGCGAGCGCATGGGCCACATCGAGCTGGCCGCGCCCGTCGCCCACATCTGGTTCCTGAAGTCGCTGCCGAGCCGCATCGGCCTTCTGCTCGATATGACGCTGAAGGATCTCGAGCGCATCCTGTACTTCGAATATTATGTCGTGCTTGAGCCGGGCCTTACCGCGCTCAAGGATCGCCAGCTGCTGTCGGAAGAAGAGTACCTGCGCGCGCAGGACGAGTACGGCCAGGACAGCTTCACCGCGATGATCGGCGCCGAGGCGATCCGCGAACTGCTGCGCGGTCTCGATCTGGAAAAGCTCGAGGTGCAGCTGCGCGCCGACATGGGCGAGACCGACTCCGAGATCAAGCACAAGAAGTACGCCAAGCGCCTGAAGATCGTCGAAGCGTTCCGCGTTTCCGGCAACAAGCCGGAATGGATGATCATGACGGTGGTGCCGGTGATTCCGCCGGACCTGCGTCCGCTGGTGCCGCTCGACGGCGGCCGCTTTGCGACCTCCGACCTCAACGATCTCTACCGCCGCGTCATCAACCGCAACAACCGTCTGAAGCGGCTGATGGAGCTGCGCGCGCCGGACATCATCATCCGCAACGAAAAGCGCATGCTGCAGGAAGCTGTGGACGCGCTGTTCGACAACGGCCGTCGCGGCCGCGTCATCACCGGCGCCAACAAGCGTCCGCTGAAGTCGCTCGCCGACATGCTCAAGGGCAAGCAGGGCCGCTTCCGTCAGAACCTGCTCGGCAAGCGCGTCGACTATTCGGGCCGCTCGGTCATCGTGGTCGGTCCCGAACTCAAGCTGCACCAGTGCGGCCTGCCGAAGAAGATGGCGCTCGAACTGTTCAAGCCGTTCATCTACTCGCGGCTTGACGCCAAGGGCCTGTCCACCACCGTGAAGCAGGCGAAGAAGCTGGTCGAGAAGGAGCGTCCGGAGGTCTGGGATATCCTCGATGA
Organism: uncultured Alphaproteobacteria bacterium; assembly: GCA_963702885.1. Lineage (GTDB taxonomy): Bacteria > Pseudomonadota > Alphaproteobacteria > Rhizobiales > Xanthobacteraceae > Afipia. Next base: position 2,698,853 of record OY969766.1, read on the forward strand.
GGTGATCCGCGAGCATCCGGTGCTGCTGAACCGCGCGCCGACGCTGCATCGTCTCGGCATTCAGGCGTTCGAGCCGGTGCTGATCGAGGGCAAGGCGATTCAGCTTCATCCGCTGGTCTGCGCCGCGTTCAACGCCGACTTCGACGGCGACCAGATGGCCGTGCACGTTCCGCTGTCGCTCGAAGCGCAGCTCGAAGCGCGCGTCCTGATGATGTCGACCAACAACATCCTGCATCCGGCCAATGGTCAGCCGATCATCGTGCCGTCGCAGGACATCGTGCTTGGTCTTTATTATCTCTCGATCATGCGCGAGGGCCTGGCCGGCGAGGGCAAGGTCTACCGCGACATGGCGGAGATCGAGCACGCGCTGTTCTCGAAGGTCATCCACCTCCACACCAAGATCAAGTATCGCTGGAACGGGATCGACGAGGAAGGCAAGCCGCTTTCGAAGCTGTACGACACCACTGCCGGCCGCGTCATGCTCGGCCAGGTGCTGCCCAAGCACGGCAAGGTGCCGTACGACACCATCAACAAGCTGATGACCAAGCGCGAAATCTCGGGCGTGATCGATCAGGTCTACCGCCACTGCGGCCAGAAAGAGACCGTGATCTTCTGCGACCGCATCATGGCGCTCGGCTTCCACAACGCCTTCAAGGCGGGCATCTCGTTCGGCAAGGACGACATGGTCGTGCCGCACGGCAAGTGGAAGATCGTCGATGACACCCGCGTGCTCGCGAAGGACTTCGAGCAGCAGTACAACGACGGCCTGATTACCCAGGGCGAGAAGTACAACAAGGTGGTCGACGCCTGGGCAAAGGCCTCGGAGAAGATCGCCGAGCAGATGATGAAGGAGATTTCTTCGGTCAAGAAGAACTCCCAGGGTCAGGACTCGCAGATCAACTCGATCTACATGATGTCTCACTCCGGTGCGCGTGGTTCGCCGGCGCAGATGCGCCAGCTTGCCGGTATGCGCGGCCTGATGGCCAAGCCGTCGGGCGAGATCATCGAGACGCCGATCATCTCGAACTTCAAGGAAGGCCTGTCGGTTCTCGAGTACTTCAACTCGACCCACGGCGCCCGCAAGGGCCTCGCGGACACCGCGCTCAAGACCGCGAACTCGGGTTATCTCACCCGCCGTCTCGTGGACGTGGCGCAGGACTGCATCATCACCGCCGATGATTGCGGCACCAAGCTCGGCATCAAGATGCGCGCCATCGTCGATGCGGGCACCGTGGTGGCTTCGCTCGGCTCGCGCATTCTCGGCCGCACCGCGGGCGAGGACATCCGCGACGCGGCGATGGGCAAGGTGATCGTCAAGCGCGGCACGCTGATGGAGGAGAGCCACGTCGACGCCATCCAGCAGGCCGGCGTGCAGGAAGTGAAGATCCGCTCGGCGCTGACCTGCGAACTGGTCAACGGCATCTGCGGCAAGTGCTACGGGCGCGATCTTGCCCGCGGTACTCCGGTCAACCACGGCGAAGCGGTGGGCGTCATCGCCGCGCAGTCGATCGGCGAGCCGGGCACCCAGCTCACCATGCGCACGTTCCACATCGGCGGCGCGGCGCAGATCAACGAGCAGTCGTTCGTCGAATCGAACTTCGACGGCAAGATCGTGATCCGCAACCGCGCGATCGCGACCAACGGCGAGGGCGCCAACGTTGCGATGGTCCGCAACATGGTGGTCGCGGTGGTCGATGCCGACGGCACCGAGCGTGCGACGCATCGCATCCAGTACGGCGCGCGCATGCGCGTCGACGAGGGCGATGTCATCAAGCGCGGCCAGCGCATCGCGGAGTGGGATCCGTATTCACGTCCCATTCTCACCGAAGTCGAAGGCACGATCGGATTCGAGGATCTGGTCGAAGGCCAGTCGATCTCGGAAACGCTCGACGAATCGACCGGTATCGCCAAGCGCGTGGTTATCGACTGGCGCACCACCGGCCGTGGCGCGGATCTGCGTCCGGCCATCGTCGTCAAGGGCAAGGACGGCAAGGTGCTGAAGTTGGCCCGCGGCGGCGACGCCCGCTACCTGCTTTCGGTCGATGCCATTCTGTCGGTGGACGTCGGTGCCAAGGTTAAGGCCGGCGATATTCTCGCTCGTGTCTCGATGGAGAGCGCCAAGACCCGCGACATCACCGGCGGTCTGCCGCGTGTGGCCGAACTGTTCGAAGCCCGCAAGCCGAAGGATGCCGCGATCATCGCGGAGATCGCCGGCACCATCCGCTTCGGACGCGACTACAAGAACAAGCGCCGCATCTCGATCGAGCCTGTCGACAAGACTGAGGAGACCCGCGAGTACCTCATTCCGAAGGGCAAGCACATCCACCTGCAGGACGGCGACATCGTCGAAAAGGGCGATTTCATCGTCGAGGGCAATCCGGCGCCGCACGACATTCTGGCGATCAAGGGCATCGAGGAACTCGCTGCCTATCTGGTCAACGAAATCCAGGAGGTCTACCGGCTTCAGGGCGTGCTCATCAACGACAAGCACATCGAGGTGATTGTCCGTCAGATGCTGCAGAAGGTGGAGATCACCGACCAGGGCGAGACCGACATGATCTCGGGCGAGCAGATCGACAAGATCGAGTTCGACGTGCTCAACGCCAAGGCGAAGGACGAGGGCAAGAAGATCGCGACCGGAAACCCGGTGCTGCTCGGCATTACCAAGGCCTCGCTGCAGACCCGCTCGTTCTTCTCGGCGGCCTCGTTCCAGGAGACCACCCGCGTGCTCACCGAAGCTGCCGTCAACGGCAAGGTGGACCCGCTCGAGGGCCTCAAGGAAAACGTCATTGTCGGCCGTCTCATCCCGGCTGGTACCGGCGCCTCGATGGCCCGGATCCGCGAGGTTGCGGTCAAGCGCGACAAGCTGATCCTCGACGAGCGCGAGAAGCAGGCGGTGATCGCGACGCCTCCGGCCGCGCCGGAAGCGGAACCGCTGGCCCTGCCGCCCGCCGAATAAGCGAAGCGGATTGCAATCAAAAGTTGAGAAAAAGGCCGGCACCCGCCGGCCTTTTTTGATTTTCGGCATGGTATTTGACTGCGGCCTGCGGTTTGTTCATCTTCCCTTCAGGGGAAAAAAGCTTTCCTTTCAGGCGACTTAGGGCGCGGCGTGGCCACGCTGGCGGCCAATCACGGGGCAAACTCCAGAATGATCGATCTTGCCATTATCGGCGGCGGGCCAGGAGGCCTGATGAGCGCCTGGTACCTCAAGAAGAAGCTGGGGGCGCTGTGCCGTGTGAAGATTTACGAAGCCTCGGACCGGCTCGGCGGCAAGATCGTGACCCGCACCTTCGACACCGCGCCGGCGATGTACGAGGCCGGGGTTGCCGAGATCTACGATTATTCGATGACCGGCCCCGATCCGCTGCGCGAACTGATCCAGCATTTCGGCTTGCAGACCATCCCCATGGATGCCGCGCAGGTGCAGCTCGATGGCGTCCTGCTCGACGACGTGCCCGGCATGCGGCGCAAATACGGTGCGGAGACCGCCAAGGCGATCGAGGATTTCCGCAAGCTCTGCGGCAAGATGGTCTCGCCGACCGAATATTACGAGGGCGTCGGCGCGCACGACAATGAGCACCCCTGGGCTTTCATCAGCGCCGAGGAGTTGCTCGACCGTGAGGTGCGCGATCCGGTCGCCAAGCGTTTCTTCAAGGTGATGGCGCGCTCCGACATCGCCACCGAGAGCCACAACACCAACGGCCTCAACGCGCTGAAGAACTTCGTGATGGATCTCGACGACTACATCGGTCTGTATTCGATCCAGAATGGCAACGAGCAGCTCGTTCACAGCCTGCGCAGCGAGATCGACGCCGAGATCAATCTCAATCATCGCGTGCTGCAGGTCGGCAAGGCGGATTCGGGCCGCTATGCCGTCAGCATGATGAACGGCAAGGGGCCGGTCACCAAGGAGTTCGACCTCGTGCTGGTGTGCCTGCCGCATTCGTGGCTCGCCACAATGCGCTGGGACGGCGAATTGCTGCGTCATTCGATGGTCAAGCACGTCGCCTATTTCGACCGCCCCGCGCATTATCTGCGGGTGTCGATCCTGTTCGATGAACCGTTCTGGGGCGACAAGGTGCCCGGCGCGTGGTGGATGTCGGAAGCGTTCGGCGGTTGCTGCGTCTATGTCGAGGGCGCGCGCCACGATGTCGGCCGCCACGGCGTGCTGAACTGGCTGATCCCGGGCTCCGATGCGCTTGCGTTCGCCAATCTCAGCGACGAGGAGCTGATCGATGGCGCGCTGAAATCGCTGCCGGCCTCGCTTGGCAACGGCCGCGCGCATTTCATGGAAGGCAAGATCCATCGCTGGCTGTCGTCGGTGAACGCCATTCCCGGCGGCCTGCCGGTGCGCGACGTGATGACCAATCACCATCCGGAACCGAAGGAGCATCCCGGCATCGTCGTGGTCGGCGACTATCTGTTCGATTCGACGCTCAACGGCCTGCTGGATTCCTCGGATGCCGCGACCGACATCATCCTCACCCAGATGATGCGGCTGCGCTACGAGCGCGGCGACAGCGGCAACGTGCCCTCCGATAAGATCGACCGCGCCTATTTCGACAACTACCGCAACGCCGGCCCTTACGCCGAGGTGTGGAGCCAGTTCACCGATCCGGCCTATCTGATGGAATTGATCCGGATCGTCTGGAACCGGAAGAAGGACTACAAGCTGCTGATCGCGGGATCGGCGAGCGGCGAATTGGTCGGCGCGCTGCGCGATCTCGGCGTCGATGCCTGGGGCATCGAGAGCAACCGCTATATCCACGCCAAGACGCCGACGGCGCTGCGCAGGTACAACAAGTTCGGATCGGTCGCGAAGCTGCCGTTCAAGGATAACTCGTTCGATTTCGTGTTCGAGACCAGCCTGTGCCATCTGTCGGACCGGCAGGCGGTGCGTGCGGTGCGCGAACTGCATCGCGTGGCCAAGACCGGCTTCATGTTCGGCTCGGTGACCAGCGACATGGCCCCGGCGCTGATCGACCGTTACGACCTGCTGCGCGGCGTGAAGAAACTCGGCACCTGGTGGGAGTGGTCGGAGCTGTTTTTCAGCAACGGCTTTGATCTGTCGATGCACCGGCACGATTGCACGGACGAGGTTTGGGCGGCGACGCTTGCGGCCAAGAAGGGTCCGGGCGACTGGTACGCCGACGCCGACAGCCTGCGCTATTCGTTCTTCGACAAGGTCGAGGCGGCCGACGACGAGGACTAGGCTCCAGGCTCGACCGGTCTGCTTAAGATGGGCGGCTTTCGGTCGATAGCTGCCGCTCGTCGAGTCATTGCCGAGCTACGGGATCTGACTCTTAGCGGGCATTGGCGGTTTACGCCAAGTCTGTGAGTTGGCTGATGATCGGTTCGTGGACTCTTTGGCGATAAACGTTCGGGAACCTCATACTTCAAGCACTGCTTCGGAACTCACCGACACGTGAGCGTCTTCTTGACTTAAATCAACTTACTTCTGGGGCCGTATGCCGCTTCTTCTTGGGGGGCGAACGACACGAGACCCAGGAGGTTGCGATGATGATGATGATCAAGAAAATTGCCGTTGCAGCGACTGCCGCTCTCATAACATCTTCATCTCTTGCCTATGCACAGACGTCTTCCACTGTAGGAGTACGGCATCCTAGCGCCGCCGACCTGAACGCGTTGACGGATGCGCGCGTCGGTATAATCAAGGCCGCCTTGCAGCTGACGCCCGAACAGGAAAAATATTGGCCGCCCGTGGAGGAGGCCATCCGCGCGCGGGCGAAGAACCGACAGGCCCGGTTGGAACGGATGGCGGAACTGCACGATACCAGCCCGATGGAAGCGCTTGACCAACGTAATCCAGTCGAACTCATGCAACGTCGAGCGGAGATACTGAGCCAACGCGCGGCTGACCTCAAGAAGCTCACCGGTGCGTGGGAACCGCTCTATAAGACGCTAACCCCCGATCAGAAGAAGAGAATGGCCTTCGCGACATACGCGGCCATGCATGGGATCCGGGATGCGGTTGAACATCGCCTCGAATCCGAGGATGACGACGACTAAGGATAAGGTCGCACGAGCCGCCCCTGTCGCGGAGCAAGTCGTTTGATCCGCGACAGGGCGCTGGCTGCAGTCCCTTCAGGTCGCACGACGAAGTCCTTGCAAGCGGTTGCCGCACCGCGTTTGTCAAAGTCGTAGATGGGCTCGCGCTCGGTCGCCAAGGCACGGTTCCAGTCGGCCACATGCAAAGCCAGTCGCTTCCATTTGTTGATCTGGATATGGTGGCGGCTATTACCGCCCAGGTTGGGGCTACGGTGCCGCGGCATTGGGTGGCGCAGCCGCTGCGTACGGAGCCTACGGCTACTACGGCAACAACTACGGCTGCAGTTACAACAGCTATGGACAGTGGGTCTGTCCGCAGCAATATCCGTATCAGTATCGATATTGATGCGAGCGGACGGCGGTGGGCTTCTGCCGCCGTCCTTTCTGCGCGTTGCTCGGTTTGGAAGGCCAAAGAGTGCCCCTTGGCGGGCATTCTGCAGCCGATGTCTTGGCTCAGCCCACCGGTACCTTGACGTAAATCAAGCTGGTATCACTTGGCGCTGACAGTCTCAGCTTGCTCAACGAGGGCAGGTGGGAGGGTCGGATTATGCAAATCCATTGCAGCATCCTTGTGACTGCGAGTCTTCTTGCTCTCGGTTGCGTCACTGCGTCGGCTCAGCAGATCACGGGCGTTCCAGGGTCGCCCGCGGCCACTACCACGATAGACGGCAAACAACTTCCGCCGGCTCCTCAAGAATTTGGAGGGGTCATCAACGAGAAAGCATCGGAGTCGAAGCCGTGGTGGGCGTCGCGCGTCGTGCCGCCCAAGGGCGCGCCCAACGTGCTGCTTATCATGACGGATGACCAGGGTTTTGGCGCACCTAGCACCTTCGGTGGCGTCATACCAACTCCCAGCATGGATCGGATCGCAAGGGCTGGATTGCGCTATACGAACTTCCATTCGACGTCATTGTGCTCGCCGACGCGCGCAGCGCTGATCACCGGACGCAACCATCACTCGGTGGGCTATGGCGTGGTGGGCGAAATCGCGACCGGTTTCCCGGGTTACGACTCGATCATTCCGATAGAGAAGGGCACCATTGGCACCATTCTGAAAACGAACGGCTACGCCACCTCGTGGTTCGGTAAGAACCACAACACGCCGTCCTATCAGTCGAGCCAGGCCGGGCCGTTCGAGCAATGGCCGATTGGAATGGGATTCGATTATTTCTACGGCTTCGTGGGTGGCGATGCGAGCCAGTGGCAGCCGAACCTGTTTCGCAATACGACAGCGATCTATCCCTTCCTCAACAATCCCGGCTGGAATCTGGAGACGGCGATGGCCGACGAGGCCATCCAGTATATGAAGCAGCTCAAGGAGATCGCGCCGGGCAAGCCGTGGCTCGTCTATTACGTGCCGGGCGCGACCCACGCGCCGCATCATCCTACGCCTGAGTGGGTCGAGAAGATCAGCGACATGCACCTCTTTGACGAGGGCTGGAACAAGGTGCGTGAGAAGATCTTCGCCAACCAGCAGCGGCTGGGTATCATGCCCGAGCACGCCAGACTGACGCCCTGGCCGAAAGAACTGCCGGAATGGGATTCGCTGAGCTGGGATGAGAAGAAGCTCTTCATCAGACAGGCGGACGTCTATGGGGCCTATCTCGCTTACGCCGACCATGAGATTGGACGAGTCATTCAGGCCGTCGAAGACCTCGGCGAACTCGACAATACCCTGATCATCTACATTGGTGGCGACAACGGCGCGAGCGCCGAAGGCATGCTCAACGGTACACCGAACGAGTTCACCACCTTCAACGGCGTTCCCGTGCCCGTGAAAGACCAGTTTCTCTGGTATCCGTTCTGGGGATCGGAACGGACGTTCCCGCATTTCGCGGCCGGCTGGGCGTGGGCGATGGATACGCCCTTCAAGTGGGTGAAACAGGTACCGTCACACTTCGGTGGGACAGCTCAGGGCATGGTCGTGTCCTGGCCCGGGCATATCAACGACGCGGGCGGTATTCGTCGCCAGTTTCACCACGTGATCGACATCGTGCCGACGATTCTCGAAGCGGCCGGTGTTTCGCAACCCGACACGATCAACGGGATCAAGCAGATTCCTATCGAAGGCGTAAGCATGACGTACACGTGGGACAAAGCGAGCGCTAACGCACCCACACGACACACCACACAATACTTTGAGATGCTTGGAAATCGCGCCATCTACAATGATGGATGGGTGGCGGCCACGACACCGGCGACTCTCCCTTGGGAGCTGAGTACCAAGACGCCACCGGACGTGATCACCGGGTACAATTGGGAACTGTACAACGTCGAGGAGGACCCAACTCAGTCTAACGACCTCGCCGCCAAAATGCCCGAAAAGCTCAGGCAGCTGCAGGATCTCTTTTACTCCGAAGCGAAGAAGTACAACGTCCTGCCACTGGACAATTCGACACTCGCCCGCTGGAACACGCCGCGCCCAAGCCTTACGACAGGGCGAACGGTCTTCACATATTCTGGCGAACTGATCGGCACGCCCGGCAGCGCGGCGCCGAGCATCCTGAACAAGGCCTATACCATCACTGCCGAAATCCAAATTCCTGAGGGTGGCGCCGAGGGCATGATCGTCACTCAAGGCGGGCGGTTCGGAGGCTATGGCCTGTTCGTGAGCAAAGGCGAACTCGGCGTTGGGCGGGGCAAGGCAGTGTTTCTATATAACCTGCTCGACCTCAAGCGCACGATTTGGGAGGGGCCTGAACTTGAACCCGGCAAGCACACCATCGTTTTCGACTTCAAGCCCGATGGTCCGGGCCTCGGCAAGGGTGGCACGGGCGTATTGTCGGTGGACGGCAAGGCGGTGGCGCGGAACACGTTGGAGCACACCACTCCGGTTACGTTCCCCGAAGACGAAACCTTCGACATCGGCCAGGACACCCGCACCGGAGTGGCGCTGCTGGAGTATCGCTACGACGCCCCGTTCAAGTTCACCGGCAAGATCAACAAGCTGACCTTCAGGCTTGCGCCGGAGCCGGAAACGCAGGGCAAGCGCTAGGGAGGGTCGCAAACGCAAATGGTGCCAAGCAGTGCGACGAACAAGGTCTTGGCTTTTACCGCTGTCGCCGAGGCCATCACCGGATTGGCGTTGCTGATAGCCCCGTCGCCGGTCGGGCAGTTGTTGTTTGCCCAACAGCTTGCCGGGGTCGCAATACCAGTCGCGCGGGTGACGGGCATCGTGCTGATCGCTCTGGGGCTGGCCTGTTGGCTAGCCACGCCACTCGTGGGCATGTTCGCTTATAGCTCGGCCGTCACGCTGTATTTTGTCTACATCGGCTTCGTAGGTGAGTTTGCGGGGGTGCTACTCTGGCCCGCCGCCTTGGTTCATGCCCTTCTGTCGATCCTGCTCGGTCGTGCTTGGCTGGCTGCTGGGGCCACGTAAAGCAGTTGGGAGAATCCGCGGAGGGCGCAAAGCGGGCTTCCACCAACGACTGCTTTTGATCCTTAGCGGGCGCTGCGCGAGTGATAGCCAGCTCTTTCTCAGCGCCACGCAGCCCCAAACCAACTTGGCCGTGGGACTCATTGAGAGCCATTGATTTATCTCAAGCCGAAAGTTCCCCGCTCACGTAGCCTGTCCGGTAAATGTCGAGCAGTTTTCGATAGCTCGTTTCGCACCCGCGAGAGACGCGCCCGATGCAAGCCCTGCTGCCCTCGATCAACCAACTGAGCAGCATTATCGCCACCGTTGCCGCGCCGGCATTTCTGCTCGGGGCTGTGGCATCCTTCATTTCGGTGCTGACCGCAAGGATCAATCGTGTCGTCGACCGGTCGCAGTTTTTGCATACCATCTCTGATGGCGATGGTTCCAAGTCCCATCTGAAAGCCGACATACCGCGTCTCAAACGTCGAGCTGCGTTGTTGAATCGGGCATTGGTATTCGCGGTCATCTCTGCAATTTGCACCGGACTTATCATCATTGTCGCGTTCATCAGTGCGTGGCTCGGGATGGCGCACGAATACGGTGTTGCGCTGTTGTTCGTCAGCGCGCTGGTCCTGTTTTGTCTGTCTTTGATTGACTTGGTCCGCGAGGCGCGAATTTCCCTGCGCGATAGCGACCTTCAGGTTTGATCACGGGGATTTGGCCCGCGTTTTATCGCCCGGCCGATGCCGGTCAAACAGCACCAAAACGTCGCCACGGCAGCAAAAGAAGTCGATTTGCCGAATTTTCTCACAGCCTGCAGGTACGGGTCCTAAGGACGGTCCGGCCCGGCTGTGCCGGACAGCCGCCAGCCGGGCAGGGCTTTGGCCCGGCCAGGCCTGCTTTGCGCAATGCCCGGCAATCGCGTAGCATCCGCCGGACTCGCGGGTATCCGGCGGGTTATTTTCCGATCATCCCTGCAGCGGTTTCGCGCAGTTCAGCGATAGTTGTCGTCATGCCATCCAGGTCCGCGCCCGATCAAGACAAGCCGACGGATGCCGGGACGGGCGGGAGCGGTGCCGCGCCCGCCGATCCTTTGCTCGATCCGGCCGTGCCGGATGGCGCGACGCCAATTCCGCCGGCCGTCGATCTCGACGACGAGGACGATGACGAAGATCTCGTTGCCTATACTGCGAGCGAGGCCGCCGGCGCTCTGGCCACGCTCTGGCGTTTCACCTGGCCTTTTCTGACGAACTACAAATCCTGGCTGGCCTTTGTCGGCATCGGGCTGTTCGTCGAGACGTTGTTCAACGTCATCATGCCGCTCAGCCTGAAGTATCTGATCGATGATGCGCTCGGCGAGGAAGACTTCCACGCGCTCTACGTCATTCTGTCGGTTCTGGCCACGGCGGGTGTCCTGACCTCGATCGTCGCGGTCTGGTACGAACGCTGGGATGCGCGGCTGTCGGCGGCCGTGATCTGCGACGTGCGGACCAAACTGTTCGATCACGTGCAGAATCTGCCTGCATCCTTTTTCGGGCGCACCAAGCGCGGCGAAATCCTCTCCCGCTTCTCGGTCGATATGGCGGGCTATGAATCCTCGGTGAAGTTTGCCGCCAACAGCGCGCTGCTGCCGCTGTTCGAACTGATCGCCGGCATCGGTCTGATGATCTGGCTGAACTGGCAGCTCGCTGCCGTGGCGCTGCTGATCTTTCCGCTGACGCTGGTTGGCCCGCGCATCCTGACGCCGAAGGCGGTGACGGCCAATTACGATCAGAAGGTCAACGAGGCGGCGATTCTCGGTGTGGTGCAGGAGAACATTGCCGCGCAGATGGTGGTGAAGGCATTCACCCTGCAGCGCAAGGCCTTCGGCTGGTTCACCCTCCGCAATCTCGCGGCGCGACGCTCGATGGCGGATGCGACGTTCCTGTCCTCGATGGTCGAACGCACTGTCACCATTTCAGTGCTGCTGCTGCATCTGATCGTGCTGGCGATCGGTGCGTATCTTGCCACCATCGGCCAGATCACCGTCGGCACCTTCGTCACCTTTGAGAGCGCGTTCTGGGAAATCTCCTACAACATCGCCCACCTGATGCACTTCATTCCGGTGGCGATCCAGGCCGCCGCCGCCACGCACCACATGCAGGAGCTGCTCGACGAGCCGACCCGCGGCGGCGACCGTCCCGGCGCGCCGGACCTGCCGCGCATCACCAACAACATCACCTTCGAGCGGGTTGATTTCAGCTATGAGGGCAGCGACACGCGCGTGCTCGACGGCCTGACGCTGCGGCTCGATGTCGGCAAGAACATCGCGATCGTCGGGCCGAGCGGCTCTGGCAAGAGCACGCTGCTCAATCTGATTCTGCGGCTCTATTCGCCGACCGGCGGCCGCGTCACCATCGATGGCGTCGACATCCGCAAGGTCACGCGCGACTCGCTGCGCGGCAACATGGCGGTCGTGTTCCAGGAGAACATGCTGTTCAACATGTCGATCCGCGAGAACATCCGGCTCGGCAAGGAAGGCGCGACCGACGCCGAAGTGGTGGAGGCGGCGAAGAAGGCCGAGATCCATCGCCACATCATGTCGCTGCCGGACAAATACGACACGCTGGTCGGCGAGCGCGGCGACACGCTCTCAGGCGGCCAGCGTCAGCGCATCGCCATCGCGCGCGCGATCGTGCGCAACCCGGCGGTGCTGCTGCTCGACGAGGCGACCTCGGCGCTCGACCAGACCACGGAGGCGGCGATCAACCGCACGCTGCTCAAGGTCGCCAAGGGCCGCACCATGATTTTCTCGACCCACCGCCTGACCTCGGTGGTCGAGATGGACGAGATCATCGTCATCAGCGGCGGGCGGGCGATCGAGCGCGGCTCGCACAAGGAATTGCTGGCGAAGAACGGCGTCTATCGACGTCTGTGGGACGACCAGCTTCATCAGCCCCACGACGCCGGCCGCGACGAGGACGATGATGACGACGACGATGACGATGAATGACAGTTAATGATGGTTTAATACTGCGTTAATGATGAATTAATAGTGCATCCGGCTACCACGAAAAGTTGAATTCAATTTTTAGCCGTCCTGCTAGAGTGGCGCTCATGCGGGTGCAGCTCGGCGGTCGAGCACTGGCTTCCCAGTCAGAGGTGTAGGTTCAATTCCTGCCATCCGCTCCAGACCAATCGACTCCAGACTAATCGACAAAATCGTGAGAGGCGGGCGGCTATTGCCGCGCGGTGGCGCGTGGCGCGCGTGTTTCGCGCAAGGCGCGCAGTTGGCCAATGGCCGAGCGGACAATGAACCGCAGCCAGCGATTGGCGTGCCCGCCAAGTCCGGTATCGATCGAAATCGATTTCAGGCTGTGAGCCTTCTCAGTCGACGCCTGATCGCAAGCCTGCTTCACCGGATCGTCGTAGAACGCTGCGATTTTCGCCGCGTTCATGCCGTCTGTTGCCAGCCATGCCGGAATATGGACGTTGCACAGCCGCTCGACATCGGTGAACACCTTGGTGGTGCCGGTGCCGGCCGCGGGACATGAGGTGCCGAACGCGTCGCCGACCAGCACGATGCCGGGCTGGCGATGGCCTTGCGTGACATAGAGATCGGCGGGGCGCACCCGCACCGGGCCGATCACCTCGACATCGCCGGTGAGGCGATGAAGGTTCGGCATCAGATCGAACAGCGCCTTGCGCATGTCGCGGCGGCATTCGCGCAGCCATGGATCGTTCATTTCGCGGTAAACCATGAGATTGGCGCGCATCGCGTGCCGCACCGGAAACAGCGTGAGATAGGCGGCGCGATCGGCAGGGCTCTCTGGATAGTAGGTCAACGCGCCGAAATCGAAACGCTCTCGGCCCACCGGCGCAAGGTCGAAGCCGATGGAAATCGAATGGCAGGGGCTAATGACGGTGCGGTCGATGCCGATGTTATGGCGCAGGCCGATATTCAGGCCGTTCGACAGCACGATCAGCCGCGCGGAGATCTCTTCGTCATTCGACAGCGTCACGGTCTGCCGCTTGTCCGTCGTCCTGATCTTCACCGCCTTGTCGTGCAGCGTCTCGACGCTTGCCGGAATCGCCGCCCGCATGGTGTTGACGAGCGTGTCGTACATGATGCCGTGCTGGTCGCCCGGCCTCTTGTCGAGGAGACGGCCGAAACGCGCGATCCACACGGTGTGATCGTGCGTCGTCGCAGGAAGAATGGCGTCGGCCAGCCCGGTTTTCCTGAGGACTGCAACCTGCGAGGAATCCAGCTTTTCGCAGCGGAAATCCGGCGGATAGACCGGGTGCGGATCGATCAGGACGGTCGCAATGCCGGCGCGGCCGAGCATTGCCGCCGCCGTCGACCCGGCAAGTCCGCCGCCGATGATCGCAATGTCCGTCTGTCGCATGTGTGCCTCTTGAAGCAGGCTATCATTGACGCCACGCATGCCGATAAACATTGAATGATTAAGGTGAACGGCGGTGAGGGTTAACGCCGCCCAAGGCGAGAGTTAATGTGGACCTGGTCGCGCGCATGTGACTGAAGGCTGGGCACATGCCTTAACCGAACCGCAAGCCCGCGCGTGCAATCTGCGTCTCCGGCCATTGCCGAGCCAGGATTGCCTTCATGCTGACCGTCACCATTCGTCCGCCCGATCTGGAAAGCGTGGCGCAATGGGACGATCTCGTCCGGCGCGCACCGGCGAATGCGTTCATGAGCCCGGTGGCGCTGAAGGCGGCGGCCGATACCGGCTTTGCCCGGATTCATGTTGTGCAGGTTTGGGACAAGGCGGTGGCGCCGGCGCAACTGGTCGGTGTCTGGGCGCTGCAGGAGAGGCGACCGCTGCCGTTGTGGCCGGCCGTGCTCGAGGCGTTGCCGTACAACTATTCCTTTCTCTCTCGCCCGGTGATCGATCCCGCTTATGTCGATCGTGCGATGTCCGCGATGCTCGCGGCGATCCGTGATGACGCCTCGCTGCCGAACGTCATTTCCGTCAAGGAAATGGATGGCGAGGCGCAGTCCTATCTCGCGTTGAAAGACCTTCTCTATGCGGGCGGACAGGCAAGCTGTGTGCTGGCCGACTATGTGCGGCCGGTGGTGTCGCGGCAGTTCGGCGTCAAATCCTCCGGTTCGACGCGCAAGAAGCTGCGGCAGGACTGGAACAGGCTTTCCGCGGTTGGTGCGCTTGAAGTCGTCAATCAGCGTGCGCCGGCCGCGGTGCGCGAGGCGTTCGAGATTTTCCTGCAATTGGAAATGGCGAGCTGGAAGGGCGCGCGCGGCACCGCGCTGTTGTGCGATTCCGAAGATGCCGCATTCGTGCGGCGGCTGATCGGCGATCTTGCCGAGCAGGGCGGTGCCTCGGTGGCGCTGCTGCAGCTCGATGGCCGCGCCATCGCCGCCCAGACGGTGCTGTATTGCGGCACCACGGCCTACACCTGGAAGATCGGGTTCGATGAGGCCTATGCGAAGTATTCGCCCGGCGTCCTGCTGATCGACAAGCTGACCGAGGAATTGTTTACCACGACCACGGTCGAGGCGATCAATTCGTGCTCCGCCGAGGGGAGCTTCATGACCCAGCTCTGGGCCGGCCGGCGGGCCATGGTGGATCTGGTGATCGATGCCGGAGCAGGTCGGTCGCTTCCGTTTCTGATCGAGGCCGGCCGCCAGATCGCCTATCGGGAGCTGAAGCAGTTACGCAATCGGCTGCGGGCGATAACATTGCGGCCGCGCCCGACGAAAAAGCGTACGGCGACCGCATGACTCGTTATTCGATATAAGTATTTGATAATAATACAGTATCAATCAAGAACTGAACCGAATTTGCTCGGTTCAGAGGTTCCTGATGCTTGAAAACGCCTCTGGATTCGGTTGTCTGGGGCGGGCGAGGGGGCGGCGGGCAGAGTGGCGCGAGTCGCTTTTTGCTCCGCAATATGATTCTCGTTCGCGCCCTCGAAACGGATCGACGCGCAAGTCCAAGGATGCAAGAAGTGACTGCAACATCGGGGCTTTTTACATCGTGTTTAGCCTTGACTTGGCCATACATGACTTATAAAACCCGGCCACTTAACGACAGGCGGTGAGCTTCCCTGCGTCGGAACGGACCACCCTTTCTCTCGGCTTCGGTCGGATTGAAACGGGCACCAACCTCGACGGATGTCGCTCAAACGCTGTCGGCACTAGCCAGGCAATGCCAGGACGAACTCGGTCTCTCAGGCCTACGCTTTTGAGATTGGTTTTGGATGCATGACCTCGGTGAACTTTGGGTGAAAGCCTGAAGCAAACTGCGGTCCTCTGTGGCGTTTCAGCGCTTTCCGTTCAGCGATGATCGGTTGGCGTGATTTCGTTTTGCGCGAATGAAGGCGCGATGCGGAGTTTGCCGGGCTGGCGCAAAGACGACCATGCGGGGCGGTGGCCTCGATGAATTTGAAGTGAACTGCGAAGCCGATCCGGTTTCGCGCGAACAAGGGTGAAGGCGAATATGCCGACGATCAACCAGCTGATCGCAAATCCGCGTGTTGCGCAGAAGTCGCGCAAGAAGGTTCCGGCGCTGCAGCAGTCGCCGCAGAAGCGCGGCGTTTGCACGCGCGTCTACACGACCACGCCGAAGAAGCCGAACTCGGCGCTTCGTAAGGTCGCCAAGGTGCGCCTGACCAGCGGGTTCGAGGTGATCGGCTACATTCCTGGCGAGGGTCACAACCTCCAGGAGCACTCGGTGGTCATGATCCGCGGTGGCCGCGTCAAGGACTTGCCGGGCGTGCGCTATCACATCCTCCGCGGCGTCCTCGATACGCAGGGCGTCAAGAACCGCAAGCAGCGCCGTTCGAAGTACGGCGCGAAGCGTCCGAAGTAATCGGAGATCTGATCGATGTCTCGTCGCCATTCTGCTGAAAAGCGTGAAGTGAATCCGGACCCGAAGTTCGGAAACGTCATTGTCACGAAGTTCATGAATTCGATCATGTACGACGGCAAGAAGTCTGCCGCTGAAAACATCGTGTATGGCGCGTTCAGCTCCATCGAAGCCAAGACCAAGCAGAACCCGCTTTCGGTGTTCGAGCAGGCGCTGGATAACGTGATGCCGACCATCGAAGTGCGCTCGCGGCGCGTTGGTGGCGCCACCTACCAGGTGCCGGTCGAGGTTCGGTCGACCCGTCGTCAGGCGCTGGGTATCCGCTGGATCATCGCGGCGGCGCGTGGTCGCAACGAGAAGACCATGACCGAGCGGCTCTCCGCGGAGTTGCTCGATGCGTCGAACAACCGGGGCAACGCAGTCAAGAAGCGGGAAGACGTGCACAAGATGGCGGAAGCCAACCGTGCCTTCTCGCACTATCGCTGGTAACGGCGACCCGAACGGAAATTTAAGGACAGGCCCATGCCCCGCCAACATGCCATCGAGAACTACCGCAACTTCGGTATCATGGCGCATATCGACGCCGGCAAGACCACGACGACCGAGCGGATTCTCTATTACACTGGCAAGAGCCATAAGATCGGCGAAGTGCACGAAGGTGCCGCGACGATGGATTGGATGGCGCAGGAGCAGGAGCGTGGCATTACGATCACCTCGGCTGCGACCACTGCGTTCTGGGACGGCAAGCGCCTGAACATCATCGACACTCCCGGCCACGTCGACTTCACTATTGAAGTTGAGCGTTCGCTGCGCGTGCTCGACGGCGCCGTTTGCGTTCTCGACTCCAACCAGGGCGTCGAGCCGCAGACCGAGACCGTCTGGCGCCAGGGCGACAAGTATAAGGTTCCACGCATCGTCTTCTGCAATAAGATGGATAAGACCGGTGCGGACTTCTACAAGTGCCTCGCCGACATCGTTGATCGTCTCGGCGCCAAGCCGATTGCGATCCAGCTTCCGATCGGCTCCGAGAACAACTTCAAGGGCATGATCGATCTCGTTCGTATGCAGGCGCTGGTCTACAATCAGGACGCGCTTGGCTCGATGTACGATGTTGAGCCGATTCCTGCTGATCTCGCCGACAAGGCGAAAGAATATCGCGAGAAGCTCGTTGAGGCCGCTGTCGAGCTCGATGACGACGCCATGGCTGCCTATCTCGACGGCAAGGAGCCGGACGAGGCGACGCTGAAGAAGCTTATCCGTAAGGCCGTCCTCACCGGTGCGTTCTATCCGGTTCTTTGCGGCACTGCGTTCAAGAACAAGGGTGTGCAGCCGCTGCTCGACGCCGTGGTGGCTTATCTGCCGTCGCCGCTCGACGTGCCTGCGATCAAGGGCGTGGACGAGGGCGGCAACGAGGTTCTGCGTCACGCTGACGACAAAGAGCCGATGTCGCTCCTCGCGTTCAAGATCATGGACGACCCGTTCGTCGGCACCATCACTTTCTGCCGCATCTACTCGGGCGTCCTGCAGAGCGGCACCGGCGTCGTGAACTCGACCCGCGAGAAGAAAGAACGCATCGGCCGCATGCTGCTGATGCATGCGAACAACCGCGAAGACATCAAGGAAGCCTATGCTGGCGACATCGTCGCGCTGGCGGGCCTCAAGGAAGCTCGCACCGGCGACACCCTGTGCGATCCGGATCAGCCGGTGATCCTTGAGAAGATGGAATTCCCGGAGCCGGTCATCGAGATCGCGATCGAGCCGAAGTCGAAGGCCGACCAGGAGAAGCTCGGCGTCGCGCTGGCGAAGCTGGCTGCGGAGGATCCGTCCTTCCGCGTTTCGACCGACCATGAGTTCGGTCAGACCATCCTCAAGGGCATGGGCGAACTTCACCTCGACATCAAGGTCGACATTCTCAAGCGCACCTACAAGGTCGACGCCAACATCGGCGCACCGCAGGTGGCGTTCCGTGAGAAGATCACCAAGCCGGCCGAGGTCGATTACACCCACAAGAAGCAGACCGGCGGCACGGGCCAGTTCGCTCGCGTCAAGTTCCAGGTCGAACCGACGGAGCCGGGTGCCGGCTTCCAGTTCGAATCGAAGATCGTCGGTGGTGCGGTGCCGAAGGAATACATCCCCGGCGTCGAAAAGGGCCTCAACAGCGTGCTGACCTCGGGCGTGGTCGCTGGCTTCCCGGTGGTGGACGTCAAGGTGACGCTGATCGACGGTGCCTATCACGACGTCGACTCGTCGGCGCTGGCGTTCGAAATCGCATCGCGCGCGGCGTTCCGCGATGCGCTGCAGAAGGGCAAGTCGGTCCTCCTCGAGCCGATCATGAAGGTCGAGGTGGTGACGCCTGAAGATTACACCGGATCGGTGATCGGCGACCTCAATTCCCGCCGTGGCCAGATCCAGGGCCAGGACATGCGCGGCAACGCCAACGTGATCAATGCGATGGTGCCGCTCATGAACATGTTTGGTTACGTGAACAACCTGCGCTCGATGAGCCAGGGCCGCGCGACCTTCACGATGCAATTCGACCACTACGCGGAAGCACCGGCCAACGTGTCGGCTGAAGTCCAGAAGAAGTTTGCTTGATTTCTTTGGCGCAAGTCAAAGTTGAACGGAGAACGTCATGGCTAAAGAGAAATTCGAACGTAAGAAACCCCACTGCAACATCGGCACCATTGGTCACGTCGACCATGGCAAGACGTCGCTGACTGCGGCGATTACGAAGGTTCTGGCCGAGGCTGGTGGCGCGACGTTCACGGCTTACGATCAGATCGATAAGGCGCCGGAAGAGAAGGCGCGCGGCATCACCATTTCGACCGCTCACGTCGAGTATGAGACCCCGAACCGCCACTACGCTCACGTCGACTGCCCCGGCCACGCGGACTACGTGAAGAACATGATCACCGGTGCGGCGCAGATGGACGGCGCGATCCTCGTCGTGTCGGCTGCTGACGGCCCGATGCCGCAGACCCGCGAGCACATCCTGCTCGCCCGCCAGGTCGGCGTTCCTGCGCTCGTCGTGTTCATGAACAAGTGCGACATGGTCGACGATCCGGAACTGCTCGAGCTCGTTGAGCTCGAAGTTCGCGAGCTGCTCTCGAAGTACAACTTCCCGGGCGACAAGATCCCGATCATCAAGGGTTCGGCTCTCGCCGCGCTTGAGAACAAGGATCCGAAGCTCGGCCACGATGCCATTCTCGAGCTGATGAAGAACGTCGACGAGTACATTCCGCAGCCGGAGCGTCCGATCGACCAGCCGTTCCTGATGCCGGTCGAAGACGTGTTCTCGATCTCGGGCCGTGGCACTGTCGTCACCGGCCGTGTCGAGCGCGGCATCGTCAAGGTTGGCGAGGAAATCGAAATTGTTGGCCTCAAGCCGACGCAGAAGACCACCGTCACCGGCGTGGAAATGTTCCGCAAGCTGCTCGATCAGGGCCAGGCTGGCGACAACATCGGCGCGCTGCTGCGCGGTACCAAGCGCGAGGAAGTCGAGCGCGGTCAGGTTCTGTGCAAGCCGGGTTCGGTCAAGCCGCACACCAAGTTCAAGGCTGAGGCTTACATCCTCACCAAGGAAGAGGGTGGTCGTCATACCCCGTTCTTCACCAACTACCGTCCGCAGTTCTACTTCCGCACCACCGACGTGACGGGCGTGGTTCATCTGCCGGAAGGCACCGAGATGGTGATGCCGGGCGACAACATTGCGATGGAAGTGCATCTGATCGTGCCGATCGCGATGGAAGAGAAGCTTCGTTTCGCGATCCGCGAAGGCGGCCGCACCGTCGGTGCAGGCGTCGTCGCGAGCATCATTGAGTAACAAACATCCGTCGTCGTGCCCGGCCTCGTGCCGGGCATCCACGACTTAGTGAACTAAAGCCAGGACGTGGATGGTCGGGACAAGTCCGACCTGACGGGTGAGAGAGAAACAAAGATGAACGGCCAAAACATCCGCATCCGTCTCAAGGCGTTCGACCATCGGATTCTCGATACGTCGACCCGTGAGATCGTGAATACGGCGAAGCGCACCGGTGCGCAGGTTCGCGGGCCCATCCCGCTGCCGACCCGCATCGAGAAGTTCACCGTCAACCGTTCGCCGCACGTCGATAAGAAGAGCCGCGAACAGTTCGAGATGCGCACGCACAAGCGTCTTCTCGATATCGTCGATCCCACGCCGCAAACGGTCGATGCGCTGATGAAGCTCGATCTTGCCGCCGGTGTCGATGTCGAGATCAAACTCTAAGCGTAGTGCCGAAAGGCAGGTTCGGTTTCCGAACCGGCTACGCTGGAAGAAGAATAGTCAGTCCTTCGGGACATAGAAAAGAACAGGATGCACGCCGATGCGCTCCGGAGTGATCGCACAAAAGGTCGGGATGACGCGGGTCTTTACAGAGGCCGGTGAGCATATCCCTGTGACCGTGCTGAAGCTGGGCAATTGCCAGGTTGTCGGCCATCGTACCAAGGACAAGAACGGTTACACTGCGCTGCAGGTCGGCTCGGGTGCCCGCAAGTCCGTTTACATGCCGAAGGCCGAGCGCGGGCAGTTTGCTGTCGCCAAGGTCGAGCCGAAGCGCAAGGTTGCCGAGTTCCGTGTGTCCGAGGATGCGCTGATCCCGGTCGGCGCCGAAATTCAGGCCGACCACTTTGTTGTCGGCCAGTTCGTCGATGTCACCGGCACCTCGGTCGGTAAGGGCTTCGCCGGCGGCATGAAGCGCTGGAACTTCGGCGGTCTGCGCGCCACTCACGGCGTCTCGATCTCGCATCGTTCGATCGGTTCGACCGGTGGCCGTCAGGATCCGGGCAAGACTTTTAAGAACAAGAAGATGCCTGGTCACATGGGCGTCGATCGCATCACCACGCTGAACCTTCGCGTCGTCCAGACCGATGTCGAGCGCGGCCTGCTGCTGATCGAAGGCGCAGTTCCGGGTTCGAAGGGGGGCTGGATTACGGTGCGTGACGCGGTGAAGAAGCCGCTGCCGAAGGAAGCCGTGAAGCCCGGCAAGTTCAAGCTGGCTGGCGATTCCGCTGCGGAAGCGCCTGCCGAGAAGGAGGGCGTGTGACATGGAATTGAACGTCACCACTCTTGAAGGTAAGGCCGCTGGTTCGGTCAAGCTGTCGGACGAGATCTTCGGTCTCGAGCCGCGCAAGGACATCATCCAGCGTGTCGTGAACTGGCAGCTCGCCAAGCGTCAGGCTGGCACGCACAAGGCCAAGGGCCGTGCGGAAGTCTGGCGCACCGGCAAGAAGATGTACAAGCAGAAGGGCACCGGTGGCGCCCGTCACGGCTCGGCACGCG
This sequence comes from uncultured Alphaproteobacteria bacterium, assembly GCA_963702885.1. Lineage (GTDB taxonomy): Bacteria > Pseudomonadota > Alphaproteobacteria > Rhizobiales > Xanthobacteraceae > Afipia. The sequence continues at coordinate 2,720,403 of OY969766.1, forward strand.
TGCCGCAGTTCCGCGGCGGTGGCCGTGCATTCGGTCCGGTGGTGCGCAGCCATGCGCACGATCTGCCGAAGAAGGTTCGTGCGCTCGGCCTGCGTCATGCTTTGTCGGCCAAGGCGAAGGACGGCGGTCTTGTCGTGATCGACAACACCGAGTTGAAGGACGCCAAGACCAAGGCGCTCATCAGCCACTTCTCGGGTCTCGGCCTGACCAGCGCGCTGATCATCGACGGCGCCGAGGTGAATAGCGGCTTCGCGCAGGCCGCCCGCAACATTCCGCAGATCGACGTGCTGCCGATCCAGGGCATCAACGTCTATGACATCCTGCGCCGGCAGAAACTGGTTCTGACCAAGGCGGCTCTCGATGCGTTGGAGGCGCGCTTCAAATGAGCACTCAAGACTCGCGCCATTACGACATCATTGTCTCGCCGGTGATCACCGAAAAGGCGACGACTGCGTCTGAGCACAATAAGGTCGTGTTCAAGGTTGCCGCGAAGGCGACCAAGCCGCAGATCAAGGATGCGATTGAGAAGCTGTTCGACGTCAAGGTGAAGGGCGTCAACACGCTGGTCCGCAAAGGCAAGACCAAGGTCTTCCGCGGCCAGTTCGGATCTCAGTCGGACACCAAGCGTGCGATCGTGACCCTCGAAGAAGGTCACCGCATCGACGTGACCACCGGACTGTAAGGACCGCGACGATGGCACTGAAAACATTCAACCCGACGACGCCTGGCCAACGCCAGCTCGTGATGGTGGATCGCTCGGCGCTCTACAAGGGCAAGCCGGTCAAGAAGCTCACCGAGGGCAAGCATTCGAACGGCGGTCGCGGCAACACCGGTCGTATCACCGTGCGTTTCCGCGGCGGCGGCCACAAGCAGGCTTACCGTCTGGTCGACTTCAAGCGCACCAAGGTCGATGTCGCCGGCACGGTCGAGCGTCTTGAATACGATCCGAACCGCACCGCCTTCATCGCGCTGATCAAGTATGCCGATGGCGAGCAGGCCTACATCCTGGCGCCGCAGCGTCTGGCGGTCGGCGATACCGTGATCGCTGGCAACTACGTCGACGTGAAGCCCGGCAATGTCATGCCGATGGGCAACATGCCGGTCGGCACGATCGTCCACAATGTGGAGATGAAGATCGGCAAGGGCGGTCAGATCGCACGCTCGGCGGGCACTTATGCCCAGATCGTCGGTCGCGACCATGACTACGTCATTCTGCGCCTTAACTCGGGCGAGCAGCGCATGGTTCACGGCCGCTGCACGGCGACCATCGGTGCGGTGTCGAACCCGGATCACATGAATACGTCGATCGGCAAGGCCGGTCGCAAGCGTTGGATGGGCCGTCGCCCGCACAACCGCGGCGTTGTTATGAACCCGATCGACCATCCGCACGGCGGTGGTGAAGGCCGCACCTCGGGTGGCCGTCATCCGGTTACTCCGTGGGGCAAGCCGACCAAGGGCAAGAAGACGCGCTCGAACAAGTCGACCAACAAGTTCATTCTCATCAGCCGCCACAAGCGGAAGAAGTAAGGATCGCCGGACATGGTTCGTTCAGTCTGGAAAGGCCCGTTCGTTGAAGGCTCTCTGCTCAAGAAGGCAGATGCCGCGCGTGCGTCCGGCCGTCATGACGTCATCAAGATCTGGAGCCGTCGCTCCACGATCCTGCCGCAGTTCGTCGGTCTGACCTTCGGCGTCTACAACGGCCAGAAGCACGTTCCGGTCGCGGTCAACGAGGAGATGGTCGGCCACAAGTTCGGCGAGTTCTCGCCGACCCGTACTTTCCACGGCCACTCGGGCGACAAGAAAGCCAAGAAGGCTTGAGGACGAAGTTATGAGCAAACCTAAGCGCGAACGGGTTCTCCCGGATAACGAAGCCAAGGCCGTCGCCCGCATGCTGCGGGTCAGCCCGCAGAAGCTTAATCTGGTGGCGCAGCTCATCCGCGGCCGCAAGGCTTCGGCGGCGCTCGCCGACCTGCAGTTCTCGCGCAAGCGGATCGCGGTCGACGTCAAGAAGTGCCTCGAGTCCGCGATTGCGAACGCCGAGAACAACCATGACCTCGATGTCGACGCGTTGGTCGTCGCCGAGGCGCATGTCGGTAACGGTATTGTTATGAAGCGTTTCGCACCGCGCGGCCGTGGCCGTTCGGGCCGTGTATTTAAGCCGTTCTCGCAGCTGACGATCGTTGTTCGTCAGGTCGAGGCGGAGGCGAGCGCTTAAAGAGCGCGGGAGAAAACGATGGGTCAGAAGATCAATCCAATCGGGCTGCGCCTGGGCATCAACCGGACCTGGGATTCCCGTTGGTTCGCCGGCAAGAACGAATACGCCAAGCTCCTCCACGAGGATGTGCGCATTCGCGAGATGCTGATGAAGGAACTGAAGCAGGCTGCCGTTGCGCGCATCGTGATTGAGCGCCCGCACAAGAAGTGCCGCGTTTCGGTGCATTCCGCGCGTCCCGGCGTCGTGATCGGCAAGAAGGGCGCCGACATCGACAAGCTGCGCAAGAAGGTAGCCGAGATCACGTCCTCGGATGTGGTCATCAACATCATCGAAATCCGCAAGCCGGAGCTCGATGCCACGCTGGTCGCCGAATCGATCGCACAACAGCTTGAGCGCCGCGTTGCGTTCCGTCGCGCCATGAAGCGTGCGGTGCAGTCGGCGATGCGCCTCGGCGCGCAGGGCATTCGTATCAATTGCTCGGGTCGTCTCGGCGGTGCCGAAATCGCTCGCATGGAATGGTACCGCGAGGGCCGTGTGCCGCTGCACACGCTGCGCGCTGACGTTGATTACGGCGTCGCCACTGCGTTCACCACGTTCGGCACCTGTGGCGTCAAGGTCTGGATCTTCAAGGGTGAAATCCTCGAGCACGATCCGATGGCCCAGGATAAGCGCATGGCTGAAGGCGACGGCGGGCGTCCGCGTCGCGATGCAGCCTAAGGGAATTCAAGAAAAGGTTTGAGGGCGTAAGCCATGATGCAACCAAAGAAGACAAAGTTCCGCAAGGCGCATAAAGGCCGTATTCACGGCGTCGCCTCGTCGGGCGCGACGTTGTCTTTCGGCCAGTTCGGCCTGAAGGCGATGGCGCCGGAGCGCATCACGGCGCGCCAGATCGAAGCCGCGCGCCGTGCGCTGACCCGTCACATGAAGCGTGCGGGTCGCGTCTGGATCCGTGTGTTCCCAGATCTTCCGGTGTCGAAGAAGCCGGCCGAAGTCCGCATGGGCTCGGGCAAGGGCGCGCCGGAATTGTGGGTGGCGCGGGTGAAGCCCGGCCGCATCCTGTTCGAGATCGACGGGGTCACCGATCAGACCGCGCGTGAGGCGCTGACGCTCGCCGCCGCCAAGCTTCCGATCAAGACGCGCTTCGTTGCGCGTATCGCGGAGTAAGAGAAATGGCTGATTTGAAGATTGACGACATCCGCGCGATGAGCCCCGACCAGATGGAGGATTCCATCCTCAATCTGAAGAAGGAGCGATTCAACCTGCGCTTCCAGCGCGCCACGGGCCAGCTCGAGAATACCTCGCGCCTGCGCGAAGCTCGCCGGGACATTGCACGCATCAAGACTGTCGCCGCGCAAAAGCGCGCCGCCGACAGCAAGAAGAAGTAAGGGGCGAAAGATGCCGAAACGTACTCTCCAGGGCGTCGTCGTCAGCGACAAGCAGGACAAGACCGTCGTCGTGCGCGTCGATCGCCGTTTTACCCATCCGCTCTACAAGAAGACGATCCGTCGTTCGAAGAACTACCATGCGCATGACGAGAACAACGAGTTCAAGGCAGGCGACACGGTGCGGATCGAGGAGAGCAAGCCGCTCTCGAAGTTGAAGCGCTGGACCGTAATTCGGGACGAGAAGACAAAAACCGCTTGAGAGCTGAACAGCTTTTCGCTGAACAGTTTTGAGGCAACCGTTTAAGTTACGCGTGATTCGATCTGGAAGCCGGTGTCGATTTCCAGGGGATCGCGTGCAAAAGCGCAAATAGCGCAACAGAAAGAGGACGAGGTGCATCAATGATCCAGATGCAGACCAACCTCGACGTGGCCGATAATTCCGGCGCGCGCCGTGTCATGTGCATCAAGGTTCTTGGAGGCTCCAAGCGCCGCTATGCCACCGTTGGCGACATCATCGTTGTGTCCATCAAGGAAGCCATCCCGCGCGGGAAGGTGAAGAAGGGCGACGTGATGAAGGCGGTTGTGGTGCGCGTTGCGAAGGACATTCGCCGCGCCGATGGTTCCGTGATCCGTTTCGACCGCAACGCGGCCGTGCTGATCAACAACCAGTCGGAACCGGTCGGTACCCGTATTTTCGGGCCGGTGCCGCGCGAGCTTCGTGCCAAGAACCACATGAAAATCATTTCGCTTGCGCCGGAGGTGCTGTGATGGCTGCCAGAATCCGCAAGGGTGACAAGGTCATTGTGCTGTCGGGCCGCGACAAGGGTCGCACCGGCGAGGTGTTCGAGGTGCGTCCGTCCGAGAATCGCGCGCTGGTGCGCGGCGTCAATCTCGTGAAGCGCCACCAGAAACAGACGCAGAACCAGGAAGGCGGCATCATCTCCAAGGAGTTGCCGATCCACCTGTCCAACATCGCGATTGTCGGTAAGGACGGCAAACCGACCCGTGTTGGCTTCAAGATTCAGGCTGACGGCACCAAGGTGCGTGTCGCCAAGCGTTCGGGAGCTGAGATCGATGGCTGAGACCGCATACATTCCGCGCCTGCGCGCTGTCTATGACAAGGACATTCGCGGCAAGCTGACCGAGCAGTTCGGTTACGCCAACGTGATGCAGGTGCCGGCGCTCGAGAAGGTCGTGCTCAACATGGGCATCGGCGAAGCCGTCAACGACCGTAAGAAGGTCGAGCTTGCGGCGGGCGATCTTGCGCTGATCGCCGGTCAGAAGCCGATCGTCACGCATTCGCGCAAGGCGATCGCGACCTTCAAGCTGCGCGAAGGCCAGGCCATCGGCGCCAAGGTCACGCTGCGCAAGACCAAGATGTACGAGTTCGTGGATCGTCTCATCAACATCGCGCTGCCGCGCGTGCGAGACTTCCGCGGTCTTAACCCCAAGAGCTTCGACGGCCGCGGCAACTACTCGCTGGGTCTCAAGGAGCACATCGTGTTCCCGGAAATCGACTACGACAAATCCGGCGAAACGTGGGGCATGGACATCACGATTTGCACTTCAGCGAAGAGCGACGATGAGGCACGCGCGCTGCTGACCGCATTCAATTTCCCGTTCCGGCAGTGAGACCCTGATTTAGCGTCTCAAACGCGGAAAGGTATGGAGACTACTCGCATGGCGAAGAAAAGTTCGATCGAGAAGAACAACCGGCGTCAGAGAATGACGAAGAACGCGGCTGAGAAGCGCGCGAAGCTGAAGGCGATCATCGCTGACAAGACCAAGCCGATGGAAGAGCGCTTTGCGGCAACGATCAAGCTTGCCGAGATGCCGCGTAATTCGTCGGCGACGCGCATTCACAACCGCTGCGAGGTTACCGGTCGTCCTCACTCGGTCTATCGCAAGACCAAGATGAGCCGCATCGCGATCCGCGACTTCGGTTCCAAGGGCCTGATCCCGGGCCTTGTGAAGTCGAGCTGGTAAGGAGAGCGGTCATGTCAACGCACGATCCGATCAGCGATCTGATTACCCGCATCCGCAACGCGCAGATGCGTTCCAAGGCCAAGGTTTCGACCCCCGGCTCGAAAATGCGCGCCAACGTGCTCGAGGTGCTGAAGGCTGAGGGTTACATCCGCGGTTACGCCAGCGTCGAGCACGCCGGCGGCCACAACGAGCTCGAGATCGAGCTGAAGTATTTTGACGGCGAGCCCGTCATCCGCGAGATCGAGCGGGTGTCGAAGCCCGGTCGCCGCGTCTACGCGTCGGTGAAGAACCTGCCGCGCGTCAAGAACGGCCTCGGCATCTCGGTGCTGTCGACGCCGAAGGGAATCATGGCTGACCACGATGCGCGTGACGCGAATGTGGGCGGCGAAGTTCTCTTCACGGTGTTCTAAGGAAGGAAGAGAGATGTCACGCGTAGGCAAACGACCAGTCGCGATCGCATCGGGCGTCACCGCGAGCGTCGAAGGGCAGACCGTCAAGGTGAAGGGGCCGAAGGGTGCTCTTCAGTATATCGTGCATGACGATGTGTCGGTCGAAATGAAGGACGGCACGATCCGCGTTGCGCCGCGTTTCGAGACCAAGCGCGCGCAGTCGCTTTACGGCACTTCGCGCGCCCAGATCGCCAACCTCGTCGAGGGCGTTACCAAGGGCTTTGAGAAGAAGCTCGAAATCACCGGCGTCGGCTATCGCGCTGCGCTTCAGGGCAAAAACCTGCAGCTCTCGCTCGGCTACAGCCACGACGTGGTCTATCCGGTTCCGGAAGGCATCACGATCGCGGTGCCGAAGCCGACCGAAATCACCATTGCCGGCAATGACAGCCAGCGCGTCGGCCAGGTTGCCGCCGAGATCCGCAGCTATCGTCCGCCGGAGCCGTACAAGGGCAAGGGCGTGAAGTACGCCGACGAATTCATCTTCCGCAAGGAAGGCAAGAAGAAGTAACGGAGCCGGTCATGTCGAAACTCAAGGTCACGAATGCCCGGCGCAAGCAGCGCGTGCGTTTGGCGCTGCGCCGCACGGCCAATGGCCGTCCGCGTCTATCGGTGTTCCGCTCGTCGAAGCACATCTATGCCCAGGTCATCGACGACCTGAAGGGCGAAACGCTGGCGGCGGCTTCGTCGCTGGAGAAGACCATGCGCGATGCTGGCAAGACTGGTGCCAATATCGATGCAGCGAAGGCCGTCGGCAAACTGCTGGCCGAGCGCGCGGTGAAGAACGGCGTCAAGGAAGTGGTTTTCGATCGTGGTGGCTATCTCTATCACGGCCGCGTCAAGGCGCTCGCCGATGCGGCGCGCGAGAGCGGGTTGAGCTTCTAACAAGTTTTGAAGGAAGAGGCGCGAGCCTCGCAAGGATTGGAAAACACCATGGCAGGTGAACGCGAACGCGGCGGACAGCGGCGAGATCGGGAAGAGCGCGACAGCGAGTTCGTCGACAAGCTCGTCCACATCAATCGTGTGGCGAAGGTGGTCAAGGGCGGCAAGCGCTTCGGCTTCGCGGCGCTGGTTGTCATCGGCGACCAGAAGGGTCGCGTCGGCTTCGGTCACGGCAAGGCGCGCGAAGTGCCTGAGGCGATCCGTAAGGCGACCGACTCGGCCAAACGCAACCTGACGCGCGTTCCGCTGCGCGATGGTCGGACGCTGCATCACGACATTGCCGGTCGTCATGGTGCGGGCAGGGTCTATCTGCGCGCGGCGCCCGCCGGTACCGGCATCATTGCCGGCGGCCCGATGCGTGCGGTGTTCGAGACGCTGGGCATCCAGGACGTCGTCGCCAAGTCGACAGGATCGTCGAATCCCTACAACATGGTTCGCGCAACGTTTGATGCGCTGAAGCATCAGGATTCGCCGCGTTCGGTCGCCAACCGCCGCAACATCAAGGTATCCACATTGCAGTCGCGCCGTGTCGGCGGCGATGCAGAAGCCGTCGCGGAATAATTCGCGCGCCCGATTGGAGCAAGGACAATGGCCAAGGAAGCCAAGAAGGCCGGAAAAACGGTCAAGATCGAGCAGGTCGGCAGCGCCATCCGCCGCCACAGCTCGCAGCGCGAGACGCTGGTTGGCCTGCGTCTCAACAAGATCGGCCGTGTTTCGGAGCTGCAGGACACTCCTGCGGTTCGCGGCATGATCAATAAAGTCAGGCACCTCGTCCGCGTCGTCGACGAGAAGTAAGGAAGAAAGCGATGAAGCTTACCGATCTCGCCGACAATCCCGGCTCGCGCAAGAAGCGCATGCGGGTCGGCCGGGGCATTGGCTCCGGCAAGGGCAAGCAATCCGGCCGCGGCGGCAAGGGCCAGACCGCGCGTTCCGGCGTCCGCATCAAGGGCTTTGAAGGCGGCCAGATGCCGCTGCATCGTCGTCTACCGAAGCGCGGTTTCAACAACATCTTCCGCGTTGAGCTTGCCGAGGTGAACCTCGACCGGCTGCAGGACGCGATCAATGCCAAGAAGCTCGATGCCAGCGGCACCATCAACGCTGAATCGCTGGTGAAGTCCGGCGTGCTGCGTCGCGCCAAGGGCGGCGTGCGCCTGCTGGGCCGCGGCAAGCTGACCTCGAAGATCGTGATCGAGGTTCACGGCGCGACCAAGTCCGCCGTTGAGGCGGTCGAGAAGGCCGGCGGCTCGGTGAAGATCCTCGCGCCGAAGAAGGACGAAGCCGAGCAGAAGGCTTCGTAACAATCCGCGTGTCCGGCCTTGCGCCGGACATCCGCGTCTCTACGTCTTGGGACTCTTGTGAAGTTTGAGAGACGTAGATGGTCGGGCAAGCCCGGCCGCGAGAAGTGAAAGGACCGGGAAGCGATGGTCTCCGCAGCGGAACAACTGGCCTCCAACCTCAATTTTTCGGCGATCGCGAAGGCTGACGAACTCAAGAAGCGCATCTGGTTCACGCTGGGTGCGCTGATTGTTTATCGGCTCGGCACCTATATTCCGCTGCCCGGCATCGATCCGAACGTCTGGAGCCAGGTGTTCAAGTCGCAGGCCGGCGGCATTCTCGGCATGTTCAACATGTTTTCGGGCGGCGGCATCGATCGCATGGCGATCTTTGCGCTCAACATCATGCCCTACATCTCGGCATCGATCATTCTGCAACTGTTGACCAGCGTTTCGCCGCAACTCGAGCAGCTCAAGAAAGAGGGCGAGGCCGGTCGCAAGACGATCAATCAGTACACCCGTTATCTGACAGTGGTGCTGGCCGCGTTCCAGGCCTACGGCATCGCGGTTGGCCTGGAAGGTTCCGGCAACGTCGTGTCCGATCCGGGCTTCTTCTTCCGCATTTCGACCGCGATCACGCTGACCGGCGGCACCATGTTCCTGATGTGGCTCGGCGAGCAGATCACCTCGCGCGGCATCGGCAACGGCATTTCGCTGATCATTCTCGCAGGCATCGTCGCCGAATTGCCGTCGGCGATTGCGAACACCCTTGAGCTTGGCCGTCAGGGTGCGTTGTCGACGTTCCTTATTCTGGCAATTCTTGCGATGGCCGTTGTTGTTATCGCCGTCATCGTGTTCGTCGAGCGTGCGCAGCGCCGCCTGCTGATCCAGTATCCGAAGCGTCAGGTCGGCAACAAGATGTTCGAGGGTCAGTCCTCGCATCTGCCACTCAAGCTCAACACGTCGGGCGTGATTCCGCCGATCTTCGCTTCGTCGCTGCTGCTGCTGCCAACCACGATCGCAAGCTTCAACGCCGGCAAGGGACCGGAGTGGTTTCAATGGATCACGACGCAGCTTGGCCATGGCCGGCCGCTGTTCCTGTTCCTGTACCTCGCGCTCATCGTGTTCTTCACGTTCTTCTACACCGCGATCGTGTTCAACCCGACCGAGACGGCGGACAATCTCAAGAAGCACGGCGGTTTCATCCCCGGCATTCGCCCCGGTGAGCGCACGGCCGAATACATCGATTATGTGCTGTCGCGCATCACGGTCGTCGGCGCCATATATCTCGCGCTGGTCTGCCTTATCCCGGAAATCCTGATTTCCTATGCGTCAGTGCCGTTCTATCTTGGTGGTACGTCGCTGCTGATCGTCGTCAGCGTGACGATGGACACCGTTTCGCAGGTGCAGGGCTATCTGCTCGCGCACCAGTATGAAGGGCTGATTCGGAAATCGAAGCTGAGGGGCCGCCGTAAATGAGACTGATCCTTCTCGGGCCGCCGGGGGCGGGCAAGGGAACGCAAGCGCAACGACTGGTTCAGAAGTACGGTCTGGTCCAACTCTCCACGGGAGACATGTTGCGCGCTGCCGTCGCGGCGGAGACGCCGATCGGCCTGAAGGCAAAAGACATCATGGCGAGCGGTGGCCTGGTGCCTGACGAGGTGGTGGTTGGCATCATTGCCGATCGTATCGAACAGCCGGATGCGAAGAACGGTTTCATCCTCGACGGATTTCCGCGCACCGTGCCGCAGGCCGAGGCGCTCGATCGGCTGCTGAAGGAAAAGCGGCTCAATCTCGACGCCGTGATTGAACTGCGCGTTAACGAAAGTGCGCTGCTGCGTCGCGTTGAGACCCGCGTCGCCCAGATGCGCGAGCGCGGCGAGAATGTGCGGGCCGACGATACGCCCGAAGTGCTGTCCAAGCGCCTGGCGAGCTATCGCAGCCAGACCGAACCACTGGTTCATTATTACGCCGACAGCCGAAAGCTGGCGACGATCGATGGCATGATGCCCATCGAGGAGGTCACCGCTGAGATCGGCCGAGTGCTGGAAGCCGTCGTCTCCGCGGACAAGCCGACGCCTGGGAAGCGGATTTCGTCGGCCAAGGCGAGTCGGGCGGCCAAGGCCGTCACTAGCGGCGCGCCCAAGAAAAAGGCCAAGAAGGCGGTATCCCGGTCTGGCTCCAAGGGTGATTCGAGAACGAAGGCCCGGAAGGCTGCCAAATCGGGTTCCAAGGCCGGCGCGAAAGCCTCCCGAACTGCCTCAAAGGCAGCCAAGAAGGGAAAGAAGGCCGGTTCCGCCTCCAAGGCCAAGACGGCTCCCAAGCGGGCTAAAAAGGCTGTCAAGACGGTCAAGAAGGGAGCTCGAAAGGCTGCGAAGCGCCTTGCGGCCGCCAAGTCCCGCCGGGGCGGCAAGCCGGCCAAAAAGACAGCTAAAAGGAAGGCTAAGGCCGTCAAACGGTTGACGAAACGCCGGTGAATCCTTTAATAAGCCCGCATCCAGTCGGATAAGTTTCAGACGATGCCGGGCCCCGAAAGGTCAAAGGGGAGGGCGTCGTGTTCGCGTTTGCGAATGCCCGCCCGACAAAACTAAACGAAGAGATCAGCCGTCCAGTTAGGCCGGCGACAGGAGTGAACAACGTGGCCCGTATCGCAGGCGTCAACATCCCGACCAACAAGCGCGTGCTGATCGCGCTTCAGTACATCCATGGCATCGGCCAGAAGAATGCCGCTGACATTCTCGAGAAGGTGAAGATTCCGGTGGACCGTCGCGTCAACCAGCTTTCCGACCAGGAAGTGCTGCAGATTCGCGAAGTGATCGATCGCGATTATCTCGTCGAAGGCGACCTGCGCCGCGAGACCGGCATGAACATCAAGCGCCTGATGGACCTCGGCTGCTATCGCGGCCTGCGTCATCGTCGTGGTCTTCCGGTGCGTGGCCAGCGTACCCACACCAACGCGCGCACCCGCAAGGGCCCCGCCAAGGCGATTGCCGGCAAGAAGAAGTAAGCGCCGCGAAATACCGGCTGCAACAACCTGCCGGCATCGCGTCGCTTTGCCGGTTTCACAATTTGGATTTCCCCAGCGTCTGGCATGACGGACGCGCTTGAAGGAAGAGAAGATGGGTAAAGAAGCCACACGCGTTCGCCGTCGCGAGCGCAAGAATATCGCCTCCGGTATCGCGCACGTGAATTCGTCGTTCAATAACACGACCATCACCATCACCGACGCGCAGGGCAACACCATTGCCTGGTCGTCGGCAGGCACCATGGGCTTCAAGGGATCGCGCAAGTCGACACCGTATGCGGCGCAGGTTGCGGCCGAGGACGTGTCGAAGAAGGCGCAGGAACATGGCATGCGCACCCTCGAGGTTGAGGTTGCCGGCCCGGGATCGGGTCGCGAATCGGCGCTGCGCGCGCTGCAGGCGGCGGGTTTCACCGTCACCTCGATCCGCGACGTGACGACCATCCCGCACAATGGCTGTCGTCCGCGCAAGCGTCGGCGCGTCTGATATCTACCGCGGGCGGTTGGTGCCCGCGTTTGTTTTCGTGCGATGACGCGGGCTTGCCCGCGCCGCGAATACCTCCAACGCCAAGACGCCGAAAGGCATGGGTGACCCAGTGACGATCCAGAAAAATTGGCAAGAACTTATCCGTCCGAACAAGCTTCACGTGACGCCTGGTTCGGACTCGGCCCGCTTTGCAACCCTGGTTGCCGAGCCGCTCGAGCGCGGCTTCGGCCAGACTCTCGGTAACGCGCTACGCCGCGTGCTGCTCTCCTCGCTGCAGGGCGCGGCCGTACAGTCGGTCCACATCGACGGCGTGCTGCACGAGTTTTCCTCGATCGCCGGTGTGCGTGAAGACGTCACCGACATCGTGCTCAACATCAAGGACATCTCGATCAAGATGCAGGGCGAAGGCCCCAAGCGCATGGTCGTGAAGAAGCAGGGTCCGGGCGTCGTCACCGCTGGTGACATCCAGACCGTCGGCGATGTCGTGATCCTTAATCCTGAGCTGCAGCTTTGCACGCTCGACGAGGGCGCCGAGATCCGCATGGAGTTCACCGTGAACTCCGGCAAGGGTTATGTCGCGGCAGACCGCAACCGTCCGGAAGATGCGCCGATCGGTCTGATCCCGGTCGACAGCCTGTTCTCGCCGGTCCGCAAGGTCTCCTACAAGGTCGAGAACACCCGTGAGGGCCAGATCCTCGACTACGACAAGCTGACTCTGACGATCGAAACCAACGGTGCGATCTCGCCGGAAGACGCGCTCGCTTATTCGGCGCGCATTCTGCAGGATCAGCTCAACGTGTTCGTCAACTTCGAAGAGCCGCGCAAGGAAGTCGCGCAGGAGATCATCCCCGATCTCGCCTTCAACCCGGCCTTCCTCAAGAAGGTGGACGAGCTCGAACTGTCGGTGCGTTCCGCAAACTGCCTGAAGAACGACAACATCGTTTACATCGGCGACCTCGTGCAGAAGTCCGAAGCGGAAATGCTCCGCACCCCGAACTTTGGCCGCAAGTCGCTGAACGAAATCAAGGAAGTGCTCGCCCAGATGGGCCTGCACCTCGGCATGGAAGTGCCCGGTTGGCCGCCGGAGAACATCGACGAGCTGGCCAAGCGCTTCGAGGACCACTACTGATTCGATCTCATCATCATGGCCGGCTCAACCCGGCCATGATTTCGCGGGCGAACGCAGGAAGCCCACCTGAGTAACATGTCCGACGAGCGGTCGTGACACAGAGAGACTGAAGGATACATCACATGCGTCACGGCAAGGTTCATCGTAAGCTCAACCGCACCGCCGAGCACCGCCGCGCGATGTTCGCCAACATGGCGGCTGCGCTGATCAAGCACGAGCAGATCGTCACCACGCTGCCGAAGGCGAAGGAGCTTCGCCCGATCGTCGAGAAGCTGGTGACCCTCGGCAAGAAGGGCGGCCTCGCGCTGCGCCGTCAGGCGATCAGCGAGCTGCGTGACCACGATCAGGTCAAGAAGCTGTTTGACGTGCTGGCGACCCGCTACAAGGATCGTCAGGGCGGCTACACCCGCATTATCAAGGCCGGCTTCCGCTATGGCGACAATGCGCCGATGGCCGTGATTGAGTTCGTTGACCGCGATGTTGACGCCAAGGGCCAGGATTCCGGTCCGGTGCAGGAAAAGTCCGCCGAAGCGGCATGATCCACTACATCGCTGCGAATATCTTACGAGCGGCGCATCGCGCCGCTCGTTTTGTTTTGGTCGGTTGTTTCGTTCTAGGGATGAGCGGGGGATGCATGGCGGCTGCCGGGGCGGGGATCAATTCGCAGTTTCTTGATGCGGCGGCGCGGGGCGACGCGGCACGGGTCGGGGCTTTGCTGTCCGAAGGGGCGGATCTGGAGACCCGCGATCGCTCGGGCCGAACGGCACTGCTGCTCGCCACTCATGGCGATCATGTCGAGGTCGCGCGATTGCTGATCGCCGCCGGCGCTGACGTCAACGCCAAGGATTCGATCTCCGACACGCCGTATCTGTATGCCGGCGCGGAGGGACGCAACGAGATTCTAAAGATGACGCTCGAGGCTGGCGCCGATCTCACCAGCACTAACCGCTATGGCGGCGTCGCGCTGATTCCCGCCGCGCATCACGGCCACCCCGAGACCGTGAAAATTCTGCTCGGCACCGCCATCAACATCAATCACATCAACCGGCTCGGCTGGACCGCGCTGATCGAGGCGGTGATTCTCAGCGACGGCGGCCCGATCCATACCGAGATCGTGCGTTTGCTGGTCGATGCTGGTGCCAATGTGAATATTCCGGACCGCGATGGCGTCACGCCGCTCGCGCACGCCCGCCGCCGCGGTTATGCGCAGATGGCGGCGATTCTGGAGAAGGCCGGCGCGAAATAAGCGCCGCTGCCGTCGCTAAATCCCAACAGAATGACAGGGCGTTTGCCAGGCACGGTCTCGTGAACGGCTCTTCTTATCGTCCTCATAGCGAGTGCACTTGCGAACGCCATATAGAGGGCACAGCAAGGGAGACGGCGATGAAGATCGACCTTTCAGGAACCACTGCGCTTGTCACTGGCTCGACCGGCGGCATCGGCTATGCGATTGCCAAAGGGCTGGCGGGCGCTGGCGCCCACGTCATTGTCAACGGCCGCACTCAGGACCGGATCGATTCCGCGATAGCCTCGATTGGCAAGGCTGCGCCGGCCGCCAAGGTACGCGGCGTCGCCGCCGATGTCTCGACCGCGGAGGGCTGCGCGGCGCTGGTGCAGTCGGTGCCGGATGTCGACATCCTGATCAACAATGCCGGTATTTTCGAGCCGAAGGATTTCTTCGATATTCCGGATGCCGACTGGATGCGTTTCTTCGAAGTCAACGTGATGTCGGGGGTGCGGCTCGCGCGTGCCTACATGAAGGGCATGTTGAAGCGTAATTGGGGGCGCATCGTTTTCATCTCTTCCGAATCCTCGCTGATGATTCCGAAAGAGATGATCCATTACGGGATGACCAAGACCGCCCAGCTTTCGATCTCGCGCGGGCTCGCAGAATTGACACGTGGCACCGCCGTCACCGTCAATTCCGTGCTGCCGGGGCCAACCATGTCCGAAGGCGTCGAGACATTCGTGAAGGAGCTTGCGAAACAGAACGGCCAGTCGATCGAGACCGCGGCGGCGGAATTCATCAGACAGCACCGGCCGTCGTCGCTGATCCAGCGCTTTGCCACTCCCGACGAGATAGCCAGCATGGTGGTGTATGTCGCCTCGCGGCAGGCCTCCGTCACCAACGGGGCTGCGCTGCGCGCCGAGGGTGGGCTTGTCCAGACCATTGCGTGACGGGCGGCGCGCCAGGCGCGCCGCGTTACCAGCCCTTACCAGCCTTCCAGCACGAGCTTGCCGGTGGAGCGGCCGCTCTCGATCATCGCGTGCGCCTGCTTCAGGGTCTGGGCATTGATCTTGCCAATCACCTTGTCGAGCGTGGTGCGTAGTTCGCCCTTGTCGACCAGTCGCGCGACCTCTTCGAGCAGTTGATGTTGGGCGATCATGTCCTCGGTCTGGAACGAGGAGCGGGTGAACATCGATTCCCAATGCAGCGAGACAGCTTTCGGTTTCAGCAGATTGACATTGAGGGATGTCGGATCATCGATCAGCCCGATGCGGCTCTGCGGCGCGATGATGTCGGCCAGCGCCGGAAAATGCTGGTCGGTGTTGGTGAGGCTGGCGATCAGAGTCACCGGAGCGAGCTTGAGCGCATCGATTTGCTCCTTCATCGGCTTGGAATGATCGATGACGTGATGGGCGCCAAGATCGAGGCACCATTTCATCGATTCAGGCCGTGATGCCGTCGCAATCACGGTCAGGCCGGTCAGCTTGCGCGCGAGCTGGATCAGGATCGAGCCGACGCCGCCGGCGCCGCCGATAATCAGCAGCGTGCGGTGATCATCCTTGCCTTGCGCAACGCCAAGACGGTCGAACAGCAATTCCCATGCGGTGATCGAGGTCAGGGGCAGGGCAGCCGCCTGGGCGAATGACAGGCTCTTCGGCTTGTGTCCGACGATACGCTCGTCCACCAGGTGAAATTCCGAATTGGTGCCCTGGCGCAGGATCGAGCCGGCGTAGGAGACTTCATCGCCCGGCTTGAACAGCGTCACCTGCGGTCCGACGGCATCCACCACGCCCGCGGCATCGAAGCCGAGGATCTTGAGCTCTCCCGCCGGCGGTTCGGCGCGCTTGCGTACCTTGGTGTCCACCGGATTGACCGAGATCGCCTTCACGGCCACGCAAATATCGCGCCCGGTCGGCTCCGGTTTCGCGGCCTCGAAATCGATCAGGGATTCGGCTGCGTCGATCGGCAGTGACTTCTTGTATCCAACGGCTTTCATCTGCGGCTCCACTCGGGGTTGCGGCGGGCGGGCCGCCCTGTTCACCTGCGCCCGCTGAACATTAATTGCAAGTACTGTCGTTGATGTGTCATAGTCCCATATTGTATACTAATGAGCGCTGACGCATGAAACGCAAGCATTTCGACTGCGGTCCGGGCTGTCCGGTCGAGGTCACACTCGGCCTGATCGACGGTAAATGGAAGGGCGTCATTCTGTTTCATCTGCAGGAGGGCTGCCTGCGGTTCGGCGAGTTGCGCCGGCGGATGCCCGGCATCACCCAGCGCATGCTGACCAAGCAGCTTCGCGCGCTGGAGGAGGACGACCTGATTACCCGGAAGGTCTATGCCGAGGTGCCGCCCCGCGTCGAATACGCCCTGTCGGAGACCGGCGAACGGCTGCGGCCGGTCATCGAGATTCTGCGGGCATGGGGCGTTGACCACAAGGCGCGGCTGGACGCGGCGGCGACCGCGAAAAAGCCAAAAACGCTACGGAATCGTGCAGCCTGACGCCGATTTCGGCGTTGTCTGTTGTTCTCTTTAGGCCATCGGGTCTCTATATCTCGACCGTCGCAATCGGGAATTTTTCATGACCTTCATTCGCGTGCTTTTCGCGTTTCTTGTCACGATGATCGCCGCCGCGCCGGTGGTGGCTCAGGACCGTTTCGTGCCGGCCTCGCCAAACCAGTTGCGGGCGTCCTATGCGCCGATCGTGCAGCATGTGCAGCCGGCGGTGGTCAACGTCTATGCCGCGAAGGTCGTGCAGAATCGTAATCCGCTGCTCGATGATCCAATCTTCCGTCGTTTTTTTGGCATTCCTGGTCAGCAGCCGGAGCAGATGCAGCGTTCGCTCGGCTCGGGCGTGATGGTGGATGCCTCGGGCCTCGTCGTCACCAATAACCACGTCATCGAGGGTGCGGATCAGGTCAAGGTCTCGCTGTCGGACAAGCGCGAATTCGAGGCCGAGATCGTGCTCAAGGACAGCCGCACAGATCTCGCGGTGTTGCGGTTGAAGGACGTGAAGGAGAAATTCCCGACACTGGAGTTCGCTAATTCTGATAACGCGCTGGTTGGTGACGTGGTGCTGGCGATCGGCAATCCGTTCGGCGTCGGCCAAACCGTGACGCATGGCATCATCTCGGCGCTGGCGCGCACCCAGGTCGGCATCACCGACTATCAGTTCTTCATCCAGACCGATGCTGCAATCAATCCCGGCAATTCGGGCGGAGCGCTGGTCGATATGGCTGGCAAGCTCGTTGGCGTGAATACCGCGATCTTCTCGCGCTCGGGCGGCTCGCAGGGCATCGGCTTTGCGATTCCGGCCAACATGGTGCGCGTGGTCGTGGCGTCAGCGCGGGGGGGCGGCACTGCGGTGAAGCGGCCGTGGCTCGGTGCGCGATTGCAGGGTGTGACGCCGGAGATTGCCGAAACGCTCGGCCTCAAGCGGCCGATGGGTGCGCTGGTAGCCAACGTGACGCCCGGCAGCCCCGCTGATCGCGCCGGATTGAAACTGTCCGACCTCATTGTCGCTGTTGATGGTCAGTCCATCGATGACCCCAATGCCTTCGGCTATCGCTTCGCGACGCGGCCGCTTGGCGGCACGGCGCAGGTCGAGGTGCAGCGTGCCGGTAAGCCGGTGCGGTTGTCGATTCCGCTCGAGACCGCGCCGGACACCGGGCGCGACGAGGTCATCTTGAAATCCCGTTCGCCGTTCCAGGGCGCCAAGATCTCCAACATCTCGCCGGCGCTGGCCGACGAGTTGCGGCTCGATTCCGGAATCGAAGGCGTCGTGATGACGGACCTTGCCGATGACTCGACGGCGGCGAGTGTCGGTTTCCAGAGAGGGGACATCATCACTTCGGTCAACGGTCAGGCCATCACCAGAACCGCCGATCTCGAGCGGCTCACCCGTGAGCCGCAGCGCCTTTGGCGTATCACGGTGATCCGTGGCGGCCAGAAGCTTGCCGTGACACTCGGCGGATGAGCGCGAAGCGCACCACGCCGTCGCCAAGTCTCTTCGCCGCAGCGGGGCTGGAGCAGGATGCCCCGCGCCCGCTGCCGGAAAAGCTGCGTCCACGCACATTGTCTGATGTCGTGGGGCAGGATCACATTTTGGGTCCGGATGGTGCGCTGACGCGCATGCTGGAGACGCGTACGCTTGGTTCGCTGGTCTTCTGGGGACCGCCCGGCACCGGCAAGACCACGGTAGCGCGACTGCTCGCCGATGCCACTGAACTGCACTTCGAGCAGATTTCCGCGGTGTTCTCTGGGGTCGCCGATCTGAAAAAAGTATTCGATGCCGCGCGAGCCCGCCGCGAGACCGGCAAAGGCACGCTGTTGTTCGTGGACGAGGTGCATCGCTTCAACCGCGCTCAGCAGGATTCGTTCTTGCCGGTGATGGAAGACGGCACTGTGGTGCTGGTGGGCGCCACCACGGAAAATCCATCCTTCGAACTCAACGCCGCGCTTTTGTCGCGCGCCCGCGTGCTGGTATTTCATTCGCTCGACGAGGCGGCGATCGAGAAGCTCTACGCGCGGGCGGAGGAGGCCGAGGGACGCAAGCTGCCGCTCGATGCCGAGGCGCGAGCGGTGCTGGTGCGCATGGCCGACGGCGATGGCCGGGCGGCGCTGACGCTCGCCGAGGAAGTGTGGCGTGCCGCGCGGGCTAACGAGGTTTTCACCGCTGCGCAGTTGCAGGATATTCTGCAGCGCCGCGCGCCGATCTACGACAAGTCGGCGGATGGTCATTACAATCTGATCTCAGCTTTGCACAAGTCGGTGCGTGGCTCCGATCCCGATGCGGCGCTGTATTATCTCGCCCGCATGCTCGATGCCGGCGAGGATCCGCTGTTTCTGGCGCGGCGCGTGGTGCGCATGGCGGTCGAGGATATCGGCATGGCCGATCCGCAGGCGCTCGTCGTCGCCAATGCTGCCAAGGATGCCTATGATTTTCTGGGCAGTCCCGAGGGTGAGCTCGCAATTGCGCAAGCCGTGGTTTATGTAGCGACCGCGCCGAAATCGAACGCCGCCTACAGGGCGTTTAGTGCGGCGACGCGGACTGCGAAGGAAGCCGGCTCGCTGCTGCCGCCCAAGCATATCCTCAATGCGCCGACCAAGCTGATGCAGTCGGAAGGCTATGGCGGCGGCTATCAGTACGATCACGACACGCCCGAGGGGTTTTCCGGTCAGGATTATTTCCCGGAGGCGCTCGGTCGCCAAACCTTCTACAATCCGCCCGATCGCGGCTTTGAGCGGGAAATCCGCAAACGCCTCGATTATTGGGCGAAACTGAGAAAAGAAAAATCATGAGCCGCCGCTTCAGAAAGCCGCTTGAAAAGAAATCGGTGCGCGAGGCCAAGCGGGGGGACAAGCGCGCGCCCGCCAAACGCGGCGCCGAGAAAGGCACGCGTAGCGCTGAAAAGCGCGTGATGAGCAAACATGCTGCCGACCAGCGTTTCGGTGACAAGCGTCCTTCGGCAAAATCTGCGCCGCGCCGGCCCGACGCCGAAATTCGGCCACGTGCGCCGCGTGATGCGGTGAGGGAAGAGGTCACCAAGGCAGCACCGGCTGTTCCGCTGCCCACGAAAGTCCAGACGGTCACAGTGACCGCGGACGAAAACAACATGCGGGTCGATCGCTTTCTTGAAGCGCGCTTCCCCGGCCTGTCGTTTTCCCATATCCAGCGCATCGTTCGCAAAGGCGAGCTGCGGGTCAACGGCAAGCGAGCCGACAGCAAGGATCGGCTTGAGGAAGGGCAGAGTGTTCGCATTCCGCCGCTCAAGCTCGACGCGCCGAAGGTCGTTGGTACCCTGTCGGAAGCTGCGACCAAGGTGCACGACGAGCTGCAGAAGATGATCCTGTTCGAGGATGCGGACGTGATGGTGCTGAACAAGCCGGCGGGATTGGCAGTACAGGGCGGCTCCGGTTTGTCGAAGCATGTCGATCAAATGCTGGAGACAATGCGCGACGCCAAGGGCCAGCGTCCGCGTCTGGTGCACCGGCTCGACCGCGAGACCTCCGGCTGCCTTTTGGTGGCCAAGACGCGCTTTGCCGCCTCGACGCTGACCGGCTCATTCCGTCATCGCTCGGCGCGTAAGATTTACTGGGCGCTGGTCGCCGGCGTGCCGAAACCGAAGCAGGGGCGGATTTCAACCTACCTCGCCAAGGAAGAGAACGAGGAAGAGTCGATCATGCGCGTTGCCGCGCATGGCGATGAGGGCGCGAGCCACGCCGTCACTTATTATGCGGTGGTCGAAGCGTCCGCACAGAAGCTGTCATGGGTGTCGCTGAAGCCGGTGACGGGCCGTACCCATCAGCTTCGTGCCCACATGGCGCATATTGATCATCCAATTCTCGGCGATCCGAAATATTTCAACAAGGAGAACTGGCAGTTGCCGGGCGGCCTGCAGAACCGCCTGCATCTTTTGGCGCGGCGCATCATCATCCCGCACCCGCGCGGCGGGGTGATCGACGTCACCGCGCCGCTGCCGCCGCACATGCTGCAGTCCTGGAATCTGCTGGGGCTGGAGGCTGATCGTTTCGATCCGATCGAGAATGCGCCGGAGGAATGAAGCGATGCGAGCCGTTTGCGCCGCGATCGTGCTGTCGGTGGTGTCCGTCGCGATGGTCAGCGGCGCGCAGGCGCAGGTGACTCAACTGCCGACCGTGCCGATGGTTCCTCCGCCTCCGCCGATCCCGCCGCCGAGGATTGAGGTGCCGGTGGTGCCGAGGATGGATTCGCCACCGCCATTCCAATTGCAGAACACCACGCCGGGTCGGGTGCAGACGGACTCGCCACCAGTCCAGCGGCGCACGCGGCGCTCAAAGCTGTCCTACGGTGACCGCGTCACGCGCTGCCTCGAGGAAGGCGCTGCGCTAGGCCTCGGGCCAAACGAGCGTTCGGAATATTCGCGCGCCTGCGCCAATCGATAGGTTCAACAATGCGAGAATTATTCGACGAGGTTGCCGGCCAGTCGCCGCTCGATCCGCAGGAGGCGGCGCGGCGCTCTTCGCGCGCGCCGCAGCGTAAGCGGTTTTACACAACGGCGGGCGTGGAAGAGGGGCCGGAGGGCTTTGCCGTCGCGCTCGATGGCAAGCCGATCCGCACGCCGGGCAAGCGTCTGCTTGCTGCGCCCCGGCGCGAGCTTGCTGAAGTGATGGCCGCGGAATGGAATTCTCAGGCTGAAGTGATCGATCCCCTGTCGATGCCGCTGACGCGGCTTGCCAACAGCACGATCGATGGCGTCGTCGGGAATACGGACGCCGTTGCCGATGATATCGCGAAGTATTTCGGCTCCGATCTGGTATTCTATCGCGCCAGCTTTCCCGAAGGGCTGGTCGCGCGGCAGGCAGAATATTGGGACCCGGTGGTGCGGTGGGCCGCTGATCAGCTCGGCGCACACTTCATTCTCACTGAGGGTGTGATGCATATGGCTCAGCCGGACCGGGCACTGGCGGCAGCGCGCGCGGCCCTGCCGAGTGACCCGTGGTCGGTTGCCGCCATGCATGTCGTCACCACACTGACGGGCTCGGCGTTGCTTGCGCTGGCGCTCCACCACAACGTTTGCGACGAGCCGAAGATCTGGGCGGCGGCGCATGTCGACGAGGATTGGAATGCCCAGCAGTGGGGAGAGGACGAGGAGGTCGCGGCCCGCCGCGCAGCGCGACTGCGGGATTTTCAGGCGGCTGCCCGGGTGCTGCGCATGCTGGCGTGAGAGGCCAGGGTTCCGCTTAAGTTAACAAACGGTTTACGACGCTGGGCTAGCCTGCCGGCTTCATGGGAAGCCTCGGTATGTCCGCGACCATCAACCCCGTCTTTCCGGTTCTCGCTGCCCAGGGCGTTGCGGCGGATGTTACGCTGCAGCCCGGCACCGTGATTGACGCGCGCGTCCTCAAGCTGCTGGCAAACGACTTCGTCCGCATTGCTGTTTCCAATCTGTTGATCGAAGTGATGTCCGAGGTGCCATTGCAGGTCGGGCAGGCGCTGCAACTCGCGGTTTCGCAGACCGCGGATGGTGTGCGGCTTCAGATCGTGGCGCCGGATGGCGCAGGAGTGGGGAGGACTGCCGCGCCTGTTGATGTGGAGACGCCAGCGACAATCGTTGCTGCCAGCACAAAACCCTCAGTTCAGGCGGGTGCTACCCCCGACACCGTACGCATCACCCGGCCGCTAACCAATCTGGAAGCGATCGCAGTTTCGGCGGCGATGCAAAGCGCCGCCATCAAGCAGGGCAGCATGGCGCCCTTGTTTGCCAATCTCGGCGTCGCTGCATTATCGCAAGCACTCCCGGAAATGCTGCAACAGGCGGCGCAGCAGTTGTTGTCGGCGCGCCCCGCTCTGGATGGAAATCTGACCGGCGACGGGATGAAAAGCGCCTTTCAGCAATCGGGTCTGTTTCTCGAGCAGATGCAGCGTGCGCAGGGCGCTTCTCAAGCCGCGGCGATGCCGGATCTCAAGGCGGCGCTGATCGTTTTTAAGCAGACTTTGACATCGTGGCTGGGAGCGGATGCTGCCGTTGCGCCGGATGATGCGCCAATACCACCCGGCACTTTTGCCCAGCAGGGGCAGGCGCGTGTGACGGCGGATATGGCAGCCTCACAGTCCAGTCCCCCGCTTGCGCCGCAGATAGAGGTCGATGAGATCATGTTGCCGCAATCGGCTGTGCCGGTGGCGGACGATGTTGCCGACATCGACCTTCCGATGCGCGACGTGACACCTTCGGCCGCGCGTGCCAATGACATGGTGCGGTCCGCAGTCATGGGCGGCGGCCTGACGGAGTTGCAGGACCTTTTCCAATCCTTACCGAGTGGCGTACGGGATGCGTTGAAGGTGCTGCTGACCACACACGGGACTGACACACAGCTGGGAACCGGGTTACGCCAAGCTCCAGTGCAGGGTGATAACGGCAGCGCCTCGTACAATGTGCCACCGCCATTTCGCGGTGCCGCGCCTTCGACGCAGCCGATTGCGCAGCCCTCGATCGATCCTCATGCTTCGCCGGATGTCGTGGTGCATCGTTTGCTGAACGATACGGATGCCGCGCTGGCACGGCAGACCCTGTTGCAAATTGCTTCGCTGCCGATCGATCAGCAGGGCACCCGGATCGATACCAACGTGCCACGCTGGAATTTCGAGATTCCTTTTGCGACCTTGCAGGGGACTGCGGTCGCGCAGTTCGAAATTTCGCGCGACGATCCCGGTGTCGCGGTCGAGGCGCAGAGCCGGATCTGGCGTGCGCGCTTCTCGCTCGATATTGAACCTGCCGGCCCGGTGCACGCGCTGGTGTCGCTCACCGGCGAACGCACCTCGGTGCGGATGTGGGCAGAACGCCCGACAACGGCTGCACAGCTTCGTGCAGGGACCCCGCAACTGACGCAGGCATTGCGTGAGGCTGATCTTATGCCGGGGGATATCGTTGTCGGCGAAGGCCCAGCACCGGTCGCCGCATCGCCGCAGCAGGGTCATTTTCTGGATCGCGCACTATGACAACGACAACGCCGATCAAAAATACGCTCGCCGTTGCCCTACATTACGACAGGCAGGGCGCGCCGCGCGTCGTCGCCAAGGGCAAGGGCGCGATCGGCGAGAAAATCATTGAGGCAGCGAAGGAGCACGACGTTCCGATTCAGGAAAATGAAGTCCTGGCCGACGCACTATCCAACGTCGAGCTTGGCGATGAGATTCCGGCGGAGCTTTATAAAGCGGTGGCGGAGGTGCTGATCTTCGTCATGCGGCTGTCTGGCCGGCTGCGCTGAAATCAGCCTTTCAAAAAGAAACCCCGCCAAAGCGGGGTTTTGCTGCTTGTATGCTGACGGTCAGTAGCGGCGGCGGCACACACCGCGCGAGCCGAGGAAGAAGCCGGGCGGGCAGCGCCGCACAACCGGTGCGTAGATCGGGCCACGATTGGGACGGCAGACACCCCGGGGACCACGGTGGAATCCCGGTCCGCAGCCTTGTGCGACCGGAATGACATCGGTCGTGCCGGGTGCCGGAGCGAGTGGCATCGCGCTCGCGGACGATACGCCGATCAGGGCGGCGGCGACAAAGGCTGCTGCAAAAACTGACTTCATAAATTTCCCTCCGTTGATTCGGCCGCGCTACGACCTTGTGAAACTGGTGTAATGCGATGGCAGGAATATGGAAGTCTCAATACTGCAGTGTCTGTCGAATACCGCTGCGCCCTGCGATGATGTGGTTCAGCCTACATTCATTTGTGATCCGTGACGCTGGCTCGATCAGTGAAAGGCAAAGGAGGATGGCATGGAGCGCCGCGACTTCCTGAAAATCGCCTTTGGCACGCTGGCTGGCACCGCAGCGGTCGCAATTGCAGCAAAGGCAGCACCGCTCGCTCCGCAATCTTTGCTGATCGAACCTCCGCCGGATTCAGAACGGGGACCGCAACCGGCGGTCGCAACCGGAGAGGACCTTGGTCTGGCACGTGTGGAGCAGGTGCACTGGCACCATCGCTATTGGCATCGCCGGCACTGGCGTCGTCGCCGTTACTGGGGTTATCGCGGCCGATATTGGCGCCGTCGGCGGTACTGGCGTCGCGGGCATTATTGGCACCGTCGGTATTATTGGCGGCGTCGCCATTACTGGCGCCGGCGCTATTATTGGTGAGGCCTGTTCTCGATAGCCCGCCGTTCTGGCTGTGGTTGTCGGTATGATGAGCTGGAAGGCGCGCGGATCGGAATCTCCGCGCCTGCCCGGTGTAGCGAGAGCTATTTGCCTGCGAGGAATCCGAGCATCAGCTCGTTGAACTTGGGAGCAGCTTCAAGAAACACCAGATGCCCGACATTCGGGATGATCTCCGCCTTGCCTTGAGGCATTTGGGCGGCGATGGCTTTTGCGAGCTCCGCGTTCTGTCCCATCTTCGGCCTGAGTGCTTCCGGTGCATTCGGTTTGCCCGGCGCGTTGTGGTCGTCTGCGCCCATCACGAACAGTGTCGGTTGGGTGATCAGCGGAATCTCATGCACGACAGGTTCGCGATAGATCAGTTGCGCAGAATTGACGAAAGCGCGCAGCCAGCGGGGATACTCGGAGTTGCCCTTGATGTTGAAGCGCGCGTCGATAAACGGCGTAATCGCCTCCGGAGGCAGCTTGAGGGAATAGGCCGTCATGAGCTGTTTGCGATAGCCATCGGCCGTTAGCTTGTCTTCGCGCTCGAGGATTTTCTCGGTTGGCGTCGGCGGGACGTAAAGCCGGTAATCCTCAAGCCCGATCGGTGCAGCCAGCAGGAGACGTGATATCCTGTCAGGATAGGCACGGGCGAGGCGCACGCTCAGCATTCCGCCAAGGGAGTGCGCAACCACGTCGACCTTCTGTAACTGCAGATGATCGAGCAGCGCGATGGTGTTACGTGCCAGCGTGTCGAAATGCAGATCGAAGGCAGGCTTTGACGATTTTCCGAATCCGATCTGGTCCGGTACCACGACGCGGTAGCCGTTGTCGGTCAGCGTCTTGATTACCGGTGCCCAGTAGCTCGATGGGAAATTGCGCCCATGCAGCAGTATGACGGTACGGCCGTTCGGGTTGGCAGGCGCAACGTCCATATAGGCCATCCGCACCTGTTCGCCCTCATTGACGAGCGGCAGCATATGAACCGGGTAAGGATAGGCAAAGCCTTCAAGGCCGATGCCGTATGGTTCTTTGTTCTGTGTCGTTGTCGGTTGCTGTGCATGTGCGGCGGTGAACGATAGCAGAACGAGTGCAGCAAGGTAAAGTCGCTTCATGGAAATCCCCTGAATCGCGTCTCGGCTTTGATGCCGTGATCTTTGACGCCACGCCGGGTGGTGTAAAGCGACGATGCAATGTCAGGTCATGACAATGCGGTGACTGCGTTAATGACAGTTACGTCGATGTGTTCGCCTGATAGCGCCCGATAGTTACAGCTTCGGCGCGGTGCCGCCTGCGGCCCGGTTGCCACCGGCCTTCTCTGCTGCAAGGGCATCGGTATCGATCTTTGCGGCGCCGACGATGCGCTTGAAATCGACCAGTGTGAAGGTGGCCTGTCCGACCTTGTCCGGGGTTGCGCCTGCGGCAAGGCCGACACTGACGAGGCCATCGCAATTGGCGGTCTTGGCGTCGGCGAGCAGATCGTCGAGCGATTTGTTGGCCATCGCCTGGACATGCTTCAGCGCGGCGATGCAACTGCCGCGGCCGTTCTTGTCGTTCAGCGCCACGGCGGCCTTCGGATTGATCGGTCCGTTCAGAGCATCGAGCGCCGAGGCAGCATTGTATTTCTGCTTCACCGACATGATCTTGCCGGCCCGGTAGAAGTAGTAGATCTGGCTGTCGCCGATCACGGTGGGTGCGCCGTATTTGGCGATCACGCGTTCGATCATGTCGGATTTCGACGGCTGCTTGTCTTTGGCAAAGCCAAGGTCGCGGGCGACATAGTAGGCAAAGTTGCCGCTGGCAGGAGAGGAGAAGGCGGCTGACAGTGATTCACCGGCGTTTGCCGATGATGCCTTTTGCTGAAAGGACATTCCCGTCGCGTAGGTGATATTGGTACTGCCGAATTTCTTCTGGATCGCCTGCGGCGTCACGCCCGGGTGGTCCTTGAGATAGGCTTCCAGAATGCTGCCCGCCTTGCCGCCATCGACGCTGCTGGACAGGCCGATGATGTCGGGCTGCAGCTTGCCGGAAAATGCCGTGTCAGGCGTCTTCGGTTTGATCTCGTAGCTCAGTGCGGGAGAGGCGAGCAACGCAGAAGCCAGAATTGCTAGTACGGGTTTCATGAGGTCACCTGTCCAGATAACGAAATCGACTGCAAAACCGCCGGATTACGCATTTTTTTGAATGTTGCTGTCAACAGCGCAATTCGCGCCTGCGGTGCTGCGTCAGCCGCCGAACAGCAAGGCGAGTTCCTTCTCGCCCTTGGCGGTGAAACTGACAATGCGGCTACCTGTCTCGCGCCGGGCCCATTTCAGCGCAAACAGGCGTGCCAGGATCGCGGCGCCGAGCGTGCCGGCGAGGTGGCTGCGGCGCGCGCTCCAATCGAGGCAGGTCTTGCAGAGCGGCCGCCGCGAACTGTTCAATGACGATAGGTCGATGCCGAACCTTTCCATGATGTGTCTGCCCTGCGGGGTGAGGGACAGCGCGTCGTCATGTGCGTGGATCAAATTGCCGGAAATCATGTTCTCCAGCATCTGCACGCCAAGGTCGCCGGCGAGGTGATCGTAGCAGACGCGGGCGCGGCGCAGCGCCGGGTCCTTCGGACCGGTTCGTACCCGCAGATGCCCCGCGCGCGCGGCAAGTCCCATCAGACCCTCGAGCGCGGTGGCAACCTCAGGCCCCTTGAGACGGTAATAGCGGTGGCGGCCCTGCTTTTCGAGCGTCACCAGCTGCCCCGTTTCCAGCTTGGCCAAATGCGAGCTGGCCGTCTGCGGAGTAATGCCGGCCTCCTGCGCGAGCTCGCTCGCGGTCAGCGCGCGACCGCTCATCAGGGCCGTCAGCATGTTGGCGCGCGCCGGATCGCCGATCAGGGACGCGACGATGGTGAAGTCGGGGCCTGTTTTCATAGTTCGATGTTAATCGAAGCATATACGTTGCGCAATCGCCGAGAATGGTCGTGAGGGTGATCCGTCGTTCATGGTGGATGATGAATTGCCCGCGCGCGAATTTGTCTTATCAATGCGCAGACTGTTTTCGATGAGGAACGAGCATGCCGGTTTCCACTGCACACAAACGAGCCGAATTCCGCAGGTTGCATCAGAGCGGATGCTTCGTACTGCCCAATCCATGGGACATTGGCAGCGCTAAACTGCTGACCGGCATGGGTTTCAAGGCGCTCGCCTCGACCAGTTCGGGGTTTGCATGGTCAAACGGCCGGCCCGACAATAGCGTGACCTGCGACGATATCATCGCGCATCTGACGGTGCTGTGCGCCGCCACCGACCTGCCGATCAATGCCGATTTCGAGGCTGGATTTGCTGATGCGCCCGAGGGCGTCGCGGCGAATGTGGCGCGCGGCGTTGCGACCGGCGTGGCGGGATTGTCGATCGAGGATGCCACCGGCCGGGCAGGGCCGCCGCTTTACGAGAAAGATCTCGCCATCGCCCGCATCAAGGCGGCGCGCTCCGCGATCGATGCTGCTGGTGGCGATGTGATGCTGATCGGGCGCTGCGAGGGATTTCTGGTCGGTGAGACCGACCTCAACAAGGTGATCGATCGACTTGTCGCCTATGCCGATGCCGGCGCGGATTGTCTCTATCCGCCGGGCGTGAAGACCCGCGAACACGTCAGGGAGGTCGTCAAGGCCGTGGCGCCGAAGCCGGTCAACATCTTGATGGGCGCGCCCGGCCTCAGCGTGGCCGAGCTTGCCGATCTTGGCGTTCGCCGCATCAGCATCGGCGGTGCGCTGGCCCGGGCAGCGTGGGGCGCATTCCTGCGTGCCGCGCATGAAATCGCCGAGAAAGGCACGTTCGACGAACTCGGCAAGGCGGTATCGTTCGCGGATATCAACGGGATGTTTAGCGCGCAATCGAAGTGACGCGCGCTGGGTGGCATGCCGTCAGAATAGCGCCCCGGCCGTGTGATTTTGGTCGGGGCGTTCTGTTTTAGCGGTCGCCGGAGTCAGTCGTCTGGTCGGTGGTAGGACTCGGCGCTGACGGCATGGCCCGTTGTGCTGCGCCTGTCGTCTGCCCTGGGGCGGTGTTCATGTTGGGGGTCATTGTCTTCGGAGCGTTTTGCGCAGCAGTGCTGCTGGTGGTCGCGGGCGGGGTCTGCACGGTGGAGGTCGGGTTCGTCGACGAATTGTTCAGGCCGTAAAACACAACGCCGAGAACGGCCAGGATCGCGATGGCGAACAGCGCGATCCGCCCGCCGCTGGCGGGGCCTTCCATCAGTTCCGGATCGGCTTGTAACTCGTTGTCCAGCCGCTGTCGCCGCCGCAACTCTTCGTCACGATTGATTCGGTTGGGATCGTTAGGGTCGCGTTCGAAGGCCATGTCCAGTCCTCCTGTGTTCGTGGGTAACTAACCGGCCGGCTCCCGCCCTGTTCCTACGAGGTTGCGGGAATATGGGAAGCCATGCGCGGCTGGCGGTTCCGCACCGGCCGGAATGTGCTAACGACAGGCCAGCAGGCCCGCCTGACGCATCCGCAACCTGATCCGAGAGCACCAATGAAATTGACCCCTGAGGCCAGCGGCACCTTCGCCATCGCCCCGACGCCGTTTTTCGCCGATGGACAGATCGACGAAGCATCGATCGACAGCCTGGTGGATTTTTACGGGCGGGTCGGCTGCACTGGCGTGACGGTGCTCGGCATCCTGGGCGAGGCGCCGAAGCTCACCGGGCAGGAATCGTTGGACGTCGCGACCCGTTTCATTCGCCGCGCTGCCGGCAAGCCGGTGGTGGTCGGGGTGTCCGCGCCGGGTTTCGCCGCGATGCGGTCGCTGGCGCGCGGCGTGATGGATGCCGGCGCGGCGGCGGTGATGATCGCGCCCACGCCGAATTTGCGCACCGACGATCAGATCACGACCTATTTCCGCCAGGCGGTGGAGGCCATCGGAGAGGACGTACCCTGGGTGTTACAGGATTATCCGCTGACGTTGAGCGTGGTGATGACGCCTGCGGTCATCAAGCGCATCGTGACGGACAATCCGTCCTGCGTGATGCTCAAGCATGAGGATTGGCCGGGGCTCGAGAAGATCTCGGCGCTGCGCGGTTTCCAGAAGGATGGATCGCTGCGGCCGCTGTCGATTCTCACCGGCAATGGCGGCCTGTTTCTGGATTTCGAGATGGAGCGTGGCGCCGACGGCGCAATGACCGGCTATGCGTTTCCGGACATGCTGGTGGACGTGGTGCGGTTGTCGAAGGAAGGTAAGCGCGATGCGGCGCATGACCTGTTCGATGCCCATCTGCCCTTGATGCGCTACGAGCAGCAGCAGGGTGTTGGTCTCGCGGTGCGCAAATACGTCCTGCACAAGCGCGGCGTGATTGCGTCGGACGTACAGCGCAAGCCGGGCTCCAGCATGACGCCGACGGCGCGGGCCGAGGTCGACTATCTTCTGTCGCGCGTTGCCAAAGTAGATAAGCGCGCCAAATTGGTTTGAGCGTCAACGCATCGAACCGGTTCTCTCACAACTTCGTGGTGAGCCACCTCGACAATTGACACTTCCCCGAACCTGCAATTTTCTGAACGGCAAGCAACCCGAAACGTGGTTGCAGGCAGGTTGGAAATCAGGGGAGATGTCATGCGGGCACGTCTGACAATATTTGTGCGCGCGGCCGTGATCGCGTTGCTGCTGGGAGTAGGGGCAGCTCATTCGTCATATGCGCAATCGGGATCGACTTCGATCGCGGGTGTTGATCCGGCATTGATCGACGATCTTGTTGCCGGGAACCGCATCCTTGCCGACCTCAACGTGGTCGACGGGTTCGGCCATCTCAGCGCGCGCAATCCGGCCCGTCCCGATCATTTCCTGATGTCGCGCTCGCTGGCTCCGGCGCTGGTCAAGGCCAGCGACATCATGGAGTTCGACAAGGACGGTGCGCCGGTCGATCAGCAGGGCCGGGCGATTTTTCTCGAGCGTTTCATTCATGCCGAGATCTACAAGACACGTCCTGATGTGATGGCGGTGGCGCACACCCATTCACTCGGCGTCATCCCGTTCAGTGTCACCAAAACGCCGATGCAGGCGATGTTCCACAATCCGGCGTTTCTTGCGCCGGGCGTGCCGGTGTTCGACCTGCGCGATCAGTTTGGCATGACCGACATGCTGGTGCGCAACAACACCATCGGTGCGGCACTGGCGAAGACACTTGGCGACAAGAATGTCGTGCTGATCCGCGGTCATGGCGATGTGGTCGTCGGCCCCAGCGTGCCGATGGCCGTGTTTCGCGCGTATTACACCGATGTGAACGCCAGATTGCAGACGCAGGCGCTCGCCCTTGGGGGACCGGTGAACTACCTGACGCCAGAAGAGGGCGTCAAAGCTGAAACGGTCAACGCGCAGATCATGCCGCGGGCATGGGATTTGTGGAAACGCAACGTCCTGTCGAAGCCGGCACCGCAATAAGCCGTCAGGCTGGCGGCGCGTCGATGACGCTGACATGCGCCGCCACGATGCGCCAGCCTTCAGCGAACCGCACCCAGGTCTGCATCTGCCGGCCGATCTTTCCCGGCGATGTCGTGCGGGTGAACAAGGTTGAGGCGACGGCCATGTCACGGCCATAGGATGTGATCACGGCTTGCGTGAGATCACGCATCAGGCCGGCGGGGCTGCGGCCGGCGCGAAAGCTGGCGATGGCGTTGTAACCGTAAAGGTTCTCGGTTGCGCCGTAGCGGATCGTGGTTGGGTGTTTGTGAAACAACTCGTCAAGGGTTGCGACATCATTGGTGATCAGCGCAGTCTCATAGCGCACGAAAGCTTGCTTCACCTCGGCGAGTACGTCGGGGTGGTCGATGTCGGTTGGCGTCATCTGGCTGTCCTGCGGCGGTGGAGCGTCTGCTTCTATGCATCATAGGAAAATCGGCCGGGCGTGCCAGAAAAAAGCGGCGGCATCGCTGCCGCCGCTTTGGTCAGACCGTGCGGTAGAGCACGCGGAATTGCGCCGGGCTAGGACGCACCATGGTTTCGCCCGCGACCGGCAGGATGGCGATGACCTGCTCGCCGGAAATGCCCTGGTCCGCCAGCGCGGCGTTGAGAGCCTCGATTTTTGCGTCGGTGTAGATTTCGCCGACGATGTCGGCCCGGTTCGAGCGCGCGACGCTGTGCAATGCTGTCATGATACGTCTCCGTTCGGTGGAGGATGAGGGTGTTGGCGGCGCGAGAGGCGCCGCCGTGCCGTCGATGTGCTCTATTCCGCGGCGATCGCGGTCGGTAGATCGGAGGCGGTGAGCCCCATCCGGGTGGCGACACCGATGCCGTAGTCGGGGTCGGCGCGATAGAAATGCCCGACCTGACGCTTGACGATCTCCCGCGGCACGCCCTGTATCGCCGCGGCGATGTTGTCGAAAAGCTGCTCTTTCTGGGCGTCGCTCATCAGACGGAACAGGTTGCCGGGCTGACGGTAATCGTTATTGCCATCGCGGTGATTGTAGCGGTCGGCGCTCCCGGAGATGCGCAGCGGCGGCTCGCGATACAGCGAGTTCTGTGCAGGGCCACCCATCGAGTTCGGCTCGTAATAGGCATCGGGATTGACGGGGCCGCCCGGATTCATCGCACCATCGGCGTGATAGGTGTGAACCGCACTGCGCGGCCGGTTCACTGGCAGCATGTTGGCATTGACGCCAATGCGATGACGGTGCGCGTCGCCATAAGAGAAGATGCGCGCCTGCAGCATCTTGTCCGGCGAGTGGCCGATGCCGGGCACGATGTTCGCCGGCGTCAGCGCGGCCTGCTCGACTTCGGCGAAATAGTTCGCCGGATTCTTGTTCAATTCGAGAACGCCGACCTCGATCAGTGGGTAATCCATGTGCGGCCACACCTTGGTGAGGTCGAATGGATTGTACCAGTGCTTGCCGACCTCGGCTTCCGGCATCACCTGCACGTAGAAGGTCCAGCGCGGAAACTCGCCGCGTTCGATCGCTTCGAACAGATCGCGCTGATGAGTCTCGCGATCATTCGCGACCTTCGCGCCAGCCTCCGCATTGGTCCAGTTCTTGATGCCCTGCTGGGACTTGAAATGGAATTTCACCCAGAAGCGTTCATTCTTGTCGTTGATGAAAGCGTAAGTGTGTGAGCCGAAGCCGTGCATGTAGCGGTAGCTTTGCGGCAGGCCGCGCTCGGACATCAGGATCGTCACTTGATGCAGGCTTTCGGGCGACAGCGACCAGAAGTCCCACATCGCCGTGGCCGAACGCATGTTGGTGCGCGGGTGCCGTTTCTGGGTGTGGATGAAATCGGGGAATTTCAGCGGGTCGCGCAGGAAGAACACCGGCGTGTTGTTGCCGACAATGTCCCAGTTGCCCTCGGAGGTGTAGAAGCGCAGGGCGAAGCCGCGTACGTCGCGCTCGGCATCGGCCGCGCCGCGCTCGCCGGCGACGGTGGAGAAGCGCAGGAAGGCTTCGGTCCGCGTGCCGGGCTTCAGCACCGCCGCCTTGGTGTAGCGGGTGATGTCATGGGTGATGGTGAGGGTGCCGTAAGCAGCCGAGCCCTTGGCATGCACCGCACGCTCCGGAATCCGCTCGCGATTCTGGTGGGCGAGCTTCTCCAGCAAATGGAAATCCTGCAGCAGGACAGGGCCCTGCGGACCCGCGGTCAGCGTGTTCTGGTTGTCGGCGACTGGCGCGCCGGACGATGTGGTCATGGTTGGTTTCTGGGTCATGGAGCACTCCCTCGGATAAGCGTGGCCGGAGGGTAGGGAGGCTTGTTGATCAGGTCTAATCGTATTAAAGATATCATGCGATAAGGAAAATTGATCGATATGATCTCCCTGAAACAACTCAGGTATTTCGATGCGGTGGCGCGGCTGGGCCATTTCGGCAAGGCGGCCGAGCATTGCGCGGTGACCCAGCCGGCACTATCGATGCAGGTGCAGGAGTTGGAGAAGTCGCTCGGCCTGCAGCTTCTCGAACGTGGCCGCGGCGGCGTGATGCTGACGGAGGGCGGCAAGGAGATCGCCCGGCGGGCGTCGCGCGTCCTTGCCGAGGTGCGCGACATCGTCGATGTGGCGCGGCGGCTGGGTGATACGCTGGTGGGCCCCCTCGGGCTTGGCGTCATCCCGTCGGTTGCGCCCTACATCCTGCCAAGTTTGCTGCCGAAGGTTCGGGATGTGTTTCCCGCGCTGGAACTGCATATCCGCGAGACCCAGACGCAGTTTCTGCTGCGCGAGCTGCTCGATGGTCAGCTCGATTTGCTGCTTCTCGCGCTACCTCTCGAACATCCCGATGTGGAGACCATCCGCCTGTTCGAGGACCGTTTCCTGCTCGCGGTGGCGGCCTCCCAGCACACGCCGCATCGCGTGCGCGCCACTGCCGATCTCCTGGAAGGGGACCGGCTTTTGCTCCTGGAGGAAGGTCACTGCTTCCGCCATCAGGCGCTGGCGTTCTGCAGCCTGCAGCGCATCCAGAACATCAACACCTTTGGTGCCTCCAGCCTCTCGACGCTGGTGCAAATGGTGGCGAACGGTCTCGGCATGACGCTGCTGCCCGAGCTCAGCGTACCACTCGAAGCGCGGCGCAGCGACATTCATCTGATGCGATTTGCCGACCCGGAGCCGAAACGCACGATCGGCCTCGCCTGGCGCAGAACCTCGCCGCGCAAGCGCGACTTTGTCGAACTCGGTCGGATAATG
Organism: uncultured Alphaproteobacteria bacterium; assembly: GCA_963702885.1. Taxonomy (GTDB): domain Bacteria; phylum Pseudomonadota; class Alphaproteobacteria; order Rhizobiales; family Xanthobacteraceae; genus Afipia. The sequence continues at coordinate 2,754,753 of OY969766.1, forward strand.
ACCGAGGCGGCAATGCAGGGTGTATTCTGACGCTGCTGGAACCAGCACTCGGGAAAACTGGATTTTTCCGGTGGTGCGGGCTGGTTTTCGCCTGCGGTCAAGTTATGGTGCGCCGCGTGCGCTCGTAGCTCAGCTGGATAGAGCATCGGATTTCGATTCCGAGGGCCGGGAGTTCGAATCTCTCCGAGCGCGCCAAATCGCCACCATTCAGAATAAAGCTGCGAACAATATCGGCGCGTGGGTGTAAGCGGTATTCTCCCGCTTTATTCAGATAGCCGATGATTTACGTGCGGAAGATTTCGCTCTCCCTGCCTCTATCGACCAAAGTGCCTTCGCGTCCCTTGGACCCATGAACGCAGCAGCGATCAAGCCAAGATCAGTTTCTTTGGACCGACGCCTTTTGCAGTGAGAAGCGCGGGTGCTCCTGCCTCGTCCAGCGAAACCGATTCCAGAGCAATGGCGCCTTGATCATACGCTGACTGGAGAGATTGGCCGCTGGCGATAGCCCATAGAATTTAACTCTTCGGTAGATCGCGCAATGGCGCACGCCGAATTTCAACACCCAAAAGATGTATTCGGGCCCGCCGGCCGTCGTGCGGGCGGGCACGGAATGTTTTCCGCTTGCCAACGGGTGGGGCGTCTGGCGTGAACGTCCTGACCGCGACCGGATTTCCCATCCTCATGGGGGTAAACCTGTGGCATGCTTCTTATTGGAACTTCACTCAGAAATGGCCGTGTTCAGGGAGACTGAAGATGGGACAAGATGTGAGAAGTCCACGGGGTCCCCGGTGCATCGCACTGGTGGGCCCGTTTCAAAGCGGCAAGACCACGTTACTCGAAGGCATCCTGTGCCGAACCGGAGCTATTCCCAAAGCAGGCGCAGTCGAAGCAGGAAACACCGTTGGGGATTCGTCTCCAGAGGCACGCCTGCATCAGATGAGCGTCGGCCTCACGACGGCAACCACCACCTTCATGGGGGACAGCTACACGTTCATCGATTGTCCGGGATCGGTGGAGTTCGCATATGACATGCGCGCGGTTCTGCCGGCGGTCGATGCTGCGGTAGTTGTGTGCGAAGCCGACGAACGCAAGCTGCCACAGTTGCAACTCGTGCTGCGCGAGCTGGAAGATCTTGGCATCCCGCGCTTCCTGTTTCTCAACAAGATTGACAAGGCCAACAAGCGAATCCGCGAAACGCTGGCGATGCTGCAATCAGCGTCGCGCACGCCACTTGTGCTGCGGCAGATTCCGATATGGAAGGGAGACATCATCGCCGGCTTCGTCGATCTCGCGCTTGAGCGCGCCTTCGTCTATCGCGAGCATATGCCCTCCGAGGTGATTGGTCTTGAGCCGGGCGACCTCGACCGTGAGAAGAACGCCCGCCTCACCATGCTGGAGAAACTAGCAGACCACGACGACAGGCTGTTGGAGCAGTTACTCGAAGATATCCCACCGCCGCGCGACGCGGTGTTCGACGACCTCGCCAGCGAATTGCGGCAAGGACAAATCTGTCCGGTACTGCTCGGCTGCGCCATGCGCGAGAACGGTGTGCTGCGGCTGATGAAGGCGCTGCGCCATGAAGCTCCCGGCGTGGCCGACACCGCGCGGCGCCTTGGTGTGTCCGACGAGAAGACGGGGCTGGCCTACATGATGAAAACCACGCACCTTCAGCACGGCGGCAAACTGTCGCTCGCACGTGTCTTGCGCGGCCACTTCACCGACGGTGATGCCGTCATGTCATCCGGCGGGAGGGCAGGGCGTGTCTCCGGCATTCTTGCAACGAACAGTGGCACCGACAGCAAGCGCAGCTCCGCTTCGGCGGGTGATACGGTGATGCTCGGCAAGCTCGATACGGTGAAGACCTGCGAGACGCTGACCACCGGCAAGACCTCACCTGCTGCCCTTGTCAATGCCGTGCCCGCTCCGCCGGTGCTGGCAATTGCCATCATTGCAGATGACCGCAAAGACGACGTCAAGCTCGGACAGGCGTTGACGCGACTGACGGACGAAGACCCATCGCTCAGCGTGGTCCACAATTCGATCACACATCAAATGGTGCTGTGGGGGCAGGGCGAAATGCACCTGCGCGTCGCGATGGAGCGGTTGCATGATCGTTTCGGTGTCAGCGTGAAGCAGCATGCGCCGCCAGTCGGCTATCAGGAAACCATCCGCAATCCGACCACACAGCGCGGGCGGCACAAGAAGCAATCCGGCGGCCATGGCCAGTTCGGCGACGTGGTGTTGGACATCAAGCCGTTGTCGCGTGGCTCAGGCACAGTGTTCCGCGAGACCATCGTCGGTGGCGCGGTGCCGAAGAACTACATCGGCGCAGTCGAGGAAGGGGTCAGCGATGGGTTGATGCGCGGTCCGCTCGGTTTTCCTGTGACCGATGTGGAGGTGACGCTGACCGACGGCTCCTACCACAGCGTCGATTCGTCCGATCAAGCGTTCCGCACCGCTGCGCGCATCGGCGTCACCGAGGCACTCCCGCACTGTGCGCCGGTGATGCTCGAGCCGATCCATGTCGTGGAGATCGTTTGCCCGAGCGATGCCACCGCGAAGGTCAATTCGATCGTGTCTGGCCGACGCGGCCAGATACTCGGCTTCGGCACCCGCGAAGGATGGGTGGGTTGGGATGTGGTGCGGGCGATGATGCCGGAAGCGTTGATCGGGGATCTGATCGTGGAACTGCGCTCGGCTACGGCTGGCGTCGGCGGCTTTACCCGGCAGTTCGACCACATGGCGGAGGTAACCGGCCGGGCGGCAGACCAAATCATCGCCGGCCATCGCCCTGCGGCTTAGGCAATCATCTCCTAAGTCACTTCGCTCCGGAAGGTGGTTAAGCGCCCGTCGATTTGTAAGCGGGCTTTTGACCCGCTGTTTGTCGCCGCGTCGTTGCCGTCGTGCGGAGGCTCCGCATCATTCCCGGAATGGAGATGACGAATTTCGCCGCGCATTGCTGCCTCGTCGATCGGGACGTGCAAATCAGCGGATTTCCCATAAATTACATAATTAGTTCAATGATATATGTGTTCGTTGTTTTGTTCTGAGTGGAGCGCCATCCCGCTTACAGCAGTTTTTGTGGGGCTTCCGGCAGGTATTTCGCGCCTTCTGCGGCAAGGAAATCGAGCATCGCCTGCGCCGGTGGCAGCAGCATCTTGTCCTGCCGGCGGACCACGTACCACTGCCGTACCACCGGCAGGCCGGCAACATCCAGCATCACCAAACGACCATCCTTGATCTCGGTGGCGACGGTATGCGCCGAAATGAATGCGATGCCGAGGCCGGCGAGCACCGCCTGCTTGATGGTCTCGTTGCTGCTCATCTCCATGCCGATGACCGGCTGGAATTCGCTCGCCTCGAACAATTGCTCCATCAACATCCGCGTGCCCGAGCCATGCTCGCGGGTCAGGAATGTCTCGTGCGAGAGGTCGACGGTGGCGAGACCGAAATCGTGCTCCAGCCAATGTCCTTTCGGCGCGACGATGATGTGAGGATTGTCGCCGATCAGATGGGTCTCGACCTCGATGTCCGCGGGGGCGCGTCCCATGATCGCGATATCGAGCTCATAGCCACGAAGCGCTTCCCGGAGTTCCTGGCGATTGCCAATCCTGAGTGTGATCTCGACCTGCGGATGCAGCTTCGAAAAAGCCGCCATCGCGAATGGCACGAAATACTTCGCGGTACTGACCGCGCCGATTGCAACGCGTCCACCGGTGCGGCCGGCGATCATATCGAGCGAGGTGGTGCAGTTTGAAAGTGCGGCTTCGACCCGCTCCAGCAATCCTAGCACTTCCTGGCCCGCGCCGGTCAGGACCATGCCGTCATTGGTGCGCTGGAGCAGGGGCAGTCCTGCAAGGTCCTGTAGATTGCGAAGCTGAAGCGTGACTGCCGGCTGAGTGAGGTTCAGCCGGGTTGCGGCGGCGGTCACGCTGCCGGTGGCGGCCACCGCGCCCAGGGCGCGAAGCTGTCGGATGGTGACGTCCTGAAGCTTTGATATAAGCAAATCTTTGGCCTCATAAAATATATCGAAATTTTACTTATTTAGAAACCCGCGTCAATGTTTCGTCATGGCCCGTTGAACGAGGCCAGGGGCAACCCCGCCCGGAGGGCGGGGAGATGGGACGGGGGCGATCGCATGGATCAGGGTCAGACGCTGCACCAACACTTGAATGCCTATGCAGCCGCGGACCCGGATCGCCGAATTGTCGTTGACGCTATTGCCGCCCTTGCCGCCGCCGCGATTGAGATTTCCGAACTGGCCTGCGGTGGCATGCTGGCCGGGATTACCGGGGAGGGGCGGACCCTCAACAGCGACGGCGACATCCAGAAGGACCTCGACGTCCAGGCCGACCAGATCATCCGCAACGCGCTCGCCGGGATTTCCGTTGCGGCGGTTGTTTCGGAGGAGGCCAATGAGATCGAAATCCGAGACCCGGCGAGCGCGATCAGTATTGCGTTCGATCCGCTCGACGGTTCCTCGAACATCAACACCAACATGTCCGTCGGCACGATCTTCTCCATCGTGCGAACGCCGTTGCATGCCCGCGCGGCGTTCACCCAGCCGGGCACGGCGCAGCTTGCCGCCGGCTTCGTGGTCTATGGTCCGCAGACCAGCCTGGTTCTCACGCTGGGTGACGGCGTCGATATCTTCACTCTCGACCGCAAGAAGAAGGTGTTCCGGCAGATCAGGTCGCAGGTCCGGATTCCGCCGAACACCGCCGAGTTCGCGATCAATGCGTCGAACCGCCGTCACTGGGACCCGCCGATCCTCGCTTACATCGACGACTGCATCGCTGGTAGCGACGGCATTCTGCAGACTGACTTCAACATGCGCTGGATCGGATCGCTGGTGGCTGAAGCCTACCGGATCCTGACGCGCGGCGGCATCTTCCTCTATCCGGCGGATGCGCGCGACGGCTATCGCGAGGGCCGGCTGCGCCTGCTCTACGAAGCGCATCCGATGGCTTTCATCATGGAGCAGGCGGGAGGCGGCGCCACCACCGGAAGCCTGCGCATCCTCGACCTTGCGGCGAACACGCTGCACCAGCGCGTGCCGCTGATCATGGGCTCGATCGAAAGCGTGCAGCGGCTGGAGCGCATGCACATGTCGCCCGAGATCAAGTCCGAGCGCAACGCGCCGCTTTTCGCCACCCGCGGCCTGTTCCGCAATTGAACTGAGGGGGCGCGATCATGTCCAGGAAGCATCCCATCATTTCGATCACCGGTTCGTCAGGCGCAGGCACCACCTCGGTGAAGCGGACCTTCGAGCAGATTTTCCGCCGTGAGAACGTCACCGCGGCCTATATCGAGGGCGATGCCTTTCACCGCTACAACCGTGCCGAGATGCGCACGCGAATGGCGGAGGAGGCCGAGCGTGGCAACAAGCACTTCAGTCATTTCAGTCCCGAGACCAACCTGTTCGAGGAACTGGAGCAGGTTTTCAAGACCTACGGTGAAACCGGAACAGGCACGACACGCTATTACGTGCACGATGCCGACGAGGCGGCGCTGCACAGTGCTGAGCCGGGCACCTTCACCGACTGGCGTTCGCTGCCAGAGAATTCCGATCTGTTGTTCTATGAGGGGCTGCACGGCGCGGTGGTCACTGACAAGGTGAATGTCGCGCAATACGCCGACCTGAAGATCGGCGTCGTTCCGGTCATCAACCTCGAATGGATTCAGAAGCTGCACCGCGATCGCAGCGCGCGCGGTTACTCAACCGAGGCGGTGACTGACACAATTCTCCGCCGCATGCCGGATTACGTCAATTATATCTGCCCGCAGTTCGGCGAGACCGACATCAACTTCCAGCGCATTCCGACGGTGGATACATCGAATCCGTTCATTGCGCGCTGGATCCCGACCCCGGACGAATCGATGGTGGTGATCCGCCTGAAGAATCCGCGCGGCATCGATTTCCCTTATCTGCTGTCGATGATCCCGAACAGCTTCATGTCGCGCGCGAACTCGATCGTCATTCATGGCGCCAAGCTCGACCTCGCGATGCAACTGATCCTCACCCCGCTGATCCTGCAACTGATTGACCGCAAGAGGCGCGCATGACGGCCGATACCACGATGTCCGGCGACATCATCACCCTTACACGGCGTGGCAAGGATGCGAATGCCAAGCTGACGCATCGCGAAATGGCCAATGCAATTCGCTTTCTCGCCATCGATGCGGTGGAGAAGGCCAATTCGGGTCATCCCGGCATGCCGATGGGCATGGCCGATGTCGCCACGGTGTTGTTCTCGAAATTTCTCAAGTTCGATCCGTTGGCGCCGGGCTGGCTCAATCGCGACCGTTTCGTGCTGTCGGCGGGCCACGGCTCGATGCTGCTCTATGCGCTGCTGCATCTGACCGGATACCGGGAGATGACACTCGACGAGATCAAATCCTTTCGCCAGTGGGGATCGAAGACTCCCGGTCATCCGGAATATGGCCACACCGCTGGCGTCGAGACCACGACCGGCCCGCTTGGTCAGGGCATCGCGACCGCGGTCGGCATGGCGCTTTCCGAGCGCATGACCAATGCGCGGCTCGGTGACGATCTGTTCGAGCACTACACTTATGTGATGTGCGGCGACGGTTGCCTGATGGAGGGCGTCAGCCAGGAGGCGATCTCGCTCGCAGGACACCTCAAGCTCGGACGCCTGATCGTGCTGTTCGACGACAACGGCATTTCGATCGACGGTTCGACCTCGCTGTCCTGCTCGGATGATCCGCTGGCTCGTGCTGCGGCGTCGGGCTGGTCGGTGCGCCGGGTTGACGGCCACGATCCGAAGGCTGTCGAACAGGCGATTGCCGAAGAGCGCGAGACTGACCGGCCGTCGCTGATCGCCTGCCGCACGCGGATCGGGTACGGATCGCCGGGTCGCGAAGGAAGCGAGAAGGCGCATGGCGCGCCACTTGGGCCGGAGGAAATCGCGGCGACCCGTGCCGCGCTGTCATGGCCGCACGCGCCGTTCGAGATTCCTCGCGAGGTTCTCGCTGCCTGGCGCACGATTGGCGCGCGTGGGCAGACCGAGCACGGCAAGTGGGTGGATCGTCTCGCGCAACTTGACCGCGAGGAGCGCGAGCGCGTCAACAGCGTGCTGAACGGCAAGCTGTCGCATCAATACGACAAGGCGATGCGGGACCTTTGTACCCGCTTTGCCACCGAGCGGCCGAAGATCGCCACTCGCCAGGCTTCACAGCAGGTGATCGAGGTGCTGGCCTCGGTGCTTCCCAATCTCGCCGGCGGTTCGGCGGATCTGACGCATTCGAATCTGACGCATGCCAAGAGTCAGAAGCCGATCAAGCCCGGCGCCTACGATGGCAACTATATCCACTACGGCATCCGCGAGCACGGCATGGCCGCCGCGATGAACGGCATTGCACTGCATGGCGGTTTTATCCCCTACGGCGGAACGTTCCTGACATTCGCTGACTACAGTCGGCCGGCGATCCGCATGGCGGCGTTGATGGGGCTGCGCGTCATTCACGTGATGACGCACGACTCTATCGGTCTTGGTGAAGATGGCCCCACGCATCAACCGGTGGAGCATCTGGCCTCGCTGCGGGCGATCCCGAACCTGCTTGTGTTCCGACCCGCCGATGCGGTGGAGACTGCGGAAGCTTGGGACTGCGCGCTGCGCGCCCAGGATCAGCCTTCGATCCTTTGCTTGTCGCGTCAGGCGCTGCCGACATTCCGTACCGTGACCGATCGGGTCAATAAAGTCGCACGGGGTGCCTATCTCGTGGTCGATCCCCAAGACCGGCGTGACGTGACGTTAATCGCAACTGGCTCTGAAGTTGCCATCGCGCTTGAGGCGGCACGTCTGCTTGAGAAGGACGATGTTCGCGCCGCCGTGGTCTCGGCACCGTGTCTCGAACTCTTTGCGCGGCAGCCGGACGATTATCGTCGGGCGGTGATGGGGCGGGGGCCACGTATCGCTGTCGAGGCTGCAATCGAAGGCGGATGGGGGCGTCTGATTGGTCAAGATGGCGAATTTGTCGGCATGACCGGCTTCGGGGCTTCCGCGCCAGCCAATGTGTTGTACCGCGAGTTCGGCATCACGGCTGATGCCGTCGCCCTTGCGGCCATGCGTTCCATCGCCCGTTCACGCTTCCAGGGAGCTAACTAGTGTCAGTGAAAGTTGCCATCAACGGATTTGGACGGATCGGCCGTAACGTCCTGCGCGCGATTGTCGAGTTGGGCCGCGACGATATCGAGGTCGTTGCCATCAACGACCTCGGATCGGTCCAGGCCAATGCACATCTGTTGCGCTACGACTCCATCCATGGCCGGTTCCCCCATGAAGTAAGGATTTCTGGCAATACCATCGATGTCGGCCGCGGCCCGATCCAGGTGACGGCGGAGAAGGACCCGGCGGCCCTGCCGCATGCGGCGCTCGGGGTCGACATCGCGCTCGAATGCACCGGTATTTTCAATACGCGCGAAAAGGCTGCGGCACATCTGAAGGCTGGCGCCAAGCGGGTGGTCGTATCGGCCCCCGCCGATGGCGCGGACATGACCGTGGTCTATGGAGTCAATCACCAGAAGCTGAACAAGGATCATGTGGTGATCTCCAATGCGTCCTGCACCACAAACTGCCTGGCGCCGGTTGCCAAGGTCCTTAATGACGCGGTGGGTATCGAGCGCGGATTCATGACCACCATTCATTCTTATACCGGTGACCAGCCGACGCTCGACACCATGCACAAGGATCTCTACCGGGCGCGCGCCGCTTCGATGTCGATGATCCCGACATCGACCGGAGCTGCGAAGGCGGTCGGCCTCGTGCTGCCGGAACTCAATGGCAAGCTCGATGGCGTCGCGATCCGCGTGCCGACACCAAATGTTTCGGTGGTCGATTTCAAATTCATCGCCAAGAAGAACACCTCGGTGAAGGAGATCAACGATGCGATCAGTGAGGCCTCCGGCGGCACACTGAAGGGCATTCTCGGGGTCACCCACGAGCAGAATGTGTCGAGCGACTTCAACCACGATCCGCACTCCTCGGTGTTCCACATGGATCAGACCAAGGTGATCGACGGCAATTTTGTTCGCGTCCTCACCTGGTACGACAATGAATGGGGTTTCTCCAGCCGCATGAGCGACACGGCTGTGGCACTGGGGAGGCTGATGTGAGCGCGGCGCTGCGTGTTCTCGACGATATCGACGTCGCCGGTAAGCGGGTGGTTGTCCGCGCCGATCTCAACGTTCCGATGCGGAACGGCGAGGTGACGGACGATATGCGCGTGCGGCACGCGGCTGCGACGCTCGCCGAACTTGCGAACAAGAAGGCAATCGTGATCGTGCTGTCGCATTTCGAGCGGCCGCGCGGCAAGGTGGTGCCGGATTACTCGTTGGCGCCGCTGCGGCCCGCACTTGAGAAATCCCTGCAGCGCAATGTGCGCTTTGTCGAAACGGACTGGCGCGGTGAGGCACACCTGGCCGAGGTGGCGAAGGCCGTCCCCGGCGATATTCTGCTGATGGAAAATACCCGCTTCCACCCGGGCGAGGAGGGCAACGACCCGACGTTTTCACGGACGCTTGCCGACCTTGGCGACATCTTTGTGAACGACGCGTTTTCGGTCTCGCATCGCGCCCATGCTTCGACCGAAGGCATTGCGCGTCTTCTGCCGTCTTTCGCCGGGCGCGGTATGGCTGCGGAACTGTCTGCGCTCGATCGCGCGCTCGGTGGGCCGGTGCGGCCGGTCGGCGCGGTGATCGGCGGGGCGAAGGTCTCGACGAAAATTCCGGTGCTGGAGAATCTCGTCACCCGCGTCGATGAATTGATCATCGGTGGTGGCATGGCAAACACCTTCCTGCACGCCAAAGGCATCAATGTCGGCCGTTCCCTCTGCGAACCGGACCTGAAAGAGACAGCCGAACGCATCCTGCGCCGCGCCGCAGCTCATCATTGCAATATTATCCTGCCGCGCGATGTCGTCGTGGCGAAAGAGTTTACGCCGCATGCACGTCATAGCGTCGTCGATGTTCGTTCCGTCCCGTCGGATTCGATGGTCCTCGACATCGGGCCGGAATCAGTTGCGGACATCATGGAACAGTTCGGCGATCTCAAGACGCTCCTGTGGAACGGGCCGGTCGGAGCGTTTGAGACTGAGCCGTTTGGCCGCGGCACTTTCGCGCTGGCGAAGTGCGCGGCGCGGCTGACGCGAGCCGGCAAGCTGCTCACGGTCGCGGGCGGTGGCGACACCGTTGCCGCACTCTCGGCGGCCGATGTTAAGAACGATTTCAGCTACGTCTCGACCGCCGGCGGCGCGTTCCTCGAATGGCTCGAGGGGCGCGGACTCCCCGGCGTCGATGTTCTCAAGATGTCTCACGCGTGAGGTAACCGATATGGCACGTATCACCCTTCGACAATTGCTTGATCACGCCGCTGAGCACGGCTACGGCGTTCCGGCTTTCAACATCAACAATATGGAGCAGGGGCTCGCGATCATGGAGGCGGCGGCGAGAGTCGACGCACCCGTCATCATGCAGGCATCGCGCGGCGCACGCTCCTACGCCAACGATATCATGCTGTCGAAGATGATCGACGCGCTGGAGGAGATGTATCCGCAGATCCCGCTCTGCATGCATCAGGATCACGGCAATGAGGAAGCGACCTGCGCCACCGCGATCAAGCACGGTTTCACATCGGTGATGATGGACGGTTCGCTGGAGGCCGACGGAAAAACCGCAGCGGATTATCGCTACAATGTCGAGATCACCCGGCGCGTGGTCGATATGGCGCACTGGATCGGCGCCTCGGTGGAGGGCGAGTTGGGAGTGCTCGGCTCGCTCGAACATGGCGGCGGTGAGCAGGAGGATGGCCACGGTGTCGAAGGCACGTTGAGCCAGGACCAACTCCTGACTGATCCCGATCAGGCGGTGGATTTCGTCCGTGAAACCAAGGTCGATGCCCTGGCGATCGCGATGGGCACCTCGCATGGCGCCTACAAATTCTCCCGCAAGCCGGACGGTGACATCCTGGCGATGAATATCGTCGAGGAGATTCACCATCGGCTGCCCAATACTCACCTTGTGATGCATGGCTCGTCCTCAGTGCCGCAGCCATTACAGGACATGTTCAACTCATTCGGCGGCGAGATGCCGCAGACTTGGGGCGTTCCGGTCGACGAGATCGTGCGCGGCATCAAGCATGGTGTGCGCAAGGTCAACATCGACACCGATTGCCGGCTCGCGATGACGGCCGTGTTCCGCAAGATCGCGATGCAGACCAAGAGCGAATTCGATCCGCGCAAATTCCTCAAGCCGGCGATGGATGCGATGCGCGATCTGTGCCGCGAGCGTTTTGAACAGTTCGGAACCGCGGGGCACGCTTCGAAGATCAAGGTTATTTCGCTGGCCGAGATGGCCAAACGATATCGCGCGGGTGCGCTTGACCCGCGCATTGGAGACATGGCGAGCGCCGCCGAGTGAAGCCTCGAGATTCAGAACCGGTTTGGCGCGCCGGTCCGGAGACAAAGACAAGGAGAGCGATATGAACGATCAATCGATGACCATTCGCGGCAAGGATCGCTACAAGTCTGGTGTGATGGCCTACAAGAAGATGGGCTATTGGGAGCCAGACTACGTTCCAAAAGACACCGACGTCATCGCCCTGTTTCGCGTGACGCCGCAGGACGGCGTTGACCCGATCGAGGCGGCGGCAGCGGTGGCGGGCGAGTCTTCGACCGCGACCTGGACCGTGGTGTGGACCGACCGCCTGACCGCGGCGGAGAAATATCGGGCGAAGTGCTATCGCGTCGACCCGGTGCCGAATTCGCCGGGCCAGTACTTCGCCTACATTGCCTATGATCTCGATCTGTTCGAGCCGGGATCGATTGCCAATCTGTCGGCCTCGATCATCGGCAACGTGTTCGGCTTCAAGCCGCTCAAGGGTTTGCGCCTGGAAGACATGCGCTTCCCGGTGGCCTATGTGAAGACCTTCCAGGGTCCGGCGACCGGTATCGTGGTCGAACGCGAGCGTCTCGACAAGTTCGGCCGTCCGCTGCTCGGCGCTACCGTGAAGCCGAAGCTCGGTCTGTCCGGCCGCAACTACGGCCGCGTAGTCTATGAAGCGCTGAAAGGCGGCCTCGACTTCACCAAGGATGACGAGAACATCAACTCGCAGCCCTTCATGCACTGGCGCGAGCGTTTCCTCTACTGCATGGAGGCGGTGAACCGCGCTCAGGCGGCCTCGGGCGAGGTCAAGGGCACTTACCTCAACGTCACTGCGGGGACGATGGAGGACATGTATGAGCGCGCTGAGTTCGCCAAGGAGCTTGGATCGTGCATCATCATGATCGATCTCGTGATCGGCTATACCGCGATCCAGTCGATGGCGAAGTGGGCGCGCAAGAACGATATGATCCTGCATCTGCATCGCGCGGGTCACTCGACCTACACTCGTCAGAAGAACCACGGTGTGTCGTTCCGCGTTATCGCCAAGTGGATGCGCCTTGCCGGCGTCGATCACATTCATGCCGGTACCGTGGTCGGCAAGCTGGAGGGCGATCCGAACACCACGCGCGGCTACTACGACATCTGCCGCGAGGAGTTCAATCCGACCAAGCTTGAGCATGGCATCTTCTTTGACCAGAACTGGGCCAGTCTCAACAAGATGATGCCGGTGGCGTCCGGCGGCATTCATGCCGGCCAGATGCACCAGCTGCTCGACCTGCTCGGCGAGGACGTGGTGTTGCAGTTCGGCGGCGGCACCATCGGCCATCCGATGGGCATTCAGGCTGGCGCCATCGCCAACCGTGTTGCGCTGGAGGCGATGATCCTCGCCCGCAACGAGGGCCGCGACTACGTCAACGAAGGTCCGGATATCCTGGCCAAGGCGGCCGCGACCTGTACGCCGCTGAAATCGGCGCTCGAAGTCTGGAAGGACGTCACCTTCAACTATGAATTGACCGATGCGCCGGACTTTGTGCCGACCGCCATTGCTGCTGTCTAAGATCGAGAGGTTTATTATGCGAATCACACAAGGTTGCTTTTCGTTCCTGCCCGACCTGACGGACGAGCAGATCAAGAAACAGATCCAGTACTGCCTGGAGAACGACTGGGCGGTGAACATTGAGTTCACCGACGATCCGCATCCGCGCAACACCTACTGGGAAATGTGGGGGCTTCCGATGTTCGATCTGCGCGACGCAGCCGGCATCATGATGGAGCTCACCGAGTGCCGTAAGGTCTACGGAGATCGCTACATCCGCATCAATGCCTTCGATTCCAGCCATGGCTGGGAATCGGTGCGCATTTCCTTCATCGTCAACCGTCCGAAGAACGAGCCAGGCTTCCGCCTGGCGCGTCAGGAGGTCGGCGGTCGCAACATGCGCTACACGACAACCTCCTATGCGGCCGATCGTCCTGAAGGTCAGCGCTACAACGGAGCGTGAGCTTGTTGTCCAAGCCAGAAAACACAGAAACAACCCCGCCGGTTGCCGACATCGACCTCCGTAAGGAGTTCAACGAGGTTGGGATCGGCGAGGTGCTCGAGCAGCTCGATCGGGAACTGATCGGCCTTGCGCCGGTCAAGACGCGAATCCGTGAGATTGCGTCGCTGCTCCTGATCGAGCGCATTCGCCAGCGTATGGGGCTGTCGGCGGAAACGCCGACACTTCATATGTCCTTCACCGGCAATCCAGGCACCGGAAAAACGACGGTGGCGTTGCGGATGGCGAGCATTCTGCACAAGCTCGGATTCGTACGTCGTGGTCATGTCGTATCGGTCACGCGCGATGAACTGGTGGGGCAATATATCGGCCACACCGCGCCAAAGACCAAGGAGATCCTGAAGAAGGCGATGGGCGGCGTGCTGTTCATCGACGAGGCGTATTATCTCTATCGGCCGGACAACGAGCGCGACTATGGCCAGGAGGCGATCGAGATTCTGCTGCAGGTGATGGAATCCCAACGCGATGATCTTGTGGTCATTCTGGCCGGCTATGGCGACCGGATGGACAAGTTCTTCGCCAGCAATCCGGGGTTCCGGTCGCGCGTCACCCACCATATCGATTTTCCCGACTATGGTGACAGCGAATTGCTGTGGATCGCCGAGCTGATGCTGAAGGAGCAGAACTATCACTTCACCGCCGAGGCGCGGGAGGCATTTGTTCGCTATATCGCGCTACGCAAGACACAGCCGCTATTCTCCAACGCCCGCTCGATCCGCAACGCGCTTGATCGCATCCGCCTGCGCCAGGCCAACCGTCTGGTCGCCGATCTCGATCGCGTTGTGACGGCAGATGACATCCAATCGATCGATGCGGCCGATGTGCTGGCGAGCCGCGTATTCGCTCAATCGTCCGCTCCCGAAGGAAAGTCCTGAATCGATGCCGCAGCCTTTCGTGATCGCTCCATCGATTCTATCGGCTGACTTTGCCCGGCTGGGCGAGGAGGTGGAAGCCATTGATGCCGCTGGCGCGGACTGGATTCATTGCGATGTCATGGACGGACACTTTGTCCCCAACATCAGTTTCGGGCCGGATGTCATCAAGTGGATCCGACCCCGCACAAAGAAGATATTCGATGTGCATCTGATGATTGCGCCGGTCGACCAATACCTGGAGGCCTTTGCCAAGGCCGGCGCGGATGTTATTACCGTGCATGCGGAAGCGGGGCCGCATCTTGACCGGTCGCTTCAGGCCATCCGCAATCTGGGGAAGAAGGCGGGTGCCACGATCTGCCCGGCGACGCCTGAACACGTGTTGGCCAATGTTCTTGATCGGCTCGATCTGATCCTGGTGATGAGTGTCAATCCCGGTTTCGGCGGACAGCAGTTCATTGCCTCGCAGCTCGACAAGATCCGGCGCATCTGCGCGATGATCGGCGACAGGCCGATCCGGCTTGAGGTCGACGGTGGCGTCAATGTGGAGACTGCGGCGCAGGTCGCGGCAGCCGGCGCCGACACCATCGTTGCGGGCGCCGCGGTGTTCCGGGGCGGGACGCAAGCTGCATATGCAACAAACATTGCCGCCATCCGCGCGGCAGCGGAGAAGGTGAAATCATGCTGATGACGAATCCTCATGCTTCGGCGCCGAGGGGGGCTTCCTGGCCGGCTGCCGTGGTGTTCGATCTTGATGGCACGCTGGTGGACAGCGCCGGAGATATTACGACCTCGCTCAACGAATTGCTTACGGCCCGGCGGCTCGCTCCGTTTCCCGAGGAGACGGTGCGGGATTTTGTCGGCGATGGCAGCAAGGCGCTGGTGCAGCGCGCCTTTCAAACGCGCGGCGTACTGCTCGGTACCGAAGAGCTGCAGGTTGCCGTCGCGACGTATGATGCGATCTATGGCACGCATCTCGTCGAGAATACCTATGTCTATGCCGGCGCGATCGACGTCATGGCCGATCTGAAGGCGCGGGGCATCCGGATCGGGATCTGCACCAACAAGTTTCAGGACAAGGCGGAAGGCGTGGCCGCGCGTCTTGGTCTCGACAAGTACGCCGAGGTGATCATCGGCGGCGTGAGCGGGCGGCCGGGTAAGCCATCGCCGATCATGTTGCTGGAGACGCTGGAGGCTCTTGAGATGCCGCGGGAGGGCGCCGTCCTAGTCGGCGACAGCACCTTCGACGTGCAATGTGCGCGGGCAGCGGGCGTGGCGGTGATTGGTGTGACATTTGGCTATTCGCAAACGCCGATGCGCAAGCTCAGTCCCGATGCGGTGATCGATTCCTACGCCGAATTCGCCAAGGCGTGTGACAGCCTGCGGGCCAAGGCGGCATGAACAGGTTTGCTGCGCTGATTTTCGATGTCGACGGCACGCTTGCTGAAACAGAAGAGGTGCATCGCCGCGCCTTCAACGAAACCTTTGCCTATTTCGGACTCGATTGGAACTGGAGCGCGCAGGTTTATGCCGAACTGCTGCTGGTCACGGGGGGCAAGGAGCGGATGCGCCATTTCGCGGCCTTGCAGGGCAAGCGCCCGCCGGAATTGTCGGATGAGCGGCTTGCGGAGCTGCATCGTTACAAGACGGCGCGTTATGCGGAGTTGATTGCAGCGGGTGCATGCACCCTGCGGCCTGGCGTTATAGAGTTTCTCAACATCGCACTGGCGCGCGGGCAGCGCCTTGCCATCGCGACCACGACGTCGCGCGGAAATGTCGATGCGTTGCTGCGGGCGACGTTGAGCGAGCGTGGTGTTAACCTGTTCAATCCGATTGTTGCGGGCGACGAGGTGGCCGACAAGAAGCCTGCGCCTGACGTTTATCTGAAGGCGCTCGATCTGTTGGGGCTGCCTGGCCATCAGTGCCTCGCGATCGAGGACTCTCGGAATGGTCTGATGTCAGCGTCACGCGCTGGCATTCCGGTGCTGATCACGCGCAGTACCTATTTCAAGCACGAAAAATTCGACGAAGCCTTTGCCGTGGTCGATAGTTTTTACGGGCTGGCGGAGCGGGGTCTCCCAGCCTGCGCGTAGGTCACCAACCGACTCCGTGTTTTTGACTGGATACGGTTTGTTAACGCCGTGCGCAGCGGTCGGCACGGGCTGACCCCGCCTTGTGATAGTTTTCCGGCGGGAGACACTCCATGATCGCTCTGGTCAAAGTCTCGGATGTGTTGGCAGCGACCGCGGCTGCAGGAGGACGACCATCCCCTGTGATCGACGCCGGGGATGAGTCTGCTGCGGCCTATTGGGCGGCCCGTTTCAGTGTCTCGCCCACCGAATTGGCGTCCGCGATCGAGAAAGTCGGTCCTTCGGTCGCAGCGGTGCGCCGGCACCTCCATAAATAAAAAGCCCGCCGTCGAATAGAGCTGCGGAGCTGACCCGCATGATCGACTACGACATGGACCCGCTGACGGCCTTGGCCAAGCCGCGCTTCCTGCTCGGCAAGACCTTCTCCGATACCCGCGACAGTCTGAAGCTGGAGCAGGATGCGGGCGAGGCCGTGTTCAAGCAGCTTGCCGAGCGCGGGCATGAAATGAGCCCGATTCCCGCCCAAAGCCCGCTGGCCGGGCATCCGGGCGCGATCCGGATTTGCCGAGGATGGCACCTTCACCGGCGCGCACGACCCGCGTAGCGACGGGCGTGCCCTCGGTCTCTGAGCACGCGAGAATACAGTCGGATCAATGCGATACGGGGCAGCCGTGCTGGTTGCCCGGTATTTTCATGCGGTTTGCCCCGGCCGGGAGGGTATGTTTAACGAATTGCAAACACAGTCTCGCCAGAGTCTTATTGTTGGGTCGCGGGCGAGTCCTTTGGCGGCCGTTCCATTTCAGGTATTCGACCTCACTATGCTTGGACGCTTGCTTCTTCTCCCGGTGGCGATGATGCTGACGGTCGCGCCTGCCCGTGCTGATCTGCGGATCACCCGGGATCATGGCGGCTATGTCGATCAGTACAAGGCCAAGTATGAGCGGATTCGTCAGCGGGGCGAGCGCGTCATCATCGACGGCATTTGCAATTCCGCCTGTACGCTGGTGTTCGGCATCGTGCCGGCGAGCAAGATCTGCGTGACGCCGCGCGCCAGCCTCGGCTTCCATCAAGCCTATTACGACAAGGCCTTCACCTTCGGCATCAAGGTGACGAGCGCCGATGGAACGTCCGACCTGATGTCCTATTATCCGCAGCCGGTGAAAGACTGGATTCGTCGCAATGGCGGGCTGACGGTGGATATGAAGAAGGTCAGGAACGGCGTCGATCTGTGGAAGATAGTCGATCCGTGTCCGGAAGAGTTTTTCTGACCTCAAGCGAGCTTAATAGGGCGTGCCGTCCTCGCGGGTGAAAACCCATTCGCCGGGCGAGATCATTTTGGCCTGGATATCATCCGCCGGATAAGACCCTTCGTCACCCGGTGTGCGATCGCCGATCTCAAGATACACCACATCGTGTTCCGTGCGATTGACAAGCTGATGGGCGCGGCCCGCTGCCGGGAATCCCGCGCACATGCCGGGCGAGAGTTCAATCTCGCCTTCATCGGTCACCAGTGTCGGCCTGCCTTCTAGAATATAGACGAATTCATCCTGCTTGCTGTGCCTGTGGAGCAGGGCGGATTCTCCGCCTGGGAACAGTCTCGTCAGGTTCACGCCGAAATTAGTCAGCCCGAACTGGTCGCCGAGCTGGCGCTTCTCCCGCCTCAACATGCGAGAGAAGAACGGCTCCGGATAGTTCGAGGGCTTGGTGCGCGGGGCGACGGATGTCGCGACCAGCGCAAGCGGCGGGAGTTTTGGTTTGTCGCTCATGCCAAGACCCTAGAACGTCACCACGCTGCGGATCAATTCCCCGCGCTTCATCAGATCGAATGCCTTGTTGATGTCAGCGAGTGGCATGATGTGGGTGATCATCGGGTCGATCTGGATTTTGCCCTGCATGTACCAGTCGACGATCTTCGGCACATCGGTGCGGCCGCGTGCGCCGCCAAAGGCGGTGCCTTTCCAGACGCGTCCGGTGACAAGCTGGAACGGCCGGGTGGAAATTTCCGCGCCGGAAGGCGCAACTCCGATCACGATCGACTGACCCCAGCCGCGGTGGCAGGCTTCCAGCGCCTGCCGCATCACCGTGACGTTGCCGGTGCAGTCGAAGGTATAATCGGCGCCGCCGATCTGGTCGGCGCCGGACTTGGTCATATCGACGAGATAGGGCACGAGATCCTTGCCGACTTCCTTCGGGTTGACGAAATGTGTCATGCCGAAGCGCTCGCCCCACGCTTTGCGCTCATTGTTGATGTCGACGCCGATGATCATGTCGGCACCGGCAAGACGCAGGCCCTGCAGCACATTGAGGCCGATGCCGCCGAGGCCGAACACGATGG
The DNA here is from genome assembly GCA_963702885.1 of uncultured Alphaproteobacteria bacterium. Lineage (GTDB taxonomy): Bacteria > Pseudomonadota > Alphaproteobacteria > Rhizobiales > Xanthobacteraceae > Afipia. Next base: position 2,773,508 of record OY969766.1, read on the forward strand.
CCTTGGCGCCTTGCTCAACCTTGGCGGTATTGATCACCGCGCCGATGCCGGTGGTGACACCGCAGCCGATGTAGCAGACCTTGTCGAATGGAGCGTCTTCGCGGATTTTCGCCACCGCGATTTCCGGCAGCACGGTGTAGTTGGCGAAGGTCGAGGTGCCCATGTAGTGGTGGATCGGTTTGCCGCCGATCGAGAAGCGGGAAGTGCCGTCCGGCATCAGGCCCTGGCCCTGCGTGGCGCGGATCGCGGTGCACAGGTTGGTCTTGCGCGACAGGCAGGAGGGACACTGGCGGCACTCCGGTGTGTAGAGCGGGATGACGTGATCGCCCTTCTTCACACTGGTCACGCCCTTGCCGATATCGACCACGACGCCTGCTCCCTCATGCCCGAGAATGGCGGGGAAAAGTCCTTCGGGATCGGCGCCAGAGAGGGTGAATTCATCAGTATGACACACACCGGTCGCCTTGATCTCGACCAGCACTTCGCCTTCGCGCGGTCCGTCGAGTTGGACGGTGGTGACCTCAAGCGGCTTTCCGGCGGCAACGGCGATAGCGGCCCGAACATCCATGGCAATTCCTTCCGTTCACTCTTATGTCATCGCGAATTCCGCAACGACGCTCTCACATTTTGATAGTTGCCGCATAGCACAGCTTCGGGCAATCAGGACTGCAAATAAATCACGATCTTGAGAAATGGGCAGCCCGCGCGGCGCCGGCGGTGTTTGTCGTCCTGTGGAGCTCGGGCTTCATCGGGACCAAATATGCGCTGTCCGGTGCCGAGCCGTTGACCTTTCTCGCCATTCGCATGGCCTATGTGTGTGTGCTGCTGGCGGCGATCATCGCCGTGATCCGCCCGGCCTGGCCGCGCGGCGCCGACATCGGCCACAGCATTGTCGCCGGGCTGCTGATCCACGGCTTCTACCTCGCTGGTGTCTCGATCGGAATCTACCATTCCGTTCCGGCCGGTCTGTCTGCGCTGATCCCGGGCCTGCAGCCGATCCTGACTTCGACGCTGGCCAACCGCTGGCTGGGTGAGCGGGTCACGCTGCTGCAGTGGGGAGGGCTGGTGCTTGGCCTGTCCGGCGTGCTGCTGGTCCTGCACACCCGATCGATGACCGGCGATGTCGGCTGGGGCTGGTTTGCGACCGGCGTTGCGCTGGTCAGCATCACCATCGGCACGCTTTATCAAAAGCGTTACTGCGGCAAGATCGACTGGCGCACGGGAAATTTCGTTCAGTTTACGGCCTGCGGCGTGATGTACGCCATCGGCGCGTTCCTGTTCGAAACCCGTGAGGTGATCTGGAGCAAGGAGTTCATTCTCGGCGTCAGCTGGCTGGTCATCGCGCTGTCGATCGGTTCGATCAGCGTGCTGTACTGGCTGATCCGCCGTGCAGCCGCGACGCAGGTGGCGAGCCTGTTCTATCTCGTGCCGGCGACAACCGCGCTGATGGCCTATGTGTTGTTCGACGAGCGCCTCGACCGGCTCGGCATCATTGGCATGGCGATCTGCGCGGCCGGCGTGTTTCTGGTCAACAAGCCGGCATCGAAACCGGAGAAGACCGAAGTCTCGCCCGGAAGCTAGACTTTCGTTTTGGCGTAAGCGGCCAGAGCCCGCTCGCGGCTCATCTTGTGATCGACGATCGGCTCCGGATAGTTCTTGCCGAGCGTGATGTTTGCGGCGGCAAGCTCCATCGGGCTTGCATCCCACGGATGATGAATGATGCTGGCCGGAAGCTGCCGCAATTCCGGTATCCATTGCGCGACATACCGACCGTCAGGGTCGAATTTCTCGCCCTGCAGGACCGGATTGAAGATGCGGAAATACGGCGCGGCGTCAGCGCCGGACCCGGCGACCCACTGCCAGTTTGCCGGATTGCTACCAGGGTCGGCATCGACCAGCGTGTCCCAGAACCATTTCTCGCCTTCGCGCCAGTCGACCAGCAAGTGTTTGACAAGGAATGAGGCGACGACCATGCGCACGCGATTGTGCATGACGCCGGTGTGCCAAAGCTCGCGCATGCCCGCGTCGACGATCGGATAGCCGGTCTGGCCGCGCTGCCATGCCTTCAGTGCCGCAGCATCGTGGCGCCACTCGAACCGATCGAACGATGGATTGAGATTCTGCTCAGCCATTTGCGGAAGATCGAACAGCAGGTGGCGACAGAATTCCCGCCAGCCGAGTTCGCTGAGGAATTTGTCGATATCGCGCGAGATGGCGGGGTGCTGTGCCGCTGCGAATTCCGCGGAATGAAAGATCTGTCGTGGGCTGATTTCGCCAAAACGGAGATAAGGCGAAAGTCGAGAGGTATAATGGCCGTCGGGCCTGTCCCGGTTGGTCGCGTATCCCTGAACAATGTTCTCCAGAAAATCCTGCAGCCGCTGGTGCGCGACAGCTTCGCCCGGGGTCCATTCATCGCGTAGCGTACCAGCCCAGTCGGGATGCGTCGGCTCGAGCCGCCAATCCGCCAGCCGCTCACTTTCAACCGGAATTGACGCAGGAAGAGCCTTCGGAGCCGGAAGGGGCGCGGCAGAATGGCGAGTGCTGAGCACTCGCTTCCAGAACGGGGTGAAGACCCGCAGACCGCGACCATCCTTGTTGCGGATACGATGTGGTGGCACCAGCAAGTCGCTTGGAAATACCTTTGCCGCAACACCGATGCGGTCCAGCGCCTCCGATACGCGAGCATCAAGAGCGGCTTGAGCAGGGATTTCGCTGCCGATCCAGGTGACGCTCTGTGCATCAACCTCTTGCGCAATCTGGGGAAGAATCGTTGCTGCATCGCCCTTGCGCAGCACCAGCCGTTGCCCCCGTTTTTGCAAACTTGAATCGAGTGCGCGCAATGCCCCGGCCAACCACCATTTCGATGCCGCGCCCAGCGGGCGGGGATAGGGCGCGTTGGATTTATCTGTGTCGTTGTAAATATAGAGGCAGAGGAGCGACGCATTGGTCTGCGCGGCCGCATGCAACGCCGCATGATCCGACAGCCGCAGATCGTCGCGAAACCAGACAATGATGGGCGAGGGGTGCGCTGTCGTCATGCGGTCATTTATACGTATTCAGCCTGGTTTGTCAGTTGCCGCCCGGTGCATCGAGGCAAACCAAAGAAAAAGGGACGCCGGAGCGTCCCTTTTGCTGTACCGACGGTTGAGCCGTTACTTCGGCTGCTCGACGATCCGGAAGTAGGGCTTCGGCGACTTCCAGCCCTTCGGAAACTTCTTCCGGGCCTCTTCTTCCGGAACGGCCGCGGAGAAGAACACATCATCACCCTGCTTCCAGTCGGATGGTGTGGAAACGCCGTGCTTGGCGGTGAGTTGCAGGGAGTCGATAGCGCGCAGTACTTCCTGCCAGTTGCGGCCGGTGCTCATCGGATAGATGAGGACAAGCTTGATGCTCTTGTCTGGACCGATCACGAAGATGTTGCGCACGGTCTGGTTATCCACCGGCGTCCGCTTATTGACGTCGCCCGAGGTGCTTGCCGGCAGCATGCCGTACAGCTTGGCGACCTTGAAATCGACGTCAGCAATCAGCGGATAGTTCGGAGCGACACCTTGGGTCTCCTCGATGTCCTTGGACCAGAGGTGATGCTTGTCGGTCGGGTCGACGCTGATGCCGATCAGCTTGACGCCGCGCTTGTCGAACTCCGGCTTGAGGCGGGCGACGGCACCGAGCTCCGTGGTGCAGACGGGTGTGAAGTCCTTCGGATGGGAGAAGAACAGGCCCCAGCTGTCGCCGAGCCATTTGTGGAAGCTGATATGGCCTTCGGTGCTTTCAGCTTCAAAGTCGGGGGCCTGGGCACCAATCGATAAAGTCATTGTGACATCCTCATGTGGTGGGATTTCTTGGAAAGACGCTCTCGATATAGGCCCCTCGCAACATCAACGGAATGGCGTGGAAAAAAGGACAATATCCTTCTTCTCCGCTGGCGATCGGTGCAACGCTGTTCTCGCCATGCGTAACAATTTGAAACAACACGACTGCGTGTTTTTCTTCAAATGCCCTGAATTAGCCCTTGATGCGCCGCACACCTACCGACAGGGAGTGTCATGTTATTGAACCTCGGGGCGGTGGCCTGCGACCAATGGGCAACTCTCCGTGAGATGTAGTCGTTCCGACTGCATTCTTAAGAAATCATTTACGCCCGCATGAAAATGCTGCGGGATAGAAACGAGTAAAGTGCCATGTCTGCCCTTGCGATCAGTGAAAGTCTTGCCGATCTGCTCCGACACATCGAGACCGCGCAAAGCGGCGCCGAGGCCCGCGCCTGCGCGGTCAACGCTCTCGCCATCGTGCGGGACGGTGTCATCACCGGCGAGGGACCGACAACCGCAGGACGGGTTCACTTCTCCCGCTCGCTTGACGCGGATGACGCGGCATGGTGCGCACGCATTTTGACCGGTCCGGCGATCGCCGATCAGCCGGTGAGCCGCGCCGAGGCCGAAGCTCTGTTTCAGATCAACGAAGCTGCGGCCGACCGCACCGACGACGGTCTGTTCGACGATCTGTTCGCCAAGGCCATCGTTCATCATGCGGCCTCGGCTTCTGGTCTGCCGGTGCCCTCGCGCGCGATTGCATTGTCGCCCCAGACCTCGATCGATAGCTGGGCACCGACCAAAGCGGTGGGCGTCAACATCGAGGTGCTTGAGTGGATCTCGACGCAGATGCGCGGCAAGCGTCGCAGCAGCCGCGTGCTCACGCGACTCGTCGCTGCGACCCTGGTCGGCGCGGCTACCTTGCCGGTGGCACAGTCGTTGCCGACCATCATCGATTTTGGAATGTAGCGTCCGAAGTTCCAGATCATCCGACCCGGGTCGTGCGCCGATTGTCGTGGTACAATCGCTGCGCGATCACGGGACGATCATGAGCACCGTCATTCGACGCATCGTCATTCACGGCCGGGTGCAGGGCGTGGGCTTTCGCTATTGGGCGGAAAGCACCGCGCGCAGCTATAGCCTCGAAGGCTGGGTGCGCAATCGGCGCAACGGCGTGGTGGAGGCGGTCTTGTGCGGGCCGCCCGATATGGTGCTGGCGATGATCGAGGCGTGCCGCCAGGGGCCGTCCTCGGCGCGGGTGACGCGGATCGATCAGCATGACGCCGGCGCCGACGAGTTGGGGCTGCGCGGCGCGATGTCCGGCTTCACCAGCCTGCCGACTGTGTGAAAGTCTAGGCGGCCAGTACAGTCTTGCGAAACGCAGCCGTCACCATGCGAAGCGCGGAAAGTTTGGTCGGATCGCTGACCTTCGAGTAGAGCATGACTTTCGACTTGCCGAGTTTCGGCAGATTGTAGGCCGCGCCGATATCGATCAGGCCCGGGGGTGCGATGCGGTGGGCGAGGGGCGCTGCGCCGAGACTGGCTTCAGCCGCGGCAATGACGGCGGTGACGCCGCCGCCGACGAAGGTTTCCGTCCATGGCAGTTTCGCTTTGTCGAGCGCGCGCACCGCAATAGCTCGGAGGCTGCAGGAGGGCGCCAATGTCGCGATGGGAAGCCGCTCCCCGGCAGCCCATTTGAACGATGGTGCAGCGAACCAGCCAAATTCATCCTCGGTCAGTTTCTCGCCGCCGCGGTGGCTGCCCTCCTGACGCACGATTATCGCATCGAGCGTTCCGGCATCAAACGCATCGAGCAGGTCGTGTGAAAAGCCTATCTGCACGGTGATGGTGAGCGACGACGAGAGCGATCGCAATCGCTCCATGATTGGCACAAGTTCGGGGCCGGCGGCATGATCGCTGAACCCTAGAACAAGCTGCTTGCGGGCAATCTGCGAGCCGTTCAGCGCGCGGTCATGCGCGTCGATCAAGGCCTTAGCGTCCTTCTGGAAGGTCATGCCTTCCGCGGTCAGCCGGACGGCACGAGGTGAGCGCTCGACGAGGCGCTTGCCGAGTGTCGCCTCCAACCGTTGTAGTTTCATGCTGACCGCAGCCTGCGTAGTGCCGAGCACCTCTGCGGCGCGAGTGAAGTTCTGCAATTCCGCCACCAGCAGAAAGGCCTGAACGGTTTCGATGTCGAGTGTGCTCATGGCATCATCAATATATATTATCATTGATATCAGAATTGATAAGATACCAAAATCATGGCCGCGGGTCTAGTTTTGTGAGGTCACCAAGGCATCACATCAAGGAGACGGACCATGCCCCTCATCACCATTCAGTACTCATCCACCAAGGAAGCTCCTCCTGCGAAAGTAGAGATCGCCGCAGCCGTCGGCGAATTGTCATCCGGCATCCTGCACAAGGATCCGAAGGTAACCGCGATCATCGTGCAGGCGGTCGAGGCGTCCGACTGGTTCGCCGGCGGCCGCTCGCTTGCCGAGCAGAAGCTCTCCAGCGTCTGGCTCGACATCCACATTACGGACGGCACCAACAGTAAGGACGAGAAGGCCGAGTTCATCGCGGCGACCTTCAAGAGGTTCGGCGAACTACTGGGGCCGCTGCACACCGAGAGCTATGTCCACGTCCATGAAGTACGCGCGGACGCCTATGGCTTCGGCGGGTTGACGCAGGAACGGCGCTACATCGCGCGCAAATTGTGGATTCCGCCTTATCAGCTTGCGGTATGAGGATGACCCGGCACTTCAGGCAACACCGGTTCGGGAAGGCCGAAGGCTTTCCCGAACGCCTGCGTCGGTTTCGATCCAGTGCGCGGTTCAGCCGCGCGAGCAGCAGCCTCGGTAGGCGCTCGCCTCATCGGCCCTTGCGTTAATACATGCGCTTCCGGTAGATGATTTCATCCATCACAAACCGGGGTTTTTGCCATGTTCTGTCACGTCATGGTCGGTTCGAATAATATCGAGGCGTCCAAGAAATTTTATGATGCAGTGTTCACCGCGGTCGGCGGATCGGCCGGGACCATCGATGCAAAAGGGCGTATCGCCTATACACAGGACGGCGCACGATTCCTGGTGACCAAGCCTATCAACGGCCAGGCAGCGACGTTTGCCAATGGCGGCACCATCGGCTTGGCCATCAAAAGCCCGGCGATGGTCGACGCATGGCACGCCGCTGGCGTCGCGAATGGGGGAACCACGGCGGAAGACCCTCCCGGGGTTCGGGTATCGTCTGGCAAGCAGGTCTATCTGGCGTATCTGCGAGACCCTGACGGCAACAAGCTCTGCGCAAGGGCTCCTTTCCCCGGCTAAGCGCCGGGGCAGCAAAGCCATGCGCCGCTTCACGCGGCCATGGCTTTTCAACTTGTTTGAACCATCCGGTCTGCCGGCGACCTCGTGCAAACGGGCCAGTTTGCCGTGAAGGTCAATCCGCCACTTCGGGTTGAGCCGGTTCGAGGGTGCCGAAGACATCCTCGAACGCCCGCCGGAGGGTTGCATCGACGTCGTGCATCGTCACCGGCAGGCCGAGATCGACCAGGCTGGTGACGCCATAGCGCGGATCCTCGATCCCGCAGGGCACGATACCGGAGAAGTGGGACAGATCCGGCTCGACGTTGATGGCGATGCCATGCATCGACACCCAGCGTTTCAGCCGCACGCCGATCGCGGCGATCTTGTCCTCGAACCCGCCGCCCTTGTCGGGCCGCGCCACCCAGACCCCGACACGGTCTTCGCGCCGCTCGCCGCGCACATTGAATGCGGCGAGGGTGTGGATGATGAGTTCCTCGAGGCTGGCGACATAGGCGCGTACGTCCGGTTGCCGCCGTTTCAGGTCGAGCAGGAGATAGACCACCCGCTGGCCGGGGCCGTGATAGGTGAACTGTCCACCGCGGCCGGTGGCAAATACTGGAAACCGCGGATCGACCAGATCACCTGGTTTGGCGCTGGTGCCGGAGGTGTAGAGCGGGGGGTGCTCCAGCAGCCAGACCAGTTCGGGGGCGGCTCCGGCGGCAATCGCGGCGCTGCGCTCCTCCATCAGGGCGAGGGCGTCCTGATACTCCACCGGACGTGTCGAGATTCGCCACTCCACGGGAGTCGCGTCCGTCGCTTTAAATGATGTTAAAACAAGGCCTTGGCGGTCGTTAACCATTAGCTAACCATACCATGGTGATCTGCCAGTATCATTCTTTGGTCAGTCAGGCGCCCAGTGGCAACCCTTGATAAAGTTTCCGTCGACCTGATGGTGGTACTTGGAACCACCACCATGCCTATCCACCAGGTGCTGCGGCTCAGCCGCGGCGCCATTATCGAGCTCGACGCTACCGAACAGGATGAGGTCAAGGTCCTGGCCAATAACCTGCCGATCGCGAGCGGGGCGGTGGTGGTCAATCGCAACCGCATCGCGGTCGAAGTCAAGCAGATGCTGCCCAAGGCAGCTGGGCACAGATAGGCCGGTTGTGCCCGGAATAAAGTCCCTCGCTGGACGGGAATTCCGTCATTGATAATGGGATGATGGATAGTCTGCTTGAAGCGTCGACAAGCCCTTGTCCCTGCATCATCGATTTGTTACATGGGCGCGCCGGCCAAGTTCGGCAACCAGTCCAAGCGCTCGTGGCGGAATTGGTAGACGCGCTGCCTTGAGGTGGCAGTGAGTAAAATCGTGGGGGTTCGAGTCCCTCCGAGCGCACCACATCCAAAATCTCATTTGATTTTATTGAGGCTTTTGGCCTGTGGCCCGCACCCTTTCGTCAGGTGCGGGATGAGGCGTTTTCGTTTTGATCCTTCGAACGCGCCGCCGACCAGAACTTTTCACCTGGTGTCCGGATCAGTTGTTTCGGCTTATTCGAGGTCGAGCGCCTGATAGTGTCCGGCTTCATCCAGCACAGTGCCCCAGACTTTATGAGAGGCTTGGTGTTCAGCCCGGCCGAAGCTGAGTGGTGTTCCCAGACCCATATCCAGGTTGCGGATGTTCTCCAGACTGTCGACCAACTTTTCAGTATCGAGCTGTGGTCCCGTGCGCTTGAGCGCCTGGATTAAGACGCCCGCCCCGATGTATCCTTCAAGCGAAACATAGTCTGGCGCTTCCCCGGGAAAGTATTTTGCGAGTGCCGACTTATATTCGAGTACGATACTCGAATAGCTCGCAACCGCGGGTACGACTTGTGTCACGATAACACCGTTGGCATAGCGAGGTCCCAACAGCATTAGTTCGTCAGCCAGCGCTGTACTGCCGACGAACGACACGTTCGTGTAGATCATCCCAGGATAGAGATCGCGCGTCTTCTCAATGAATTTCGCCGCGGAGCGATAGGTCGCAACCATCACGACGGCTTTGATCGGATCCTTTTGTATCTTTAACTGATTGAGGGCGTCGTCGATATCGACGGTGTTTCGCTTGTAGTTAAGCCGCAGGACCGGAGCACTGGAGCCGAGCGTACGCATCGCTTTTGCGACGCCTGCGAACCCGGAATCGCCATAGGCATCCTGCTGGGCAAAAACAGCGATCTGCTTGGGCCTCAGCCGGCGGACTTTTACAAGATACTGAACAACAGCATCAGTCTCTTCTGCGTAGCTTGCTCGGTAGTTGAACACATAACGATCGGGCGGATCGCGACGTAGAAAACTAGAGCCGGAAAACGCCCCGAAGAAAAGTAACCTTCGCTCAAGCGCAAACGGGACTGCCACCGCCGCGGTTGGCGTTCCCACATTGCCAATGATTCCGAATACCTGGTCCTTATCGTAAAGCTGCTTCATGGTTTCGGCAGTACGGGTTGGCTCATAGCCGTCGTCGGCGGCAAACAAGCGCAGACGCCGGCCTTCAACCCCTCCGGCGTCGTTGACCTGGTTGAACGCAGTCTCGATCCCGAGCTTCATCTGTCGGCCCAGCTCTCGTGCTTGGCCTGAAAATGGCGCCGACATCCCAAATCTGATTTCTTTGTCGGTAACGCCGCGAACGGCTGACGCGGGTGAAGCAGGCGAGGGTGCAGCAAATCCGAAATTCGGAGGCGGCGTGGTGTTTTGAGATCTGGCGTTTGATGAAGCCGGCGCTGAAATCGAGGCCTCCAGATCGGACAATTGCCGATCCGCCGTTCCGCAATCGATCTTGCCGCTGGCGACGGCTCGGCGTCCTTCGGTCACACTCCGATCGAGCAATTGGTTGAAACTCGCGCGTTCATCGTCGTTCGACGCCGCATCCCTGATCACTGTCGTAAACTTATCGACGATCACTTGTATCCGCGGTCTGGCAATATCCCGGCAAGCCAGTGCGGCGCCGACGATTGGACCAACCTTGCCGGCCAGATCCCGTACAACACTGGCTTTGTCACCCTGCGCTGCATTTGCGGCCCCTGCCAGCACAAGCAGGCTGGCCATGAGCGCGACATGTTTCCGCATTTCCCCCTCCGAGAATGTGACGGTCATTAAGCCGTCACTGTTAGTGCCCCGCCGCTGTTTATCGATTCGTCTCGGAGGTGAGTTGCGTCGCCGGTTTGTGCTGCCACCGCACAAACTGTTGTAAAATTTCCTCGGACTGCTGACGCGCGGCGCTCTCGGAGGCTTCGCCGCTGACCGCTCCGTTAGCATTTCTAAATGAATCCGCGGGCGCGCCTATCTTTGCTGCCATTGAGTCCAGGAAATCGGACGGCGATGATGTCGTTTTTTCTGTTGGACGGAGAGTGTCGCGTGCAACGGGTATCCCATACGTGAAGAAGAGAGCGATGAATCCTGCTACGGCTGTTGCTGCTGAAAATCGGCCGGCAGTTGAAAGAAATTTTGCAAAGCCTGACGGTTCAAGCGTGAATCCGGGCGAACTCTGCGACGAATTCCGGTTCGAGCGGATGACGTAAAGATTCGGCGACAGCTTGCTCCAGCAATGAGTCGTATGGCGCCCGTTCGGAGGGTAATGCACCTGCAGAATTGTTTGCGTATGAGATGAAGGGTTCGGCAGATTGTTCGCGCAAACGACGGGGTGCATAATAGAGAGGGTTCTGCGGATCGAGATGTTTCGGGGTTATCATTGCACGCTACTCCTACATTACGCTGGACAAGCCATGTGACATCGAACGAACGGCATCGTTGCCACTCGTTCGGATGACCCGGATAAATGTTATGGGAAATGCGAAGCTAGTTGGTGGGCTGAGCCGATCGTGCTTGCGTCCCGAGGTATAACCTCGTGGCTTCTCCATAGCGTTCCCCCGCGCATGGCGGCTCCATCGAGCCTGAGTAGGTAACAAGATGCCGCGAGAGGCCGGACATATTTAAGTTCGCATTTGGGTCGAAATCTGATGATATTTTGTTCGCGGTCAATTTGTGGGAACTGAGGAACGTGATGCGCGCTCTGACAGTCCGTCAGATGATCGCAAAAATTTCTGAAATCAGATTTTCGCGCGATGGTTGCGGGCTCATTGTGCGGAGAGCAGGCGATTCACAAGTTTACTAACGCTGACTATCAATCGGGTTGAAGTATATCGCCCGGCGAATTTCTCCGCCGGGCCATGGTAGTCGTTTTACCGATCGACAATACGTGGGACGCGGGTGACCAGAACGCCGGCGAGACAGACAGCGGCGCCGATCACATAGAGCGCGAGATTTGTGCTCTGGGTGGCATCCTTGATTAACCCGACCATGTAGGGACTGAGGAAGCCGGCGAGGTTGCCGACCGAGTTAATCATGGCAATTCCACCGGCTGCAGCGAACCCGCCGAGGAAGGCGGTAGCGACCAGAACAGGGCCAGCGCGGTGAGGCAGCCCATCGTTGCAAACGCCAGGCACGTCACAGCAATATAGACGTGGCTTGCGAAGACCGCGGAGCCGACGAGGCCGATGACACCGAGCAGGATCGGAAGCCCGACATGGAGGCGCCGCTTTCCTGTCGCATCTGCAGAGCGACCCATGATGACCATGAAGATCGTTGCTGCGAGATACGGGATCGCCGTTACGAACCCGACGACGGTGTCGGACGTGAAGCCGGAGCTCTTGACGATGGTCGGCAGCCAGAACCCGATGCCGTAGACGCCCATCTGGATGCCGTGACAGCAGCCATACTCGCCAGTCGGTCATGGCAGCCTTCACCGAATGGGCGTCATGCTGCTTGGCTTCCTCGGCGAGATCGGCCTCGATACGTTCGATTTCAGGAGCCGAGAGCCAGCGTGCTTGTGCGGGACGATCGGTCAGAAAAAAATAAAGAGCGACGCCGAGAATGCACGAGGGCAGGGCTTCGATAATGAACAGCCATTGCCAGCCCGCCAGACCGTGCGTGCCATGCGACATATCCAGAATAAGTCCCGAGATCGGGCTGCCGATCAGGCCGGACACGGGAATGGCGGCCATGAACATCGCGATGATGCGGCCGCGACGTTCGGCCGGATACCAATAGGTGAGGTAGAGAATGATGCCCGGGAAGAATCCGGCCTCTGCAATGCCGAGTAGAAAGCGAAGGACGTGCCTTTTGGCGAACAACCGGTGTTTCGCGTTCCGATGACCGGCTTTGAGCGGCGATCTCTATCTCCGCTTTCAGTCCAGAATTCCGGCGTCGATTTCGTTGTGAACGTTTTGCCGCCGTCGCAGAGTTCTGGAACATTCCCGCCTCATCGTGCGGGCGTGGAGGAGACCCTCGCGGTCGCATCAGGTCGGCTTCGGCTGCGCTTGGGCGACGAGCAGTATGACCTCAAGGCGGGAGACGCGGTTTTCTATCGCGCTCATGTCCCTCATCGGTTTGATAATCCTTCAGACACCGAGCCGGCGGTGTTTTTCATCGTCATCAACAATGCGGGCGGCGCTGATCTGAACCTTCGCTAGCAGAATGTTCAGTCGTCGAAATCGGCCTTGGTGACAATGATGCCGGCGTGATCGAGCAGCTTGTTGAGTTTCAGCTCGATGATGTGCGATTGCCAGATCAGGATCGAGCCGACGATGGCGATCAGTAGCGCGGCGATGTTTTCAGACAGGATACCGACAGCGATCAGTGCGAAAGTGCAGACGAGGATGATGGTGCGAGTTGTCATGGCAGCATTATTGATCTTGAGCGCAGCCAAGAGCAGCGAAACGATCACGTGCGGTTGGTGCCAATAAGGGAAGCGCGGTCAATGGCGTGTGCTCCCGACCGAGAGCCACTCCGCAACCGCGGTGAACAGACCGAAAAGAAAGGTGAGGTAGACGATTTCGCGCGGGGCATCGAAGACATGGGCCAGGATCGCAACGGACCAGATGGCTGCGATTGCCCATAATGCGATGGACAATGAACGAGGAAGTCCCGCCATTGCTCGTCCCCACGTTTGGGCGACGAGACCGGTCCAGTTTCACCAAAAACGCTTCCAGCGTATTTCGCTGAAGAGAAGTACCAGTCTTGGTGCCTCAATTGCCTGAAAATCTATGCTTCAGGCTTGTATACCAGCTACGCCCAAGGTCTAAGGCGATCAAGCAGCTTTATTGTCGCATTTTAGGAACCTCGGCGCGGCTTGTGCGTCGCGCCGGGTTATCCGCCGATCTTGTGGCGGACTTGGCCACCACACGGCTTGGGTGCAGCCGATCTTCCGGGAATTCGAAGACAGCGGGGACCGGACGAAGCAGCAGCAAGGCCGAGTCGTCGTTTGGGAACCGGCTGTTCGCAGGCCAGCCGGGCGGGGTGCGGTGCTGCGCCAGGCGGACCGCAAGAACGCTACGTGGGCCGCTTCGCTTCGCAGCCGTTGCGGTTTCGAGGGCAGGCCGCACGCTGTCGGGCCGGCTCGTGGTCAGCGTTGGATCCGATGGATGCAGGCGCCACTGCCAGGGTTGGGTCGGTGTCTTTGGCCGCTTCGCGGTCGCCGGCACGACATGCACGATGCGATAGCCGCGTGCTTTCAGTTCGCGCAGGATCACCGGCAGCGCACCCTCGGTGCGGGCTTGGATATCGTGCAGCAGCAGGATGCCGCGGCCTTTGGCTTCCAGTCGGCTCAGAGCGATGCGGGCGACCTGGGCTGCGGAAATCTTGTGCCAATCGTCGGCCGGAAAATCCGCGCTCCAGGCCATTAGGCCTTTACTTGCGAGATAGTCCTCGATCGCGGCCGAGCTGCGCAGTCCCGGAATCCGTACGAACGGCGCCACCTGCGCCGGATCGCCAAGCGCGGCGGCGGTGCTGGCGATGCCGTCGTCGATCTCGGTCTTGGCCTGATCGAACGGCATGCGGTTCATGCCGAGCGGATGGTTCTGGGTGTGGGTGCCGATAGTGTGGCCGGCCTGCTGGACCTCGTGCAGGGCCGCTGGATAGTCGCGCGCCATGCGGCCGATAATGAAGAACGTCGCCTTGACGCATTCGGCGGCGAGCAGATCGAGCACCGGCTTGGTGTGTTTCGGCAGCGGGCCGTCGTCGAAGGTCAGCACGACCTCATGGTCAGCGAGCGGCAGGGTCTCCGGATACTGCATGGTGCCGATGCGCGGGTGCTCGGCGGGATCGACCACCAGCGTGCGCGAGGTGCCGAGCGCCGTCGGGTTGCCGGGGCAGTCTCCGGCGCTTGCCGGGGCAGCGAAGGTGAGAGTCAGCAGAGCAGCCAGCGCCGTGCCACAGACAAGACCCGGTCGGCGGGCTGGAAGATCACGCATGGAGGAAATTCCGCATCGGAGACAGAGCCCTCGAAACCGTAGGATCATGGCGATGAACGGCCTCTTAATTGGCCGCCACGACATGGACGACCTTGTAGCCGCCCCGTTTGAGATAGCGCAGGAAATCGGGCAGCATCCGGGCGGTTTGCTGCTTTGTGTCATGCAACAGGATGATGCCCTTGCGCGCCTGTTCCAGTCGCGCCGTCAGCAGCGCCAGTTGTTGTTCGGGCGTCATTGGGTTCCAGTCGCTGGCCCACAAATCAGCGCCGAACACCGGCATGCCCCGCGCTTCCAGATTCGTCAGCAGCGACGGGGTCGAAGCAAACCCGGGAAAGCGGAAGAACCGTGTGGTGGCCGATGACGGACGCGCCAGCGCGGCGTCGTCGGCGGCAATGCCGCGGTCGATCTCCTCCAGCGCCTTGGCTTCGTCGATCCGGCTTAGAATCCGGTGCGACCAGGTGTGGTGGCCGATGCTGTGACCGGCGGCGGCGATCGCCCGCACGGTCTGCGGGTTGGCCTGCGCGTTCTGGCCGATCAGGAAGAAGGTGGCTCGCACGCACTCGCTGGCGAGGGCAGCGAGCACCTTGCCGGTGGTGGCCGGGAAGGGACCATCGTCGAAGGTTAGCACCACCTCATGATCGGCGAGCGGGAGGGATTGCGGAAAGCTCTTGAGTCCCACCTGGGGAAACGCGCGCGGATCGACCGACAATATGCGCGCGGTGCCGAGCGTGTCCGCTCGCGGGCATTCCGCGGCCATGGCCACGGTTCCTGACATCGTCAGGACTGCAATGGCCAGCCTCAAACCGAACATGGAATCTCCGTGGGGCGCCGCGCCGCCGTTCTGGTTCCGCGTGATCGCACGACGCCTGCCGCTGCTGGCGTAATGCGGCGTTGCCGCGGACGCAATCCCGTCGCTCAAAATCTCTGGGGGTGCGCTTCCGCAGTGGCCGGCGGGAGGCCATATCATGATCCTCATTTACCGATCCTTAACCATGAGCGCCGACCATCGGCTCGCGCATTGATACGGGATCGAACATGCGGCGCTTGCGGCTGAAAGCGGACGGGCGGATTGTCGAATTGCTGGACGGGCAGGAAGCTCCGCTTGTGCCGGAGGCTGCCGCCGCGACTGTCTCGATGCCGCCCATTCGGCCGCGCCGTGAGGCGGGTTCAGCATCCGAGGTGCGCGAACTGCGTCTGCGCGCCCGCCTGACCCAGGCCGAATTCGCCACCAAGCTTTGTGTGCCGATTGAGACCATCCGCAACTGGGAGCAGGGCAAGCGCATGCCGCGCGGTCCGGCGCGCGCGTTGCTGGCGGTGATCGCGCATGATCCGGAAGCCGTGTTTGCGGCGTTGGCCGGTGAACAGCCTGTGCTTGACTGAGCAGAGCGCCGGGGAAATTGCCCCGGCCGCAACCAAATCTCATATTGCCGATTGTTTCTTCTGCCGATGACACGGGCTGGATCGACGGAGTGGGCATGCAGTTTGTCGAAGCGGGCGGCGCGTTTATTCCTTCCATCGGGCTTGGCACGTCGGAATTGCGGGGACGCGATTGCGCCCGCGTGGTCGAGCAGGCGTTGAAACTCGGCTATCGACATATCGACACCGCGCAAATGTACGAGAACGAACGCGATGTCGGGGACGGCCTGCGCGCCTCCGGCGTGCGTCGCCACGAGGTGTTCATCACCACCAAGGTATGGACGACGCATTTCGCCCCGACCGATCTCGAACGCTCGGTAAAGGAAAGCCTCGGCCGTCTGCGGATGACCGAAGTCGATCTTCTGCTGTTGCATTGGCCAAACCCGCAGGTGCCGCTGTCGGAAACGCTGGGAGGGCTGGCGCGGGTCAAGCAGATCGGACTGGCGCGTCACATCGGCGTGTCGAATTTCACAGTCGCGCTGATCGAAGAGACTCTGTCGATCTGCACCGAGCCGCTGGTGTGCGATCAGGTCGAATATCATCCCTATCTCGACCAGACGAAGGTGATCGAAACCTGTCGCAATCATGGGATGGCTTTGATCGCCTACAGCCCGATTGCCAAGGGACGCGTCAAGACTGACGAGACATTACGGCGCATCGGCGCGCAGTATGGGAAATCGGCGGTGCAGGTCTGTCTGCGCTGGCTGGTGCAGCAGGGCGTCGCGGCGATCCCGCGTTCGTCCAAGGTCGAGCGGCTGTCTGAAAACATCAATGTTTTTGACTTTGCGCTGAGTGAGCAGGATATGGCGGACATCTTCGTGATGGGAACGCCGCAGGGCCGGATCACCGATTTCGGATTCGCGCCGAAATGGGATTGAACGGGTGTTCTCGTGTTGCTGCGTTCAGCTCCGCCATCGCCACGTCTTGGCCTTGCGGCTTGAATCCGCGATTGGCCCGGTGCATTGAAGCGATGAAGATATCGCGCCCTGTCTCGTGAGCTTTGATGTTTTTCATCCTCTCCAAGATTATCGGCTTTATCACGACGCCGTCGAACCTTGTCGCGTTGCTGTTGCTGGCCGGTATTGTCCTGCTGGCGCTGCGGTGGCGCGCGGGAGCGATGCGTCTGATGGTATCCGGCATCGTGCTGCTCCTCGTCATGGGATTCTCCCCTCTTGGCAATGTGTTGCTGCTGTCGCTGTCGGAGCGGTTTCCGTCCTGGCATGAGAACGGTCGCGCGCCTGACGGCGTCATCATTCTTGGCGGAGCGATCAACCCGGAATTGTCAGAGGCGAGGGGAGCGGCCGAGATCAACGCATCCGCGGAGCGGATGACAGCGGCCGCCGAACTGGCTCGCCGCTTTCCCCATGCACGCATCGTTCTCAGCGGCGGCAATAACAGACTGATCAATCCGGTTTCCACCGAGGCTGAGATGAGCAAGAGATTGCTGGAGCGCCTCGGCGTGGCGCCGGATCGCATCGTTGAGGAGGCTCGTTCGCGCACCACCTCGGAGAATGCCATGTTCACGCGGGATCTGCTGCAGCCGAAACCGGGCGAACTCTGGCTGCTCGTGACCTCGGCGTATCACATGCCCCGATCGGTCGGTGCGTTCCGCGCCGCAGGCTTCGATGTCGTGCCGTATCCGGTCGACTGGCGGACGCGTGGCCCCACTGATGCGTTGATTCCGTTCGCTACGCTAGGCAGCGGTCTGTCGCGTACCGACACGGCCGTGCATGAATGGATCGGTCTTGTCGCATACTGGCTGGCCGGCCGGAGCAGCGAACTCTTGCCGGGACCGGCTCGTTGATCTTTTGCTGAAGGTCAATCGTGCCGTGGCAGGCCAAGCCGGTAAACGCCGCGGAAATCGTTCGGATCGACCGGCTTGCCCTTGCGATAGATGATCAGGCGGCCGGCCTGCGCCAGCGCCACCGCAGCACGCCGGATCGGCGTGAGCAGCGAATGCCAGCTGTCTGCGTGCCCGATGCCGTGCGCGATCTCCGGCGCGCTCATGGTCTTGCCATTGGCGCGGATCAGCTCGGCGAGGATGGCTTCATCGAGGGGGAGGGCGACGACGGACGCGCACGAATCAAGATCTGACATGCGCCCTGCTTGCCGGAACGCTGCGCGCCGTGCAAGCGCGCCTCTATCATTTGATGAGTGCGTCGCGGGCGTCGGAATTGAACTGGCGACGCCACATCACCAGAACCACGGCGATGGTGGTGACGATCAACACCCATGGGCTGATGAACCAGCCGAGATAGCCGAGCGCGAACTGAAAGCCGCGCTGCCCCTGATTGAAGTGGCGGCCGGCGGATTGAAACAGGCGGGTCGTACGCATCACATGGGACTGCGCCTCGGGCGTATCGCTCTTTTCGGAGAAGGGCATCGCGCCGAGCAGGATGGCGACATAGTTGAACAGCCGGTAGGACCAGGCAAACTTGAAGAACGCGTAGATGAAGATCACGACCAGGCCGATGCATTTAATCTCCCAGAGCGCGGACGAGGCGCGGATCGCGACCGGCAGCGTCGACAAGACGTTCACGGCCTCTTCGCTCGACCGCAGCAGAGTGAGTCCGCCGCCGATGGCGAGCAGGGTGGTCGAGGCGAAAAATGCGGTGCCGTTCTGCAGCGAAGCCATGATCTGCATGTCGACCATGCGCGGGTCGCGATCGAGCGTCCGGCGCATCCAGACTTCGCGATAGATGTTCATGCGCGCGCTTAGACTTTTGCGCCCATAGGGCAGGCGCTCGAGCACGACGGCATAGACGATCCATGCGCCGAGAAAGCAGCAGATCGCGAGGATGTCTGCATTCGAAAACAGGGTCATTGCTGCATCCGCTCGGCGATATGGTTGATGAGCTCGGTCCGAGCGTGCGAGAATGCGTGATCTTTGGGAGGTTGCGTCATGGCTTTGACACTGGTCATCGGCAATAAGAACTACTCGTCATGGTCGATGCGTCCGTGGCTGGCTTTGAAGGCGTGCAACATCCCCTTCGATGAGGTTTTCATCCCGCTCTACACCGGCGAAGCCGACAAGCGCCGGATTCTCGATGTCACGCCGTCCGGCAAGGTCCCTGCGCTCCGTGACGGCGATATCACGGTATGGGATTCGCTCGCCATCATCGAGTATCTTGCCGAGCAGTACCCCGACGCACATTTGTGGCCGGAGGATGTTGGCGCCCGGGCGCATGCCCGCTCGGTGAGTGCGGAGATGCACGGCGGTTTCGGCGGGCTGCGCCGGGAATGCGGCATGAACCTGCATCGTCCTGTCCGCGCGAAGTCCTTGTCGGCGGAGGCGCAAGCCGACATCGCGCGCGTGCAGCAGATCTGGACCGACTGCCGCAGGCGGTACGGAGCATTCGGGCCGTATCTGTTCGGACGGTTCAGTGCGGCCGATGCGATGTACGCGCCGGTGGTGCATCGGTTCCGGACCTATGCGATTGAGGTCGGCCCGGCAGTCCGCGACTATATGGAGGTCATGCTGGCGCATCCGGCAGTGGCCGAATGGACGCGGGAGGGACTTGCGGAGACCCTGGTGATCGAACGGTTCGAGACGGACTGAACTTCACGGGATCGGCGGTTCCCGGCCGAGGGGGTGCGCTTGCTAGCGACTGGGTATTAAATAAATAATTGAAATATATAATATATTTTCACCAATCTGCTCTGGGTGGATTTTGCTGCAGCGCAAACTGATTTTTCCGGAAATGACAGGCTCCTGACCCTCGGAAGCCGGTTCATCATACTGAAAAACCTGCAAATTTGGGCATTTGCCATGCAGCGGTTTAACTGGCCAAAAATGCCTCTGGTATGCTATAAAAATCGAAGGCGTCAGCCCGCAGCCGTGCCTGAAGACATGGCGCTGGGTGTTCTCTGTAGTGCGTTGATGGAGCAGGGTGTTGAAGCACAAATTCGTCGTCGGCGAGACCGTCTATTTCACCGCCAGCAATGTGGCACGTCCCGCGGCCACCGGTACCTATGAGGTCATCCGTTTGCTGCCGACCGAGGGTGACGATTGTCAGTATCGAATCAAAAGCTCGACCGAAGCCTTTGAGCGGGTGGCTAAGGAAAGCCAACTCGCCACCGCGTAACTAGCTACCCGGGCTGCGACAACGCAGCCCGATCGGTTCCGGCCTGAAGGACAGCGCGCATGGACCGGGCTTGGACTGCAACTCTTTCCGACATTTGGCATTTGCCGAGTTTTCTGATGTGGCTCACGATCATCGCCGCGGCGCTGTTCGCGGTGATCCTCGTTGTCACGCTGTTTCGCGCTGAAAGAACAGCTGGCAACGGCGCAGTGGCCGTCATCGCGCTGCTTGCCGTCGGTATTGCGGTTGCCGCCATGGCTCGCGCCGAGCTCGGCCAAACCGGAGTGGGGCGTGATGGCCTGCCGGTTCAGGCCGCAGCATGGCTTCCGGCGTTGTCGTGCCTTGATGAATTGGCCGGGGAGGCGGTCGAGACAGCATGCCAGAAGGCCGTCTTTGCGTCCGCCGAATCCACCGCCGCCGCTGTGTCCCATGCGGCCCGTCAGATCACCACGCTGTCCAGTTTCGGTCCCGTCGCGGCGGCGGACCAGGTCATGACACCGGATTTGCAGGCGCTGCGCCGCGCCATTGAGCGCGATCGCTTCGGGCTGATTGCGCATGTGCTGACGACCCGTGACGGCTGTACGCTGTCCGAATGCGGTTTCTTCAAGTCGCTGACCAACACCGCGCAGATTTCCATGAACATGAGCGAAAAGCTCTACGACGGTCTGGTTAGCCGCTACGAGCCCTCATGGGGCGTCCCCGCGGCACAACATGCACCAGCCGCAGCCTCGCTCGTACCTGTGCCTCCCGGCGGAGCGCCGGCAGCTGCTGCGGCCGCGGTCGGGGTCACAGTGCCGACCGGAAAGCCAGTGTCGGGCGATTTTCCAAGCTCTGCTTCGATCCCCCCGATCAACATCATGACGGCGGAACCGCCGGCTGCGCCAAAACCTGCGCAGGACAAGCCGGAGAACAAGGCGGCGGCACCGCAGCGTGCCGCGCCGCCGCCTTCGCATCCCGCGCCAGTTGCAGCGAAGAAGCCTCCTGCACAGAAATCGCGCGTGCAGGCGCCCGTTCCGCTTGCGCCGCCTCCGGCCGCCGAGGATAACTGATCGTCCCTATGGTTGCGCACGATCCTGTGTCGTGGCCGCGATACGACTCTTGCACCCATGCCGCTTCACCTCGTCAAGCTCAGTGTCGGCTCCGTCTCGATCAAGGACCATCGGGAGTGGGTCAACGAGCGCGTTCGCGAGCGGAAGGCCAAGGGACTGCCTGCGCATCACGTTCACATCACGAGAATGACGCCGAAGCGTGAGGCCGAACTGCTCGACGGCGGGTCGATCTATTGGGTGATCAAGGGCGAGATCGCGGCGCGGCAGAAGCTGGTCGCGATCGAACCATTCCGCGATCGCGAGGGAGTTGGGCGTTGTCGCCTGATCATGCAGCCCAAGCTGATCACGGTCGCGCCGCGCGCGATGCGTCCGTTTCAGGGATGGCGCTATCTCGACGACAGGAGCGCCCCGCCTGATCTCGGCAGCGCCGCAGCGAGCATCGCCAAGATGCCGGAGCCGATGCGGCGCGAGCTTCGCGAACTCGGTCTGCTCTAGAATTTTTGGTCGCGTTTTCTACGACGAACCGGTTTTTCCACTTCGTCGGAAAACACTTTAGACCCGGATATTGTCGATGAGACGCGTGGTGCCGATGCGTCCGGCGACCAGCATGCGTGCCGGACCTTCCTTCAGGCTTGCAATCGGCGCCAGCGTTTCGGCATGCCGCACTTCGAGATAGTCGAGATCGAAGCCGGCGCAGGTGATCAACTCACGGCCAGCCGCTAGCGCGGTTGCCAAGTCCTCACCGGCGCGCATCCGTTTCGCCGTCTCCTTCATCGAGCGGAACAGCGTCGGCGCGGCGCGGCGTTCGTCTGCGGACAGATACACATTGCGCGAGGACATCGCGAGGCCGTCGCGCTCGCGGATCAGCGGTGCACCGACGATCTTGGCGCCGAGATCGAGATCACGCGCCATCCGCGTCACCACTTTGAGCTGCTGATAGTCCTTCTCGCCGAAAATCGCGACATCCGGCCGGACCTGCAGCAGCAGCTTGGCGACGACGATCGCGACACCGCCGAAGAAATGCGGGCGGAAGCGATCCTCGAGCCCGGCGGTGGCCGGTCCTTCCGGCGTGATACGCGTTGCGAAACCGTTCGGATACATCGTCTTGACGTCGGGATTCCAGACAAGATCGACGCCCTCAGTGGCAAGGCGCGCGATATCCGCTTTCACGGTGCGCGGATAGGAGCCGAAATCCTCGTGAGGCGCGAACTGTTGCGGATTGACGAAAATCGAGACCACGACCTTCTTCGCCCGCCGCTTGGCGAGCCGCACCAGCGAGATGTGTCCGTCATGGAGCGCGCCCATGGTGGGGACCAGTGCGATGGTGGCGTTGCGTTTTGTCAGGTCGGCGCGGGCGCGGTGCAAGGCAGGAAGCGTGCGGGCAACAACAGGTCGGTGGGCCATTTTGATCCGGTGGGATGTTCAGGAATGACGGATCGCCGACACTAACCAATGCGCGCGCGATCCGCGAGGCTTTCGAATTGCTTTGAATCTTCGGTGGGACCAAGGTTGGCGCCGGCGCCGGAGAAAGATTTTTTCGTACAAACTGCGATTGCGCGCGAGCGGGTTCAGGACGGCTGCAACGATTCCGTGCTCAAGGCCTGAGTCGTGCCGAACCAGTTGCGCGCTGTGTCATTAACCTGTTGCGGATTCAGGGTTTCTTGTGCGTCGCACAATGTTCTTGCTCTACTTTTCAAGCTTGTTTTCGAGCTTATCTTTATGGTGCCGGCGGACAATCATCCGCCATGATAGCAGGCGCAGGTTGTGACAAGCTGGCGTGATGCTGATGCGGAAAAGCCATGAAGCGCGGATTGATCATTGTGCTGGCTTTGTGTGTGGTCGCCGTCGGCGGCTATTTCACCGCGAGCAAGTGGGCGATTCGTCACGAAACATTCCATCTGTACGATGCGGCCCGGCAGCGGCCGGTCGATGTCGAGATCGCAGTGCGCCGTGACATCGAGATGCGCGCCGATGCCGGCATGAAAACCTTGCCGGTGGCGGTGATCAATCACGGCAACACCGTCAAGTTCACCGAATATTCCTTCCTCGCCGATCTGCTTGCTGCGCGCGGCTATCTCGCAATGAGCATTCAGCATGACCTTGCCACCGACGCACCGCTGGTGACCAAGGCCGGGGAACGCTATGCCGGGCGCGAGCCGATTTATGAGCGCGGCGTCGCCAACATTCTGTTCGCGCTGGGCGAGATCCACAAAGTTCAGTCGCATGCCGATTACAAACATCTTGTGATGATTGGTCACTCGAACGGCGGCGACATCTCGATGTATTTCGCTGAAAAGTATCCGACGATGGTCAGAAAGGTGGTCACGCTGGACAATCTGCGCGTACCGTTGGCGCAGGGCGCATTCAAGATCCTGTCGTTCCGCTCCACCGATCCGAACTTCAAACCGGACCCCGGCGTGGTGCCGAGCGATGAGATTTGCCGCGAGGCCGGCATCAAGGTCGTGACCACGGGCTATCAGCACACCGATATGAGTGATCGCGGACCTGAAAGCCTGAAGGCCAACATTGAAAGCGAACTGTCGAAGTTTCTGACCGACGACAGCGTGCTTGCGCCGGTCAATACCGACAAGATCGATATTCCGAAGTCGCCGGGCCCCGTGGCGCGGGTGGCGCCACGCGTTCCCAACTGATTGGCGTTTATCCGGAGCCCTGATTTGTGCGGCCCGGCGCGAGGTGCGGCAGGACGCCGCCGGAATCCTGTGCGGGATTCATTGACCGAGGTGTCGCGTGCCTCCACATAAAGGGTTCACCGGCAAATCCTGATGTCTCGCGATTCGATCGTTCCAAAAGCTTCCGCAAAGATGCCCGCAAAGGGCTCGGCACCCGTGCCGGAAGCATCGTCCGCGCCGGCCGACATTTCGGCCTTTGTCGCCAAGGCGCGGGCGCTGGCCCCGAATGCGGGCGGCAGGAATGGGCGGCTGGTGTTTGCGCTCGATGCCACCATGAGCCGGCAGCCAACCTGGGACATGGCCTGCCAGCTTCAGGCCGATATGTTCCGGGAAGCGGGCAGTATTGGCGGACTCGACATTCGCCTCGTCTATTTTCGTGGCCTCAATGAGTGCCGGGCCAGCCCATGGATCTCCGATACGGCGCAGCTCGCGCGGCTGATGGCCAAGATCAGCGTCGTGGGCGGGCACACCCAGATCAGCCGCGTGCTCTCCGAGACGCGGCGGGAGGCGGTGAAGGAGAGCGTACGTGCGCTGGTTTTCGTCGGCGATGCCATGGAGGAAAATCTCGACGAGCTTTGCGCCAAAGCCGGCGAACTCGGTCTGCTCAAGGTGCCTTGCTTCATGTTTCAGGAGGGCGGCGATCCCGTCGCGGAACATGCGTTTCGCGAGATCGCCCGGCTCTCGGGCGGCGCGTGGTGCCGGTTCGATCCAGGCGCTGCGGCGCAACTGCGCGAATTGCTGCGGGCGGTGGCCGCCTATGCCGCAGGTGGGCGCGAGGCGCTGGCCAGATTGTCGCAAACCGCGCCAGGCGCACGGGCGCTGCTGACACAACTGCGCTGAAAGCAGAGATTGCGTTGCCGGCGCCTGTTCTGCGACAAGTGAAAAGAGAGGTCCGGGAAGCTTAAATCATGCCGACGCTGATCGCAGGCATTATCGCTGTTGTGCTGATCTATGTGACGCTCAACGTCATCAAGGGCGCCGATCCGAAATTTCTGGCGCGGCTGATCCGTGGCGGCGGCGGCGTGCTGGCGCTGGCGTTCGCCGCCTTCATCGGCCTGCGCGGCGAACTTGCGGTCGCAATTCCGATCGGCGTGTTCGGCGCAGGGCTGCTCGGCTGGTCGCCGTTCGGCGCCAAGCTTGGCTCGGCCTGGAGCAATTGGGGCGCGGGCGGCCAGAAGTCAGACGGGCAGAAGTCCGAAGTACGTTCCCAGTTTATAGAGATGACGCTCGACCATGACACCGGCGCGCTTGACGGGCGTCTGACGTCCGGACCCGAAGCGGGGCGCCGGCTGGACGAGTTCACGCTCGACCAGTTGCTTGCTCTGGCGCGCGGGTTCGACAATGAGAGCTGGGCCCTTCTGGAAAGTTATCTGGACCGCCGGTTTCCCGCCTGGCGTCAGAACGCGCAGGACGCAGCGGCAGGACGGGGTAGCGGCGAGAACAGCCGCGCGACGGCGAGCGGCAAAATGACCGTGGAGGAGGCCTATCAGATCCTTGGCCTGCAACGCGGGGCGGCGCCGGAGGAGATCAGCCGGGCTCATCGCGGACTGATGAAGAAACTGCATCCCGACCAGGGGGGGTCGACGTACCTCGCGGCTCGCGTCAACGAGGCCAAGGATACTCTTCTTCGTACGCATCGCAGCTAACTCCACGCAACAAAACGCTACCGACTGCGAGCGGCTTTCCGTTCCGTCTGCCTGATGCCTGAGTGCCCGCCGTAGTCCGGCGTGGTCGCTGCTGTATGGTTAAGGTTTAGCGACCAAACCTTGAGAAAGGGTTTTCATGGGCGGTCTGTGCGCTGTTGCCGCAGTTTGCGAGAAGCGGTGCGAGTCAACAGACACAAACAGAAATGGCCGGGACGAACCCGGCCATTTGATCGGACAGCGATGACGCGGCCGATTAATTTCTGATGGTAATGCAACTGATGTCGGAGCGCTTCAGCGTGCGGCAAGCGGCTTCTGCCGAGTTCTGATCGAGGCCGGCGAAGCGGGCCCGATAGAATGTCTTGTGGCCCTTGGAGACCGCCTCGGTGAAGGGGTCAGCATGGCCGAGCAACTTGCGGGCGCTGCCGCGTGCAGCGTCGAGCCGCTGGCGGGCTTCGCTTTCGCTTTCCAGCGCGCCGACCTGAATGATCCAGCCGCTGCGCGCCTTGGCCGGGGCGGCGTGCGGGACGGTCTCGGCGGGGGCTGCGGATGCCATCGCGACCTGCTGTTGCGGCTGCGGGGGCGCGGGCTGGGTTTGGAGCGCGTGCGCCTGCGCGCCCAGCGTGGTCGGAGGGGCGCCGCGCGACGGGTCGGTGGCGGGGACGGTGCCGACGCTGCCCTGACCGATGCCGGCCGAGGTGTGGCTGATCACGATGGGCAAGGGAGCGGGGAAGGCCGGCTGGGTGGATACGCCGCGGGGTGTTTCGGCGGCGCGCATCTGGGCGGCTCGGGATTTCTCGGCGGGCTCCGGCGCGCGAGGCGGGATCGCGCTGGTGGCGATCGGCGCCAGCGGTTTCGGCGCGGCGGCTGAGGCGACCTTGGTGCCGTTCATGCGGACCTGAACGGTTTTGACCCGGACCGGCGTCATCGGCTCGGTCGAGCCGGGCGTGGTAGCGATCGGCGAGGAGATTACGCCACTGGTCAGAGGAGCCGGGGCCGGCTTCGGCTCGCCTTGCGCTTCAGGAGCGAGCTTGATCGGCGCGCTTGGTGCGGCGCGTGGTGCAGGCACCGGAACGGGATCCGGCGCGGCCGATGCGGTCTGGATTGCGCCCTGAACCTGGGCTGCCGGTGTCGCGGCACGGGAGCGGTTCTGGTCGAGGGCATCGTCATCCGCTTCGGCGATGCGGCTGTCGGTGTTGCGCTCGGTGATCGCCGCAACGGTGCGGCGGGTCGCGCCTTCATCGAGATGTTCAGCAAGCAGGTTACGCATGATCGCATCGCGCGTGGGGCCGCTGCGGCCGCCCATCACCACGCCGACCAGATGGCGGTTGCCGCGCCGCATCGAGGTCACAAGGTTGAAGCCCGAGGCGCGGACATAGCCGGTCTTGATGCCGTCGACGCCTTCGACCTTGCCGAGCAGGCGGTTGTGGTTGCGGATCACACGGCCGCGGAAATTGAACGCCTCGGTGGCGAAGTAGCGATAATAGCGCGGGAAGCGATCCTGAATGGCGCGGCCGAGGATCGACTGGTCGCGCGCGGTGGTGATCTGCTCGTCGTCGGGAAGGCCGGACGCGTTGACGTAGACCGTCTTGCTCATGCCGAGCGCGCGCGCCTTGCGCGTCATCAACTTGGCGAAATTCTCCTCGCTGCCGCCGATCGCCTCAGCCACCACCACCGCGGCGTCGTTCGCCGAGCGGGTGACGATGCCTTTGATGGCGTCCTCGACGCGAATGGTCTGTCCCGGCCGCAGTCCGAGCTTGGTCGGCGATTGGACGGACGCGTGCGTGGAGACGTCGAGCGTGGAATCGAGCTGAAGTTTGCCGGTCTCGAGGCGCTCGAACAGCAGATAGAGCGTCATGATCTTGGTCAGCGACGCCGGATGGCGGATGCCGTCCGCGCTAGTCGCCTGCAGCACCGAGCCCGAGTTGGCGTCGACGATGATCGAGGAGAACGGCGGGTTGTAAGTACTGCGTTCGACGTGATGGCCGCGATGACGATGACGCCGGCGGGCATCAGCGGTGTCCATGGTCACCACAAGGGTCGACACAACCGCAAGGCCCAAAAGAATGCAGCGTGCGGCTCGATTGGACGCAGAACTGGCTCCAAACATGAACTTCCCCGTGTCCAATTCCCGGATCAATCGCCTCGTTCTGAGGCCAAATTTGGTCGGTCCGCAGTCTTTCCTGTGCTGGCGGGCCGTTTTGTTGAGTTCTTCCGATCAGGCCCAGGTCAGGCGATCTATCGCCTTTTCTAAGGCATTGATCGGAAGTGGCTTTTGGACAGCCGGCGAGGCGGTCCGAAGCGCAGGCGGTCAGGGTACGGGGGTGCGGTTTCCAAAGACTTAACGATCCGTTTCCTGCGTTTGTCGATTTTTTAGACAATTGTTATTTGTGCATCGCACAATCTTGTTGACGATTATTGTGCGGTGCACTATATTCCCGTTGTGGTTCGGGGAGCAAAGGTCTCCCGGCAGGTAATTTTTAGTCAGAGAGGACAACCGATGTTCAAGATTGAAGACCTGCAGCAGCAGGGCAAGGAACAGATGGAAGCCGCTGCCGCGTCTGCGAAGACGCTCACCAACGGTTTTCAGGCGATTGCGACTGCGTTCAGCGACTATTCGAAGAAGTCTTTCGAGGATACCCGCTCCTTCGTCGAGAAGTTCGCCACTGTGAAGTCGTTCGACAAGGCGCTCGAGGCTCAGGCGGAGTTCGCCAAGACCAGCTACGACACTTTCGTCGCGGAATCGCAGAAGATCGGCGCGCTCTATACTGATCTCGCCAAGCAGACCTACAAGCCGTTTGAGGGGCTGGTCGCCAAATTCGGGCCCACCCAGACGCACTGATCGTTGCGATCATCGATCGCGACAACGAAAAACCCGGCCTCGCGGCCGGGCTTTTTATTATCGGTACTTGCTTCTGATTACTGCGAGATGCGCAACTGGGCGAGCGTCGCGCCGATTTTGGTGAAAGCGGAAGCAATGCCGCTGGCCGTCGACGTTGGGAAGAAGTTGCCGTCATCGGCGCACGCCTTCAGAACCGCCAACTCGGGATCGCCACTGGTGTTGACCTGGATGGTGAAGACCACTGGCCGCTTTTTTGTCACCGGATCAGGTGTCTTGATGTTGTTGCACAGGATGGTCTGACGGGCGTCGACCTGCGGCGAGGGATCACTGCCGTTGCCATACCAGCGGTCGATTGTGTTCAGACCGTCCGAGAGCAGGATGATCGCATCGGTATACTGATAGTTGCTGTCTTTCGGCGGCGTGTTCAGTGGAACTCCGGTCTGCAGCGATTGCCACGCCCACACCATGCCAATCGGCTGATTGGTGCCGCCATTCGCCTTAAGCGAATTGATCTTGTTCTTGATCGTGGTCGCTCCGGTGCCGTTGACCGGATAGGCGGCGGTCATCGGCAGAATCTGCGCGGGGCAGATGTTTTTGCCGCTCTGGACGTACTGAACCGCCGGAAAGTCCGTATCCGAGTTGGTTGGCGGGACTACCTTGGTGTCATAATCACCTGGATCCTTTTGCCGGTCCGTCACGCAACCATTCCAGGTGCTGTGAGAATCCGGGGTCCACTTGCCGCTGTTGGCGAGGCAGACACTCTGCGTGTTGATCGTGCGCCCCCAGCTGTCTTTCTTGTTGCAGGAACCATTGTTCGCGTCCCAGACACTCCAGTCGATCCAGGACGCGCTGACGTTGCTGGCGCCGACGTTCACCATCTGCGCGAACGGAACGACGGAGATGTAGATGTCCTCCGCGTTCTGAGCGAGGCCGCCAAGCGTATCGACAAGGCTGTTTGCAGCGGTTTGCATCGCGGCGAGCTTGCCAGCGTCATTCATCGAGCCGGTGACGTCGAGTGCCATCGCGACGCGCAAGCGGGTGCCGCCCCAACTTGTCGTTGACGATGAGCCGAAACCGAGCTGCTTGAACTGATCGCCCATGATCTGAACGAAGTCGCTGTTGATCTTGCTGGTTGCCGAAAGCGACAGGGTTGCACCCTTGCCGGTGTTGGGGACGTAGTTGATCTGAAGGTCCGCCTGGGTGACCGGCGCCTCGGTGTTCTTGTAGAGCGAGCTGAAATAGTCCCAGGCACGCTGCCTCATGTCGGCGTCCGACAGGCTGGCGGCGTCCTTGGAGACCATCAGGGAGGCGCTGTCGAGCGCCGACTGCAACTGGGTGCGCGCTGTATTAACGCGGGTGTAATCCACCGCCGCGCCGACCAGACCGAGGATCGGCAGGAGCGTGAACGCGAAGATCACGGCGATGTTGCCGCGCTCGTCGTCACGAAACCTCGCACCGATCTCGCGGGCGCTGTTGAAGATCGACTTCCGGTTCTTGGAGCTCATGGGACTCACCAAGCCTGTTGTGTCTGGAACTTTGCTTAAAGCGGGCCGGTGAAGAGGTAGTAAAATGATGCACGGGAATACGGGGTTACTCGGGAAAACAGGGCCGCGCCGGTGCTGCCTTCCTCGCTATCGTCAACAAAGCGTTTGCCGGATTGCTCGAATTTTAATGATTGGGCGGCGCAGGACTGCGAGCGGATGACGTTGTGGCGGAGGCGGTTGGGTCAGAGCCGCTGACCTTGGAGCGTCGAGGGGCGGGACCGTCCGGCGGGTGGGGGAGCAGGGGTCGGATCGAGGAGTTTCGGCCGCGTCGGTCGGCGACCGGGCGTGTGTTTCATTGGAACTTGTATACCAAAACCCTGGCTACCGGCCCTGTACACACCCTTGCGGACGCGATTTCTCCCGCCTTCGCAGCGTGGTATCAGGTTAACAGGCCTGCTTGCGGCGCAGACAGGCCGAACCCATATTCCCAATCGGCGATCAATCGTGTTCAGAATGGGTCTGAGCCGATCGCCCACCAAGGTTTCTCAGCGCACGAGCCATGTTGCAGCAAATTTTCATATCCCGTCCCGCCCGAAGCTCCGCTGCACGAACTCATGGCGCAGAGTTGATAGTTCGGATGGCAAAAGACGACGGCCGCGGCGCCCACAACGGTCCGGTCACGTCGGTCATCACCCGAACCAAGCCAAAAGCGAAACGGCCGAGCCTCTATCGCGTTCTTATCCTGAACGATGATTACACGCCGATGGAATTTGTCGTTCATGTTCTGGAGAAGTTCTTTCAGAAGGATGTTGAAGCCGCGACGAAGATCATGTTGCATGTTCATCATCACGGCATCGGCGAGTGCGGCATATTCACCTATGAGATCGCCGAGACCAAAGTGACGCAGGTGATGGATTTTGCGCGCAAGCACCAACATCCTTTGCAATGCGTGATGGAAAAGAAGTAGGCTTCGAGTCTGCTTGGGGTGTGCTCTGGGGGAGCGAGACGGAACGGAACGGCCGAATGGCCAGATGATCGCTCGCGATAGACCATCGATTGACCTGGCGGGGGCCATAAAGGACGCGAATGCCAACCTTCTCTCAAAGCCTCGAACAGTCACTGCATCGCGCGCTCGCCGTTGCGAATGAGCGGCATCATCAGTATGCGACGCTTGAGCACCTCCTGCTGTCGCTGATCGATGACTCCGACGCTGCCGCTGTTATGCGTGCCTGCAGTGTCGATCTCGACAAGCTGCGTTCCAGCCTCGTGAACTATCTCGAGACCGAGTTCGAGAATCTGGTGACGGACGGCTCCGACGAGGCCAAGCCGACCGCCGGGTTCCAGCGCGTGGTCCAGCGCGCGGTGATCCATGTGCAGTCATCGGGGCGCGAGGAAGTCACCGGCGCCAACGTGCTGATCGCAATTTTCGCCGAGCGCGAAAGTCATGCCGCCTATTTCCTGCAGGAGCAGGACATGACGCGTTACGACGCGGTCAACTACATCAGCCATGGCATTGCCAAGCGTCCGGGCGTGTCCGAGGCGCGGCCGGTGCGCGGCGTCGATGACGAGGCCGACACCAAGAGTGGCGACGAGTCCAAGAAGAAGGGCGAGGCGCTCGAGACTTATTGCGTCAATCTCAACAAGAAGGCGCGCGAGGGCAAGATCGATCCGGTGATCGGCCGCAATTCCGAAATCAACCGCGCGATTCAGGTGCTGTGCCGCCGCCAGAAGAACAACCCGCTGTTCGTCGGTGACGCCGGCGTCGGCAAGACCGCGATCGCCGAGGGGCTTGCCAAGCGCATCGTCGACAGCGAAGTGCCGGAAGTGCTGGCCGCGGCCACCGTGTTCTCGCTGGACATGGGTACGCTGCTTGCGGGCACCCGCTATCGCGGCGATTTCGAGGAACGCCTGAAGCAGGTGATCAAGGAACTGGAGGCGCATCCCAACGCCATCCTGTTCATCGACGAGATCCACACCGTGATCGGCGCGGGGGCAACCTCCGGCGGCGCGATGGATGCGTCCAACTTGCTCAAGCCGGCGCTGGCCTCGGGCGGCATCCGCTGCATGGGTTCGACCACCTACAAGGAATATCGCCAGCACTTCGAGAAAGACCGCGCGCTGGTGCGCCGCTTCCAGAAAATCGACGTCAACGAGCCGTCGCTGGAAGACGCCATCGGCATCCTCAAGGGGCTGAAGCCGTATTTCGAGGATTATCACAAGCTGAAATACACCAACGAGGCGATCGAAGCCGCGGTCAACCTGTCGGTGCGCTACATCCATGACCGCAAGCTGCCGGACAAGGCGATCGACGTGATCGACGAATCCGGCGCGGCGCAAATGCTGGTGCCGGAGAACCGGCGCAAGAAGACCATCGGCATCAAGGAAATCGAAACCACCATCGCCACGATGGCGCGGATTCCGCCCAAGACCGTGTCGAAGAACGATGCCGAAGTGCTCAGGCATCTCGAGCAGACGCTCAAGCGCACGGTGTTTGGTCAGGACAAGGCAATCGAGGCGCTGTCGGCGTCGATCAAGCTCGCCCGTGCGGGTCTGCGCGAACCGGAGAAGCCGATCGGCTGCTACCTGTTCTCTGGTCCGACTGGTGTCGGCAAGACCGAGGTGGCCAAGCAGCTTGCGGCGTCGCTCGGCGTCGAACTCCTGCGCTTCGACATGTCGGAATACATGGAACGGCATACGGTGTCGCGCCTGATCGGCGCGCCTCCGGGCTATGTCGGCTTCGATCAGGGCGGCTTGCTCACCGATGGCGTCGATCAGCATCCGCATTGCGTCGTGCTGCTCGACGAAATCGAGAAGGCGCATCCTGATCTCTACAACGTGCTGCTGCAGATCATGGATCACGGCAAGCTGACCGACCACAACGGCAAGCAGGTCAACTTCCGCAACATCATCCTGATCATGACGACCAATGCCGGCGCGGCCGACATGGCGAAGGCGGCGTTTGGTTTCACCCGCAGCAAGCGGGAAGGCGAGGACCACGAGGCGATCAACCGGCAGTTCGCGCCGGAATTCCGCAACCGTCTCGACGCCATCGTCTCCTTCGCGCATCTCGATCCCGAGGTCATCGGCCTCGTGGTGGAGAAGTTCGTGATGCAGCTCGAAGCGCAACTCGCCGACCGCGACGTCACCATCGAACTGTCCGAGCCGGCCAAGGCATGGCTGGTGAAGGAAGGCTATGACGAGCAGATGGGCGCGCGGCCGATGGCTCGTGTGATCCAGGAGCACATCAAGAAGCCGCTGGCGGACGAGGTGCTGTTCGGCAAACTCAAGGGCGGCGGCCATGTCCGCGTCGTCCTGGTCAAGGACGAGGCCGCCGGCGAGGCGAAGGAAAAGATCGGCTTCGAATTCGTCGAGGGGCCGGTGACGCCGAAGCCGGAAAAGCTGCCGGGCGCGCGTAAGCGCAAGCCCAAGGCGACCAAGGAGCCACTCAAAGCGTGACCTTGCTGATGTAACAATGAAAAGCCCGGCGCTGCGCCGGGCTTTTTCATTTGTGGCTCGCTGCTGGAGCGATGCTCAGAATTGGCGGATCGCCCTTGCGAGGGCGTCGAATTTGCCGACCAGTATGTCGGATGCCTGGTTCGCGATGATGATGGCCGCCAGGATCACGAGGAGGGTGGTGATGACATATTGGGAGAGGAAGAGAACGAAGAAAGCCCGTACCGCGCCGCGGAGAAGATGGCCGAACCGTGAGTGAGCCGGAACAGGCGGCGAGGCGACTCCGTTATCTGCAACGGATTTATCTGCAACGGATTCGATATCTGCTTCGTTGGTGAGTTCGTCGGACAGGGTGGCGCCGGCTTCCGGCACCAGTGCATTGTCTGCATCCTCGACGGTATCGGGCGGGCATTGTTCCATGCGCCAGCTTTAGGCGCGCAAGCGGGGCGAGGCTATGCGGCATCGGCAAAAGGCACGGTTAAGGTAAATGCGGCGCATTTTACCACGAGGGCTGCTCCGCTGGCTGTCCTGCGCGGTGCTTGTTTGCATGGTGCAGACGGCGCTCGCGCAGCAGGACGTCCCGCCGCCCGACGCCAAATCCTCACCAGAGGCGGCTGCGCCCGCCGCGCAGATGGTCGAGACCGGCGAGGCAATGTGCTTGATGATCGAATCTGCGGCGATGGCGCATCGCCTGCCGCTGGAGTTCTTTGCCCGCGTGATCTGGCAGGAAAGCCGGTTTCAGCCCGATGCGGTGGGACCGATGACGCGAAACGGCCAGCGCGCGCAAGGCGTCGCGCAGTTCATGCCGGGCACCGCGAGCGAGCGGCGTCTGCTCGATCCATTCGACCCGGTGCAGGCGCTGCCGAAATCGGCGGAGTTCCTGAGCGAACTCCGCGACCGGTTCGGCAATCTTGGTCTGGCAGCCGCCGCATATAATTCCGGCCCGCGCCGGGTGCAGGAATGGCTGGCGGGCACCGGCACGCTGCCGACTGAGACCCGCCACTACGTCCATGCGATCACCGGCACGTCGGTGGATGAATGGGCGCAGGCAGGGCGTACGGGTGTGAAGGATCGCGCACCTCCGGCCGGCTGCCGCGAGTTGATGGCGCTGCTCCGCCGTGCACCGAATCCGTTTGTCGCCGAGCTTGAGCAGCGGGTGAAACTCGGCGTGGCGGCACCGTGGGGCGTGCAACTCGCTGCCGGCTTCTCGCGTGACAAGGCGCTTGCGATGTACGCCCGCGCAATGAAGCGGCTTGGTCCGGTGATCGGCGACCATGATCCGAACCTGCTCGGCTCGGTGCTGCGCAGCCGCGGCACCCGGATGTTCTATCAGGTGCGGATCGGGGCCGACACCCGCATCACCGCCAACGATCTGTGCGGGAAAATCCGCCGTGCCGGAGCGGCCTGCCTCGTTCTGCGAAATCCGAATACCGGGGGCTAATCTGGCGGCCTTGACGGCTGCGCGATTCCACCGACCTGATAGCGCCCACGATTTCTCGCGTGAAAGGCCGATCTTCTCCGTGGCGCTTCCTCCACTTCAATCGCCGGACTGGCAGCACGCGCCGCGTGTATTCCTGTTGGGTTTATCGAATGCCCTGACCTCGGTTCTGGGACTTGTGCTGTTCGTCACCTTCCTTGGGGTCGGGGCTTTTGCACATGATGCGGGCTTCAGTCTCGGATGGGCGCTGGCCGGTGGCCTGATCATCTGGGCTGCGCCGGCACAGATCATTCTGACCTCGATGATCCATGCGGGCGCGAGCATTCTCGAATTGGCGATTGCCGTCACCCTCAGTGCGATCCGTTTGCTGCCGATGGTGGTCGCGGTGCTGCCGATGCTGAAGACGCCCCAAACACGACTTCGTGATCTCGCGCTGCCGGCACATTTCACCGCCGTCACCTTTTGGGTTGAGTCATTTCGGCTGCTGCCGCTGGTACCGCGCGAGGCCAGGATCACATTCTCCAATGGCCTTGGAGTTGGTTTCGTTTCGGTGTGCCTGATCTCGACCGGGTTCGGTTATGTCCTCGCGGCGAAGCTGCCTCCATTGTTTGCGGCCGGTGTTCTTGCGCTGATGCCGCTGGTGTTCCTGCTCTCGTCGGCGCGCAATGCGCATCGTTTCGTCGACAAGGTTGGTCTGGTTCTGGGCCTGACCTTCTACCCGCTGATCTCGATTTATCTGCACACCGGCGTTGATATCTTGCTCAGCGGCGTCTCCGCGGGCACCGTCGCCTATGGTGCGCACCGCTGGCGGGCTCGCAAATGACCGTGAGCGAGTTTGTCGGCGACTGGTACGCGCTGTTTGTGTTGCTGGTGGCGGGATTTCTGCCGAACGAGATCTGGCGCGTGCTCGGCCTGTGGATCGGCGGTGGTCTCGACGAGGATTCTCGAGATCCTGGTCTGGGTGCGCGCCACCGCCACGGCGGTGATCGCCGGCGTCATCATGCAGATTTTGATTATTCCGCCAGGTGCGTTCGCAAATGTGCCGATCGCGATCCGTTTCGGGGCCATGGCGGCCGGTTTCGCCGCCTATCTCGCGACAAGACGCTCCGTCGCCATCGGTGTGGTGTGCGGCGAAATCTTTGTGCTCGCCGGCACGTATCTCGCGTTGTGACGCAAGGCGTCAGGATTCCTTCGGGGCACGAGGCTGACCGGTGACGACTTCGTCGATCCGGTCGGTGAGGTCGGCAAGATCGCGGTGCAGGCTCTCCAGCGTGAAGGCAAGGCCGAACACGCGGCCCGCTTCATTGAAGTCGAGCGGGCGCGTGACGTTCTCCTGGCGCATCTTTCCGAACGTCTCGGTGAAGGCGCGGTAGGGGGCGTCCATGTCTTGCCGGGCGACCGTTGTGATAGCGCCGAGCGCAGCGGCGCAACGTCCGACAAGATCGGCTTCGGCACGCAGCAGCCGCGCCGTCGCCGGTGCCAGCGTGGCGCCGATCGGGGCCGGAAGCGGCTCGTACAGCGTGCGGCCGATCAGGACGAGATCATTGCGGACGCGCCAGAGCGTGCGTGGGATCGAAGGCGGAATGCTGTGATCGGCAAGGCGCGAGGCGCGTTCGCGGTCGGCGTCGTTCATCGCCTGTTCGACGGCGGTGAGCGCCTGCCGCAGCGCCGGGTGATCAGGGGAGGGCTGCAGCGGTTCGCCGCGTTCGATCGCCTCCGCTTCCGACAGCAGCAGCTTGCGCAGCCGCTCCAGCACCTCGATGGCGCGGGCGACCACGACGCCGTGCGAACGCGCAGGCAGGATCAGTACGGTCGCCAGCACGCCAATCACGCCGCCGAGCGCGATCTCGATCACGCGATCAACGACGAATTGCTGGACCGGAGTGCCGGCAGGCTCGCTGAGCAGCATGATGGCCACCGTCACCGGCGCGACCCGCAACTGCGGATAGACCGCCGCACCAAGGACGGCGATGCCGGTCGTGATGGCGAGGGTGATGCCGACGCCGAGCGAGGTGCCGGAATGCAGCGCGGCCCCGAGGCCGCCGATCACCGCGCCGGCCAGCGTGCCGATCATCCGGTCCTTCGCCGCACCGAGTGTGCCGCCGATCGAACCCTGCATCACGATCAGCACCGTGAACACGGCCCAGTAGCCCTGTTGCAGGCCGAGCAGCCTGTAGGCGACATAGGCGATGGCGGCGCCGACCGTAACGCGGAAGGTCTGCCGCAGTTCGGGGGTGCGGCGAATCCAGAAATCGCGACTGAACATTGCGATGGGGCTACCTCGATCTTGCGGCCGGTCTCGCAGGATAGTCAGGAAGGCGTTTCTATTTTGCGAAACGGGCCGGTATCGGTCAGCTCGCGTACCGCTTCGGCAACATAGGCCCGCTCACGCGCCAGATAGTCTCGTACCGCGCGGCGCAGCGAGGGGTTGGCGATATAGTGCGCCGAATAGGTCGTCTGCGGCAGATAGCCTCGCGCGATCTTGTGCTCGCCCTGTGCGCCGGCCTCGACCCGCCTCAACCCGCGTGCGATGGCGAAATCGAGTGCCTGATAATAGCAGACCTCGAAATGCAGGAACGGGTGATGCTCGATGGCGCCCCAGTGGCGGCCATAGAGCGTATCCGAGCCGAGGAAGTTGATCGCCCCGGCGATCCAGCGGCCGTCGCGCTTGGCCATGATCAGCACGATGTCATCCGGTATGGTCTGCGCGATCTGGGCATAGAACTCCCGGTTCAAATAGGGGCGGCCCCATTTGCGCGAACCGGTCTCCATGTAGAACTCGAAGAACGCATCCCATGCCTCATCGGTGATGTCGCCGCCGGTGAGCGCATGGATGGTGATGCCCTTCGCCAGCGCCTCGCGTCGTTCGCGGCGGATTGCCTTGCGATGGCGCGAGGCGAGCGTGCCGAGGAAGTCCTCGAACGAAGCGTAGCCTTCATTGCGCCAGTGAAACTGCTGGTCGGTGCGTTGCAGGAAGCCGCGCTCGGCAAGATCGCGCCATTCCTGCTCCAGTGCGAAGGTGACATGCAGCGAGGAGGCTCCGATCTGGTCGCACAATGCGATCAGGCCGCTGGCGAGCGCGTCGCGGACGCGTTGTTGGTCGGCGCCCGGCCGCACCAACAGGCGAGGTCCGGTTGCGGGCGTGAATGGCACCGATGCCTGCAGCTTGGGATAGTAGCGGCCACCGGCGCGCTCGAAAGCCTCCGCCCAGCCGTGATCGAACACGTATTCGCCGCGCGAGTGGCTTTTCAGATAGCAGGGCACGATTCCGACCACTTCGCCGTCCCGCCGCGCCACCAGATGGCGGGGGCCCCAGCCGGTCCGTGCCGATGCCGAGCCGGACTGCTCGAGGGCGGTGAAAAATGCATGCGAAATGAACGGATTGTAGGCCGACGTGGAATCATCACGCGAATCGCCTGTGGCCGCGGACGAAGAAATCTCGCCACGGCCTTTGGCGGCCGCGGATTTCGCGCCCGGATTGGCGCAGGCGTCCCAGTCCGCTGCCGTGATCGTGTCAGCGGAGGGAACGGATTCCAGCGTGATCGCGGAGATATCCATGAGATGAAGGCTGGCCCTGCGGAACGGGTTGCACGTCGGTGGCGACGGCGGAAAGATGAGTCCGCACAATCTTATAGATTGTGGGTTTGAGCCGCGACTTCAAGCCGGTTCCAGGTCCGGTGCCGGCACGAAACCCTCGAAGATCATCTGGTCGGCGTGGCGCGCGGCGCGGTGGCGCTGCTCCGGCGTGCGCACGGTCCAGGTCAGCAGCGCGCAGCCGAACAGATTGCGCGCGATCCACGGCGCAAGCGAGGGCAGTTCGTTGACCCAATAGGCAATGAAATGCGGTCGGGTGGAGAGGCCGTGGCGAAGATGGCGCATGCCGTTCACTTTCTCCGATGGCAGCGCGCGCCATTCGTCCTCGCCATAATCACGCTCGGCGACGACGCCGCGCGGTCGGTCCGGCACGAGATCACGGATCGCACAGACTTGATCGGGATCGAACGACATCGGCGCGACCGGGCCGCGATAGCCCGAGAGCACTTGCGCCATCCGGGTCACCAGGCGGCGGTCGCCGTCAAACCGGCTTTTCACCTCGACGATCAGCGGCACGCGCCCGGCGGTGAGATCGCACAGATCGCCGAGCGTCATCATGCGATCGGCCGTGTCCTTGAAGGCAACCTGCTTGAGCCGGGCCGCTGTCAGGGTGCGCAGGTCGGCATCGCCGTCGTTGAGCCGCCCGAGCGTGTCGTCATGGTGCACCATTGCTTCGCCGTCGGAGGAAAGCTGGATATCGAGCTCGATGGCGAAATTGCCGGCGATTGCAGCCTTGGCGGCAGAGGGCATGTTTTCGACAATGCCGCGCGCCCGATTGTGCAACCCGCGATGTGCGACGGGTCGCGCGGTCAACCAGTCGGGCGCGCGCCAGGGCATCGATCAGGCGACCTCGAACATGCCTTCGACCTCGACCGCCGCGTCGGCGGGCAGGGCGGCGACGCCTACCGTGCTGCGGGCGTGGCGGCCCTTGTCGCCGAATACTTCGACCATCAGGTCGGATGCGCCGTTCATGATCTTCGGCCCGTCGAGAAAATCGGGGGTGGAATTGATGAAGCCGCCGAGGCGCACCACGCGCACCACCTTGTCGAGGTCACCGAGCGCCGCCTTGACCTGCGCCAGCAGGTTGATCGCGCAACCGCGCGCTGCCGCGATGCCCTGATCCGGCGCAACGCCGCCGCCGAGCTTGCCCTTGGCGATCAGCTTGCCGTCCGGCCCGAAACAGACCTGGCCGGAGACCACCAGCAGGTTGCCGGTGCGCACGCAGGGAACATAATTCGCGACCGGCGCGGCGGGCGTCGGCAGCGTGATGCCGAGGCTTGCGAGTTTCTGTTCGATCGTTCCGGCCATGTGCTGGGTCTCCTTGGGGCGCTATTTGTCGTTCGGCGGTCCTCGCCAAGAGGCCGCTGGCGTCTGCCTTCATATGGCCGATCCGACGGGTTGGCTACCGCGAGTGCCGTAATCTTGAGGGGTTTTGCCCCAGTTGCGGCGCAATGTGCCGCTCACTATGCTTCGATTCCTGCCTGAAGGAGATGGTATGAAGCGGTCGTGGACGATGCCGGGGCTTTGCGGTCTGGCGTTTGCGTGTGGAGTATTCGCCGGCAATCCTGCGCGGGCGCAGGTCGCACCCCCGATGCCGTTTGCAGCACATCAGGCCGTCTATGACCTCAGCCTGCAGAGGACACGCGGCAACGCCGCGGTCAGCGCGGCGCGAGGCAAGATCCTGTACAATTTCTCCGGCAGTTCCTGCGAAGGATACAGCACCGAATTCCACCAGCTTTCGGAGATTGACACCGGCGAGGACAAGGTCACGACCAGCGACCTGCGTTCGACGAGTTGGGAAGACGGCGAGGGCAAGAGCTACCGCTTCAAGATCGACACCCGGATGAATGAAAATCCTCCGAGCCAGGTTGATGGCGTTGCCGAGCGCACCGCGAGCGGCATCGTGGTCAAGCTCAAGCAGCCCAAGGTGAAGACCTTCACCCTCGGCAAGGAGACTGTGTTTCCTACCGAGCAGATCAAACGCATCACCGCGGCGGCGCGGGCCGGCAAGAGCATCCTCGAGCTCGTGATCTATGACGGCTCCGATGACGGCGAGAAGGTCTACAACACGCTCGCGGTGATCGGTCAGCCGATCCCCGGCGACCGCGCGCCCAAGAAGCCCGACGTCTCCACCAGCAACGACAAGCTCA
Organism: uncultured Alphaproteobacteria bacterium; assembly: GCA_963702885.1. Lineage (GTDB taxonomy): Bacteria > Pseudomonadota > Alphaproteobacteria > Rhizobiales > Xanthobacteraceae > Afipia. Next base: position 2,813,746 of record OY969766.1, read on the forward strand.
AATCGGTGACGCGCTGGCCGGTGACGGTGAGCTATTACGATCGCGCTGCCAAGGAGAGCACCGGCGAGCAGACGCCGGCCTATGCGATGTCGTTCGAGCTTTATGAGGATGGTATCTCGCGCGCGCTGGTGCTGGACTACAACGACTTCGTCATCGCCGGTGCGATGGACAAGCTCGACATCAAGGACAGCAAGCCCTGCAAATGAGCGGGGCGTGATCGGTTACTGCGCTTTTCCCGGTCCCTGATAGGCGATGCCGCGCATCACCGCGGCGGCGCCGAATTTTTTCCGCACGTCATCCATTGCGCGCTCGGCATGCGCGGCCCGGCGGTCGAGGAGGTCTTCGTGCACTGACCCCGCTTCCGGCCGCAGCGCGCTGACGCCCGCGCCGAGCAGGCGGAAGGCGGTGCCGTCTATCTCCCGCGCCAACATTTCGCGCGCAATCGCGAAAATCTTGTTCGCAAGCTGCGTCGGCGCGGCAATGGAATGGGAGCGGGTGCGCTGGCGGAAGTCGGCGGTCTTGAGTTTCAGCGTGATGGTGCTGCCGGCGAGATTGCCCCTCTTGAGACGCGCGGAGACCTTCTCGCACAATCGCCAGAGGACGCGCTCCAATGTCGCGAAGTCGCGAATGTCGTCCTCGAAGGTCGTTTCATTGGAGATGGTCTTGGCGCCGCGATCGGGCACCACCTTGCGTGTGTCGATGCCGCGCGCGAGCCGCCAGAGCCGCTGCCCCTCGGCCCCGAACAGTTTCATCAGGTCGGTTTCCTCGGCGCGCTGCAGATCGCCGATCAGGCGGAAGCCGCGCGACTGCAGTTTCGCCTGCGAGGCGGGGCCGACGCCGTAGATGAAGCCGACCGGCTTGCCCGCCATCAGCGCGCAGGCTTCATCCTGTCCGAGCACGGCGAAGCCGCGCGGCTTGTCGAGGTCGGAGGCGATCTTGGCGAGGAATTTGTTCGCCGCGAGGCCGACCGACACGGTGATGCCGATGTCGCGCTCCACCTGTGTCGCGAACCGCGCCAGCACTTTAGCCGGAATCATGCCGTGCACGCGCTCGGTGCCGGTGAGATCGAGGAAGGCTTCATCGATCGACAATGGTTCGACCAATGGTGTGAGCGCCATCATGGCCTGGCGCACTTCTCGCCCAACCCTGACATAGAGAGCCATGTCGGGACGAATCACCACCGCCTCCGGGCACAGCGCCAGCGCCTTGAACATCGGCATCGCCGAGCGCACGCCAAAGGTGCGGGCGATGTAGCAGGCGGCCGCGACCACGCCGCGCTTGCCGCCGCCGATGATCACCGGCTTGTCGGCGAGCTCAGGGTAATCGCGCTTGGTGACGGTGGCGTAGAATGCGTCGCAATCGATATGCGCCAGCGCGAGCGAGGCCAGCGCCGGATGGCGAATCAGCCGGGGCGAGCCACAGGCGGCGCAGCGGCGGACGTGATCGGCCGCATCGGTCAGGCAGTCCCGGCAAAATCCCGGCCCATGGCGCGCGTTCTGCGCAGGGTCGCTCACGATCTACTCCCGTGGATAGTCACCCAGCGCATCGCGTGCAGCAGCGATCGTCGCCGGCGGCAACTGCGACGAGTCGGAAAAGGCCTTTACGGTATCATCATCCCGCATGATGAAATCGAGTACCCCGGCGAGGAATTTCGGGTCGGTGGCAGCGGCGCGCAGGGTCTCGGGGCCGATGCCACTTTCGGACAGGAACAGGCCCAGCCGCTCGGGCTCTCCGGCGAGGAAAGAAAGCGCCTAAATCGCCACAATTTCAGCGACTTCGGTCGGTTTTCGCTGGTGTTTGAGTGCCATGCCCATTTGCCTTTCCGTAACTTCTGTTCTCTATTTTGGAACCATCATGCCCGACTCATTCCGGCGTGGCGACGGCTAATCATTGTCGGCGAAACAGGCATTTTGCGGGATTGGAGGAAGGGTGGCGAAGACCGTCCTGATCGTTGAGGACAACGAACTCAACATGAAGCTCTTTCGCGATCTGCTCGAAGCCCATGGCTATCAGACGGTCGGCACGAGCAACGGTCGCGAGGCGCTCAATCTCGCGCGCAAGCATCGCCCCGATCTGATCCTGATGGATATTCAGCTCCCGGAGGTTTCGGGACTCGACGTGACGAAGTGGATCAAGGAGGACGCCGAACTGCATGCCACTCCGGTGGTCGCGGTGACGGCCTTCGCCATGAAGGGTGATGAGGAGCGTATCCGCGAGGGCGGGTGCGAGGCTTATCTGTCCAAGCCGATTTCGGTAGGGAAATTTATCGAGACCGTAAGGCGGTTCATCGGTTGAGGGAAATGCAATGTCCGCGCGAGTTCTGATCGTCGACGACGTTCCGGCGAACGTCAAGCTGCTCGAAGCGCGGCTGTCGGCGGAGTACTTCGATGTCGTGACGGCGAATTGCGGCATGCAGGCGCTGGAGATTTGCGAGCGCGCCGAATGCGACATCATCCTGCTGGACGTGATGATGCCCGATATCGACGGCTTCGAGGTTTGCCGCCGGCTTAAATCCAATCCGAAAACCCATTTCATTCCGGTGGTGATCGTCACCGCACTCGACAGCCCGGCGGACCGTGTGCGCGGCCTCGACGCCGGCGCCGACGATTTCCTCACCAAGCCGGTGTCGGACGTGGTGCTGATCGCGCGGGTCCGTTCGCTGACCCGGCTCAAGATGATGACCGACGAATTGCGCATGCGCGCGATCACCTCGCTGGAAATTGGCGTGCAGATGCCCGAGCGCGATGCGGTGGCCGATACCGGCAAGGGCGGCCGCGTGCTGCTGATCGACGACCGGCCGTCCTCCTACGAGCGTCTGGCGCCGATTCTCGCCAGCGAACATGCGGTCGATGTCGAGCCGAACCCCACCGATGCGTTGTTTCACGCGGCCGAGGGCAACTACGATCTTCTGATCGTCTCGCTTAATCTGGAGAACTACGACGGCCTGCGGCTATGCAGCCAGGCGCGCTCGCTGGATCGGACACGCAGCGTACCGATCCTTGCAATGTCCGACGCCGACAACAACGCCCAGTTGCTGCGCGGCCTTGAGATCGGCGTGAACGATTATCTGCTACGCCCCATCGACAAAAACGAGTTGCTGGCGCGCGCGCGGACCCAGATCCGCCGCCGACGCTACACCGATCACCTGCGCGACAACGTGCAGAGTTCAATCGAGATGGCGATCACCGATGGCCTGACCGGCCTGCACAATCGTCGCTATCTGGAAAGTCATATGGTGACGCTGGCGGAGCAGGCTTCCACCCGCGGCAAGCCGCTCGCGCTGATGATTCTCGATATCGATTATTTCAAGTCGATCAACGACACTTACGGTCACGACGCGGGCGATGACGTGCTGCGCGAATTCGCGGTGCGAATTCGCAAATCGGTTCGCGGTATCGACCTTGCCGCGCGCTATGGCGGCGAGGAGTTCGTCATCGCGATGCCGGAGACCGACCTGCATGTCGCCGGCATCGTCGCCGAGCGGCTACGCCAGGCAATTGCGGGTGAGCCGTTCGCAATCGAGAAGGGCGCGCGGCAGATCGACGTCACGATGTCGATTGGCCTGTCGATGATGGAGCGGAAGGGCGAGCTGGTGACGGACGTGCTCAAGCGCGCCGATCAGGCGCTGTACCGCGCCAAGCATGATGGCCGCAATCGCGTGGTCGCGACGGCCGCATAGGCTTCAGGCAACATGGTCCGGAAATGCAAAACGGAGCCAAGCGGCTCCGTTTTCTGTTGGTCGCGTTTGAGGCGACTTACTTGATCTTCGTTTCGCGGAATTCGACGTGCTTCTTGGCGACCGGATCGTACTTCTTCTTCACGAGCTTGTCGGTCATCGTGCGCGAGTTCTTCTTGGCGACGTAATAGAAGCCGGTGTCCGCGCTGGAGACGAGCTTGACTTTGATGGTGACCGCTTTGGCCATGTTCAGAACCTCGAATGTCTGGAATAGGCGGGTCGGCTAGCGCTGTCACCGCGTTTGGGCCGCAACCTACCGTCGAATGCCCCAAAGTCAAGGATTTAAGGCAGGATTTACGGGGCGGAGTGGGCCTCGAATCCTTCAAAAACCTCACTTTTTTCGATTTCCTCGCGGATTTTGACAAAACGCTGTTTGGGGCGGCTCAGCCGCCGAAATCCCGGGGGGTGAAGGCGAGGTCGAGGATTCGCCATTCATTGTATTTGTCGGCCGGCAGCATGCTGTAGGGCTGGCAGGCCTCGATGGCCTTGATCGCGCCCTGCATCAGCAGCGGTCCCTTGGCCGAGGCGCTGGCCTCGATCAGCACCGGAGCGACTGCAAGGATTCCGTTCGGCTTCAATGCGACCCGGAGCACGATCCGGATTTTGTCGTCCGGGGAGACGCCCGCCGGCAGGATCGAGCAGGTCTTCAGGTGCGCGAGAAAGGCGTCGATCGCGGTGGGCTCGATCTTCGCGCCGGGCGTGACCGGGTCGAAACCCGTCTCCGACAGGCTGAACATCGAGCCGTATTTGTCGGTAATGTCCGGTTGCACCACTGGCGGCGCATTCAATGCCAGCAGAGATGATGCCGACGGAGCCGGTGCGGGCTGCGGGACGGCGGGAGATTGGTCTGCGGCGGTCTGCTGCGAAGGGGACGGCGGTGCCGGATCCAGCGACGCGGCTGGAGGGTCCGGAGGGCTTGGAGGCGGCGCGGGCGTGGCAGATTGATCCGCCAGTTCCTGCTTCGGTGTCTCGGGTTCGGGGAGCGAGTCCCGCTTGTCCTCAGCAGCTTTCAGTTCGTCAGGTGTAACCAGGTCGATCGCAATGGTGTCGGGGGGACGCGGATCGAACGGACGCGCGCCGGTCCCAAGGATAATCCAGGCCAGAAGTGCCAGATGGGCTGCAATCGAGGCGGCGATGCCTGCGCGCGTCAGCAGCCGTGATCCAATCATGTGAACTCAACGCATGAACGCTGTCCGGGAGCGTCCAGCATAGCAAGCCCAAGCGGCCATGACTGGCTTTTTTGCCGATCGGGTGCGATCGCCGTGGATATCAGAGGGTATCGCGCCGCATCACGCCGTTCCGGTAATAGAAAAACGGCACCTCGGCGACGTGCGACAACGGTCCGGCAGCGAGCCGGGCTTCGAGTTCGCCCAGCACAGCCCGTGTGATGTGGTGCATTTCGGCGAGAGGAGACGATCCCAGTTCGATCCAGACCAACTCTACAAGTTCGGCGTCGGGGTGAACGATGCCCTCGACCTTGTGGGTGATGGTCGAGACGTCGGCGGTGAAGAAGCGGGTGTCGTAGCGGCGCACCCGGCCGGGTGGGGTGATCGCGCGCGCGATCAGGAATAGTTGCGAGGGATCGGGCAGAAGGCCCGCTTCGGCGAAAGGCCGCCATTCTCCGGTGAGCGCCGCCGCGTGCGGCGTGCAGTGTGTGCCAACACAAAGCCCGGTCTCTTCGCAGACTTCGCGGATGGCGGCGACGGCGAGAGCCCGCGCGCGGGCCGGCGCCGTTTTCGGTGCGCCGCCGGTGAGCTTGGCGGTGAGTTCATCCGGCAGCGGGTGTGCGACCGGAATGCGGTGATCGGTTGGATCGACGCGGCCTCCGGGGAAGACGAATTTCCCCGGCATGAACACGAGCTTGTCGTGACGCCGGCCGACCAGCACCTTGGGGAAGGCACCGCTGCGATCGATCAGGATCAGCGTCGCAGCATCCTTCGGCTTGCGGTAGGGATAGGACGCATCCTCCCCATTGAGGGTTGCAGGCTGTGCCATCGTATCTCGGCAGTGTCAGTCCGCGGCAGCAGCCGGCTTTTCTAGCGAGGTGTCTTTCTCGAAGCCGTGCATACGCAGCGCCCACTGCAGGCCAACAACCGAACCCTTGATCGGCTGCAGCAGCAGGAGCGAAGCGATCAGCGTGAATGGCAGATAGGCGGCAAGCTGCCAGATCACCGGCGGAGCGAAATTGGTTTCGATCCACAGGCCGACCGGGACCACGATGTGCCCGACCACGACGATGACGAGATAGGCCGGCAGATCGTCGGCGCGATGGTGGGTGAAATCCTGCCCGCACTCGGAGCAGGAGTCCGCAGTTTTCAGGAAGGCGCGGAACAGCTTGCCTTCGCCGCAGTTCGGACAGCGGCAGCGCCATCCGCGCACCATCGCGTTCCAGAGATCACGCTTCGGCTGGGTGCCGAGTTCGGCCGTCCATGTCGTGGCGGGAGCAGAGGTCGGGCTGTTCATGATGTCTCCTGCAGGGCCGATCCTATGAGATCAGCGCTTCTTCGGTTTGCGGGCCTTTCGCGAAGGCTTCACTTTGGAAGGCTTGGCCTTGGAAGATTTAGCCTTGGAGTTTCGCGATGCCTTGTCCTTCTTCGCACGGCCGAGCCGTGCCCTCATGCGATCGTCAGGTCTGCGGCCTGAGCGTGTGGGGCTTGATCCTCCCGAGAGAAGTTCGAACCGCAGCGCACCGGCCACGGGAGCAGCTTCTACCAGACGAACCTCGACCACGTCACCCAGTCTGTGCATGACACCGCTGCGTGAGCCGATCAGCGCGTGCCGTGTTTCATCGTAGTTGTAATATTCGCTGCCGAGCGAGCGGACCGGAACCAGACCATCGGCGCCGGTTTCATTGAGCTTCACGAACAATCCGGCGCGCGTCACCCCGGAGATTCGGCCGGTAAACGTCGCGCCGATGCGGTCGGCGAGGAAATGCGCGATCAGGCGGTCGGCGGTTTCGCGTTCCGCTTTCATGGCGCGGCGCTCGGTCAGCGAGATTGCCGCGGCGATTTCACTCAATGTTTCGAGTGTTTCAGTCTCCGGCAACGCGCCTTCGCCAAGGCCGAGCGCGCGGATCAGCGCGCGGTGCACGATCAGGTCTGCGTATCGCCTGATCGGTGAAGTGAAATGAGCGTAGCGGCGCAGATTGAGGCCGAAATGGCCATAGTTCTCCGCCGAATATTCCGCCTGTGCCTGCGAGCGCAGCACGACCTCGTTGACCAGCGATTCAGCGTCGCGGCCTTTGACCTGCGCGAGGACGCGGTTGAACACCGCCGGCCGCAGCGCGCCCGTTGAGGAGAAAGGCATGTCGAGAGTTTTCAGGAACTCGCGCAGGTTGTGCACCTTCTCCACGGTCGGCTCGTCGTGGACACGATAGATCAGCGGCAGCGACTTCTTCTCCAGCGTCTCGGCGGCTGCGACGTTGGCGAGGATCATGAACTCCTCGATCAGGCGATGCGCTTCGAGCCGCTCGGGTGTCACCACGCGGTCGATGGTGCCGTCCGGCTTCAGCAAAATCTTGCGCTCAGGCAGATCGAGATCGAGCGGATCACGCTCGGTGCGCGCCTGTTTCACCAGAGCATGGGCGTCGTACAGCGGCTTGAGGATCGGATCGAGCACGGGGCCGGCGACATCGTCCGGGCGCCCGTCAATCGCTGCCTGCGCCTGTGCATAATGCAGCTTCGCGGCCGAGCGCATCAGGATGCGATGGAAGGTGTGGGAGCGTTTGCGGCCGTTGGCGCCGATCACCATGCGCACCGCGAGCGCGCCGCGCGCTTCGCCCGGCCGCAGCGAGCACAGATCGTTGGAGATGCGCTCGGGCAGCATCGGCACCACGCGATCGGGGAAGTATACCGAGTTGCCGCGGCGAAGTGCTTCGCGGTCGAGCGCCGAGCGCGGCCGCACATAGAAGGCGACGTCCGCGATCGCGACGGTAACGATATAGCCGCCTGCGTTGCCGGGATCGTCGTCCAAAGCGGCATGCACCGCGTCGTCGTGATCCTTGGCATCCGGCGGATCGATGGTGACGAGCGGCAGGTCGCGCCAGTCCTCACGCCCCGCCAGCGCTGCTGGCTGCGCGGCGTCCGCTTCGCGAAGCGCGTCGGCGGGAAATTCCTGCGGAATCTCGTGAGCATGAATCGCGATCAGGCTGATGGCCTTCTCGGTCTTCATCGAGCCGAGCCGTTCCTTGACGCGGCCGACCGGCAGGCCGTAACCGCGCGATCGCATCAGCTCTACGCTGACGAGATCACCGTCCAGCGCGCCGCCGGCATCGTTCGCACTGATCGCAAGTTCGCGCCCGGCCTGTTTCTTGTCGATGGGAACGAGGCGGCCTTCGCCGTTCGGCAGCAGGCGGAAGATGCCGAGCACCCGGTGCTTGGCTTTGTCGAGCAGTTTGATAATGCGCCCGCGATAGCCTGCGCGGCGGGTGTCGCGATCGAATTTCTCGATCCGCAACAGGGCGCGGTCGCCGACGCCGCCGACCGTGCCGGGCGGGGGACGGCGGGGCACATGGATGTGGATGACGGGCGCGGGTCCGTCGGTCTCCTCGAACCATTCGGCGGGGGTGGCAATGAGTTCGCCGTCGGGATCGCGCCCGGTGATGTCGACCACCAGCGTGGGCGGCAACGCCTTGACGTCCTGCACACGCTTGCCGCGTTTGGCGATCAGGCCTTCATCGGTGAGCTCGCGCAGGATGCGGCGCAGCTCGGCGCGGGATTCGTTTTTCAGGCCGAAATGACGCGCGAGTTCACGCGTCCCGGCCTCGCCGGGGTGCGCCTTGATGAACGCGACGATGCTCTCCCGGTCCGGGAAAGCATCCGGCGCGTTGTGTTTTCTGGCCATTATCCGCGAGCTTTGCTGACGCTCTTCTTGGCGGCGGGTGAAGCCACCTTCGCGGCGGCCACTTTTGGTGTGGCTGCTTTCTTGGCCTTGGCAGGAGCTTTGGCCGTCCTAGCCTTGGCCGCGGCCTTGATCGGCGTCACTTCCGCGCCCGCATCAGCTTTTGCTGCGGGCTTGGTCGTTGCCTTCTTGGCAGCTGGCTTTTTCGCCGGCTTGCCCTTTGCCGCGCCATTGCCCGCTTTGGCGGCTTTCTTTGTGGCTCGTTTGGCCTTGCCGCCCTTGGCGGCGCGCTCCTCGATCAGGGCAATGGCTTCTTCGAGTGTGATGGTCTCCGGCGTCTTGTCGCTCGGAATGGTGGCGTTGATGCCGTCGATGGTCACATAGGCACCATAGCGCCCGTTCTTGACCATGATGGTGCCGCTCCGCGCGGGGTACTCGCCGAGCGGCTTGCCGGGATCGGCGCCGAAGCGGCGGCCCGGACCCTTGGCGATTTTCTCGGCAATCAGCGTCACCGCACGGTTGAGGCCGACGCTGAACACATCGTCACCGGCTTCAAGACTTGCATAGGTCTTGCCATGCCGCACGAACGGGCCGAACCGGCCGATGCCGGCGGTGATCGGCTCGCCGTCTTCCGGATGCTTACCGACTTCGCGCGGCAGCGATAGCAGTTTGATGGCAACGTCCAGTTCGACATCGCCGGGCGAGGTATTTTTCGGAATGCCGGCGCGTTTCGGCTTCTCGTCCTCGCCGTAATCCTTGGCCTCGCCAAGCTGGATGTAAGGTCCGAAGCGACCCGCCTTCACCGTCACGTCGAGACCGGACACCGGATCCTTGCCGAGCACGCGATCGCTCGCACCGCTGGAGGCGGCGAGGGGGCGGGTGTAGCGGCATTCCGGATAATTCGAGCAGCCGACGAAGGCGCCGAATTTGCCCGCTTTCAGGTTGAGGCGGCCGGTGCCGCAGCTCGGGCACTGGCGCGGATCGCCGCCATCGGCACGCTTCTCATAAATGTGCTCGCCGAGCATGTCGTCGAGTACGTCGAGGACTTCGCTGACCTTGACGTCCTTGATGTCGTCGACCGCACCGATGAAGCCGGTCCAGAAATCCTGCAGCACCCGTTTCCAGGCGATCTCGTTGTTGGAGACCTTGTCGAGTTGCTCCTCGAGGTCGGCGGTGAAGTCGAATTCAACATAGCGCGAGAAGAACTTCTCGAGAAACGCCACGACGACGCGGCCTTTGTCCTCGGCGGACAGGCGCTTCTTCTCCAGCTTCACATAGCCGCGATCCTTCAGCACCTGCAGGATCGATGCGTAGGTCGAAGGCCGGCCGATGCCGAGCTCTTCCATGCGCTTGACCAGCGAGGCTTCCGAGAAGCGCGGCGGCGGCTCGGTGAAATGCTGCGTGACGGCAAGGTTCTCACGCTTCAGCGCTTCGCCTTCGCTGATCGCGGGCAGGCGGCGGCTGTCCTCGTCCTCCGGATCGTCGTCGCGGCCTTCCTGATAGACCGCGAGGAAGCCATCGAATTTGACCACCTGTCCGGTGGCGCGCAGTTCGAGCAGGCGCGATCCGGCCTTCGCGGTGATGTCGACGGTGGTGCGCTCCATCTCGGCCCCTTCCATCTGGCTCGCGACCGTGCGCATCCAGATCAGCTCGTAGAGCCGGGCCTGATCGTTATCGAGCTTGCCCCTGATCTGTGACGGGCGGCGGCTGAGGTCGGTCGGGCGGATCGCCTCGTGCGCCTCCTGCGCGTTCTTCGCCTTCGACGAATACTGGCGCGGCGCGTCCGGCAGGTACGACTTGCCGTAATCCTCGCCGATCACCTTGCGCACCTGGGTGATCGCCTCGGGGGCGATCTGCACGCCGTCGGTACGCATGTAGGTGATGAGGCCGGTGGTTTCGCCGCCGATATTGATGCCTTCATACAGACGCTGGGCAATCCGCATGGTGTGCGCGGGCGCAAAGCCGAGCTTGCGGCTGGCTTCCTGCTGCAGCGTCGAAGTGGTGAAGGGCGCCTGCGGATTGCGGCGGGCGGGTTTGGCTTCGACGGTGCTGACGGTGAAGACTGCCGCTTCCAGCGCCTTCTTGAAATCCTCCGCCTCAGTGCCGCTGCCGATGTCGAGCCGCTGGATTTTCTTGCCATCGGCGCCGACGAGACGCGCCTCGAAGCTCTCGCCACGCGGCGTCGCCAGCGTTGCCAGCAGCGACCAGTACTCGCGGGCTACGAATTTCTCGATCTCGAGTTCGCGGTCGCAAACCAGCCGCAAGGCGACCGACTGCACGCGGCCCGCCGAGCGGGCGCCGGGCAGCTTGCGCCACAGCACCGGGGAGAGGGTGAAGCCGACGAGGTAATCGAGGGCACGGCGCGCCATGTAGGCGTCGACCAGCGCGCCGTCGATCTCGCGCGGATGCTTCATGGCCTCGGTGACGGCCTGCTTGGTGATGGCGTTGAACACCACGCGCTCGATCTTCTGATCCTTGAGCGCCCGTTTTTCCTTCATGATCTCCAGAACGTGCCAGGAGATCGCCTCGCCCTCGCGATCAGGGTCGGTGGCGAGGATCAGCTTGTCGGCCCCCTTGAGGGCGCGGGCGATGTCATTGAGGCGACCGGCGGCCTTGGGATCGTTTTCCCAGATCATCTGGAAATTGGCGTCGGGATCGACCGATCCGTTCTTGGCGGGGAGGTCGCGAACATGCCCGTAGGAGGCCAGAACCTCGTAGGAGGAGCCCAAATACTTGTTGATCGTCTTGGCCTTCGCAGGCGACTCGACAATGACGATATTCATATGATTCCAATATCTTGTAGGGGAAATCAGCGCCGGAATCGATGCTGCGGCGCGATCCGTTTCGTCCGATACATGGGTAAACTGGCGCGTCCTGTCAAATCGCCATGGTGTGAGAGGGATACTTTGCATACACTCATAGGTTGAGTGATAATCTGTTTAATATACTTTAGGTTGCTGTAAATGGTCAGATTCGGGCCGGGTTCCAGCCAAGTTAAGCAGAGAAAACGATGTCCCCGCCACGCTCCAAAAGCATACCCCTCGATCCGGACGTCGACCCTGCCGAAGGCGGTGGTGGTCCGGAGGAGGCGGCCGCTTTCATCGCTGCCACGCTGACCGACCTCGTGCAGATCGCCGGTCGTCATGGTCTTGGGACCCTCGGTTACCTGCTCGATATGGCGCAGATGGAAGCGCGTGACCTGCTGTTGAACCGTCGTCGCCCGGGCGACCTTTAGCGGTTCGTTGCCGCGCGCTTTATGATCGTCGGGTGCTGCTAGAAGCCTCCAGGCAGACCGATCGTGCCTATTGTCCCAATTATTTATAATGTGAGGGACACCATGCCGCCGCCATGGCGCTCCAGCCGGGCGGCGAGTTCAAGTTCGAGCAGGACGGTGCGGCCACCGCGGCCGAGGTGCCGGACAGCCGCACCAGATCGTCGATGCCGACAGGCGAGGGACCCAGCAGGCCGACAATGCGCGCGCGTTCCCCCACCTGCGGCTCGTCGTCGATCGGCTCGTCGTCCCGCTCGTGGATCGGCAGTTCGATCGGGCGGCCCATGATCGGTTGCACCGCAGCGATGACGTCGCTGGCATTCGTGGTCAGGGTCGCGCCCTGTTTGATCAGATCATTGGTGCCGGCGGCGCGCGGATCGAGCGGCGAGCCGGGCACCGCGAACACCTCGCGCCCTTGCTCGTTGGCGAATCGTGCGGTGATCAGCGAACCCGAGCGAAGCGCGGCCTCGACAATGATGACGCCGAGCGCGACGCCTGAGATCAGGCGGTTGCGACGGGGAAAGTCCCGCGCCCGCGGTGCGTGGCCGAGCGGCACCTCCGAAATTGCTCCGCCGCGCTGTTCGAGGATGTCGAGCAGCAGGTCGTCGTGCTCCGGCGGATAGATCGGTCATGCCCGCTCGCCAGCACCGCGACCGTGCCGCTTGCGAGCGTTGCGCGATGCGCGGCCTGGTCGATGCCGCGGGCAAGGCCCGAGACGATCGCGAAACCAGCCTCGCCAAGCTCGTGCGCGATGGTTTGCGCGAATTTCAGTCCCGCGCCGGAGGCATTGCGCGATCCGACAATGCCGATCATCGGCTGCATCTGGATGTCGGGTGCGCCGCGGACCCCGAGCAGCGGCGGGGCGTCGTCGATCAGCGCAAGGCCGGGCGCGAGCAGCGCCACGCCCATCTTTTTGCCGGCCTCGATTTCACGGGCCGCGTTCTCGGGGCTGCAGATGCGCCCCGGCTTGCTGGCGCCGCCGCGCTGCGCGAGACCGGGCAACCGTTCCAGCGCCGCGCGGGCGCTGCCGTAATGATTGACCAGCGAGCGGAAAGTGCGCGGGCCAACATTGTCGCTGCGGATCAGGCGCAGCCAGTCGATGCGCTGCCCGTCGGTCAGCTTCGATGTGTGTGGTTGTGTATCCACGCTGCCCCCCCCCCGCAGCGGGAAGTGTCGCGCAAGTCGAGGTGGGGGGCAATCGGGAGTTGAGGGGATTTATCCCTTCGCGCCGATCTTGCCTTCGGCCCCGGCCATCAAGCGCTTGATGTTGGCGCGGTGCATGATCCAGAGCAGCGCCGACAGCACGGCGAACAGGGCGGCCAGATCGAAATGCTGCGACCACAGTAGCATCAGGGGCGTGAGCGCGCTTGCGACCAGCGCCGCCAGCGAGGAGTAGCGGGACAGGAAGGCGACGGCGAGCCAGATGGCGCAGAACGCCAGCGCGGCGGGCCAGAACAGCCCGAGCAGGATGCCGATATAGGTGGCGACGCCCTTGCCGCCCTTGAACTTCAGCCACACCGGGAAGAGATGGCCGAGAAAGGCGCCGAGGCCGGCGAGGATCGCAGCTTCCGCCCCGGCGAAATACCGCGCCGCCAGCACCGCGACGGTGCCTTTCAGCATGTCGCCGAGCAAAGTGGCGGCGGCGAGACCCTTGCGGCCGGTGCGCAGCACATTGGTCGCACCGATATTGCCCGAACCGATCGAGCGCAGGTCCTGGGTGCCGGCAAGCCGCGTGGTGATTAGCCCGAACGGCACCGAGCCGCACAGATAACCGAAGGCACAGGCAGCGGCGAGAATGGGCGCGGACATGCCGGTCCCCCGTCGTTACAGGTATTCGAACACGGTGCGGCCGCCGACGATGGTGCGGATAACGCGGCCGGTGAAACGCGCCTCGTCGAACGGCGTGTTCTTGCACTGCGATTTCAGTTCGGCCGGATCGAGCACCCACGGCGCGTCGAGATCGATCACGATCACGTCGGCCGGTGAGCCGGGACGCAGCGAGCCGCCGGGCAACCCGAGCAATTCGGCCGGCCGGGTGGACATCGCGCGGATCAGGGTCTTGAGTTCAATCTCGCCAGAATGCATCAGGCGGAGAGCCGCCGGCAACATGGTTTCCAGACCGATGGCGCCGGGTTCGGCTTCGGCGAAAGGCAGGCGCTTGACCTCGACGTCCTGCGGGTTGTGATCCGACATGATGACATCGATCAGCCCGGAGCTGAGGGCGGCGACCAGCGCCCTGCGGTCGTCCTCGGTGCGCAGCGGCGGCGACAGCTTGAGGAAGGTGCGGTACGGCCCGATGTCGTTTTCGTTGAGTGTGATGTGGTTGATTGAAACCGAGGCGCTGACGGCATGGCCCGCATCGCGTGCGCGCTGCAGGATCTCGATCGAGTCCCTGCAGGTGACGGAAGCCGCGTGATAGCGGCCGCCGGTCAGCGCGACCAGCCGCATGTCGCGCTCCAGCATCATGGCCTCAGAGGCGCTGGGAATACCGATCAGGCCGAGGCGCGAGGCGAATTCGCCTTCGTTCATCACGCCTTCGCCGACCAGAGCGGGATCCTCGGTGTGATGTACGATCAGCACGTCGAAATCGCGGGCATAAGTCAGGGCGCGGCGCATCACCAGCGCATTCGTCACGCTGCGGCTGCAATCGGTGAAGGCGACCGCGCCGGCGGCCTTGAGGAGACCGAACTCGGTCATCTCCTCGCCTTTCATGTCGCGGGTCAGCGCCGCCATCGGGTGGATGTTGACGATCGCGGTGTCGCGGGCGCGGCGCAGCACGAAATCGACCGTCGCGGAATTGTCTATCGCGGGCCGGGTATTGGGCTGGCAGATGATGGTGGTGATGCCGCCCGCGGCAGCGGCATGGCTGGCCGAAGCGAAGGTCTCTCGATGACCGGCGCCGGGCTCGCCGACAAAGGCGCGCATGTCGATCAGGCCGGGAGCCACAACTTTACCGGCGCAATTGACGATATGGGTGCCCTCGGGAACGCCGGCGGCGCTGATGCCGCGTCGCGCATCGCGGATCATGCCATCGACGATCAACAAATCGCCGGGTCCGTCGAGATCGCGGGACGGATCGATCAGGCGGGCGTTGGCGAGCAGGAGGGGGCGGCGGTCTATCGGCATGGCGTCACGCATTCGGAAGGTTGCGGGCGAGTGCTTCGAGCACGGCCATGCGCACCGCCACACCCATTTCGACCTGTTCGCGGATCAGCGATTGCGCGCCGTCAGCCACGATGGAGTCGATTTCCACGCCACGATTCATCGGTCCCGGATGCATAACCAGCGCGCCCGGCTTGGCATAGGACAGCTTCTTCTGGTCGAGACCGAAAAAATGGAAATATTCGGAACTCGACGGCACGAACGAGCCGGTCATCCGCTCGCGCTGCAATCGCAGCATCATGACGATGTCCGCGCCTTCCAGCCCCTCGCGCATGTCGCGCGCGACTTCGACGCCCATGCGTTCGATGCCGGCCGGTAACAGCGTGGAGGGTGCAACGACGCGGACGCGCGCACCCATGGTGTTGAGCAGCAGGATGTTGGAACGCGCCACGCGCGAATGCAGCACGTCGCCACAGATTGCGACCAAGAGGCCGTCAAGGCGGCCCATGTTGCGGCGGATGGTCAGCGCGTCCAGCAGCGCCTGGGTCGGATGTTCATGCGCGCCGTCGCCGGCGTTGATCACCGAGCCGTCCACCTTGCGGGCGAGAAGCTCGACCGCGCCGGAGGCGCGATGGCGCACCACCAGAATGTCCGGGTGCATGGCATTGAGCGTCACCGCGGTGTCGAGCAGCGTCTCGCCCTTGCGCATCGAGGACAGCGCCACCGACATGTTGAGCACGTCGGCGCCAAGCCGCTTGCCGGCAATCTCGAAGGAGGATTGCGTCCGGGTCGAGGCTTCGAAGAACAGGTTGACCTGGGTGCGCCCGCGCAGATCGGAACGCTTTTTATCGACCTGCCGGTTGAGTTCCACGAACTCTTCGGCAAGGTCTAGAAGGCCGGTGATGTCGGCCGCGGAAAGGCCCTCGATACCCAGCAGATGCCGGTGGCCGAGGACAAAACTCGATTTTGGTGCAAGGGTCATTAAAGCAAGAGCTATAGGCAGACTTGGAGGGTCGGGCAAGGCAGATTTGCCCGATATCGAGTTTTCCCCCGGTGAAGCACGGGGCCGGTAACAGACGAGATTGCGGAAACAGAGCTTGCCGTGGCCTTGCCATCCCGCAGAACAGGCCGGGAGAGGCGGCCGGGCCTGCGCGCACGGCATCGGGACGACAGGAGGCAAGATGAAAGCAGCATGGATGGCGATCGCCGGATGCCTTGTCGCTTTCGCCTCCGGCACGGACGCTCTCGCGCAGGCTTTGCCGGCGGACTTTGTCTATCTGCGCGATGTCGATCCGAGCATTCTTCAGGACATCCGCTACGCTGGCTTCAACAATTTCGTCGGGCGGCCGTTGCAGGGCTATCAGGCGGGGGAATGCATTGTCACCCACAGGGTGGCGAACGCGCTGGTGGCGGTGCAGCGCGATCTTGTCCCGCGTCGACTGTCGCTGAAGATGTTCGACTGCTACCGCCCGCAGCGTGCGGTCGAGGACATCTATCGCTGGGCGCAAGACGGCCGCGAGACGGTGGCGCAGCACCGCTACAATCCGAAAATGTCGAAGGCCGATCTGTTTCGGCTCGGCTATGTCGCGCGACATTCGGGACATTCCACCGGCAAGGCGGTGGATCTGACGCTCGTTGCCTTGCCGGAGGCGAAGGTCGCGCCATTCGACCCGAACGCGTCCTATGCCGACTGCACCGGCCCGCAGCGCCTGCGCGCGCCGGAATCGGGCGTCGATATGGGCACCGGTTACGACTGCTCTGATGACAAGGCGCATACCGCTTCGCGCGCGATCACGCCCGCGCAGCGCAAGTGGCGCGGCACGCTGGTGGCGGCGATGGCGAAACATGGCTTCGTCAACTATCGCCTCGAGTGGTGGCACTTCTCGCTGCCCGGTCCGAACAATACGGCTTTCGATTTTCCGGTGACGCGTCGTTAAGCGCGGTGTGAGCCGGTGCATGAAACCGGCCTCGTTTCGGCGTATGCTGCGAGCCGAGTCCGGGCCAGTGGCGAGGCGATGATGCCGATCCTCCGCGAGACAGACCAAGCGTTCAACCAGTCGCCACCGCTCGAGGGGATCGACCTGTTTGCGTCGGACCGGCCGCTGGTTGAGGCCGTCGCGGCCAATGGCGGCAAGTCTCATGCGGCCGAATTATCCGAGTTCGGCAAACTCTGGGGCTCTGCCGCGATGGCGGAGCGCGGCCGCCTCGCCAACGAGAATCCTCCGAGGCTGAAAGCGTTCGATGCGCGCGGCAATCGCCGCGACGAGGTCGAATTTCATCCGGCCTATCATGAGCTGATGGCGCACAGCGTTCACGCCGGTCTGCATTGTTCGACATGGACGGCGGCGGGGGGAGCCGCCGGTGATGTGGCCGAGGTGGTGCGCGCCGCAAAGTTCTTCATGGCGGCGCAGGTTGAGACCGGCCATCTGTGTCCGATTACCATGACGCGCGCCGCTGTCGGTGCGCTCGCCGCCGATCCGGCATTGCGAGCGAGCGTGATGGCTGTGCTCGGCACGCGAAGTTACGATCCATCATTCGCGCCGTGGCGAAACAAGCGCGGCATGACCATCGGCATGGGCATGACCGAGCGTCAGGGCGGCACGGACGTGCGCACCAATACCACGCGCGCGGAGCGCGACGGCGAGGCCTACGTCATCACCGGTCAGAAATGGTTCATGTCGGCGCCGATGTGCGATGCCTTTCTGGTGCTGGCGCAGGCGGAAAGCGGGCTGACCTGTTTCTTCATGCCGCGCTTTCGGCCGGACGGCTCGGTCAATGCGATCCATTTCCAGCGCCTGAAGGACAAGGTGGGCAACCGCTCCAATGCCTCGTCCGAAGTTGTGTTCGAGCGCGCGCATGCGCTGCGTCTTGGCGAAGAGGGGCGGGGCGTCGCCACCATCATCCGCATGGTGGCGCTGACGCGGCAGGATTGCGCGATCGCCTCCGCCGGCCTGATGCGGTCGGGGCTGGCGCATGCGCTGCATCACGCACGCCATCGCATCGTGTTCCAGAAGCGCCTTGCCGATCAGCCGATGATGACCGGCGTGCTGGCGGACATGGCACTGCAGGTCGAGGCTTCGACCGCGCTGGTGCTGCGGCTCTGCCGTGCCTTCGATCGTGCCCCGGCGGATAGCGGCGAGGCCGGCTTCATGCGGCTGCTGACGCCGGTGGTGAAATACTGGGTCTGCAAGAGCGCGCCCGCGTTCCTGTTCGAGGCGATGGAGTGCATGGGCGGCAATGGCTATGTCGAGGAGGGCATCCTTGCGCGGCACTACCGCGAAGCGCCGGTCAATCCGATCTGGGAAGGCTCCGGCAATGTGATGTGCCTCGATGTGCAGCGGGCGCTGTCGCGCGATGCCGATGCCGCGGATAGCGTGCTGAAGCAGTTTGCCTTGCAGGCCGAGGGACTGCCGGGGGTGATGCAGGCGATATCGTCCGTTGCGGAGGCGTTGCGGCAGCCCGATGCCGAGCGGGTCGCGCGGCTGGCGGTCGAAAGGCTGGCGTTGCTCGCCGCGACCGCCGCGCTGAACGGGGTTTGTCCCCGCCACGCGGTATTATTCGCGCAAACGCGGTTGGCGCAACCGCATAGGAGCATGTATGGCGCTGTCGATCTTGATCCGGACGCGCTACGTGGTCTTCTGGACCGTGCGCTGCCATGATTCTTCGTGTCCGTCCGTTGTGAAGGCTGCTCCATGACCTCTGAGACCGGTTCTGCCGAATCCCCGCTCGCGCCGCTGGCGTCCAGTCCTGTAGCCCAAGCGCCGCGGGTCTGGAAGTTCTGGGGCACGCTGCTCTGGGGCGTCGTGATTTTCGTCGCGATGTTCTTCGGCCAGGTCGCAGTGGTCGCCATCTTTCTGATGAAGCAGGGCGGCGGGCTCGATCTCGACGCCATGAAGAGCGTGATGGGCGGCGGCCTGACCATCTCGCTGTCGGTGGTGGCGGGTTTGCCGGCGGTGGTTGCGGCGATCTGGCTCGCGACGCGGACGGCGCGGATGAAGTTCGCGGACTATCTTGCGCTGCATTGGCCGAGCTGGAAATCGCTGCTGGTCGGCGCGGTGGCGCTCGGCATTCTCATTACCTGCTGGGATCTGCTGTCGAAGTCGCTTGGGCGGGAGGTCGCGCCCGGCTTCATGACCGATGTTCTGAAATCGGCACAGGCCGACGGCGCGCTCTGGCTGCTGGTGCTGGCGTTCTGCGTCGGCGCGCCGGTCACGGAAGAGTTCTTCGTGCGCGGCTTTCTCTACCGGGGATGGTCGGAATCAGCCCTGCGGCCAGCCGGCGCGATTGTCCTGTCGTCGCTGGTGTGGACGATGATGCATCTGCAATACGACTGGTTCTTCCTCGGCGAGGTATTCTCGATCGGCGTGCTGCTCGGCTACCTGCGTTATCGCTACAACTCGACCTGGCTGACCGTCGTGGTCCACGGCATCAACAATCTTGCCGCCACGGTGCAGACCATGTGGCTCGCCAGCCAGTCCTGACGCTTACGGCGTCTCGGGACGGCGCAGCGTGGCGAGGCGGTCGAGCGCGCCCTGTAGAATAAAGATCGCGGCATGTTCGTCGATTACTTCGGCGCGGCGGGCGCGGCTCATGTCCATGCCGATCAGCTCGCGCTCCACCGCCGCGGTGGAGAGCCGTTCGTCCCACAATCCGATGGCGCGGTCGGTCAGCCGCGCGAAGTTCCGGGCGAAGGCCCGGGTCGATTGCGCGCGCGGGCCTTCGCTGCCGTCCATGTTGATGGGCAGGCCGAGGACGAACCCCACCGCCTTGCGTTCGCCGGCGATGGCAAGCAGCCGCGCCGCATCGACGGTAAAAGTCTTACGCCGGATGGTCTCGACGCCGGTAGCTAACCTGCGGTCCGGATCGGAGGCCGCGACGCCGATGGTCTTGGTGCCGAGGTCGAGGCCGATCAGGGCGCCGCGGGCAGACCAGTGCGGCACGGCATCGGTGAGGGGAAGGATTGGCGCGGACATAGAGTCTCGTACCACGTCGGTCGCGTAGGGCGCAAAAGAAGAGGGGCAGTCCTGCGGGGCCGGGCGATCATGCGAGCAGGGCCCGTTCAAAGCCGCCAGAGCCACCAAAATCCTGGCTTTTTTGATGGGATTGGCGGGTTTCCCCTGCGGGGCAAAATGCTTTATACGGCAGGCAGATCGGAGCCGCCGCTGCGGCTCTTTCGGAGTTTCCAGAATGTCGGTCGATGCTGCCACTGTTCGCCGGATAGCGCACCTTGCCCGGATCGCGGTGAAGGACGAGGAGGTTGCCCATCTGCAGGGCGAGCTCAACGCGATCCTCGCTTTCGTCGAGCAGTTGTCCGAGGCGAATGTCGAGGGCGTCGAGCCGATGACCTCGGTGATGCCGATGGTGATGAAGAAGCGCCACGACATCATCAGTGATGGCGAAATTGCCGGCAAGATTCTCGCCAACGCCCCGGCGACCGAAGATCATTTCTTCCTGGTCCCGAAGGTGGTCGAATAGTCCGGGAGGCGAAGCATGTGCATCCTGTGCAGCGACGAGAAAACCTACGCGGCCTATATGGAATATCTCGATGCCATGGAACGGGCTGGCAAGATCACCAATCCCGACGAGGCGATCGATGCCATCATCGAAGCGCTCGAAAAAGCTCAACTCCAGAAGCGGCCGGGCAGCAGGCCGCCTTCTGCTTCCTTCTCCTGCGATCCGGTTGACGAATGACTGATCTGACTTCACTCACGCTCGCCGAGGCCAAGGCTGGTCTGGCGAAAAAATCCTTCACGTCGCTGGAATTGACCGACGCGCACCTCGCGGCAATGGAAAAAGCGCGGGTGCTGAACGCCTACGTGCTCGAGACGCCGGACAAGGCGCGGGCGATGGCGAAGGAAGCCGACGCGCGGCTCGCCAAGGGCGAGGGCGGCAACCTCGCGGGCATTCCGCTCGGCATCAAGGATCTGTTCGCAACCAAGGATGTGCGCCTGACCGCGTGCTCGAAAATCCTCGACGATTTCAAGCCGCCTTACGAATCGACCGTAACCTCGCAGCTTTGGCGCGACGGTGCGGTGATGCTCGGCAAGCTCAACAATGACGAATTCGCCATGGGTTCGTCGAACGAGACCTCCGCGTTCGGCCCGGTGGTCAATCCGTGGCGGCGCGAAGGCTCGGACACGAAACTCGTGCCCGGCGGCTCCTCCGGCGGCTCGGCCTCGGCGGTGGCGGCGGGTCTGTGCTTCGGGGCGACCGGCACCGACACCGGCGGCTCGATCCGCCAGCCTGCCGCGTTCACCGGCATCACCGGCCTGAAGCCGACATATGGTCGTTGCTCGCGCTGGGGTATCGTCGCGTTCGCGTCCTCGCTCGATCAGGCCGGGCCGTTCGCTCGCACGGTGCGCGATACCGCGATCCTGATGCGCTCGATGGCGGGACACGATCCCAAGGACACCACTTCGGTCGATGTGCCGGTGCCGGACTACGAGGCGGCGATCGGCAAGTCCGTGAAGGGCATGAAGATCGGCATTCCGAAGGAATATCGCCTCGACGGCATGTCGGCGGAGATCGAGAAGCTGTGGGGGCAGGGCGCCGAATGGCTGAAGGCGGCGGGCGCCGAACTCGTCGAAATCTCTCTGCCGCACACCAAATACGCTCTGCCGGCCTACTATGTCGTGGCGCCGGCGGAAGCCTCGTCCAATCTTGCGCGCTATGACGGCGTGCGCTACGGCGCGCGCGTCAACGGCCGCAACATCGTCGAGATGTATGAGAATACCCGCGCCGCCGGTTTCGGTCCGGAGGTGCGCCGCCGTATCATGATCGGCACCTATGTGCTCTCGGCCGGCTATTACGACGCCTATTATCTGCGCGCGCAGAAAGTGCGTACCCTGATCAAGAAGGATTTCGAGGATGTGTTCGCGCAAGGCGTCAACGCGATCCTGACCCCGGCGACGCCGTCGGCCGCTTTCGGCATCGGCGAGAAGGGCAAGGCCGATCCGATCGAGATGTATCTCAATGACATCTTCACGGTGACGGTGAACATGGCGGGCCTGCCAGGCATCGCCGTTCCGGCCGGCAAGGATGCGCAGGGGCTGCCGCTCGGCCTGCAATTGATCGGCCGGCCGTTCGACGAAGAAACCCTGTTCTCGCTTGGCGACATCATCGAGCAGGCCGCAGGGCGCTTTGAGCCGAAGAGGTGGTGGTGATGAGTGTGTCGGATTTGAAGGCCAGCCTCGCAGAGACCGCGCCGCCCACTAACTTGTCACAGCCGCTGACCGCGCTGTGGTGGGTTGCGAAAGGAGACTGGGAAAAGGCGCACTCTCTTGCGCAACAGACGCCGACGCCCGATGGCGCTTGGGTTCACGCGCACCTGCATCGTGTTGAAGGCGACCTCGACAATGCGGGCTACTGGTATGGCCGTGCGGGCAAGCCCGTGTCATCCGTGATGCTCGAAGCCGAATGGGATCAGATCGCGTCGGAGTTGTTGGGTAAGAGCTGATGTCGTCCGAACCGAAAAATCTCCCGGAACTGCGCGAGATCATCGACCGGATCGACCGCGACCTTGTCGCGCTGATCGCGGAACGGGTGCGCTGCCTCGATCAGGTGATCGCAGTGAAACTGCGGGAGGGATTGCCGGCCGCAATCCCGGAGCGGGTCGAGGAGGTCGTTGCCCATGTCCGCGCCGAGGCCGAGGCCGCGGGCGTGCCGCCGGATCTCGCCGAAATGCTCTGGCGCAATCTCATCGGCTGGTCGATCGACTACGAGGATGGCCACCTCAAGGACAATTCGGCATCCTGAACTCGCGCGCCCATTAACCATGCTGCCCGTCGCTGGCGTGCGGACGGCAGGCGTTAGGGAAAAAGCGACCCCCATCCGTCAGGAATGGCCATGGGGACGGGGATTGCCATGGTGCGTGCGCGTACATTTCTGGGAAGTCTGTCGGTGTGCGCGCTGCTGATCGGCTGCGCCACCATCCAGAACGAGCCGGTCAACGTCGCCGGCACGCCGGATACGCTCGCCAACCGTCTCGAAACCGGCTTCAAGGAAAAAACCGTCGAGGACGACGTCGTGATCGGCCTGTCGTTCTCGGGCGGCGGTACACGCGCGGCGGCGTTCTCCTATGGCGTCCTGTCGGAAATGGAGCGTATTCCGGTCCGCGGCACGCAGGGGGCGATGATCG
Source organism: uncultured Alphaproteobacteria bacterium (assembly GCA_963702885.1). Classification (GTDB taxonomy): domain Bacteria; phylum Pseudomonadota; class Alphaproteobacteria; order Rhizobiales; family Xanthobacteraceae; genus Afipia. The sequence continues at coordinate 2,836,831 of OY969766.1, forward strand.
ACCGCCTCGATTTCATCTCCGGGGTGTCGGGCGGTGCGGTGACGGCAGCCTATTACGGTCTGAAGAAGCGGGCGGGGCTCGCTGATTTCCGCGAAAAGTTTTTGCTGCGCAACGCCGAGGAAGGTCTGCAGACCGATATTTCGCTGGCGACGCTACCGCGCGCCATGGCGGGCGGCATCAACGATTCCACCGGCTTCCCGCGCTGGCTCGACGCCAACCTGTTCCACGGCGCCAATTTCGGCCAGTTCCGGGCCGAAGGCCGGCCGCGCGTCTGGATTAATGCGTCGGACATCTACAACCGCACGCCGTTCGTGTTCGGCGCGACCGCGTTCCGCGCGATGTGCAGCGATTTGTCCGAATATCCGCTGGCCGATGCGGTGGCGGCGTCCGCCGCGGTGCCGGTCGCGTTTGCGCCGGTGGTGATCAAGACCTTCCCCGGTCAGTGCAAGGATCGGCTGCCATCGTGGATCGTCAAGGCGCGTGACAATTCCAACGCACCGCCCATGCTGAACGCATTCGCCAAGGCGATCAGCCGCTATCACGACGGCTCGATCCCCTACATCAAGCTGCTCGATGGCGGGCTGGTCGATAATTACGGTCTGTCCGGTTTCACCATCGCGCGTTTGTCGTCGGACACGCCCCATGGCCCGCTCACCCCGGCGCAGGCGGTGAAGCTGCGGCGGGCGCTTTTCCTGGTGGTGGATGCGAAAACCGGGTCGTCCGGAAACTGGATCAATACGGTGGAAGGGCCGAGCGGCGTCGATCTGGTGAAGGCGGCGGTCGACACCACCATCGATGCCAGCGTTGCCGGCAGCTTCACCGCATTCGACACCACCATGTCCGACTGGCAATCGGCGCTGGTGCGCTGGCGCTGCGGTCTGTCGGCGGCCGACCGCAAACGCTACGGCGCTCCGGCCAACTGGAACTGCCGCGACATCAAGTTCTTCGTCGGTCGGTTGGGCTTCGACCAGCTCGATCCGGCGCGCGCGGCCCGGCTCGAAGCCATCCCGACCCGTTTTCACCTGCCACGCGAGCAGGTCGACGAGGTGATCGAGGCGGGACGGGATTCGCTGCGTGCCAACCCGGCGTTCAAGAGCTTCGCCGCCAGCCTGTGACATCTTTGCCGGGGGTTTTCCTGTCCGCTCTGGCGCGGTAAAAGCCGCTCCATGAACGCAACCGTCGATCCCAAGAAACTCATCAAAGGCGTCACCGGCGACTGGGAAGTCGTTATCGGGTTGGAAGTCCACGCCCAGGTGACCTCGCAATCCAAACTGTTCTCCGGCGCGTCCACCGCATTCGGCGGCGCGCCCAACGAGCACGTCTCGCTGGTCGATGCGGCGATGCCCGGCATGCTGCCCGTCATCAACGAGGAGTGCGTCGCCCAGGCGATCCGCACCGGGCTCGGCCTCAAGGCGCAGATCAATCTGAAATCGACCTTCGACCGGAAGAATTATTTCTATCCCGATCTGCCGCAGGGCTATCAGATCAGCCAGTACAAGTCGCCGATCGTCGGCGAGGGGACGGTGATCATCGACACCCCCGACGGCGGCACCGCGTCGGTCGGCATCGAGCGGCTGCATCTAGAGCAGGACGCCGGCAAGTCGCTGCACGATCAGCATCCCACGATGTCCTATGTCGATCTCAACCGATCGGGCGTCGCCCTGATGGAGATCGTCTCCAAGCCGGACATGCGTTCGGCCGAGGAAGCCAAGGCCTATGTCGCCAAGCTGCGCAGCATCCTGCGCTATCTCGGCACCTGCGACGGCGATATGGAAAAGGGTAACCTGCGCGCCGACGTCAACGTGTCGGTGCGGCGGCCGGGCGAGCCGTTCGGCACCCGCTGCGAGATCAAGAACGTCAATTCGATCCGCTTCATCGGCCAGGCGATCGAGTTCGAGGCCCGGCGCCAGATCGAGATCATCGAGGACGGCGGCGCGATCGAGCAGGAAACCCGGCTCTATGATCCGAACAAGGGCGAAACCCGATCGATGCGCTCCAAGGAAGAGGCGCACGACTATCGTTACTTCCCGGACCCGGATCTGCTGCCGCTGGAATTCACCGCCGACTATGTCGAGGAACTGCGGGCCGGGTTGCCGGAACTGCCGGACGAGAAGCGCACGCGTTTCATCGATACCTTCGGTCTGACGCCCTATGACGCCGGCGTTCTGGTCGCCGAGCGGGAGAGCGCCGACTTCTACGAGGCGGTGTTGGCCGGTCTCGGCAATGCGGCGCGCGACGGCAAGCTCGCCGCCAACTGGGTGATCAACGAATTGTTCGGCCGTCTCAACAAGGAAGGACAGGAGATTGCCGCTTCCCCGGTCTCGGCGGCGCAACTCGCTGCGATTATCGACCTGATCGGGGAAGGCACCATCTCCGGCAAGATCGCCAAGGATCTGTTCGAGATCGTCTGGACCAAGGGCGGCAATCCCAAGACGCTGGTCGAGAGCCTTGGCATGAAGCAGGTCACCGATCTCGGCGCTATCGAGAAGCTGGTGGATGACATCGTCGCCGCCAATCCCGACAAGGTGGCGCAGGCGCGCGCCAAGCCGCAACTGATGGGCTGGTTCGTCGGTCAGGTGATGAAGTCGTCGGGCGGCAAGGTCAATCCGCAGGCGGTGAACGACCTTCTGAAGGCCAAGCTCGGTCTCTGATCTCTCCGATCCATCGTCGGACGGCGCCTTCGCGCGTCGTCCGACCGGGTCGGCGGCTTTGTCCAAGCCGCGCGATAGCCGTTCGGATGATGTCGTTTATGAACGTGCAAAGCCCGTCGCCGGCATCCGGCATGGTTCAAGAACGGCAGCCGGCAGGCGAATCAGCTTTTCCCGAAGAAGCGAAAAACTTTGCGGCGGCGACCGTAATGTCGCCTAAAAGCGAAAATCCCAAAAAATAATTTCGTTGCCAAATTTCCCGACTCAGGGTGCGTGGCGCGCGTTTTGTCGCGACCGTTCGCCATTCGCGATGTTGTGTGCGGTTTTGATGCGCGCATGATCGAAATTCAAAATGTCCTCGTCTTTCGGGCATTTTTTGAAAATTTCAAATAAGCGGTATGGCGTCGCGGGGATAACGCTTGCGATCGCGCCAAGGTCGTCCGCGCTGTTTGCGCGAAGCACGCGCGATGCGCATCGAGGCTCGTGCGTCAACACTTCCTTAAGCGGGGCGCTGTTCTTTTTTACGTGTTGGTGTAATCCATTCGAAGTGCACTTCGATTCCCGGGTGCACGAAGCGATTAAGCCATCTCACTCATTTAGGAGGGCAACATGGCCAAGAAAGCGAAGAAGGCGAAGAAGGCGAAGTCGGCAGTGAAGAAGACTGCCAAGAAGACCCGCAAGGTCGCCAAGAAGAAGAAGTAAGGCTCCGCCTTATGGAATTGCCGGCAGCTGATGCCGGCAACGTCACAGGAGCCGACACGGATGTTCGCCATCAGGGCGGATACCTACCCGGGTCGCTCAGGTCGACGATAGAGGGTGTCGGCGAGACATCAGGTGAGACGGTCGGACGGCCAACGCGGCGGAGGCAACTCCATCGCCAAGCGGTCCGGCAGAAGAGTTCAGTGCTCTTCGTTCGTTGCGGAGTTTGCTTCCGCAGTTTCAACGGCGATCTGTCCGGTGAAATCTCGTTCCTGACGTGTTCACCGACGCCCTCGTTCTATTTAGAGCGCTCATCAGCCGCGCGTCCGGTGCGCCTCTTGCCGGCAGCTTCAACGGGCTCCCCGTATTCCAGTTCCCGAACCTTCCTTTTCTCGCTTACCTGATCCCGAGGGCTCGGCCCCGGTGGCGTGCCACCTTCGTGCGCTCTGATCGGCTATTGGCGCGATGGTTATCGCTTCGCCAAGGGCAAGGGTGAATCGATTTTCACCAATCCCGGAAGTCCCTGAGAACAGCGGGTTTCTCGAAGCGTCACGCGAGGCGCTGTGTGGACGTTCAGATTCGATTCATCGCGATACTTAAACTGCCTTTCAAAATTTTGCGGTCAGATGCTCTCAACACGCCGGCAAACGGTGGTTTGGGATTTCAGGGACGTTGAACAATGGACGGGAGCCGCGGACGGTCAAATCCGGGCGGTCACCGGAAGGAGAAAAGAGATGTTTCAGGGAGCAATCGATATCGGCGCCGCGTTGCCGGTGGAGACCTGCGCGAACGGCGACACGCTGTTCGATCTCGGCATGATGTTCTCGACCGGCCGGAGCGGGGTGGTCGATCTCATCGCGGCTCACAAGTGGTTCAACCTCGCCGCACTGAAAGGCCGGGTCAATGCCATCGCGCTGCGCCGCGAACTCGCCGAACAGATGTCCGAGAGCGAAGTGGCTCTGGCCCAGCGTGAGGCCCGCGCCTGGATGATGGCGCACTGAGTTCGCCCCGGAATTATCCCAGGCGCTCGACAGCGAAACTTTCCGGACGCTGGCCGTTCTGGGCTCGCTCCCACATGGTGGTGTAGGCGGCCGCTGGCGGGTGAAGCGCGCGGTATCGAACAGCGGCGCGGTCAGACGCTGGCTGGCAAGGCGGGCCTTGATGCCGGCGAGCGTGGTCGGCTCGCGCGCCAGCTTCAGCGCTAGCGCTTCATAGTCCGCAAGCGAGGTGGTGATCAGTTCCGGCAAGCCGACCGCCTTGAGCACGCTGGCGCCGACCCGGCCGGCGAAGGTGCTGCCGATGCAGGTGATCAGGGGCAATCCGGCCCACAGCGCATCGCAGGCGCTGGTGTGGGCGTTGTAATTCAGCGTGTCGAGGAACAGATCGGCGAGGCGGTGGCGAGCGAGGTGGTCCTCCATCCGCTCGGCGCGGCGGGCGAAGACGATGCGCTCTCCGGCGATGCCGCGCGCCTCGGCCTCCCTGCGTAGGTTATCCGGAGCTTTTCCTTTTATGTTCCGGAGCCAGAGCACGCTGCCTTCGACCTCACCGAGCAGCCGCATCCAGACATCGAAGATCTCGGGGGAAAGCTTGAACGGATTGTTAAAGCCACAGAACACGAATCCTTTCGCGGGTAGGCCTTCCTCTGCGCGGCTCGGGGCCTGATCGGCGATAGCACGGGTTCGGTCGTTCGGCAGATAGCAATCCGGCAGGTGCACCACCTGTTCGGAGTAGAATTTCTGCTCCTCCGTTGGGATTACCGTCCGATCGGCAATGAGATAGTCGTGATGCCGCGTCCCCATGGTGCCCGGATAGCCGAGATAGTTGACCTGAACCGGTGCGGAGCGCCGGGCGAGAATTCCTGGCCGCGTGCCCTGGGTATAGCCGATCAGATCAATGACGATGTCGATCTCGAGTTTGCGCAGGAGTGCAGCAACTTCGGCGTCATTTTTGTCATGAACAGCATGAAAGTGTGTGAGGGCCGCGCCGATGCGTCGCTGCTCGGCGCTTGAATCCGACGGCGAGAGGGAAATTCCGAAAGTCTCGAACCGGATTCGGTCATGGTGTTCGAGCATCCCAGCCATGAGGTGAGCCACCGGATGATCGCGGAAATCTCCGGAGAGATAAGCCACGCGGATTCTGTCGTGCCGATAGTGCTCGCCGCGCCAAACCGGCTCCGGCTGGCGCGCCCCAACAGTCTGAGCATAGAGCGCTGCACATTTGAGTTGATCCGCCGGATGATCCATCAACAGGAGGCTCGCGAACGGTGCCGCCGCAGGCTCGCCGCGCCGGATGCCGGCAATACAGGCCTCGCGCTCTTCTGCCGTATGGCTCCAATCGCATAGGCTCTTTTTGGCATAGGCCTGCATACCACTTGCGAATGTCGCCTGCGGGTTCAGTCCGATTGCACGTTCGGTGACCGCTGCGGTTTCTTCGTGGCGGCCCATGTTCTCAAACGCGTGGCCGAGCGAGAGCCATGCCTCCAGTGATTCTGGTTTGATGGCGACCGCATGTTTCAGAGCCGCAACGGCTCCTTCCGGATTTTTCAGGCGGTTTTCCGTGGCGCCCAATCCAAGCCAGGCTTCGTGATCGCGCTGGTTGATCCGCAGGGCGTGCTGGTATGCCGCCTTTGCTTCGTCGTAACGTTCGAGGTCGAACAAAATGTTTGCGCGATTGACGATCGCAATCGCGTTGGCTGGCTCGCGCGCGAGCGCGGCATCGACGCAGGAAAGGGCCTCCTCGAAGCGTTCGAGGCGGCGAAGCACTGCGGCGAGATTGCCGGAAGCGAGGCCGCTTGCCGGGTTAATGGCAAGCGCCTTACGTAGGTTTCGCTCAGCATTTGGCAGATCGCCAAGCTCGCCTTGCATCCGTCCGAGATTGAGATAGGCGTCGGCGGAGTGCGGGTTGAGCTTGATTGCCTTGCTGATTTGCCGGATGCCTTCCGCAAGGTTGCCACGCTGGCCTTCGATCACGCCGAGCAGATGAAGAGGCGCGAACTGTTTCTTGCTGTGAGATAAAATCTGCCGATAGAGCGTGGCTGCAATATCAAGCTGTCCCGCCCGGTGTGCCGCCAGCGCCTGACTGAAGAGGGCTTCCAGATTTCGCGAGCCGGCTTGTGCCATGCCGGGGAACGGGGGCTTGCTCATGCCACCGGGTTCCGCGCAATCAAGGGGGGCATTGCGTGGGTTTCCGTTCTCGGCTTGCGGGTATCCGGAACGCCGGCGGGACACATGGAATGCGTATCCTTGAGAAATGGCGGAGACGGAGGGATTCGAACCCTCGATACCCTTTTCAAGGTATGCTCATTTAGCAAACGAGTGCCTTCAGCCGCTCGGCCACGTCTCCACGCGCCCCGATATGCCCGACAGATGCGCTGGCTGCAAGCCGCTCGCGCATTCTTCTGTGTGAAGACGACGATCGGCAGCTTTGCGGTGGCCCCATATTAAAAAGGGTGCACCGTCGGCGCGCTCCATTTGTACCCTTATGATATCGTGGGAATAGATGTTCCGGGGCTACGCGGCAGATCGCTCGCGATTCGGAAAAGGCACGGCGTTCGGCCCGTACCGCTTTGGTGTTGCCTTATTGCAATGCAGAGCGGCGGGTTAAGAACTAAATCTAAAACACCAAGCAATTCAGTATTTTGCTGGTTAATGTCACGGTTGCGTGAGTGCCATTTGTGCAACACATCTCCGAAAAGAGCCTCGGATGTTCCGATATGTGGCGGTCATTTGTTGCGTGTGCGGCGACGTTAGGTAATTGTTTCGGTGCGACGGAGGGGGGCATCCCGAGGTCGTCCCGTTTGGAAGTTTCGCTTAAGTCGCTCGCGTTTGTACGGGAGTGTCCGAAAGCGCGAGGCGACCAGGCGGTCCACTGGGATTAAGGGGACCAAACCTCGGGTGTGACTTAACACCGGCGGACCGGAACCTTCCCAATACAACGCAACTTGGAGGTTTTATGAGCAAGATTAAGAGCCTTATCCTCGGATCGGCGGCCGCTCTCGTCGCGATCGGTGGGGCACAGGCGGCTGATCTTCCCGTCAAGGCCAAAGCGGTCGAATACGTGAAGGTTTGCTCGCTGTATGGCGCGGGTTTCTTCTACATCCCCGGCACCGACACCTGCATCAAGCTCGGCGGCTATCTGCGCGCCGACTATAACTTCAATGGTGCAAACTCCGACGCCACGTTCCTGAACGGCGCTGGCGGTCAGCACAGCGTGTACAACAACGCCAACCAGACCCGTTCGCGCATCATGATGCAGGTTGATACCCGCACCGCGACCGAGTACGGCGTTGTCCGCACCTTCGGTTCGTTCGGCCCGCAGTGGTCGACGGGTGACGTTCTGGCTGGCGGCGGTCTCCGCGTCGAAGCCGCGTTCATCCAGTTCGCTGGATTCACCTTCGGTCGTTCGGCTTCGGCCTACGCGCTGCCGTGGAACGCTTCGCCGGGCGGCAACATCATGTCGACCCTTATCGGCGGCCCGAACTACGACGCTGGTGTGAACAACATCCAGTACACCTGGCAGTTCGGCAACGGCGTGTCGGCCAGCATCGGTCTTGACGAGCAGGGCCCGTCGAACCGCATTGGCGTCTACAACGGCAACGAAGCGATCAGCATTCTTGGCGTTTACACCGACCGCTATCAGGGCACGACCACTGCTCCTGACGTCGTTGGTAACGTTCGCCTCGACCAGGCTTGGGGTCTGATCCAGTTCTCGGCTGCGGCTCACCAGGTCACCGGCGGTTACTTCAATGGCACCACCGAAACCTCGGGCCACCCGGACGACAAGTGGGGCTTCGCGGTTACCGGCGCTCTGCAGATCAAGAACATTCCGACCGGCCCCGGCGACGACATCAAGCTGAGCGCGACCTACACTGAAGGTGCGCTGCGCTATGCTCTCGGCATGTCCGGTGCGACCATTGCCAGCGCCAGCCTGTTCGGCGGCGGTAACGGTGTTGTGTACAACAACATCGCGACTGCTCCGATCGCTGATGGCGTCTACGGTGGCGCTGCCGGCAATTCGATTCAGTTGACCAAGGCTTGGGGCGTCAACGGTGCCTTCAACCACAACTGGAACCAGAACTGGTCGTCCAGCGTGTTCGGTGGCTATGCCAAGGTTGACTACAACACGGTTGCATCCAACTTCATTTGCGCCGGCTCGGCTCTTGGAGCTAACGCAGCCGTTACCTGCAACCCCGACCTCAACATCGGTCAGGTTGGTTTCGTGACCCGGTGGACCCCGGTCAAGAACCTGACGTTCTCGGGCGAAATCGCCTGGACCAACATCGACAGCGGCATCACCTCGCCGTCGGCTGTTCTGTCTCCGGGTGGCGTGAAGCCGGCGAACACGGCCTACAGCCTCGGCTCGCAGGACGTCTGGTCTGGCGCTCTCCGCGTCCAGCGCAACTTCTGATCGTTTCTACCTTCGGGTAGTGACCATCAAAAAGCCTCCGGCAGGAAACTGCCGGAGGTTTTTCTTTTGTCGATAGCCTGCTGAGGCTACGCGTTGTGCGGTCGCGTCGCTTGGCCTCTCCCATCTTTTTTAAAAGGCTCGATATGCGCACCAAGTCCGCGGATGGCGGGTGAGGTTCTATAACAACAGAAAGACTTCTAGCGATCGCTGGCGGCAGGCGCGGACGCCATCTGGTCGCAGCGCCGGCAGAATGCCTTGATGCGTGCGATGGTCGGGGCATCCATCAACAGCGGTGCATGACCCTGATCGGCAATGCTGACCAGATCGAGATCCGGCCGCCGTGCCGTCATCTCCTGCACGCTTTGTGAGGAGAGCAGGTCCGACAACGCGCCGTGGATCAGCATCAATGGCAGGCCGCTCAGTTTGTCGAACAGTTCCCACAGCGGCGGCGGCGGATTGGCCGGATCGATGCTGTCGAATGCCCGCGCGAGCTCAAGGTCGTAGGTTCGCACCAGTTTTGACCCACGCGGCGGCGTGGATGAGGGCGCGACGGCACCGTGATCCGAGTCGGCAAGATGCGTATCGAGCCGGAAAGCCCGGTGCGCCCATGCCAGCCAATCGGCGTCGGTGAGAGTAGGGAAGGCATCGGCGAACAGCGCCTTCAGGCCGTTTGCCGCCTCATCCCAACTGTGCCGCTCCGGTGGGTTGGTGATGTAGCCCTTAATCTTCATCAGCCCGGCCATCTCCAGCGCCGGGCCGATGTCGTTCAGGATCACGCCTGCGAGCAGCGCGGGTTGCGCCGCTGCCAGCGCCATCGAGATCAGGCCGCCGCGCGAGGTGCCAAGCAGGATCGCCCGGCTGACTTCGGCGGTGGCGGCGACCGCGAGCACGTCGCCCATTTCCATCGCGACATTGTAGTTTGCGGGATTGGGATCGTTGTCCGACAATCCGCGGCCCCGGTAATCGACCGCGACGACCCGTCTTGGTGTCTGTGGGTCGGTCGCCAGCGCCTGCGCGACGGTGTCGAAATCCGCGGTAGTGCGGGTCAATCCCGGCAGACACAGCACCGGCAGATGGGGACTGTCCGGCCCGGTGGAGCGGCCGTGCAGCGTCAGCCCATCGGCAGACTGGCAGAAGAAGTCGTGAAAGCGATGCATCAGTCCGCCTTCCTGTCCTGCGTCCTGGCCGCTGTCATCGCCATGTGGCGTGCCTTCGCATCATGTCCTCACCCGCAGCAGCCTGCCGCCTGCGCGCCGCGCCGGTGTCACCTTGCACTGGCGCACGGGTTATGGCCGCCGGGAAGCGGCGGCTCGCTGCGTTGTTCGACATAAGATTGTCATTGCCGGGCCCGGTCCGGCAATCGCTTTTAAGGCGGGTTCTCAGGGAGTTGTTTGAACAGGCCCTGCGCGCGAGGGCCTATTGCACGGACGCGCCGCGGCGCAGGTCGGCCTCGATCAGCAATTGCCGGCCGCCGCCGAAGCGGGCGCGATAGACCTGCAGGTTTTCCATGATGCGCTGGACGTAGTTGCGGGTTTCGGAAAACGGGATCTTCTCCACCCAGTCGACCGCATCCACGTTCGGATCGCGCGGATCGCCATAACGCTCGATCCATTTGCGCACGCTGCCGCGCCCGGCGTTGTAGCCGGCAAAGGTCATAATGTAGGAGCCGCGATAGTCCTCGATCAGGCCGCCGAGTTCGGCGGCGCCGAGCGTGGCGTTATAGGACGAGTCGGATTTCAGCCGGGCAAGGTCGAAGGTCGCGCCGTATTTCTTGGTGACGTATTTGCCGGCGTCCGGCGTCACCTGCATCAGCCCGTAGGCCTTTGCCGGCGAGACCACGCTGGGATTGAAGGCGCTTTCCTGTCGCGCGATGGCGTAGACGATGGCTTTTTCGACCTGCGGGCCGATGTCCCTGTAGGGCGGGATACCCGTCACCGGATAGGCATAGTGATCGAACGGCAGGCCGCGATTGAGCGCCGCCTTGCCGATCAGCAGCATGCCGCGGGCATCGTGATTGCGCTGGGTCACCTCGCACAGCGCCGCCAATGCATCCGGATCGGCATTCTCGCCCATATCAGCGAGAATCGGAATCGCCAGCTCCTGCTCCTCGAGCGCGTAGAGCAGTTCGAGCGCCCGGACGATCTCAAGCCGCTCGCCGCCGCGCGAGCGTGGCGCGTCATGCAGCGCCAGTTGGGGCAGGCCAAGCCGCGCCCGCGCAAGCTGGCCGTAATAGGAGGTGGATTGTGCGGCGGCGGCCTGATAGGCGCGCTGCGCGTCCTGGTGGCGGCCGGCAGCCTCGGCAGCGCGGCCCTGCCAGTAGCCGGCGCGCGCCAGCGCCGTGGGGTTGACGGTGTTGACGCCGATGCGGGCGAAATGCTGGGCAGCGGTGTGCGGGTCGTTGAGAAAACGCAGTGCGATCCAGCCTGCGGTGAATTCATGCTCGGTCTTGTAGATGCCGCGCTCGGGCACGGCGGCGTCGCGCGCCACCAGGTAGGCGGTGCGCGGCTCGTTGTTGTCGAGCAGCTTGCGGGCGACGAGACGACGCTCGATCCACCATTCATTGGTGTTGATGATGCGGGCCGGATCGCGCGGCGCGCTCAGCATCAGGCGTCCGGCCTCGGCGATCTTGTCCTCGCGGCGCAGCAGCTGGATCTTGTTGAAAATGTAGCCGGGGTCGCTGTGAAGGTTGTGCGGCACCGCCGCCAGCAGCGCCTTGGCGTTGGATGATTTGTGGTCGACCGCGATATGCGCCTTCGCCAGCGCGACATAGCCTGCGCCAAGGCGCTTGGCATTGCGCAGCGCCCCCGCATCGTCACTGCCGTAGAGCATGGTGTCCATGCGGGCTTTGAAGTCGCCGCCGTTCAGCAGGGCGCCGAACTGCGCCAGCACCTGCTCCTCGACATCGCCGGAGAAGGAATCATTGTGCCAGGCGTCGCGCACCAGGCGCTGGGCGGTGGCGCGGTCGCCGCGGGTGAGCAGCGCGCGTGCCAGCATGAGTTTGCCCTTGCCCGACAGCGGCTGCTCGCCATTGAAGAAAGCGAGCACGGTCGCATCGTCGCGCTTGTCGTCCCACAAAGCGGCTTCGCCGCGGCGGCGGAAGAAGCTCTGGCTCGGCCAGCTCGGGTTCTCGGTGATGAAGGCGCGATAACGGTCGGAGGAGGCACCGTTGTCGTCGCTGCGCAGGATGACCCATTCCGACAGCTTGCGCGCGACCGGATCGGTGATCGAAGCCTGCAATTCGGTGGCCTCGCGCGGTTTGCGGCCGCGTACGAGTTCGATCACCTGTTCGAGCGCCTCAAGATCGGCCTTTGAGGTTGAGGATGTCGCGGCGATGGCGAGCGGCGCGCCGCGTTTTTTCGGCGCGGCAAGCTGGCGCGGTACTGTCGGCAGGGTGGGGGACGGCTCGACCGGAGGTTTCGGCGCCAGCGCCGGTGCCGAGGTCTTGTCGGTCAGTTTCGGATTGGTTGGCAGTTGCGACAGCGACTGCGCGGTTTTCGGCACCACGCTGCGCGGCCGCGGTTTGGGCAGCGGGACGGACCACGCCGGCTGCGCGACCAGTGCCAGAACACCGGTGCACAACGCGAACGCGCCGAGGCGCAAGGTGGGTTTCCTGGCAAATTGCGTCACGGCGGACCTTCGCGGCGAATCAAGCAATGGTCTTCAATGTCCTGTCTATTTCATTAAATCTGTGGACCAAACGAAAAATGTGCTAATTTGGGGTTTCTACTGTGCCACCGCGGCGAAATCGCGGCCCGGATCGTGTGCCTTCATGGAACAGGGCTCCGGGAACGGCGATGGCCGGATGCGGCGGGGAGAAGTCCAGGCCGCTCGCTCTTTCATCGGGGCGCAGGACCCGTTATCAATTCCAGCCGCTTGTGCGGAACCGGCAGCGATGTCGGCCCATAGCGGCAGACCTTTCGCGTTTGGAGCAAGACCATGACAGCCAAGACCAATTTTCGCGGATCCTTCACGGCGCTGGTCACGCCGTTCAAAAACGGCGGGCTCGATGAGGCCGCGTTCCGCGGGCTGGTGAACTGGCAGATCGCGGAGGGCACCAACGGGCTGGTTCCGGTCGGCACCACCGGCGAGAGCCCGACCGTGAGCCATGACGAGCACAAGCGCATTGTCGAATGGTGCATCGAGGAGGCTAAGGGCCGGGTGCCGGTGATTGCGGGCGCGGGATCGAACTCGACCCGCGAGGCGATCGAGCTTGCGCAGCACGCCGAGAAGGCCGGCGCCGCCGCCGTGCTGGTGGTCACGCCCTATTACAACAAGCCGACACAGGAAGGACTGTATCAGCACTACAAGGCGGTGAACGATGCGGTCGGGATTCCGATCATCATCTATAATATTCCAGGCCGCTCCATTGTTGATATGTCAGTCGACACCATGAAGCGCCTTTTCGAATTGAAGAACATCGCCGGCGTCAAGGATGCGACCGCCAATCTCGCGCGCGTCTCGCAGCAGCGCGTGGAGCTGGGTGAGGACTTCAACCAGTTGTCCGGCGAGGACATCACCGCGCTCGGCTACATGGCCCATGGCGGCCATGGCTGCATCTCGGTGACGTCCAATGTCGCGCCGCGCCTGTGCGCCGATTTCCAGGCGGCATGCCTGCGCGGCGATTACGCAACCGCGCTGAAGATTCAGGACAAGTTGACGCCGCTGCATATCAACCTGTTCATCGAGTCCAATCCCGCGCCGGTGAAGTACGCGCTGTCGCTGCTCGGCAAGATGGACGACACCCTGCGCCTGCCGATGGTCCCGGTCAGCGATGCGGCCAAGAAGGCGGTGCGCGGAGCGATGGTTCATGCCGGTCTGATCAACTGACCCCCACCTTTCGAGGAGGCCGCCGATGCTGAAGGAGTTTCGCGAGTTTGCGATGAAGGGTAATGTCGTCGACCTTGCCGTCGGCGTGATCATCGGCGCGGCCTTCGGCGCGATCGTCACATCCATCGTCGGCGACGTCATCATGCCGATCATTGGTGCGATCACCGGCGGGCTCGATTTCTCGAACTACTTCACCGGCCTGTCCAAGTCCGTCACCGCCACCAATCTCGTCGACGCCAAGAAACAGGGTGCGGTACTGGCATGGGGCAGCTTTCTCACCGTCACGCTGAATTTCCTGATCGTTGCTTTCGTCCTGTTTATGGTGATCCGGGTCATCAACCAGTTGAAACGCACCGAAGAGGCCAAGCCCGCCGAAGCGCCGAAGCCGACGCGGGATCAGGAACTGCTGACGGAAATCCGTGACCTCCTGAAAAACAGGTAAGCCGGCTCGCCGGACTGAACAGCCACGATGGTCGAAAAGAAAGAGCGTCCGATCAAGGTCGTTGCGGAGAACCGCAAGGCGCGCTTCAACTATGCCATCGAGGACACCCTCGAAGCAGGCGTTGCGCTGACCGGCACCGAAGTCAAATCGGCGCGCAACGGCAAGACCAACATCGCGGAGTCCTACGCCGATTCCAAGGGCGGCGAGATCTGGCTGGTCAACGCCAATATTCCCGAATATCTGCAGGCCAATCGCTTCAATCACGAGCCGCGCCGCCCGCGCAAGCTGCTGCTGCATCGCAAGCAGATCAACAAGCTGATCGGCGCGATCGAGCGCGAGGGCATGACCCTCATTCCGCTCAAGATGTATTTCAACGAGCGCGGCAAGATCAAACTTCAACTCGCTCTCGCCAAGGGCAAGAAGCTGCACGACAAGCGGGAAAGCGAGAAAAAGCGCGATTGGTCGCGCGAGAAAGGTCGCCTGTTGCGGGCGAGGGGGTGAGCGAGATGAACCAGCCGAATTTGCAGGGTGTTGACTGGAGTAAGATTCCCGCGCCGACCGACGATGGTGCGGCGGCTCATCTGAGCGGAGCGACGATTCCGCCGGTGGCGCTGACGGCGACCGACGGCACGTCCGTCACGCTATCGACGGTGCCCGGCCGCGTCGTGCTGTTTGCCTATCCACGCACCGGCGAGCCCGGCAAGATCGGGCTGACCGAGGATTGGGACGAGATTCCCGGCGCACGCGGCTGCACGCCGCAGACCTGTTCGTTCCGCGACCTGATCGGCGATCTCAAATCGGCGGGCGCAAGTCAGGTGTTCGGGCTGTCGACGCAGGACACCGACTATCAGCGGGCGATGGTGGAGCGTCTGCACGTGCCGTTTCCGATCCTGTCCGACAGCGATCTGAAGCTGACGCGCGCGCTTAATCTGCCGACCATGGACGTCGCGGGCCTGACCCTGCTCAAGCGTCTGGCGCTGATCATCGACGATGGCCGGATCACCCATGTGTTCTATCCGGTGTTTCCGCCGGACCGGAACGCGGGTGATGTGCTGGCGTGGCTGAAGGCGAGCCCGGCGCGGTGAAGCGCCGCGCATTTTCGATCAACTAGCTGTCCAGATAAGTCCGCACGCTGGCGAACACCGACCGGAACATCTCGTTGGTGAGCACGCCCGTGTTGGTGTTGTAACGGGAGCAGTGATAGCTGTCGAACAGCCGGATGCGCCCGGCCTGGGCTTGCGCGCCATGTCCGAACGGGGCTTCGCGCGCGCGAACGCCGAGCGCCTTCAGCGTCGTGTCGTGTGAGACGCGGCCGAGCATGACGATGGCGCGCAGCTTCGGCATGTCTTCGATGGTGGCGGCAAGGAACGAGCGGCAGGTGTTGATTTCGACCGGCAGCGGCTTGTTCTGCGGCGGCACGCAGCGCACGCCGTTGCTGATCCGGCAATCCACCAGCGTCAGGCCGTCGTCGGGCCGCGCCTGATACGCGCCGCGCGCAAAACCGTAAGTGGCGAGTGTCGAGAACAACAGATCGCCGGCATAGTCGCCGGTGAAGGGACGTCCGGTCCGGTTGGCGCCCTGCAGGCCGGGCGCAAGGCCGATGATGAGGAGGCGGGCATTGCGCGGGCCGAGCGTTGGCACCGGCGCGTTGAACCAGTCCGGATGCTGCGCCCGGTTGAGGCGGCGGAATTCCACGAGGCGCGGACAGAGCGGGCAGTCGCGGCCAGGTTCGGCGTCGGGGTGGATGGAATCGGAGAGGATCAGGCTGGAAGGAGAGGGGCCGGCGCCCGAGCGCCGGCTCTGCTTCGTCAGATCGTCAGTCGTCGAAATCTTCGTCATTCACGCTCGGTGCAATCGTGCTCGCGCTACGCTGCAGGAATTGCGGCGTATGCTGGCGCGGCTCGCGCGTGGCCGGGCGCTCGCCCGGATCGCGGCCGAGCTTGGATTGTAGCTGCACCAGATCGGTAAAGACATCGGCTTGACGGCGCAATTCGTCGGCAATCATCGGCGGCTGGCTCGAAATGGTGGAGACCACGGTGACGCGGACGCCGCGGCGCTGCACGGCCTCGACGAGGGAGCGGAAATCGCCGTCGCCGGAGAACAGCACCATCTGGTCGATGTGCTCGGCAAGCTCCATGGCATCGACGGCGAGTTCGATATCCATGTTGCCCTTGACCTTGCGGCGGCCGCTGGCGTCGATGAATTCCTTCGTCGCCTTGGTGACGACGGTGTAGCCGTTGTAGTCGAGCCAGTCGATCAGCGGCCTGATCGAGGAATACTCCTGATCCTCGATGATTGCGGTGTAATAGAAAGCGCGAACCAGCGTTCCTCGGCTCTGAAATTCGAGCAGCAGGCGCTTGTAGTCGATATCAAACCCAAGAGTTTTTGCGGTGGCGTAGAGATTTGCTCCGTCAATAAAAAGAGCGATCTTGTTGGAAGCAGCCATCATGTCTCATCTTGTTTGTTGTTGACGTTTTTGGGGAGTGAAACAACTCCCGCCTATGGATCAAAAAAGGCGATCTTTTTGGGGCCGTGCGACGCGCGCACCGCTCCACGAAATGTTCGATAACCTACTTCGTAGAAAAGGTATCCTGATCAAGCAATGAAGCGATTTCTTGTCCATCGGACTTTTTGCCGCCTGCCAGCCACACCTCGCGCAGGGGTTGCAAAAGGCGGGCTGGACCCCTAGCTTCCGGTTGAAACTCGCCTCTAGGTTTAGGAAATTCGTGGTTGCGGTTTGAGGGCAACCCCTATACCACACGCGCATATCGAGACATTCGGATAACTTTAAACGGAGCGGCATGCCATGGCGCGCGTCACTGTCGAAGACTGCATTGACAAGGTCGACAACCGATTCGACCTGGTTCTGCTCGCGGCGCATCGGGCGCGGATGATTTCCTCCGGCTCCCAGATCACGGTTGACCGCGACAACGACAAGAACCCTGTCGTTTCGCTGCGCGAGATCGCCGAGACCACCATTTCGCCGGAAGATCTGCGTGAAGAACTGGTCCACTCCCTGCAGAAGTTCGTCGAGGTGGACGAGCCGGAGCCGGATACGATCCCGCTGATCGGCTCGGCCGGCGCCAGCGTCGATGCCGACGATACCGAGGTTGCGGTCGAGCGCATGACCGAGGAGGAGCTGCTGAAGGGGTTGGAAGGCCTCGCTCCGCCGGAAGAGCAGCCCGAGGAAGACGAATAAGCGGCCGGACGGCATCCGCGCGCGCAGCCCACGGTTTCGCCGATCGATCGAACGCAAAAAGGCCCGAACTTAAAGGTTCGGGCCTTTTGTTTTGGCGCGGTCATGGAGCGTGGCCATAACCTCGTATTGACTATGTTTTTTCATGGGATTCCTTGCGATTGCCGGCTTTCGCAGCGATATTATGCAGGACGTTTCATTTCTTGAATTCGTCCGTTTGAGGCCGTTCTGAATGCCGATCTGGCGCCGCACCATTCGTCAAACGCAGGCTCCCGCTGACATGGCGGTGGCCTCGCCGCCTGCGGCTCCCTTGAGGCCGGAGGCCAAACCCGCGGCCAAGGACGGCAAATCGCCCCGCGCCAAGATGATGCGGCAATACGATCTGGTCGACCGGGTCCGGGCCTATAACCCGCGCACCGAGGAGGATCTGCTCAACCGGGCCTATGTCTACGCCATGATGGCCCATGGCGAGCAGAAGCGCGCCTCCGGCGATCCCTATTTCTCCCATCCGCTGGAAGTGGCGGCGATCCTGACCGACCTGAAGCTCGACGACGCCACCATCGTCGCAGCGCTGCTCCACGACACCATCGAGGACACCGAATCCACCCGCGCCGAGATCGACCAGTTGTTCGGCTCCGAAATCGGCGCGCTGGTCGAGGGGCTGACCAAGCTGAAACGGCTCGAACTCGTCTCGCGCGAGGCCAAGCAGGCGGAAAACCTGCGCAAGCTGCTACTGGCGATCTCCAAGGATGTTCGCGTGCTGCTGGTCAAGCTCGCCGACCGCCTGCACAACATGCGCACTCTGGAGTTCGTGCCGCCGGCCTCGCGCCGCCGCATCGCCGAGGAGACCCTCGACATCTATGCGCCGCTCGCCGGCCGCATGGGTATGCAGGAAATGCGCGAGGAGCTCGAGGATCTGGCGTTCCGTACCCTCGACCCCGATGCGCATGCCGTGGTCGAGCAGCGGCTCGATACGTTGGCCGAGCGGAACATCAATCTGATCGGCGAGATCGAGGCGCAGCTGTCGGCCAATTTCGCCGAGCATGGCATCGCGGCGCGGGTCATGGGCCGCCGCAAGCGGCCGTTCTCGATCTGGGTGAAGATGGAGCGCAAATCGGTCGGCTTCGAGCAGCTGTCCGACATCTACGGGTTTCGCGTCATCATGCAGTCGGTCGAGGCGTGCTACCGCGCGCTTGGCATCGTCCATACCAACTGGCCGGTCGTGCCCGGCCGTTTCAAGGACTACATCTCGACGCCGAAGCAGAACGACTACCGCTCGATCCACACCACGGTGATCGGTCCCGGCAACCAGCGCGTCGAACTGCAGATCCGCACCGAGGAGATGGACCAGATCAACGAGTACGGCATTGCCGCGCACGCCTTCTACAAGGATGGCGTCGGCTCGCCGACCGAACTCCTGAAGCGGGAATCCAACGCCTTTGCCTGGCTGCGACACACCATCGACGTGTTGTCCGAGAGCGCCAACCCGGAAGAGTTCCTCGAACACACCAAGATGGAGCTGTTCCACGATCAGGTGTTCTGCTTCACCCCGAAAGGCAAGCTGATCGCGCTGCCGCGCGACGCCAATGTCATCGACTTCGCCTATGCGGTCCACACCGATGTCGGCAATAGCGCGGTGGGCTGCAAGATCAACGGCAAGTTCTCGCCGCTTTCGACCGAACTGCAGAACGGCGATGAGGTTCAGGTGCTGACCTCGGAGGCGCAATCGGCGCCGCCGTCGGCATGGGAGTCGCTCGCCGTCACCGGCAAGGCGAAAGCAGCGATCCGGCGCGCCACCCGCGCGGCGGTGCGCGACCAGTATGCGGGGCTCGGCCGGCGCATTGTCGAGCGCCTGTTTATGCGCGCCAAGATCGTCTACGCCGACGACAAGCTCAAGGGCGCGCTGCCGCGTCTGGCCCGCGCCACGATCGATGAGGTGATGGCGGCGGTGGGGCGCGGCGAGATCAAGGCGTCCGACGTCGCGCGTGCGATGTATCCCGACTACAAGGAAGAAGCGCGGCAGTCCGGCCTCAAGGCAACGGCGACCAAGCCGAAGCCGCTCGATCCGGTGCGGGCCGCTTCCGCGATTCCGATCCGCGGCCTCAATGCCGATCTGCCGGTGAAGTTCGCGCCCAATGGCGGCGCGGTGCCGGGCGACCGCATTGTCGGCATCGTCACCAAGGGCGAGGGCATCACCATCTATCCGATCCAGGCGCCGGCGCTGAAGGATTTCGAGGAAGAGCCCGAGCGTTGGGTGGACGTACGCTGGGACATCGACGAGGCGGCGCCGCTGCAGCGTTTTCCGGCGCGGCTGCTGGTGCAGAACGTCAACGAGCCGGGCAGTCTCGCGCAGGTCGCCGGCGTGATCGCCGAGCATGACGGCAACATCGACAACATCAACATGAGCCGCCGCTCACCGGATTTCACGGAGCTCACCATCGATCTTGAGGTCTATGATCTCAAGCATCTCAACGGTATCATCGCGCAATTGCGTGCCAAGGACGTTGTCGCCAGCGTCGAGCGCGTCAACGGCTGATCCGTTTTTTTCATTTGTAGGTTCTTCATGTCTGCTGCTGCCTTGCGCCTCGGGGTCAACGTCGATCATGTCGCCACGCTGCGGAATGCGCGTGGCGGTTTCGTTCCGGACCCGGTGCGCGCCGCCTTGCTGGCGATCGAGGCGGGGGCGGACGGCATCACCGCGCATCTGCGCGAGGATCGCCGCCATATCCGCGACGAGGACATGGCGCGACTGAAGCGGGAGCTGTCGCGTCCCGAGATCGCCAAGCCGCTGAATTTCGAGATGGCGGCGACCGCCGAGATGCTCGGCATCGCGCTCGCCACCAGACCGCACGCGGTCTGCGTGGTGCCCGAGCGGCGCACCGAAGTGACGACCGAGGGCGGCCTCGACGTGGTCGGCCAGCAGGTTGCGCTGGCGCCGTTCGTGGCGCGGCTGAATGATGCCGGCATCCGCGTTTCGTTGTTCATCGCCGCCGATCCGAAGCAGATCGAGACCGCCGCGCGGCTGAAAGCGCCGGTGATCGAGATTCATGTCGGCGCGTGGTGCGATGCCGTGATCGAGAACCGGACCAAGCAGGCCGAGGAGGAATGGCAGCGCATCGTCACCGGCGCCGCGCTCGCGCAATCGCTCGGCCTCGAGGTCCATGCCGGCCACGGTCTCGACTACGCCACCGCCGAGACCATCGCGGCGCTGCCGCAGATCGTCGAACTCAACATCGGCCACTTCATGATGGGCGAGGCGATCTTTGTCGGCCTTGAACAGTCGGTGCGGACCATGCGGGCCGCGATGGATCGCGGCCGCGCCCGGATCGGGCCTTCCGCATGATCATCGGCATCGGCTCGGACCTGATCGACATTCGCCGGGTCGAGAAAGTGATCGAGCGCCACGGCGAGCGGTTTCTCTCCCGCATTTTCACCGATGTCGAACGCGCCAAGGCCGAGCGGCGTGCCAAGGCGCCACGTTCGCTGGTTGCGACCTACGCCAAACGCTTTGCGGCCAAGGAGGCGTGCTCCAAGGCGCTCGGTACCGGCATGCACCAGGGGGTGTGGTGGCGCGACATGGGGGTGGTCAACCTGCCGGGTGGCCGGCCGACCATGAAGCTGACCGGCGGGGCGCTGGCCCGGCTCGAATCGCTGCTTCCCCCCGGCCATGAGGCCCGGATCGACCTCACCATCACCGACGATTGGCCGCTGGCGCAGGCTTTCGTCATCATTTCGGCGGTGGCGGCAGGCCCGCGTTAGGCGGTTCCGCTTGATCCCCGAATCTGGCAGTTTCCCGCCAGCGAAAGAAATTCGCCTTATCTATCAAATAATTGTGGGTTTATCAGGCGACGCTTGATTGCGCCGCCCGTCACAAACGTCTAAAACCCGCGCCAGTGATTTGGGGCCCCCGCGCCCACAGGACATCAGGTAGCAATGAGCGTGACATCCGGAACCAAATCCGAAGGCGGCGTTGGCGAGACCGTCCGCGTCATCATCCACGCGCTGGTCATTGCACTGGTGATCCGCACCTTCCTGTTCCAGCCCTTCAACATTCCGTCCGGTTCGATGAAGGCGACGCTGCTGGTCGGCGATTACCTCTTCGTTTCCAAATATTCCTACGGCTACAGCCATTACTCGATCCCGCTGTCGCCGCCGATCTTTTCCGGCCGCATCTTCGGCTCGGAGCCGTCGCGCGGCGATGTCGTGGTGTTCCGCCTGCCCAAGGATGACAGCACCGATTACATCAAGCGTGTGATCGGCCTGCCCGGCGACAAGATCCAGATGAAAGAGGGGCTGCTCTACATCAACGACAAGCCGGTGAAGCGCGAGCGCCTGCAGGATTTCGTCGGCGAGGATCCCTGCGGCTCGGATGCGACCGCGCGCGTCAAGCAGTGGCAGGAGACGCTGCCCAACGGCGTCACCTACAAGACGCTCGATTGCGTCGACAATGGCTTCTACGATAACACCAGTGTCTACACCGTGCCGTCCGGTCATTTCTTCATGATGGGCGACAATCGCGACAACTCGACCGACAGCCGCGTCTTGTCGGCGGTCGGTTATGTGCCGGAGGAAAATCTGATCGGCCGCGCGCAGATGATCTTCTTCTCCGTGGCTGAAGGCGAGCAGGCGTGGCAATTCTGGCGCTGGCCGGTTTCGGTGCGCTGGAATCGAATTTTTTCCATCGTGCGATGATCGACGAGGGTACGATCGCGGATTCTCCGGTGAACACGACTTCCGACGCGACCTCGCCGGAAGCGCGACCGGCTGAGCCGGAAACGGCCGAGGTGACGGCGGCTGGCGCTGCTTCGGCGGCGCCGGGCAGGGGCGACGAGCCGTCTGCCGACGCGCCGAAGCCGAAGAAGCCGGCGGTGCGCAAGCCAAGCGCCAAGGCGATCGCCAAGGCCATCGAGCAGCGCATCGGCTATACCTTCACCGATCCTTCGCTGCTGGCGACCTCGCTCACGCACGTCTCGGCGCTGAAGCCTTCGCGCAATCGCAACGAGAGCTACCAGCGTCTCGAATTTCTCGGCGACCATGTGCTCGGCCTGATCGTCTCCGACATGCTCTACCGCGCCTTTCCCAAGGCGGACGAGGGCGAGATGTCGAAACGTCTCGCCGATCTGGTGCGCAAGGAAGCCTGCGCCGATGTGGCGAAATCGCTCGGCCTGCACGAAGGCATCAAGCTCGGCACCGTGGGGCCGGGCGCGAGCGCGCGGCTGCGCAATTCGGTGGTCGGCGACATCTGCGAAGCGGTGATCGGCGCGATTTTCCTCGATGGCGGTTATCCGGCGGCGGTGAAGTTCGTCGAAGCCAATTGGACCGAGCGGATGCGCAAGCCGGTGCGGCCGCTGCGCGATCCCAAGACCATCCTGCAGGAGTGGGCGCAGGGCCATGGCCTGCCGACCCCGATCTATCGTGAGATGGAGCGCACCGGCCCGCATCACGATCCGCGCTTCCGCGTCGCCGTCGAACTGCCGGGCCTTGCGCCGGCGGAAGGCATCGGCGGCAGCAAGCGCGCTGCCGAAAAGGCCGCGGCGATGGCGCTGCTCAACCGCGAAGGCGTATCCAGTGGCAAAGATGCCTGATTCAACTGCCGGCGATCAGCCCGCCACCCGCTGCGGATTCGTTGCACTGATCGGTGCGCCCAATGTCGGCAAGTCGACGCTGGTGAACGCGCTGGTCGGCTCCAAGGTCACCATCGTCTCGCGCAAGGTGCAGACCACGCGCGCATTGATCCGCGGCATCGTGGTCGAGGACAACGCCCAGATCGTGCTGGTCGACACGCCCGGCATCTTCGCGCCGAAGCGGCGGCTCGACCGCGCCATGGTCTCCACAGCCTGGAGCGGCGCACATGACGCCGATCTCGTCTGCGTGCTGCTCGATGCGCGCGCCGGGATCGACGAGGAGGCCGACGCCATTCTGACCAAGCTTGAAGGCGTCAAGCATCCGAAGCTCCTGGTCATCAACAAGATCGACGTGGTGCCGCGCGAGAAGCTGCTGACGCTGGCGCAGCGGGCCAATGAGCGGCTTGCCTTTGAACAGACCTTCATGATCTCGGCACTATCGGGCGATGGCGTCGATGATCTGCGCCGCGCGCTGGCGGCCGCAGTGCCGGAAGGGCCGTTCCATTATCCCGAGGATCAGATGTCGGATGCGCCGCTGCGGCATCTGGCGGCGGAAATGACCCGCGAGAAGATCTATCGTTACCTGCACCAGGAGCTGCCGTACCAGTCCACGGTCGAGACCGAGAAGTGGACCGAGCGCAAGGACAAGTCGGTGCGCATCGAGCAGACGATCTATGTCGAGCGCGACAGCCAGCGCAAGATCGTGCTCGGCAAGGGCGGCGCAACCATCAAGGCGATCGGCGCCGACGCTCGCAAGGAGATCGCCGAGATCGTCGGCGCGCCGGTGCATCTGTTCCTGTTCGTCAAGGTGCGCGACAATTGGGGCGACGACCCCGAGCGTTATCGCGAGATGGGGTTGGAGTTTCCGACAGAATGACCGGCGACGAGACCACGGTCCCGGAGAACGTCCAGCGCTTCGAAGTGCTGCTCTATCTGTCGCTGATGCTGGATGCGCTGTCGTTTCCGTTCCGCGAGGTGCCTGCAAATCTCACCGAGTCCTCGGTGATGACCACCAATCTCGTCAGCGCCGGCCTGATCCTGCTGTTCGTCAACATGGTCCGGCTTGCCGCGCGGCGGCACAAGAACTGGGCGCGCTGGGTGCTGCTCGGCGCACTCGTGCTGTCGGTGGTCTCATTGGCGGCGGTGGTTGGCGTCGAGGGCTGGGGGACCGACAGCGTGGTGGATGCGGTGTCGTCGGCGCTCACTGCGGTGGGGCTGTATTATTCCTTCACCGGCGATGCGCGCGACTGGTTCGATGCCTGAAATCCCGGGAACGTCCTGTCGGCAATGACAGGAACCCCGGCAAGGCGTAGCCGGATCGTGTAAGGTTCGAACTCATGGAGTGGACCGACGAGGGCATCATTCTGGGCGTCCGGCGGCATGGCGAGAGCAGCGCCATTGTCGAACTGATGACGCGCGGCCATGGCCGCCATCTCGGTCTCGTGCGCGGTGGCGCCGGCACGCGGATGCGTCCGCTGCTGCAACCGGGCAATACCGTCAGCGCGGTGTGGCGGGCGCGGCTTGACGAGCATCTCGGCTATTATCAACTGGAAGGCGTGCGGCTGCGCGCCGCCTCGGTGTTCGGCTCGTCCTTCGCAGCCTATGGCGTCACCCATCTTGCGTCGCTGGCGCGGCTGTTGCCGGAACGCGCCCCGCATGACGACATTTACGACCTGATGGACGCGATCCTGAACGATTTCGACGATCCGGGAACGGCCGGGGCGCATCTGGTCCGGTTTGAGTTTGCGATGCTGACCGAGCTCGGTTTCGGCCTCGATCTGTCGGCCTGCGTCGCCACCGGCGCGACCGACGAGCTGATTTACGTTTCGCCGAAATCCGGCTGCGCGGTCTCCCGCAGCGCCGGCGAGCCGTGGCGCGAGCGCCTGCTGCGGCTGCCGTCGTTTCTGGCTGAAGAGGGCGATGGCGGCTGGACCGAGCAGGACATTCTCGATGGCTTCCGTCTCACCGGCCTGTTCCTGATGCGCAATGTGCTGGAGCCGCGCGGTCAGAAACATTCCGATGCGCGCGAGGGCTTCATCGCGGCGGTGACGCGGCCGCGGGCGCGGCAGGCCGCCGAATAAACCAGACCACATAAACGAAAACGGGCCGGAGAACCGGCCCGCTTGAGACTGTCATCGAAAATCTGGGATCAGTAGCGGTAGTAACCGCGGCGATAGACGCGCGGACCGTAGCCGTAAGGGCGGGCACCGTAATAGGGGCGGGGGCCGTAATAGCGCGGTCCGGTCCGGTAGCAGCTGCGAACCCAGGCAAACCCGTTCCAGACGCGGCGGCACACCAGAGCCACGGGCTCGGTCTGCGATGTGGGGGCGCCGGTAAGTCCGGGCAGGGTCATCGCTTCGGCGGGGGCGCTGACAAGCGACCCGGCACCGGCAACAGCCACGGCGGTCAATGCCGCAAAAATGAAACGACGCATATAAAATTCCTCCTTAAAGGGCCTTCGCCAGCCCTTCCGGCCGGGTGCCGGCAGGCGCTTTGGAGACAAGGGCGACGTCCCGAAAAAAGGGAGACGACCCGGCCCCTGCAAGCATTCAATACGCTGAATTATGGCGGAAGAGTTACCGATTGGCTATTCCGCCCTTCTGGGAGGCCGGATTCATTCTTGTTCATCCGGGCGGCAGGGGCTAACTGCTCCCCATGGGTAAACGACTGATTCCCCCCGAGCCGATCGAGGTTCAGGACGTCGCGTTGCGTGACGCGCTCGAAGAACGGTATCTCGCTTACGCGCTCTCGACCATCATGCACCGGGCGCTGCCCGACGCCCGCGACGGCCTCAAGCCGGTCCACCGCCGCATCCTCTACGGCATGCGGCTGCTGCGGCTCGACCCCGGCACGCCGTTCAAGAAGTCCGCCAAGATCGTCGGCGACGTGATGGGCTCGTTCCATCCGCATGGCGACCAGTCGATCTACGACGCCCTGGTGCGCCTCGCGCAGGACTTCTCCTCGCGCTATCCGCTGGTCGACGGGCAGGGCAATTTCGGCAACATCGACGGCGATAACCCCGCCGCCTACCGCTATACCGAAGCGCGCATGACCGAGGTCGCGCGCCTGCTGCTCGAAGGCATCGACGAGGACGCGGTCGAGTTTCGCGCCAATTATGACGGCCAGTCGAAAGAGCCGGCGGTGCTGCCGGGCATCTTCCCCAATCTGCTCGCCAACGGCGCGCAGGGCATCGCGGTCGGCATGGCGACTTCGATCCCGCCGCACAACGCCGCCGAACTGTGCGACGCCGCGCTGCATCTGATCGACAAGCCGGGCGCGCGGACGCAAGGGCTGCTGCGCTACGTCAAGGGACCGGATTTTCCGACCGGCGGCATCGTGGTCGATTCCCACGAGTTCATCGCGGAAGCCTACACCACCGGCCGCGGCTCGTTCCGCGTGCGCGCCAAGTGGCACAAGGAAGATGGCGCGCGCAACACTTGGAACATCGTGGTCACCGAGATTCCGTGGCTGGTGCAGAAGTCGCGGCTGATCGAGCGCATCGCCGAACTGCTCAACGAGAAGAAACTGCTGCTGGTCGGCGACATCCGCGACGAGTTCGGCCGAGGACGTGCGCATCGTCATCGAGCCGAAGACGCGCAACGTCGATCCCGAAGTGCTGATGGAAACGCTGTTCAAGCAGACCGAGCTTGAAAGCCGCATTTCGCTCAATCTCAACGTGCTGGTGAAGGGCCGCATCCCGAAGGTGCTCGGCCTCGCCGAAGTCCTGCGCGAATGGCTCGACCATCTGCGCGACGTGCTGCTGCGCCGCTCCAACTATCGCAAGGCCCAGATCGAGAACCGCCTCGAAGTGCTTGGCGGCTATCTGATCGCCTATCTGAACCTCGACAAGGTGATCAAGATCATCCGCACCGAGGACGAACCGAAGCCGGTGCTGATCAGGACGTTCAAGCTCACCGAGGTTCAGGCCGACGCCATCCTCAACATGCGTCTGCGCAGCTTGCGCAAGCTTGAGGAAATGGAGATCAGGCGCGAGGACAAGAATCTGCGCACTGAGCTCAAGGGCATCAACGCGGTGCTCGCCTCCGAGGTCGAGCAGTGGAAGAAGGTCGGCGAGCAGGTCAAGAAGGTGCGCGACATCTTCGGGCCCAAGACGCCGCTCGGCAAGCGCCGTACCCAGTTTGCCGACGCGCCCGAGCACGATCTCGCCGCCATCGAGGAGGCGCTGGTCGAACGCGAGCCGATCACGGTCGTTATCTCCGACAAGGGCTGGGTGCGCACGCTCAAGGGCCATGTCGAGGATCTGTCGAATCTCACATTCAAGACCGACGACCGTCTGGGCATTTCGTTCTTTGCCGAAACCACCTCGAAGCTGCTGCTGCTCGGCACCCATGGCCGATTCTACACGCTCGATGCGCAGAAGCTGCCGGGCGGTCGCGGTCATGGCGATCCGATCCGCAGCTTCATCGACATGGAAGGCGACGCCAACATCGTCGCGATGTTCGTCTACACCGGTGGCCGCAAATTCCTGATCGCCAGCCATGACGGGCAGGGTTTCGTAGTCAACGAGGACGATTGCGTCGGCAACACCCGCAAGGGCAAGCAGATCATCAACGTCGCGATGCCGAACGAGGCTGCGGCGCTGGCGCAGGTCGTGGGCGATACCGTCGCGGTGATCGGCGAGAACCGCAAGATGGTGATCTTCCCGCTCGATCAGGTGCCGGAAATGGCGCGCGGCCGCGGCGTGCGGTTGCAGCGTTACAAGGATGGTGGCCTGTCCGACATCACCACCTTCGTCGCCAAGGATGGCCTGACCTGGAAGGATTCCGCCGGCCGCGAGTTTTCGGCGACCTGGAAGGAACTGGCCGACTGGCGCGGCAATCGCGGCGATGCCGGCCGCCTGCCGCCGAAGGGTTTTCCGAAGTCGAACAAGTTCGGCAAGACGATCGGCTGACGGAAGGCGCTACGCCTTCCGAACCTTTGATCCATGACAATCCGGAACGTGCGCGCGATCCCTGATTGCACGCACGCAAGCGCGTCTTGCCGTGTGCGGCGAGGGCGCTAGAGTCCCGCGGTCATTTCATGCGGGGTGAAGTCGAATGGTCCGTCGTAATGAAATCCGCGAAGGCGAGGTCGCCGTCACGCCGCCGCCGCCGACCGATGCGGGGCTGACTTTCATCGGCCGCATTCACACGCCTTGGACCGATCGCATGATGACGCCGCGTCAGGGCGGGCATGACGGCCCGGTGTGCCGGATCGAGATTTTCGAACCGTGGGTGGCGGCGCTGAAGGGCCTCGAGAAATTCAGCCAGGTCGAGGTGATCTATTGGCTGCATCAGTCGCGGCGCGACCTCGTGCTGCAAAGCCCGGCCAGCGACAAGAACCTGCACGGCACCTTTTCTCTGCGCTCGCCGGTGCGGCCCAATCCGCTCGGCACTTCGGTGGCGAAGCTGATCGCGGTGGAGGGCAATATCGTCAGCGTACAGGGACTCGATTGTCTCGACGGCACGCCGCTGGTCGATCTCAAGCCCGACCGCTGCCAGTTCACGCCGATCGCACCGGCGCAGCCGGGCGATTCCGAGAAGCGGGACTAGTCGCGACGGTGACGGGCGAGGCATTGGGACCGACTCCAGCGTACTGCTGGCGCTCCGCACAGCCCCGGTGCTTGATATTTTCGCTATTGCAAGTCACTTGCAACTGGCGTGAAACGTTGCCATAGTTACGGTATGGATGACATTTCGAATCACAAGCTCCGGCCAGATATCCGCGAGCACGACCTGCAAGCGGCGGCACAAGGTACGGGGGGCTGGCGCACGCCGCGGGGCGAGCCGTCGCTGTCCGATATGTTCGGCACGATCCGGGTGGCCAAGAACGCCTCGTTCTGGCGCAAGCTGACTGCCTTCCTGGGACCGGGCTATCTCGTCGCCGTCGGCTACATGGACCCCGGCAACTGGGCGACCTCGCTCGCCGGCGGCTCGAAGTTCGGCTACGCGCTGCTTGCGGTGGCGCTGATCTCCAACATCATGGCCATCATCCTGCAGGCGCTGTGTGCCCGGCTCGGCATCGGCGCGGGGCGGGATCTGGCGCAGGCCTGCCGCGACGCATTTCCGAAATGGGCGTCCTGGCCGCTCTGGCTGCTCGCGGAAATTGCCATCAGCGCCACCGACCTTGCCGAGATCATCGGCACTGCGATCGGACTCAACCTGCTGTTCGGCATTCCGCTCGAGATCGGCGTGCTGATCACCGCGCTCGACGTGTTTCTCATTCTCGGCCTGCAGGCGCTCGGCTTCCGCTGGATCGAGGCGTTCGTGGTGGCGCTGCTCGGTGTCATTGCGGCGTGCTTTGCGCTGCAGATCGGCATGGCGGACCCCGACTGGGGCGCGGTGATCCGTGGCTTCGCGCCAACCACCCAGATCGTCGGCAATCCGGAAATGCTCTACCTCGCGCTCGGCATCCTCGGCGCGACGGTGATGCCGCATAATCTCTATCTGCATTCCGGTCTGGTGCAGACCCGCGGCTATGGTCACACCGAGCCGGAAAGGCGCGAGGCGATCAAGTTCGCTACCATCGACTCCACCATCGCGCTTTGCCTCGCACTGACCATCAACGCCTCGATCCTCATTCTCGCGGCGGCGACGTTCCATTCCGCCGGCAAGACCGACATCGCCGAACTCGAAAAGGCGCACACGCTGCTTTCGCCGATGCTGGGCTCGAACTCTGGCGCCGACCCTGTTCGGCATCGCGCTGCTGTGCTGCGGCCTGAACTCGACGGTGACCGCGACGCTGTCGGGCCAGATCGTGATGGAAGGCTTCATCAACATCCGCGTCGCGCCGTGGCTGCGCCGGCTGATGACCCGCGCCATCGCCATCGTCCCGGCGGCGCTGGTGACGATCTGGTACGGCGAGAAGGGCACCGCCGAGCTCCTGATCCTCAGTCAGGTGGTGCTCAGCCTGCAACTGCCGTTCGCCATAGTGCCGCTGGTGATGTTCACCGCGAGCCGCAAGAAGATGGGCGTCTTCACCGCGCCGCGCTGGCTCACCGCCGCAGCCGCTGTCACCGCCGCGATCGTGATCGCGCTGAACGTGAAGCTGGTGATCGATTTCGTAACGGGGTGACCAGCCGATCTTCATGGGGCGAGGAGCGTGCTGTTGAGTTGTGCCCGGACGCGGTGCGACATGAAATGTCGCTCCGCTGATCCGGGGCCGTTCCAGAATCCGCATGTGGAATGGCCCCGGTTCTGCGACGCAGCGTGAACGCTGCATCGCGCCCGGGACACGTGAGACCTCATTCTTCGAGACGCGGGCGATGGCCGCTCCTCAGGATGAGGACAAAGCTGGAAGTGAAAAGGAAAACCGGAAAAAGCCTAGTCCTGCGGCTCCGGCGCCATGGTGCCGGCGGCATCGACGCGCAGCCAGCCGCTGGGGGCAAGGCGCTGCTGCGGACGGTAGCGCGCCTTATAGTCCATCTTGGCCGAGCCTTCGATCCAGTAACCGAGATAGACGTAAGGCAGCCCGAGCCGCCGCGCCCGGGTGATGTGGTCGAGGATCATGAAGGTGCCGAGCGAGCGGTCGTCCTCGGTCGGCTCGAAGAAGGAATAGACCATCGACAGCCCGTCACTGAGCATGTCGGTCAGCGCCACCGCGATGAGGTCACCTTTGTCGATGGGCCCGTTCCCCGTCTTGCGGCGGCGATACTCGACCACCCGCGTCGTGACGTGGCTGTCCTCGACCATCATGGCGTAGTCGAGCACGGTCATGTCGGCCATGCCGCCATCATGATGCCGGGCGTCGAGATAGGCGCGGAAGATCGAATACTGCTCAGAGGTCGGCACCGCGCTGCGCATCTCGCCGACAATGTCAGCATTGCGCGCCAGCACCTTGCGGAGATTGCGCGAGGGACGGAATTCACCCGCGATCACCCGCACCGAAACGCAGGCCCGGCACTGGTCGCAGGCCGGGCGATAGGCAATCGACTGGCTGCGGCGGAAGCCGCCATGGGTGAGGAGGTCGTTGAGCTCGCCCGCCTTCTCGCCCACGAGATGGGTGAAGACTTTACGTTCCTGCCGGCCCTCGAGATAGGGACAGGGCGACGGCGCGGTGAGATAGAACTGCGGAGTATTGCGCGAGTGCTGTGTCACGTATCGCCGTCAGCCTCCGAAAAGAACCCGGACCGTGATGGCCGGTGCTCTGAAATCATCCCGCCCGGACCGCACCCTGCCGCTGCTGCGCAGGATTCGGCCCCCATAGCATCGCGCCGCGGCCGTGAACCGTCAACCGGGGCCGGCCGCGACAGGATTGCGCCGGGGATCTAGAGCGGCCGCACCGCCGGCATGGTGGCCGACGAATTGACGATCGTGGTTCCCAGCAGCAGGTCGTGCAGCAGCTGGCTGCGGCGGTTGAAGAAGCCGACAATCACAACGAACGGTGTCAGCAGCGATACCGAGACCCAGTACAGCACCGCATGAACCACGCCGAGCAGGAAATAGGGCGCCTCGCCGGTGCGGGTGCGCATGTGGACGTCCATGGTGCGCATGCCCACGGTGGCGGCATGGCGGCCGCCGAGCGAGGAGCCGTAATAGATCAGCGCCCACAGCACCGAGAGCGGTGAGATCAGCCAGAACAGCACCCAGCCGAGGCCGAGCGTGACCACGCCGAACAGCGCGATGAAAATGGTGGCGATGATGATCGGCACCGACAGCACCACGAGGTCGATCAGGAAGGCGATGAAACGCTTGGTCAGCACGCCGCGATAGAGCGCGTCGTCGTAACTCGCGTCATAGGCCTGCGCCGAGCCTGAATAAGGATCGTTGCGCCAGGCCGCGCCGCCATTGTTTCGGGTGTCGGACATCGTACTCCTCCAGCGCGCCCCAACGGGGCGCATCCCGGGGACATGGCGATACGATTTTGGCGGTGCAAGATGGCCGCCGGACATGAACAAAAAGAAATGATGCCGCGGGGTGGTGCTGGGGCGGTGCACCTCCGCGCATCTCGCTGGTCGTCCCGGCGTAGGCCGGGGCGACGAAAGGCATGGATGGCCGGAATAAATCCGGCCATGACGGCGTGGGAGTGATGTGCCTCGATGAACGAAGATCAGCCGCGTCCCGCCTTCTTCACCTCTCCCCGCCGGGGAGAGGTCGCCTTGCGAAGCAAGGCGGGTGAGGAGGATCGGATTTATCGTTGGGCACTGTAACCCCTCACCCCAACCCTCTATCCCTATGGGAGAGGGGGCGCATCGAGCGGCTGCGATGCGTCTTGAGACGAAAATCTAGCAGCGTCCCGCCTTCAGTTTCTCCGCCGCCTGCGGGGCGAAATAGGTCAGCACGCCGTCGGCGCCCGCGCGCTTGAACGCCAGCAGGCTCTCCATCATCGCCCGTTCGCCGTCAATCCAGCCGGCATTGGCCGCGGCCGCGATCATCGCGTATTCGCCCGACACCTGATAGGCGAAGGTCGGCACCGCGAAGGTGTCCTTCACCCGCCGCACGATGTCGAGATAAGGCAGGCCCGGCTTCACCATCACCATGTCGGCGCCCTCGGCGATGTCGAGCTCGACCTCGCGGAGCGCCTCGTTGGAGTTGGCAGGGTCCATCTGGTAGGTGCGCTTGTCGCCTTGCAGCGCCTTCGCCGAGCCGATCGCGTCGCGGAACGGGCCGTAGAACGCCGAGGCGTATTTGGCGGCATAGGCCATGATCTGCACATCGATGAATCCGGCGCGGTCGAGCGCATCGCGGATCGCGCCGACCCGGCCATCCATCATGTCGGAAGGCGCGATGACATCGCAGCCGGCCTCCGCCTGCACCAGCGCCTGCTGCACCAGCCTTGCGACCGTCTCGTCGTTGAGGATGACGCCGTCGCGCAAGAGGCCGTCATGGCCGTGGCTGGTGAAAGGATCGAGCGCGACGTCGCAGAGCACGCCGAGTTCCGGGAACTCGCGCTTGATCGCGCGCACCGAGCGGCACACCAGATTATTGGTGTTAAGCGCCTCGCTGCCGATTTCGTCGCGCAGCGCGGCGTCGGTGTAGGGGAACAGCGCGATGCACGGGATGTCGAGCTTTATCGCGCGCTCGGCGTCGCGCACGCATTGATCGACGCTGATGCGCTCGACGCCGGGCATCGAGGCGACCGGCACGCGGGTGTTGTCGCCGTCGGCGACGAACAGCGGCCAGATCAGGTCGTCGGTGGTCAGCGTGTGTTCGCGCACCAGGCGCCGCGCCCATTCGGATTTGCGGTTGCGGCGCATCCGGATCGGCAGATCGAGCGCAGGGGAGGCGGAGCTGCGATCCGGGGCTGCGGTGCCGGGGCCATCACGCATTTCGATCGGCCGCCCGAATTTGATCGCCATTGCTTCATCCCGAAACTTGATCCTCATCCTGAGGAGCATCGCTGCAAGCGATGCGTCTCGAAGGGTGAGGCCGATGGGTGGCCTCATGGTTCGAGACGTCGCTTCGCGCCTCCTCACCATGAGGAACTAGATTGCTCACCGGCAGGTCTGCCGGCTCCATCGTAATGTAGCATTCC
Source organism: uncultured Alphaproteobacteria bacterium (assembly GCA_963702885.1). Classification (GTDB taxonomy): domain Bacteria; phylum Pseudomonadota; class Alphaproteobacteria; order Rhizobiales; family Xanthobacteraceae; genus Afipia. Next base: position 2,870,146 of record OY969766.1, read on the forward strand.
CGCCGGCGCGCGTCACCGCGCGGTTTTTCATAGATCGTGATTGATTTTGCACGGTCAAACGACCAAGACTCCGCGGCGAACAGGGACGAATCCGGCAGGACAATGAAAATACGCATAGGCCGCACAGTCGACCACGGCGTGGAGCCGCGCGATCCGGCGATCGGCGGTCCGGCGCTGCCGCGCGACACCGAGACCGGCGAGAATGTGTGGACCGCGCGGCTCGTGCTGTTCCTGCGCGCGATGGCCGTGATCTCGATGCTGCTCGGACTTTTCAACTGGGCGCGGATCACCGGCTTCGTCGGCAACGAGGACACCGCGTTCGAGGTGCAGACCACGCAGTGGCAATCGGCGACGGTGTATTTCGCGGTGATCGAACTCGTCGCCGCGGTCGGGCTGTGGCTCGCCACGCCGTGGGGCGCGGTGGTGTGGCTCACCACCGTGGTGTCGATGGCGGTGATCGAACTGATGTTTCCGGCGATCTATGGCGGCAACATCATGGTGGTGGCGTTCGCGCTGATCATGCTGGTTGCCTATCTCGCATTGGCGTGGATGGCCGCGCGCGAGCGGCCGCCATAGCGCGCCATGATCCTCAACGAAATCTTTCAAATTTGAGCGGTCTTTGTTCTGGAATGCGACAGATCGCGTGACGAAGCGTGAACAGCGGCGCATCGTCGTGAATCAGAAGTAACGAAAGCCCCTGAAAACACAGGCTAAATCAATCGTTTACTGATTCAAATAAACCATCTCTTTATGCTGTTGTTTAAGCTCATCTTCAATCACGTCCCTTACGTTGCGGTCATCAGGCGAAGCAAAAGTTTCGTCGAATAAGTCGTAAAAACGACAACAGGGAAGTGTCATGATGAAATCCGCAATGAAGGCGGTTGAGCCCGCCACCGAGAACATTGCTGCGCCGGTTCAGCCGCTCTATCTCGAAGCCTTGACCCTCGTTGAGCGGCTGCATCGTCGTCTGCTCGACGTCATCAAGGACGAGTTCGATCGCCGTGGCCGCGCCGACATCAATTCGGTGCAGGCGCTGCTGCTCTACAACATCGGCGACAAGGAGCTGACCGCGGGCGAACTGCGCACGCGCGGCTACTATCTCGGCTCCAACGTCTCCTACAATCTGAAGAAGCTCGTCGAGATGGGCTTCCTCGATCATCAGCGTTCGCGCGTTGATCGTCGCTCGGTCCGCATCCGCCTGACCGCGCAGGGCCAGGAGATCCGCCACATCGTCGACGCGCTGTATCAGAAGCACGTCAAGACGGTGGAGCAGGTCGGCGGCATCTCGAACGAGGAGTTCGCGACCCTCAACAAGTCGCTGCATCGCCTCGAGCGTTTCTGGACCGACCAGATCCTCTATCGCCTCTGAGCGATGCGACCGTCCGCGCTATTGCGGCGCGGGCACAAAATTTCGGGCCAAGCCGGCGCAAGACCGGCGGTCCACCGTTGCCCAGTGAACACTTCCCGAGCGCGCCGTGCCCTTGCGGGTGCGGCGCGTTTTTTTGCGTTTGTCTGAGGGGGCGTTAAGGGCGAGCATAAATTCCAGTTCAGAAACTGGTTTAAGATGCAGGTGCGATGATGGCGCGTACCAAACCTCGTACGAAGCAAATAATCGCTGTGTACGAGGGACAGGGGGAAGAGTGTGGGCATACAGCCCCTTTTATCTTGCCATGGTACGGCAAATCGCTCACTAAATCTCTGCCCTTGATTCGTTCTTCATGTTTTTCAAATGGAGAACTGTGTCATGCGCGAAATCCCCAATTTGAAGTCAAGTTTTCGGGCTTAGTGTTTCAGCAGAAGGGGTCATAGGTATTGGCGCGGCCGTTTTGGTCGTCTTCGGTGCCTTTTATTTCGCCGGGCATTAGATGGCAGAGCCGAATGAACTTACGCGGACGCATGCGGGAGTTAATGTTTGCTGCGTCGACGCGGAATTATTTCGCGGGCTCGGCGGGGGCCGATCCGGTGGCGGCGCCAGCATTGCGGTCGGCAAGAGCCTTGTTGGTCATTTGCAGTTCGGTGCCGTCGAGCTTCAGCGTGCTGCCGTTGGGCAGATCCCACACATAGTGCCCGCCATTGCCGGCCCCGCCGGTGGTCGGCTCGCGGCCGAACTGCTTGGAAACGGATTTGGCGATCTCTTCCGGCGACAGATCGCGCCGGCTGAGCGAGGCATGGATAGCGTAAACCGGCTTGCCTTCGAGCTGGCCCGCGAAAGCGAGCCGCACCTGACCGGCTTCGGTCTTGCAGTCGAGCGAATTCTGATCCGGCGTCTGGCAGGTCCATTGCCGCTTGGTGACGATCTTGTCGACGTCCGCGCGCGGCATGCCGGGCGAGAAGCCGAAAACATCCTGCCGCGCGCCGCCGGTCATCGCCTTGTAGGCGAACAGCGCGACGACCACCGCGCCGGACAGAATGACAAGCTTCATCGTGGCATTGTTCTTGGCTGCGGACACCATCTGATCCTTTCCCTGCGAAGGGGGGCAAATCACCATGTCTCGCTGGCTTTCTCAACCCCAAGCTTGCGCCGGGGCGGGGACGGGGGCCTCGGAGAGAGAATCGAACTCGTAAACGAGTCCTGAATCCGGGGGTGTCCAAGCGAAAAATAAAGGTCGGGACTCCTTGCCCGACTCTTTCCATCATTCGATCATGATGAAAGCGATTCCACGCACCAGCCGCACCCGTGTCCAGCTTACGTTGATGCTCGCCCTGCTGGCGGGCTGTGTGCTGAACATGGTGCTACTTTGGGCGCGGTTGTAGGCGCCGCTCTGCGTTCGAATCGCTTCGGAATCCTGCTTCAAAACACGAGACATCTGCCGTCGCGAAGCTGAGAGGGAATCTTGAGCAACGGACACGTCGTTCGATGATTTATTTCCTTATCAAGTGCGGATTGTCCGGCCTTATTGTCGCAATCGTGTCGGAAGTGGCGAAGCGCAGTCCTGCGTTTGGAGCGCTGATCGTATCTCTGCCCTTGGTATCCTTGCTTGGCATTCTCTGGCTTTGGCGTGATACCGGCGATGCAGAGCGGATAGCTAGCCACGCCGAAATGACGTTTTGGTACGTTTTACCGTCCCTGCCGATGTTCCTGGCGATGCCCGCGATGCTTAGGGCTGGCGTTGGGTTTTGGCCCAGCCTAGCTGTCAGTTGCGCCCTGACGGCCCTGCTCTATTTTTTGATGGTAGCGATATTGACCCGTTTCGGGATCAATCTTTGAGCATGTCTCTAAACTAAGGTTTTATTCCTAGGATGGGACGTTCGGCCGCCCGCAGACGGGGCAGGGCCTTGAAAAGACAGCGGTTCGCGCTGGCACACCCAATATCACGTCCTGCCGCCTCAGCTTGGCCATCGGTGCCACATATGGTATCCCGCTCGCGCCGTTTCCGCCCAGCACAGTAACCGCCCGCGCCATCGGTAGGCCGCGGCGGTGGAGATGTATCCAATGAGCTCGTCCAGTTCTTCCAGCGCCAAGACCACGTCCGCCCCGGACACCTTCTTCACTGCGTCGCTGACGCAGGCCGATCCCGAAATCGCCGAGGCCATCAAGGGCGAGCTCGGTCGCCAGCGCCATGAGATCGAACTGATCGCGTCGGAGAACATCGTCAGCCGCGCCGTGCTCGAGGCGCAGGGCTCGGTGATGACCAACAAATATGCGGAAGGTTATCCGGGCAAGCGTTACTACGGCGGCTGCGAATGGGTCGACGTCGCCGAAACGCTGGCGATCGAGCGGGCCAAGAAGCTGTTCGGCGCGAACTTCGCCAACGTGCAGCCGAACTCCGGCAGCCAGATGAACCAGGCGGTGTTCCTGGCGCTGCTGCAGCCGGGCGACACCTTCATGGGTCTCGACCTCGCAGCCGGCGGCCATCTCACCCACGGCTCGCCGGTCAACATGTCCGGCAAGTGGTTCAATGCCTCGCACTACACCGTGCGCCGCGAAGACCAGCTCATCGACATGGATGCGGTGGCGAAGCAGGCGCAGGAGGTGAAGCCGAAGCTGATCATCGCCGGCGGTTCCGCCTATTCGCGTCCGTGGGACTTCAAGCGCTTCCGCGAGATCGCCGACAGCGTCGGCGCCTATTTCATGGTCGACATGGCGCACTTCGCCGGCCTCGTCGCCGGCGGCGTGCATGCTTCGCCGGTGCCGCATGCCCACGTCACCACCACGACCACGCACAAGTCGCTGCGTGGTCCGCGCGGCGGCCTGATCCTCGCCAATGACGAGGAGATCGCCAAGAAGATCAACTCGGCGATTTTCCCGGGTCTGCAGGGCGGCCCGCTGATGCATGTGATCGCCGCCAAGGCGGTGGCTTTCAAGGAGGCGCTCAGCCCGGACTTCAAGGTCTACGCCAAGAACATCGTCGAGAACGCCAAGGCCCTCGCAGAAGCCTTGCGCGGCCATGGCTTCGAGATCGTCTCGGGCGGTACCGACAACCATCTGATGCTGGTCGACCTTCGTCCGAAGGGGCTGAAGGGCAACATCTCGGAGCGCGCCTTGGTGCGCTCGGCCATCACCTGCAACAAGAACGGCATTCCGTTCGACCCCGAGAAGCCGTTCGTCACCTCCGGCCTGCGTCTCGGCACCCCGGCAGCGACCACGCGCGGCTTTGGCGTTGCCGAATTCAAGCAGGTCGCCGCGCTGATTGCCGAGGTGCTGAATGCGGTGGCGCAGTCGCAGGACGGCTCCGCGCCTGGCGTCGAGGCTTCGGTGCATCAGCGCGTGCGTGAACTTACCGATCGTTTCCCGATCTATCCGTAAGGCCAACCGGAAGGCTGTGCGCTCATGCGTTGTCCAAGCTGCGGCAGTCTCGATACCCAGGTGAAGGATTCACGGCCGACCGAAGACTCGGCCGTGATCCGGCGGCGGCGCGTCTGCATGGCGTGCAATTTCCGCTTCACCACCTTCGAGCGCGTGCAACTGCGCGAACTCACCGTGATCAAGCGCAGCGGCCGCCGCGTGCCGTTCGACCGCGACAAGCTGGTGCGCTCGCTGCAGATCTCGCTGCGCAAGCGGCCGGTGGATTCCGAACAGCTCGAGCGGATGGTGTCGGCCATCGTGCGCGAGCTGGAAGGCGGGGGCGAGTCGGAGATTTCGTCGGAGACCATCGGCGAGATCGTGATGGAGCATCTGCGCAAGCTCGACGACGTCGCCTATGTGCGCTTCGCCTCGGTGTATCGCAATTTCCGCGAGGCCAAGGATTTCGAGACCGTGCTTGGCGAACTGTCGAGCGAGGACGATCCGGCCACGGCGGCCGTGCGGAAATGACCGGGCGCGGTCACGCTTCTTCCGATGTCTGATCACCGCTACATGCAACTTGCGCTCGCGCTCGGCCGGCGCGGGCAAGGCCGTACCTGGCCCAATCCCGCCGTCGGCGCGGTGATTGTGAAAGACGGCGTCATTGTCGCACGCGGTTGGACGCAACCGGGCGGCCGGCCTCATGCCGAACCGGAGGCGCTGGCGCGGGCCGGTGCGGCGGCGCGCGGCGCGACGCTTTATGTGACGCTGGAGCCGTGTTCGCATCACGGCAAGACGCCGCCCTGTGCGGACGCCATCATCGCCGCCGGCATCGCGCGCGTCGTCTCCGCCATCGAGGATCCGAACCCCGACGTGGCCGGGCAGGGCCATGCGCGGCTGCGCGCGGCCGGGATCGCTGTGGAGGTCGGGGTGTGCGCCGAGGAAGCGGCGCACGATCATGCCGGACATTTCATGCGGGTGCGCGCGCATCGTCCTCACGTCATCCTCAAGCTCGCGGTGTCCGCCGACGACAAGATCGCCGCATCGGGGCATCGCCCGGTCGCGATCACCGGCGCGGCGGCGCAGGCGCGCGTGCATCTGCTTCGCGCGCAATGCGACGCCATTCTGGTCGGCATCGGCACCGTGCTGGCGGACGATCCGCTGCTGACCTGCCGCCTGCCGGGCATAGAGGCACGCTCGCCGGTGCGGGTGGTGCTGGATCGCATGCTGCGGCTGCCGGGCGACAGCCGCCTCGTGCATTCGGCACGGGCGACGCCGCTCTGGGTTGTCACTTCGGAACTCGCTGAAGCAAAGGCGGCGGCCAAGCTCGGCGGAGCGGGGGCGCAGGTGTTGCGCGTCGCCACCATGACCAGCGCGCCGCCCGGTCTGGCCTTGCCGGAGGTGCTGCATGCGCTGGCGGACAAGGGCATCACCCGCCTGCTGGTCGAGGGCGGCGCGCGGGTGGCTTCGTCTTTCCTGACGGCAAGGCTGGTCGATGAAATCTGGCTGCTGCGTGGACCAGGGCGGATCGGCGATGACGGGGTAGCTGCGCTGGAGACGCAACCCCTCACGGCAATCACGCAGTCGCCTCGCTGGCGGGCGCGTGCTACCGAGGCGCTGGAAAAAGACACCCTGACCATCTACGAAGTTCGTCCTCATGGTGAGGAGGCGCTTCTTCGGCGCCGTCTCGAACCATGATGACCTTTGGCCATCCTTCGAGACGCGCGCAAGGGCGTGCTCCTCAGGATGAGATCGTCTTGGAGTTGAGTTCTTGAAAGAAGGCCCATGTTCACCGGCATCGTCACCGACATCGGCGAGATCACGGCCCTGACGCCGACCGCGCAAGGCCAGTTGCATCGGCTGCGCATCGCCTGCCGCTACGATCGGCCGGGCATCGCCGACGGCGCGTCGATTGCCTGCAACGGCGTGTGCCTCACCGTGGTGCGCTCCGGCGTCGAGCAGGGCCGCACCTGGTTTGAGGTCGACACCGCCGCCGAGACGCTGCGGCTGACCACGGCGCAGCACTGGCGCGCCGGCACGCGGCTCAATCTCGAACGCGCGCTCAAGATCGGCGATGAACTCGGCGGCCACATCGTCGCCGGGCATGTCGATGGCATCGCCACCATTGTCGCGCGCGATGACCTGCCCGACATGGCGCGGTTCGATCTGCGCGCGCCGCGCGACCTCGCACGCTTTATCGCCGCCAAGGGATCGGTGACGCTCGATGGCGTCTCGCTCACGGTCAACAGCGCGGTGGACGATACGTTCTCGGTGCTGATCATCCCGCACACGCTGCAGGCAACCACCCTGAACCATTGGCAGGCGGGTGCGCAGGTCAATCTCGAAATCGACCTGATGGCGCGCTATGCAGCGCGGCTGACGGAGATGAAATAAGACAATTTTGCAAATCGTCATGCGCGGGCTTGACCCGCCTCGCCATCTTCCCGACAAGAAGGCTGGCTGGATCAGGGTCCGGCATGACATGCAGATGCAGATACGGACGAACCAATGGCTGAACCGCGCCGCGGGCAATTGAATGACCAGACCGATATCAGCGGCGCCCGCGTGGTGGTCGTCGAGGCTCGCTTCTATGAAGAGATTCAGGATGCGCTGCTGGCCGGCGCGTTGCTGGAACTGGAAGAGGCCGGCGTCAAATACGACGTGCTGAGCGTTCCCGGCGCGCTGGAAATCCCGGCGGCGATCTCGATCGCGCTCGACGCCGCCAAGAAGAACGGCAAGCCTTATGACGGCGCGGTTGCGCTCGGCTGTGTCATTCGCGGCCAGACCATCCATTTCGAGATCGTATCGATGGAGTCGGCGCGCGGGCTGATGGATCTGGCAGTGGCGCGCAGCCTGCCGCTCGGCAACGGCATCATCACGGTGAACAACGAGGAGCAGGCCTGGGCGCGCGCCCGCGCCGACGAACTCAACAAGGGCGGCGATGCCGCGCGGGCGGCGCTCGCGATGATCCGCATCCGCCGCAGGCTGGCGAAACCGTGATGGCCGACGCTCCGAAAATCATCGAGAAGAAGGCCAACCGGCGCGGCGCGGCGCGGCTCGCGGCCGTGCAGGCGCTCTACCAGATGGACATCGCCGGCGCCGGCATCAACGACATCTTCGCCGAGTTCGAGAGCCACTGGCTCGGCAACGAGGTCGAGGGCGACAAGTATCTGCCTGCCGAGGCGGCGTTCTTCCGCGACGTGGTGTCCGGCGTGGTGCGCGAACAGGGCAAGCTCGATCCATTGCTTGACGAGGCGCTCAACAAGGGCTGGCCGCTGAAGCGGATCGACGCCATTCTGCGCGCGGTGTTGCGCGCGGGGGCCTATGAGCTCGATCATCGCAAGGATGTTCCGGCGCGCGTCGTCATCAAGGAATATGTCGACGTCGCCCACGCGTTTGTCGATCGCGACGAGACCGGCCTTGTCAACGCCGTGCTCGACCAGATCGCACGCCAGTTCCGCGGCAGCGAGTTTTAGCATCAAGGCGGTCATGCCCGGGCTTGTGCCGGGCATCCACGCCTTGGATAGTTGTTGGAACGTGGATGGCCGGGCAAAAGGGCGCGTTCACGCCCGTCTTCGACGGGCTATGCCCGGCCATGACGAAATGGGGACGTTCGGGCGTAACCAAGATGGCCTCTGCCGAGCATGATCTGATCGCGCGCTATTTCCGTCCTGTCGCAAGCGACGCCGGCGCGCTCGGCCTGATCGACGACGCGGCGGTGCTGGCTACGTCCGGCGACGATCTCGTCGTCACCGTCGATGCGGTGGTGGAGGGCGTGCATTTCCTCGCCGCCGATCCGCCAGACACGCTGGCGCGCAAGGCGCTGCGGGTGAATCTCTCCGATCTCGCCGCCAAAGGCGCGACCCCGGCGGGTTTCGTGCTGACGCTGGCGCTGCGGCAGGCGGGCGACGACTGGCTCGCGCCGTTCGCGCGCGCGCTCGGCGAGGACGCCGCCGCGTTCAATTGCCCGCTGCTTGGCGGCGACACCGTCTCGACGCCGGGACCGCTGACCATCTCGATCACCGCGTTCGGCAAGGTGCCGCCCGGCCGGATGGTGCGCCGCGATGGCGCGCGGGACGGGGACAGGGTGGTGGTCTCCGGCAGCATTGGCGATGCCGCGCTCGGTCTCGATGTTCTCAAGGGCGGCAAAGTGGCCTCTGCGCTCGGCGCTGATGCCGCAGGGCGCGAATTCCTTGCCGGGCGTTATCGCGTGCCGCAGCCGCGTCTGGCGCTGGCCAAGGCGCTGCGCGATCACGCCCATGCGGCCATGGACGTATCGGACGGCCTCGTCGGTGATCTCGCCAAGCTCTGCGCTGCCTCCGGCGTCTCGGCGCGCATCGAGGCCGACGCCGTGCCGTTCTCGCCGGTCGCGGCCCGGCTGCTCTCAACCGGCGCGGCCGAGATCGGGACTCTGGTCTCGGGCGGCGACGATTACGAGGTGCTTTGCACCGTGGCAGAGAATCGTTGGCCGGAATTCGAGGCCGCCGCGCGCGAGGCGGGCATTGCGGTGACGACGATCGGCCGCATCACGGCAGGCAGCGAGCCGCCGGTGCTGATCGATTCGCGCGGGCAGGTGATTGCGCTGCAACGCTTGTCCTACAGCCATTTCTGAGTGCGCGCGTCATTCGACGTTGGTTGAATTAGCCTAAAAACAGGGTCTGCGGATCGCCCCGCTCATTGCGCCAGGGGGGCGATTTTGGCATGATTCTCGCGAAATTGAGGCAACCCGGCGGCATGCTGGCAAACCTCCGTTTTGCTTCTTCCGTCCGCGCTCGCGGCTTACGGATATCCCGGGAAACACAAAGGCAAGTCAGATGACAGCATTATGGTTGATTGTGCTCTGCGGCGTGCTCTCGATTGTTTACGCAGTATGGGCGACCTCGTCGGTCCTCGGCGCGGATGCCGGCAACGCGCGCATGCAGGAGATTGCGGCGGCAGTGCGCGAGGGCGCGCAGGCCTATCTGCGGCGGCAATACACCACTATCGGCCTCGTCGGCATCGTGATCTTCGCGTTGCTCGCGTATTTCCTCGGCGTCCTGGTGGCGGTCGGCTTCCTGATCGGCGCGGTGCTGTCCGGCGCGGCAGGCTTCATCGGCATGAACGTGTCGGTGCGCGCCAACGTCCGCACCGCGCAGGCGGCGACCAAGTCGCTCGCCGGCGGTCTTGAGCTTGCCTTCAAGGCGGGCGCGATCACCGGCCTTCTGGTGGCCGGCCTCGCGCTGCTCGGCGTGACGCTCTACTACATCTACCTGACGCAAGGCCGCGGCCTCGCCGTCAACGACCGCATCGTGGTCGACTCTCTGGTGGCGCTCGGCTTCGGCGCCTCGCTGATCTCGATCTTCGCCCGTCTCGGCGGCGGCATCTTCACCAAGGGCGCCGACGTCGGCGGCGACCTCGTCGGCAAGGTCGAAGCCGGCATTCCGGAAGACGATCCGCGCAACCCGGCGACCATCGCCGACAACGTGGGCGACAACGTCGGCGACTGCGCCGGCATGGCGGCCGACCTGTTCGAGACCTACGCGGTGACCGCGGTCGCGACCATGGTGCTCGCGGCGATCTTCTTCGCCGGTGCGCCCGCGCTCCTGCCGAACATGATGATCCTGCCGCTCGCCATTGGCGGCGTCTGCATCCTGACCTCGATTGCCGGCACCTTCTTCGTCAAGCTCGGCGCCAGCCAGTCGATCATGGGCGCGCTCTACAAGGGCCTGATCGCAACCGGCGTACTGTCGCTGATCGGCCTTGCGGTGGTGATCAATCAGCTGATCGGCTTCGGTCCGCTTGCCGGCGTCAACGTTCACCGGCATGTCGCTGTTCCTGTGCGGCGTGGTCGGTCTCGCCGTCACCGGCCTGATCATCTGGATCACCGAATACTACACCGGCACCGACTATCGTCCGGTGAAGTCGATTGCGCAGTCCTCGGTCACCGGTCACGGCACCAACGTGATCCAGGGTCTTGCGATTTCGATGGAGGCGACCGCGCTTCCCGCCATCGTCATCATCGCCGGCATCCTGATCACCTACAGCCTCGCCGGCCTGTTCGGCATCGCGATCGCCACCACCACCATGCTGGCGCTGGCTGGCATGATCGTCGCGCTCGACGCCTTCGGCCCGGTGACGGACAATGCCGGCGGCATTGCCGAAATGGCGGGTCTGCCCAAGGAGGTCCGCAAGGCGACCGACGCGCTCGACGCGGTCGGCAACACCACCAAGGCGGTGACCAAGGGCTACGCGATCGGCTCGGCCGGTCTCGGCGCGCTGGTGCTGTTCGCGGCCTATAACGAGGACCTCAAGTTCTTCGTCGCCCATTCGGCCAGCCACAAGTACTTCGCCGGGGTCAATCCGGACTTCTCGCTCAACAACCCTTACGTCGTGGTCGGCCTCCTGTTCGGCGGCCTGCTGCCGTATCTGTTCGGCGCGATGGGCATGACCGCGGTGGGCCGCGCCGCCGGCGCCATCGTCGAGGAAGTGCGCCGTCAGTTCCGCGAGAAGCCGGGCATCATGAAGGGCACCGACAAGCCGGACTACGGCAAGGCGGTGGACCTTTTGACCAAGGCCGCGATCAAGGAAATGATCATCCCCTCGCTGCTGCCGGTGCTGTCGCCGATCTTCGTCTACTTCGCGATCTACTTCATTGCGGGCGGCGGTGTTGCCGGCAAGTCGGCGGCGTTCTCCGCCGTCGGCGCCATGCTGCTCGGCGTCATCGTCACCGGCCTGTTCGTCGCGATCTCGATGACCTCGGGCGGCGGCGCATGGGACAACGCCAAGAAGTACATCGAGGACGGCCATTTCGGCGGCAAGGGCTCGGACGCCCACAAGGCGGCCGTGACCGGCGATACCGTCGGCGATCCCTACAAGGATACGGCGGGTCCTGCGGTCAACCCGATGATCAAGATCACCAACATCGTGGCGCTGCTGCTGCTGGCGATCCTCGCCCACTGATTTGAATCGAATGCGACAAAAACGCTCGTGGCGAAAGCTGCGGGCGTTTTTATTTGGGTGATGCGACATCTCCGCGCGGCGGGAAACCTGTCACAGCAGACGCGTTGAATCCGCCGCATATTGAGCCTGTCGATCACGACGTTCCGGAGCGAGGTCATGGCAGACCACAACGACCCGTTTGAGCAGGGCAAGCGCGCCCGCTGCAACCACGAGCCGCACGACAATCCCTATCCGAAGGACAGCGAGGAATACCGGCGCTGGGAGGCGGGATACAAGTTCGCGGAGCGGGGGCTGGCGGAAGCCTGATCCGGCGTGGCGGGTCAGGGTGTCAGGTTGAATTGCCGTCATTGCGAGCGACGCGAATCCAGACATGAGCTTAACCCTCATCCTGAGGAGCGCGTAGCGCGTCTCGAAGGATGGGTGTGTCCCGGGCGCGATGCAGCGTTCAACGCTGCTTCGCAGAACCGGGACCGTTCCACATGCGGAGTCCGGAATGGCCCCGCATGCAGCGCACCGCTCCGCGCTGCGCGGCATCCGGGGCACCAAAGCCGCATCCTTCGAGATGTCGCTTCGCTCCTCCTCACCGTGAGGGGCGGGATTGCTTTCTCGGCTTGGCTTCCTCGCAATGCCGATGAAGCCGATCGAATCCGAATTGCGCCTGCTCTAGTCGCGCGTGCTGAGAATCTTGAACAGCGGCGTCAGGTAGCTGAGTTCCTGGCCGCTGGTCGGCGTCGTGCGCGCGATGAAGTCGAAGATGCGGCCGTCCTTGAGGCCGTAATTGGCGATGCGCTGCACGCGGCGATCCTTGTCGAAATAGATCGCGATCACGCGCTGGTCGATCACCTGCTGGTTCATGAAGGCGACTTTGCGCTCGCTGCGCTGCGAGATGTAATAGAACACCTCGCCGCTCAGGGTCGCGACCGTGGAGGGCGTGCCCATCACGATCAGCACCTGGTCCTGGCTTGCGCCGAGCGGGATCTGCTCGAGCGCGCCGGGTGGCAGGATGTAGCCCTTCTGGAACTGCTCGCCGGTGCAGCCGCCGAGCACCGCGCAAAGCGCGAAGGCCGCCGCCGCCACGCGCCAGCCGGCCAGGCGCGGGGACCGCGCGCGGGGGGGCCGGGTCTGTCGGCTTGCGTCAGGGCTCACGGTCATCTCGGCCAAGGGACATTCCTCTTGCATGAACACGCAATGGACTCTTGCATCGCGTGGTGCGTTGACGTACCCGGCAGGACTTCCGATTGCAACACGTCCGAACGCCGCCGCAGGCCGGTGGCCCGATGCGGAGCCAGTAATGCTTTGGCCGTTCAAACACTTCCGGAGTTCTGCCCCGTCGCGCGGCACCATTGAAGCGATCTATGGCATGATCGTGGCGCAGGCGCGACAACCGGCATTTTACGCAAATCTCGATGTGCCCGACACCGTGAACGGGCGGTTCGACATGCTGGTGCTGCATCTGTGGCCGGTGCTGCGTCGGCTCCGGGCGGTGGAGGCGGCCGATCTCGCCCAGGAGCTGTTCGATCGCTTCTGCGCCGATATGGACGGTAATCTGCGCGAAATGGGGGTCGGCGATCTCACCGTGCCGAAGCGGATGCAGGCCTTCGGCGAGGCGTTCTACGGCCGTACCGCCGCCTATGATGCCGCGCTGGCTGCGGGCGACGACGCATTCGCCGCCGCGATTGCGCGCAACGTCCTCAATGGCGAGCATCCGGGCAGCGCGGCGCGGATCGCCGCCTATGTCAAAACCGCGCTGGCCGCGCTGGAGCCGCTCGACCGCGCGGCCTTGACCGGGGCAGGCTGGCGTTTCCCGTCCCCGCCGGCCGGATCGAACTGAAAGGCATTGCTTCCATGACCGAGAAACCCCGCCGCCCCCGTGTGCCGGAACAGGACACGCCCTGGAGCGTCCCCATGGTGGTGGCGCAGATTCCGGAGGCGGGATCGCATGTCGCCTTCACCGCCGATGCCGCCCAGCGCGCCGCGCTGGCGCAGCTTGGCGGCCTGCGCGAGGTGGTCGAGGCCGCCGCAAAGTTCGATCTCGCCCATGGCCGCAGCGGGCTGGTCCATGTCACCGGCGAGGTGCGGGCGAAGATCGGCCAGACCTGCGTGGTGACGCTCGAGCCGATGGAAACCCTGGTGGTCGAGCCGGTCGATGTCACCTTCGCGCCGCCCGGCATGGTGGCGACCCAAGCCGTCCCGCACACCGCGGGCGAGGAGGAGGACATTCCGGAACCGCCGGAGGAGATCGTGGGCGGGACCATCAATCTCGGCCGGCTGGCGATGGAAATCCTGTTTCTGGGAATAGATCCCTATCCACGCAAGGCTGACGCGGTTTTTGTCGCCCCAGCCGAGCAGGTCGATCCGGACGAGCATCCGTTCGCGGCCCTCAAGGCCCTGAAGGAGGCCGCCCCGCCGTCCGGCAAGAAGCCCAAACAGCATTGAGCGGGAGCGAGACAGGCCCGTCAAGATGTTGTATCGCCACGTGAACAAGGTATTGTTTTGGGGTCAGCCCACCGCTGTCCGCCGCTTATCGCCATTTGCAGCGCCCTTCGCGGCGTCCCTGCATTTGAGCGGTTTTGTTTTTTCGACCGCAGATTCAGGTTTCCGGAACGGCCATGACCCAAAAGGTTCGAATTGCGCTTGACGCCATGGGTGGCGATTACGGCGCTTCGGTCGTCGTTCCCGGAGCCGGCATTTCCCTGACCCGGCATCCCGACACCGAATTTTTGCTGTTCGGCGACAGCGCCCAGATCAATCGCGAGCTCGACGCCCATCCGGCGATGAAGGCGGTGTCGCGGGTGATCCACACCGACGTCGCCATCACCATGGACGAGAAGCCGAGCCAGGCGCTGCGGCGCGGCCGCAAGACCTCGTCGATGTGGCTGGCGCTCGATGCGGTGAAGAAGGGCGAGGCCGATGTCGCGGTCTCCGCCGGCAACACCGGCGCGCTGATGGCGATGGCGCGGTTCAACCTGCGCATGCTGCCGGGGATCGACCGTCCGGCGATCGCCTGCGCCTGGCCGACGGTGCGCGGCGAGTCGGTGGTGCTCGATGTCGGCGCCTCGATCGGTGGCGACGCCCAGCACCTTGCGGCGCTCGCGATCATGGGCAGCGCGATGGCGCGGGTGCTGTTCGATCTGGAGCGGCCGACGGTCGGCCTGCTCAATATCGGCGTCGAGGAGGTCAAGGGCGTCGAGGAGGTCCGGCATGCCGCCGAGTTGCTCCGGGCGATGAACCTGCCCGAACTCGATTTCATCGGCTTCGTCGAGGGCGACGACATCGGCAAGGGCGCGGCGGACGTCATCGTCACCGAGGGGTTCAGCGGCAATATCGCGCTGAAGACGGCGGAGGGGACGGCGCGCCAGATCGCGCAGTATTTGCGCAGCGCGATGAGCCGCACCTGGCGCTCCAAGCTCGGCTACATCCTGGCGCGGGGCGCTTTCCATGCCCTTCGCGACAAGATGGACCCGCGCAAGGTCAATGGCGGGGTGTTCCTCGGCCTCAACGGCGTCGTGATCAAAAGCCATGGCGGAACCGATGCCGAAGGCTTTGCCTCGGCGGTCGATGTTGGCTATGACATGGTCCGCTACGATCTCCTGACAAAGATCAATCAAACACTCAACCGCGGCGGCGGCCTATTGGCTATGGTGCCGGCCGCGCAGGAGGCTGTCTCGTGACCACGACGCGTTCGGTTGTGCTCGGCTATGGTGCATACCTGCCGGAGCGGATCGTCACCAATGCCGAACTGACGAAAACGGTCGATACGTCTGACGAATGGATCGTTCAGCGCACCGGCATCCGGCAGCGCCATATCGCGGCTGACGGCGAGTACACCTCGCATCTCGGCATCAAGGCGGCGCAGGCGGCGATCGCCAATGCCGGCATCGACGCCCAGTCCATCGATCTGATCGTGCTGGCGACCTCGACGCCGGACAACACCTTTCCGGCGACCGCCGTGCAGATCCAGGAAGCCCTTGGCATCAACCACGGCGCGGCGTTCGACGTGCAGGCGGTGTGCTCCGGCTTCATCTTCGCGCTCGCCACCGCCGACAATTTCCTCAAGAGCGGCGCCTTCAAGCGGGCGCTGGTGATCGGCGCCGAAACCTTCTCGCGGATCCTCGACTGGAACGACCGCACCACCTGTGTGCTGTTCGGTGACGGCGCCGGCGCGGTGGTGCTCGACGCCCAGCAGCAGCCCGGCACCAGTGCCGATCGCGGCGTGCTGACCACCCATCTGCGCTCCGACGGCCGGCACAAGGACAAGCTGTTCGTCGATGGCGGTCCCTCGACCACCCAGACCGCCGGCCATCTGCGGATGGAGGGGCGCGAGGTGTTCAAGCATGCCGTCGGCATGATCACCGACGTGATCGTGGACGCCTTCAACGCCACCGGCACCACGGCGGACGACATCGACTGGCTGGTGCCGCACCAGGCCAACAAGCGCATCATCGATGCCTCGGCCAAGAAGCTGCATATCGCGCCCGAAAAGGTGGTGCTGACCGTGGACGAGCACGGCAACACCTCGGCGGCGTCGATCCCGCTGGCGCTTGCCGCCGCGGCCGCCGACGGGCGCATCAAGAAGGGCGACCTCGTGATGCTGGAGGCCATGGGCGGTGGCTTCACCTGGGGCTCGGCGCTGCTGCGCTGGTGAGGTTTGCATAAAAATCGACCGAAGTTCCCGCAGAAATCAGGTCGTTTTGAGTAGTGAGTGCGGGTTGACCCCTCCGGGTTAACCCCCTAATTTCAGACGCGAATTGTTCGCCGGAAATGTTGGGGCAGGCGATGACCGAAGTAGGCAAGACTGTAACACGCGCTGATTTGTGCGAAGCCGTCTACCAGAAGGTGGGACTATCTCGGACCGAATCCTCCGCCTTCGTGGAACTGGTGCTGAAGGAGATCACTGACTGCCTTGAGAAGGGTGAGACGGTGAAACTCTCCTCGTTCGGCTCGTTCATGGTGCGCCAGAAGGGCCAGCGGATCGGTCGCAATCCCAAGACGGGAACCGAGGTTCCGATCTCGCCGCGCCGGGTGATGGTGTTCAAGCCGTCCGCGATTCTCAAGCAGCGCATCAACGGCCATGCCAACGGCAGCGCCGCGCCCGAGTCGGACTAATCTTTCAGCCGTCATATCCACGCCGTGAACCGTCTGCCTTGCCCGCGCATGAGACGCGCAGGCGGATAACCCGGCCCGTTCTCCACCTGAGAATTCCCCTGCGCCTGAAAACGCGATAAATTCGCCGCGTCGTGATTCAGCCCGCGCGCTGAGTCGCCGCCTGATGACGGCCCGGCAATGAGGGGAGTGTGCATTTGGACAAAGCGCCGGATGCATTTCGGACGATCAGCGAGGTTGCCGACGATCTCGATATCCCGGCGCATGTGCTGCGCTTCTGGGAAACCCGCTTCGTGCAGATCAAGCCGATGAAGCGCAGCGGCGGGCGCCGCTATTATCGTCCTGACGATGTGCATTTGTTGCGCGGCATCCGCCGCCTGCTTTACGGCGAGGGCTACACCATTCGCGGCGTGCAGCGCATCCTGCGTGAGCACGGCGTCAAGGCGGTGCAGGGCCTGATGGACGATTCCGCGATCGCGCCGGCCTCCTTCACCGGACCTTCGTTCGATCATGAGACCGGCACCCGCAGCCGGCGTGCCGCGCCGCGCGAGCAGGATCATGAGGAAGAGGAGCGCGAGGACGATCTCGACGAGGCTGAACTCGACGAAGCCGACGACGAAACCGAGGAGCCGGACTTCGACGACGAGGACGAGAGCGAAGACGAGGGCGCCGATGACGCGCACGCTGCGCCCGCGCGTGGCGCGATGGATTTCGTGCCGCCGTCGTCACACCGTCTGAGCGATCCGCGCCTGCCTGAACAGCGCCTGCCTGAACCGCGTGTGACCGAGCCGCGTCTGACCGAACCCGCGATGGCGCGGCCGCGCAGCGAGCCGCCCGTTCCGGTCGCCACCATGCCGGCCCCGGACACCGCTAGCCTGTACCCCAAGCCGGTGGTGGCGCGTCCCGCATCGGGACCTTCCGGCGCGCAGGCCTATGCGCCGCCGGGCATCCGCAACAGCGCGCCGACCATTGACCGCGACAAGCTGCGCGCGGTGCTGGACGATCTTGTCGATGCGCGCGAACTGCTCGACCGCGTGCTCAAGGACGACGGCACGTAATCCTGATTTTCGTTGGTGGTTTTCCGGCCTTCGGACGCCGACAGGTCGAAATGATCCAAAAGGCGCGTCTCGCTGCTTGCGCGGCGCGGCGAATTTCCTTAATCACTCGAAGTCGATAAGACGTCGGAGCGTAGCGCAGCCCGGTTAGCGCACTAGTCTGGGGGACTAGGGGTCGGAGGTTCAAATCCTCTCGCTCCGACCATTTTTTTCATAAACATAATCAATAGGCTGTCATCGCGATGCCAGCACCTGTTTGCCGATCGCTCCGGCCGGTCGGCCTGACGAGCCGAGAGCTGTATCCCGCCGGCGTTTAAACAATGTTCAGGAATGGGCATTACCTTCCTACCACAACCCCTGCTTGAAATGACTGACCGGCATTGGCCGGGAAAAGGGGCTTTTTAGTTCGATTGCAGATTGCTTCGCCTTTGGACCTCAATTGGGAGGTTGCGATGAGCAAAGAGCTTCGATTGTGCCCGCGCGTTGGTTTTGAAAAGGGCATCGACGTCCACATCATGGGCATTGACGGCACCTGGCGCCGTTCATGCAAGATGATCGATATCTCCGCCAGCGGGGTTCTGCTTGGCGTCACCGGCTCCGTGGCCGGGCTCGACCTGCGCGAATTCTTTCTGGTGCTGTCATCGGCCGGGCTCGCCTTTCGCCGCTGCCAGATGGTGCGGTTGAGCGGCGACCGGATCGGCGCGCGCTTTCTCAAGACTGTTTCCAGGAAAAAATCCGGTTCGCCGTCTTCACGACGTGAGGTCGCGGCAGCCGATCATTGAAGCATTGGAGTCGTGCCGGCACGCCGGATCAACCATCAAACGCAAGGCAGCAGGTTTCGCCATGGCCCAGAATCGACGATTTGAACGTGTGCGGCCCTCGGGGCTGGTCTCCAAGACCGCCAAGATCATCTTCGATCCCAAGGCGCCGATGATGAATTGCAGCGTTGTCGACTATTCGGCGGGCGGTGCGTGTCTGGAGATCGGCGGCGCGCGCGCGCCGCTGCCGCAGCGGTTCGATCTGGTCTACAGCGGCACGCGCAAGAAATGCCGCGTGGTCTGGACCCGCGGCACGCGCATCGGCGTGACGTTCTGACTTTTTTGGAGCGCAGGGGCGTGGCGCGTCAGGCGCCGGTTTCTTCCGCGATTTCCTGCGCGGTTTTCTTGAGTTGGGGTACGTAGCTCAGCGCCGTCTCGACGGACATGCGAAAGCTCGGCGCGTGGATCGAAAGGGTGGCGATCACCGCATTGTTTCGGCTGCGCACCGGAACGGACACGCCGATCAGGCCGAGGTGATATTCTTCCTTGTTGATCGACACGTCATTGGCGCAAATCTTCTCGAACTCCTTTTCCATCAGGTCGGGATCGATGATGGTGTTGTTCGTGAACTTCTTCAGTTCGAGCCCGGCCAGCAACCTTTGCCGGGTTTTCTTCGGCAGGTGGGCGAGGAGCAGCTTTCCCGACGCCGTGCAATAGGTCGGCACGCGCGAGCCGGCGTGAAGCTGCATGCGCAGCGGCCAGTCGCATTCCACACGCTCGATATAGAGCACCTCGTGGCCTTGCAGGACGCTGAGGTTGCACGATTCCTGGATCTGATTGACCAGGCTGCGCATCAAGGCGTGGATGGCGGGCTGCTTCGCCCGCGCCGTCATCGCGCCGATCGCGAGCTGCAGCCAGGTGGTGCCGACCGTGTAACCCTTGCCGCCAAGATCGCGGCCAACCATGCCGACATCCTCGAGCTGAGCGAGCAGGCGATGCACCGTCGGCTTCGGCATGCCGATGTGGTCGGCGAGATCGGCAAGTTGCTGCGGACCTTCCGCCACCGCGATCGCCTGCATCAGCCGGACCGCTTTCTGAATCGCGGTCGCCTTTCCGCCATCATGAGAATCGTCGAGATCTGCGAACATGCCGCAATTCTTTCCCTTGAAAGGCGTCGCGTCCACTGATGAGTTCATGTCGCAGTCGCTACCTTCGTTTTGCCGGGGATCGCGGACTAGACAATCTCGCTCCACGGCCCGTTTCGCTCGATCGTATGTTGCGTCACAGCCGCCAAATTAATGCTTCGCGGCCCTCCGTCAACGATGGCGCGGGCGCCTTCGCACCGTATCGAGGGGGAGAGGAGCGCGACTGGCGTCTTGAGGAATCCGTTCATCTCTCCGGCCGTTGAGACGCAGGCGAGGCCGACGCAGATTTCCATCCAGCAACCGAGGTCGGTGGCGACGCCGTTGCCGAGCACCGCTTTCATGCCGCGATCTGCAATCTGCTTGAGCCCTTTCTCCAGCGTGTCGAGATCGCCAAGCTTCATCAGCTTCAGCTTGATATAGCTCGCGCAGCGTAGCTCTGCCGCACGATCGATGTCGTCGAGCGTGTAGATCGATTCATCGAGCATGAGCGGCGCGCCGCCGATGCCGGCAAGGGCGCCCGCGGCATCCCAGTCGCCCGCGGCGCAGGGTTGCTCGACAAGCTCGACATCGGTGGGATCAAGCCGCCGCAGGAAGTCCCGCGCTTCATCGAGCGTATAGCCCTGATTGCCGTCGATCCGCATTTTCGCGCGGCCGCCGACGATCCTGCGGACCGCATCGACTTGCCGGAGATCCCCATCGGGCTCCCATCCGATTTTGACCTTCAGCGTCTTGTAGCCCTTGGCGAGCAGGCTCTCGATTTCCTGCTCGAGCTTGCCCATGTCGTCGCTCTTGCCGTTCACCGTCCCGAGCAGTTCGAACGCGCCGCTGCGCTTCAGTACAGGGTGATCGTTGATCCAGTCCAGCGCGGTGAGAAACGCGGTCGCTGTGAATGGGGCCGTGTGAAGAATTGCGCCGGCGCAAGTCCTGAGGTCGCCGATTGTCGTGCAGCTCTCTGACAGCTCGCGCGCAATGCGCCAGCTCTCGTCGATGGTCTCGTCCGTGTAGCCCGGCAGGATCGTCGATTTCCCCCAGCCGATTCCCGTCTCCGTGATCGCTCCCACCAGCAGAACGTCGAACTTCGTCTGGTCGCCGAAGGCCAGCCGGTAGGGGACCGTGAGCGGCAGCTCGATTTTGGCGACGGCGAGACGGAGGGGAGCGTTATTGGAATGCATCTAAGATCACCGTTCCATTTTTCTGCAAAAAACGTCTCATTTTCTTGTAGACGAGTCCGGCTTTTGCTGTCAACTTGATCCAAATCAAACTGCACCAAAATGGTCAGAAACGAAAAACTAAGTAAAATCAAGGAGGAAGCTAGATGTTGAAGGTTCGGGCAGCTTTTAGGCTTGCGATTGCCTTTGCGAGCGTTTGGGTCCCCGGAGCAGCGATGGCAGACACATTTCCATCGCGTCCGATCACTTTCATCGTGCCTTGGGGGCCGGGCGGCGGCGCTGACCAGCTCGCCCGAATCGTCAGCAAGCTGATCGAACCCGAGCTGAAGGCTTCGGTCCCGGTGGTGAACATGCCGGGCGCGACCGGGCAGACCGGTTTGACCAAGCTCGTGACCTCGCCGGCCGACGGCTACACCATCGAGGTGATGACCGGCGACACCTTCGCGCTGTTCGCCGCGAAGAACTCCCGCTTCAAGCTCGAGCAGATCACCCCGCTCGCGGTGATGATCAAGCAGCCTTCCGGCTTCTTCTCCAATGCGACCGGCCCGCTCCAGACCTGGGATGACGTGCAGAAGGCCGTCAAGGAAAGGGAATTGCGCATGGGCGTGACGGGCTATGGCAGCCCGGACGACATGTCGGTCAATTTCTTCAAGAATAAGGGCATGAAATTCCAGAGCGTCGGTTTCGCCGAGCCGGGCATGCGCTACGCATCGGTGGTCGGCGGCCAGAGCGATCTGCTCTACGAACAGGCCGGCGACGTCCGCAGCTTCATCGACGGCAAGCAGATCAAGCCGGTGCTGTTCTTCAGCAAGAAGCCCGTCGAAGGCTTCGAGGACGTGGCTTACTCCGGCAAGCTCGGCTACAACGTCTTCCTTCCGCAATTCCGCGTCATTATCGCACGCTCCGGCACCGATCCGGCGATCGTGAAGACCCTGTCGCAGGCGCTGGCCAAGGTGGCCCAGGCCAAGGAATTCCGCGACTACCTCAAGCTGCAATATGCGGATGCCGACAGCTTCATCCCCTCCGAGGAGAGCCTGAAGTTCATGAAGGATTGGCTCAGCGAGGCCAATGAGCTCTCGCAGGCCAACGCCGCCACCGCGTCCGTGAAGTAAGCGCTTTACGCGCCATGTCGGGTGACGCGATGTCCAGCAAGCCAATGCATGGGGGAGCCGGGTCCGGCGCTCCTATGCCCCTCACGAAATGGCTCCGTGAACTCGGACCTTACGTGCTCATCATCTGCGCCGCGATCGCCCTGTATCGGGTTGCGGCTCAGATTTCCTATGCCGAGATCCCCGGACAGATGGGACCGGAGCGATGGCCCAAGATCATCATCGCTTTGCTGATCGGCGTCTGCGGCTTCGAAATCGTGCGCCGGATCCTCGTCTCGGTCAGGCCGCGTTCTGCCGCGAATGCTGCGGACGACGCCGGTGACGAGGGCTTCTCGCAGCAGATGGAAGCCCATCCGCTGCTGGTTGCCGCCGCGACGGCCGCCACGGTGGCCTACCTGCTGCTGCTTGGCCTGCTCGGCTTCTTCATCGCGACGATTCTCTATCTCGCGGCGGTGATGTGGATCGGCGGCGTTCGCAGGCCCGTTTTCCTCGGCCTGCTGTCGCTGGGGATCAGCTTCGTGTTCTCGTTCTTCTTCATGAAGCTGATCTACGTCGCATTGCCGCTCGGGGAAGGGCCGTTCGCCAAGATTTCCCTGATCGTCATGAAACTTGTCGGCGCCAACTGAGGGCGGTGGGATGGATACTTTTCAGCTTCTGATCGCCGGCTTCGCCGAGGTCTTCAAATGGCAGGATATGGTCGCGCTGGTGATCGGCCTGTGCGTCGGCATGGCCGTGTCCGTGCTGCCCGGTCTTGGCCTGGTGATGGGCGTCGTGCTCGCGCTGCCCTTTACCTACTCGATGAGTCTCGAGACGTCGATCATCCTGCTCACCGCCATCTACATGTCCGGCACCTATGCCGGCTGCTACACGGCGATCCTCTACAAGATCCCGGGTGAGCCGATGGACGTCCCGCTGCTCTGGGACGGCTGGGGCATGACGATGCGGGGCGAGGCGGCGAAGGCGCTCGGCTGGGCGCTGGTTGCGGCGCTCACCGGCGGGCTCGTCTCCTCGGCGGTGATGGTCTCTCTCGCCGGTCCGCTCAGCAAGCTCGCTTTGAGCTTTGGTGCGCCGGAGTATTTCGCCGCGGTCTTCTTCGGTCTGACGACCGTGGTTGCACTCGCGGGGAAATCGCTGCCGAACGCGCTGATCAGCATGTGCATCGGTCTGCTCGTCTCCACCATCGGCATCGATGCCACCTATGGCTCGGAGCGCTTCACCTTCGGCTCGGATGTGCTGATCAACGGCGTGCCGTTCGTGATGGTGCTGGTCGGCATGTACGGTTTTGGCGAAATTCTCGACAAGATCGGGCAGGGCGCGAAATCCGTCTCGCTGCCGTCAGGCAGCAGCACGGCAACCAGCCTGCCGTCCTGGAAGGAGCTGTGGGGACTGCGCGCGACCTTCGCGCGGAGCACCACCATCGGCACGCTGCTCGGTCTCATTCCGGGCGCGGGCGCGACGATCTCCTCCTTCGTGTCCTACGGCATCGAGCGCCAGTACGGAAAACGCGGCCGCCAGATCGGCACCGGCATTCCGGAAGGCATCGTGGCGCCGCAGATCGCGTCCACGGCGTCGGTGGCCGGACACATGGTGCCGCTGCTGACGCTCGGCCTGCCGGGCAGCGGCGCGACCGCGGTGATCCTCGCGGCGTTCCTGCTGCATGGCGTCCAGCCCGGACCGTTCATGCTGAAGAATCCGGAATCCGCGCTGACCGTCTACACCATCCTGGCGTCGATGTTCGTGTCGGTGATCGGCATGTGCCTGCTCGGCTTCGTCTGGATCCGTCTTGTGATCAAGGTCCTGAAGGTGCCGCCGGGCATTCTGATCGCGGTGATTGCGATGTTCGCGCTGATCGGCGCCTTCGCCGACCGCAACAGCATGTCCGATCTGTGGGTCGTGGTGATCTTCGGTGTGCTCGCCTGGATCATGGAGCGGGTCAAGCTGCCGGTGGCTCCGATGGTGCTCGGCGCCATCCTCGGCCCGATCGCCGAGGACTCCTTCACGCGCAGCATGATCACCTATCACGACGACTGGACGATGTTCTTCCGGTCGCCGATCAGCGCGTCGCTGATGTTCCTGTCGCTGCTGTCGCTCGTATTCCCGACGCTGAAGAAGATGATTTTCCGCTCTTCCGAACAGAAGCTTCCGGACGTGAAGCTCGCTGAAGCGGCTGCGGCGGCCAATCCCAACTAATGAAAACCTGATCGTTGAGCTAACGAGGATAACCATGCCGATCATTGATACCGACGTTCACGAGAGCTTTGCCAGCTTGAAGGACTTGGTGCCGTATCTTCCAGAGCCGTACAAAAGCTGGATCGCGAATGGTGCGTGGCGCGGTTTCAGCCAGCCGTTCGCCTACACCTCGCCGGGCAACGGCAATCGCGCCGACGTCAAGAGCGCCGATGGCTCCGCCTCCGTCTCGGACTACAGCGTGATGCGCTCGCAACTGCTTGACCCGTACAAGCTGACCTATGCGGTGCTGACCGGGTACTTCTATCCAACGGGGTTGAAACTGCAGTACGGCCTCGCCAGCGCGCTGGCGAGCGCCTACAACGACTACGTCCTTGAGCACTGGATTTCCAAGGACCCGCGCTTCCTCGGCAGCGTGCAGATCAACGCGCGCGATCCGGAGGCCGCGGCGCGCGAAATCGACCGCATGGCCGCGCATCCGCAGATCCGTCAGGTGATGCTGCCGGTGGTGGACGACATCGCCTACGGTCATCCGATGTATCGTCCGATCTTCGCCGCGGCGGAGCGCAACAAGCTGATGGTCGCCTTCCATCACACCACGTTTGCGCAGGGACCCTACGGCATGGGCCTGCACTACATGGAGCGGCACTGCCTGATCCCGATCTCGCTGATGCCGCAGGTGATCAGCCTGATCGCCAACGGCGTGTTCGACAGCTACCCCAACCTCCGTTTCATGGTGCTGGAGGGCGGCTTCAGCTGGCTGCCGCATGTGATGTGGCGCATGGACCGCGAATACCGCCAGGGCCGTGTCGAGATACCGTGGGTCAAGAAGCTGCCGAGCCAGCATTGCCGCGAGCGGCTGCGGCTCTCCACCCAACCCACCGAGGACATCGCCGGCGAAGACTGGATGAAGCTGATCGATCTGATGGGCACCGACGACATTCTGGTGTTCTCGACCGACTATCCGCATTTCGACTTCGACGATCCGAACGCGGCTATTCCGCGCTCGTTGCCGCCCGGCACGCGCGACAAGATTCTCTGGAAGAACGCTGCCGACTTCTACGGTCTCGACGTGCGCGAGCCGGCGATCCCCAGCCAGGCAGCGGAGTGAACCATGACAAAACACATTGTCTGTCAGGTCTCCGACCTCGAAATCGGAAAAATCGTTCCTGCGAAGATCGGGCGTTCTCCGATCATCGTCTCGAAGCTGCCGTCCGGAGAAATCCGGGCGGTCGGCGGACGGTGCCCGCATCAGGGCGCTGGTCTGGAGCATGGATGCATTTCGGGCCGCACCGAAAGCGAGGCGGTCAACACGCTGGAATATTGCGGCTATGGCGAGACGCTGCGGTGCCCGTGGCACGGCTTCGAGTTCTCGCTGCTCGACGGCCGTCCGGTCGTCGAAGGCACCACGCACCTGCCGATGAAGCTTCGTTTCTTCGATGTGCAGGTCGAAGGCAGCGATGTCGTGGTCACGGTATGATCCCGGTCAAGATCGTCGACAGGAAAGGCGATTGCACGACGTTCTCCGCAGCCAGCGGGCAACGCCTGCTGCAGGCCGGGCTCGCGTCCGGGGTCGGCCTGCCGCATGAATGCGCGACCGGAACGTGCGGCAGTTGCAAGGCGGTGGTGGTCAGTGGCGAGGTCGAGCGCCTTTGGCCAGAGGCGCCCGGCGCGAAGGCGTTTCGCAACGCCAATGAAACGTTGTTGTGTCAGTCGGCCGCTGTCGGTCCGGTCGAGCTTTCGCTGCGCGCCACTTTCATTCCGCCCTACGATCTGCTGCCGCAGGAGATGAAGGGAGAGCTGTCGCTCGTCCGCATGCTCACGCCCGACGTGGCGCTGTTTTCCATCGAGCTTGAGAAGCGGGTGTCCTGGAAGCCGGGCCAGTTCGTTGTGGTGTCGGGATTTGGAATCAAGGGCGGGCGCGCCTATTCGATGACGCGGGATGCGTCGGACCAGAACCGGATCGATCTTCTGATCCGCAGGGACCCCGCCGGCATGTTCTCGACGGCGCTGTTTGACGGCCTCTCGCGCTCTCATGAGGTGAGGGTGTTCGGTCCGCTCGGACGCGCGACGTTCTCGTGCGACGAGGAGCGGCCTTTCGTCGCCATGGCGGGCGGCTCCGGCATCGCGGGCATTCTCGCCATTCTCGACCACGCGTTGAATGGCGGGCACTTTCTTAGGCATCAATCAAAGCTGTTCTTTGGGCTCCGTGATGCCGCAAGCAGCTATCTGCTGGATGAGATTTCGGCCGCGGTCGCCGCCTCGCAGGGCAAGCTCGCCGCGACAGTGGCGTTCTCCAACGAGTTCGTGCGGTGCGGACTTCGCGGCGCGTTACCCGCACATCACTTTCGTTGACGGCTTCGTGCACGATGTGGTGCGCGCGGCCATGCTCGGCGGCGCAGTGCCGGCCGACGCCAATCCGGTTTTCTTTGTCGCGGGTCCGCCCGTGATGGTGAACGCGACGATGCGTATGCTCGTCGCCGAGTGCAAGGTAAGTCCTGCGGAGATTCGCTATGACCGTTTCGGTTGATGTCTGGCAGCCGGTGGGATCGCTCGCCGATCTCGATGTGGGGGACCGCAGGGAAGTGACGCTGCCGAACGGCAAGCTCATTCTCATCATCAGAAGCGAGAGCGGCTACCACGCCTGCTGCGCGGACTGTCCGCATCAGGATACCCCGCTCGCCGAAGGAACGCTCGACGGCGACATCCTGACGTGCCCGTTGCATTTCTGGCAGTGGAACATCCGGACCGGCGAAAAGGTCGGCATCGCCGAGCTGCCGCTTGATGTGTTCGAACTGCGCGAGGACAATGGCGAGTGGTTCGTCCGCCTCTAGCGGCAGGTTCAGAACCATGACGAACAGGGGGAAACAGCGATGATCAGGCTTTTGGGGCGGGCGGATTCGGGCAACGTGCGCAAGGTTCTCTGGGCGGTGGAGGAATTGGGGCTCGCGATCGCGCGTGAGGATTACGGCGGCCCGTTCGGCAAAACCGATACGCCGGAATATCGGACGATGAATCCGACCGGTCTCGTTCCCACGCTGGTCGATGGCGGCAATGCGATCTGGGAGTCCAACACCATCATCCGCTATCTCGCCGCAGCCTATGCGCCCGGCAGCAGTTTCGGCGGCAAGGATACCGCATCGACGGCACGGGTGTCGCAATGGATGGACTGGCAATTGGGCACGCTCAATCCCCCGCTACACACCATCTTTGTTCAGATCGTCAGGCTTGGCGACAAGCGGGATGAGAAGACGGTGCAGACCGCAACCGACAGCGTCAACAAGCTGCTCGACGGCGTGCTCGCCAAGGCGCTGCCGCGCGAGGGTTTCCTGCTCGGTGCGGACATGACGGCGGCGGATGTCTGCCTCGGCGTCATGCTGCATCGCTACGTGTCGCTGCTCGGCAGCGACGCGCTGCACGAGAGAGTGGCTGCCTATCATCTGGCGCTGGCGCAGCGCCCCGGATTCAAGACGCACGTGGCCATCGGCAAGCCGTAAGGTTCGGCATCCTCTTCAAGGTTTCGTTGCATGCAATGGAGCACGGTTCTGGCGGGTGTGATCTTCATCGGGATCGCATCGTTTGTCCGGGGGCTCACCGGATTTGGATTTGCCATCGTGGCAACGCCATTGCTGGCCCTGGTTTTTCCGCCTGCCGTTGCCGTTCCGGTGGCGACGCTGCTGCAAATTCCATCCGGCCTGCCGACGGTGTTCCGCGACTGGCCCGACACCGACTTTCGTTCGGCATCGATTGCATGGCTCGGCGGCGTGCCCGCGCTGGTGCCCGGGGTCTATCTCGTCGCCAACATGTCGGCCGATATCATGCGTCTTGCGGTCGGAGCAGCGGTCGTCTTGTCGTCGGTCTGTCTCGCCTTCGGGGTGAGGGCCAATCGGTCTCCGAAGGCGTACGAATTGTTTGGTGCCGGTGCGCTGAGCGGCCTGATGCAGGGCGCCGTGGCGATGGCGGGGCCGCCGGTAATTCTCCTGATCTTGTCGTCGTCATGGAGCGCCGCGCGATGCCGCGCGACGCTGTCCTGCGTGTTCCTGTTTCTCGGCACGGCGAGCGTCGTGATCGGTTTCCTGCACGGCATCGTTACCAAAGAGTGCGTGGTCATCGCCGCGATGGCGATTCCGGCCCTGCTGCTTGGGCAGTATCTCGGCGCCTATGTGTTCGACCGCACCGACGCGTCGAAGTACCGAAAGATTTCCATTCTGTGCGTGGCCGCGACCGGCGTGGTGGTGACCATCAAGGGGCTTGCGTCTTATCTGTAAGGATCAGATTTCAATGAAAGCGATCAACATTCACGCATTCGGCGGCCCGGAGGCTTGCAGGATCGATGACGTTCCATCGTCGGAGCCTGCGCCGGGCGAGGCGCGGGTGAAGGTGGCCTATGCCGGCGTCAATTTCATCGACGTCTATATGCGCAATGGCACCTATGCGCGCTCCCACACTTACAAGACGCCGCTGCCGATGGTGATCGGCATGGAAGCCTCGGGCACCGTCGATGCGGTGGGCGAGGGCGTCAGCGATCTGCGTGTCGGCCAGCGCGTCGCGTTCTGCCTGTCGCGCGGCAGCTACGCGGAGTTTGTCGCGGTGCCGGCCTGGAAGCTGGTGCCGGTGCCGGACGATATTCCGCTCGATGTTGCGGCCGCATTGATGCTGCAGGGCTGCACCGCGCATTATCTCAGCCATTCCGCCTTCCCGCTGCAGCAAGGGCAGAGCTGCCTCATTCATGCCGGCGCCGGAGGCGTCGGGCAGGTGCTGATTCAGCTCGCCAAAAGCCGGGGCGCGACGGTGTTCACCACCGTCTCCACCGCCGAGAAGGCCAGCATCGCCACCACGCGCGGCGCGGATCACTGCATCCTTTATCGCGATCAGGATTTCCGCGAGGAGGTGAGGCGCCTGACCGGCGGCAAGGGAGTCGATGTCGTCTATGACTCGGTCGGCCATGACACCATCATGAAGAGCATCGGCTCGGTCAGGCGGCGCGGGCTGTGCATTCTGTTCGGTGCGAGTTCGGGCGTGGTGAATGCGATCGAGCCGCTGGCGCTGGCGGAAGCCGGTTCGGTGTTCTTCACCCGGCCGCATCTGGCCGACTACATGCAGAACGCCGAGGAAATCCGCAGCCGGACCTCGGATCTGTTCCGGCTTTATGTCGGACGGAAACTCGATCTGACGATTGACCGCGTGTTTGCGCTGGCCGATGCCCGCGACGCCCACGTCTATCTCGAAGCCGGCAAGACGCGCGGCAAGCTTCTGTTGCAGGTGTGAGCATCGGCGGCACGATCACAAGGCCAACAAAAGAAAAGGGACGGATATGCGTTTGAACAACAGGGTTGCGATTGTCACCGGCGGCGCGAGCGGCATCGGCCGGGCGATGTGCGTCGCGCTGGCGCGCGAGGGCGCGCAGGTCGTCGTGGCCGATATCGACGAGGAGAAGGCGAAGGCCGTCGCGGCGGATATTGCAAAATCGGGCAAGGCGGTCAGCGCCTTTGTGAACGTCACTGACTCAGCGACCGCCGACCGGATGGCGAAGCAGGTCCACGACCAGTTCGGCCGGATCGACATTCTCATCAACAATGTCGGCGTCCGCATCGTGAAGCCGTTCCTCGATCATTCCGACGCCGACTGGAACACGATGATCTCGACCAATCTCACCGGCCCGTTCCTGTGCTCGCGCGCGGTGGTGCCGTTCATGAAGCAGGCGGGCCGGGGACGCATCATCAACACCGCCTCGATCGCCAGTTTCGTCGGCCGTCCCGACCGCGTCGCCTATGTCTCGGCCAAAGCGGGCCTGCTCGGCATGACCCGCGCCATGGCGATCGATCTCGGCCCGATGGGCATCACCGTGAACGCGCTGGCGCCGGGGTCGATCAATTCACCGATGAACGCCTCGCAGGCGGTCGATACAAGCAATGACTGGGGCAAGGAAACCCCGATGGGACGTTGGGGCACACCGGAGGACATCGCCAATGCCGCTGTGTTCCTCGCGCTCGATGAATCGAGCTACATTACCGGCGCGGAGATCAAGGTCGATGGCGGCTGGGTCTCGACCAAGGCCCGTGCGGGCGAGCTGTGACGGGAAGCGAGCGCGCGGCGGGCGTCAGGTCTGGATGACCGGCCCGCCACGGCGCCTCATCCGTTGGCGGGCAGGGCGGACAGCGTCGCCGCCGCAGTCGCCCGCTTCGGCATGACATAATTATAGGCCGCGACATTCATCGCCCACATCGCGCCCAGCATCATCCAGAAATGCCGCCAGTGGTCGACGTCGATGATGAAGGCTTCGCCGACGGTGCCGAGAAACGCGGAGAACAGCGCCAGATAGCTGCGCTGCCACGGCACCCGCACGAAGATCAGCTTGAAACCCATCGCCACGGTGATGAACACCAGCACCGGGAAACAGATGCCCGCGATCCAGCCGCCTGACATGAAGGCGTTGAGGAACGAGTTGTGGGTGTCCTCGGGGAAGAATTTGGTGAATTGCAGCGGACCGATGCCGAGCGGCAGATCGAGCGCCATCTGGAAGCCGAGCACATGGCGGCCGAAGCGGCCGAACCGGCCGCTGTCATAGCTCTGGTGCAGGCTGGCGCGCTCCTTGAACAGCGCGTCGATGGAATCAAACGACAGCAGCACCACCACCATCGCCACCGCCGCCACGACGACCGCGGCCGTGGTCAGCACGATGCGGTTGCGCTGCCGCCTCAATGGGCTGGTCAGATACATCAGGATCAGCATGAACGCC
The DNA here is from genome assembly GCA_963702885.1 of uncultured Alphaproteobacteria bacterium. Taxonomy (GTDB): domain Bacteria; phylum Pseudomonadota; class Alphaproteobacteria; order Rhizobiales; family Xanthobacteraceae; genus Afipia. Next base: position 2,901,073 of record OY969766.1, read on the forward strand.
GAGGTGAACACGAGCTGGCCCCACGCCGCGCGCGAGAACGCCAGCAGCAGGGCGATGGCGATAATGCCGAACGCAAGCGCGCTGCGCAGCGCCTTGCGCGGAGGCTGCGTCATCACGCCCTGCAGGGTGAACAGCGCCGGCAGGATCAGGAACGCGCTGATCACGTTCGGGTCCTTGAAGGTGCCCTTGACGCGGCCATAGAGCGTGAACTGGTCGAAGGCCCCGGGAAACAGCCGGAAGTAGCCGGCGATGCCGGCGAGCGAGGCGATGATCGCGCCGACGATCAGTCCGCGCCGCAGCAGGTCGAGCCGCGCCTCGGTGTCTTCCGACAACACCATGGCGAAGAACAGCACTGTCACCGCCATGTACCAGGAGGTGACAATCCAGTTCACGATCTGGGATTTGTCCATCAGATAGGCTGCGCAGATGGTGTAGCCGAGATTCATCACCACCAGCAGCACCAGCAGCGGCAGGAACACCGGCCGGAAACGCAGGCCGGTGGCGTAGAAGAAGATGATGCCGACCAGCGTCGCGATCTCGTAGGGGCTCGGCTCGATCATCACGATCGCGCCGCCGCAACCCACCGCCCACATCAGCGCGTGCTGCCAGCGCGCGATGCCGGGCGGAATGGTGCCGGCGGATGTGGTGCGGTCAGCGGTGAGGGTGATCGTCATGCCGCCCCCGCACGCCTTAATAGGCGTTCTCGCCCTTGATCAGCGCCAGCGGAGTCTTGAGCAGGATGAAGAGATCGAACAGCACCGACCAGTTCTCGATGTAATACAGGTCGAACTCGACGCGCTTCTGGATCTTCTCCTCATTGTCGATCTCGCCGCGCCAGCCGTTGATCTGCGCCCAGCCGGTGATGCCGGGCTTGACGCGGTGGCGCGCGAAATAGCCATCCACCGCCTCGTCGAACAGGCGGCTCTGCAATTTTCCCTGCACCGCATGCGGGCGCGGGCCGACGATCGACAGGTTACCCTTGAACACCACATTGAAGAGCTGCGGCAGCTCGTCGAGGCTGGTCTTGCGGATGAAGCGGCCGACGCGGGTGACGCGCGGATCGTTCCGCGTCACCACCTTGGCGGCGAGCGGATCGGCCTGATGGTGATAGAGCGAGCGGAACTTGAACACGTCGATGCGCTCGTTGTTGAAGCCGTAACGCTTCTGGCGGAACAGCACCGGACCCGGGCTGTCGAGCTTGATCGCGAGCGCAACCAGCGCCATCACCGGCAGCAGCATCAGCAGCAACACGCCGCCGACCACGCGGTCGAACAGCCATTTCAGCACCATGTCCCAATCGGTGATCGGCTGCTCGAACACGTCGAGCGTCGGCACCGAGCCGAGATAGGAATAAGAGCGCGGCCGGAAGCGCAGCTTGTTGGTGTGCGCCGACAGGCGGATGTCCACCGGCAGCACCCATAGCTTCTTGAGCATGTCGAGGATGCGGCCCTCCGCCGAGATCGGCAGCGCGAACAGCACGAGATCGACACGGGTGCGGCGGGCGAATTCAACGATATCGCCGACCTTGCCGAGCTTCGGCAGCCCGGCGCAGGTGTCGAGCGCGCGGGAGTCGTTGCGGTCGTCGAACACGCCGAGAATCTTGAGATCGGAATCGTCCTGCACTTTGAGCGCGGCGATCAGTTTTTCGCCGTTCTCGTCGGAGCCGACGATGATGGTGCGGCGATCAAGCCGGCCTTCGCGCGCCCAGCGCCGCACCAGCGTCCGCACCACCAGCCGCTCGCCGATCAGCGCGGCAAGGCCGGTGAAGAAGAACGCCGACAGCCAGACCCGCGAGACCGTGCCGCCGACCTTGGCAAAGAACGAGGCGCCGATGAATAGCAGGAAGACGAAGGCCCAGGACGAGGCCATGCGCGTCATCTGCCGCAACTGTCCGCGATAGATATCGAGGTCGTAGATCTCGGCAGCCTGGAAGCAGATCACGGAGAGCGTCGCCATCACCGCGATGGCTCCGATGAATTTCCAGCTGAAGCCGTCGATCGGAACGACATAGGCCAGATAGAGCGCAACGCCGATCAGGCTGATGCCGACGAGATCGATGGCCCGCATCACGCCGTTGATCACCACCGGTGAATAGGCCCCGCGCACTTTCTGATTGGTGACGGCGAGCGCCGCGGGTGACAGTCGCCGCCGCCGCTCGAAGGGATGGACATTCGGAGCGGTGGATGCCGCGGCACTGGCTGCGGCGGAATTCATCATCGAACGGACATCGATTGGTTCCACGTCAAACTTCCTGTCGGACTGTCACCTGCCTGCGATTATGCTGTGTGGATATGGCAATCCATGCAGGCAGGCGAAACACTTCGCAGCCCTGCCTATCGGACAAATCGGAAGATTTGGTTATCGTTGGTAAATATCGGTTAACCGACGTTAAACGCGTCGCGGTATCCGGAGAGGACACCATCCACCATCGCGCGCTGCGAGAAGTGGCTGAAGATGCGTTCGCGCAGTTCCTTGGCCTCAAGCCGCGCGGCATCGAGGTCGATCAGTGCGCCCTCGATGGCGTCGGCCATCGCGCCGACGCTGTTTGGTGCGAACAGCCTGGAGGTGTGGGGGCCGAGGATTTCCGGAATGCCGCCGACCTTGGCAGCCAGCAGTGGAACGCCGGCGGCCGCCGCCTCGATCACAACATAGGGCATCGAGTCGCCGCGCGAAGGAACCACCAGCAAGCGTCCCTTGCTGAAGCCATGACGCGCCTTGACGTGACCGATGAAGCGCACCGCGTTGCCGACGCCGAGGCGTTCGATCAGCGCCTTTAGATTCGCGGTTTCCTCGCCGTCGCCCGCCAGCGTCAGCGTCACCGGCTTGCCGTCGGCGCGCAGCCGCGCCACCGCTTCGATCAAAAGATCGGCGCCCTTGATGTAGCGAAATTCCCCGACATAAGCGAGATCGGTGGCGTCGTCGGCGAGCGGCACCGGATCGAATTCGTTGGCGGTGACACCATTAAAGACGCAACGCACCAGGCCGCGCGGCACGCCGACCACGCGCTGATAGGTATCGCGGGCAAATGCGCTTTCGAACAGGAACAGGTCGGTGCGGTTCATCACCGCGCGCTCGAGGCGGGTGTAGAACGCGCCCTTGAGCGATTGCGGCGAATAATGCAGCGAGCCGCCATGCGGCGTGTAGATCCGGATTGTCTTTTTCGAATAGCCCTTGATGCGGATGAACGCGCCGGCCTTGGCGCCGTGGCCGTGCAGCACGTCGACTTTCAGCCCGTGGGCGATGCGCAGCAGGCGTAGCGCCGTGACCGGGTCGAGCGGGTGCGGCTCGCGGTGGATCGGCAGGCGATGGATGCCGAGCTTCATGCGCGGTGCGATCTCGCGAAACGCCGCTTCGGCGCGTTCGCCGCCGGTCAGGCTGTCGGCGAGAATCCCGACAAGATGACCGCGCTCGGCCTGGCCGCTGGCCAGATCGAGAATGTGGCGGATGATGCCGCCGACCGGCGCGCGCACGGCGTGCAGGATGCGAAGCGGGCGGTCGGGGGCGGCCATGGTCAGAACCAGCGTTCGCCGACGACAATGGTGTCGCCGGGCTGCAGGGGAGTGCCGAGCGGCACGTCGCGGCGCGTGATGCCGCCGGTGTCATTGCGGGTGAGGACGACGCTGCCGCGCTGGGCACGCGGCGTGAAGCCGCCGGCAATCGCCACCGCGGCCTCGACGCTCATGTTCGGCACATAAGGATATTGTCCAGGGGCCGCGACCTCGCCGAGGATGAAGAACGGCCGGTAGGCCTCGACCTCGACCGCAACATAAGGCTCGCGCAGGTAGCCTTTCTTCAGCCGCGCGGTGATGGCGGCGGACAATTGCGCCAGCGTTAGCCCGCGCGCCTGTACGGCGCCGATCAGCGGCATCGCGATCGCGCCGCCCGCATCGACGGTGTAGGTGTTGGTGAGGCCGTCCTGACCGAACACCACGACGCGGAGCTTGTCGCCGGCATCGAGCCGGTAGGCGGTGCCAGAGCCGGGAGAGGCGAGTGCGACGGAGGCGAGGGGCGCATGCATCAGGCCGCCAGCGACGAGCACCGCGAGCAGGCAGGCAAAAAATGTGCGACGGCCGCGCATGAAAAATCCGATAAATTCAATTGATCCGATTAAGCCGGTCCATGGTTAACAAAACATGACCGCGCGCGATTAACCCCGCAGCAACCTTAATGGAATGTAATCGCGCCGCGCGTAGGTTTGCGGCGTCGGGAGCGTTTGATGGGTTTGGCGGTGTGGCGTGACAAGATCAGTCATGCGGGACGAGCGTTCGCAAAATATATGGCGACGCCCGCGCCGGTGCCGGCCGCAATCGCCGCGCCGCGCGTTGCGCCGCAGCTCGGCGACATCGATCTGCGGCAGATCTGGCAGGCGCTGCTACGCCGGCGCAAATGGATCCTGGTGCCGACCGCGATCGCGTTCGTGCTGGCGATGGTCGCCGTCAACGTCATCACGCCGCGCTATAAATCCGAAGCCCGCATCCTGATCGATGGCCGTGAGAACGTGTTCCTGCGCCCGAGCGGCGAGCGCAGCGAGGAGCGCGGCGCGCTCGACGCCGAGGCGGTGGCGAGCCAGGTGCAACTGCTGCTGTCGCGCGAGCTCGCGCTCGACGTCATCAAGAAGAACAAGCTCGACCAGCTTCCGGAATTCGACCCGGTGCTGCGCGGCATCTCGCCGCTGCGCACGGTGCTGAACCTGGTCGGCATCGGCCGCGATCCGTTCCGGATGACGCCGGAGGAGCGGGTGCTCAACGCCTATTATGAGCGGCTCACCGCCTATGCGGTCGACAAGTCGCGCGTGGTGGTGATCGAATTCCAGTCGCGCGATCCGGTGCTGGCAGCCAAGGTCGCCAACTCGATTGCCGACGGCTATCTCGTGCTGCAGCAGGCGGCGCGGCAGGATCAGGCGAAGTCGGCGGGGCAGTGGCTGTCCGTCGAGATCGACGGGCTGCGCAAGAAGGTGGCGGAGGCGGAAGATCGCGTCGAGGCGTTCCGCTCCAAGTCGAATCTGTTCATCGGCTCCAACAACACCTCGCTGTCGAACCAGCAGCTCGGCGAACTCAACACCCAGCTCAACAATGCGCGGGCGCTGAAATCCGACGCCGAGTCGCGGGCGAAGTCGATCCGCGAGATGCTGCAGACCGGACGCTCGATCGAGGCGTCCGAAGTGCTCAATTCCGAACTGGTGCGGCGTCTGGCCGAGCAGCGCGTCACCCTGCGCGCGCAACTCGCCGAGCAGTCCGCGACGCTGCTCAGCCAGCATCCGCGCATCAAGGAACTGAAGGCGCAGATCGCCGATCTCGACCGCCAGATGCGCGAGGAGGCGAGCAAGATTTCGCGCGCGCTGGAGAACGACGCCCGCATCGCCGGCGCGCGGGTCGATGGCCTCAATGCCAGCCTCGACCAGCTCAAGGGCCAGGCAACGTCTTCCAACAGCCAGGACGTGCAGTTGCGCGCGCTGGAACGCGAGGCCAAGGCGCAGCGCGATCTGCTGGAATCCTATCTCGCCAAATACCGCGAGGCGACGACGCGCGAGAGCATCGACGCCGCGCCCGCCGACAGCCGCATCATTTCCCGCGCCATCGTCTCCAACACCCCGGCCTTCCCCAAAAAGCTGCCGATCGTGCTGATCGCGACGCTCGCGACCTTCCTTCTCACCTCCGGTTATATCGTCACCGCCGAACTGCTCCGCATGACCGCGCCGCGCGGCCCGGAGGGCAGCGACCTGCCGCCGCTGCGCGATACGCTGCCGCAGACCGAGGTCGGCGTCACCGAGATTGATCGTCTCGCCGACAATCTGCGCGGCCAGGGTGCCCGCGCGCGCAAGATCACCGTGATCGGCGCGCGGCAGGACGAGGGCATCACGCTGACCGCGCTGACGCTGGCGCGGCTGTTGTCCCGCAGCGCCAAGGTGGTGCTGGTGGACCTGTCGATGCACTCGCCGATGCTGAATGCGGTGTCGCTCGATCCGGCCTCGCCGGGGCTGTGCGACCTGATGCAGGGCACCGCTTCGTTCGGCCAGATCATCACCCGCGACAAGTTCTCCGGCGTCCACATTGTCGGCGCGGGCCGGCAGATCGATCGCGCGGCGCTGGCCTCGCCGCGCCTCGTGCTCGCCATCGGCGCGCTGGCGCAGGCCTACGATCATGTCGTGCTTGATACCGGAACCGCGGAAGGCCTGTCCGCCGACCTGATCGCGACCGGTGCGCATGCGGTGATCGTGCCGGGTCCCGATATCGCCCCGGCAGCGCGCGTCACCATGCGCGAGCAGTTGCTGGCGTCAGGCTTCGTTGCGGTGACGATTTTGAATGCGCCCGCGCAGCAGCCGGTCGAGACGCCGGAGAGCGAAGAGGTCGCCGCGGCGTAAGAGTCCTCATGGTGAGGAGGCGCGAAGCGCCGTCTCGAACTATGAGGCCCGTGGGACTTCGGTGGCCTCATTCTTCGAGACGCATCGTGACGCGATGCTCCTCAGGATAAGGATCATCTCCCGATGCCAAGTCTATAAAGCGGGTAATGGCCTTTAGCGATGCAGCGCGGCGCGCAGCCGCTGCGCCATCTGCATCAGCGCCGGGTTCTGCTTGACGATGCGCTTGGCGCGATTGAGCGAAGACAGGCCGAGCGCGGCGAAGCGGCCGCGCGCCGACAACGCAATGAAGCTGTCGAAGATCGCTTCGTCATCCTTGCAGAACTGGCGCTTGTACTCGTCCGAGCCGATGCCGAGGTCGAACCCGCTGTAGTGTTGCGCGGCATAGCCGTCGATGATGTCGCGCAGCAGGATCAGGCCGGGGCTGTGCTTGGCGCTCTCGGACAGCGTGTAGGTGTTGAACATCATCGAGAAGCGGCTGCCATCGGCGACGCCGGCGAAGATCGCGATCATCTCCTCGTCGCATTCCAGGGCGTGAATGGCGATCACCCGCCCGCCGTCCGGATTTTTCGCAAGGCAGGCGTCGGTGACGAATTCCCGCACCCCCGGCTCGGCGAACACGTCGGGCAGGTTCTGCGCCGCCATGCGCTGTGGCTTGATGACGAAGAACGCATCGAGCAGGCGCGTGATCTCGGCGTCGGTCTGCGCCAGATAGTAACGGAAGCCGGGCAGCGCCTGCAGCTTGCGCTCCTTGCCGCGCAGCCGGCGGCGGAAACCGTTGCTGATGTTGTCCTCAGGCTTGCCGGAGGCGGCGAGCTTGAGCAGAGGGCAGCCGTTCGGCGAGGGCTGCGCGGGATAGAGCGTGACCGGATTGGCGACGCCCTGCCACAGTCTCGGCTGCTGGGTCAGCGCCAGCACGTCGACGCCCGCGGCCCCGATGGCGGCCCACACGGCATCGAGATCGCGCTTGGTCGCAGCGGCGGCGAAGTCGCGCTGCCACAGCCCCATGTTGAAAGTGGTGTGCTTGCCGCCCATGAAGCGCGCGACGGTGGCGCCGCTTTCATGCTGTGTGGCAAAGGGCAACAGCAGCAGCGGCGTGCCATCGGCGCCATAGGCGATCGCGACCAGCGCTGCGGCGCCGTCCGATCCACCGACATGACTCTGCCAGGCATTCAAGAGGTCGAAACGCTGGAAGGCGGTGGCGAGGGGATTGCTGTTTTCGAAGCCGCGCCAGATCGGCTCGGCCTGCGCCATGTCGCGGATGATCTCGACCCAGGCGACACCGGTTGCGCCTGTCCCGGCTTGCGAGGAAGCGGGTCGGCTGTCGAAAGCGGCGGCCATGGTCATCACGCGACCTTGAAATCAATGAAAAATAATCGCGCGGCCGTTCGGCCCCGCGTGCGGCCCGACCTTTTCAAACAAATGTCAACAAAGGGTAATCGCTTTTGGCGCGGTCATTCCGATTTCGGCGCATCGGGGCGTGCCATCCACGAAATCAGCGGCATCGCCGGCAGGATCCAGCCCAGTCCCGCGACCACGTAGAAGATGCCCTGCGCAAGGCGCGAGCTGGCGAGATACGGCATCTGCGCGATCGCCATGCCGGCCAGCGACCAGACCACCACCAGAACCAGCAGGAGGCAGGTTCCAACGAATTTTCGCGTGCGGATCGTCATGGCCGGGTTCTGGAAACCTGCATTCTGGTGAGCTTGCGCCCAAGGACAGCGGGACTATAAGGACCGCGCCAATTCGTTCAAGGGACCGATCCCGGAAAGAATATCCGATGACACACCCCGGCATTCAGGGCGAATCCGGCGCGGCCGTGCCGCGCCAGCGCGGCTTGCGCATCTGGCTCATCATCGTCGCGGCGATGGTGGTCGGCACGCTGATTGTCGGCGGCGCGACGCGGCTCACCGAATCCGGCCTGTCGATCACCGAATGGAAGCCGGTCGCCGGCATGCTGCCGCCGCTCACCGACGCGCAATGGGCGCAGGAATTCGAGGCCTACAAGAAAATCCCGCAATATCGCGAGATGAATCTCGGCATGAGCCTCCACGAGTTCAAGACGATCTTCTGGTGGGAGTGGGCGCATCGTCTGCTGGCCCGCTCCATCGGCGCGGTCTTTCTGCTGCCCTTCCTGTGGTTCCTGTGGCGCGGCGGCATGTCGTCCGATCTGAAGCGGCGACTCTGGATCATTTTTGCGCTCGGCGGCCTGCAGGGCGCGGTGGGCTGGTGGATGGTCAAATCCGGCCTCACCGAACGCGTCTCGGTGTCGCAATATCGCCTCGCGGTCCATTTCATGCTCGCGCTGTTCATTTTCTCCGCCATCGTCTGGACGCTGCGGCGCCTGACTCCGAAACCGGCGGCGAAGGTTGCCGCGAGCGTCGGCACGATGAGCCGGGTGCTGCTCGGCCTTGTGTTCCTGCAGCTCTATTTCGGCGCGCTGGTGGCGGGGCTGCGGGCCGGACACATTTATAATACGTGGCCGGAAATCGACGGCAGCTTCATTCCGGCGGCCGCGAGCCTGTTCTTCGAGCAGCCGTGGTGGCGCAATTTCTTCGACAACACCCTGACGGTGCAGTTCACTCACCGCATGATCGCGTATGCGCTGTTCGTGCTGGCGCTGGTCCATGTCGTCGGCGTCGTTCGCGCCAAAGCCGGCGCGGTGGTGCTGAACGGCGCGCTGTGGCTTGCCGCCGCGATCAGCTTCCAGGTCGTGCTCGGCATTCTCACGCTGCTGCATGTGGTGCCGATCTCGCTCGGCCTTGCGCATCAGGCCACCGCCATCGTCGTGCTGACGCTGGCGCTGATCCATGCCGAGCGGCTTGGTGTAACTGACCGCGCGAGTGGAGCGGATTTAACGTTCGCCTCCCGCGAGCTACGAGCTTAGGAGCGATGTGTCCCGGGCGCGATGCAGCATTCACGCTGCTTCGCAGAACCGGGATCGTTTCGAATGCAGAGTCCGGGACGGCCCCGGATCAGCAACGCACCGCTGCGCGACATCCGGGGCGCGGCGGCCTCATGGTTTGAGACGGCGCTTCGCGCCTCCTCACCGTGAGGGCCGAACAGCCGGGCCGACTTGAAGCAATTCTAAGTCGCTGCCGGCGCGTTTCGCTCGGATTTGGGCGTATCATGACTTATCTCAAGAATGAGGCGGGACCGTCCCCGGCGTGATGTGCGTCGCGCGGGACTGGGTGCCGCGCGGTTCAGGTTCGTCGATGTCGAACGTCTTCATCCAGGCTGCGGTCATTCTGTTGCGCGAAGGTCTCGAGGCCATGCTCGTGATCGCCGCGCTCGCCGGATATCTGCGCAAGGTCGGCGGTGCGCATCGCATCACCGCACTCTATGCCGGCGCGCTCGCCGCGATCGGCGTCAGCATCATCGTCGCCTGGTTGTTCGCGGTGCTCAATTCGGGCCAGCACAGCGACGTGCTGGAAGGCATCGTCATTCTCGTGGCCGCCGCCTTGATGCTCTATGTCAGCGGCTGGCTGATGGTGAAACAGGACCCGCGCGGCTGGCAGGACTATCTTGCCGCCAAGGCCGACACCGCGCTGGCGCAGGACACCGCCTGGGCGATCGGCGCGCTGGCGTTCCTCGCCGTGTTCCGCGAAGGCGCGGAGACCGTACTCTTTATCCATGCGCTCGCCACCACCGAAGGCGGCTGGAGCATCGGGCTGTTTGCCGGGCTTGGCGCTGCGGCGGCCGGCCTCGCGGTGTTGTTCTATTTCATCAATCTCGTCGCGCAGCGCATTCCGCTGCGCCCGCTCTTCATCATCACCTCGGCATTCCTGTTCGCTATGGGCATCAAGTTCATCGGCGAGGCGGTGCAGGAATTCCAGGAGCAGAACATCATTCCCGTCACCGAGGTGAAGTCCCTCGGCTGGCTTCAGAACGTCGGCCTCAATCCCAGCTTCGAGGCGCTGTCATTGCAGTTTCTGGTGATCCTGTTCGCGCTCGCCACTTTCTCGGTGGTGCAACGAAACAAGCGGCTGACACGGCAGGACAAGGCCGCCGCGGCGATGCGCGCCGGTCACCCCTGATTTCAGCACCTTGCTCATAAGACAGCGGCGCCATGCCCGGCGCCGTTTTTCTTTTGGGTGATGTGATCGGCGGCTTGCCGCCGATTTCAGCCGTAAACGGCGAGCGCCTGTTCGAGGTCGGCGATCAGGTCTTCCTTGTCCTCGATGCCGATCGACAGCCGCACCACGTCGACGCCCGCGCCGGCCAGCGCCTTCTGTGCGTCGTTGAGCTGGCTGTGCGTGGTCGAGGCCGGATGAATGATCAGCGAGCGGGTGTCGCCGACATTGGCGAGATGCGAGAACAGCCGGACGTTGGAGACGAGGCTGATGCCGGCGTCGTAGCCGCCCTTCAGGCCGAAGGTGAAGACCGCGCCTGCGCCGTTCGGCGCGTATTTGCGCGCGAGGTTGTGATAGCGGTCGCCGGGCAGGCCGGCATAGTTGACCCACGACACCGCCGGATGCGCCAAGAGCCATTCGGCGATGGCTTGCGTGTTCTCGCAATGCTTGCGCATGCGCAGCTCCAGCGTCTCGATGCCGGTGAGGATCATGAAGGAGTTGAACGGCGAGATCGCGGGGCCGAGATCGCGCAGCGCCAGCACGCGCACGGCGATGGCGAAGGCGAAGTTGCCGAAGGTCTCCTGCAGCTTGATGCCGTGATATTCCGGGCGCGGTTCGCTGAGCATCGGATAGCGGCCATCGCGCGACCAGTCGAAGGTGCCGGCATCGACGACGATGCCGCCGATCGAGTTGCCGTGGCCGGCGAGAAACTTGGTCAGCGAGTGCACCACGATGTCCGCACCGTGGTCGATCGGCTTGACGAGGTAGGGCGAGGCGAGGGTGTTGTCGACGATGAAGGGCACGCCGGCCTGCCGCGCAATCGCCGCAATCGCTTCGAGGTCGGTGACGGTGCCGCCGGGATTGGCGATCGACTCGACGAAGATCGCCTTGGTCTTCGGCGTCACCGCGCGGCGGAAGCTCTCGATGTCGTCGGTGTCCGCCCACACCACGGTCCAGCCGAAATTCTTGAAGGCGTGGTTGAACTGGTTGATGGAACCGCCATAGAGACGGCGCGAGGCGATGAATTCGTCGCCCGGTTGCATCAAGGTGTGGAAGGTCAGCACCTGCGCCGCATGGCCGGACGCGGCGGCGACCGCCGCGGTACCGCCTTCGAGCGCGGCGACGCGCTCTTCGAGCACCGCCGTCGTCGGGTTGGTGATGCGGGTGTAGATGTTGCCGAAGGTCTGCAGCCCGAACAGCGACGCGGCATGGTCCACGTCATTAAAGACGTAGGATGCGGTCTGGTAGATCGGCGTTGTGCGGGCGCCGGTGGTCGGGTCAGGCTGCGCGCCGGCGTGGATGGCCAGGGTCGAGAAGCCGGGCAGACGTTCGGTCATGGGGAGTCCTGTCGGTATGTTAATTGTAATGATGATTTAATACTGAGTTCATGTTGAATTCATGCTGCGGTCCGGCGCGGGGACAGTCAAGTTATCCCGCCCTGCCGGCATGCCGGCGAATGACTATCGTGGCGTTTTGCCGCTGCGCAGACGTTCATTCCACCAAAGCGCGGTCTTACGACATGTTGTTCTTGTCCTTGGCCACGCGATCCGCCGCCGTGGTCGCGCCGCCGCCGACGCTCGCGCGATTGAGTGACAGCCGCATGCCGCTTGTCGGAATCGGCGCGCGCTTCGAACTCAGCGTGCGCGAGTTGACGCCCATCCATTGAATCTCGGAAGTGAGGCGGCCGTATTCGATTTTCGGACAGCGGTTCATCACCACCTTGATGCCGGCGGCTTCCGCCTTGGCGGCGGCGGCATCGTCGCGCACGCCGAGCTGCATCCAGATGATCTTCGGCAGTGTCTTCAGCGACAATGCTTCATCGACGATCGCCATGGCGCGGTCGGAGTTGCGGAAGATGTCGACCATGTCAATCGGGCGGTCGACATCGCGCAGCGATGCGAAAAACGGCTTGCCGACAAGGCTTTTTCCGACCTGGCCGGGGTTGATCGGAATCATGTCGTAGCCGCGTTCGGCCAGATATTTGAACGCGAAATAGCTCGGCCGCACGTTGATCGAAGAGGCGCCGACCATCGCGATGGATTTTACGCCGGTGAGGATTCCGCGGATATAGCTGTCGGGGTAGGCGTCGTGGTTCATGGCATATCCTGCGAACGGAATCTTCGTCTTTGGTAGTGGAGCGCGGGCCTTGATGCAAAGGCGGTTTCCACTTTTGCTCGTCGCCTCCTGTGTTACAAGGCGGTCCTATCGAAGGGAAGCAGGACATTTCCACCGATGACGAAGGCGAAGATGACCGTGGCCGAGCTGGAAGCGTTCCTGCGCAAGGAATTTCCTCAGGCCTTTTCCAGTGGCGAGATTCTGATCGAGAGCGCGGACGGGACAGCCAGTCTGCTGCGCCAGCCCTATAGCGAACGCATGCTGCGGCCCGGCGGCACGGTGTCGGGCCCGACGCTGATGGCGTTGGCGGATTTCGCCATGTACGTGGTGCTGCTTTCCGCGATTGGTCCGGTTGGCCTTGCCGTGACCACCAGCCTCAACATCAATTTTCTGCGCAAGGGCCAGCCAGGGCAGGACGTCGTCGCTGCTGCGCGGCTGCTCAAGCTCGGCAAGCGCCTCGCGGTGGGCGAAGTGCAGTTACTGTCCGGCACGTCCCCGGATCCAATCGCCCATGTGACCGCGACATATTCCATTCCGAATATTGACTGATTTTTACGGTATTATAACACCATAATTATAACACATTGATTTGTAAGAAGTAATTTTGGCTTTGTGGCGTTGACGAACGCGCGCACGTTATCTAGAAAACGCCCGCAGTCCGGCGGTTCGCGCCGTGACCTCGAATTCACGGATATCTCACATGAAGACGTTTTCGGCGAAGCCAGCCGAGGTCAACAAGAAGTGGGTGCTGATCGACGCCAAGGGTCTTGTCGTCGGCCGCCTCGCTACGTTGGTCGCGATGCGTTTGCGCGGCAAGCACCTCCCGACTTACACCCCCCATGTCGATTGTGGTGACAACGTCATCATCATCAACGCCGCTCAGGTCGTTTTCACCGGCCGCAAGCGCGACGACAAGATGTACTACAAGCACACCGGCTTCATCGGTGGCATCAAGGAGCGCAGCGCGAAGTCGATCCTCGAGGGTCGTTTCCCCGAGCGCGTGCTGGAGAAGGCCGTTGAGCGCATGATTCCGCGTGGACCTCTCGGCCGCATGCAGATGGGCAATCTGCGCGTTTACGCAGGCGCCGAGCATCCGCACGAGGCACAGCAGCCCGAAGTTATCGATATCGCATCGCTGAACCGCAAGAACACGAGGGCGGCATAATGTCAGACACCATGCAGTCCCTCGACCAGTTGTCGTCGCTCAAGGCCGCGACATCCGAGGCTCCGAAGTACGTCAAGAAGGTCGACAAGCACGGCCGCGCCTATGCCACCGGCAAGCGCAAGGACGCGGTTGCCCGCGTCTGGATCAAGCCAGGCTCCGGCAAGATCACCGTCAACACCCGCGATGTCGAAGTCTACTTCGCGCGTCCGGTGCTGCGCATGCTGATCCAGCAGCCGATCGTCGCGGCTGGTCGTCAGGATCAGTATGACGTGGTTTGCACCGTCGCGGGCGGCGGCCTGTCCGGTCAGGCGGGCGCCGTGCGTCACGGCATCTCCAAGGCGCTGACCAATTTCGAGCCCGATCTGCGCGGCATTCTGAAGAAGGGCGGCTTCCTGACCCGCGACTCGCGTGTCGTCGAGCGCAAGAAGTACGGCAAGGCGAAAGCCCGTCGTTCCTTCCAGTTCTCGAAGCGCTAACGCCTTCGATCAAATTGTCCGCACCTCGCGGACCATGCCGACAAAAGGGCGCCTTCGGGCGCCCTTTTTTGGTTCCAGATTGAAGCGAATTGCCGACAGTTTTCGCGAAAATTTTGCGGCGGCCGCAAACGGAGTACCAACACACCGTCGCTAGCGTGGCTCGGCTGAGGGGCTATTCCGGCTCCATTCAAGTTGAGCGCGACCTCCATGGTGTCCGCAGGCACGACCCTTTCTCTCGACATCTCGACGCTTTATCTCGTCACGACGCTGGTCGCGGTGCTGCTTGGCACGATGCTGCTATTCTTCTGGCGGCAGCAGAAGATTGCGGCGCTCGGCTGGTGGGGCGCGGCCTATATGCTCGGGGGTACCTCCATTGCGCTCTGGACGCTCGGCGGCGGCTCGCTGGGATTTGAATTATCCCTCGCGATCAACGCGGTGGGGTTTATTGCTTGCGGTCTCGTCTGGGATGCGGCGCGTGTGTTCCATGGCCGAACACCCAGCATCGGTGGCCTGCTGGCGGGCGCGGCGCTCTGGGTCGCGGCAAGCCTCCTGCTCGAACCGTTGACGGCCGAAATGCAGATGACCCTTGGCGCCGGCATTGTCGCGGTCTATGCGGCGCTGACCGCGGCCGAGCTTGCCCGCGAACGGCGCAAGGCGATGCGGGCGCGGTGGCCTGCGCTGATCGTACCGATGCTGCACGGTGCGGTGCTGATGCTGCCGATCATCGTCAGCGACGTTCTGCACGCCCAGGGCATGGCTGCGAACATGCGCAGCTTGTGGATTGCGGCCTTCGCCGCCGAACTCGTGCTCTACGCGGTCGGCACGGTGTTCATCATCTTCATTCTGGTGTCCGAGCGCGTGGTTGCGGCCCACAAGACCGCAGCCTCAATGGACCCGCTGACGGGCCTGCTCAACCGGCGCGGTTTCAGCGAGGCAACGGCGCGGATGATGGAGCGCGAGGCCGGCGCGGGCCGCCCGATCACTGTGATGATCTTCGACATCGACCATTTCAAGTCGGTCAACGATCGCTTCGGCCATGCGACGGGCGACGAGGTGCTCAAGCTGTTTTCCGAGACGGTCGTCGCCAACCTGCGCGCCACCGACCTCATTGGGCGGGTCGGCGGCGAGGAGTTCGCCGCACTTTTGCCCTGCGGCATGGATGAAGCCATGACCGCGGCCGAGCGTGTCCGTGAGGCATTCCAGGATTCGGGCGTGGCGATCGACGATGAGCCGCTCGCGACCACGGTGAGCATCGGCCTCGCTGGAGGGCCGGCCGATACCGAGCTCGATGTGTTGATGGCGTCGGCCGACACGGCGCTCTATCAGGCCAAGCGCGGTGGCCGTAACCAGGTCAAGGCCATCGTCGAACAGCCGCTGTCGCTGGGTCAGGCGCGCCGGGGTATGCCTGCGGCGGCGCCGCGAAAGGTGATCAGTATCGCCAACATGGTGGAAGCGAACACATAATCCGTTCGCGCGAGAAATCTCCTAACACTCTGTTTACTATGCCGGCGCTACCATCGGGGCATGTCCGGTTCACGTAGTCACGACGCTCACAAAGATATCTCGGCGCTCGAAGCGGCAGCCGCCTCGGCCCGCGCGGGGTTTGCCTGTATGTTCTCCACCTCCGACGAGTACGAGCGGGCGCTGATCAACGAGCGCCGCGCACAGGGACGTTATCGGACCGGCATCGACTGGCAGCCGGTGATCCTGACGGGCTGCGCGCTTGCACTGTTCGGCGCCTTGCTGGTGATGCTGTAGGGCATTCTCGGGGCTTTTTTCCCGCCGGCCGATTTTCCTGACGACAAAATGCCTTGAGTACCTGTTTTGGCGCGTTTTCTTTGCGCGAAGCGGTAGCACCGGCTTGCTCGGAAACGCTATAAGCTTTCCTGACATTCAGGAAGGCACATCCAATGATCACTGAAATCGTACAGCTTGAAATCAAGCCCGACGAGGAAAAGGATTTCGAGGCAGCCGTCGCGATGGCGCAGCCGATCTTCAAGCGCAGCAAGGGCTGGAAGAGTCTGGAAGTGCATCGCTCGATCGAGAAACCGTCGCGCTACCGCCTCTTCATCACATGGGAGACGCTGGAAAATCACATCGTTGATTTTCGCGAATCCAAGGAGTTTCAGGAGTGGCGCGGGCTGGTCGGGCCGCATTTCGCGGCGCCGCCCGAGGTCGAGCACACCAACAAGGTGGCCGCTTTCTGAAACGATAACAAAAGGCCTCCGAGCGGAGGCCTTTTTAGTGTTCCAACGATCAGATGTTGACCGGCGCGGGGTCGTCCTCGCGCAGATAGTCCATCACGACTTTCACGATGGCGACCAGCGGCAGTGCGAGCGCAAGGCCCCACAGGCCGAACACGACGCCAAGCAGGATCTGGAACGCGAACAACGTCGCGGGCGGAATATCCAGCGCCTGCCGTTGGATGATCGGCGTCAGTACGTAGCTCTCCAGTGCATGGACGCCGAGGAACAGGACGCCCGCGCTGGCGGCGGCGACCCAGCCGGAGGCGAGGCTCGCCAGCACCACGATCAGGCCGCCGATCAGCGCGCCGACCGTGGGGATGAACGCGAGCAGGCCGGCCTGAATTCCAAGAATGAACGCGCTCTGGATACCGATCAGCGACAGCCCGATCCAGGTGACCAGAAACACCGCCAGCATGGTCACCATCTGTGCGATTAGCCAACGCTCCAGGGTCTCGCCGATTCGATCCACCACCTCGGTCACGCTGGCGCGGTGCCGTGCCGGGGCAAGGCGCAGAAGGCCGCTGCGGTAGACACCGGGTTGCGCAGCGAAGGCGAGGCCGAGAAACAGCACGATAAAGAAGTTCCCGACCACGCTGACGGTGCCGAGCAGCAGTTTGAGGGTCTGGCTGATGATGGCGCCGCCGCCGGACGCAAGGGCGCCCGCGCTCGGCAGGTTGCGCGGCGTCACCGGTGTGGTTGCTGGCGTTTCGGTGGTCGTTGCGGCGGGGGTGGAATTGCCAAGTTCGAGATAGCTGGTGTCGACACCGTGCTGTTCGAGGAAGTTCTTCACCGTCACGATCTGCGCCTTGAGCGTATTGCTCAGCACGGCGGCCTGCTGGGCCATGGTGGAGCCGCCCAGCGCGATCACGCCTGACAGCATCCCGGCGAGCAGCACGCAGACCAGCGTCAGCCGCAAGGCGTGAGGCCCGCCGACCACGTGGCGCAACAGATGGCTCATGGCGGTGAGGGCGACCCCGAGCAGGATACCGGCAAAGATCAGAAATAGCGTGGCGGAGAATTCCCACGCAAAGACGAGTGCAGCGGCGAAGCTGACAATGCCGATGCCGCCAACGGCGATGGACCAGGCAAGATCGCGGCGGGTCTGGGCTGTCTCGCTGGATGCTGTCACATTCGATCCCTGTCGTTGAGGCGCGGTCCACACTTTTTCCTGAAAGAGGGGACTGGATCAAGGGAGGCTGATGGCAGGCTCCCGCGACAAAAAGAAAAAGGCGCCCCGAGGAGCGCCTTTTCCCAAGCTTCAGAAAGCCTGCGCGTGCAGGCAACCGACTTAGAGCGAGTAGTACATCTCGAATTCGACCGGGTGCGGGGTCATTTCGAAGCGCTCGACCTCGGTCATCTTCAGTTCGATGAAGCTATCGATGAAGTCGTCGTCGAACACGCCGCCGGCCTTGAGGAAGGCGCGGTCCTTGTCGAGGTTCTCGAGCGCTTCGCGGAGCGAGCCGCAAACCGTCGGGATCGACTTCAGCTCTTCCTTCGGCAGATCGTACAGATCCTTGTCCATCGCCGGGCCCGGATCGATCTTGTTCTTGATGCCGTCGAGACCGGCCATCAGCATCGCCGCGAAGGCGAGATACGGATTGGCGGTCGGATCGGGGAAACGCACCTCGACGCGCTTTGCCTTCGGGTTGGTGGTATAGGGGATGCGGCAGGAGGCCGAACGGTTGCGCGCCGAATAGGCGAGCAGCACCGGAGCCTCATAGCCCGGGACCAGACGCTTGTAGGAGTTGGTCGAGGGATTGGTGAAGGCGTTGATCGCCTTGGCATGCTTGATGATGCCGCCGATGTAGTGGAGGCAGGTGTCCGACAGGTCGGCATACTTGTTGCCGGCGAAAGTGGGCTTGCCGTCCTTCCAGATCGACAGGTGGACATGCATGCCCGAGCCGTTGTCGCCGTAGACCGGCTTCGGCATGAAGGTGGCGGTCTTGCCGTAGATGTGTGCGACCTGATGGATGCAGTACTTGTAGACCTGCATCTGGTCGGCCATCAGCGTCAGCGTGTCGAACTTCATGCCGAGTTCGTGCTGGGCGGAGGCGACCTCGTGGTGGTGCTTCTCGACCTTGACGCCCATCTTGGCCATCGCCCCGAGCATTTCGGAGCGCATGTCCTGCACCGAGTTCTTGCGGCGGAACGGGGAAGTAGCCGCCCTTGTTGCGGATGCGGTGGCCGAGGTTGCCGCCCTCATACTCGGTGTCGGAGTTGGTCGGCAGTTCGGAGGAGTCGAGCTTGAAGCCGGTGTTGTACGGCGTGGTCTGGAAGCGGACGTCGTCGAATACGAAGAACTCGGCTTCCGGGCCGACGAACACGGTGTCGCCGACGCCCATCGACTTCACCATCGCTTCGGCCTTCTTGGCAATGCCGCGCGGGTCGCGATTGTAGGGCTGGCCGGTCGAGGGCTCGACCACATCGCAGGTGATGACCATGGTGGTCTCGGCGAAGAACGGGTCGATCGTCGCGGTCACCGGATCGGGCATCAGCGTCATGTCGGATTCATTGATCGCCTTCCAGCCGGCGATCGACGAGCCGTCGAACATGGTGCCTTCGCTGAACATTTCCTCGTCGACCATCGAAACGTCGAACGTGACATGCTGCCACTTGCCGCGCGGATCGGTAAAGCGCAGGTCGACATACTTGACGTCGTTGTCCTTGATCGATTTCAGGACGTCTTTGGCGGTCTTCATGAATACCCCTTATCTATCTCTGCTTGAAGTTCGTTGGGTTGTCTGAGGTGGATGAAACGAGCGGCGCGCGATGAAACGGTGCGTTCCGGCGCCGCGCGAATGGATGGGAATGGCTAGATGGCGTCGACGCCGGACTCTCCCGTTCTGATGCGAATGGCTTCCTCGATGTTGGAGACGAAAATCTTGCCGTCGCCGATGCGGCCGGTCTGCGCGGCGCGGCGAATGGCATCGATGGCTTTCTCGACCAGATCGTCACCGATCACGATCTCGATTTTGACCTTCGGCAGGAAGTCCACGATGTATTCGGCGCCGCGATAAAGCTCGGCGTGCCCCTTCTGGCGGCCGAAGCCCTTGGCCTCGGTCACGGTGATGCCCTGCAGGCCGACTTCCTGAAGCGCCTCTTTCACCTCGTCGAGTTTGAACGGCTTGATGATGGCCTCGATTTTCTTCACTGAACGTCTCCCGGCATTTCAACTCTGTATGGTTCGCAGCCTGTCGATTGGCGCGATGTGGTCCACTCCGTTGCCCGATGGGCGAAACCCTGACTGTATGGACGCGGCGCCCCCGTGTTGTTGCCTCGTCCTTGTTGCGACACCTTGTAAGCAGGGTTCGTGCCAACTCGGCTGAGGCGGAATTATCTCGGGTTATCAAACTGTTAATATTCTGTCGCCCGGTATTTATGCAGTCGCGGCAGTGATGGGCGCTCATAAAGCGTGCAATTGCATAATTATTGAGCAGAAGCGAAACTGCCAGGCACCGCTTGCCTTTGCTGTTCCCGCTGTGGCGAAGTCAGGCGCATGGAATTGCTCGACGTTGAACAGATGCAGACGGCCGACCGGCTCACCATCGCGGGTGGGACGCCCGGCTTTACGTTGATGAAAGTGGCTGGCCACGCGGTGGCCGATGCCGCCGCGGCGCTCGCGCCCTCGGGGCCGATCGTCGTGGTCTGCGGAGGCGGCAACAATGGCGGCGACGGCTTCGTTGCGGCGGCTGACCTCGCAGCGCGTGGGCGTGTGGTTGCGGTCGTGCTGGTGGGCCGGCGCGAGGCGCTGAAGGGCGATGCCGCACTGGCGGCGCAGGAATGGAAGGGCGAGGTGCTGCCGGCAGTGCCGGCTTCGCTGGGCTACCCCGCCCTGATCGTCGATGCCCTATTCGGAGCGGGGCTTAGTCGTCCGGTTGCGGGCGAAGCGCGCGCCATGATCGAGGCAATCAATGCCACCGATGCGGCCGTGCTCGCGGTCGATCTGCCGAGCGGCATCAACGGCACCACCGGCGAGGTGATGGGCGTTGCGGTCGAGGCAACGCGGACCGTGACTTTCTTCCGTCGCAAGACCGGTCATCTGCTGTTGCCCGGCCGCGTGCATTGCGGCGAGATTGATGTCGCCGATATAGGCATTCCGGCTTCCGTTCTCGATGAGATCAAGCCGCGTGCGTTCGAGAACGCACCGGAGCTGTGGCGTGAGGCGTTTCCGGTGCCGCGGATCGACGGCCACAAATACGGGCGCGGCCATGCGGTGGTGGTCTCGGGCGATCTTGCGGCAACTGGCGCCGCGCGCCTTGCCGCGCGCGCGGGATTGCGGGCGGGCGCGGGGCTTGTCACGGTTGCCTCGCCGACCGGTGCGCTCGCGGTCAATGCGGCGGCGCTGACCGCGGTGATGGTTCGCCCCGTCGACACGCCGGCGCAGCTTGCGAGTTTGCTGGCAGACAAACGGCTCAATGCCTGCGTGATCGGGCCGGGAGTCGGGGTTGGATCGCACACGCGCGATCTCGTGCGCTCAGTCCTTGAGAGCGGCTGCGGTGTGGTGCTCGATGCCGACGCGCTCACGAGTTTCGCCGATCAGCCAGCAGTGTTGTTCGACGCCATCAAGCGGACAGGTGCGGGATCGGTCGTGCTCACGCCTCATGCCGGCGAGTTCGGCCGCCTGTTCTCCAGCGTTAATGGGGCGGGTGTCCCCCGCTCCAAGCTGGAGCGTACGCGCTTTGCCGCACGTGAGTCCGGTGCGGTGGTTCTTCTGAAGGGTGCAGATACGGTTGTGGCGGCGCCCGATGGTCGTGCCTCGATTGCGGAGAACGCGCCGCCCTGGTTGGCGACCGCCGGCGCGGGCGATGTGCTGGCCGGAATCATCGGCGGTATGCTGGCGCAGCACGTTCCGGCCTTCGAAGCGGCATCGATCGGGGTGTGGATGCATGGCGAGGCGGCGTGGGAATTCGGCCCCGGCCTGATCGCGGAGGATTTGTCCGAGGCGCTCCCGTCGGTCTTTCGCGATCTCTATGATGAGCTTGGCGTAGGATATTAAAGCATTTTCGAGCGAAGTGGGTGCAGGTTCGCGTGAAGAAAACGCGTCAAAACTCTAAGTGATCTCGTACCAGCGCACCTTGCGCGGCGCGCTCCAGCCATTGCCCAGCGCCTCCATCAGCCAGCGTCCCGCAAAACCCGCCGTAAAGGCGACGCGCTGGGTCTGTCCTGGCTGGAACGCCAGCGTATCGAGCCAGAACGGCTTCCAGCCATCGTCGAGCCGGTCGAGCAGACGGAAATGATGGCCGTGCAGATGGAAGGTTGCAGGCGAGGGGCCGGTATTGGTGATCGCAAGCACGATGGTGCGTCCACGTGCGGCGCGCAGCACCGGCGCTGACGCTTTGTCGAATGAGACGGGCGCGCTCCATTGTGCCGCATCGAGCGCAAGCTCGATCCGCAGCGCGCCGGTCAGATCGATACGGGAGCGGACGCTCGCTATGAGTGGCTCGGCATCGGCAAGCGGCGCATCGCGTGTTGGCGCCTCGTTCGACGTCACGATCCGGCCAATCGGAAATGGCTTCGCGCCGTCATGCAGCAGGATGGCCGAGGCTGTGCTGGCGGGCGAGGTCGCATCGATCAGTGCATCGATCCGCGTGCCAGGCGCGAGAACGATCTGGCCGTCGCGCGCGATGAAAGGCTCCGCCGCTTCGCCATCGATTGCTAACACCCGCACAGCGGGATCGGCGATCTTCAGCGCGATGATCGCGCGCTGGCAGCCATTGACCATGCGCAGCCGCAGCCGCTCGTGGCGCCTGAGCCTGAGGTCGACATTTGGATGGCGATTGACGGTGAAGAGCGGGGCGGCGTCGCCGGCCTCGCGTCCGGGCATCAGCGCGGTGCCATCGGCCTTGAGCCGCCAGTCCTCGATCAGCAGCACCTCATCGCGGTCAGCCTGAGGCGGTTTTTCCTCTTCGACGACCAGCACCCGGGGCAAGAGCGGCCGCTCCGCACCATCGTTCGAGAGCCGCCCGTCGAGCAGGAAGGTGCCGGACTGTCGGAGGGGGACGGGAAGGCTGGCTTTGCCGCCGGGCGGGATCGGCGGCTGAGTGAGCAGCGGTTCGGCCGTGGCGGCGCCATCGATGCCGCGAATCGAGATGCTGGCGGCGACAGGCAATTCATTGGCAAGGGCGATGTCGAGTATCCCGCCGGACTGGACCCGGGACACCAGACCGGCAGCTGTGCCCTCCAGCGACCATGCCGGTGTCGCGGATGCTCCTGCCCGGAGAGGAAGCTCAGCCGGACGCAAAGCGAGATCGAGCCGGGCGGCGTTTGGTCCGGCGGCAGGTGCCGGCGGACTTGCCCTGGCGAGCAGCGGCCAAAGCGCCGCACCCCCGAAACCTGCCAGTATTGTCCGCCGATTCGGCCAAAATCGCTGATTTTCCATAGGTGATGCGGACCATTTTTGTCCGGCAAAGTCCAGCTGCTCTGGAGGTCGCGGACGAAGTACCTTATTTTCTTGCTGCGAGGTGCCAGCCCCATGGTATAAGCCCGCCGCTCGCGGCGGTGCCGCCGGACGATGTGCGCTGCGCGGGCGTGGCGGAACTGGTAGACGCGCTGGATTTAGGTTCCAGTGACGAAAGTTGTGGGGGTTCGAGTTCCCTCCGCCCGCACCATGCGCAGGGTTTGCGCACTGAATTTCGGAAGACGCTCGCGTCCGCCGTACCACCGATGCAGGCCCCTGGGCCGTGTGTCCAACAGATCAATACGTCCCGGCTGCTCAGCTGGGCGAAGCCGGAAGAAGATTGACGCCATGCAGGTGAAAGAGACCCTTGCCGAGGGATTGAAGCACGAATTTCAGATCAGCGTTTCCGCCTCGGAGATCGACGCCAAGGTGGATACCCGCCTTGCCGATATGAAGGACAAGGTCCGGCTCAACGGTTTCCGTCCCGGCAAGGTGCCGCTTGCGCATCTGAAGAAGGTCTACGGTCGCTCCGTGGCCGCTGAGGCGCTCGAGGAGATGATCCGCGAGACCAATTCGCGTATCTTCATGGAGCGCAATCTGCGTGTCGCCAACGAGCCCAAGGTCACGATGCCGACCGAGAAGGAGGAGATTGAGAACATCCTCGCCGGCAAGGCCGATCTGACCTATTCGGTCGCGATCGAGGTCGTGCCGCCGATCACGCTGGCGGATTTCAAGACCTTCAACGTCGAAAAGCCGGTCGCGGACATCACCGATGCGGACGTCGACGAAGCGATCAAGCGCATCGCCGACCAGAACCGCCCGTATGCGGCGAAGGGCGAAGGCGCCAAGGCCGAGTCTGGCGATCGCGTCACAGTCGCGTTCAAGGGAACCATCGATGGCGTGGCGTTCGACGGCGGCACCGGCGAGAACATTCCCGTGGTGATCGGCTCGAACACCTTCATTCCGGGCTTCGAGGATCAGTTGATCGGCATCGCCGCGGGTGAGACCCGCACGGTCAAGGCGTCGTTCCCACAGAACTACGCCGCGGCGAATCTCGCCGGCAAGGCTGCCGAGTTCGAGACCACTGCGAGCCTGATCGAGGCGCCGCAGGAGTCGGTGGTGGACGAGGAGTTCGCCAAGAACCTTGGCATGGAATCGCTCGACAAGCTGAAGGAAGCGATGCGCGAGCGCCTGACCCAGGAATTCGCGGGTGCGACGCGCCAGAAGGTCAAACGCAAGCTGCTCGACCAGCTCGACGAGGCGCATCATTTCGAAGCGCCGCCCTCGCTGGTGAGCGATGAATTCGACTTGATGTGGAATTCGATCAAGGCCGAGATGGCCTCGTCCGCGCGGACTTTCGCTGACGAGAGCACCACCGAGGAGGCCGCAAAGGAAGAGTATCGCAAGATCGCCGACCGCCGCGTGCGCCTTGGTCTCGTGCTCTCCGAGATCGGCGAGAAGAACAAGATTACCGTGACTGATGACGAGGTCAGCCGCGCGGTGATCGAGCGCGCCCGCCAGATGCCGGGCCGCGAGAAGGAAGTCTGGGACTACTACCGCAACAATCCGGGTGCGGTCGCCCAGCTCCGTGCACCGATCTTCGAGGACAAGGTCATCGATTTCATCCTCGAACTCGCCAATGTGACCGAGAAGAAGGTCGCGCGCGAAGAGCTGTTCAAGGATGAAGACGAGAAGGACGCGGCCTGATCGACCGGCTGCGTTGGTTTCGCGTTAAGGATACAATCTGAAACCGGGCGGCCGGCGCGGAGCTTGGCTTTGCGCGGCTGCCCGAATCAGCTTGAACCTGACTTGTCGCCGGGCGATCGGCGCTTATCTGTCTGGTGCCATTTCCGCTGGTATGTGCATCATGGGAGCCTCGGTCGCATGCCGCGTAATAATTGCGTCCGTCCTTCCTTGCCAACCTTCAGGTGATAAATGCGCGATCCGGTTGAAACCTACATGAACCTTGTCCCGATGGTGGTCGAACAGACCAACCGCGGCGAACGGGCCTACGACATTTTCTCCCGCCTTCTGAAAGAGCGCATCATCTTCGTGACCGGTCCGGTCGAGGACGGCATGTCGACGCTGATCGTCGCGCAGCTCCTGTTCCTCGAGGCCGAGAATCCGAAGAAGGAAATCTCGATGTACATCAACTCGCCGGGCGGGGTGGTGACCTCGGGCCTTGCGATCTACGACACCATGCAGTTCATCCGCCCACCGGTCTCCACGCTCTGCACCGGTCAGGCTGCGTCGATGGGCTCGCTATTGCTCGCCGCCGGCGCGAAGGACATGCGCTTCTCGCTGCCGAACTCGCGCATCATGGTCCATCAGCCGTCCGGCGGCTTCCAGGGCCAGGCGACCGACATCATGCTGCACGCTCAGGAGATCTTGAACCTGAAGAAGCGGCTCAACGAAATTTACGTCAAGCACACCGGTCAGCCCTACAAGGCGATCGAGGATGCGCTAGAGCGCGACAAGTTCCTCACCGCTGAGATGGCTCGGGAATTCGGTCTCGTCGACAAGGTGATCGACAAGCGCGCCGAGGAGCCGGCGACGCCGAAGGTGCCTGCCTAAGCATCCGGCCGAGATCCCCGAACGGGATGCGACGTTTGGCGCGGATACCGGGTGGTCCCGGTGTCCGCGTTTACTTTGCCGGGAAGAGTCAGGTTCCCGGCGGACTGTCCGCGTGTCATTCCCGCCACGCTGGAATGAATTCATCGGCCCGGTGGTCGCGAAACCGGCTAAAATCACGCTAGAATTGGCGACGGGACGGCCCGGGTGATTAGCGAATTCTTGATCATCGGGTGACACCATGGTTCGCTGGGATGGATCGGCTAAAGTGGATCGGGATTCGGAAGGGTCACGATTCGCGCATATCTGAGGTTCAAGGTCTTTCTGGTACGGAATTTGCTCCTATTTAAATCGATGCCGGGCGTGTCCCGGAATGGGGCCATCAAATAAACCGGATGGATCGCGGTAGACGGAGACAGGAATGAGCAAGGTCGGAACGGGCGACTCGAAGAACACTCTCTATTGCTCATTCTGCGGAAAGAGCCAGCACGAGGTCCGCAAGCTCATTGCGGGTCCGACTGTGTTCATCTGCGACGAGTGCGTTGAGCTGTGCATGGACATCATCCGCGAGGAGAACAAATCCTCGCTTGTGAAGTCGCGCGACGGCATTCCAACGCCGAAGGAAATCTGCAAGGTTCTGGACGACTACGTGATTGGTCAGCAGCACGCCAAGAAGGTGCTCTCCGTCGCCGTCCACAACCACTACAAGCGGCTTAACCACCAGACCAAGCACAACGACGTTGAGCTTGCGAAGTCGAACATCCTGCTGATCGGTCCGACCGGCTCGGGCAAGACGCTGCTGGCGCAGACGCTGGCGCGGATTCTCGACGTGCCGTTCACGATGGCCGATGCGACGACGCTGACCGAAGCCGGTTACGTCGGCGAGGATGTCGAGAACATTATCCTCAAGCTGTTGCAGGCGGCCGATTACAATGTCGAGCGTGCGCAGCGCGGCATCGTCTACATCGACGAAATCGACAAGATCTCGCGCAAGTCCGACAATCCGTCGATCACCCGCGATGTGTCGGGCGAGGGCGTGCAGCAGGCGCTCTTGAAGATCATGGAAGGCACGGTGGCGAGCGTCCCCCCGCAGGGCGGCCGCAAGCATCCGCAGCAGGAGTTCCTGCAGGTGGACACCACCAACATCCTGTTCATCTGCGGCGGCGCGTTTGCCGGCCTTGAGAAGATCATCTCCTCGCGCGGGCGGACCACATCGATTGGCTTCGCCGCCAACGTGCTGGCGCCGGAAGATCGCCGCACCGGCGAAATCTTCCGCGAGGTCGAGCCGGAGGACTTGCTGAAGTATGGCCTTATTCCGGAGTTCGTCGGCCGTCTGCCGGTCGTTGCGACATTGGAAGACCTCGACGAGGCTTCGCTGAAGAAGATCCTGACCGACCCGAAGAACGCGCTGGTCAAGCAGTACCAGCGGCTGTTCGAGATGGAGAACGTGGAATTGACCTTCGCCGACGAGGCGCTGGGGGCGGTGGCACGCAAGGCGATCGAGCGCAAGACCGGTGCGCGCGGATTGCGCTCCATCCTGGAGAGCATCCTGCTCGAAACCATGTTCGACCTTCCGGGTCTGGAGGGCGTCGAAGAGGTCGTGATCTCGCGCGAGGTGGTGGAGGCGACGGCACGTCCGCTCTACATCTACGCCGACCGCGCCGATCGCGCCGCGGAGACCAGCGCCAGCGCGTGACCGCGCGCTGGAACCTGTCGCGTTCACATTCTTAAACGGCTGCCGGACCTCCGGCGGCCGTTTTTATTTTGTTCAAGTGGAAGAAATCCCCAGTATTGACTGGGGTTTGTCATGGAGCGGGCGTCCCCATTGACACCCCCGTGGCTGATAGCCACCTAATGAGGGCGGCGAAGCCTGCTTTTCGGCAGATTCGCCGTATTGACTGCCCGGAATCAAAGGCCGCGTACGGCTGGTGGCTCAATCGAGCCCTTTGCTTTCCGGTTGTGCAGCACCTTGTGGCGGTTGCGTCGGAATGGCGGGCTGCGTGCAGGGGGGCGTAATGAAAGGAATACGGGCATGACTGCCGCCAAGCCTCGTCCACCCATCGTTTCCGGCGAAAGCCATTCCTATCCGGTGTTGCCGCTGCGCGACATCGTCGTCTTCCCGCACATGATTGTGCCGCTGTTCGTTGGTCGTGAGAAATCGATCCGCGCGCTCGAAGACGTGATGAAGAACGACGCGCTGATCCTGCTCGCGACGCAGAAGAATGCGTCTGACGACGATCCATCATCGGACTCGATCTATGAGATCGGCACGCTCGCCAGCGTGTTGCAACTCCTGAAATTGCCCGACGGCACCGTCAAGGTGCTGGTCGAGGGCCTGGAGCGCGCGCGCGTCACCAAATACACCGACCGTTCGGACTACTATGAAGCCGAGGCGGTTGCGCTTGCCGACACCGATGCTACCAGCGTCGAGGCGGAAGCACTCGGCCGTTCCGTCGTGTCCGATTTCGAAAGCTATGTGAAACTGAACAAGAAGATCTCCGCCGAAGTGGTGGGCGTTGTTCAGCAGATCACGGATTTCGCCAAGCTCGCGGACACCGTGGCTTCGCATCTTGCGGTCAAGATTTCCGACCGTCAGGCGATCCTGGAAACGCTCTCGGTCTCCCAGCGCCTTGAGAAGGTGCTCGGCCTGATGGAGAGCGAAATTTCGGTGCTGCAGGTCGAGAAGAAGATCCGTTCGCGCGTCAAGCGCCAGATGGAGAAGACCCAGCGCGAATACTACCTGAACGAGCAGATGAAGGCGATCCAGAAGGAGCTTGGCGACGACGAAGGTCGCGATGAGCTGGCCGATCTGGAAGAGAAGATCGCCAAGACCAAGCTCTCGAAGGAAGCTCGCGAGAAGGCGACGCATGAACTGAAGAAGCTGCGGCAGATGTCTCCGATGTCCGCCGAGGCGACGGTCGTGCGCAATTATCTCGACTGGCTGCTGTCGATTCCATGGGGCAAGAAGTCCAAGGTCAAGAAGGACCTCGCTGCCGCCCAGGAAGTGCTCGATGCTGATCACTACGGGCTGGAGAAGGTCAAGGACCGCATCGTCGAGTATCTCGCGGTGCAGTCGCGCGCCAACAAGCTGACCGGTCCGATCCTGTGCCTCGTCGGCCCTCCGGGCGTCGGCAAGACCTCGCTCGGCAAGTCGATCGCCAAGGCAACCGGCCGCGAGTTCGTGCGCGTGTCGCTCGGCGGCGTGCGGGATGAGGCGGAGATCCGCGGTCATCGCCGCACCTATATCGGCTCGATGCCCGGCAAGATCATCCAGTCAATGCGCAAGGCGAAGACCTCGAACCCGTTGTTCCTGCTCGACGAGATCGACAAGATGGGCGCCGATTTCCGCGGCGATCCGTCCTCGGCGTTGCTCGAAGTGCTCGACCCGGAACAGAACTCGACGTTCAACGACCACTATCTCGAGGTCGATTACGATTTGTCGAACGTGATGTTCATCACGACCGCGAATACGCTGAATATTCCCGGCCCGCTGATGGACCGCATGGAGATCATCCGGATCGCCGGTTACACCGAGAACGAGAAGGTCGAGATTGCCCGCAAGCATCTCATCCCGAACGCGGTGAGCAAGCACGGCCTGAACTCCAAGGAGTTCTCGATCGACGACGAGGCGCTGCTGCTGATGATTCGCCGCTACACCCGCGAAGCGGGCGTGCGTAATCTCGAGCGTGAGCTCTCCACACTCGCCCGCAAGGCGGTGAAGGAGCTGATGATCTCGAAGAAGAAGTCGGTGAAGGTGACGGCGACGGTGATCGAAGAGTACCTCGGGGTGCCGAAATATCGTTACGGCGAGATCGAGAGTGACGATCAGGTTGGCGTCGTGACCGGCCTGGCGTGGACCGATGTCGGCGGCGAGCTGCTCACCATCGAAAGCGTCATGATGCCCGGCAAGGGCCGCATGACGGTGACTGGCAACCTGCGCGATGTCATGAAGGAATCGATCTCGGCGGCGGCGTCCTATGTCCGCTCGCGGGCGATCAATTACGGCATCGAGCCGCCGCTGTTCGAGAAGCGGGACATCCACGTCCACGTGCCCGAGGGCGCGACCCCGAAGGATGGCCCGTCGGCGGGCGTGGCGATGGCTACCACCATCGTCTCGGTGCTGACCGGCATTCCGATCAGGCACGATGTCGCCATGACCGGCGAGATCACGCTACGCGGGCGGGTGCTGCCGATCGGCGGTCTCAAGGAGAAGCTGCTTGCGGCCGCGCGTGGCGGCATCAAGACGGTCTTCATTCCGGAGGACAATGCCAAGGACCTCACCGAGATTTCCGACGCCATCAAGGGCGGGCTGGAGATCATCCCGGTCTCGCGGATGGGCGAGGTGCTGGACAGGGCGCTGGTGCGCAAGCCGGTGCCGATCGTCTGGGAAGAGGACACCTCGGCACTGCCGCCGCCGGACGCCAGTGATGAGGGTTCCGGCCTGACCGCACACTGAGCGGGCGGCTTGATTAAATACAAAAACGGCGCCCGAGAGGGCGCCGTTTTTTTGTGTGTGTGGCCTGTTCAGCGGCCGATTTTGAAACGGGGACGGGTGGGCTTGCCCCCTGGGGCCGCGTGCAGTTACAAGGTGCTGTGTTGTCCGCGCCCATGCGGATAAGGGCGGCTAGCTCAGCTGGTTAGAGCATCTCGTTTACACCGAGAGGGTCGGGAGTTCGAAATCTCTCGCCGCCCACCACAGACATCCCCTCCAACTTTGAATTCTTGCCCGACTGCACGATGCCGCGCATCAAACGATGGCGGTGCTTGGCGCGCGACGGGCTCCACAACATGAAGGGCATGCATATGCCCCGCTGCAAAGTTGCGATGGCGCGAGATGACAAATGAAGCAGCGGACTGATGGCCCGCTTTTGCTTCAGACCTGTTCTTCCCAGACCGCGACGAGATGTACGATGGTGCGCACCGCCGCTTCCATGTCCTGGATGCTGACCCACTCCAGCCGCGAGTGGAACGCGTGCTCGCCGGCGAAAATGTTGGGGCAGGGCAGGCCCATGAATGACAGGCGCGAGCCGTCGGTGCCGCCGCGGATACTGCTGCGGACCGGGGTGAGGCCCGCGCGGCGGATCGCCTCCAGCGCGTGGGCGACGACCTGCGGATGCTGGTCGAGAATTTCCTTCATGTTGCGGTATTGTGGCTTGATCTCCATGCGATAGGACGAGCGCGGAAAGTCAGCCATCACCTCGCCGACGATGCGCTCCAGCAGGTTTTCCTTTTCCATCAGGCCCGTTTCGCTGAAATCGCGCACGATGAATTGTGCCGTGGCGGATTCGAGCGAGCCTTTGATATCGGTCGGGTGCAGGAAGCCCTCGCGGTCCTCGGTGGCTTCCGGCGAGCAGGTCTCCCGCGGCAGCCGCTCGATGATTCGGGACGCAATCTTGATCGCATGCTCCATCCGGCCTTTGGCGAAGCCGGGATGGGCGCTGACGCCTTCGATGTGCAGCGTCACGCCGTCTGCCGAAAAGGTTTCATCCTCGAGATGCCCGGCGCTCTCGCCGTCGATAGTGTAGGCGAAATCCGCGCCGAGTTTGGCGAGATTGACCTTGTCGACCCCGCGCCCGATCTCTTCATCCGGCGTGAACAGGATCTTGATGACGCCGTGCCGGATCTGCGGATTGTCGATCAGGATTTTCGCCGCATCCATGATTTCGGCGATCCCGGCCTTGTTGTCGGCACCAAGCAGTGTCGTGCCGTCAGTGGTGATGATGTCGTTGCCAATCTGCCCGGCGAGGGCGGGGTGCTCGTCGGCGCGGATCACCTGCGAGGGATCGGCGGGCAGCGCGATGTCGCCGCCCTGATAGTTACGCACGATCTGCGGTTTCACGTCCTTGCCGCTGCAATCGGGCGAGGTGTCCATGTGCGAGCAGAAGCAGATCACCGGCACCTTTTTGTCAGTGGTGGCCGGAATTGTTCCATAGACGTAGCCGTGCTCGTCGAGATGAGCGTCGGCGATGCCGAGTTCGCGCAGTTCCTGCGCGAGCAGCCGGCCGAGGTCTTTCTGCTTGTCCGTGGAGGGGCAGGTCGGGGAGGCGGGATCGGACTGGGTGTCGATTCGCACATAGCGCAGGAAGCGCCCGCTGACGGTATGGTTGAATTTGATGGGGGGCACGGTACTTCTCCGCATGCGATGCTGCCGGCGTCGTGATTACAAAAATCCCGGCCAAAACAAAACGCCATCCCGGCGGCCCATGGCGCGCCGGAATGGCGTCCCGAAGAGGTGTCGGAAGGAGCTAGGCGGCTCAGATCGCTTCCTTGAGCTCTTTGGCGGCGCGGAAAGCCACCTTCTTGCTGGCCTTGATGTGGATTTCTTCGCCGGTGGCAGGATTGCGGCCCATGCGGGCGGCGCGCTTGCGGACCTGGAGGATACCGAGGCCGACGATGCGGATGCGCTCGCCCTTCTTGAGGTGCTTGGTGATCTTGGTAACGAGGTCACCGAGGATGGTTTCGGCGGCCTTCTTCGACAGGTCGTGCTCCTCGGCAAGCGCCGCCGCAAGGTGCTTGAGCGTGATTGTGGCCGGAGTAGTAGCTGCTTTCTTCGCCATAGTGACCCTCCTCGGTGGTGCTGACTGCTGCAGAACTGACGATATGACAGGGCTTAGTTGATTCGCGAGCGCCATAGCCTGGATGTTTGGCCTGTAAAACGGCGATTATTTGCGTCGCCGGTGGAAAAAGGCCCGCCTCCCAAGGGGATTTGCAACAACCTTGACTTGGCACGCTTCCGCCTTTAAGTCCCAGCCACTCGCGGATTACCGCATCCGCGCGGGAGTAGCTCAGTTGGTTAGAGTGCCGGCCTGTCACGCCGGAGGTCGCGGGTTCGAGCCCCGTCTCTCGCGCCATCTTTTCAATGACTTAGTAGAGGTCTTGGAAGGGTGGTGTTCAAGGTAGCTCAGTCACCTTGAACCTCTTGTCCTGCCAGCCTCCAGCATCGTCCCGGCCATCCGCTCAGACAGTATAAGTTTGGCCGTGGGCGTGACGTTTTGCCCGAAATCTGGCTTTGTGCGCCCCGTTGCGGCCGCCTCTTCAGGCGCGCCCGTCATTGGTCCAGGCCCTCTCGTAATAAGGAACCCGCATATGTCCCCAGCATCCTCCGGCAGCAATCGCAAATATCGGCTCGCGGTGATCCCGGGCGACGGGATTGGCAAGGAAGTGGTGCCGGAAGGGGTGCGCGTGCTGGAGGCCGCGGCGAAGAAGTTCAAGTTCGAACTGCAGCTCGATGATTTCGATTTCGCCTCCTGCGACTATCATCTCAAGCATGGCCGGATGATGCCGGAGGACTGGAAGACCCAGGTCGGCAGCCATGATGCGATCTTCTTCGGCGCGGTAGGCATGCCGAACGTGCTGCCCGACCACGTTTCCTTGTGGGGATCGCTGATCCAGTTCCGCCGCGAGTTCGATCAGTACGTCAACCTGCGTCCGGTGCGTCTGATGCCGGGCGTCCAGTCGCCGCTGGCCGACCGCAAGCCCGGGGACATCGATTTCTACGTGGTGCGCGAAAACACCGAGGGCGAATATTCCTCGATTGGCGGCCGGATGTTTCCGGATACCGACCGCGAAATCGTGATGCAGCAGACGTTGATGTCGCGTACCGGCGTCGACCGTATTCTGAAGTTCGCGTTTGATCTGGCGCAAAGCCGGCCGAAAAAGCACCTGACGTCAGCGACCAAGTCGAACGGCATCTCGATTACGATGCCGTATTGGGACGAGCGGGTGGAGGCGATGGCCAAAGCCTACCCGGATGTGCGCTGGGACAAGTATCACATCGATATTCTGGTCGCCCATTTCGTGCTCAACCCGGATCGCTTCGACGTGGTGGTCGGCTCCAATCTGTTCGGCGACATCCTGTCGGATCTTGGCCCGGCCTGTACTGGCACCATCGGCATTGCGCCGTCCGGCAGCCTCAATCCGGAGCGGAAGTTTCCGTCCCTGTTCGAACCGGTGCATGGTTCCGCGCCGGATATCGCAGGGCAGGGGATCGCCAATCCGATTGGGCAGATCTGGTCGGCCGCGATGATGCTGGATCACCTCGGCGAACCCGAGGCTGCCAAGGCCGTTGTCACGGCGATCGAGTGTGTCCTGTCCGAGGAAAAGCTGCGGACGCGCGATCTGGGCGGCAAAGCCGACACGGTGACGTGTGGCAAGGCGGTTGCGCAGGCGCTGGCCTGACCGCGTTTAGTTTCGCTTAACGAATACGAAGGGCCTGGCGGCGATATGCGGTTGGTGCATAGGCCGCCCAGGCCCTTGTGTTTTGCCGCCGTCCCTCCAATTTAAACGGGGAGGGGCTCTATTGACGGGCGCGCCAGAGCGCCGTGATGAGCCGGTGCCGCCCGGCAAACCAGCAAATGTGCGAGCATTGATCCCTTCGCTTGCCCTTGTGTGTGCGCTGCGCTATTCCCCCGTCAGAATTATTCCAAAAGTTCCGCGAGTTTGCGGAAAAAGCGTGCCAAGACGGGGTCGCCGATGAGTGGAATCTTACAAGACTATCTGCCGCTTGTGGTCTTTATCGGCGTTGCGACGGTGATTGGCCTTGCACTTCTGGTCGCGCCGTTTCTGGTAGCCTATCAGCAGCCCGACCCGGAAAAGCTTTCGGCATATGAATGCGGTTTTAACGCTTTCGACGATGCCCGCATGAAGTTCGACGTTCGGTTTTATCTGGTCGCCATCCTTTTCATCATCTTCGATTTGGAAGTCGCCTTCCTGTTTCCCTGGGCGGTGGCGTTCGGCAAACTCGGCGTCGCCGGATTCTGGTCGATGATGGTATTCCTCGGTGTCCTGACGGTCGGCTTCGCCTATGAGTGGAAGAAAGGTGCCCTCGAATGGGATTGAGTCAGACGCCCATCACCACATCCGCCTCGCAGCCCATCGTCGCTCCGGCCGCGACCGGCGTGCTTGACCCGCGCACCGGCCAGCCTGTCGGCGCCGATGATCGTTACTTCGTCGAGATCAATCACGAACTGTCCGACAAGGGCTTCTTCGTTGCCGCGGCGGACGATCTCATCACCTGGGCACGCACCGGCTCCTTGATGTGGATGACCTTCGGTCTTGCCTGCTGCGCCGTCGAGATGATGCAGGTATCGATGCCACGCTATGACGTCGAGCGATTCGGTTTCGCGCCGCGGGCTTCGCCGCGTCAGTCCGACGTGATGATCGTTGCCGGCACGCTGACCAACAAAATGGCGCCTGCCTTGCGCAAGGTCTACGACCAGATGCCGGAGCCGCGCTATGTGATCTCGATGGGGTCGTGCGCCAACGGCGGCGGCTACTATCACTATTCATATTCTGTGGTGCGCGGCTGTGACCGTATCGTGCCGGTCGACATCTATGTGCCCGGATGCCCGCCCACCGCGGAAGCGCTGCTCTACGGCGTGTTGCTGCTGCAGAAGAAGATTCGCCGCACCGGCACGATTGAACGTTAAGGCTGATATCATGGACGACGCCAGGCTCGATGCCCTTGGTCAAATGATTGTTGCCGCGCTGCCGGGGGCCGCGCTGGGCCATACGGTCGCCTTCGACCAACTCACCGTTTCGGTCGATCTTGCGCGGATCGTCGAGGTAGCCCGGTTTCTGAAGACCGATCCTCGCTGCCGTTTCGTCAACATCATCGACGTGACCGCGGTGGACTACCCGGGACGGGAGCGGCGGTTCGATGTGGTCTACCACTTCCTGTCACCGGTGCTGAACGCGCGCCTGCGGCTGCGCGGCGAGGCGTCGGAGGACACTCAGGTTCCGTCGCTCATCGACGTGTTTCCGGGCGCGGATTGGTTCGAGCGCGAAACCTACGACCTCTATGGCGTGATCTTCACCGGCCATCCCGATATGCGCCGACTGCTCACCGACTACGGTTTCGACGGCCATCCGCTGCGCAAGGATTTTCCGACCACTGGCTTCGTCGAGGTGCGCTACGACGACCAGGAAAAGCGCGTCGTTTACGACGCCGTCCAGCTCAACCAGGAATTTCGCAAGTTCGACTTCCTCTCGCCGTGGGAAGGCGCGGATTACGCGCTGCCCGGCGACGAGAAGAAAACCACCGACGGAGCCAAGCCGTCATGAAGCCCACGCTCAAAACCGGCATGAAGCATCGCTTCATCTACCGCGTGCCCGACGACAAGACCGTGCCGCATCTTTATCCGGAAGCCGCCGACTTCCAGACCATGCCGCGCGTGTTTGCGACCGGCTATATGGTCGGGCTGATGGAATGGGCCTGTATCGACATGATGAGGGCTCACCTTGATGCGGGCGAGGGCAGCCTGGGCACGCATATTGATGTCAGTCATTGCGCCGCGACGCCGCCGGGCCTCACGGTTTCGGTGGAAGCCGAGTGCACCGGCATCGACGGCAAGCGTTTGAGTTTTCATGTGAAGGCACATGACGGGGTCGACGTGATCGGCGAGGGCCGGCACGAGCGCCATGTCGTGTCCTGGGACAAGTTCAATGCACGGGTCGCCCACAAGGCGGCAAAAGCAGGGGTAGCCGCGTGACTGCAACCGAAACCCCCGGAATGCGCAATTTCACCATCAATTTCGGACCGCAGCATCCGGCAGCGCACGGCGTGCTGCGCCTGGTGCTGGAGCTCGACGGCGAAGTCGTCGAGCGTGTCGATCCGCATATCGGCCTGCTTCACCGTGGCACCGAGAAGCTGATCGAGCAGAAGACCTATCTGCAGGCGATTCCGTATTTCGACCGGCTCGACTACGTTGCGCCGATGAATCAGGAGCATGCGTTCTGCCTCGCGGTCGAAAAGCTGCTCGGCATTGCCGTGCCGCGTCGCGGGCAGCTGATCCGCGTCCTCTACTGCGAGATCGGCCGCATCCTGTCGCATCTGCTCAACGTCACCACACAGGCGATGGACGTTGGCGCCCTGACCCCGCCGCTGTGGGGTTTCGAGGAGCGTGAGAAGCTGATGGTGTTCTATGAGCGCGCATCGGGCTCGCGCATGCATGCCGCGTTCTTCCGCGTCGGCGGCGTGCACCAGGATCTGCCGCCCAAGTTGATCGACGACATCGAGGCGTGGTGCGATCCGTTCCTGCAGACCGTAGACGATTTGGAGACGCTGCTCACCGACAACCGCATCTTCAAGCAGCGCAACGTTGATATCGGCGTGGTGACGCTGGATCAGGCTTGGGAGTGGGGCTTCTCCGGCGTGATGGTGCGCGGCTCCGGCGCGGCATGGGACCTGCGCAAGGCGCAGCCTTACGAATGCTACGCCGAGATGGATTTCGACATTCCGATCGGCAAGAACGGCGACTGCTACGACCGCTACTGCATCCGAATGGAAGAGATGCGCCAGTCGGTGCGGATCATGAAACAGTGCATCACCAAGCTGCGCGAGCCCGAAGGGCAGGGGCCGGTAGTGATCACCGATAACAAGATATCGCCGCCGCGCCGTGGTGAGATGAAGCGCTCGATGGAATCGCTGATCCATCACTTCAAGCTCTACACTGAAGGCTTCCACGTTCCGGCTGGCGAGGTCTATGCGGCGGTCGAGGCGCCGAAGGGCGAGTTCGGCGTCTATCTCGTCGCCGACGGCACCAACAAGCCTTACAAGTGCAAGATTCGTGCGCCGGGCTTCGCACATCTGCAGGCGATGGACTTCATCTGCCGTGGCCATCTGCTGGCCGACGTCTCCGCCATCCTGGGTTCTCTCGACATCGTGTTCGGTGAGGTGGACCGGTGAGCGACGCGCCCATCCAGTTCGACCGCAGCACGGGTGAAATGTCCGGCGCTTCCCCATGGGAGCGCAGTATTGGCTTTGCCCTGCTTGCTGGATCGAAGGTGGGCGCGCTGATCTCGCATCGCGGCTACAACAGTTGCGCGAATCTGCTCAAGACGCTGCTGCCCGAGCGCGACATCGACATCATGCTCAATCCGGGTGCGATCTTCTCGTTCCCGTATGGCGACGGTTACTGGAGCAAGTTGCTCAACCGCACCTTCAAATATGAAGACGAGCTTGAACTGCTGCTGCTCGATTCGAAGGATGTCGATTACACGTTGATCGATTGCGGTGCGAACTACGGTTATTGGTCGGTGCTGGTGTCGAGCCCGCAGTTCGGATCGCACAAGGCGATCGCGATCGAACCGTCGTCGAAGAATTTTGCCCGCCTTGCGCATAATGCCAAGATCAACGGCAACCGGTTCTATCCCATTCATGCGGCGATTGGCGCCGAGCGCGGTGTTGCGCGGCTGTCCGGCACCAAGCATGAGGCGCTCAGCATCGCAGGCGGCACGGCTGCCGGTGGTGAGGAAGTGTCCGTCATCTCGCTCGACAGCCTCATCGAGGATGGCCGCATCCCGGCGGACGGCAAATATCTCGTCAAGCTCGATGTCGAAGGCGTCGAGATCGAGGCGATCAAGGGTGGTTCGCGGCTGTTGCAGGCGGAAACAATGGTGATCTGCGAGGAACACGGCAACGATCGCAATCACACCGTCACACGCTACATTCTCGATCATACGCCGATGCAGGCGGTCGTCCACGATCCGGCCACGGACCGGTTCGAACAGCTCACCGATCTGAAGATGCTCGATCGCATCAAGGTTGCTTCCAACGTCGGCTACAATGTGTTCGCGACAGCGAGCGCGTTCTGGCTGCAACGTCTCTACGGTATGAACTCAGGTCAAACTCGCAGCACCATGGCTCGCTAGCCACGGCGCAATGAAAGATTGAAAGAATAACCGATGGCCGTTCGTCGCTTGGCCCCGAAAGAGCAGCAGCCCGCGAGCTTCGCTTTCAGCGAGGAGAATTCTGGCGTGGGCGAAGGCGCAGATCGCGAAGTTTCCGCCCGGCCGACAGCAGTCGGCGGTGATCCCGATCCTGTGGCGCGTGCAGGAGCAGCACGACGGATGGGTGTCGGAGGCTGCGATCCGTGCCGTCGCCGATCTGCTCGGCATGGCCTATATCCGCGTGCTTGAGGTCGCGACCTTCTACACGATGTTTCAGCTCGCGCCGGTCGGTAAGAAGGCGCATGTGCAGGTGTGCGGCACGACGCCATGCCGCCTGCGCGGCGCGCAGGAGCTGATCGACGTCTGCAAGCATCACATTCACCACGACCCGCTCCATGTCTCGGCTGACGGCAATTTCAGCTGGGAGGAGGTCGAGTGTCTTGGCGCCTGCGTGAATGCGCCGATGGCGATGATCTGGAAAGATACCTACGAGGATCTGACGCCGGAGAGCTTCCAGAAGGTGCTGGATGGATTTGCCTCCGGCAATCCGCCGAAGCCGGGTCCGCAGAACGGCCGCCAGTTCGCTGCGCCGATCAATGGTCAAACCACGTTGACGGATAACGCCGGCAAGCCGGCGAAGGATCAGGCTGATGCAACGCGAAAGGACAAGTGATGGACGGTGCAAAGCTGCGCCACATCCTTTTCCACACGCTGTGCGCGGCGGTTTTCATCTTCGTGCTGAACTTCTATGTGCTCGGCACGGGCATCGAATCGAGTTTGAGCTGGGCAGTCGCGTTTGGCGCGATGGCTGCTGGGCTCGCCTACCAGCAAACCAAGCGCTGACGGGTCAGGAAGCGACACATGCTTGACGACAAGGACCGCATCTTTCGCAATCTCTACGGCCTCGATGATTGGGGTCTCGAGGGCGCGCGCCGTCGCGGCGCATGGGATGGCACCAAGGCCATTCTGGACAAAGGTCGTGACTGGCTTGTGACCGAGATGAAGGCGTCCGGTCTGCGTGGGCGCGGCGGCGCGGGATTCCCGACCGGCATGAAGTGGTCGTTCATGCCGAAGGACAATTCGGATGGCCGTCCGAGCTATCTCGTGGTGAACGCCGACGAATCCGAACCCGGCACCTGCAAGGACCGCGAAATCATGCGCCACGACCCGCATCTGCTGGTCGAGGGCTGCCTGATTGCCGGTTGCGCCATGGGCGCACATGTCGGTTACATCTACGTGCGCGGCGAGTTCATCCGCGAGCGCGAGCATCTGCAGGCCGCGATCGATCAGGCCTACGAGGCCAAGCTGATCGGCAAGGACAACATCCACGGCTACCCGTTCGACCTTTATGTTTCGCACGGCGCCGGCGCCTATATCTGCGGCGAGGAAACCGCGCTGCTCGAAAGCCTCGAAGGCAAGAAGGGCCAGCCCCGCCTCAAGCCGCCGTTCCCGGCCAATGTCGGTCTGTTCGGTTGCCCGACCACGGTGAACAACGTGGAGTCGATCGCGGTTGCGCCGGACATCATGCGCCGCGGCGCGGCGTGGTTCTCCAGCATCGGCCGGGCGAACAATGTCGGCACCAAGCTGTTTGGCATCTCCGGCCACGTCAACACGCCTTGCGTGGTCGAGGAGGCGATGGGCATTCCGTTCCGCGAGCTCATGGAGAAGCACGGCGGCGGCATTCGCGGTGGCTGGGACAATCTGCTCGCGATCATTCCCGGTGGCGCGTCGTGCCCGCTGATTCCGGCGGCTGATTGCCAGGACCTGATCATGGATTTCGACGGTACGCGTGCCGTCAAATCGAGCTTCGGCACCGCCGGTGTCATCGTGATGGACAAGTCCAC
This sequence comes from uncultured Alphaproteobacteria bacterium, assembly GCA_963702885.1. Taxonomy (GTDB): domain Bacteria; phylum Pseudomonadota; class Alphaproteobacteria; order Rhizobiales; family Xanthobacteraceae; genus Afipia. Next base: position 2,940,987 of record OY969766.1, read on the forward strand.
CGATGTCGTCGCGGCGATTGCGCGCATCTCCTACTTCTTCAAGCACGAGAGCTGCGGCCAATGCACGCCCTGCCGCGAGGGCACGGGCTGGATGTGGCGCGTGCTGACCCGCATGGTCGAAGGCCGCGCCCACAAGCGCGAGATCGACATGCTGCTCGAAGTCACCAAGCAGGTCGAGGGGCACACCATCTGCGCACTGGGCGATGCGGCGGCATGGCCGGTGCAGGGACTGATCCGCGCCTTCCGTCCGGAAATCGAGCGGCGCATCGACGATTTCACACGCAAGGCGAGCCTGGACGATCAGGGCGTGCTCGATCCCGCCCACATGATCGCGGCGGAGTAATACGATGACCAAGATTCTGATCGACGGAAAAGAGATCGAAGTTCCGGCGGAATACACGCTGCTGCAGGCGTGCGAAGCGGCCGGCGCGGAAATTCCGCGCTTCTGCTACCACGAGCGGCTCTCCATTGCCGGCAATTGCCGCATGTGTCTCGTCGAGGTTGCGGGTTCGCCCAAGCCGGTCGCGAGCTGCGCCTGGGGCGTGCGCGATTGCCGTCCGGGTCCGAATGGCGAACTGCCGTCGGTCAAGACCAAATCGCCGATGGTGAAAAAGGCACGCGAAGGCGTGATGGAATTCCTGCTCATCAACCATCCGCTCGATTGCCCGATCTGCGATCAGGGCGGCGAGTGCGACCTGCAGGACCAGGCGATGGGCTATGGCGTCGACACCAGCCGCTTCGCCGAGAACAAGCGCGCGGTCGAGGACAAGTACCTCGGCGTGCTGGTCAAGACTTCGATGACCCGCTGCATCCAGTGTACGCGCTGCGTCCGCTTCTCCACCGAAGTGTGCGGCGTGCCGGAGATGGGCCTCACCGGCCGCGGCGAGGATGTCGAGATCACGACCTATCTCGAAAGCGCGCTGACTTCGGAGCTGCAGGGCAACCTCGTCGATATCTGCCCGGTCGGCGCGCTGACCTCGAAGCCCTACGCCTTCGCCGCGCGTCCGTGGGAGCTTGGCAAGACCCAGTCCATCGACGTGATGGATGCGGTCGGCTCGGCGATCCGCGTCGATACCCGTGGCCGCGAGGTGATGCGCATTCTGCCGCGCGTCAACGAGGCGGTGAACGAGGAATGGATTTCCGACAAGACCCGCCACATCGTCGATGGCCTGCGCACCCAGCGTCTCGACCGGCCGTATGTGCGCGAGAACGGCAAGCTCCGCGCCGCATCATGGAGCGAGGCGTTCGCCGCCATCGCGACGAAGTTCGTCCGTGCTGACGGCAAGCGGGTCGGCGCGATCGCCGGCGATCTTGCGGCGGTCGAGGAGATGTTCGCGCTGAAGCAGCTTCTGGCGCAGTTCGGCTCGGCCAATGCCGCCACCCAGCACGGCGATGCCTTCAACATTGGCGCAGGCCGCGCGTCCTACATCTTCAACCCGACCATCGCCGGCATCGAGCAGGCCGACGCCTTGCTGATCATCGGCGCCAATCCGCGCCGCGAGGCAGCGGTGCTCAATGCGCGCATCCGCAAGCGCTGGCGCACCGGCCAGCTCAAGGTCGGCGTGATCGGCGAGAAGGCCGCGCTGACTTATGATTACGAGCACCTCGGCGCGGGCACCGATACGCTGTCGGAACTGGCAGGTGGCAAGCACTCTTTCATCGAGACGCTGAAAAACGCCAAGCACCCGATCGTGCTGGTTGGCGCTGGCGCCATTGGCCGCAAGGACGGCGCTGCTGTGCTGGCGCTCGCCGCGAAGATTGCCAACGACATCGGTGCGGTGAAGGACGGCTGGAACGGCTTTGCGGTCCTGCACAACTCCGCCTCGCAGGTCGGCGCGCTCGATCTCGGTTTTGCGCCGGGCGAGGGCACGCTGACGGCGACGCAGATGCTCGCGCCGAAGGCGCTCGACGCACTGTTCCTGCTCGGCGCCGACGAGGTCGAGGTGCCGGAAGGTGCGTTCGTCGTCTACATCGGCACCCATGGTGATCGCGGCGCGCACCGCGCCGACGTGATCCTGCCGGGCGCGGCCTATACCGAAAAGACCGGTATCTATGTTAATCTCGAGGGCCGGGTGCAGATGGCAAGCCGTGCATCCTTCCCGCCGGGTGAGGCGCGCGAGGACTGGGCGATCATCCGCGCTCTGTCCGAGGCGCTGGGCAAGAAGCTGCCGTATGACTCGCTGGCGCAACTGCGTCAGGCGATGTTCCGGATGGTGCCGCACCTGATGCGCATCGACCAGATCGAGACCGGAGACGCAACTGGCCTCAAGACGCTCGCCTTGCGTGGCGGCACGCTCGACAAGAGCGCGTTCAAGAGCCCGGTCGAGGACTTCTATCTGACCAACCCCATCGCGCGGGCGTCCGCGGTGATGGCCGAATGCTCGCGTCTGGCCTCCGGCCAACTGCTGAACGCGGCGGAGTAAGCATCTGATGTCCGAATTCTTCGCAAGCTCAGCCTGGACCGACATCATCTGGCCGCTGATCGTCATGCTGGCGCAGAGCGTCTTGCTGCTCGTCGTACTGCTGGTGGCGATTGCCTACATTCTGCTCGCCGACCGCAAGATCTGGGCGGCGGTGCAGATCCGGCGCGGTCCGAACGTCGTCGGCCCCTGGGGTCTGCTGCAATCCTTCGCCGACCTGCTGAAGTTCGTGCTGAAGGAGCCGATCATTCCGGCCGGCTCCAACAAGGGCGTGTTCCTGCTGGCGCCGCTGGTGAGTTGCGTTCTTGCGCTCGCCGCGTGGGCGGTGATCCCGGTCAACCTCAACTGGGTGATCGCCGACATCAACGTCGGCATTCTTTATATTTTTGCGATCTCTTCGCTGTCGATCTACGGCATCATCATGGCCGGCTGGTCGTCGAACTCGAAGTACCCGTTTCTCGCCGCGCTGCGCTCGGCGGCGCAGATGGTGTCCTACGAGGTTTCGATCGGCTTCGTCATCATTACGGTTCTGCTCTGCGTCGGCTCGCTCAATCTGACCGCGATCGTCGAGGCGCAGCACACCCGCGGCCTCGCCACCATGATCGGCCTGCCGTGGCTGACCATCCTGAACTGGTACTGGCTGCCGCTGCTGCCGATGTTCGTGATCTTCTACGTCTCGGCGCTGGCGGAGACCAACCGTCCGCCGTTCGACCTTGTCGAAGCCGAATCCGAACTGGTCGCCGGTTTCATGGTGGAATACGGCTCGACGCCGTATCTGCTGTTCATGCTCGGCGAGTATGTCGCGATCTGCACCATGTGCGCGATGGGCGCCATCCTGTTCATGGGCGGTTGGCTGCCGCCGGTGGATCTGCCGCCATTTAACTGGGTGCCGGGAGTCGTCTGGTTCACGCTGAAGCTCTTCGCGATGTTCTTCATGTTCGCGATGGCGAAGGCGATCGTTCCCCGTTACCGCTATGACCAGCTCATGCGGCTGGGTTGGAAAGTATTTCTGCCGTTGTCACTGGCGATGGTTGTGATCGTCGCGGGCGTTCTGCAGTTCGCAGACATCGCGCCGAAGTGAGGACATCATGGGTATAGCATCCGCAGCCAATTCGCTTTTGCTCAAGGAGTTCGCCGCAGCCTTCGTGCTGACGATGCGCTACTTCTTCAAGCCGAAGCCGACCCTGAACTATCCCTTCGAGAAGGGGCCGATCTCGCCGCGCTTCCGGGGCGAGCATGCGCTACGCCGCTATCCGAATGGCGAGGAACGCTGCATCGCCTGTAAGCTGTGCGAAGCGATCTGTCCGGCGCAGGCCATCACCATCGAGGCTGGCCCGCGCCGCAATGACGGCACCCGCCGCACCGTGCGTTACGACATCGATATGGTGAAGTGCATCTATTGCGGCCTCTGCCAGGAGGCATGCCCGGTCGATGCCATCGTCGAGGGACCGAACTTCGAATTCGCGACCGAGACCCGCGAGGAACTTTATTATGACAAGGCGCGGTTGCTCGCCAACGGCGACCGCTGGGAGCGTGAGATTGCCAAGAATATCGCGCTCGACGCGCCCTACCGATAGAGCAGCTGCATGATTTTTCCCGCGCTCTTCTTTTATCTCTTCGCCGGCGTCTGCGTCGCTTCGGCGGTGATGGTCATCACCGCACGTAACCCGGTGCACTCCGTGCTGTTCATGATCCTCGCCTTCGTCAACGCGGCGGGACTGTTCATGCTGCTCGGCGCCGAATTCCTCGCGATGATCCTCGTGGTCGTTTATGTCGGCGCTGTCGCGGTGCTGTTCCTGTTCGTGATCATGATGCTCGACGTTGATTTCGCCGAGCTGCGGCAGGGCTTCATCGAATATTTGCCGGTCGGGCTTCTGGTCGGCGCGATCTTCCTCGCCGAGCTCCTGCTGGTCGCTGGCGGCTGGGTCATCAATCCGAACGTCAGCCAGGCGATCACGTCGCCGATCCCGAGCGCGGTCACCAATACCGAGGCGATCGGCCTCGTGCTGTACACCCGCTACATCCATTATTTCCAGATGTCGGGTCTGGTGCTGCTGGTGGCGATGATCGGCGCGATCGTGCTGACGCTGCGTCACAAGGCCAACGTCAAGCGTCAGGACATCAACGCACAGAATGCGCGCGGCAAGGCAACCGCAATGAGCGTGCGCAAGGTGGCGTCGGGGCAGGGGCTTCAGGACGCCGATGCCGGGGAGTGGGTGAAATGACGATCGGTCTCGGACATTACCTCGCGGTCGGCGCGATCCTGTTCACGATCGGGATTCTCGGCATCTTCATCAACCGTAAGAACGTCATCATTATTCTGATGTCGATTGAGTTGATCCTGCTGTCGGCGAACATCAACCTCGTCGCGTTCTCAAGTTTCCTCAATGACATCGTGGGGCAGATTTACGCGCTTCTCGTGCTGACCGTGGCGGCGGCGGAAGCGGCGATCGGCCTTGCGGTGCTGGTGGTGTTCTTCCGCAACCGCGGTTCGATCGCGGTCGAAGACATCAACCTGATGAAGGGCTGATACCAACATGATTCAGGCCATCGTATTCCTGCCGCTGATCGGCGCCGTGATCGCCGGTGCGATCACCATCTGGGGGGCGCACGGGCGCAACCCGAGCGGCGACGAGATGGAGCATGCGGACCATGGGCACGGCCATGGCGCGGCGCATCACGCCACGCATGCGCACGAGTCCCATGACCACGCCGCGCATGACGATCATGGGCACGACGATCACGGCCCGGTGGAGCCGCCGGCGGCCGGATCGCGCATTGCTGAAGTCATCACCACGGCATTCCTGCTGATCTCGGCGGCGCTGTCGTGGGTGGCGTTCGTCGATGTCGGCCTGCTGCATCACGCTGCGCGGATCGACCTGCTGCCCTGGATCAATTCCGGTGATCTGAAGGTTGCCTGGACGCTGCGTGTCGACACGCTGACTGCGGTCATGCTGGTCGTCGTCACCTCGGTGTCCTCGCTCGTACATCTGTATTCGATCGGCTACATGCACGAAGATCCGAACCGGCCGCGCTTCATGGCGTACCTGTCGCTGTTCACCTTCGCCATGCTGATGCTGGTGACGGCCGACAACCTCGTGCAGCTGTTCTTCGGCTGGGAAGGCGTCGGCCTCGCGAGCTATCTGCTGATCGGGTTCTGGTTCCAGAAGCCGTCGGCCAATGCCGCCGCGATCAAGGCGTTCGTGGTCAACCGCGTGGGCGACTTCGGCTTTGCCCTCGGCATTTTCGCGATCTTCGCGCTGGTCGGCTCGACCGACTTCGAGACCATCTTCGCGACCGCGCCGAGCCTCGTCGGCAAGACCATCCACGTCTTCCACTGGAACGTCGATGCGCTGACCTTCACCTGCCTGCTGCTGTTCATGGGCGCGATGGGCAAGTCGGCGCAATTCCTGCTGCACACCTGGTTGCCGGACGCGATGGAGGGCCCGACCCCGGTGTCGGCGCTGATCCATGCCGCGACCATGGTCACCGCCGGCGTCTTCATGGTGGCGCGCCTGTCGCCGCTGTTCGAGCTGGCGCCGAACGCGCAGGCTTTCGTGATGCTGATCGGCGGCACCACGGCACTGTTCGCCGCGACCATCGGCCTCGTGCAGAACGACATCAAGCGCATCGTCGCCTATTCGACCTGTTCGCAGCTCGGCTACATGTTCGTGGCGATGGGGGCAGGCGCCTATTCAGTCGGTATGTTCCATCTGTTTACCCACGCCTTCTTCAAGGCGCTGCTGTTCTTGGGCTCCGGCTCCGTGATCGCCGCGATGCATCACGAGCAGGACATCCGCAACATGGGCGGACTGAAGGATCGCATCCCGTACACCTACGCAACCATGGTGATCGGCACGCTGGCGCTCACCGGCTTCCCGCTCACCGCCGGTTATTTCTCCAAGGACGCGATCATCGAATCCGCGTTCGTGGCGCATAACCCGTTCGGGCTCTATGCCTTCTTCGCCACTGTGGTCGCCGCCGGCCTGACCTCGTTCTATTCCTGGCGTCTGATCTTCAAGACCTTCCACGGCGAGCCGCACGACGTGCATCATTACGAAGCGGCGCACGAAAGCCCGTGGGTGATGATGGTGCCGCTTTATGTGCTGGCGGCGGGTTCGCTGCTCGCCGGCTTCCCGTTCAAGGAATTGTTCGTTGGCCACGGCGTCGAGGAATTCTTCCGTGAATTGCTCAAGCTGAAGCCGCATATCCTCGAGGAGATGCATCACATCCCGGCGTGGATCGCGTTCTCGCCGACGGTGATGATGGCGGGAGGATTCGTTGTGGCGTGGCTGTTCTACATCCGCCGGCCGTATCTGCCGGTCGAACTCGCCAATCATCACCCGCTGCTCTACAAGTTCCTGCTCAACAAGTGGTACTTCGACGAGCTGTATGACTTGATCTTCGTGCGTCCCGCCAAGTGGCTCGGACGTTTCCTCTGGAAGAAGGGCGACGGTTTCGTGATCGACGGCTTCGGCCCGGATGGCGTGTCCGCCCGGGTGCTGGATGTTACGCGCAACCTGATGCGCGTGCAGACCGGCTATCTCTATCATTATGCCTTTGCGATGATGATTGGTGTCGCGGGGCTCATCACCTGGTTCATGTTCGGCGTCGGGGGCCAGCAATGACGACCTGGCCTGTGCTTTCCATCGTTACATTCCTGCCGACTGTCGGCGCGCTGCTGGTCTATCTGATGGCACGCGGCGGCGAGGAGGCGGCGAACCGCACCGCGCGCTGGGTCGCGCTGTGGGCGACCATCGTCACCTTCGCGGTCTCGCTGATCCTGGTGATGCGGTTCGATCCGTCGCAGGCGGGCTTCCAGTTCGTCGAGAAGGCGCCCTGGCTTGCCAACACCATCGGCTATCACATGGGCGTCGACGGCATCTCGCTGCCGTTCGTGATTCTCACCACCGCGCTGATGCCGTTCTGCATCCTCGCGAGCTGGCGCGCGGTGAAGCTGCGCGTGCGCGAATACATGATGGCGTTCCTGATCCTGGAAACGCTGATGGTCGGCACGTTCTCGGCGCTCGATCTCGTGCTGTTCTACCTGTTCTTCGAGGGCGGCCTCATTCCGATGTTCCTGATCATCGGCGTGTGGGGCGGTCCGCGCCGGGTCTACGCGACCTTCAAGTTCTTCCTCTACACGCTGCTCGGCTCGGTGCTGATGCTGCTCGCCATCATGGCGCTGTACTGGAATGCCGGCACCACCGACATTCCGACGCTGATGACCACGGCGGTGCCGCGCGGCCTGCAGACCTGGGCGTGGCTGGCGTTCTTCGCCTCCTTCGCAGTGAAGATGCCGATGTGGCCGGTTCACACCTGGCTGCCGGATGCCCACGTCGAGGCGCCCACCGCGGGTTCGGTTGTGCTGGCGGCGATCCTCTTGAAGATGGGTGGCTACGGCTTCCTGCGCTTCTCGCTGCCGATGTTCCCGCTGGCCTCGCATGACTTCGCGCCGCTGGTGTGGACGCTGTCGGCGGTCGCGATCGTCTACACCTCACTGGTCGCGCTGATGCAGGAGGACATGAAGAAGCTGATCGCGTACTCCTCGGTCGCGCATATGGGATTCGTCACCATGGGCATTTTCGCCGGCACCACGCAGGGCGTGGCCGGCGGCGTGTTCCAGATGGTGTCGCACGGCATCGTCTCCGGCGCGCTGTTCCTCTGCGTCGGCATCATTTACGACCGCATGCATACCCGCGAGATCGCGGCCTATGGCGGCCTCGTCAATCGCATGCCGCTTTACGCGCTGGTGTTCATGACCTTCACCATGGCCAATGTCGGCTTGCCGGGTACGTCCGGTTTCGTCGGCGAATTCCTGACATTGCTTGGCACCTTCAAGGTTTCGGTCCCGACCGCGATCTTCGCCACGTTCGGCGTCATTCTCTCGGCCGCTTATGCGCTCTGGCTCTACCGCAAGATCGTGTTCGGTGTTCTGGAGAAGCCCGCGCTGGCGTCGATCAAGGATATGACCGCGCGTGAGGTCTTCATTCTCGCGCCGTTCGTGGTCCTGACCATCCTGTTCGGCGTCTATCCGAAGCCGGTGCTGGATATGTCGGCGGCCTCGGTCCAGCAACTCGTCAACAACTACAGCGCAGCGATCACGGCCGTGAAGGCCGCGGCCTTAAACTGAGAGCAGGGCAGGACAGCACGCCATGAATTTCGACATTGCAAGCTATTCGCTGCTCCCGGTGCTGCCGGAGATCGTGCTGGCGGTTGGCGCGATGCTGCTGCTGCTGGTCGGCGCCTATCGCGGCGCCGGCACGGTTCGCGCCGTCACCGCGCTTTCCACCATTCTGCTCGTCGTGACCGGCACGCTGGTGCTGGCGCTGCCGCATGGCAGGCTCACCACCTTTGGCGGCAGCTTTATCCTCGATGACTTCGCGCGCTTCCTGAAGGTATTGTCGCTGATCGGCTCTGCCGCGACGCTGGTGTTGTCGCGCCGCTATCTCGCCGATCAGGTCCGGATTTTCGAATACGCCATCCTTGTACTGCTCTCGAGCGTCGGCATGATGGTGCTGATCTCGGCCGGCGATCTCGTGATGCTCTATCTCGGCCTCGAGCTGATGAGCTTCGCGCTCTACGTCGTCGCCTCCAGCCATCGCGACAATGCCAAGTCGACCGAATCCGGCCTGAAGTATTTCGTGCTCGGCTCGCTGTCGTCCGGCATGCTGCTGTACGGCGCCTCGCTGATCTACGGCTTCACCGGTACCGTCTCGTTCGCCGGCATTGCCGCCGCGGCCAAGACCGGCAGCCTCGGCATCCTGTTCGGTATCGTCTTCCTGCTCGCGGGTCTCTGCTTCAAGGTGTCGGCGGTGCCGTTCCATATGTGGACGCCCGACGTCTATGAAGGCGCGCCGACCCCGGTGACGGCGTTCTTCGCCTCGGCGCCGAAGGTTGCGGCGCTCGCGATCTTCACCCGCGTGGTGCTGACCGCGTTCCCCGGCGTCACCCACGAGTGGCAGCAGATCGTCACCTTCGTCGCGATCGCCTCGATGGCGCTCGGCTCCTTCGCCGCCATCGGCCAGAAGAACATCAAGCGCATGATGGCCTATTCCTCGATCGGCCATATGGGCTTTGCGCTGGTCGGCCTTGCCGCCGGCACCCAGCAGGGCGCGCAGGGCGTGATCCTGTATCTTGCGATCTATGTCGCCATGACGCTCGGCACCTTCTCGGTGATCCTTGCGATGAAGCGCAACGGCCACAATGTCGAGCAGATCAGCGATTTCGCCGGCCTCTCGCGTACCAATCCGGTGCTGGCGTTCCTGTTCGCGATGTTGCTGTTCTCGCTGGCCGGTGTGCCGCCGCTCGCGGGCTTCTTCGCCAAGTTCTACGTCTTCCTGGCGGCGATCCAGTCCGGCCTGTTCGCGCTCTCGGTGATCGGCGTCGTCACCAGCGTGGTGGGCGCGTTCTACTATCTGTCGATCATCAAGGTCATGTATTTCGACGAGCCGAAGGGCGCGGTCGAGCCGATGGGCGGCGAATTGCGGGCGGTGCTCGCGGTCGCCGGCGTGTTTAACCTCCTGTTCTTTGTCTATCCGGCTCCGCTGGTGAATGCCGCGACGGTTGCCGCGAAGTCGCTGTTCTGACGATGGCGTTTGCGCTCGGTCCACGAGCACAAACTGCCGGAATCCGGCTGGCTGTCTTCGAGACGATCGGATCGACCAACCTTGAGGCGCTGGCGCGCATTCGCGCCGGCGAGCGGGGGCCGCTCTGGCTTGCCACGGCGCAGCAGAGCGCGGGCCATGGACGGCGCAATCGCGCGTGGATTTCGCCACCGGGCAATCTAGCCGCCAGCATCATCCAGACTATCGACGCGTCGCCGGCGGTCGTGGCGACGCTCGGCTTTGTCGCGAGTTTGGCGCTCGATGGCGCGCTGCGGCGGGTCACACAGGCGGCCGGAGCGGACACCTCGCTGTTTGCTCTGAAGTGGCCCAATGACGTGCTGGCGCACGGCGAGAAGATCGCCGGTATCCTGATCGAGACCGAGGCGGTGCCGGGCGGCCTCGCTGTTGCCGTCGGCATCGGCGTCAATGTGACAGCTGCTCCGAAAGGCATGCCTTATCCCGCGACCTCGCTGGCCGGGTGTGGTGTTACTGTAAGCGCGGAAGAGTTTTTTGGTGTGCTGTCGGATGCGTGGTTGGAGTTTGTCACGCTCTGGGACAGCGGTCGCGGTTTTCATGAGATCCGCCGCCTCTGGCTTGCGCGTGCCGCCGGGCTCGGCAAGCCAATGACGGTGCGGAATGGCAGCACTGTGGTGCAAGGCGTCTTTGAGACGCTCGACGAGGAGGGGCGCCTGGTGCTGGTTGATGCTGGCGGTAAACGGATGACGGTCGCGGCGGGCGATGTGCATTTCGGCGCGGCAATGTCGGCGGGTGCTGCCTGATGGCCCGTCCTGACGAATTCACCTTCACTCCGCTCGGCGGCATTGGCGAGATCGGCATGAATTTGTCGCTCTACGGCCTCGGCAACCGCCATCAGCGCAGCTGGCTCGCGGTCGATCTCGGCGTCTCGTTCGGCAATGAGGAACATCTGCCGGGCATCGATGTCATCATGCCGGATATCCGCTTCCTCGAAAAGGAACGCAAGAATCTCGTCGGCCTCGTCCTCACCCATGCGCATGAGGATCATTTCGGCGCCATCATCGATCTGTGGCCGCGCCTGCAATGCCCGATCTATGCGACGCAGTTCAGTGCGTCGCTGTTCGAGGCCAAATGTGCCGCCGAGCGCAACGCGCCGAAGATTCCGGTCACAGTCGTGGCGTCGGGCGGGAGGATTGATCTCGGTCCGTTCAATGTTGAGTTTATCCCCGTGGCGCATTCGATCCCGGAATCGCATGCACTGGCGATCCGCACCGATGTCGGCACCGTTCTGCACACCGGCGACTGGAAGATCGATCCCACCCCGATCATCGGCCGCCCGACGGATGAGAAGCGTCTGCGCGAGCTTGGCGACGAGGGCGTGCTGGCGCTGGTGGGAGATTCCACCAATGCCGTCCGCGAGGGCCGCTCGCCCTCCGAGCAGGAGGTGGGCAAGGCCATTACCGAACTGGTGAAGGCCGCGCGCGGCCGTGTCGCGGTGACGACCTTCGCCTCGAACGTTGCGCGCCTACGCGCCGTCGCGGAAGCCGCGCGCGCTGCCGACCGTGAGGTGGTGGTGATCGGGCGGGCGATGGAGCGTGTGGTCCAAGTCGCGCGCGAGACCGGCTATCTCGATGGCATCGGCGCATTCCGGGGCGCGGACTATTACGGTCATTTCCCGCCCGACAAGGTGCTGGCGCTGTGCACCGGCAGCCAGGGCGAGCCGCGCGCGGCGCTGGCCCGCATCGCCAATGACGATCATCCGCTGGTGACGCTGAACAAGGGCGACACCGTGATCTTCTCCTCGCGCACCATTCCGGGCAATGAGCGCGCGGTCGGCGCCATCATCAACAATCTGGTGCTGCAGGGCCTCGAGGTCATCACCGACCGCACCCATCTCGTCCATGTCTCGGGACATCCGCGCCGCGATGAGTTGCGTGACATGATCTCCTGGGTGCGTCCACAACTGCTGATCCCGGCCCATGGTGAGGCGCTGCATCTGTCGGAGCATGCCAAACTGGCGCGGGCCTGCGGCGTGCCGAAAGTCGTGGTCTGCAAGAACGGAGATATGGTGCGGCTCGGGCCGGGTGAGCCCGCGATCATCGACGAGGTGCCGGCTGGCCGGACCTACAAGGACGGCAATCTTCTGGAGGATCAGAAGGCGCGCGCGGTCGTTGAGCGCCGCCGCCTGTCGTTCGCCGGTTGCGCGCTGGTGTCCATCGTGATGACCGAGGGCGGCGAACTCGCCGATGATCCCGAAGTCGAACTGATCGGCATTCCGGAGCGTAATGCCGCCGGTGAGGAGATCGCCGACGAGGCGTTCGATATCGCGGTTGCCACGGTCGAAAGCCTGCCACGCGCCAAGCGGCGCGATCCGGATACGGTGTCTGAGGCGGTACGGCGCGCGGTGCGCGCTTTGATCGCGGAGCAGTGGGGCAAGAAGACGATCTGCACGGTTCACGTGTTGGTGGTTTGAGATAGAGTATCTGGCGCGGCGATCCGTTCTGGAGATGGAATCAACGATGCTGGGCCGGCTCAATCATGTGGCGATCGCCGTGCGTGATGCGAAGAAAGCCGCACAGATTTACGGCAAGGCGCTGGGCGCGCAGATTTCCGATCCGCTGCCGCTGCCGGAGCACGGTGTCGTGACCGTGTTCGCGACGCTGCCCAATACCAAGATCGAATTCATCGAGCCGCTTGGAGAGGATTCGCCGATCGCTGGATTTCTCGACCGCCATGCCGATGGCGGCATCCATCATTTGTGCTACGAGGTGCCCGATATCATCGCGGCGCGCGACGTCCTGATTGCTGAGGGCGCGCGGGTGCTGGGCGATGGCGAACCGCGCATCGGCGCTCACGGCAAGCCGGTGCTGTTCCTGCATCCGAAGGATTTTTCCGGCGCGCTGGTCGAGATCGAGCAGGCTTAGAACGGGACAAGCATCGACATGAGCATTTCGTGGGCATTTGCGGTCTATTTCGTGCTGTGGTGGGTGGTGCTGTTCGCAGTGCTCCCGTTCGGCGTGCGCAATAGCCAGGACGAAGTTGGTGAGGAAGTGCCCGGTGCCGATCCCGGCGCGCCGCGCCTGCCGCGGATGGCGCAGAAGATGCTGTGGACCACGATCGTGTCCGCGATCCTTTTTGTGATCGGCCTGTACACCCACAAGCAGGGCTATCTCACTCTTGATCGGCTCAACGATCTGCTCGGCTTCCCGCGCTGACACATCTTTCACGCACCCTCCGGCGGCGTGGACAAACGGCAGCAACAGCAGAGAGCGATTGCAGCAGACAAAAAAAGAGCAGGGCACAGCCCCGCTCTTGAATTGTATCGACTCCTTAATTTCCCGATGAGATTGGATTTATCCGTGTTTGTACGGGAACGACGCTGCTTATGCGCGTCAGAGCCTCCTCCCAAGACTTGGACCGGCCACTTGGACCACCGGACGGAATTGGCAAGCCGCATTCGTCCGGGGAGACTGTGTAGCCGAACGATTTCTCCTTGTCACCCTTTTCGGAAAGGAATCTCCTATTTACTGCACCGCACAAACGGTGGGTGGTGAACGGGCCGTTTTCTCTATCCCGCACGATCTTCACGGCGGTTTTGCTGGGAACCTCCGGCGTCTCTCGACATCCAACCTGAACCGTGATTAATCGAGACAAGGATTGAAGAGTGAGAGAGATGCGCCGCTGGCTGGGGACATATCTTCCCGTCGCGATGTTTGCGGTTCTGGTGCAATTGATTGCACCGATCGGGGCAGCGTGGGCGGCGGCTGCGCTTCACGATCCGCTTTCCACCGTCCCGATCTGTGCGACTTTTCACGAAGCCTCTGACAACGGCGTAACGGACCAAGGTCAGTCTGCACCCCAGACAACCTGCTGCGCCTTGTGCGTGCTGGCTCATGCCGGATCGGCTGCGATCCCTGCGCCCGACGCACCCTTCATCTCGCTGCAGCTTTCCTATCAGCGTATCCTGTGGCTGGCCGACCAGCCGATGCCGCCATCGCGCGATGACGGCTGGCTCGCGCAGGCCCGAGCACCGCCTTTCCATTCCTGATCACGATTGTCGACGCGGCAAGGCCGGCAATGCTGCCTGCCGCAAACGTGGATTAGCGCTGCTGCGTGCAGCCATCAGGAATGAATCATGTTCAGAAAGTTCAAGCCACACGTGTTGTGTGGCGTCAGTATGCTTGCCGTTGCCGGTATGATCGAGGCGGGCGCGATGTCCCAAGCCTTTGCAGAGCACACATCCGGTCACGTCTTGCCGACGATGACGGTCGATGCGCCTCAGGCCGCGCGCGCAAAGCCCCGCAAGCCGAAACGCGCCGCTACGGCACGGCGGCAGACCACTCAGCCTGCCGTCGCGCAGGGAACGTCAACCACGTCGCAGACCCAGGCCGGCTCCATCAGCTCCAGCGCGGCGCGGGCGATCCTCAGTCAGGCGCCGCTGGGGCAGACCCAGACCACGATTGATCGAAGCCAGTTCGACAACCGGCCGGTATTCTCGGTGGCGGATGTGCTGCGCGAAAGTCCCGGCATCTCGGTGAAGCAGGGCAACGGCCCGCGCGATTTCGGTATTTCGATTCGCGGTTCGAACGCGCGGAACGGCTTCGGTATCCGCAACATGGTGATCTTCGACGACGGGTTTCCGGTGACGCAGCCCGATGGCCTGTCGCGTAGCGATCTGATCGACCCGCATGCCTATGGCGCGATCGATGTCATTCGTGGGCCGTCCTCGGCGCTGTACGGCAACTACGCCACCGGCGGCGCGCTGAATTTCCGCACCCGTCCGGGTGGAGAGATCAACGGTATCGAGTACGGTATCGATGGCGGCAGCTTCGGCTATCTCAACAACTATCTCGCTGCCGGCAAGAAGGTCGGCAATTTCGAGGCGTCGCTGTTCGCGAGCGATGCGCGCGGCGACGGCTTCATCGGCAATAGCTGGTTCAATACCCAGACGGTGAATTTCCTCGGCACCTACAAGGCGACACCGGACGATCGCTTCACGGTCAAGTTCATCAACAATAATCTGGACGGCCACCTGCCGATCCGGTTGTCGCTCAACCAGTTCTATTTAAATCCGTTCCAGCGTGGTTGCGCTACGGCCGCGGGCGCGGCGCCGGGTTGTGCGACGGTGTCGCTGTTCAATAACGGCTTCAACGGGACTCGTAGCGCACAGACGGCCGAGCAGGCGGGTCTTGGTCGCGACGACCGGCGTACGATTGTCGGTGGCCGCTGGGAGCACGATTTCGATAACCAGACGACCTGGCGCAACCAGTTTGTCTTCGACGACCGCAACATCAACCAGCCGACCGGCGCGACCAGCGCGATCGGCGATTTCCCTTCCTACAACTACATCAGCGATGTCACCCATCGTGGTCAGCTGTTCGGCATGGACTCCACGACTTACTTCGGCGGATTCTACAATACGATGAGCTGGTCGAGCGACACCCGCATGCTGATGCCGGGCGGCGACGCGACGCTCGGGCGGCTGTCGGCCAATAGCCTCGGCGAGCATTCGAACTATGGTCTGCGCGCGCGTGAGGAACTGAAGCTGACTGATAGGTTGACCGCGGTCGGCGGCATCGGCTGGGAAACCACCGTATTGAACGGCATCAATACCGCCTACAGCTATGCGGGGCCAACCGGCATCACCAGCACGAAGATTACCTCTGCCGACAAGCGCTTCGACAACGTCGCGCCAGAGCTCGCGTTGCTCTACAAGGTCAGCAATGACTGGCAGGTCCGCGCGCGCGTGGCGACGGGTTATGGCACACCGCAGGTCGGCAATCTGTTCGTGCTGGCCAATGGGCAGAACGGCAACAACACTCAGCTCACCTCGCAAAAGAACCTCGGCTACGATCTCGGCGTCGACTGGACGCCGAACAATGCGGTGAAGGTGAGCCTCACCGGGTTCTACGAATTCTTTCGTGATGAACTCGTCACGCAGGCGACGCCGGTCGGTTCGCCGAACGGCAGCTTCACCTTCAACGCACCGCGCTCCGAGCATCGCGGCGTCGAGCTCGCCGCCGACTGGCGGATCGATCCGCGCTGGCGTTTCACCGCGGCCTATACCTATCTCGATCAGATCTACACCGAATATACCGAGGTGCTGAACAACGGCGCGAGCTTCAGCTTCAACCGTGCCGGCAACAAGATCCCCGGTATCTCGCCCAACGAACTGTTGGCGCGTTTGTCCTATGATGAGGTGTCGGGTCCGCTGCAGGGGGTCGGCGGCTTCGTCGAGGTGCAGTGGAAGGATTCCTTCTACATGGATAATGCCAATTTGTTGAAGGCGCCGGGCTATGAGCTGGTCAATCTGAACGTCCACTACAAGACGGATCTCGTTTCGGATTATCTGAAATCCCTCAATCTGTATTTCGAGGTCCGCAACGTGTTCGACCGCACCTATGTCGCGTCCGCCAACAATATCGGCAACAGCGTCACGGCGGGCGGGGTGCAGAATCCGGCAAGTGTGCTGGCGAACAGCACGGGCTCGATCTATGCCGGTTCGCCGCGCGCGTTCGTTGCCGGAATGAAGGTAGCATTCAGATGAGACACACCATGTGGCGTATTCAAAGCGGAATGAGGCATGCGTTCGTTGCCTTCGCCGTACTGGCTTTGTGCCAGTCCGGCGCTATGGCGCAGATGAAGCACCAGCACAACTCCGAAGCCGCGTGCGAGGAGACCGCCTTGAAATGCGCCTCGAAGGTCACGGCGACGTTCGATGCCCACGGCACGTTGTGGGCCATCTGGATGGCGGGCGGGCAGCTATCGGTCGCAAGTTCGACCGATAGCGGCAAGACCTTCTCGACGCCGGTTGTCGTGACGAAGGGTAATCCCGATCTCGATTGGGGCCCCGATGCACGGCCGCAGATCGTGGTTGACGGGCAGGGGCGCATCATCGTCGCGTTCTCGACCTTCCGCGACAAGGCGTTCAACGGCGAGGTGTTCGCCACCCGCTCGGTGGATGGCGGCAAGACCTTCGCCACACCGAAGCCGATCACCACGAGCAAGGAGAGTCAGCGCTTCCAGGCGCTGGCACTCGATACTAACGGTTCGGTGTTCGCCGCCTGGCTCGACAAACGCAACCGCGGTCCGGCGCGCAAGAAGGGCGAGAAGTATGACGGCGCGGCGCTGTTCTTTGCGTCGTCCAAGGATGGCGGAACGACTTATTCGGAGGCACATGTCGCCAAGGACAACACCTGCGAATGTTGCCGGCTTGGCCTCGCGCTTGCCGGGCCGGGCCGTCCGGTGGCGGTGTTCCGGAATATTTTCGACGGCGGCGTCCGCGACCACGCCATCGTGACATTTTCCGATCTGAAGACGCCCGGCGAAGTTCGCCGGGTCAGTGTCGATGATTGGCAGATCGCGGCATGCCCGCATCACGGGCCGAGCCTGGCGGTCGCCAAGAACGGCACCTACCACGTCACCTGGTACACCAACGGCAAGAACCGAAAGGGTCTGTTCTATGCTCGCTCAGAGGATGGCGGCCGCACGTTCTCGACGCCGATGCCGATCGGAAATGCCGAGCGCGCGCCGTCGCGTCCGTTCGTGCTGGCCGGCCCCAATGGCACGCAACTGGTCTGGAAGGAGTTCGACGGCGAGAAGACCACGATCAATCTGATGACCTCGCAGGATGACGGCAAGGCGTGGTCGCAGCCGCGCGTGATTTCCGGCACGGCGGAGGCGTCCGATCATCCGCTCTTGGTCACCGATGGGCGCAAGGTATTTCTGTCGTGGATGACGAAGGCGGATGGCTATCGCTTTCAGGCTCTGGAGGGCGGATTATGAAACGTGGATTGCTCGCGGTCGGATTTTTCCTCGCGCTGCTGTCGGTCGCTCCGGCGGCGAATGCGCTCAAGCAGTTCGAGCGCGGAAGCTGGCAGACCATCCTGAAAGCCCATAACGGGCGGCCGACCATCGTCCACTTCTGGGGCGTCACCTGCGGTCCGTGCAAGGTCGAACTGCCGTTGCTCGGCGCGTTCATGAAGAAGCATCCCGGCATCGACATGGTGACCATCAGCGCCGACCTCGTGCCCAATCTTCCGGCGGCGGCGCAGGGGATGCTCGACAAGTCCGGGCTCGGACCGGCCGAGAACTGGATTTTCGGCGGCTTTGCCGAGCGGCTGCGCTTCGAGATCGATCCGAAGTGGCAGGGCGATATCCCGCGCACTCTGCTGGTCGCCCGGGACGGCTCGATTACCACGATCGAGGGAACCGCCGACATCGGCGATCTGGAGAAGTGGTCCGTCGCCCAGAATGCGGCGGCAAAGTAGGGTCACGAGGCCGGTTCGGCAGGCCGCCGCCCTTGTGTTTTGCCGGGCAATCCGGTTTCAGTGGCGGTCTCTTCCGTCCCTCCAATTCCCCCGAGCCCTCCCATGCGACTGTCGCGTTTCTTCCTGCCCATTCTCAAGGAAACCCCGAAAGAGGCTGAAATCGCCTCCCACCGGCTGATGCTGCGCGCCGGCATGCTGCGGCAGGAGGCCGCCGGCATCTATGCCTGGCTGCCGCTCGGCTTCCGGGTGCTGAAGAAGATCGAGCAGATCGTGCGCGAGGAGCAGAACCGCGCCGGTGCCATCGAACTCCTGATGCCGACGCTGCAGCTTGCCGACCTGTGGCGCGAGAGCGGGCGGTATGACGCGTACGGCCCCGAGATGCTGCGCATCGCCGACCGCCACAAGCGCGAATTGCTGTACGGACCGACCAACGAGGAAATGATCACGGAGATCTTCCGGGCTTACGTGAAGTCTTACCGGAACCTGCCGCTCAATCTCTATCACATCCAATGGAAATTCCGCGACGAGCAGCGCCCGCGCTTCGGCGTGATGCGCGGCCGCGAATTCCTGATGAAGGACGCCTATTCGTTCGATATCGACGAGGCGGCGGCCCGGCTGTCCTACAACAAGATGTTCGTGGCCTATCTGCGCACCTTCGCGCGCATGGGTCTCAAGGCCATTCCGATGCGGGCCGAGACCGGCCCGATCGGTGGCGACCTCAGCCATGAGTTCATCGTGCTGGCCGAGACCGGCGAGTCCGGCGTCTATTGCAATAAGGACGTGCTCGATCTGCCGATCCCGGGCGAGGATGTCGATTACGAGGGCGATCTCACCCCGATCATCAAGCAGTGGACCAACCTCTACGCTGCCACCGAGGACGTTCATGATGCGGCGCGCTACGAGAGCGAGGTGCCGGTGGACAAGCGGGTGCAGACCCGCGGCATCGAGGTTGGCCAGATCTTCTATTTCGGCACGAAGTATTCGGACAGCATGAAGGCCGTGGTCTCCGGTGCCGATGGTGTCGAGCGGCCGATCCATGGCGGCTCCTACGGCGTCGGCGTGTCGCGCCTCGTCGGTGCGATCATCGAGGCCTGCCACGACGAAGCCGGCATCAAATGGCCGGAAGCCGTGGCGCCGTTCCGCGTCGCGATCCTCAATCTCAAGCAGGGCGCGGAGGAGACCAACGCCGCCTGCGAGAAGCTCTATGCCGCGCTGACTGCGAAGGGCGTCGACGTGCTTTATGACGACACCGACCAGCGGCCGGGCGGCAAATTCGCCACCGCCGACCTGATCGGCATTCCCTGGCAGGTTTTGATCGGGCCGAAGGGGCTTGCCGAGGGCAAGGTCGAAATCAAGAAGCGCAGCGACGGCAGCCGCGAATTCCTCAGCCTGGACGAGACGCTGAAGCGATTTACACAGTAATCGCTTCCGGTCCGGTCGCGGATCGGTGCGCGCAAGACTACAATTCGCCCGAATCGTGTGGGACGCCGGGCGATGGATAAGAACACATGAGTGAGCCAGTTCGGACCGCGCCTTTCGCTGCCTTTGAGTGGCTGATTTCGGCCCGCTATCTCAGGGCCCGGCGAAAAGAGGGATTCATCTCGGTCATCGCCGGCTTCTCGTTTCTCGGCATCATGCTCGGCGTCGCCACTCTCATCATCGTGATGGCGGTGATGAACGGCTTCCGCAAGGAACTGCTCGACAAGATTCTCGGCCTCAACGGCCATCTTCTGGTGCAGCCGCTGGAATCGCCGCTGACCGACTGGAAGGATGTCGCCGACCGCATCAACAATGTGAAGGGCGTCCGGCTCGCCGCGCCGATCGTCGAGGGGCAGGCGCTGGCGTCCTCGCCGTTCAATGCGGCAGGCGTGCTGGTACGCGGCATCCGTTCGGCGGATCTCAACAGCCTCACCTCGATCGCCAAGAACATCAAGCAGGGCACGCTTGAGGGGTTTGACGAAGGGCAGGGCGTGGCGATCGGCCGCCGCCTTGCCGATCAGCTGTCGTTGCGTGCCGGCGACACCGTGACGCTGGTGGCACCGCGCGGTGCGGTCACGCCGATGGGCACGACACCGCGCATCAAGCCCTACAAGGTCGCTGCCGTGTTCGAGATCGGCATGTCGGAATACGATTCGGCGTTCGTGTTCATGCCGCTGCCGGAGTCGCAGGCCTACTTCAATCGCAACAACGACGTCACCGCGATCGAGATCTACACCGACGATCCCGACAAGATCGACGTCTACCGCAAGGCGGTGACGGAAGCGGCGGGCCGCCCGATTTTCCTGGTCGACTGGCGCCAGCGCAACGCGACCTTCTTCAACGCGCTGCAGGTCGAGCGCAACGTGATGTTCCTGATCCTGACGCTGATCGTTCTGGTCGCGGCGCTCAACATCATCTCCGGCCTGATCATGCTGGTGAAGGATAAAGGCAGCGACATCGCCATCCTGCGCACCATGGGCGCGACGCAGGGCTCGATCATGCGGGTGTTCCTGATCACAGGCGCTGCGATCGGCGTAGTCGGCACGCTGGTCGGATTCCTGCTCGGCCTTGTGATCTGCCTCAACATCGAGTCGATCCGTCAGTTCGTGTCGTGGCTCACCAACACCGAATTGTTCTCGCCGGAATTGTACTTCCTGTCGAAGTTGCCGGCCGAAGTCGATGTCGGCGAGACCGCAGCCGTGGTCATCATGGCGCTGACGCTGTCGTTCCTCGCGACGCTTTATCCCTCGTGGCGTGCGGCGCGGCTCGACCCCATTGAGGCGTTGAGGTACGAGTGAGCACCATGGAGCAGGGGGACAATGAGGCGCCGGTGGTGTTTTTGCACGGCATCCACCGCCGCTATCGGCAGGGCGAAGACACCCTCACCATTCTCGACAACGCGCAGCTTGCGCTGTGGGCCGGACAGTCGGTCGCGCTGGTCGCGCCGTCGGGCACCGGCAAATCGACGTTGCTGCACATTGCCGGGCTGCTCGAGCAGCCCGATGAAGGCGAGGTTTATATCGGCGGCGCCGCGACCTCGGGCCTGTCGGACGCCGAGCGCACCCGGATCAGGCGCACCGAGATCGGCTTTGTCTATCAGTCGCACCGCCTGCTGCCGGAATTTTCCGCGCTCGAGAATGTCATGATGCCGCAGATGATCCGCGGACTGCCGCGCAAGGAGACGGTGCAGCGATCCAAGGAAATCCTGGCCTATCTCGGTCTCGCCGACCGCATCGGCCACCGCCCGGCGGAATTGTCAGGCGGCGAGCAGCAGCGCGTCGCCATCGCCCGCGCCGTCGCCAACGCACCGCGGGTGCTGTTTGCCGATGAGCCGACCGGAAATCTCGATCCGCACACCGCTGACTATGTGTTCAAGGCGCTGATGCAACTGGTGCGCGCGACCCAGGTGGCGATGCTGATCGCCACCCACAACATGGATCTGGCCGCGCGGATGGACCGCCGGGTTTCGCTTGCCGACGGTCAGGTGATCGAGCTGGACTAGAGAAACGGCCGTTCAGGAGTGCTGGTGCTGCTTGCGCTGTTTCTTCGGCTGCGGTGGCACGTAATAGGGGCTGTCCGGCCCGTCCGACAGATCAGGCACGAAGCGCGGCTTTCTCACCACATAGGCGCTGCCCGGCGGTCCTGAATAAAATGGATCGCGATAGCATTCAGCCACCCGTCCGGATGCGCTCATCCGGCACTGCGCCATCGTGGAATAGCTGCATTCGTTATAAAATCCGCCGCGCGTGTAAGCCCGCAGGCAGTAGGGATAGTCGATCTCGGCCTTGGCGGGTGACGTGTCGGCCGTGGCGACCACGGCACCGAGCGCCAGCGGCAGAAGCAACAGCCGAACGCCCGCAACCAACCGCCGAGCTGTGAATGTTTTCGCCATCAGATCACCTCAGTAGGCGTTGCGATAAACCCGGCGCGGCCGGCGCGGGGCGTCATAGTCGTTGCCGGTATAGCCGGTATAGAACGGGTTGGGCTGGCAGTACGCCACGCGGCCAGACGCCGTGGCCTTGCAGGCCGCATAAGTCGGGAAGCTGCAGTCACCAATCGGGGAGGCATAATCGCGTCCGACGATGCAGAACGGATAATCCCCCGCCTCGGCCGGGGTCGGCGATCCGCCGGCGAGGACACCGAACGCCATAAGGGCGAAAAACACGCTGCGCATTGTCATCTCCCTGGGCCGGGACTCAGACCGCGCCCCTTGCTGCAGCAAGAGCGCCCGTGCCTTCGCCTTCATGATCAGTAGGGGCCTCGATAGGCCCGGCGCGGTCGGCGCGGGGCGTCATAGTTGTTGCCGGCATAGAACGGGTTGGGCTGGCAGTAGGCGTAACGGCCGGATGCCGTGGCCTTGCAGGCGGCATAGGTCGGGAAGCTGCAATCGCCAATCGCGGAGGCATAATCGCGCCCGACGATGCAGAACGGATAATCCCGCGCCTCTGCCGGGGTCGGCGATCCGCCGGCCAGGATGCCGAACGCCATAAGGGCGAAAAACACGCTGCGCATTGTCATCTCCATGGGCCGGGACTCAAACCGCGCCCGGGACTTCGTCCCTGTAAACGCTCCCAGTTCCACGTCAACACACGTTGCGGCGAGAAGTTCATTCCGCGTCCGGTATTTCAACCCGTTACCTTTCGTTAGCCGTGTTGTCCGGCGTCCTGCGTCGGCGGCTTGACCAAAGAACGAAAACAGAACATTGTTCTATATATGTTCTAGTGAGTCCTGTTGGGTAATTCAGAGGAGCATCGGCAATGTTGAGAACCTTCGTGGAAGAGGCTGCTGCGCTGACATCGATCGCATTGTTCGTCGGAATGGTTGCTGTCTGGGCGCAGGTCATCCCCCAGCTCTAGGAGCTTTTGATACCCCAGGGGACACTGGGGATAAGGCTGACAGCGCTGCGCCAGGGACTGTCAGCCGCACGGTCTGGGGTATGATCGGGTTCGAGTTCGGCCAGCCGGCGCGATCCCACCCCATCTTCCAGAGCCAAGAGCCGCCATGCCGAACGCCGGATTCGTCCATCTGCACGTCCACTCGGCGTATTCGCTGCTCCAAGGCGCGATCAAGGTCGCCAAGCTCGGTGAGTTGGCGAAGGCCGACCACCAGCCTGCTTTGGCACTGACCGATACCGACAACATGTTCGGTGCGCTGGAATTCTCCGACAAGATGGCTGCCTCGGGCATCCAGCCGATCGTCGGCTGTGCGTTGGCGGTGGATTTCGGCGATCAGGACCCGAAGGCCCGTAACGTCGCCGATCTTGCGCCCGCCCGCATCGTGCTGCTGGCGGCGCGCGAGGAGGGTTATCGCAGCCTGATGCGGCTCAATTCCCGTGCCTTTCTCGAGACGCCGGTCAACGAGCAGCCGCATATCAAGCTCGACTGGCTGGAGGGTGAAAGCGCCGGATTGATCGCGCTGACCGGCGGTCCGGACGGACCGATCTCGCGCGCGTTCGGCGCCGATCATGCCGCGCTTGCCGCCGCCCGCTGCGAGCAGTTGCAGGCGCTGTTCGGCGACCGCCTCTATGTCGAATTGCAGCGCCATGGCCGCGACAGCGAGCGGCGGCTCGAACCGGCGCTGGTCGATCTTGCCTATCGCACCGGCTTGCCGCTGGTTGCGACCAACGAGCCGTATTTTGCCACCGCCGAGGATTACGAAGCGCATGACGCGCTATTGTGCATTTCCGGCGGCCGGCTGGTTGCCGACACCGACCGTCTGCAGCTCACGCCGGATCATCGCTTCAAGACCCGCGCCGAGATGGCGGTGCTGTTCGCCGATCTGCCCGAGGCGCTGGCGTCGACGGTCGAGATTGCCGAGCGTTGCTCGTTCCGTCCGCGAACCCGCAAGCCGATCCTGCCGCGCTTCACCCGCGGTGAAGACGGCGATCCTGCCAATGCGCATGCCGAGGAAGCCACCGAGTTGCGGCGGCAGGCGGAAGAGGGGTTGACACGCCGGCTTGCCGCGCACGGACTCGCGCAGAATCTGTCGGACGAGGATTATCGCAAGCGATTGTCCTTCGAACTCGATGTCATCAGCCGCATGAACTATGCCGGCTACTTCCTCATCGTGTCGGACTTCATCAAATGGGCGAAGTCGCAAGGCATCCCGGTCGGGCCGGGCCGTGGTTCGGGCGCGGGCTCGCTCGTCGCTTATGCGCTCACCATTACGGACCTTGATCCGCTGCGCTTCGGCCTGCTGTTCGAGCGCTTCCTCAATCCCGAGCGCGTCTCGATGCCGGACTTCGACATCGACTTCTGCCAGGACCGCCGCGGCGAGGTGATCCGCTATGTGCAGGAACGCTACGGCCGCGATCAGGTCGGCCAGATCATCACTTTCGGTACGCTGCAGGCGCGCGGCGTGCTGCGCGATGTCGGTCGCGTGCTGCAGATGCCTTACGGGCAGGTCGACAAGCTGACCAAACTGGTGCCGCAAAATCCCGCCGCGCCGGTGACGCTGGCGGCGGCGATCGCGGGCGAGCCGAAGCTGCAGGCGTTCGCGGAGGAAGACCCGGTGGTCGCTCGCGCGTTCGATATCGCCCAGAAGCTCGAGGGACTGACGCGCCACGCCTCGACCCATGCCGCCGGCATCGTGATCGGCGACCGGCCGCTGTCCGATCTCGTGCCGATGTATCGCGATCCGAAATCCGACATGCCGGTGACCCAGTTCAACATGAAGTGGGTCGAGCCGGCGGGCCTCGTCAAATTCGACTTCCTTGGCCTGAAAACGCTGACCGTGCTCGACGTCGCAGTCAAGCTGCTCAAGCAGCGCGGCGAAATCGTTGATCTCGCCAAGCTGCCGCTCGATGACAAAGACACTTTCGAGATGCTGACGCGCGGCGACGTGGTCGGCGTGTTCCAGGTTGAAAGTCAGGGCATGCGGCGCGCGCTGCAGGACATGCGGCCCGACCGCTTCGAGGACATCATCGCGTTGGTCGCGCTGTATCGCCCGGGCCCGATGGCGAACATCCCGACCTATTGCGCGCGCAAGCACGGCGACGAGGAGCCGGAATACCTGCATCCGATGCTGGAGCCGATCCTGAAGGAAACCTTCGGCGTCATCATCTACCAGGAACAGGTGATGCAGATCGCGCAGGTGATGGCGGGCTATTCGCTCGGCGAGGCCGACCTTCTGCGCCGCGCGATGGGCAAGAAGATCCGCGCCGAGATGGAGAAGCAGCACGCCGGTTTCGTCGCCGGCGCGGTCAAGCACGAGGTGCCGAAGGGGCAGGCGGAAACCATTTTCGAACTGCTGGCAAAATTCGCCGACTACGGCTTCAACAAGAGCCACGCGGCGGCCTACGCGCT
The DNA here is from genome assembly GCA_963702885.1 of uncultured Alphaproteobacteria bacterium. Classification (GTDB taxonomy): domain Bacteria; phylum Pseudomonadota; class Alphaproteobacteria; order Rhizobiales; family Xanthobacteraceae; genus Afipia. Next base: position 2,966,543 of record OY969766.1, read on the forward strand.
GGTGTCGTACCAGACCGCTTTTATGAAGGCGCATTATCCGGTCGAGTTCATCGCGGCGTCGATGACGCTGGACATGAACAACACGGACAAGCTCGCCGAATTCCGCGCCGAGGCGCAGCGTCTCGGCATCAAGGTCGAGCCGCCGTCGATCAACCAGTCCAGCGCGACTTTCACGGTCAGCGGCAACACCATCCATTACGCGCTGTCGGCGCTGAAGGGCGTCGGCAGCCAGGCGGTCGAGATGATCGTCGAGGCGCGCGAAAACGGCGGCGCGTTCACCTCGCTGGCTGATTTCGCCTCGCGGGTCTCGCCGCGCGCCATCAACAAGCGCGTGCTGGAAAGCCTTGCCGCGGCCGGTGCGTTCGACACTCTCAATCCCAATCGCGCGGCGGTGTTCGCGGGCGCCGATGCAATCCTTGCCGCCTGCCAGCGCGACCATGCCGCGTCGGCTTCCGGACAGAACGACATGTTCGGCGGTATGGCCGATGCGCCGTCGATCATTCTGCCGGCGGTCGAGCCGTGGCTGCCGGCCGAGAAGCTGCGGCGCGAATATGACGCGATCGGTTTCTTCCTCTCCGGTCATCCGCTCGATGACTACAAGGTGGTGCTCAAGCGCCTCAACGTGCAGTCATGGGCGGAGTTCGCCAGCGCGGTGAAGAACGGGCGCACCGCGGGCAAGGTCGCCGCCACGGTGGTCTCGCGCATGGAGCGCCGCACCAAGACCGGCAACAAGATGGGCATCATCGGATTGTCGGACCCGACCGGCCATTTCGAGGCGGTGCTGTTCTCCGAGGCGCTCGGCCAGTTCCGCGAAATGCTGGAGCCAGGTTTCGCGGTGCTGTTGCAACTCGCGGCCGAATTACAGGGCGAGGACGTGCGCGCGCGCATCAACAGCGTCGAGCTGCTCGACAAGGCCGCCGCCAAGACCTCGATGGCGTTGAAGATCTTCGTGCGCGACGACAAGCCGCTGGAGTCGATCGCCAAGCGCCTCGGCGCGCAGCCGCAGGGCTTCGCGCCGGCCGGCAACACCAGCCGTTTCCCTACCACGACATCCGCCTCCGCGCCGTCGAGTTCGCAGGGTGAGGTCACTTTGGTGATGATGCTCGATCTTCAAACCGAGGTGGAGTTGCGCCTGCCCGGGCGCTTTCCGGTGTCGCCGCAGATCGCCGGGGCGCTGAAGGCGGTGGCCGGCGTGGTCGACGTTCAGACCATCTGACAAAACGCCGCACGTCGGCGCTTGCTGCCTCATTGCAAGCGCTTTTCGTTCAAACATTGTTCAGGCAGCCCCGCGCTCAATATGCGATGATTTGGGGTTGAATGGATGTTGGCGGGAGTGTCATGCGGCGGTCCGGAACGAACTTCATTCTCGCGGCGGGGGTAATCCTCGCCTGCCTGTCGGCCATGCTGCCGCAGGGCGTCTTTGCTCAGGCGCAGGACAGGGCCCAGCCGCAGGAAAAGCGCATCGCGCTGGTAATCGGCAACGGTGCCTATGCCAGGGCGCCGTTGGCTACCGCCGCCAATGATGCCGGCCTGATCGCGCAAACCTTGCAGGCGGCAGGCTTCGACGTGGTCGGCGCCCGCGATCTCGACGGCGAGACGCTGCGCAAGAGTTTGCGCGACTTCATGCAGAAGGCGGAAAGCTCCGGCCCCGATACCGTCGCGATGATCTATCTCGCGGGCTACGGCATCCAGCTTGCCGGCGAGAATTATTTCATTCCGGTCGATTCCACGCTGAGCCGCGACGTCGATATTCCGACCGAGGGGCTGCGCGTCAGCGATTACATGCGCCAGTTGTCGGCGCTGCCGCTGAAAGCCGGTATCGTGGTGCTGGATGCGGCGCGCGAGCAGCCGTTCGTCACCGGCCAGCCGATCGCCAGCGGCCTTGCGTTGATCGAACCAGATCCGAAACTGCTGATCGCATTCAACGCCGCGCCGGGCACGGTCGCTCCGGAAGAGCAGGGGCCGTATGGCGCCTATGCGCAGGCGCTGGCGGAGATGATCCGCTTTGGCGGCCTGCCGCTGCCCGAGTTGTTCAATCGCGTGCGGCTGCGCGTCAACGATGTCACCAAGGGCGCGCAGGTGCCGTGGGACACCCAGAAGGTTGAGGCGCAATTCCTGTTTTTTGACCGCGCGCCCGACGCGCCGAAGGAGGCAACGCCGGATCAGGCAGCGTCGCTGCGCGACAAGCCGATCCGAGATCTCGGCGCACAGGATGCCTATGCCGCCGCGCTCGATCGCGACACGCTGCAGGGCTATGAGGATTTCCTCGGCGCCTATCCGGACGACCCCATGGCCAAGCGCGTGCGGGCGATCGTTGCGGCACGGCGCGAGGCGATCACCTGGCGGCGGACTTATCGCGCTGACACGCCGGATGCCTATTGGTCATATCTGAAACGCTATCCGCGTGGGCCGCATGCGGCCGACGCGCGCCGCCGCCTGTCGATCCTCACGGCCCCGCTGGAGCCGCCGCAATCCTTTGCGATGTACGATTACGACGTGCCGCCGCCACCGCCCGAGGAGATCGTCTATGTCGATCGCCCGGTGCTGATGTTCTCCGATCCGGAGTTCGACTTTGTGCCGCCGCCACCACCGCCGCTGTTCTTCCTGCCGCCACCGCCGCCGGATTTCATCGACCTTGCGCCGCCGCCGCTGGTCTACGGACTGTTCGTGCTGCCGCAGCCGATCTTCGTGCCGATCCCGATCTTCGTGCGCCCGCCGATCTATGTGCGGCCGCCGCCGCCGAGCAACATCATCTTCGCCAACATCCATAACCGCCGGATGATCGACACCGTCATCAACCGCCCGATGTCGCCGGACCAGCTTGCCGCGCGCGGCCTTGGCGGACGCGGCGGCGCATTCGTGCCGCCCGGCATCAAGGGGCCGACCGGCGGCAGGCCGGCCGCGCCGCTGGCCGCCACCGCGACGCTGCCGGCTTCGGTCGCGCAGCGCGCCAGCCTGATCCAGCAGGGCAAGGCTCCGGTGCCGCCGAGCGCCCGCATCAATCCCGCGGCGCGCACCAACCTGACCGCGCCGGCGGGCGGACAGCCGGGCGCTCGCGGCTTGCCGCGCGGGCCGCGCGGCTTTGCCACCAATCCGGCAGCAATCAATGGCGCGCCCGGTGCTCAGGTACCGGGAGCCGCGCCCGGAGCGCGCCCCGGTGTTCCCGGTCAGGGCGGTCCGAATGCATTGCCGGGCCGTCCCGGCGGTCCCAACGCGCTGCCGGTGCCGGGCAGGGGCGGTGCGCCCGGATTGCCGCCTGGCGCCCGTGGTCCACGTCCCGGTGCGTCCAGTCCTGCGGCTCAACCGGGTGGCGCTGCACCCTCGGCTCCAGCCGCTCCGAGCACAGCTGCACCGAATCTGCGTCCCGCGCCCGGTGCTCCGAGTGCATCGGGTCCGGCTGGCCGTGTCGGGCGTGAGGGTGGACCGGGGCCGCGTCCCGGCCGTGATGCCGCGCCTGGCGGCCGCGATGCTCCGCGCGCCGCACCGCAGGCGACACAGCCGCGTGCCGCGCCGCAAATCCAGCGTCCGGCCCCTTCGGCCCAGCGTCCAGCTCCGCCCCCCCGCGTGAGCCCGCCGCCGCACCGGCAGGCTCCGCCGATGGCCCGTCCTTCGGCTCCGCCGCCGCGGATGGCCCCGCCGCCGGTGCGACAGCCGCCACCAATGGCGCGTCCTGCGGCTCCGCCCCCGCGGATGGCGCCGCCGCCGGTCCGGCAACCGCCTCCGATGGCCCGGCCCGCCGCGCCGCCACCGCGCATGGCCCCGCCACCCCCACGGCCCGCGGCTCCGCCGCCGCGCGCCGCGCCCGCTCCGGCGGCCAAGAGGTGCCCACCTAACGTGCCCAAGTGCTGAATGAGTGCTGAAGGATGAGACCGGCCGGACCCTGATCCGGCCGGTTCTTGATGGGCGCAGGCAACCCGAAAAGCCGCCGGATATCCTTGCCTTGGGGCAGGGGCACCGCTATAAGCGCGCCATCTCACACGGAAGCATGGCTCGTGCGCCCGAACAGGGTGGGAACCGGTTTCGCGGTGGATCGCGTTGCATCGATGAGATGGACATGACCCCGTCGCCAGACCGCTCACACTTTGGCCGATAATGCACGTGCCGTCCGGTGGCAGCCGAATCCTCTGATGGTTCGTCTGCTCACAACGCTTCCGGAGGAACCAACCGGAGAACACAACGATGGCACTACCTGATTTCTCGATGCGTCAGCTTTTGGAAGCTGGCGTCCACTTCGGCCACCAGTCGCACCGCTGGAATCCGAAGATGGCCGACTACATTTTCGGCGCCCGCAACAACATCCACATCATCGACCTCGCCCAGACCGTGCCGCTGCTGCACCGCGCGCTGCAGGCGGTGAGCGATACCGTCGCCAAGGGCGGCCGCGTGTTGTTCGTCGGCACCAAGCGTCAGGCGCAGGATGGCGTGGCGGAAGCCGCCAAGCGTTCGGCGCAGTACTTCGTCAATTCGCGTTGGCTCGGTGGCACGCTGACCAACTGGAAGACGGTGTCCGGCTCGATCAAGCGTCTGCGCCAGCTCGAAGAGATGCTCTCCTCTGCGGAAAGCACCCAGTACACCAAGAAGGAACGCCTGACCCTGCAGCGCGAGCGCGACAAGCTCGACCGTTCGCTCGGCGGCATCAAGGACATGGGCGGTCTGCCCGATCTGATCTTCGTGATCGACACCAACAAGGAAGACATCGCGATCCAGGAAGCCAACCGTCTCAATATTCCGGTGGCTGCGATCGTCGATACCAATTCGGACCCGAAGGGCATCTCTTACGTGGTGCCGGGCAATGACGACGCCGGTCGTGCCATCTCGCTGTATTGCGATCTCGTCGCGCGCGCGGTGATCGACGGCATTTCCCGCGCCCAGGGCGGCGCCGGCATCGACATCGGTGCGATGGCCAGCCCGGCTGCCGAAGTGCTCGAAGCGCCGGCCGGCGGCTTCCAGGGCCTGGCCGGTCCGCGCGGCGTTGCCGACAATCTCAAGAAGCTCACCGGCGTGTCCGGCGAGATCGAGAAGAAGCTCAACGACCTTGGCATCTTCCACTACTGGCAGCTTGCCGAACTGGATCGCGACACCGCGCACAAGATTGGCGAAGAGGTCGGTCTGCCGGCCCGCGCCGAGGCCTGGGTCTCCCAGTCCAAGGCGCTGGTCGCCGAGGCCGAGTAAGCCACAAGCAGAGTTTCACGGCCGGATTATCCGGCCGTGACATTTTCAGACGGACGAAATCCTGCGCGTCGATTTCCGGCTTGCCAGCGTACGCTGCGCCGCACGGCCCGCACAGGCACAAGGACATCACACGATGGCAACGATTACAGCGGCAATGGTCAAGGATCTGCGCGAGAAGACCGGCGCGGGCATGATGGATTGCAAGCAGGCGCTCAACGAGAACAGCGGCGATATCGATGCCGCGGTGGATTGGCTGCGCAAGAAGGGCCTTTCCAAGGCCGCCAAGAAGGCTGGCCGCGTCGCCGCCGAGGGTCTGATCGGCGCGCTGGTCTCCGGCACCAAGGGCGTTGTCGTCGAAGTCAATTCCGAGACCGACTTCGTGGCTCGCAACGATCAGTTCCAGGGCCTCGTGAAGATGATCGCGCAGGTTGCGCTCGATGCCGGCAGCGATGTCGAGAAGATCAAGGCGGCCAAGGTTGGTTCGGTCACCGTGGAATCCGCGATTTCCGATGCCATCGCCACCATCGGCGAAAATATGACCCTGCGCCGCGCCGCGACCCTGTCGGTGAAGGATGGCGTGGTGGGGAGCTATATCCACAACGCCGTGATCGACGGTCTCGGCAAGATGGGCGTCATCGTTGCTCTCGAATCGACCGGCAAGAAGGACGAGCTCGCTACGCTCGCCCGCCAGATCGCGATGCATGTCGCCGCGTCCAACCCGCAGGCGCTCGATGCCGCCGGTCTCGACCCGCAGGTCGTCGCCCGCGAAAAGGACGTGCTGGCCGACAAGTACCGCCAGCAGGGCAAGCCGGACAACGTGATCGAAAAGATCGTCGAATCGGGCCTGAAGACCTACTACAAGGAAGTGACCCTGCTGGAGCAGGCCTTCATCCACGATAACGGCAAGACCGTTGCCCAAGCGGTGAAGGAAGCCGAGGGCAAGGTCGGTGCGCCTATCAAGGTTGCCGGATTTGTGCGTTATGCTCTCGGCGAGGGAATCGAGAAGCAGGAATCCGATTTCGCTGCCGAGGTCGCCGCGGCTGCCGGCCAGGGCTGATCGCAGGCTGCGACCCTTCCGGTTCGCCCGGGCATGATGTCGAAGCCGGATCTCCGGCTGTCGTCATGGTCGAATGGAAACAAACGACGGAGGCCGGTTCGGCGCTGTTGAGCCGGCCCTGGGGGAAGCGATCGCATCATGGGTGAGCCGGCCTATCGTCGCGTTGTGGTGAAACTGTCCGGTGAGTATCTCGCCGGCTCCCAGCCTTTCGGCATCGACCAGCCCACGCTCGACCGCGTCGCCGGCGACCTGATCGCCGCGACCGAACTCGGGGTCGAGATCGCCGTGGTGGTCGGCGGCGGCAACATCTTCCGTGGCGTCAATGCCTCGTCGCGCGGCGTGTCGCGCCCGACCGGCGACACCATGGGCATGCTCGCCACCGTCATGAACTGCCTCGCGCTGGAATCGGCGCTGGAGCGCAAGGGCAAGTCGGCGCGTGCATTGTCCGCTTTCGTGATGCCGCAGGTCTGTGAACTGTTCACCCGCAAGGTGGCGCTGCGCTATCTCGCCGAACGCCGTATCGTGCTGCTCGCTGGCGGCACCGGCAATCCGTTCTTCACCACGGACACCACGGCGGTGCTGCGCGCCGCCGAAGTCGGCGCCGAGGCGGTGCTGAAGGCAACCAATGTGGACGGCGTCTACAGCGCCGATCCGAAAACCGACAAGACGGCGAAGCGTTTCGAGCGTCTGTCGCATGCGCAGGCAGTGGAGGGCGGCTACAAGGTGATGGATGCGACAGCGTTCGCGCTTGCCCGCGAGGCCTCACTGCCTATCATCGTATTTTCGATCGCCGAGCCCGGCTCGATCGGTGCCATTCTGAGCGGCACCGGCCGGGGCACGATCGTCGCAGGTTGAGAAGGAGAATGCGGTTATGGCGGTGGATGGTTTTGATATCAACGATTTGAAGCGACGCATGGACGGCGCCAAGGACTCGTTGAGGCATGAGCTTGGCGGACTGCGCACCGGCCGCGCCGCGATCTCGATGCTCGAGCCGATCCAGGTCGAGGCCTATGGCAGCCACATGCCGCTCAATCAGGTCGCAACCGTGAGCGTGCCGGAGCCGCGCCTCCTGTCGGTGCAGGTCTGGGACAAGTCGATGGTGAAGGCGGTGGAGACCGCGATCGTCAATTCCAATCTCGGTCTCAACCCGGCAACCGAAGGCCAGGTCATCCGGCTGCGGATTCCCGAACTCAACGAGGAACGGCGCAAGGAACTGGTTAAGGTCGCGCACAAATACGCCGAAGCGGCGCGTGTTGCGGTCCGCCATGTTCGCCGCGATGGTCTCGACATCATCAAGAAGCTCGAAAAAGATCGCAAGATTTCCGAAGACGAGCAGGAGCGTTTCTCCAACGACATCCAGAAGGCGACCGACGCCACCATCGCCGATGTCGACAAGCTGCTCGCCACCAAGGAAAAAGAAATCCTCACCGTTTGAGAGACCTGATGCCGAACGGCGCCACGCCACAGACTGATCAACAAAGCGCGCCGGGTTCGCCCCGGCACGTTGCGATCATCATGGACGGCAATGGCCGCTGGGCGGCGGCGCGCGGCCTGCCTCGCGCCGAAGGCCATCGCCGCGGCGTCGAGGCGCTGCGCAAGGTGGTGCGCGCCGCGCACGAACTCGGCATTTCCTATCTCACGATCTTCTCCTTCAGCTCGGAGAACTGGTCGCGCCCGGCGAGCGAGATCGGCGATCTGTTCGGCCTGCTGCGTCGCTTCATCCGCAACGATCTGGCCGCGCTGCATGCCGATGGCGTGCGCGTGCGCGTGATCGGCGAGCGCGAGGGGCTGGAGACCGACATCTGCGCGCTGCTCGCAGAGGCCGAGGATCTGACCCGCGACAATACCCGCCTCACGCTGGTGGTCGCCTTCAATTACGGCTCGCGGCAGGAGATCGCCGGGGCGGCACAGCGTCTCGCGCGCGAAGTCGCCGAGGGCAAGCGCGATCCGGCCTCGATCACCGCCGATACACTCGGCAGCTATCTCGATGCACCGGACATTCCCGATCCCGATCTGATCATCCGCACCAGCGGCGAGCAGCGGCTGTCGAATTTCCTGATGTGGCAGGCGGCCTACAGCGAACTGGTGTTCGTGCCGATCCACTGGCCGGATTTCGACAAGGCCGCGCTGGAGAGCGCGATCGCTGAATACGCCACCCGCGAGCGTCGTTTTGGCGGCCTGATTGCCAAGACCGGATCATAACGGCGTGGAGCCGGTTCCATCAGATGCACCGGCCGGCGCGGCCGACGCCCACAAGGGTCCGGGCAACCTTGTCGTGCGGATTCTCGCCGCCGCGGTGCTGGCGCCGCTCGCCATCACCATCGTGTTCGCCGGTGGCTGGCTCTGGGTGTTGCTTGCCACCGCCATCGCGGTCGGCCTGTTTTTCGAATGGCACGAGATCGTCAATCCTGAGCGCGATCAGCGGGTGTTCGCGATTGGCGTGATCGCGCTCGAGATCATCGGCCTTGCACTGTGGTTCGGCTGGACCGGGATTGCGCTGACGGCGGCCGTAGTCGGCCCGACGCTGATTGCATTTCTTTCTCCCGAACCGCGCTGGAACGTCTCCGGTTTCGCCTACGCCGGAGCCGCGCTGATCGCGTCCATTCTGGTGCGGCTTGACGGCACCATGGGTTTTCACGCGCTGATCTTCACGCTGCTGGTGGTGTGGGCCTCCGACATCGGCGGCTATTTCGCCGGGCGCGCCATTGGCGGGCCGAAGCTCTGGCCGCGCGTTAGCCCAAAGAAAACCTGGGCCGGCGCGATCGGTGCCGTGGTGCTGAGCATCGGCGTCGCGCTCGCCATTGTCGGATTTGGCTGGGGCCGGCTGGTGCCGATGGTCGTTCTCGGCGTTTTACTGTCGGTGGTCTCGCAGCTTGGCGATTTGTTTGAATCGGCGGTGAAGCGGCGGTTCGGCGTGAAGGATTCCAGCCAGATCATCCCGGGCCATGGCGGCCTGATGGACCGGCTGGACGGTTTTGTCGCGGCGATCATTTTCGCCGCGATCCTTGGGTTTATGCGCGGCGGCCTCGATGGCGTCGGCCGTGGTTTCATGGTTTGGTGATGTGATGAATGCTGTTCCGCTGCGCAAAAGCGAGGTCAATCCCCACGGTGACCGGGTGGTCACCATCCTCGGCGCCACCGGCTCGATTGGCCAGAGCACCGTCGATCTGGTGCGGCGCTCGAACGGCAAGTTCCGTATCGAAGCGCTGACCGCGCACAGCAATGTCGCCGGGCTCGCCAAGCTCGCGCGTGAGCTTGGCGCGACTTACGCCGCCATCGCGGACGAGACGCGCTATCAGGAATTGAAGGAAGCACTGGCTGGCTCCGGCATCGAGGCGGGAGCAGGCGAGGGTGCGCTGGTGGAAGCGGCGCTGCGTCCGGCCAATTGGGTGATGGCGGCGATGAGCGGCGCCGCCGGCCTCAAGCCTGCGATGGCCGCTGCCGGGCGCGGGCAGATCGTGGCGCTGGCCAACAAGGAGTGCCTGGTCTGCGCCGGCGAGGTGTTCATGCGCCATGCCGCGGCGAGCAACGCCACGGTGCTGCCGGTCGATTCCGAACACAACGCCATCTTTCAGGCGCTCGGGGCGGGACAGCCCGAGCATCTCGTACGCATTATCCTGACCGCGTCGGGCGGGCCATTCCGCACCGCGACGCGCGAGCAGATCGAGAATGCGACGGTGGAGCAGGCGCTCAAGCATCCGAACTGGAGCATGGGCCGCAAGATCACCATCAATTCCGCCACCATGTTCAACAAGGCGCTCGAGATCATCGAGGCCTTCCATCTGTTCGAGCTTCGCGCCGACCAGATCGACGTGCTGGTGCATCCGCAATCCATCATCCACGGCCTTGTCGAATTCGCCGACCGCTCGGTGGTGGCGCAGATGGGCGCGCCCGACATGCGCACGCCGATTGCTCACTGTCTCGCCTGGCCGGAACGGATCGAGGGTCCGGCGACCCAGCTCGATCTCGCGAAAATCGGCCAGCTCACCTTCGAGGCGCCGGACCCGGTACGGTTTCCGGCGCTGCGTCTGGTGCGCGAAGCGCTGCAAGCGGGCGGCGCGGCGCCGACCGTGCTCAATGCCGCCAATGAAGTGGCGGTCGCCGCTTTCCTCGATCGCAAGATTCCGTTCGGCGGCATCGCGCGTCTGGTCGAGGCGACGCTGGAGGCCATGGTACGGGGAGGAGCGGCGCGCGCGCCGGCCACGGTCGACGACGCGCTCGCCGTTGACCATACGGCGCGAAATAATGCGGCCGCCCTCTTGCCTGAAATTGCCTTAAAGGCATCGTAGAGCGTTGGGGGAGCGGGCTTTTCAGTCCGGCGGACGAGGATCGGGTTGGTGGATTTTTTTCTGAATATTTTCAATACGCTAGGCCATGGCCTGATCGGCTATATGGTGCCGTTCCTGTTCGTCCTGACCATCGTCGTCTTCTTCCACGAGCTTGGCCACTTTCTGGTGGCGCGCTGGTGCGGGGTGAAGGTGCTGACCTTCTCGCTCGGCTTCGGCCCGGAGCTGGCCGGTTTCAACGACCGTCACGGCACCCGCTGGAAGCTCTCCGCCATCCCGCTCGGCGGCTACGTCAAGTTCTTCGGCGATGAATCGGAGGCCAGCACGCCGTCCACCGAGACGCTCAACGCGATGAACGCCGAGGAGCGCCGGGGCAGCTTCCACCACAAGAATGTCGCCCGGCGCGCGGCCATTGTCGCGGCGGGGCCGATCGCGAATTTCATTTTGGCTGTCGTGATTTTCGGCTGTCTCTTCGCCTTCTTTGGCAAGCCCAACACCAGCGCCCGGGTCGATCAGGTCCAGCCCGGCAGCGCCGCCGCCGTGGCCGGGTTCCAGCCCGGCGACGTGGTGACCGCGATCGACGGCAAGAGCGTCGAGAACTTCACCGACATGCAGCGCATCGTCTCGGCCAGCGCTGGATCCACGCTGCAATTCTCAATCAAGCGCGGGCAGGACGCGATGTCGCTGACGGCGACGCCCGAGCTCAAAGAGGTCAAGGACAGCTTCGGCAACACCCATCGCATGGGCATCCTCGGCATCACCCGCGCGGCGAAGCCCGGCGAGACCGCGACCGAGCATGTGAGCGTGCCCACCGCCTTCTGGCTCGGCGTCAAGGAAACCTGGTTCGTCGCCAAGAGCACCATCGTCTATATCGGCGACGTCTTCACCCGCCGCGCCAGCGCCGATCAGGTCGGCGGCCCGATTCGAATCGCCCAGATCTCGGGGCAGGTGGCGACGTTCGGAATGTCCGCGCTGATCCACCTTGCCGCGGTGCTGTCGGTCTCGATCGGCCTGCTCAATCTGTTTCCGGTGCCGATGCTCGATGGTGGTCACCTTTTGTTCTATGCGCTGGAGGCTGTGCGCGGTCGCCCATTGTCGGAAAAGTCGCAGGAAATGGGATTCCGGGTCGGACTCGCGCTGGTGCTGATGCTGATGGTCTTTGCGACCTACAACGACATTCTGCATCTGGCGGGTTCTTAACATTTTTCGATGTGCGTGGCTGATCGGCAACGTCTCATTAAGAAACTGAAATTACGCGTCGAAATGCCGTTTGCCATGCTGCCAAAATTGGCTACAAGCGGGCAACGTTTGGGGAATCTCCCGATCCGGCAACGGGTCGGCTTTGGAATGATAAGGGCGCCTGGCGCATGATGATTGGAATGCGAGTCCTGAGGGGCGGTATCGCCGCTGCCCTGGTCATGTGTGCTTTGCCTGCCGCGACTGTTACCGGTGCCGTGGTTGCGTCGTCCGTGTTCGGGGTTTCTGTCGCTCATGCGCAGACCGCTGCTTCCATCGTGGTGGAGGGGAATCGCCGCATCGAAGCCGACACCATCCGTTCCTACTTCAAGCCCGGCCCGAGCGGCCGTCTCGACAGCGTCCGGATCGACGATGGCCTGAAGGCTCTGATCGAGACCGGCCTGTTCCAGGACGTGCGGATTGACCAGCGTGGCGGCCGCCTTGTGGTGGTCGTGGTCGAAAATCAGGTCATCGGTCGCGTCGCCTTCGAGGGCAACAAGAAGATCAAGGACGAGCAGCTTCAGGCGGAAGTCCAGTCCAAGCCGCGCGGCACGCTGTCGCGCGCGATGGTGCAGTCGGACACTCTTCGCATCACCGAAATCTATCGCCGCAGCGGACGCTATGACGTCCATGTCGTGCCGAAATACATCGATCAGCCGAACAACCGCGTCGATCTCGTGTTCGAGATCACCGAAGGCAAGAAGACCGGCATCGAGTCGATCAACTTCGTCGGCAACAATGCGTTCACGGCCTATCGCCTGCGCAGCATCATCAAGACGCGCGAATCGAACATCCTGAGCTTCCTGTCGTCGGGTGACATCTATGATCCCGACCGCGTTGAGTCCGACCGCGATCTCATTCGCCGCTTCTATCTGAAGAACGGCTATGCGGACGTGCAGGTGGTTGCGGCGCTGACCGAGTACGATCCGGCCAACAAGGGCTTCATCGTCACCTTCACGATCGAGGAAGGCCAGCAGTACCGCGTCGGTTCGGTGAGCTTCGAATCGACCATTCCCGGCTTTGACGGCAATGCGCTGCGCAGTCTGTCGCGGATCAGCGTCGGTTCGGTCTACAACGCCGAGGCGGTGGAAAAGTCGGTCGAGGAGATGACCATTGAGTCCTCGCGTCGCGGCTATGCCTTCGCCAGCGTGAGGCCGCGCGGCGACCGCAATTTCGAAGCGCACACGGTGTCGATCGTGTTCGTCGCGAGCGAAGGCCCGCGCGTCTACATCGAGCGCATCAACGTCCGCGGCAACACCCGCACGCGCGATTACGTGATCCGCCGCGAGTTCGATCTCTCCGAGGGCGACGCCTACAACCGCGCGCTGATCGATCGCGCCGAGCGCCGCCTCAAGAATCTCGATTACTTCAAGTCGGTGAAGATCACGCAGGAGCCGGGCTCGTCGCCGGATCGCGTCGTCGTCAACGTCGATCTGGAAGAGAAGTCGACCGGCGATTTCTCGGTCTCGGGCGGCTACTCGTCGGCTGACGGCGCGCTGGGCGAGGTGAGCATCGCCGAACGCAACCTGCTCGGCCGCGGTCTCTACGCCAAGGCGTCGGTGCAGTACGGCCAGTATGCCCGCGGTTATTCGCTGTCATTCGTCGAACCGTATTTGCTGGGCTACCGCGTTGCGCTCGGCATGGATCTCTATCAACGCCAGCAGCTTGCCAACCGTTATCTGTCCTACGACTCCAAGACGATCGGCTTCAGCCCGCGTCTCGGCTTCCAGCTCCGCGAAGACCTCGCGCTGCAGGTGCGGTATTCGGTGTCGCAGCAAGAAATCAAGCTGCCGTTTGCATTCCAGGATTGTAATAACGGACCTTCTCTTCCTGGCCTGCCGAACAACCCGACACCAGGATGTTTCGCGAACGGCGAAGCTTCGGTTCCAGTCAAGGCGGGTCTGGCCAATGGTGCGGTGCTGACCTCGTCATTCGGCTACACGCTGACCTACAACACGCTCGACAACAACAAGGATCCTACCACCGGTATCCTCGCGACGCTGTCGCAGGACTTCGCTGGTGCCGGCGGCGACACGCGCTACATCAAGACTACGGGTGACGTGAAGCTCTACCAGCCGGTCGTCTCCGATGTTGTCGGCCTGCTGCGCGTGCAGGGCGGTATTCTCAATGGCTGGGGCGGAGGCGGTGCGGCCAATGCCGGCAATACGAACGGCGACGTCCGCATGCTCGACAACTTCCAGATGGGTCCGAATCTGGTTCGCGGTTTCGCACCGCTCGGCATCGGCCCGCGCGACATGACGGCCCTCTCCACGCAGGACGCGATGGGTGGCACCAAGTACTGGGGCGCAACTGCGGAACTGCAAATGCCGTTCTGGTTCCTGCCGAAGGAAGTCGGTCTGAAGGGCGCGGTCTACGCCGATGTCGGCTCGCTGTGGGATTATCAGGGCATCACTGTGCTGCCAATCGACCCCACTCAGACCGTGAGCCTCGGCGACACCAACAGCATGAGGATCCGCTCCTCGGTCGGTGTCGGCCTGATCTGGGCCTCGCCGTTCGGTCCGCTGCGCATCGACTACGCAGTGCCGATCAACAAGGTCACGGGCGACCGTATCCAGGAATTCCGATTCGGCGGCGGCACCACGTTCTAAAATCAGCCTAAGCACTGGCGCAGCCCTGCAAATCCCTGATTTGCAGGGCTTTGCGCTTGCAGGGCAGCCGGTTTAAGGGTTAACCGACTTCGATATTATATTGGTATCTGGGATTTGCCCGGAGCCATGATTCAGGCAATTTCCCCGGCGACCGATTGCACGTCAGTGGGTGGGTGACTTTGCCGGATCGGCGGGTGGGATGGCGCAGCCGACTTTTTTCAAGACCCCGGTGAAATTGACTCTGGCCGAGATCGCGGCGCTGACCGGCGCGGAACTCGCCGATCCTGCGCGTGCCGACGACACCATCGGCGGCCTCGCCACCCTCGATAGCGCCGGGCCGATGCATCTCGCTTTCTTCGACAGCAAGAAATATGCGGACGTGCTGGCGCAGTCCCATGCCGGCGCCTGCCTTGTCAGCGCCGCTCTGGCGGCCAGCGTGCCCGCGCGGATCGCGGCGTTGCGGGTCGCCAGTCCCTATGCGGCATTCGTCAAGGTCGGGCGCGAGCTGCATCCCGACGCGCTGCGGCCCGCTTCGGCATTCGGCGGCGAGGGGATCGCACCATCCGCCGTGATCCACCCCGAGGCATGGCTGGAAGACGGCGTTACCGTCGATCCGCTGGCGGTGATCGGCCCCGATGTCGAGATCGGCAGCGGCACCGTGATCGGCGCCGGCGCGGTGATCGGCGCGCACGTCAAGATCGGGCGCAATTGCAGCATCGGTCCGGGGACCACGGTGCTGCATGCGCTGATCGGCAATGACGTCATCATTCATCCGGGCTGCCGGATCGGACAGGACGGCTACGGCTTCATCCCGACCGCGAGCGGCCATCTCAAGGTGCCGCAGACCGGCCGCGTGCTGATCCAGAACGATGTCGAGATCGGCGCCGGCACCACCGTTGATCGCGGCGCGTTGCGCGACACCGTGATCGGCGAGGGCACCAAAATCGATAACCTTGTGCAGATCGGCCACAATGTTTCGATCGGCCGGCGCTGTATCATCGTCAGCCAGTGCGGCGTCGCCGGCTCATCGACGCTGGGTGACGGCGCGGTGCTCGGCGCACGCGTCGGCGTCAGCGATCATGCCACCATCGGCGCGGGTGCGCAGCTTGCCGCACGCTCCAGCGTGGTCGGCGAAGTGCCGCCGAACGTGCGCTGGGGCGGCTCGCCCGCCAAGCCAATCAAGCAATTCTTCCGCGAGCTGTTCGAGGTCCAGCGTCTGGGCCGCGAGGGTTCGCCGAATTCCAGATCCACCACGTCCGCCGGGCCGGATAACGAGGAAAAAGCCTAATGGAATCGCAGGCACCGATCACGCTTGAGTCCGTCGATATCGCGACGATCCTCAAGACATTGCCGCACCGGTTTCCGTTCCTGCTGATCGATCGCGTGATCAACATCCGCAGCGACTTCAGCGGTATCGGCATCAAGAACGTCAGCATCAACGAGCCGCAGTTCCAGGGCCATTTCCCCGGCCGGCCGATCTATCCCGGCGTGCTGATGATCGAGGGCATGGCGCAGACCGCGGGCATCATCGGCATGCTCTCGACCGGCGAGACCGAGCGGCCGACCGCGGTGTATTTCCTCACCATCGATAATTGCAAATTCCGCAAGCCGGCGCTGCCGGGCGATACCATCCACTATCATATGAGCCTTGCGAACCGGAAACGCGCGATGTGGTGGTTTCACGGCGAGGCCAAGGTCAATGGCGTGACAGTGGCCGAAGCCGACGTCGGCGCGATGCTGGCGGATTGATCACACCATGAAGAAGATCGATCCAACCGCGCGCATCGAGGACGGCGCCGTCATCGGCGACGATGTCACCATCGGCCCGTTCTGCATTGTCGGCCCGCATGTCGCGATCGGTCCCGGCACCACGCTGCTCTCGCATGTCAACATCACCGCGCAGACCACCATCGGCGCCAACTGCACGATCTATCCGTTCGTCTCGCTCGGCACCGCACCGCAGTCGCTGGCCTATCGCGGCGAGCTGACCAAACTCGTGATCGGCGATGGTTGCACGCTGCGCGAAGGCGTCACCATGAATGCCGGCACGGTCGGCGGCGGCGGCATCACCCGCGTCGGCGATCGCGGTTACTTCATGAACAACGCGCATGTCGGCCACGACTGCATCGTCGGCAATGATGTGATCTTCGCGACCTCCGCCACGCTGGGCGGGCATTGCGTGATCGGCGATTTTGTTTTCATGGGCGGCCTGTCGGCGGTGCACCAGTTCACCCGCGTCGGCTCGCAGGTGATGGTTGGCGGCATCTGCGGTGTGCGCGGCGATATCATTCCGTTCGGCCTCGTCAACGGCCAGTACGCCCATCTCGAGGGCCTCAACATCGTCGGCATGAAGCGCCGCAAATTCACCCGCGAGCGCCTAGCCACGGTGCGCGGCTTCTACCAGAAGCTGTTCCACGGCCCCGGCGTGTTCGCCGAGCGGCTGGAGAGCGTGCAGCCGCTGCGCGACGCCGATCCGGCGATTGCCGAAATTCTCGCCTTCATCGATGCCGACAAGCACCGCGCGCTGTGTTTGCCGGCAGGCTCCGACAAGTCCTGAACCCGGCGAGCGCCATGAGCGATCAACCCGCCATTCAACCCACCATGACATCGCCGGTTGGATTGATCGCGGGGACTGGCGTGCTGCCGTTTGCGGTGGCGGACGCGCTGACGAAGCGTGGCACCGCGCCGGTGATTTTCGCGCTCAAGGGATTTTGCGATCCGCGCGAGGTGCAGCGTTTCCGTCATCACTGGATTGGCCTTGGCAAGTTCGGCGCGCTGGTCAATCTTTTGAAGGCCGAGCGCTGCCGCGACGTCACCTTGATCGGCGGGCTGGTGCGGCCTTCGCTGTCCGACCTCAAGCTCGATTTCGGCGCGCTCGCGCTCATCCCGGCCTTCATCGCGGGCTTGCGCGGCGGCGACGATCATCTCCTCACCACCACGGCCGGTTTCTTCGAGGCGCGCGGCTTCCGCGTGCTCGGCATTCGTGAGCTGGCGCCCGAACTTCTGATGCCGGAAGGTTGCATGACGCGGGCGCGGCCGGATCGAGACGCCGAGGCCGATATCATCAGAGGGCGCGAAGTGCTGCGCGCCATCAGCCCGTTCGATGTCGGGCAGGCGGCTGTGGTGATCGACGGCCATGTGGTCAGTGTCGAGGACATTGAGGGCACCGATGCGCTGCTGGCGCGCGTGGCCCGGTTGCGCGCCGAGGGACGGTTGCGCGGCAAGCCCGGGCGCGGCGTGCTGGTGAAGGCGCCGAAGCAGGGGCAGGATCTGCGGCTCGATCTGCCGGCGGTCGGTCCACGCACCGTCGAGGGCATTGCCGCCGCCGGTCTGGCGGGCGCGGCGATTGCCGCCGGTCATGCCGTGGTCGCCGAACCGCAGGCGATGGTCGAAGCCGCCGACAGGGCCGGCGTGTTCGTCGTCGGGGTGCCGGGGTGACGGCGGCCCCGCGCAAGGTGTTTCTGATCGCGACCGAAGCGTCGGGTGATCATCTCGGCGGCGCGCTGATGCAGGAACTCCGCGCGCGGCTCGGCGAGGGCGTGACCTTCGAGGGCATCGGCGGCCACGACATGACCGCGGCAGGTCTCGTCTCGAAGTTTCCGATCGACGATCTTGCCATTGTTGGCTTCGCGGCGGTGGCGAAACAATTGCCGACGTTGCTGCGGCGCATCCGCGAAGCGGCTCGGGCAGTGCTCGCCGCAAAGCCCGACGTTCTGGTGATCATCGACAGTCCGGATTTCACTCATCGCGTCGCGCGCCGCGTGCGCGCCGCCGACCCGACCATTCCGATCATCGACTATGTTTCGCCCACCGTGTGGGCGTGGCGGCCCGGTCGCGCCCGCGCGATGGCGCGCTATGTCGATCATGTGCTGGCGCTGCTGCCGTTCGAACCGCAGGAGCATCTCGCACTCGGCGGCCCGCCTTGCAGCTATGTCGGCCACCCTCTGATCGAACAACTTGCCTCGCTGCGGCCGAACGCGGAGGAGGCCGCGCGCCGCGCCGCGTCGCCGCCGGTACTGTTGCTGCTGCCCGGCAGCCGCCGCGGCGAAATCCGCCATCACATGCCGGTGTTCGGCGAGACGCTGGCGATGCTCGCGGCGCAGGGCGTCGCGATCGAAGCCGTCTTGCCGACCATGCCGCATCTGCTGGAGGCGGTGAACGCGTCGGTTGCGACCTGGGCGGTGAAGCCGCGCATCGTGGTTGGCGAAGCGGACAAGCGTGCAGCGTTTCGCATCGCCCGCGCGGCGCTCGCCAAATCCGGCACGGTGACGCTCGAGCTTGCGCTCGCCGGCGTGCCGATGGTCACGGTCTATCGTGGCGGCGCGGTCGAGGCCTTCATCGCCCGCCGCGTGGTGCGGGTCTCTTCCATCATTCTCGCCAACCTTGTGCTCGGCGAGAATGTCGTGCCCGAATTGCTGCAGGAGGAATGCACGGCAGAGGTCATCGTGCCGAAGCTGTGCGAGGTGCTGGGCGATACGCCGCTGCGCCGACGTGAACTCGAATCCTTCGCGCGGCTCGATGCGGTGATGGAAACCGGCGCGCGATCACCAAGTCAGGCCGCTGCCGACGTGGTGATCAGGATGCTTGATAAAAGCCAGTCGGTATAATTGCTGAAGGCCGCAGCGGTCTTGCGTTACGAGCGCGCGGCGTAACAAGTCGGGACTGGTTCCCATAAACAAAAATGGCCGGAGCTTGCTCCGGCCATTCGTATTTGGATAAGACCTGACGCTTACTTACGCTTGTCCATCGGCACGTATTCGCGGGCGGTCGCGCCGGTGTAGAGCTGGCGCGGGCGGCCGATCTTCTGCGCCGGATCCTCGATCATCTCGCGCCACTGGCCGATCCAGCCGACGGTGCGGGCCACCGCGAACAGTACGGTGAACATCGAGGTCGGGAAGCCCATCGCCTTCAGCGTGATGCCCGAATAGAAGTCGACGTTCGGATACAGCTTGCGTTCGATGAAGTATTCGTCGCTGAGTGCGATCTTCTCGAGTTCCATTGCGACATGCAGCAGCGGATCGTCGCCGTGGCCGGTCTCCTTGAGCACGTCATGCGCGGCCTGCTGCATCAGCTTGGCGCGCGGATCGTAGTTCTTGTAGACGCGATGGCCGAAGCCCATCAGGCGGACCTGACTGTTCTTGTCCTTCACCTTGGCGATGAATTCTGGAATCTTGTCGACGGTGCCGATCTCGCCCAGCATCGCCAGAGCGGCTTCGTTGGCGCCGCCATGGGCCGGACCCCACAGGCAAGCGATGCCGGCGGCGATGCAAGCGAACGGATTGGCGCCGGAGGAGCCGGCGATGCGAACCGTCGAGGTCGAGGCGTTCTGCTCGTGGTCGGCGTGCAGGATGAAGATCTTGTCGAGCGCGCGCGACAGCACCGGGTTGACCTTGTACTCCTCGCACGGCACCGCAAAGCACATGCGCAGGAAGTTCGAGGTGTAGTCGAGGTGGTTCAGCGGATAAACGAACGGCTGGCCGATCGAATACTTGTAGGCCATCGCGGCCAGCGTCGGCATCTTCGCGATCATGCGCATCGAGGCGATCATGCGCTGCTGCGGATCGTTGATGTCGGTGGAGTCGTGATAGAAGGCGGCGAGTGCGCCGACGGCGGCAACCATCACCGCCATCGGGTGGGCGTCGCGGCGGAAGGCCTGGAAGAACCGCGCCATCTGCTCATGCAGCATGGTGTGGTTGGTGACGCGGGTGTCGAAATCCTTCTTCTGTGCCGGGGTCGGAAGCTCGCCGTGCAGCAGGAGATAGCAGGTCTCGAGGAAGTCGCCTTTTTCGGCGACCTGTTCGATCGGATAGCCGCGATAAAGCAGAACGCCCTGATCGCCGTCGATGTATGTGATCTTGGACTCGCAGCTTGCAGTCGAAGTGAAACCGGGGTCGTAGGTGAACATGCCGGTTTGGGCATAGAGCTTGCCGATATCGACCACGTCCGGCCCGATCGTGCCACTGCGGATCGGAAGCTCAACGCTCTTACCTTCGACAGTTAGCGTTGCGGATTTGGTGTTGGCTTTTTTGTCCATCGTATAACCCCCGATGTTTTCGTTATTCTCGGTCGTATCAGACACCTACAGGTGAAGAGAAACAGCCGTGCCTTGCTCGGCGGGAAAGGGGTTAGCGTATTGCTATGTGCACCGCAAGATAGCCAAAGTCGGGGGCGGCATGCCCTTAAGCGGCTTGATCGCGCAGCCGATCAAGGCAGGTTTCACGACCCAGTACCGCCAGAACCTCGAAAATTCCGGGCGAGGTGGTGCGGCCGGTCAGAGCCACCCGCAGGGGCTGCGCCACCGCGCCGAGCTTGAGGCCGTTCTGCCCGGCAAAATCGCGCATCGCGGCCTCCGTGGTCGCGGCACTCCAGGGGGAAACCGCCGCCAGCGCCTCGTGCAGGCGGCCGATCAGTGTCCGCGTCTCCGGCGTCAATACGGCGGCAGCCTTGGCGTCCATGTCCAGCGGCCGGTCGGCGAAGATGAACTTGGCGCCGTCGATCAGCTCGAGCAGCGTCTTGGCGCGTTCCTTCAGGCCCGGCATCGCCTGCAGCAACTGGGCGCGGGTGGTGTCGTTGAGCTTTTTGCCGATCGTTTCATTTTGCGGAAGGAACGGCAGCAGCGCCTCGATGCTGGCCAGCAATTCGGCGTCGCTGGCGGCGCGGATATAGTGGCCGTTCAGGCTTTCCAGCTTGGCGAAGTCGAACCGGGCCGCCGAGCGGCCGATTTGCGGCAGGTCAAACGCTGCGATCATCTCCTCCGTCGAGAAGATTTCCTGATCGCCATGGCTCCAGCCGAGCCGGACCAGATAATTGCGCAGGGCGGCGGGCAGGTAGCCCATCGCGCGGTAGGCATCGACGCCGAGCGCACCGTGGCGCTTCGATAGCTTCGAGCCGTCCGGCCCGTGGATCAGCGGGATGTGCGCCATGGTCGGCACGGTCCAGCCCAGCGCATCGTAGATATGCTTCTGGCGGGCGGCGTTGATCAGGTGGTCGTCGCCGCGGATGACATGGGTAACGCCCATGTCATGGTCGTCTACCACCACGGCGAGCATATAGGTCGGCGTGCCGTCGGAGCGCAGCAGCACGAGATCGTCGAGATTCTCGTTCTGCCAGACCACGCGGCCCTGGACCTGGTCCACAATGACGGTTTCCCCAGTCTGCGGCGCCTTGAGGCGGATCACCGGCTTGGCGCCGGCAGGCGCCTCGGCTGGATCGCGGTCGCGCCAGCGGCCGTCATAGCGCATGGCGCGGCCCTCGGCCTTCGCCGCCTCGCGCATCTGGGTCAGTTCCTCCGGCGTCGCATAGCAGCGATAGGCCTTGCCCGCGGCCAGAAGCTGCTCGGCGACCTCGCGGTGCCGCGCGGCGCGGCTGAACTGGTAAATCGTCTCGCCGTCCCACTCGATGCCAAGCCAGCTCAGCCCGTCGAGGATGGCCTCGATCGCCGCATCGGTGGAGCGCTCGCGGTCGGTGTCCTCGATCCGCAGCAGCATCTTGCCGCCGCGCTTGCGGGCGTAGAGCCAGTTGAACAAAGCGGTGCGCGCGCCGCCGATATGGAGGAAGCCGGTCGGTGAGGGCGCAAAGCGGGTGATGACGGGTTCGGTCATTTCAGATGGTTCAATGCTCTCGGGGAGGGGTGTTTAGGCGCGCCTTTATCATACTGCCGGGGCACTGTCCCGGCATCCGGATGCAAATGCCGCCGGAAGGTCAAAAGTTCGTTTGTCTCCGCCACCGGGGCCGGGCCCCGGTTTTTGGCGGCGGCTCTTGGGCGTGACTGCTCTTGGCGCGACGGCGCGGATTTGGCACATAGGGCGCAGCTTGAAAGGGTGAAAATGACTGACGAATCGATGCCGGACGCGGGCCGCGACTTCATCCGCGAGATTGTGGCGGCGGATCTGGCCTCGGGGAAACACAAAGGCGTGGTGACGCGCTTTCCGCCGGAACCCAACGGATATTTGCATCTCGGCCATGCCAAATCGATCTGCCTGAATTTCGGCATTGCCGAGGAGTTCGGCGGGCGCTGCCATCTGCGTTTCGACGACACCAATCCGGCCAAGGAAGAGCAGGAGTTCATCGACGCCATCCAGCGCGACGTCCGCTGGCTCGGCTTCGACTGGGGCGAGCACCTGCATTTCGCCTCCGACTATTTCGAGCAGCTTTACGCCTGGGCGCAGGATCTGATCCGCGCCGGCAAGGCCTATGTCGACGACCAGTCGCCGGACGAAATCCGGCTGACCCGCGGCACCCTGACCGAGGCCGGGCAGAACAGCCCGTTCCGCGAGCGTTCGGTCGAGGAGAACCTCGATCTGTTCGCGCGGATGCGCGCCGGCGAGTTTCCGAACGGTGCGCGCGTGCTGCGCGCCAAGATCGACATGGGCTCGGGCAATATCAACCTGCGCGATCCGGTGCTCTACCGCATTCTGCATGCGCACCATCCGCGCACCGGCACGGCGTGGAACATCTATCCGAGCTACGATTTCGCACACGGCCAGTCGGACTCCATCGAGCACATCACCCATTCGATCTGCACGCTGGAGTTCGAGGATCACCGGCCGCTCTACGACTGGTTCCTCGACAATCTTCCGGTGCCCTCGCATCCGCGCCAGTACGAGTTCGCACGGCTCAACATGACCTACACGCTACTGTCCAAGCGCGTGCTGACCGGGCTGGTGCGTGAGGGCCACGTCTCGGGCTGGGACGATCCGCGCATGCCGACGCTGGCCGGCCTGCAGCGCCGCGGCGTGCCGGCGCAGGCGCTGCGCGATTTCGTCAAGCGGATTGGCGTGGCCAAATCGAACAGCACCGTCGACATCGGCATGTTCGACTTCACCATCCGCGAGACGCTCAACAAAAGCGCACCGCGCCGCATGGCGGTGCTGCGTCCGCTGAAGGTCGTGATCGAGAATTATCCGGAAGGTCAGGTCGAGGAGCTTGAGGCGATCAATCACCCGGACGATCCGGCGCAGGGCACCCGGAAGATTCCGTTCGGCCGCGAGCTCTATATCGAGCAGGACGACTTCATGGAGGAGCCGCCGAAGAAGTTCTTCCGTCTCGCGCCGGGGCGCGAGGTGCGGCTGCGCTATGCCTATTTCATCACCTGCCGCGAAGTCATCAAGAACGCGGCGGGCGAGGTGGTCGAATTGCGCTGCACCTACGATCCGGCAACGCGCGGCGGCAACGCGCCCGACGGCCGCAAGGTGAAGGCGACCATTCATTGGGTCAGCGCCGCGCATGCGGTGCCGGCAGAGGTACGGCTCTACGACAATCTGTTCGCTACCCCGCAGCCGGAGCCAGGCAATTTCGCCGCGCAGCTCAATCCGAATTCATTGGAGACGCTGACGGACTGCATGGTGGAGCCGGCGTTCAAGACCGATGCCGCTGACGGCGCGGTGCAGTTCGAGCGGCAGGGCTATTTCGTGTGCGATGCGGATTCGACGCCGCAGCGGCTGGTGTTTAACCGCACCGTTGGCCTGCGCGACAGCTACGCCAAGGTGGCCGCGGCGGGGTGAGGCCTGCCCGGCAATATGGCGTATCGAGAGAGCGTTGCCGCGCCGCTGTCATCGTCTCGGTGTCCGCGCCGCCACGGGATTGTGCGGCACGCGTGTTCGATCAGGACACCCTGCGGCGGCAGGGCGCCACGGCGCTGCACCGTGCGGGCGAAGGCTACAGCGCCGCGATGGTCAACCCGCCTGGCATCGATCGGCCATGGGCGCGGGCGACAATGGATGCGGAGACGAGTGCAGCCAGTGGGCCGGGGCGGGCAGGGCTGACGCAGCGAACGCCGCGGCGGCCGGTCGATGCCACGCCGTCCGACAGGGATCTGCAGGCGGAGGAGGGAGTAAGAGGTCCTGTATCCCGGGCGCGATGCAATGCGTTAGCATTGTTTCGCAGAACCGGGATCGTTCGATACTCAGAGCCCGGAACGGTCCCGGATCAGCAGAGCGTCACTGCGCGCCGCACTGCATCCGGGACACGACTGCCTCTTCTGTGAGAAGCCTTTTCTGTGAGAAGCCTTTTCTGTGAGAAGCCTTTTCTGTGAAAAGCCTCTTTTGTGACGAGGGCCTCAATACTTCCGGTACAGCCCGATCAGCTTGCCCTGAATGCGAACGCGGTTGGGCGGCAGGATGCGGACTTCATAGGCGGCGTTGGCTGGCTCCAGCGCAATCGAGGCACCGCGGCGGCGGAAACGCTTCAGCGTCGCTTCCTCCTCGTCGATCAGCGCCACCACGATGTCGCCGGTGTCGGCGCTGTCGTTCTTCTGGATCAGCGCCATGTCGCCGTCGAGAATGCCGGCTTCCACCATCGAGTCACCGCGCACTTCAAGGGCGTAGTGCTCGCCGGAGCCGAGCATGTCGGGCGGCACGCTGATGGTGTGGCTGCGGGTCTGCAGCGCCTCGATCGGGGTACCGGCGGCGATGCGGCCCATCACCGGCACGGCGACCGGCATCTCGCCGCTATCCTCCGGCAGCATCGCGGCCGGGGCGTTGCGGACCTTGCCGAGATTGCCTTCGATCACGCTCGGGGTGAAGCCGCGCCGCGAGCTGCCGCCATGGTTGACCTCGGGAAGCTTGATGACCTCGATGGCGCGGGCGCGATTGGCGAGCCGGCGGATGAAGCCGCGCTCTTCCAGCGCGGTGATCAGGCGGTGGATCCCTGACTTCGAGCGCAGATCGAGCGCGTCCTTCATCTCGTCGAAGGAGGGCGGGACGCCGGATTCCTTGAGCCGCTCGTTGATGAAGCGCAGAAGCTCGTATTGTTTGCGTGTCAGCATCGTCAGGCCATCCTCAATTCCAGCGGTCCGGGTCGACGATCGGGTCGTGCCGTCCTGCCGCACCGCGCTTGCGGCGCTGGCGCCGGAGTGCGGGCATCGGGAGCTGGCGAAAGGCGGCGAATTGCGCCACGACTCGCTCGAAACAAATCATGAACGGACACTATATGTTCCATATGTGTTCCGCAACGGTTAAATTTTGGTGAAGGTGATCCGGAAAACTAAATTTGCCAGGCGGCGCGGTGTGGCTCCGGATTAGCGGGATGCCGCCGCTGGAAGCGGCAGCCGCCGGCCACCTATCAAGCTTTCATGGGCGAGGAGGCGATGCCCGCCGATATTGGGCGGGAAGCCTGGATGGCAGTTTCGGCCGGTCGCGGCCTGACGCCGCGCTGGCTCACTCCCATCCGCCGACGGGCCGGGTGATCAAATTGTCGTTCACCGCGTGCACTCCAACAGTGGATTCGGCGGCAACCTTGATGGCCTTCCGCTCGGCGGCGGATTCGGCGATGCCCCAGAGGTCCACGACACCCGCATTGACGGTCACGTTCAGCATTGTTGTATGGGCCCACGGCTGCTTCTTGAGGTGAGACAGTATCTTGTCGCGAATGGCCGTATCGGAAAGCGGAATATCGAGCAGCTTGCGTGCCGTTGCCACGGCCTGAATGAGGTTTGCCCGGCTGACGATGCCGACCAACTGGCCGTTCTCCAGAATAGGGACCCTTTTGATTGCGTTCTTCTCCATCAAAGTCGCGACCTCGTGCAGCGGTGTCTGAGGGGAGGCTGTGATGACATTACGGGTCATGACATCTGAAACGCTGCGGCCGTGAGCTTTGACATATTCAGCGGCTAGCGTGTTATTTCCGATGAATCCCTCAAGCCACCATGAGTGATGTTGCTCAGTGCCGGCCTCAACGCGATGCAAAAGGTCGCCTTCGCTGACAACGCCGATCAGCTTTCCCTGATTGTCGATCACCGGCGCGGCGCTGATCCTTTTTCCCAAGAAGAGCTCTGCGACCTCCTTCACCGTAGTAGAAGGCTTCACCGTAATGACTGGCGCAACCATGACGTCACGAGCGTGCATAGCGGACCTCCTTCATTGGCTGGTTAGGGGAGCCTTTTGAGGCGCTGCCGTCGTTGATACAAATCAACAGTTACGCGAAGTCGTCGGCTGTGATGGATTGAATGCCGAGGCCTTGGTAAGCGGATCGCGCTGTGTCCGCCGACCCGCCAACATAGATGCTGCGGCAAGCATCCTCGATCACGAGGACGGACGATCATTCTCATGCAATGCCAAGTATGAATTGGCTGTATGACGATGTCGTCCGGCCGTTTTCCCGGATGCATCGAGGCGAATGAAAATGATCGTGCGGGCATGCACTCCCGGCAGATGCTGATTTGAATCAATCCGGGCGCTGTGAGCGATGCGATATTTTACAAGCGCGAATTGCGACCTTCCTGGACCATTCGAATATGCCCGTGCAGAACGCGGAAATCGCCGCCATGTTCGATCAGGCTGCCGAACTCCTTGAGATTGGCGGAGAGAACCAGTTTCGCGTGCGCGCCTACCGCCGTGCTGCGCGCGAGATCGAAGGTCTGCCAAAGGCGGTCACGAGCCTGCTGGAGTCCGGAAGCGATTTGTCGGAGTTGCCGGGGATCGGCAAGGATCTCGCTGGCAAGATCGCCGATATCGTCAAGACCGGGCATTTCGATCTGCTCGATATGCTGAAACGGAAATTGCCCGGCGAACTCGGTGATATGGCTGCGCTTCCCGGGCTCGGACCGAAGCGCATCAAGCTGCTCTACGACAAACTCAAGGTGCGTACCCTGAAAGACCTCCGCCAGGTCATCAAGGTCGGCCGATTGCGCGAGCTCCGCGGCTTCGGCCCTGGGATCGAGAAGAAACTGCTCGGTGCGCTGGAAAAGCCGCAGGCCCCCAAGCGGTTCAAGCTCTCGGTGGCCGAAGCCGAGGCCGAAGCGTTGGTGGCCTTTCTACGCGGCAGCGGGCGCGCCGTGGTCGCCGGCAGCTATCGCCGGCGCCGCGACACGGTCGGCGATCTTGATGTGCTGGTAACCGCGAAGAACGGCGCGGCGGTCGGAAACAGGCTGGTCGAGTACGAAAATGTCGCACAGGTTGTCGCTCACGGGCCAACGCGCACCACCGTGATGCTGCGTTCCGGTCTACAGGTCGATGTTCGCGCGGTGCCGGAAGAAAGCTACGGCGCGGCGCTGCTGTATTTCACGGGCTCGAAAGCTCACAACATTGCGCTGCGCGGTCTCGCCAACCAGCACGGCTGGAAGCTGAACGAATACGGATTGTTCTCCGGCAAACGACGGATCGCCGGCGCCACGGAGGAAGATGTCTATGAAAAGCTCGGGCTGGCATTCATCCCGCCGGAGTTGCGTGAGGATCGCGGGGAGGTCGCGGCGTCGCAGGCCGGCAGGCTGCCCACACTTGTAAAACTTTCCGATGTACGAGGCGACCTTCACGTCCACTCGGACTGGACCGACGGCACGGTCTCCATCGCCGGGATGGCGGAAGCGGCGCAGGCGCGGGGCTACGAATACATCGCCCTGACCGATCACAGCCGGCGTGTCGCCATGGCGCATGGTCTCGATCCGGCGCGTTTGGCCCGCCAAATCCACGAAATCGACCGGCTCAACGAGAAGTTCAAGAACTTCACGATCCTCAAGGGTATCGAAGTCGATATCCTTCGGGATGGCAGTCTCGACCTGCCGGATTCAAGCTTGGAGAAATTGGACATCGTGGTGGCCGCGGTGCACTCGCATTTCGATCTGCCGCGCAAGGCGCAGGCCGAGCGCGTCGTCCGTGCCTTGGAGAACCGCCATGTGTCCATTTTGGCGCATCCGACCGGTCGCTTAATCGGCCAGCGCGAACCCTACGACATCGATATGGATGCCGTGGTCTCGGCCGCATACAAGGCGGGCTGCTATCTCGAGATCAATGCGGAGCCGGATCGTCTGGATTTGAACGATCTTCACGCCCACGCCGCAAAACTCGCCGGGGTAAAGCTCGCGGTCTCGACCGATGCGCATTCGATCGACGCATTCCAGTACATGCGGTTCGGGATCGATCAGGCGCGGCGCGCCTGGCTCACGGCAGACGACGTGCTGAATACAAGGCCGCTGGCGAAATTGCGCAAGCTGCTGAAGCGGTGAGCCTCCTCCACGGTCGATGTTTTGAAAGCGCGGGGATGGTGTTGAGCCAGGTCAAGAAATCATTCGACCCAACGGTTAGGTTTTCTCAAATTAGGGAGGCCCGTCGCGATGCCAAGTCAGATTTGGTCGCCTTCCGCCGTTGGGCCGGTTGCAAATCGCCATCTACGATTATTCGCTTTGAACGGAACCGATGAGCTCGGGCGCGATATCAGCAGGCTGCTGGCGCACCCCCTCAGCGCACATGAGGAGCGGGATTTCGAAGACGGCGAACACAAGGTGAGACCACTCGATCCCGTTGCCGATGCTGACATCTACGTGATCCATAGCCTTCACGGCGGCCCCGACCAAAGCGCCAACGACAAGCTCTGCCGGCTGCTGTTCTTCATTGGAGCGTTGAAAGACGCCGGCGCCAAGCGCGTGACCGCGATCGCGCCTTACCTCTGCTATGCGCGAAAAGATCGTCGCACCAAGGCCAACGATCCGGTGACGACGCGCTATGTCGCGGTACTTTTCGAGGCGATCGGCTGCGATGCCGTGGTGACGCTCGAAGTACACAACGAGGCCGCCTTTGAGAATGCATTTCGCTGCCGCGCTGTGGCGCTGAGGGCCGCGCCACTGCTGATCGATGCGATCAAGACCACGGTCGGCAACGAGCCTCTTTGCGTCATCTCGCCGGATCTGGGTGGTGGAAAGCGCGCTGACTTGCTGCGGGAGGCGCTGGAAACGGTGCTGGGCCGTCCGATCGGCAAGGCTTTTGCCGAAAAACACCGCAGCGCGGGGGTTGTCTCTGGCGACCTGTTCGTCGGCGACGTCGCCGACGCCACCTGCATCATCGTCGACGACCTCATTAGTACCGGTGGCACACTGGTGCGAGCGGCGCGGGCCGCGCGGGCCCATGGCGCCCGGCGAGTCCTGGCATGCGTTGCCCATGGACTGTTCATGCCGGGGGCGGAAACGGCACTTGCTGATCCGGCGATCGATCGCATCATTGCCACCGACGCCGTTCCGCCATTCCGTCTTCCGGCTGGCCCGGTGCGCGACAAACTCGACATTGTGCCAGCCGCGCCATTGCTGGCCGAGGCCATCCGTCGGCTTCACGAGAACAAGGCGCTCACTGATCTTCTGGTAGTTTGAAATTGCCTGAGAATTTGCGCTGCCGCACCTTGCTGCGGCCGTCGAGAATACGTTCGAGGCACGCGGCATTGGCGGCGGCAAGGTTGAGATAGGCGCGGGCAAGGCGAGGCCACTTCTCCGGTGTTCGAGGATGGGCGTCGAACAGGTGGGCGATCGATAGCCGTGCGCGCAGCATCGCCCGATGGCTACGGTAGAAAAGAAAAAGTCCTCTGCTGGCGTCGTCATCGAGGGCGAGGGCCAAACGTTGCCTGATCCGCTTGGCGGCCCATAGGCCGCCGAGACGTTCGCATTCCAGATGCAGAAAGGCGATTTCATCGAGCGGATCGAGCGCCCGCAGTTTTGGATCGAATTCAAGGCAATCGATGATGGTCACGGGTTCGCGGAGCCAGATATGTTCGGGGCGAAGGTCTCCATGTGCATCGACGTACCGCCGCGCGTGAATCCTCCCGAGCAGCAAGGCGGAGCGTTGCATGGCGAAGCGGCGCTGAACCTCGGCGATGCGCTCCACGGTGCCTTGAGGAAGGCCTAGGCGAGCGTTGAACAGCACACGGCAATTGTCGACGAGCGCTTTCTGCCATGAGACGAGATACTGCTCAGGTTCAAGCTGGACGCGAGGCGCATGCGCGTAAAATGCGCCGAGCGTTGCCGCGAGTCGATCAAGCTGCAAAGGCTTCAGCCAGCCCCCGCGTAAAGCCGCCTCCAGCGTTTCGTTCTCATCCAGCCGCCGCATGACCACGAGCCAATCCACGACAGGTCCCTCGCCGTCGATCGCAAGGCCTGATTGTGCGATCGTCAGCGGAACGACGTCCAAATAGATGTCGGGGGCGAGCCGCCGGTTCAGCTGATATTCTGCGCGGCAAGCCGCCGCACGCCGATCCAGAGTTGAAAAATCGAGATAGGCGAAGCGAACAGGTTTCTTCAGCTTGTAAACACGATCACCCGCCATGAAGACCCAGGACATGTGGGTCTCACGTGCGACGACGTGCTCGCAGGCGCATGAATATGTCGTTGGGCAGCTCAGAAACCGGACTTTGTCGCCGAGAGTAGACGCATTCTGACCAGAAAAGAATCTGCCAGCCTCCGGCGGCGTCTGCAAAGACTCCATCTTTTAAATTTAGCAGAATCGATCAAGCTCCTTTTGACACTGATCAAGATCGTTTCCCGGTGAGGAGGTAATTTGTAAAAAATGGAGTGACCGGCCATGGCACGAGTCTCCGCGTTCGGCCGTAACGGCAAGAGCAAAGACCAACCGATGGTGGTTTCGCGAGAGGTCGGGCTACCACCGCTCGGTCTGGCCGGTACCTTGAACCGTCCGGAGGGCGCCCGGGCATTGGTTATCTTCGCGCACGGCAGCGGGTCGAGCCGGTTCAGCCCGCGTAACATCCGGGTTGCGGAGGCACTCAATCGCCGAGGAATCGCGACGCTGTTGTTCGACCTTCTGCTGCCCCAAGAAGAGGAAGACCGGCAGAATGTGTTCGACATCAGCCTGCTCGCCCAGCGGCTAAAGCAAGCGGTACGCTGGGTGGTCGAGGAGCCCGACATCAATTCCTTTCCGATCGGATTGTTTGGGGCAAGCACAGGTGCGGCGGCGGCTCTGGTGGCAGCCAGCGGCCTCGGTGATCGCATTGGCGCGGTCGTTTCGCGTGGCGGACGGCCTGATCTTGCGGGCGACAGATTACCGCTTGTAAAAGTCCCAACCCTCCTGATCGTCGGCGGCGCGGATTACGGTGTGATCGAACTCAACCAACAGGCCCTGGAGCGCCTCGGAGGTGAAAAGAGCATTCAAATCGTTCCGGGCGCCACCCATCTCTTCGAAGAAGCCGGCACATTGGACACCGTCATCGAACTCGCCGCCGGCTGGTTTGAACGCCATCTGGTCGCTGGAAATCCCCGTGCCACGAATGTGGGTCAGGGCAGCCGGGATGCTCATCAATGATGGATTTCTTCGATAGATCGGATGCGGGCCGCAAACTGGCCGAGGCGCTTTCAGAATATAAGGATAGAAGCGCTGTCATTCTGGCGCTGCCGCGCGGTGGTGTTCCCGTCGCAGCGGAGGTTGCCGCTGCGCTCGATGCCCCTCTCGACTTAATCCTTGTTCGTAAGATCGGCGTGCCGTTCCAGCCGGAACTGGCGATGGGAGCGGTGGTGGATGGCGCCGCGCCGATCATTGTTCGCAATAAGGAGGTGATTGAGCTTTCAGGCACAACGCCTGATGAGTTCGATGCGGCATGTGCAAGGGAACTCGCGGAGATCGAACGTCGACGCCAGCTCTATATAGGCGAGCGCCCCCGGGCAGAGATCACGGGACAGGTGGTGATCGTGGTCGACGACGGCATTGCAACCGGCGCCACGACGCGGGCGGCACTTCAAGCGATCCGCAACCGGAAGCCGAAGAAACTCGTGCTCGCTGTTCCCGTCGCCCCACCCGATACGATCGCGCACTTGCGCCCGGAGGTCGATGACTTGATCTGCCTGGAGACGCCGGAATTGTTCGGGGCCATCGGCTATTTCTATCGTGACTTCCGGCAGGTGAGCGATCAGGAAGTCGTAGACATTTTGAATCGCTTTCCAGCCAGGCGACCGGCTTCAATCCGCTGAGTCGAGGTGGATAGCTGCGACCCGCTCCTATTCGATTGGCACCCAGCGATCACCGTCCTTGACGTAGGACCGTTTCACGGCCGCCCAAGCGGTGCGGTGAGCGATCTCTTCTTGCCGAATGTCACCCGCGTGAGCTGCGAAGGCGTGGTTGAACGCGGCACGATAGATGTCCTGCGCATGCGGTGGAAGGTGATCGCGGACCGATACGGGAAGATCGATATTGCTGCGGTACGGCATGGCTTCCCCCGATGAAAGATTCTCGTCAGAAACAGATCTGCCTCAGCTTCTTCCGATAAATGGCTGGACGGCGAGAGCCAGATGATTGGCCTGCATCGGTATTCCCAACAGATACGCGGCTGTTGCTGCTCGTATGAAGCGAGCTTTCGCGGATCACATTGCCATCTCCGGTTCGGTCGGCCGCTCTCTTTTCGTCTCTGGAATTTCTGTCATCGTCGCTTCGGTGAGCAGCAGCACGCTCGCGACGGAAGCCGCGTTTTCCAATGCGGTGCGAACCACTTTTGCCGGGTCGACGATACCGGCCTCGACCAGATCGAGGTATTCCTTGCGCGCAGCATCGAAGCCAAAATTGCCCTGGCTCGCGAGCATCCGCGCAACGACTACGCCGCCATCTACGGCAGAATTCTCCGCGATTTGTCGCGCCGGCGCTTCGAGAGCCCGTTTCAAGATTTGAATGCCGGTCTTCTCGTCACCTTCGCTGCCGGCTTCTTCGCGAGCGACCGCTTCGATGCATCTCAACAGCGCAAGCCCACCGCCTGGCACAATTCCTTCGGCTACCGCGGCCTTCGTGGAACTGATAGCGTCATCTAGCGCTTCTTTTTTGGCTTTCATCTCCGCTTCGGTCGGGGCTCCGACGCGGATGACCGCGATGCCGCCGGACAGCTTAGCCAGCCGTTCCTCGAGCTTTTCACGGTCATAATCGCTGGTTGTCTTTTCGATTTCACGCCGGATCTGCTGAATGCGCGCATCAATCCGGCTGCGATCGCCCCCGCTGCCGATCAGCGTCGTACTTTCCTTATCTGCGACAACCCGTGCTGCGCGCCCGAGCTGTTGCAGCGTCAGGCTCTCCAGCTTGAAGCCCAGTTCATCCGAGATCACCTGTGCGCCGGTCAATATCGCGATGTCTTCCAGCATCGCCTTTCGCCGATCCCCGAATCCGGGGGCCTTGACAGCGCAGCCCTTCAGAACGCCCCGAAGCTGGTTGACGATCAGGGTCGCAAGCGCCTCACCCTCGATATCTTCGGCGATGATCAACAAAGGCCGCCCGACCTTGGCAACCTGCTCCAGGACAGGAATAAGGTCGCGCAAGGCCCCTATCTTGTGGTCGCAAAGCAGCACGAAAGGATCCTCAAGAATGGCCTCCATGCGCTCTGCGTCAGTGACAAAATATGGAGATATGAAACCGCGATCGAACTTCATGCCCTCGACGATATCCAGCGTGGTTTCGGTAGTCTTGGATTCCTCAACCGAAATCACGCCGTCGCCGCCAACTTTTTCGATCGCATCGGCGACCAAGGCTCCTATAGCAGCGTCGTTGTGAGCCGAAATAGTTGCGACTTGCGCCTGTTCGGCTTTGGTCTTTACCGGGCGGGACATTACATGTAGCGCGTCGATGGCGACGCGCACGGCGCGATCCAGCCCGCGCTTGAGATCAATTGCGCTGGCGCCGGCTACAACATTACGGACACCATCGGCGAGGATCGCGTGGGCAAGAATGGTCGATGTGCTGGTGCCGTCGCCAACAACGTCGCCGGTTCTCTCTGCAGCTTGGCGAAGCACCTGGGCGCCAAGGTTTTCTTCCGGATCCTTGAGATCGAATTCCTTGGCGATGGTCACGCCATCGTTGCAGACGATTGGCGCGCCCCAGCTCTTTTGAATCAAGACCGATTTCGACTTCGGTCCCAGGGTGACGCGCACTGCATCGGCAAGAAGAGTTGCACCCCGGAGCACTTTCTCACGGGCTGCCGAATGGAACAAAATCTGCTTATGTGCCATTTGCAGCTTCTCCCAAGGGCTAAATCGTCATGATGAGCGCGCAGTTGGCCACGCGGCCGATTGACTCACCGCAACCGAGCGGCTGAGCCAACTAGAATTGCGATGATCCAGAGCGTGCGGCACCTGTCAGCAGATGCCGCACGGGCCAATCAGGAAATCGTCAAGCAATCGTCAAGAAATCGTCAGGCGATCATCGACCGATGCGACGCCGGCGGCGGACCAGGCGGCACTCTCAACTGCCCGCCGTTCGTCCCAGTTGTCGACTTCGCCCTCAAGAACGACCTTGTTGCCGTTCTGAACGGTAACGCGGATGGCCTTTGCCTCTACTTCTGCATGACGTTTAAGAGCAGACTCGATTTTGCTTTTGACGTTTGCCGCATCAACGCGAGGTTTGATGGCAATCTTATTTGTCACCCCGCGAACTCCGGATAGCTTGCGGACATCATCTTCAGCGGCAGTCTTTTGATAGTACCAATTGACGTTTCCGCTTAGCGTTACCCAGCCATCCTGAACCAGAACGTCGATTCCGTCCGCGGGAACCAGGACGTCCCAGTTTAAAATGTCGCACGCCCGCTTTGCGATCTGATCGTCCGCTGTCTTGTTCTGAAAAGAATAGCGGACTTCGATATTCTCGGCGATCGCATGCACGCCCTTTACGCGTCGTACAGCGGCGATTGCTGCGACCTTCTCCGCGTAACTGTCGACGTGTCCGGTTAACGTCACGACGTTCTTGTCCACGGCAACACCGATGTGTTCCCCGCTGAAGCTTGGATCAAATTCCAATTCGTCGATAATGTCTTGTCGGAGTTGAGAGTCGGTCATGTTTCCCTCCATCAATGAGCTGGAAAAAATTCACGCTCTTGAAGGGGTGGTCACATTGATGCGAATCAAAAATTCGCCCGATCACGCTTGATATCGATCAAGCTGCCGTGACCATATGTGTCGTAATCGTGGCGGGCGGAAGTGTCGTAGACTGAAAACGATTATGAAAACCCCATTTTATAAGGGGAAAACAGCCTCAGTTTTAGCTGTGACGGAGAAATCAGCCGGGGAGTCTAATGATGGTGCAGCGTTCGCCGGCGCACGTCGCGGGCGCGTGCGGCGGGCGCACGATCAGGACATCCGCCACCGACAGATTGCCGAGCAGCGATAAATCCTGATGGGTCACCGGAATGACGATCGGCATGCCGTCGTCGCGCAGGCTGCAGCGCGCGCGTAGATATTCCTGACGGTGATCGTTCTCGGGCAGCGCAATGCCGAGCGCGGCGCTCTCCAGCAAATGATGCACGATGGTGCGACCGGACAGCGCGCGGATCAGCGGCACCATGAAGATGAAGCCGCAGACATAGGACGCCACCGGATTGCCGGGCAGGCCGATCACCCGCATCGGTCCGAGCCGGCCATGCATCATCGGCTTTCCGGGACGCAGCGCGATTTTCCAGAACGACATCGCGATGCCTTCGGATTCGAGCGCATCCTTGACTACGTCATGGTCGCCGACCGACGCGCCGCCGGTCGAGACCAGGATGTCGGCGTTGGCGTCGCGTGCCTGCCGGATGGCGCGGGCGGTATCCTCGATGGTGTCGCGCGCGATACCAAGATCGATCAACTCAGCGCCTTCGGCGCGCGCCAGCGCGCGCAGCGCATAGGCATTGGAGAAGACGATCTGGCCGGGGCCGGGGGTGCAGCCCGGCATTACCAGTTCGTCGCCGGTGGCGAGAATCGCAACGCGTGGCCGCCTGTGCACGGGCAGGCGGGGGTGGTTCATGCTGGCGGCGAGCGACAAATCGCGGTCGGTCAGGCACAAGCCCTTGCGCAGCAGCACGTCGCCTTCGCGGAAATCGGAGCCGGCGCGGCGGATGTGGCGCGAGACCAGCGTTGTCTCGGCAAGGATGACGGTATCGCCCTCGCGCGTGGTGTCTTCCTGGATCACCACGGTGTCGGCGCCGGGCGGCACCACGCCGCCGGTGAAGATCCGTACCGCCTCGCCGGGGCCGACGGGCTGCTGGAACGGTTTGCCGGCCGCGCTTTCACCGATCACCTTGAGCCGCGCGTCCGCTTTCGCGTCGGGCAGGCGCACCGCATAGCCGTCCATCGCCGACATCGCCGCGGGCGGCTGGGTGCGCAGCGAGGCGACGTCGCGCGCCAGCGTGCGGTGGAAGGCGTCGTCGAGCGCGACCAGTTCCTCGGGTAGGGGCGTGGTGCCGTCGAGCACCGCGGCCATGGCCTCGGCCACGGGCATCAGCGGCTTGTTGCCTGTCTTCATCTTCAACATGATGAATTCACCGCTCCACTTTGTAATGCCCGGACTTGCCGCCCCTCTTCTCGACAAGCTGGATGCCCTCGATCCGCACCCCGCGCTCCACTGCCTTGATCATGTCGTAGATGGTGAGGCAGGCGACCGAGACCGCTGTCAGGGCTTCCATTTCGACGCCGGTCGGCCCCGTGACCTTGCAGGTGGCCTCGACATGGCAGCCGGGCAGTTCGGGATCCGTCGTGATCTCGACCGTGACCTTGGACAGCGCGAGCGGATGGCACAGCGGAATGAGTTCGGAGGTGCGCTTGGCCGCCATGATGCCGGCGATTCGGGCCGTGCCGAGCACGTCGCCCTTCTTGGCGTTGCCGCTCTCGATCAGCTCCAGCGTCTCTTTCGTCATGACGACGCGGCCTTCGGCGACCGCGATGCGCTCGGTCGCGGGCTTGGCGGACACGTCCACCATGTGGGCTTCGCCCTTGGCGTCGATATGGGTGAGGTCGATCTTGGTCATTGCCCGCGCCATTATGCTCCGACGCGCTGCGCCGCACGTTGCGCCCCGTCAGGCGCGAGCAGCGCGCGCGTCGCCGCCGTCACGTCGGCCTGCCGCATCAGGCTCTCGCCGACGAGGAAGGTGTGAATATTGACCTTGCCGAGCCGGGCGATGTCGGCCGGGGTGAAGATGCCGCTCTCGCCGACCAGAATGCGATCCGCCGGCACCAGCGGCGCAAGCTCCTCGCTGGTGGCGAGCGTGGTCTCGAAGGTGCGCAGGTTGCGGTTGTTGATGCCGAGCAGCGGCGAACGCAGCTTCAGCGCGCGCTCGAGTTCGGGCCGGTTATGGACCTCCAGCAGCACGTCCATGCCCTGCGCGAACGCGGCATCCTCGATGTCGCGCGCCGCCGCATCGTCGAGCGCCGCCATGATGATCAGGATGCAGTCGGCGCCATGCGCGCGCGCCTCGACCACCTGATAAGTGTCGTACATGAAATCCTTGCGCAGCACCGGCAGATTCACCGCCGCGCGTGCCGCCACCATGAAATCGAGATGGCCCTGGAACGAAGGCGTGTCGGTCAGCACCGACAGGCACGCCGCGCCGCCGTCCTGATAGGCGCGGGCCAACGCGGGAGGATCGAAGTCGGCGCGGATCAGGCCCTTGGAGGGCGAGGCCTTCTTGATCTCGGCGATCAGCGCGGTCTCGCCGCGCGACAGCTTGTTGCGGATAGCATTGGCGAAACCGCGCGGGGCGGACGCCTTCTTCGCCTGTGCCTCGATCGCGGCGAGCGGATGGGCGCGCTTGGCGGTGGCGATCTCCTCGCGCTTATAGGTTTCGATCTTGGCGAGGATGTCGGACAACTAGGAGTGCTCCTTCAGGCGTTGGAGACGGCAATCAGCCGCCTCAGCTTTTCCGCCGCCGCGCCACTGTCGAGCGACTTGGCGCCGAGCGCAACACCTTCCTTAAGGTGAGCTGCCTTGCCTGCGACAACCAGTGCCGCACCGGCATTGAGCAGCGCGACATCGCGGAATGCGCCCGGCTTGCCCTCGAGCACGCCGCGGAGCGCAACCGCATTGGTTTGCGCATCGCCGCCCTTGAGGTCGGCGCTGGTGGCGCGCGGCAGCCCGGCGTCCTCCGGCGTCACCTCGAAGGAACGAATCGCACCGCCTTCCAGTGCGGCGACATAGGTCGGGCCGGTGAGGGTGATCTCGTCGAGGCCGTCAGAGCCATGCACCACCCAGGCCGAGGTGGTGCCAAGATTCCGCAGCACCTGCGCCAGCGGCTCGACCCAGTGGCGCGCGAACACCCCGACCATCTGCCGCGTCACCCCGGCCGGGTTCGACAGCGGGCCGAGCAGGTTGAAAATGGTGCGGGTAGCGAGTTCGACGCGGGCCGCATGCACGTTGCGCATCGCCGGATGATGGGTCGGCGCGAACATGAAGCCGATGCCGGCCTCCGCGATGCAGCGGCCGACCTGTTCCGGGGCGATGTCGATATTGATGCCGAGCGCCGCCAGCACGTCGGCTGCACCGGAGCGTGACGACAGCGCGCGGTTGCCATGCTTGGCGACGGGCACGCCGGCGCCCGCGACGATGAAGGAGGCGCAGGTCGAAACATTGACCGAGCCCGAGCCGTCGCCGCCGGTGCCGACCACATCGACAGCATCGGGCGGCGCGGCCACGCGCAGCATCTTGCTGCGCATCGTCGTCACCGCGCCGGTGATTTCCTCGACGGTCTCGCCGCGCACGCGCAGCCCCATCAGGAGGCCGCCCATCTGCGCCGGGGTCGCTTCGCCCGACATCATCCAGTCGAACGCCGCCGCGGCTTCGTCGCGGGACAATGCCGTGCCGGTGGCGACCTTGCCGATGATGGCCTTGAAGTCGGTCATGGCGTTACTGGCTGGAGGATGCGCCGGTCGCGGTGGCGAAGGCGGCCTGATTGATGCGGACGCCGATCTCGTCCTCCAGATGTGCGACGTAGGCGGCGACCTGTTCGTCGGTCATGCTGTTGGTGATCGCGGTCTTGAGCTTCTTGGCGTCCTCGGAGTTGGTATCGACCGGCGGCACGGTGATGTCGGTCACCTTGAACACGACCCACTGGTTGCCGGTGGCGCCTTCGCTCTGGCCTGCGCTGTCCTTGGGCGTGCGGAAGGTCGCGTCGACCACGCGCTCGGACAGACCGTTGACGGTGGCGGTACGCTTGAAGGGGGAAGTCTTTTTGACATCGACCTTCAGCGCGGCGGCTGCGGCGGCGAAGGTTTCGCCCTTGCTCAGCTTCTCGACGATCTCGCTGCCCTTGGCGCGCAGGCGCGTCGTCACCTGTTCGTCGTGCCAGCGGGTGATGACCTGATCCTTGACCTCGTCGAGGGTGCGGTCGCGCGAGGGCGTGATGCCGAGCACATCGAACCACAATTCGCCACCGGCGAAGTTGATCGGATCGGTTTCGACGCCGACGCCGCTGCTGAAAGCAGGCGTAATCACGTCCACGCCGGAAGGCAGGCCCTTCACCGGCTGGCCGTCCAGCCCGCGGCCGGAGCGGTCGATCGCCTCGATGATCACGGCGTCGAGACCGAGCTTCTTGGCGGCTTCGGCGACATTGGCGCCGCCGCCGCGCTCATCCTCGACCTTGTTGCGGATGTCCTGGAATTCGCCGCGCGCGCGGTCGGTCGCGATCTGCTTCTTGATCTCGGCGGCGACGGATTCGTAACTCGCGGCGGTGCCGGGCTCGATCTTGGTCACCTTGAGGATGGCGGTGGCGAGCGCGCCC
The DNA here is from genome assembly GCA_963702885.1 of uncultured Alphaproteobacteria bacterium. Taxonomy (GTDB): domain Bacteria; phylum Pseudomonadota; class Alphaproteobacteria; order Rhizobiales; family Xanthobacteraceae; genus Afipia. Next base: position 3,006,100 of record OY969766.1, read on the forward strand.
TTGACCGGCTGGCTCACCTCATCCTGCGGCAGCGCGAAGGCGGCATCCGCGATCGCCGGATCGCCGACGCTCGCTTTGGCGACGAGGCCGAGATCGGTGTCGGCGGCCGAGAGCTTCATCTCCTTGGCGAGATCCTCGAACGATAGGCCGCCGGCGATCTTGTCGCGCGCGGCCTTGGCGGCTTCAGGAGTCGGGAAGGCGATCTGCTTGATCTCCCGCAGCTCGGGCTTGACGTATTTGTTCTTGTCGCGCTCGAAAATCTTCTGGGCGTCGGCGTCCGTCACCGTGATCTTCTTGCCGATCTCCTCCGGTGTCACCGTGAGCACCGCGATCTTGCGGTATTCCGGCGCACGGAACAGCGCCTTGCGCTCGTCGAAATAGGTCTGCAGCGCCTCGGGGGTCGGCGGTTCGATCTTGCCGGCCTGATCCGGGCCAAGCTGGATGTATTCGATGGTGCGCTCCTCGCTCTGGTAGCGGGTCAGGACGTCGAGCTGGGTCTTGGACGGCGCGATGCCGGCGGTGAAGCTGCCCGCGATCTGGCGCCGCAGCGTGGTGCGGCGCTGCTCGGAGACATAACGCTGCTCGGTGTAGCCGAACTGGCGCAGCGCATAGGCGAAGCGTTGCGGATCGAACTGGCCGCCCGCGCCGGCGAAGTTCGGATCGCCGGAAATCTCGCGCACGATGTCGGCGTCCGACTGGGCGAGGCCGAGTCGGCGGGCTTCCTCGTCGAGGGCTGCCTCCGCGATGATCTGCTGCAGTACCTGACGATCGAGGCCGAAGCGGCGCGCCTGATCCGGTGTCATCGGACGGCCGAGCTGGCGGCCGATCTGCTGCAGCTTGTCGGTATAGAGCGTGCGGAACTGCTCGGTCGAAATCTCGGTCTTGCCGATACTGGCGAGACTGGACTGGCCATAGCCCTTGAAAATGTCGCCGATGCCCCAGAGGCCGAAGCTGACGATGAGAATGCCGAACAAGACCGACATGATGGCTTTGCCGAACTTGCCCGATGAGGCGTCGCGTATTCCTCGAAGCATGGATCCAACTTGTGTTCAGGAGGGACCGGCGCGCTGACTCAGTTAAGAAGACGCCACCGCATTGTTCTGTTTCATATAAAACGGTGTCAGGCCACGGGCAACCGGCACGGCGGCGACCCATTGAAGCGGTTAACATCGCACAGGCCGCAATTGGGCGGGCTGGCGTCCGCGGGGTCGCTCTGCTAGCGTCCTAAATCCGAAGTTCGCCTCATTTCGCAGCGCGTTCCATAGCGAACTTCGGATTCAAAAGGACGCTAGAAAACTAAAATTCCAGTGTGGTTTTGGTTCGCAAGTCCGCAAATGGACGAGCCGCAGGAATGTGCGGACTTGCGAACCACCACACTGGTGCAGATCGTTTTGCGAATTGGGGGTGTAGATGACTGACACGAGCCGTCCGCTGATCGCCGGCAATTGGAAGATGAACGGCCTCAAGGCCTCGATGGGCGAGCTTGGGGCGATTGCCCGGGGCGCGACCGAACTGACCGGGAAGGCAGACTTTCTGATCTGCCCGCCGGCCACCTTGCTGTTCATCGCCGCTGCCGAGGTCGCCGGCTCCAAGGTCGCGGTCGGCGCGCAGGACTGCCACCCGAGGGCCTCCGGCGCCCATACCGGCGACATTTCGGCGGAAATGCTGGCCGACGCCGGGGCGGGCGCGGTCATTGTCGGTCATTCCGAGCGGCGCACCGACCATCATGAGACCGATGCGATGGTGCGGGCCAAGGCCGAGGCGGCCTGGCGCGCCGGTCTGGTCGCGATCATTTGCGTCGGCGAAATTCAAAGTCAGCGCGACGCTGGCCAGACGCTCGATGTGGTCGGTGGCCAGCTGGCGGGCTCGGTGCCGGACGGCGCCACCGCGGCCAATCTCGTGATTGCCTACGAGCCGGTCTGGGCGATTGGAACCGGCCTGACCCCGACCACCAAGGATGTCGAGCAGGTTCATGGGTTTATCCGGGAGACCCTAAAGCAGCGATTGAAGGAGGAGGGTGCGCGGGTCCGCATCCTCTATGGCGGGTCGGTGAAGCCCTCGAACGCTGCCGAGCTGATGGCGGTGCCGCATGTGAACGGCGCGCTGGTCGGCGGTGCCAGTCTCAAGGCGGCCGATTTCCTGGCGATCGCGGCGGGCTGTCCCTAGGCGGCCCGGAGGACCTGGTTCCTGCTAGAGAGGCATGATGGCGGCGCATTTGTGTGCCCCAGTCCGGGGTGGCAATCCCGCCTGCGATCGTGTAGACAGCGGCCAACTTCAACCCCCACAAGCGCGCCTCGACCGGTTACCCGGCGCGCCCGCTTGTGACGGAAGGTATCGATGCAGACAGTCGTCATTGTCATCCATCTCATGCTCGTGCTCGCCTTGACCGGCGTCGTGCTGTTGCAGCGCTCCGAAGGGGGCGGGCTCGGCATCGGCGGTGGAGGCGGCGGCGGATTCATGTCGAGCCGCGGCACCACCAACCTGCTGACCCGCTCGACCGCGATTCTTGCGACCGGGTTCTTCATCACCAGCCTGCTGCTGTCGTGGATCGCCACCCGCGACCGCGCCCCGAGCTCGATCATCCCGACCGGCGCTCCGGCCGGCCAGAGCGCGCCGACTTCGGCGCCGCAGAGCGGGTTGCTCAACTCGCTGAAGAAGCCCGAGGCTCCGGCCCCGGCGGCGCCCGCCGGTCCGCAGGCTCCGCAGTCTAAATAAAGCGGTGCGATCAATGCGCTCCCGGCTTGCGATTTCATCTCAGCAGGCCGGGAAAAGGCATTGGTTATATTAAACTTTCAACGTCACCCACAGGCTAGCGAAATCCCGGCTTCGCGCCGCGTTTCGTTTTGCGAATCGAGATCGTAGCGATAAAGGTAGGCTCCCATGGCGCGGTACATTTTCATCACCGGCGGCGTGGTCTCCTCGCTTGGAAAAGGTCTCGCATCCGCCGCTCTCGGCGCGGTGCTTCAGGCGCGAGGCTACAAGGTCCGCCTTCGCAAGCTTGATCCCTACCTCAACCTCGATCCCGGAACGATGTCGCCGTATCAGCACGGCGAGGTGTTCGTGACCGACGACGGCGCCGAGACCGATCTCGACCTCGGCCACTACGAACGCTTCACCGGGCGTCCGGCGACCAAGCAGGACAACATCACCACCGGCCGCATCTATCAGGACATCCTGACCAAGGAGCGCCGCGGCGACTATCTCGGCGCCACCATTCAGGTGATTCCGCACGTCACCAACGCCATCAAGGACTTCATCCGCAGCGGCAATGACGGTTACGACTTCGTGCTGGTGGAGATCGGCGGCACGGTCGGCGACATCGAGGGCCTGCCGTTCTTCGAGGCGATCCGCCAGATCAAGAACGACCTGCCGCGCGGCGACGTCATCTATATTCACCTGACGCTGCTGCCGTACATTCCAAGTGCCGGAGAACTCAAGACAAAGCCGACCCAGCACTCGGTCAAGGAATTGCGCTCGATCGGCATCCAGCCGGACATTCTGCTGTGCCGCACCGACCGCGAGATTCCCAAGGAGGAACGCCGCAAGCTCGGCCTGTTCTGCAATGTCCGCGAGAGCGCGGTGATCGAGGCGCGCGACGTCGACAACATCTACGCGGTGCCGGAGGCCTATCATGCCGCAGGCCTCGACGACGAGGTGCTGGCGGCGTTCGGCATCGAGGCCCCGCAGGCCCCCGCGCTGGTTCGCTGGCACGAGATCAACGAGCGCATCCGCAACCCGGAAGGCGACGTCACCATCGCCATTGTCGGCAAGTACACCGGCATGAAGGACGCCTACAAATCGCTGATCGAGGCGCTGTCCCATGGCGGCATCGCCAACAAGGTGAAGGTCAATCTCGACTGGATCGAGAGCGAGGTGTTCGAGAACGAGGACCCCGCGCCGTTCCTCGAACACGTCAACGGCATCCTGGTGCCGGGCGGCTTCGGCCAGCGCGGCGCGGAGGGCAAGATCAGGGCGGCGCAGTTCGCGCGCGAGCGCAACGTGCCGTATTTCGGTATCTGCTTCGGCATGCAGATGGCGGTGATCGAGGCGGCGCGCAATCTCGCCGGCATCACCGACGCCAACTCCACCGAGTTCGGCCCGACCAAGGAGCCGCTGGTTGGCCTGATGACCGAATGGCTGCGCGGCAACGAGCTTGAAAAACGTTCGAAGGCCGGCGACCTCGGCGGCACCATGCGGCTGGGCGCCTATCCCGCGGTGCTGCGCGCCGGCAGCCGGGTGTCGCAGATCTATGGCGGCGCGCTGGAAATCTCCGAGCGTCACCGCCACCGCTACGAGGTCAACACCGCCTATAAGGACCGCCTCGAACAGCACGGCCTGCGGTTCTCGGGGCTGTCGCCGGACGGCGTGCTGCCGGAGATCGTCGAATACGAGGACCATCCCTGGTTCATCGGCGTGCAGTACCATCCCGAACTGAAGTCGCGGCCGTTCGAGCCGCATCCCTTGTTCGCCTCCTTTGTCGCGGCGGCGGCGGCGCAGAGCCGTCTGGTGTGATCGTCCGGTCTTTCATTTGGTGATTGTCGTCGCCAGATAAGCAGCGATTGCCGGACTTCTCCGGGAGACGCTGTCGGACCGCTCATGATTCCCAAGATCAAACCTCCCTCTGCCCGGTCGGCGGACGATGCGGCGGGGCCGTGGGGACAACCCGCAGGCGGAACATCTGCATCCCCGGCCGCTGGCCAGCCTTCCGACGCGGGCCGTCGGCGCTGGCTCGGCCGCGGGTCGCTGGCGTCGATCCTGTTCGTGGTTCTCATCATCGCGCTGTGGGGCGGCCAGGCCTATCAGGACCTGTCGCAACCCGCGGCTTGGGCTTATTGGAAGGATCGCTATGTCTCGCCGTCGCTGACCTCGTCGGTGGGCGCGGTCGAGGCGAACGGGCGGATGCGGCGCGTGCTCGCGATCAAGGGACCGATCGGCGCCGCCGCCGCAAGCTGGTTTCGCGAGCGGCTGGATGACGCCAAGCTCGCTTCCGGCGATGTGGTGCTGCTGTCGTCCCCCGGCGGACGGCTTGATCAGGGCCTGATCATGGGCGAGGTGATCCGCTCGCGCGGATTGACCACGATGGTCGGGGCGCTTGATGGAGCAGGGCGTGTGCGCTCGTCCTACTGCGCCAGCGCCTGCGTGCTGGTCTATGCCGGAGGCGCGGTTCGCGAAGCCTTTCCCGGCTCCGCGCTCGGCGTTCACCAGTTCACCACCGACATCGCACAGGACGACTCCCGGCGCGACATCGTCGCCGATACCCAGCGCACCACCGGGATGATCTTTGAGTACATGACGCGGATGGGCGTCTCGCCGGCGATCCTTCAGGCCATGTCCGCGTCGCGGAACATGCGCTGGCTGAAAGAGAGCGAAGCACTCGATCTCAGACTTTCGACAGAGCGGTTCGCGGCGAACTAGCACGGCGTGCGGTTCTCGGGGCTGGCGCTGGACGGGGGCTGCCCAAAGTCGTCGCGACGCCTCGCCTGACCGCCAACTCGCGACTTTTGGCGCACCGTGCCGTGCATGGCTGGTGCTTGATCGCGCCACCGCTCGCCCCCTATACCTGTCGCGCAGCCGGCATCGGCGGTATGTCCCGCGCCCGGCCAACGAGGTCACATGAGCAAAATCTATGAGTTGCGCGTCTATACCTGTGTGCCCGGCCGCCTGCCGGCCCTGGTGAAGCGGTTCGAAACCCACACCCTCAAGATCTGGGACAAGCACGGCATCAAGCAGGCCGGATTCTTCACCACGCTGGTCGGTCCCTCCAACATGGAATTGACCTACCTCTTGGAGTGGGAGTCGCTCGCCGAGCGCGAGACCAAGTGGAATGCCTTCATGTCCGACCCGGCCTGGATCGCGACCCGCGCCGAGACCGAGAAGGAAGGCCAGATCGTCGCCAACATTGCCAGCTCCTTCCTCGTGCCGACGTCCTACTCGTCGGTGAAGTGATCGTTTGAGCGATCTGTCACAAATCGGATCGAGGCCACGCGGCCTCGATCACATCGTCCACGCCGTGCGCGATCTGGACGCGGCGGCGGAATTCTATCGCCGTGCCGGCTTTCAGGTCGGCGCGCGCAACGTCCATCCCTGGGGCACGCAGAACCATGTCGTGCAGTTCGATGGCTTCTTCATCGAGCTGCTGACGGTGGCCGCGCCGGACAAGCTGACCGGCGAGGGCCTTGCGCGGCATTTCGGCATGGCCAACCGTGACGCCATCGCACGCGGCGATGGCTTCTCGTTTTTGCTGCTGCAAAGCCATGACATCGCCGCCGATGTCGAGGATCTCAAGCGCCACCAGATCGGCTCGTCACCGGCGCTGCCGTTCACGCGCGAAGCCAAACTGCCGGATGGCAGCACCACCACTATCGGTTTCACGCTGGCGTTCGCCCGCGACGATCGCTCGCCACAGACCGGCTTTGCGCTCTGCCAGCAGAGCAATCCGAAGGCATTCTGGAATGAAAGCTACCAGCGCCATCCGAGCGGTGCGCGCGGTGTCGTGGCCGCCATTCTGGTGGCCGACAATCCGGCCGATCATCACATCTTTCTGAGCGCCTTCACCGGCGTGCGGGTGCTGCAATCGAGTTCGACCGGCGTTGTCGCACGCACGCCGCGCGGCGATGTCGAGATCATGGATGCGCGCGGCTTCAAGGATCGCTTCGGCGTCACGGTGGCGGTCGAGGGCGAGGACATGGCGCTGGCCGGCTTGCGGCTTGCGACTTCCTCCCTCCCGGAGACTGAGGCGACCCTGACGCGCGGCGGTATTGCGCATTACCGTCATGTCGGCCGCCTCGTGATCCCGCCGCAGGCGGCGCTCGGCGCGACGCTGATTTTTGAAGAGACGAGCCCCTGATCCTCATGGTGAGGAGGCGCGCAGCGCCGTCTCGAACCATGAGGCGTGACACGGAGGTGCCCCGGATGCCGCGCAGCGGTGCGCTGCTGATCCGGGGCCGTTCCGGGCTCTGCATGTGGAATGGTCCCGGCTCTGCGAAGCAGCGTTGAACGCTGCATCGCGCCCGGGACATATTCCACTCCATCCTTCGAGACGCATCGCCATAGCAGGCGTAGCCTGCGTAAACTTGGCTGCGATGCGATGCTCCGCAGGATGAGGAGGGATCAGGCCCTGAGGTTCCGGGACCGGGTTGATCTTGGCCCGCGCTCCCGGCAAAAGGGACCGCAACCTTGAAGGATGAAGGCCTTGGCCACAGCAGCGAAGACGGTTTCCATCGGCAATGTCACGTTCGGCAACGCGCTGCCGCTCGCGGTGATCGCGGGCCCGTGCCAGCTCGAGAGCCGCGCGCATGCGCTCGAAGTCGCGAGCGCGCTGAAGGAGATCGCGGCGCGGCTCAAGATCGGGCTCGTCTATAAGACCTCCTTCGACAAGGCGAATCGTACCAGCGCGTCGAGTGAGCGCGGTATCGGGCTCGCGAAGGCGCTGCCGATCTTCGCCGAAATCCGCGAAAGCCTTGGTCTGCCGGTGCTGACCGATGTGCATGAAGCCGAGCAGTGTGCGGAAGTTGCGCAAGCCGTGGATGTGCTGCAGATTCCCGCCTTCCTCTGCCGCCAGACCGATCTCTTGCTGGCTGCCGCGGCGACGGGGAAGGTGGTCAATGTTAAGAAGGGCCAGTTCCTCGCGCCATGGGACATGGCCAATGTCGTCGCCAAGCTGACCAGCGGCGGCAACGCCAATGTGATGGTGACCGAGCGCGGCGTCTCGTTCGGCTACAACACGCTGGTCTCCGACATGCGCGCGCTGCCGATTCTCGCGCGTACCACCGGCGCGCCGGTGATCTTCGACGCCACTCATTCGGTGCAGCAGCCGGGCGGCAAGGGCACCTCATCCGGCGGCGAGCGCGAGTTCGTGCCGGTGCTGGCGCGCGCGGCCGTGGCGGTGGGTGTCGCCGGCGTGTTCATCGAGACGCATCAGGACCCCGACAACGCACCCTCGGATGGCCCCAACATGGTGCTGCTGAAGGATTTCGAGGGCCTGTTGCGAACCCTGATGGCATTCGACGCGCTGACGAAAAACGCGGCGCGTTGACGCGTTACCGGTTGGTACCGCGCCCGTTCACTTCGGCTGGACGTGTGGTGACGAATGATGGTGTGCGATCCGCCATTGTCCGTCTGTTTTGGTAATGAGCATGGTGAAACGGGCCGGTGAGGGCGTGGGCTGGCCGTCTTTCATGCGGGTGAATTCGTAAAAGCCGATGACCAGCACGGCATTGTCGTCGATCACGATGGTGTGGCGCTCGCCGATCGCGTTTTTGTTGCCGCTTCCCTTGATCATCGAAAAATATTTTCGGATCGCCTCCGTGCCCTCGGAGATGACGGGACTTACCGTTCCGAGCAGAATTGCATTCGGGGCGTAGACGCTGACCACCGCGTCAGGGTCATTGGCGGTGTATGCCGCCGAGAAGCGATCAACCACCAGATTTGCGTCTTCGGCCGGACCTGCGGCCGCGCTCAGGGGAACGAGCGCAAACAGTGCAATGGGCAGGGCATGTGAGAGCCTCATCATTTCCTCCTCATGCTAGGATGACAAGTCACCCTAGCATGAGCGGCGGAAGGCAGAGCGTCCCTCGGTTAGCGTGGTGTGATCCCCAGATGCATTATCCGCGGCCGCGATAGGGCGGCACGCCCTGATCGGGCACCCAGACATCCTTCGGCAGTTTGCCGGTCTGCCAGAACACGTCGATCGGAATGCCGCCGCGCGGATACCAGTAGCCGCCGATGCGCAGCCAGCGCGGCTTGATTTCCTTCACGATGCGCTTGCCGATCGACACGGTGCAGCCCTCATGGAACGAGCCGTGATTGCGAAAGCTGCCGAAATACAGTTTCAGTGATTTGGATTCGACCAGCCAGTCGCCGGGCACGAAGTCGAGCATCAGATGCGCGAAATCCGGCTGGCCGGTGATCGGGCACAGCGCGGTGAATTCCGGCGCGGTGAAGCGCACCAGATAGTTGGTGTCCGGGTGCGGATTGGGTACGCGGTCGAGCTTTGCCTCATCTGGTGAGGCAGGCAGTCCCACCTGATGGCCAAGCTGCAGGGCCGCCGCGATGGACGTTTTACGGGGCTTTCGTGACATAATCTGTTCTCCTCGCCATCTGATAGCCAAATCCGCATCCGGCGTCACGAGCCATGCACCGGCCGACCTTTTCCCGCCCTGTTCCTTGCGGTAGAAGCAGGCCGTATTTTCCTTCCGAATCTCGAAAAATCACACGAGGCGCACATGACCGCTATTGTCGACATCATCGGCCGCGAAATTCTGGATAGCCGCGGCAACCCGACAGTCGAGGTCGATGTCGTGCTGGAGGACGGCTCGATCGGCCGCGCCGCGGTGCCGTCGGGCGCCTCGACCGGCGCGCATGAAGCGGTCGAGCTGCGCGACGGCGACAAGGCGCGCTATTTCGGCAAGGGCGTGCAGAAGGCGGTGGAAGCCGTCAACGGCGAGATTTTCGACGCCATCGGCGGCATGGACGCCGAGCAGCAGGTGCAGATCGACAACGCGATGATCGCGCTCGACGGCACGCCGAACAAGAAGCGCCTCGGCGCCAACGCCATTCTCGGCGTCTCGCTCGCGGTGGCGCGGGCGGCGGCGACCTCCTTCGACATGCCGCTCTATCGCTATGTCGGCGGCACCTCGGCGCGCACCCTGCCGGTGCCGATGATGAACATCGTCAATGGCGGCGTTCATGCCGACAACCCGATCGACTTCCAGGAAATCATGGTGATGCCGGTCGGCGCGGCGAGCTTCTCCGAGGCGCTGCGCTGCGGCGCGGAGATTTTCCACACGCTGCGCGGCGAGCTGAAGAAGGCCGGCCACAACACCAATGTCGGCGACGAGGGCGGTTTCGCACCGAACCTGCCGTCGGCCGACGCCGCGCTCGATTTCGTCATGAGCGCGATCGGCAAGGCCGGCTACAAGGCGGGCAGCGACGTGATGCTGGCGCTCGACTGCGCCTCGACCGAGTTCTTCAAGGACGGCAAGTACGTCTATGAGGGCGAGAAGAAGACCCGCTCGCGTTCCGAGCAGGCGAAGTATCTGCAGGACCTCACCAAGCGTTACCCGATCGTCTCGATCGAGGACGGCATGGCCGAGGACGACATGGACGGCTGGAAGGAACTGACCGACCTGATCGGCAAGAACGTCCAGCTTGTCGGCGACGATCTGTTCGTCACCAACGTCACCCGCCTTGCCGATGGCATCAAGCACGGTCGCGGCAACTCGATCCTGGTCAAGGTCAACCAGATCGGCACGCTCACCGAAACGCTCGCCGCCGTCGAACTGGCGCACAAGTCGGCCTACACCGCGGTGATGTCGCATCGCTCCGGCGAGACCGAGGATTCGACGATCGCCGATCTCGCGGTCGCCACCAATTGCGGGCAGATCAAGACCGGCTCGCTGGCGCGCTCCGACCGCACCGCCAAGTACAACCAGCTTTTGCGTATCGAGCAGCAGCTCGGCAATCAGGCGATCTATGGCGGCCGCGCCGCGCTCAAGGCGCTGGCCTGAGCCTGATCGGATCAGGGCCGGCTCAGCCCGGGCCGCAAGACATCCTCATATGCCCGCGTTCGCGCGGGCATATTTTTTCCGGCGCTGATGGCAGTCGTCGGGCGGGCGACGGGTACTCCGCCGGTATCTGTTGACCGCCGGGCTGTCCTGTTTTGTCAATATTCATGCACTTGCATCTTTATTCCGGGCGGACTACCTGAACCGGGCAGCCCGCGCGCCGCGTCGCCTCGTTTCATGACCAAAGGAATCGTCCATGGCCCATCATGTCCTCGTTATTGTCGGCAGCCTTCGCAAGGAGTCGTTCACGCTCAAGCTCGCCAAGGCGTTTGCCAAGCTGGCGCCGGCCTCGCTGAAGCTCGACATCGCGACCCTGCACGGGCTGTCGTTCTTTAATCAGGACCTCGAGGCCAATCCGCCGGCGGACTGGGTGGCGTTTCGCGAGAAGATCCAGAAGTCCGACGCGGTGCTGTTCGTCACGCCGGAATACAACCGCTCGATCCCCGGCGTCCTCAAGAACGCGATCGACGTCGGCTCGCGCCCGCCCGGCAAGAGCTCGTTCCTCGGCAAGTCGATCGGCATTGTCGGCAACTCACCGGGTCCGCTCGGCGGCGTCTGCGCGGCGATGAACCTGAAGCAGATTCTGCCCGGCTATAGTGGGCCGATCATGCAGCAGCCGGAAATCTATCTCACCCAGATCGGCGATGCGTTCGACGCCAATGGCGAACTGGTCAAGGACGCGCTGAAAACGGTGATGACGCAGTACATCGAGAAATTCGCCGCCTTCGTCGAGCGCAACAAGGCGTAAGGCGAAAGCCCGGCGCGCAGGCGATCAAAGGCTGCGCCCGCCACATCATCCTACCGGACAGCGAGGCGGCCCGATTTTCGGGCCGCCTTTTTGTTGGCGGTTTTGCTTGGCGTTTGATTATTAGCAAGGAATTAACCGCGTCGTCGCATCGTGGCGCATGGTCTCTCGCGCACGACTCAAGGCAGTCCTGACCGGCATCGCGCTCTATGCGATCGCCGCCGGCTTCATTGCCTATTTTGGCGTCAATGCCTACACCGGCAGATACGGCCTCGACGCGCGCATTGAGCTGGATCAGGAAATCGAGGCCCGGACCACCGAGCTTGCCAGCCTGAAGACCGAGCGACTCAAGCTCGAACGGCGCGTGGCGTCGCTGCGTTCGGATCGCGTCGATCCGGACATGCTCGACGAACGGGTACGCTTTCAGCTCGATTACGCCAGCCCGCGCGATCTCATTCGCATCCTGCCGGCGAATTGAAATTCGTAAATTTCAAAAACGTTCCAAATCAATCTCATAAATTTCGTGCCGGTGCGCTGCAAAACGTCGCGTGGCGTTGCTACGTCACGCAGTGCTTTCAAGCCGCTGGGAGTTGGAGTACAGAAGGGTATCGGCACTCTCATCCGGACATGTCATGCCATCTGGAAAAAACACGGCGCTGGCTAAAAAAAGCGGCGCGCAGGATGCCGGGAACGGCACGAACCGTCCCACCAATCTTAAATTCACCAAGGACGAGGAGCTGAAGGCGCTCCGCGACATGCTGCTGATCCGTCGCTTCGAGGAGAAGGCGGGCCAGCTTTACGGCATGGGCGCAATCGGCGGGTTCTGCCATCTCTATATCGGGCAGGAAGCCATCGTCGTCGGCATGCAGATGACGCTGAAGCAAGGCGACCAGGTCATCACCAGCTATCGCGATCACGGCCACATGCTCGCTTGCGGCATGGACCCGAAAGGCGTGATGGCTGAACTGACCGGGCGTCGCTCGGGCTACTCCAAAGGCAAGGGTGGCTCGATGCACATGTTCAGCAAGGAAAAGAATTTCTACGGTGGACACGGCATCGTCGGCGCCCAGGTCTCGCTCGGCACCGGGCTTGCTTTCGCCAACCGCTATCGCGGCAACGATCTTGTCAGCCTCGCTTATTTCGGCGACGGCGCGGCCAACCAGGGCCAGGTCTATGAAATCCTTCAATATGGCCGAGCTGTGGAAGCTGCCGGTTGTGTTCGTGGTCGAGAATAATCGCTACGCCATGGGCACCTCGGTAGCGCGCTCCTCCGCGCAGCCCGACTTCTCCAAGCGCGGCATCGCCTTCAACATTCCCGGCGAACAGGTCGACGGCATGGACGTGCGCGCTGTGCGCGCCGCCGGCGAACGCGCGGTGCAGTGGTGCCGCGAGGGCAACGGTCCCTACATCCTCGAGATGCAGACCTATCGCTATCGCGGCCACTCGATGTCGGACCCGGCGAAGTACCGCACGCGCGAGGAAGTCGACAAGGTGCGCCACGATCAGGACCCGATCGAGCAGGTGCGCAATCGTCTTCTGGAGCTCAAGGTGAGCGAGGCCGATCTCAAGGCGATCGACGCGGACGTGCGCGACATCGTCAACGAGGCCGCCGACTTCGCCCAGCGCGATCCCGAGCCGGATATCGCCGAGCTTTACACCGATATTTATCGATAAGTGGGCGCGCCGCCGGAGACATCAGGCGGCGCGTTTTTCTAGACAGGTCCGGAGCGATCATGCCGATTCAAATTCTCATGCCCGCGCTTTCGCCGACGATGGAGAAGGGCAACCTCGCCAAATGGCTCAAGAAGGAAGGTGAGGCCGTCAAGTCCGGCGACGTCATCGCCGAGATCGAGACCGACAAGGCGACGATGGAAGTCGAGGCGACCGATGAGGGCACGCTCGGCAAGATCCTGGTGCCGGCCGGCACCGCCGATGTCGCGGTGAACACGCCGATCGCCACCATTCTCGGCGATGGCGAAACCGCCGCCGATCTCGGCAAGGCATCCGCGCCGCCGCCGAAGATGGACGCCGTACCCGTCGCCGAGAAAGCCAAGGACGATGCTCCGGCGCATGCGCCTGCCGCCGCTGCCGCGCCACAGGCACCGGCTGTCGTGGCCGCTGCCGATCCCGATATTCCGCCCGGCACCGAGATGGTGAAGATGACGGTGCGCGAGGCGCTGCGCGACGCCATGGCCGAGGAGATGCGGCGCGACGAGGACGTCTTCGTCATCGGCGAGGAGGTGGCCGAATATCAGGGCGCCTACAAGATCACCCAGGGCCTGCTGCAGGAATTCACCGAGCGGCGCGTGATCGACACGCCGATCACCGAGCATGGTTTTGCCGGCGTCGGCATCGGCGCGGCGATGGCCGGCCTCAAGCCGATCGTCGAGTTCATGACTTTCAACTTCGCCATGCAGGCGATGGACCAGATCATCAACTCGGCGGCCAAGACGCTCTATATGTCCGGCGGCCAGATGGACTGCTCCATCGTATTCCGCGGCCCCAACGGTCCCGCCGCGCGCGTCGGCGCGCAGCACAGCCAGGATTACTCGGCCTGGTACTCCAACGTCCCCGGCCTCAAGGTGATCGCGCCTTACACCGCCGCCGACGCCAAGGGCCTGCTCAAGGCCGCGATCCGCGATCCCAACCCGGTGATCTTCCTCGAAAACGAAATTCTCTACGGCCACAGCGGCGAAGTGCCGAATCTCGAAGACTTCGTGCTGCCGATCGGCAAGGCGCGGATCGCGCGTGCCGGCGATCATGTGACGGTGGTGGCGTGGTCGAACGGCATGACCTACGCGCTCAAGGCCGCCGAGATGCTGGCCCAGGATGGTATCGAGGCCGAAGTCATCGACCTGCGCACACTGCGCCCGATGGATACGGAAACCATTGTTGCGTCGGTGAAAAAAACCGGCCGCTGTGTGGTGGTCGAGGAGGGCTGGCAGCAGTCGGGCGTCGGCGCGGAAATCGCGGCGCGGCTGATGGAGCAGGCGTTCGACTATCTCGACGCGCCGGTCGCGCGCGTGTCCGGCAAGGACGTGCCGATGCCGTATGCCGCCAATCTCGAAAAGCTCGCGCTGCCGTCGGCGGAAGAAGTCGTCGCTGCCGCCAAAGCTGTTTCCTATCGCTGAGAACAGGGTCCGATCATGCCCATCAATATTCTGATGCCCGCGCTTTCTCCCACGATGGAGAAGGGCAACCTCGCCAAGTGGCTGAAGAAAGAGGGCGACCAGGTCAAATCCGGCGACGTGATCGCCGAGATCGAGACCGACAAGGCGACGATGGAAGTCGAAGCCACCGACGAGGGCACCCTCGCCAAGATCCTAGTGCCGGAAGGCACCGCCGACGTTCCGGTCAACACCATGATCGCCGTGCTCGCCGCCGATGGCGAGGACGTGAAGGCCGCGAGTGCTGCGGCGGGTAGCGCACCGGCCGCGAAAGCCCCCGAACCGGCGAAGCCTGCGGCATCTGCCGCGCCTGCGCCAGCCAAGGCTCCGGAAAAGGCACCCGAAGCCAAACCGGCCGCACCGCAGCCCGCCGCTCAGCCGCAAGTGGCTGCGACTCCGGCTCCGGCCAGCAACGGCGAGCGGACATTCTCCTCGCCGCTGGCACGGCGCTTGGCAAAGGAAGCGGGCATCGATCTGTCGCGTGTCTCCGGCTCGGGGCCGCACGGCCGCGTGGTTGCGCGCGACATCGAGGATGCGAAGTCCGGCAAGGGGCTGAAGCCTGCCGCCGCGGCGGCCGCTGCGCCCTCGTTCACGCCGGGACCGTCCGACGCGCAGATCCTCTCGCTGTTCAAGCCGGAGAATTACGAGGCCGTGCCGCACGATCAGATGCGCAAGGTGATCGCGCAGCGTCTGTCGGCGTCGGATCGCGACATTCCGCAATATTATCTCACCGCCGATTGCGACATCGACAAGCTCGTGGCCGCGCGCGAGGAGATCAATGCGCTGGCGCCGAAGAACAAGGACGGCAAGCCGGCCTACAAGCTCTCGATCAACGATTTCGTCATCAAGGCCTTAGCGATGGCGCTGCAGCGCGTGCCGGACGCCAATGTGACATGGACCGAAGAGGCCATGCTGCATCACAAGGTGTCGGACATCAGCGTCGCGGTGTCGATCCCGACCGGGCTGATCACGCCGATCATCCGCAACGCGCACTCGAAATCGGTGGCGCAGATTTCCGCCGACATGCGCGACCTGTCGGCGCGCGCCAAGGAGCGCAAGCTCAGGCCCGAGGAATATCAGGGCGGCTCCACGGCGGTGTCCAATCTCGGCATGTACGGCATGAAGCAGTTCACCGCCGTGATCAACCCGCCGCAGACCACGATCCTCGCGGTCGGCATGAGCGAGCAGCGCCCGGTGGTGCGGGCTGGCAAGATCGAGATCGCCACCATCATGACGGTGACGCTGACCTGCGATCATCGCGCGATGGACGGCGCGCTCGGCGCGCAGCTTCTCGGCGCCTTCAAGATGCTGATCGAAAATCCGGTGATGATGGTGGTGTGAGGCGCGGCCTCGCATCTGGATATCCATGAAGCTGTTTGGCACCATCATCCTTGCAGGCATCGTCTCCGCACTGGTCGGGGGCGCGGTGGCGCTCTTGCTGTCCGTGCTTGCGGCCTGTTGGGACGGGGGATGCGGGCTCGGCAACACCCAGCAACTCGGCCTGATGCCGCTTTACGCCGTGCTCGGCATGGCGGTGTTCGCCGTCGCGGCGACGCGGCCGCGCTGGCGCGAGGCGATGTTCTATTCGGTGCGGCTGCTGTTGCTGATCCCGGTGGTGCTGATCATCGTCAGCCTCGCGGCGGACGCTTCGCCCGACGCCGACAAGAAATTTGTGTTGATGAACGCATTGCAGCTTGCGGTGCCGTTCTGGGTGGCCGTGGTTTCGCAGTGGTGGATCGTGCGCCGCTCGCTCGCCTTGCGCGAGAAGGCCGCGGCCTGACATTTCTAGCGCCTGATGCCGGAGCTAATCGTTCCGGCGCGGCGGCGGATACAATAGACTACGCAGGCAGGCACGTTTGCACAGCCTGATTGCGGCCCCGGCTATGGGAGACGAGGCCGCCTCCTGCGACAGCAAGTGGAGACGCGCGTGGCTGATACATCGTTCGACGTTGTCGTGATTGGATCTGGACCCGGCGGCTATGTCACCGCCATTCGCGCCGCGCAGCTCGGCTTCAAGACCGCCATCGTGGAGAAACAGCATCTCGGCGGCATCTGCCTCAACTGGGGCTGCATTCCGACCAAGGCGCTGCTGCGCTCGGCGGAAATCTATCACTACATGCAGCACGCCAAGGATTACGGCCTCTCCGCCGAGAAGGTCGGCTATGACGCCAAGGCGGTCGTGCAGCGCTCGCGCGGCGTCTCCAAGCGCCTCAATGACGGCGTCGGCTTCCTGATGAAGAAGAACAAGATCTCCGTGATCTGGGGCGAGGCGACTATCGACGCCCCCGGCAAGATCACGGTGAGGGCGGGCTCCACTGAGGCGCCGAAGGGCGTGCTCGGCGCAGGGACCTATCAGGCCAAGCATATCATCGTCGCCACCGGCGCGCGGCCGCGCGTGCTGCCGGGCCTCGAGCCGGACAAGAAACTGGTCTGGACCTATTTCGAGGCCATGGTGCCGGAGAAGATGCCGAAGTCGCTGCTGGTGGTCGGCTCCGGCGCGATCGGCATCGAGTTCGCCTCGTTCTACCGCACCATGGGTGCCGAGGTGACGGTGGTCGAAGTGCTGCCGCAGATCCTGCCCGTCGAGGACGACGAGATCGCAGGCCTCGCGCGCAAGCAGTTCGAGAAGCAGGGCATCCGCATCCTCACCGGCGCGAAAGTCACCAAGCTCGACAAGAAGGCCGACAGCGTCACCGCCACCATCGAGGCCGGCGGCAAGCTGGAGCAGATCACCGCCGAGCGCGTGATCTCGGCGGTGGGTGTGGTCGGCAACATCGAGAACCTCGGGCTGGAGAAGCTCGGCGTGAAGACCGATCGCGGCTGCATCGTGATCGACGGCTACGGCAAGACCAACGTGCCCGGCATTTACGCCATCGGCGATGTCGCCGGTCCCCCGATGCTGGCGCACAAGGCCGAGCATGAAGGCGTCGTCTGCATCGAGGCGATCAAGGGCCTGAATCCGCACCCGATGAACAAGCAGATGATTCCGGGCTGCACTTATTGCCATCCGCAGGTCGCTTCCGTCGGTCTCACCGAAGCGAAGGCGAAGGAAAGCGGTAAGGAGATCCGCGTCGGCCGCTTCCCGTTCGCCGGCAACGGCAAGGCGATCGCGCTCGGCGAGGATCAGGGCCTGATCAAGGTGATCCTCGACAAGAAGACCGGCCAATTGCTCGGCGCGCACATGGTCGGCGCCGAAGTCACCGAACTGATCCAGGGCTATGTGGTGGCGATGAATCTGGAGACCACCGAGGAAGAGTTGATGCACACCATCTTCCCGCATCCGACACTGTCGGAAATGATGAAGGAAGCGGTGCTCGACGCCTACGGCCGCACGCTCAACATGTAACGGGGAGGGCACGCCGCGGCGTGCTCTTTCATTTGCGCTGACTGGTTTCCAGCGCATCGCTTGCGCGATTCCGGCGCGGTGCGGCTGCACCATCGCGCCGGAACCGGCGTTGGCGGTCGTTTATCAGCTTCGAGGCGTTGACCGCACGCGCCGAAAAACTTGACCATATGCACCCGCCCACGCTGCTTGCGTCGCCGCGCGCGCATTTTGCTCTCCATCAGATAATTGAAATTACGAGTTTATTTTCGCTGCGCGACGCGGCGAGCGCTTCCGCGCGTCCATGACTGTCCGCGCCGCGTCACGTTGCAGTCGGCAAAACCCTCGCTAAGCTCAACGCCATAAGAAACGTTGGAGGAAAACATGACCCAGACAATCGTGACTGATCGCGCCTAGCGCGATCGCGCATCGCCACTCGCTTCTGATCCGATTCTGAAATCGCGGACGGGCAGAGCGGCCGGACCCTTCAAATCCTTGATGACTGCACAACCGTGGGAATTCCCGCGGCAGGGAGGCGTTTGTCCGGCGCAGGTGGAGACGCATTCAACTTGTGTCAATGAGGAGGAAACACATGGAATATCTCTACGTCGGCCGTAATGAGCTCGTTGCCCTGGTCGTCGGGCTTGTCACCGGATTCCTGTACTCGCTGCTGAACCTGCCGATCCCGGCACCGAACGTGCTCGGCGGCATTCTCGCGATCATCTTCACTTTCGCCGGCTACGTGATCGTCAAGCTTGTCCGCAAGCAGATCACGTTCGGCCGCCCGGTGTCGCGCCCCTTCCACGCTGAAATCTGAAAAATCAAAACACAGGAGGAAGACCCATGGTTCAGATCAGCCTTGGTCTCATCGAGCTGCAGGCCGCCATCGTCGGTCTCGTCACCGGCATTCTCTACACCGCGGTGAATGCGCCGATCCCGGCGCCGAACGTGCTGGGCGGCATCTTCGCGATTGTCGGCACCTTCATTGGCTATGTCGCTGTCGCCGCGCTTCGCAATCAACTGACATTCGTATTCTGAACACAGGGAGATTTTTACTCATGCTCAAGACCTTGACCAAGGCGGCGACCGGGCCGCAGCTTCACGAACTCAAGGCCACGCTCGAAACCATTCAGTGGGGCGCGTTCGACGGTGCGACGGATCCGGTCCTTCACGTCAACTCCGGCGACATCGTCAATATCGAGTGCCTTGCCCACCATGCCGGCGATGCGCCTGACCTGTTGATGGACGATGCGATCCGCGAGATCTACGAGAAGGTGCCGCCGGAGAGCCGCACCCCCGGCGTGCACATCCTCACCGGGCCGATCTATGTCGAAGGCGCCGAGCCGGGCGATACGCTGGAATGCCGCGTGCTGCACATGGAGCCGCGCCTGAAATACGGCGTCAACTTCATCGCGAGCTGGGGCCTGCTGCACGAAGAGTTCGGCAGGAAGGAACACGTCTTCATCTATGAGGCGGATGTCGAATCGCAGCTCGCCCGCGCCGTATTCACCTATGAATACGATACGCCGGAGAAGCCTTATCCCGGCATGATCACGCCGGTGGACCTCACCAAACGCAAGCCCGCGCTGGAGAACGTAGTTGTTCCGCTGCGTCTGCATTTCGGCACCGCCGGTGTCTGCCCGGCGGCCGACGGCAAGATCAGCACCGTGCCTCCGGGCGTGCATGGCGGCAACGTCGACAACCGCGAGTTCATCGCCGGCACCAGCATGTTCTATCCGGTGCACCGCGAGGGCGCGCTGTTCTGGGCGGGCGACACCCACTTCGCCGAGGGCGATGGCGAGGTCAACGGCACGGCCATCGAGGCGCATGTCAACGCCACCATCCAGCTCATCCTGCACAAAGGCGGCGCGGGTAAGAACCCGGTGCTGGAAACGCCGCGCGAGTGGATCTGCCATGGCTTCAGCGAGGACCTCGATGAAGCTGTCCGTGAGTGCGTGCTCGAGACCATCGGCCTGCTTCAGCGCAAATGGGGTATCTCGCGCGAGGAAGCGTACTCGATCTGCAGCATCGCCGGTGACCTGCGCGTCACCCAGGTGGTGGATGGCGTGAAGGGTGCGCACATGGCGGTGCGGCGCGACCTGCGCCGTCCGTAAGCAGCACGCTGATGAAACAGGGGGAGGAACAGGTTTCCTTCCCCTTTTTCGGATTCCGGAACGGCTTGATCTGCGAGCGATGCATGACGCCGCAGAACTGAACGACGAGGCGGATCGGGCGTGGCCCGATCATTGGTTTGAGAAAAGGCTTAGAGTTGTCATAATCGCTGGTTCGGAATGCTGCCGATGGAG
The DNA here is from genome assembly GCA_963702885.1 of uncultured Alphaproteobacteria bacterium. GTDB lineage: Bacteria > Pseudomonadota > Alphaproteobacteria > Rhizobiales > Xanthobacteraceae > Afipia. Next base: position 3,026,205 of record OY969766.1, read on the forward strand.
AAAGACGCCGTGCAGTCATGGCACTTCGCAAGCGACGACTATCCATCCACCTTGCGCGAGACCGCATGGCGTGCGGCGATCGAACGCGCGGGCCTGAGCGCGGAGGCCGGCCAGGAGGAGCTGCGCGCCTATTCACATCATCGCCTGTCGCCGCTCGGCGGATCATTTTCGATTGTTTCGGCGCGGTCGCAGCGTTTCCGCTCGCTCGGTCAGGACGATGGCGCGATGCTCGTCGTCCTTCATCTCGAAGGCAAAAGCCTGCTCCAGAATGATCAGCAGGCCCATGCGCTGGCGGTTGGTGATTTCGCGATCTTTCCGGCGGGCGTGGATTTCGATCTGGTTTGCGACGGGTCGTTCCGTCAGGTCTGGCTTCGGCTGCCGAGCATTGCTTTCAGCCGGCGGATGTTGCCGCCGCAGGCGTTCAGGGTTCTGCCGATCGCGGGCGACAGCGGGCTCGGCCATGTGCTGTCGCAGTTGCTGCGTTCAGTTTCGGATTCCCTGCAGGAGCTGGATGACGATGAGTTGTCCGCCATCGAGATCGCGATTTCGGATCTGATCGTCGCCACGCTCAACCAGCGCAACGATGGCGGCGGCACCTCGTCGAGTCAGGCCGCGATCCTGCATCGCATCTGCCAGTTCATTGAAACGCGGCTGGGCGACAGCAATCTCAGCCTTGCCGAAGTGGCGCGGGCGCAGCGTGTCTCGCCGCGTTATCTGCAGAAGCTGTTCGAGTCGGCGAACGGAAACTTCACGCGCTACATCCGCGAGCGGCGACTGGAGCGCTGCCGCGCCGAACTCGCCAAGCCCGATGACGATGCCACCTCGGTGTCCAGTATTGCGTTTCGTTGGGGCTTTACCGATGCCGCGCATTTCAGCCGCGTGTTCCGCGACAAATACGGCATGTCGCCGCGCGACTATCGCCTCAACATCCGCAAGATCGAGAGCAGCGCGGCGGAAGCCCTGCACCGCGGCCGACCGCCGCGCGCATCGGAAAACAGTGTCGCCGTGGAATCGCCGCTGCTGGTCGAGTCCGAAGGATCGGCGGCAATGGAGACCGGCAGCCAGGCCCACTACATTCCCGCCAATGACAAGACGGTGCACTGGGGCTATTTCAGCCAGAACCTGCCGCCGGTCGCCGTGGTCAACTCCGGCGATACGGTGACGATCGAGACGCTGACGCAGCACGCCTCCGACGATCATGAGAAGATGATCGCGGGCGACCCCGGTGCTGAAGCCGTTTTTCGCTGGACCAGGGACGACAAGGCCGTGGACCGCCGCGGCGCCGGTCCGATGGATGCCTCGATCTACGGACGCGGCGCGGGCGAGGGCTTCGGCGTCCACATCATGACCGGGCCGATCGCCGTGACCGGCGCGATGCCCGGCGATGTTGTCGAGATCGGCATTCGCGACATTGTTCCTCGCCGCAGCGCCAGTCCCGATTTTGCGGGGCGCTGCTTCGGCTCCAATGCTGCCGCATGGTGGGGGCTGCACTATCAGGAATTGATGACCGAGGCGAAACAGCGCGAGGTCGTGACCATCTACGAATGCATGTTCGACGCAGCACCGCCATTCGCCAAGGCGCTCTACAGTTTTCGCTGGACGCCGCAGACCGATCCGTTCGGCCGGGTGCACCCGACCATCGATTATCCGGGCATCCTGGTCGATCATGCGACCATCACCAAGGTGCACGACATTCTCGATGGCGTCACCATCCCGCTGCGTCCGCATTTCGGCGTGATCGGCTGCGCGCCGCGCGAGGCGGGGCTGATCAATTCCGTGCCGCCGGCTTACTTCGGCGGCAATCTGGACAACTGGCGGCTGGCGAAAGGTGCGAAGGTGTTCCTGCCGGTCTCGGTGCCCGGTGCGCTGATTTCGGTCGGCGATCCGCATGCGACGCAGGGCGACTCCGAACTCGACGGCACCGCGATCGAATGCTCGCTCACCGGCGTGTTCGACATTGTCCTGCACAAGAAGGATCGTCTGGCGGGAACTCCGCTCGCCGATCTGGCTTATCCGCTAATCGAGACCGAGAACGAATGGATCCTGTTCGGATTCAGCCACCCGGACTATCTCGCCGAACTGGGCGCGAAGGCGCAGAGCGCCGTCTACCGCTCCTCGTCACTCGATCTGGCGATGAAGGATGCCTTCCGGAAGGTGCGCCGCTTCCTGATGGTGACGCGCGGGCTGTCCGAGGACGAGGCGATCTCCCTGATCTCGGTCGCGGTCGATTTCGGCGTGTCGCAGGTGGTCGATGGCAACTGGGCGGTGCACGCCATTCTCCCCAAGAGCCTGTTCGGGCCGGGCTAGTCCGCCGCGGGCGGTGACGGCGGGGCGGGGATAGCCGGGAGTTGATCCCCGGCGCGCCCTCGATCGGGTTCGGATCGGCCGGACTGGCCGCCTTGTACGCCGGAAGGGTGCTCTTGCCGCGCTTTGGGCCTGGCAGTCCCGATCGAAGGGCGCGGCACCTCGCAACATTACAGGAAAGGTTGCCGTAATACTGAGTTCATATTGATTTCATGTGCCCGCCGCGGTCCGCGAGCCGGCGCTCCGAACGACGCTCGCCGCCGTTGTTGTTGGTCCGATGGTGGCGCGGGTGCAACGGATGTTGCTGGCTCGCCACAGTTCTTGAACATTTAACCCTGGCCGCACGTAGCCCTTGCATGCGCCGCGATTTAGCCACACGCCTCCATGCATCGTATCTTCGTAGTTGAAATGCCGTAACCCGTACGGAGATGCTGGAAAACCCTTCTATCCGGGGTTTGGAAGTTTCTCGGGGGCCGGCAGGGGTTCACGATGGACGCGAAGACAAATATCAAATCCCGCCTGCCCAGCCGCCACGTTACGGAAGGCCCCGCGCGCGCGCCGCATCGTTCCTACCTCTATGCCATGGGTCTCTCCACCCAGCAGATTCACCAGCCTTTCGTGGGCGTTGCGTCGTGCTGGAACGAGGCCGCCCCGTGCAACATCTCGCTGATGCGCCAGGCGCAGGCGGTGAAGAAGGGCGTTGCCGCTGGCGGCGGCACCCCGCGTGAGTTCTGCACCATCACCGTGACCGACGGCATCGCGATGGGCCACGAGGGCATGCGCTCGTCACTGCCGTCGCGCGAAACCATTGCCGATTCAGTGGAATTGACCATCCGCGGGCATTCCTATGACGCCCTGGTTGGCTTGGCCGGCTGCGACAAGTCGCTGCCTGGCATGATGATGGCGATGTGCCGTCTCAACGTGCCGTCGATCTTCATCTATGGCGGCTCAATCCTGCCCGGCAACTTCCGCGGTCAGCAGATCACCGTGCAGGATATGTTCGAGGCGGTCGGCAAGCACTCGGTCGGCGCCATGTCCGACGAGGACCTCGATGAAATCGAGCGCGTCGCCTGTCCGTCGGCCGGTGCGTGCGGTGCACAATTCACCGCCAACACCATGGCCACGGTATCCGAGGCGATCGGCCTTGCGTTGCCTTATTCCGCCGGTGCGCCAGCCCCTTACGAAATCCGTGACGCGTTCTGTACCGCCGCCGGTGAAAAGGTGATGGAGCTGATCGCCAAGAATATCCGGCCGCGCGACATCGTGACCCGCAAGGCGCTGGAGAACGCCGCCGCCGTGGTCGCCGCGTCGGGCGGCTCGACCAACGCCGCGCTTCATCTGCCCGCAATCGCTCACGAGTGCGGTATCGACTTCGACCTGTTCGACGTCGCTGAAATCTTCAAAAAGACACCTTATGTCGCGGATTTGAAGCCCGGCGGTCGTTATGTAGCCAAAGATATGTTTGAGGCTGGCGGCATACCGCTGCTGATGAAGACGCTGCTCGATCATGGCTATATGCACGGCGATTGCCTGACTGTCACCGGACGGACGATTGCCGAGAACCTGAAGAGCGTGAAGTGGAATCCGCATCAGGATGTGGTGCGCCCCGCCGACAAGCCGATCACCGTGACCGGCGGCGTGGTGGGTCTTAAAGGGAATCTCGCGCCGGAGGGTGCGATCGTGAAAGTCGCCGGTATGTCGGTTTTGAAGTTCACTGGACCCGCGCGTTGCTTCGATTGCGAAGAGGATGCGTTCGAGGCCGTGAACAAGCGGACCTACAAGGAAGGCGAAGTTCTCGTCATCCGCTACGAGGGTCCGAAGGGCGGCCCCGGCATGCGCGAGATGCTCGCCACCACTGCCGCGCTTTACGGGCAGGGCATGGGCACCAAGGTTGCTCTCATCACCGATGGCCGTTTCTCGGGTGCGACGCGCGGTTTCTGCGTCGGCCATGTCGGCCCTGAAGCCGCGGTCGGCGGCCCGATCGGGCTGATCCGCGATGGTGACATCATCGAACTTGATGCCGTGAACGGCACACTCAATGTCAAATTGACCGACGCCGAACTGGCGGAGCGGAAAAAGAGCTGGAAGCCGCGTGAGAACGCGGCGGGATCAGGTGTCCTCTGGAAATACGCGCAGCAGGTGGGACCGGCGGTCAAGGGTGCCGTCACCCATCCGGGCAGCGCGGGCGAGAAAAATTGTTATGCGGATATCTAGGCGTATCGTTGCTTCTGCGTGCGTAACGGTTGCGATTTTCGCGACGGCGCCGGCTGACGCGTTCGACGGAACCGTGGATACGGATGCCCAGAGCGCGACGGCACCTCTCGCCGTCGTCGCCGCCCCGACCGGCGGCGTTGCCGTCGTCAAGAAGATCGTGCCGCCGGCCAACATTCCCAATATTCCGGAGTCGGCATCGCTGACGGCGCTGCAATACGCTGCGGAAGACGGTCACGCCGCCGCACAGTGGAAGCTCGGACGCATGTACGCCACCGGCGTCAATGTTCCGCGCGACGACCTTCGCGCCTTCGAGTATTTCAGCAAGATCGCCAACCAGCACGCCGAGGACAGCCCCTCGGCGCCGCAGGCCTCGATCGTTGCCAACGCGTTCGTCGCGCTCGGCCGTTATTATTCGGCGGGCATCGCCAATACCCGGATCAAGGCCGATCCCGAGCGGGCGCGCGAGATGTTCTCTTATGCCGCGTCCTATTTCGGCAATGCCGAGGCGCAGTACAACCTCGCGCGGATGTATCTCAATGGCGTCGGCACGTCGCGCGACACCAAATACGGCGTGCGCTGGCTCGGTCTTGCCGCGCAGAAGGGGCAGCACCAGGCGCAGGCTTTGCTTGGCAAGATGCTGTTCAACGGCGATCATCTGCAGCGCCAGGCCGCACGCGGCCTGATGTGGCTGACGCTGGCGCAGGAAAGCGCGAGTCCGGAAGAGACCTGGATTCACGACAGCTACAACACCGCGATGGCCAAGGCGTCCGAGGACGACCGCGCGATGGCGTTGCAGATGTTGCAGCGTTGGGTGCAGGGTCGCAAGGATTGAACCCTCGCGGCCGTTGAGACCGCTGTTTCAGACGAAATCGAGATCGGCCCAGACCGGGACGTGATCCGACGCCTTTTCCCATCCACGGACATGGCGGTCGATACCGACATTGACAAGGCAATCGCTGGCCTGCGGCGACAGCAGCAGGTGATCGATCCGGATGCCGTTGTTTTTAGGCCAGGCGCCAGCCTGATAATCCCAGAACGTATATTGATGCGGTTTGTCGGACACGGCGCGGAAGGCGTCGGTCAGCCCCAGATTGAGCAGGCTCTGAAAACGCTGGCGGGTCTGCGGCAGGAATAGCGCGTCGTTCAGCCAGGCTTGTGGATTGTAGACGTCATCAGGCGTCGGGATGACGTTGAAATCACCGGCGAGCACGAACGGCTCTTCCATCGCGAGCCGCTCCTGCGAATACGCGCGCAACCGGTCCATCCATTTCAGCTTGTAGGGGTACTTCTCGGTATTGATCGGATTGCCGTTCGGCAAATAGAGGCAGGCGATGCGGAAGGTGCCGGAGCGGTGCGAGACCACGCCTTCCAGAAAGCGTGCGTGATCGTCGTCCGGGTCGCCATGAAGGCGAGGGCGGGTTTCATCGAACGGGTATTTTGACAGCAGCGCGACGCCGTTGAAGGTCTTCTGGCCGTGGGTAACGACGTTGTAGCCGAGCGCTTCGATCGGCTCGCGCGGAAATGCCTCGTCGAGGCATTTGATTTCCTGCAGGCAGACGATATCGGGCTGGCGCTCCTGCAGCCATGTCAGCAGGTGGTCGAGCCGCTGGCGGACCGAGTTCACGTTCCAGGTGGCGATGCGCATGGCTTGGTCATCCGGTATCGCCGCCAGACTTGGCCGCGGCTCATCATCGAGACCTTGTTCTCTCGCCGCCTGCGCGGGTCAAGCCCGCACCTCGCAAAAGCAGGGGACCCAGAGCATTTTCGAGCGAAGCGGGCACCGGTTCGCTCGAAAACGCGTTCAATCAAAAGTCTAAGTCGAAAGACCCTAGATCGAGAAGCTGGTGCCGCAGCCGCAGGAGGCGGTGGCGTTCGGATTGACCACGCGGAACGACGCGCCGATCAGGTCGTCGACGAAATCGACCTCCGAGCCGGCAAGGAAGGGCGCCGATGCGGAATCGACCAGCACCACTGCGCTGTCGCGCGCGATCACAATGTCGTCCTCGGTCTGGGCATGATCGACGTCGAATTTGTACTGGAAGCCGGAACAGCCGCCGCCCTCGACGCTGATCCGCAGCTTGGCGCCATCGCCCTCGCTTTTCAGGATTTCTCCGATCCGCCGGGCAGCCCGCTCCGAGATTGTGACACTTGCAAGCGTGTCGGATGTGGTCATGGATGGCCTCCGTACCGAGTTCGGGTTTGAGCGCCCGCGTCGGCATAGTTAAGTACTGATTTGATCAGAATCAAACGCCTAAAAGGATTGAATCCAGATGTCGGTTGGAATGGCGGCGCCGCTTGTGCCCTACGGCTGCGATCCTGGCCGCAGCCGTGGCCGCCGCTTCCCTGAGCCGCGCAGCCCCTATCGCAGCGACTTCCGGCGTGACTGCGACCGCGTCATCCATTCCACCGCCTTCCGAAGGCTGAAGCACAAGACCCAGGTCTTTGTCTTCCATGAGGGCGACCATTACCGCACCCGCCTCAGCCACTCGCTCGAGGTGGCGCAGATCGCCCGCTCCTTGGCGCGGCGGCTCGGTCTCGACGAGGATCTGACAGAGGCGCTTGCGCTGGCGCATGACCTTGGACATCCGCCGTTCGGTCATGCCGGCGAGCGGGCACTCGACCGCTGCCTGCAGGAGTTCGGCGGCTTCGACCACAATGCCCAGTCGCTTCGGGTGGTGACGCAACTGGAGCGGCGCTATCCGGAATTCGACGGGCTCAACCTGACGTGGGAAACGCTTGAAGGCATCGTCAAGCACAACGGCCCGCTCACTGATGCCGCGGGCCATCCGACTGCCCGCTATGTAGAGCAGGGCGTTCCAGTCGGAATTTCCAGCTACGTGGCGCAGCACGATCTCGACTTGTCGACCTTCGCATCGCTGGAGGCGCAGGTCGCCGCGATTTCTGACGACATCGCCTACAACACCCACGACATCGATGATGGCCTGCGCGCTGGCCTGTTCACCCGCGACGATTTAAATGTCGTGCCGCTGATCGCCGCGGTGAACCGGCGTATCTCCGACCGTTATCCCGGGCTCGAAGATGCACGACGGACCGCGGAACTGATCCGGGAGCTGATCTCGCACTGGATCGAGGAGGTGTGCCAGGAAACCGAACGCCGCGTGGCCCAGGCAAAACCCCGGTCCGCCGACGACGTCCGCCACCTGGATCATGCCCTGGCCGCGTTGCCTCTGGAGGCGGCAGAGGCGGAGGCCGCCATCAAGTCGTTCCTCTGGGAGCGCATGTATCGCCACGAGCGAGTGATGCGGGTGATGCGGGACGCCGAGACCATCGTCACCGATCTGTTTACCCGGTATCGCAAGCGGCCAGGCGATCTGCCGCCCGAATGGGGGCCGCAGGAGGGCGAAGACACCGAGGCCGACCGGGTGCGGCGGATCGGCAACTTCATCGCCGGCATGACCGACGGTTACGCCATGATCGAGCACTCGCGGCTCTTTGACTCGACCCCGGATTTGCGTTAGGCGGCGACCCAACCGGACCGCTCCGGCACCCCTCTCAAGGCACCCAATGTCGACAGTTCCAAGCACTCCGTCCCTGCACCTTTTTGCGGAAATGCTAGCGCGGGTCAGTACCGCGTGTCGCGCACTGATGGATGAGGGCACCTTGCCCAAGGCCGCCGACCTGTCGCGCGTGGTGGTGGAATTGCCGCGCGATCCCAGCCATGGCGATATGGCGACCAACGCCGCCATGGTGCTGGCGAAGGACGCCAAGGCCAAGCCGCGCGATCTGGCCGAGGCTATCGCCACCAAACTGCGCGCAGATGACCTGGTGGCCCGTGTCGATGTCGCGGGGCCGGGCTTCATCAATCTGGTGCTCAAGCCGGTGGCGTGGGCGAACGCGCTGCGGGCTGTGCTGCGCGATACCGACGCTTATGGCCGCGTGACGATCGGTGCGGGTGAGAAGGTCAACGTCGAATACGTGTCCGCCAATCCGACCGGGCCGATGCATGTCGGTCATTGCCGCGGCGCGGTGTTCGGCGATGCGCTGGCGAGCCTGCTGGCGTTCGCGGGCTATGACGTGACGCGCGAATACTACATCAACGACGCCGGCGCGCAGGTCGATGTGCTGGCGCGCTCGGCGTTCCTGCGTTACCGCGAGGCATTCGGCGAGGCGGTTGGCGAAATCCCGGAAGGCCTCTATCCCGGCGACTATCTCAAGCCGGTGGGTGAGGCGCTGGCCAGGGAGCATGGTGACAAACTACTGAAGCAGCAGGAGGTTGAATGGCTTCCGGTCGTGCGTGCCAAGGCCATCGCGATGATGATGGATATGATCAAGGGCGATCTTGCCGCGCTCAACATCCGGCACGATGTGTTTTTCTCCGAACGCTCGCTGACCACCGGTGAGGATCGGGTCGGCGCCACCATTGCCGGACTGCGCGCCAAGGGCGATGTCTATGAGGGACGTCTGCCGCCCCCGAAAGGCGCGCCGGTCGAGGACTATGAGGATCGCGAGCAGACGCTGTTCCGCGCCACTGCCTTCGGCGACGATGTGGACCGGCCGCTGAAGAAATCGGACGGCTCCTACACCTACTTCGCCTCCGACATCGCCTATCATAAGACCAAGTTTGACCGCGGCTTCCGCAATATGGTCGATGTGTGGGGCGCCGATCACGGCGGCTACATCAAGCGCGTGCAGGCGGCGATCAAGGCCGTGACCGGCGGCGAGGGCGAACTCGACGTCAAGATCGTGCAACTCGTCAAACTGCTGCGCAATGGCGAGCCGGTGAAAATGTCGAAGCGCTCCGGCGATTTCGTCACGCTGCGTGAAGTGGTGGATGAGGTCGGCTCCGACGCGGTCCGCTTCATGATGCTGTTCCGCAAGAATGATGCGGTGCTGGATTTCGACCTTGCCAAGGTACTGGAGCAGTCGAAGGACAATCCGGTCTTCTACGTTCAGTACGGCCACGCGCGCGGCCATTCGATCTTCAGAAATGCCCGCGAGGTGGTTCCATCGTTGCCGGAAGAGGCGGGTGCGCGGATCGCTTTCCTGCGGCAGGCCGCGGTGGAACGACTCAATGATCCCGTTGAACTGTCGTTGATCCGGCAGCTGGCGCTCTATCCGCGCATGCTGGAAGCGGCAGCTCTGGCCCACGAGCCGCACCGGATCGCGTTTTATCTCTATGATCTGGCTAGCGAATTCCACGCGCTCTGGACCAAGGGGCGCGACCTGCCTCATTTACGCTTCATTATCCAGAATGATGCAGAAATTACCATTGCGCGTCTGGCATTGGTTCAGGGCGTCGTCTCGGTTCTGGGATCCGGCCTCGCCGTTCTTGGTGTGCATGCTCCGGACGAGATGCGATAGGGGATTAGCTGTCTGCGTGGGGAGACGCGGCGGCTGCGAGCAGCGGTTGTTTCGATAGGATGTCGAGCGCCCGTTCCCGAAGGGGATGCAAGACACATGGCAGATCGATATCGCGACAGGCCTTATGCGGCGGACGATAATTACGGGCGCGGCGCACGCAATGTGCCGTCGCCGGAAGAAAACGATCCGCTTGCCGAGCTTGCACGGTTAATCGGGCAGACCGATCCGTTTTCCAATTTTGGCCTTGAGCACAAGAGTGCGCCGCAGCGTGCTGCGCCTGCGCAGCCGCCGCGTTACGCCGGCGAGACGAGTAGCGAATCCCTCGCGGACGAGCCGCCGCCCGGCCCGCCGGCCTGGATGCGCCATCGTCAGGCCGCGCAGCATGGCGAGCCGGATTACGGGCAGCAGGATCGTTACGACACGCGCTCTGCTGGTTTTGAACGGCCGGACCCGGCATTTCCTCCCCGTTACGATCAGTCGACGCAGTATAACGACGCCTATGCCGCGCCGCAGCGCTTCGACCAAGAACGCTACGACACGAACGCGGGCTATGACTCCAGCGCGCGTTATGACGATGTGCTGTACGGGCAGCATCCGGCCGATCAGTATCCAGACCCACCTTATACCGACGATCCGCGCTATGCCGCCGACGGTTATGTGGATGACGGCTACGCTGACGAGCCTCCCGCAAAGTCCCGCCGCGGCGGGATGATGACTGTTGCCGCGGTGTTGGCGCTCGCCGTGCTCGGCACTGTCGGCGCCTATGCCTATCGCTCATTCGTCGGATCGCCGCGCAGCGGTGAGCCGCCGATCATCAAGGCCGATGCCGGACCGACCAAGATCGTGCCGGCGAACAGCCCCTCGGGCGAGAGCAAGCAGATCTACGATCGCGTCGGTGAGAAGGCCGGCGAGCGCATGGTCTCGCGCGAGGAGCAGCCCGTCGACGTCAGCAGCCAGGCCGGTCCGCGCGTGGTGTTCCCGCCGCTGACCCAGAACGCATCACCGCCGACCACCGCTGCCGTGTCTCCGGCCACCCGGCCGACCGGCCCGGGCGTTGCGAACGGTACTCTCAGTGGCGAGGAGCCGCGGAAGATCCGCACCCTGAGCATTCGCCCGGATCAACCTGACGTCGTGGTGTCTACCGCTGCATCGCAGGCGGCCCGTCAGGCGGCAGCGCCGAGGACCGCGCCGGCCGCAGCCAGCGCGCCGATCGCGTTGACGCCGCAAACCCATGACGCGCCGGTAAATCAGCCCGCGCCGCGCGCTCGCGTGGCGTCGGTCAACCCATCAGCGACCGCGCCGGCCGCCGGTGGGGCCTATGTCCAGCTCTCGTCGCAGAAGACCGAGGCCGATGCGTTGGCCTCCTACAGGGTGCTGCAGGGCAAGTATCCAGGCATCCTGGGGTCGCGCTCGGCGTCCGTCCGGCGGGCCGATCTTGGTAGCAAGGGTGTCTATTATCGCGCGCTGGTTGGCCCATTCGGCACCAACGAGGAGGCGACGCAGTTCTGTGTGAACCTGCAGTCCGCCGGCGGAAAGTGCATCGTCCAAAGGAATTAACGTCCGTTTTCCGGACTTCGGTTGACCCTCGGGGGTGCGCGGGCTAATCGCGCCGGATGATCATCCGCGCTTTCATTACCGGTGTCTCTGGCCTTGTGCTGACCGACGAGGAGCGGGCCTTTCTGCGCGAACAGCGACCCTGGGGCTTCATCCTGTTCAAGCGCAATGTTGATACGCCTACCCAAGTTGCTAGACTTGTTGAGGAATTTCGCCAGAATGTTGGCCGCTCCGATGCGCCGGTGCTGATCGATCAGGAAGGCGGGCGGGTGCAACGGCTCGGGCCGCCGCATTGGCCGCTCTATCCGCCTGGGGCGGTGTTTGGCTCGCTCTATGAAGGCGACCCGGCAGATGGCCTGCGCACAGCCTGGCTGAGTTCTCGACTGATTGCAGCCGATCTGGCGGATCTCGGGATCACGGTAGACTGCCTGCCGCTGGCCGACGTTCCGGTTCCGGGGGCCGATGCGGTGATCGGGAACCGCGCTTACGGCACCAGTCCCGACAAGGTGGCGGCGATCGCCCGCGCCGTGACCGATGGTTTGTCGGACGGTGGTATTTTACCGATTTTGAAGCATATCCCCGGCCATGGTCGCGCCACGGCGGACAGTCATATGGGGTTGCCGACGGTCGACACGCCCCGTGAGGAGCTGGCCCGGACTGATTTCGAGGCCTTCCGCCAGCTTGCTGACCTGCCGATGGCGATGACCGCACATGTTGTGTTTAGCGCGCTCGATGCCGCCCAACCGGCGACGACATCTGCGACAATCATTGCGGATGTGATTCGCGGCGCGATCGGGTTCCAGGGTTTGTTGATGAGTGATGACGTGTCCATGAACGCACTGAGCGGATCGATCGCCGAGCGCACGGCAGCGATCGTCGCGGCAGGTTGCGACATGGTGCTTCACTGTAACGGCAAGCTGGACGAGATGCGGGAAGTCGCAAGCCGGACCCCAGAGCTTGCCGGCGAGGCATTGGCGCGGGCGCGGCGGGCGCTGGCGTCGCGCAACCCGCCGCAGCCGTTCGACCGTGATGCCGGGCGCGCCGAACTGGATCGACTGATCGACCGAGCGGGAAGACTGAACGCATGAGCGCGGAAATTCTGTCGTTTGAGACCGGGCAGCCTGCCGAGCGCGCTGAGGACGAGCCGGCGCTGGTGGTCGATGTCGAGGGCTATGAGGGCCCGCTCGATCTGTTGCTGGCGCTGGCGCGACACCAGAAGGTCGATCTTGCCAAGATTTCCATTCTGGCGCTGGCCAACCAGTATCTCGTGTTCATCGAGGCTGCCCGCAAACTGCGTCTTGAGCTTGCTGCCGACTATCTCGTGATGGCGGCGTGGCTGGCCTATCTCAAATCGCGCCTGTTGCTGCCGGAGCCCCCGACACAGGACGGACCGAGCGCCGAGGACATGGCCACCGCGCTCGCCAACCGGCTGCGGCGTCTTGAGCAGATCCGCGAGGCGGCGAACCGGTTGATGACGCGTCCGCAACTCAAGCGCGACATCTTCCCGCGCGGCCTGCCGGAGGCGATCGCGCAGATCAAGCACCCGAAGTGGAACGCAACACTGTACGACCTGCTGACCGCCTATGCGACGCAGCGCCAGCAGGGTGTGCTGGCGAGCGTGCATCTGGCCAAGCGCACGGTGTGGTCGCTGGCCGAGGCGCGTGCCTCGCTGGAGCGTTTGGTAGGAGCGGCGGAGGACTGGGGCTGCCTCGACGATTATCTCGCCCGTTACGTGCTCGATCCGTCGCAAAAGGCAACGGTGTTTGCGTCAAGTTTTGCCTCCGCGCTCGAACTGGTGCGCGAAGGCGTCATCGATTTGCATCAGAAGCAGGCGTTCGCGCCGATCTATTTTCGTAAACACACGGCTGATGCAGCAGCGGAACAGGCGGCAACGCCGCAGGCTCCGGTGGAGTAAGTGGAAGAAGGAGACCGAGCCATGTCGACCAGTCTGGCGCAGAAGCCCGTCGAGGTTGAAGACCGTTCGCAGGAGCCTGCTGCGCGGCCGGAGGAATTGCGTCTCCTCGAAGCGATGCTGTTCGCTTCCACCGAGCCGCTCGACCAGGCAGCGCTGGCCAAACGCCTGCCGGACGGCGTCGATGTGAAAGCGGCGCTGGAACAGTTGCAATCCGATTACGCCATGCGCGGTGTCAATCTGGTGCGCGTCGCCAACAAATGGACGTTCCGCACTGCAACCGACCTAGCATGGCTGATGACCCGCGAGAGCACCGAGACGCGCCGGCTGTCGCGCGCTGCGATCGAAGTTCTGGCGATCATTGCCTATCACCAACCGGTGACGCGGGCGGAAATCGAGGAAATCCGCGGCGTCGTCACCTCCAAAGGCACGCTCGATGTGTTGCTGGAGACCGGCTGGATTCGTCCACGCGGGCGCCGCAAGACGCCGGGGCGGCCGCTCACCTTCGGCACCACCGAGGCCTTCCTGTCGCAATTCTCGCTGGAGGCGCTGGGTGATCTGCCGGGCCTCGACGAACTGAAAGGATCAGGATTGCTGGATTCCCGGCTGCCGACCGGCTTCAGCGTTCCGATGCCGTCGGACGACCCGGCGCTGCGCGAGGACGAGGAGCCGCTGGAGGCGGGCGAGCTCGAACTTGCTCTGGCGCCTGTTCCAGACCCTGAAACCAGCGGGCAGGACTGATTATTAGGCGGGCGGCTTGGCGTTTTCCAATCACCGCCGCCGCCGGTGGACCATTAACGCTCCGACCAATGGGTCAGGTTGTGCTGTCGCAGGGTAGGCTTAAGTCCTTGTTTTTGACACCTGCGCCCCCTAGTTTCGGATCAGAATTGCCGGCGCGACCGGTAGTGAGTTGGAGGACGTCAGTATGGGTTCGATGAGCATTTGGCACTGGATCGTCGTGATCGCGGTCGTCCTGCTGCTGTTTGGGCGCGGCAAGATTTCCGACCTGATGGGCGATGTGGCGCAGGGCATCAAGGCCTTCAAGAAGGGCATGGCGGACGACGACAAGACCGCCGAGAAGTCCGAGCCGGTACGCACGATCGACAACAACCCGCCTTCGACGGCGCCGCGCTCCGACGTTGGCAGCAAGGTTGTCTGAGCTGCGGACGAGGCTTTCGCCTTCGCACTGACCGGACGAATGCGAGGGCGCCCTCGCTGAGCGGAATGATCCATGTTCGACATCGGCTGGAGTGAACTGGTCGTCATCGGCGTCGTGGCGCTGATTGCCATCGGCCCGAAGGAGTTGCCCGGCGTGCTTCGCTCGGTCGGGCAATGGATGGGAAAGGCGCGCCGCATGGCCGCCGATTTCCAGGGCCAGTTCAACGAGGCGATGCGCGAGGCCGAGATGGCCGACATCAAGAAGCAGTTCGACGATGTCTCGTCCGCCGCAAAGGACCTCAACCCGACCAATCTTCTCACCTCGATCACCAAGGATGCTGAGGACATGTTGAAGCTGGATGAGCCCGCCGGTCAGGCGGCCGCTTCCGGCGAGCCTGCACCCTCGGCAGCAACATCCGCCTCCGTCGCGCCGTCCACCTTCAGCGAGGGCGAGGCTCACGCCTTGATGGTCGAGAAGCCGGCGGACGCGCCTGCGGCACCGCCCTCGGCAACACCGGACGCTAAAGCCTCATGAGCGCCGACGATATCGAGTCCAGCAAGGCGCCGTTGATGGAGCACCTGATTGAGCTGCGTTCGCGGCTGATCAAGGCGCTGCTCGGTTTCGGCCTGGCTTTCATTCTCTGCTTCGTCTTCGCCAAGCAGATCTACAACGTGCTGGTGTGGCCGTTTGTCTGGGTTGCCGGTCCGGAAAATTCGAAATTCATCTACACCGCGCTGCTGGAATATTTCATCACCCAGCTCAAGCTGGCGATGTTCGGCGCGGGCTTCATCTCGTTTCCGATCGTGGCGACGCAAATCTACAAGTTCGTGGCGCCGGGCCTCTACAAGCACGAGCGCCACGCGTTCCTGCCTTATCTGATTGCGACTCCGTTCTTCTTCGTGCTCGGCTCGCTGCTGGTCTATTTCATCGTGCTGCCGATGCTGATCCGCTTTTCGCTCGGCATGCAGCAGGTCGGCGGCGATGAGACCGCGCAGATCGCACTGCTGCCAAAGGTCGGCGAATACCTGTCGCTGATGATGTCGCTGGTTTTTGCGTTCGGTATTGCCTTCCAGCTTCCGGTGATCCTGACGCTGCTCGGGCGGATCGGAGTCTTGACCGCCAAGCAACTGCGCGAGAAGCGGCGCTATTTCATCGTCATTGCCTTCGTGATTGCGGCGGTGCTGACGCCGCCCGATGTGATCAGCCAGGCTTCTCTCGCGCTTCCGTTGCTGCTGCTCTACGAGGGAGCAATCATCGCCGTCGGTATTGTGGAGAAAAAGGCCACCAGGCAGAAGACTGCCGCCGGCAGTCCGCCTGCCAGCCCGCCGACGCCTCCCGAGGCACCGCCGGCCCCGCCTCCGGCATTGCCCGCGGCGGAGTAGTTTCCGTAAGGGCTGTCGCAGCAGTGCCCGGCTGTGGGTTATCGTCACTGGTATGCCTCTCGATTCGTCATGCCCGGGCTTGACCCGGGCATCCACGTCTTGTTCTAACGCGGCAACTAAAGACGTGGATGGCCGGGGGATTTAGGGCGCGCTTCGCGCCTCTGGCCGGCCGTGACGCAGGAATTTAGAAATGCACGACATCAGATCGATCCGCGACAATCCGGAAGCTTTCGACAAGGCGCTTGGGCGCCGCGGCCTTGAGGCGGTGTCAAAGGGCTTGCTTGGGATCGACGAGAAGCGGCGCACGGCCATCGCCGCCGCCGAGCAGGCGCAGGCCAGGCGCAATGCGGCGTCCAAGGAAATCGGCGAGGCGAAGAAAGCCAAGGACAATACGCGCGCCGATGCGCTGATGGCGGAAGTCGGCGAGCTCAAGGCCAAGCTGCCGGAACTCGAAGCCGAAGCCAAGCGCGCCGAGGAAGAGTTGAAAACCGCGTTGGCGCAGGTGCCGAACCTGCCGCTTGCCGAGGTGCCGGACGGCGTCGACGAGCACGGCAATGTCGTGCATCACGAATACGGCGATCGTCGCAGCTACGCTTTCAAGCCGAAGGAGCATGTCGAGCTGGGCGAGGGACTCGGCTTCATGGATTTCGAGGCGGCGGCGAAGCTTTCCGGCGCGCGCTTCGTGGTTCTCAAGAAAGGCCTTGCGCGGCTGGAGCGCGCGATCGGCCAGTTCTTCCTCGACGTCCACACCACTGACCACGGTTACACCGAAGTCAACCCGCCGCTCTTGGTGCGCGACGATGCAATGTTCGGCACGGCGCAATTGCCAAAATTTTCTGATGATCAATTTTCCGCAATAAACACCAACTTTGTATTTGAGTTATTGGCAAAGGTAAGAGAGTCAATTGTCATTGGAGCGCGTCAGGTTGGCAATGATCTCTCGTCAGGAAAGGCTATAGCACCTGAATCATCCGCATACGGAGAAGTACTAGCAGGGCATCAGCTCACAAAATTGTTTGAAGCTTTTTATTCGGTCAACAAGGATCGCCATTGGCTCATCCCCACCGCCGAAGTGCCGCTGACCAACTTGGTGCGCGAATCCATTCTCGATGAAAAACAACTGCCGATGCGGCTCACCGCGCTGACGCCGTGCTTTCGTGCGGAAGCCGGTGCAGCGGGGCGCGACACCCGCGGCATGATCCGCCAGCATCAGTTCACCAAGGTCGAACTGGTCTCGATCACCACGCCGGAAGAGAGCAAGCGCGAGCACGAGCGCATGCTGGCCTGCGCCGAGGAAGTGCTGCGCCGTCTCGGGCTGCACTACCGCGTCGTCACGCTGTGCACCGGCGACATGGGCTTTTCGTCACAAAAGACTTACGACATCGAAGTATGGATGCCGGGGCAGGGTGATGGCGGCATGTATCGCGAGATTTCGTCGTGCTCGGTGTGCGGCGATTTCCAGGCGCGGCGCATGGATGCGCGTTATCGCGGGCCGGACAACAAGCCGCGCTTCGTGCACACGCTGAACGGCTCGGGCACGGCGGTCGGCCGCGCGCTGATTGCGGTGATGGAAACCTATCAGCAGGAGGATGGGTCGATCGCGGTGCCGGATGTGCTGCAGCCTTACATGGGCGGCGCCAAAACTATCGCGAAGGACAACTAACGACATGCGCATTCTCTGTACCAACGACGATGGCGTGAATGCGCCGGGCCTTAAAGTCATCGAGGAGATCGCCCGCCAACTCTCCGAAGATGTCTGGATCGTTGCGCCTGAACTCGATCAGTCGGGCGTGTCGCATTCGCTGTCGCTGAACGATCCGCTGCGCCTGCGCGAGATCGGCCCGCGCCATTTCGCGGTGCGCGGCACGCCGACCGATTGCGTCATCATGGGATCGCGGCATGTGCTTGGCGACAAGCGGCCGAACCTCGTGCTGTCCGGTGTCAACAAGGGCCGCAACGTTGCGGAAGATGTCGTCTATTCCGGCACCATCGCCGGCGCGCTGGAAGGGACCATCCTCGGCCTGCCGTCATTCGCGCTGTCGCAGGAATTCGGCGGCCCGCAAAACCGCGACAAGCCGATGTGGGATGTCGCGCGTACTTTCGGCGCCGATGTGATCCGCAAGGTGATGACCATCGGCGTGCCGACCGACACGGTGATCAACATCAACTTCCCGGCCTGCACCCCTGACGAGGTGAAGGGCGTTGTCGTGACGCGGCAGGGCAAGCGTAATCAAGGATTCCTGCGCATCGACGGCCACTATGATGGGCGCGGCAATCCGTATTACTGGATCGGCTTCGAGAAATTTCCGGTACCGGACATTCCGGGCGAGGGCACCGATCTCGCCGCGCTCGACGGCAATTACGTCTCGGTGACGCCGCTGCGACTTGATCGCACCGACATGCTGTTTTCCGAGCGGCTGGCGAGCGTCTTCAACGCGCCTTAATTGCGGTTGTGAGAGGAGATGCCAGGTGCGACTGCGTTCAGGCGACGACGCCGCGCAGCGTGTCCTCGATCATGCGCGCCAGTGTATCCATCTGGAACGGCTTCTGCAGCGCCGGACGGTCGCGGAATTTCTCCGGCAGACCCTGCACGCCATAGCCGGTCGCGAAGACAAAGGGGCGCTTGCGCAATTGCACGGCTTCCGCCACCGGCGAAATCACCTTGCCGTTGACGTTGACGTCGAGAATGGCGATGTCGAAATCGGTACACTGGACAAGTCGCACGGCTTCATCAATGTCACCCGCTTCGGCGGCGACGTGGTAGCCGAGTTCTTCCAGCATGTCGGATACCATCATCCGAATCATGACTTCATCTTCGACCAGAAAAACCGAACGGACGCCTCGTCCGGCCTTGCCCGCGTCTGTCATTCAGTCCCCGCTTGGTGCCGGTATCTGTTCCCGGGGGCGCAGTCTAGGCTGAATTGGCTCGTTCGTCACCTGTTCCGGACTCGGCTGGGTCAATGTTGACGCGCTGCTTTCAAACGCTCTTAGCTGGCGAAAATCCTGCTTTTCCCGAACATTGAGTCGCCCCTTGATATCGTATCCGCCGTCTCAGCCCCCCGCCAAGATGAGTTTCCAGCTTGGATTGCGGCGGCGAGGCGTCAGCGATCAGGCTGTTTTGCGGGCGATGGACGAAGTGCCTCGCGAAATGTTCGTTGATCCGGCGGATCGCGAGGTGGCCTATCGGGACACGGCGCTCGGCATTGCCTGCGGCCAGACCATCAGTCAGCCGTTTGTCGTTGCCTATATGACCGAGCAGTTGCGGCTTCGCCCGACCGACCGGGTCCTCGAGATCGGGGCCGGCTCGGGTTACCAGGCCGCGATTCTGTCGCGGCTCTGCAGGGATGTGGTGACCATCGAGCGGTTTCGTACGCTGGCGGAAGCAGCGCGCAAGCGCCTTGCCCGCATCAGCTGCAGGAATGTCGAAGTGATTGTGGGCGACGGCTTCGATATTCCGTCGGCCTGCGGCACATTCGACCGCATCCTTGTTACCGCGGCGATTGGGGCCATCCCCGATCGGTTGAAGGAGTTGCTTGAGCCAGAGGGCGCTCTGATCGCGCCGGTCGGTCCGCAGGATGCCGCCCAGACCCTGGTCCGGCTGCGACGGACCCCGGATGACTTCGAGCAGGACGAGCTTTTGGAGGTGCGGTTCGTGCCGGCGCTGCCTGGCGTCGCGAAGGAACTGTGACGGCGGCCGAGACCGGCTTATCCCGGTTCTTCAAGGGCATGGCCGTGCGTTTAAAGGGTTATTTACTAGGGACGTGTTTACTCAAATCAGTGCCAGTTGCGTATCGTGTGAGTAACCATGTCCCGTTTTGTCGATTTTGGCTTGCGCCGTGCCCCGCATGTGGCGGTTCTGGCGCTGGTTTCGGTGGCTTTCGGTGGTTGCAGCGCCGATACATCGACCCGCTTCTCCTCGGATAACTTCTCAAACCCCTTCGTATCGCGCGGCGCCCCGGAGGCCACGGGCTCCGTTCCGCATGGGCACTATCAGGGCAGGGAACTGCCGCAGTATGCCCGGCCGGCTTCGACGCCGATTGTCTCTGCGCCGCTGTCTCAGCCCAGCCAGCCGGCGATGTCCGGCGGCGGTCACGGCATGTCATCCTACGCACCACCTGCGCGGCCAATCGAAACCACGGCAAGTGTTCCGCCGCGTTCGGTCGCTGCAGCGCCGTCAGGCTGGACCCGTGAGGGTGGCACCAAGATCATTGTCGGCACCAGCGACACGCTTGAAATCATCTCGCGTCGCTACAACGTGCCGGCCTCCGCCATCCTGCAGGCCAATGGCTATCACGGTCCGCGCGCGCTCTCGCCCGGCCAGAGTCTGATCATTCCGCGGCAGCAGGCCGCAGCCGCCCACATTCAACCTCCGGCTTTGTCCGCCGCACCCTCGACCAGGTCGGCCGCCGGAATGCCGGCGAGCGTGCACGTGGTCAATCGAGGCGACACGCTCAACAGCATCGCTCGGCGTAATCAAATCAACGTCGCGCAGCTTGCTCGCGCCAATAACCTGCCGGTGAATGCGCAGCTCAAGCTCGGCAGCAAGGTCAACGTTCCCGCGTCGTCCGGCATGGCTGCGCCTGCGGCACCGGCCGTCGCCGCGGCACCTGCAATTGCACCGGCGCCCGCTAAGCCTGTTATGACTGCAGCCGTCGAGCCGGTTCAGAAGGAAAAGGCTCGGCTTGCTACCGAGACCAAGGAAATCGAGGCAACACAGTCCCCCGTGAAGGCGGCTGAAGCGACCAACGCGTTGCCGACCTTCCGCTGGCCGGTGCGTGGACGCGTGATCACGGCATACGGCGCGAAAGCCAATGGCAAACAGAATGACGGCATCAACGTCGCCGTTCCGGAAGGCACACCGGTGAAGGCCGCGGAAGATGGCGTGGTTGCCTATTCCGGAAACGAGCTGAAGGGTTACGGCAATCTCATCCTGGTGCGGCACTCCAACGGTTTTGTCACCGCGTATGCCCACGCGAGTGAGCTGATGGTGAAGCGCGGCGATACGATCAAGCGCGGCCAAGTGATTGCCAAATCGGGTCAGTCGGGAGAAGTGGGTTCGCCGCAGCTTCACTTTGAGATCCGCAAGGGATCGTCACCCGTTGATCCGCTTCAATTTCTCAACGGAGCATGATGAGGCGACGGTCTCTTCAAGCGATATCACCGAGAAATGCCCGGACATGCTCCGGGCATTTTTTATGCCGGCTATCCGTCACATTGCGCCGCAGCAGATGGCGGCCGCCTCTTGCATTCTTGGTTGGCACTTGGGGGCCGCGCCAGCGGAGGATCGTCAGACTGTCATCGTTTCGGATTATTCAGACCGCGATGGAACGAGTTTTGCTGAACCAGATTGTTCCGCCGGTTTGATCCGAGAAAATTGCCATGCGTATTCTGGCTTTGCTGATTTTAGTGGCAATGTTGCCCACCCCAGCGTGGGCTGATCCCTTCCTTAAACGCGAGCCTTTGGTGCTGGCGCCGTATGTTTCGGTTCTGGTCAAGACCGAGGCATGCCCTGCCGGTATGGTGATGCGGGTGAGGGGAGCGATCCATGGCCGCGCCCGCCAGCGCAGCTGCATCCCGATGGGGCAGGTGCTCGCCACTTATGGCAGCGTGCTCTGACGCTTTTATTTTCCGCCGAGCCTGACTCCGAGGCGGCCGGCGAGTTCCTGCGTGAACTGCCAGGCGACGCGGCCCGAGCGCGAGCCGCGCGTGGTGGCCCATTCCAGTGCCTCACGCTCGAGATCGTCGTCGGAGATCGGTACGCCGAAATGCCGGCAGTAGCCCCTGACCATCTCGAGATATTCGTCCTGGCTGCATTTGTGGAAGCCGAGCCACAGGCCGAAGCGATCCGATAGCGAGACCTTTTCCTCGACGGCTTCACCGGGATTGATCGAGGTCGAGCGTTCGTTTTCGATCATCTCGCGCGCAAGCAGATGGCGGCGGTTGGAGGTCGCATAAAGGATGACGTTGTCAGGCCGGCCCTCGATGCCGCCTTCGAGCACCGCCTTGAGCGATTTGTAGGAGGCGTCGTTGCCGTCGAACGACAGATCGTCGCAGAATACGATGATGTGGAAATCCGATTGGCGGAGCAGCGCCATCAGGGTCGGCAGGGTCTCGATATCCTCGCGATGAATCTCGATCAGCTTCAGCCGGCCCTTAACCATGGCGTTAACGGTGGCGTGGGCGGCCTTGACCAGCGACGACTTACCCATGCCGCGCGCGCCCCAGAGCAGCGCGTTGTTGGCAGGCAGACCCTTGGCGAATCGCTCGGTGTTCTCGATCAGGATGTCCCGCATCCGGTCGACACCCTTGAGCAGGCCGAGATCAACCCGGCTGACCCGCGGCACCGGCGCGAGGTGGCCGTTGGGCTGCCAGATGAAGGCCTCGGCCGTTTTCAGGGAATCGGGAGTTGACGGTTTTTCGGTCGTGCCCGGCAGCCCGGCCGCAATCGCCTCGAGCGCCCGCGCGATACGCTCCTCGACGCCGTTCTTGGGCAGATTGGTGCGTTTTGTCGCGGGCTTCTGAATTTTTCGGGAGGCGGGCTTGGAGGGGGCGCGGGAAGGCGTTTTCCGGGCTTTTTTAGGCATGGGCTGGCTTCGTTCCACTTCGTTGGAGGGCACCCTATGCGAGGCATGAGGCGGCCGGCAAGTCGTTGAAAACGGGGGGCTGGGCGGCGTTGCAATTGGGGCGCTGGCCGCTATAGTCCGCGCAAATTCGTCCCAAATGGCTTGCCGCCGGCGTGTTTTCCACCGCCGGCGGTACCCTCTTTAAGGATCGTGCTGATGTTCATTTCTCCTGCCTACGCCCAGGCCGCCGCGGGCGGCGACGCCAACTCCATGCTGATGTCGCTGCTGCCGTTCGCGATGATTTTCGTGATCATGTATTTCCTGATCCTGCGCCCGCAGCAGAAGAAGGTGAAGTCACACGCTGAGATGGTGAAAAATATCCGCCGTGGCGACACCATCATCACCAATGGCGGTCTGGTTGGCAAAGTCACCAAGGTTGTGGACGACGATCAGGTTGAGATGGAAATTTCCGATGGCGTGAAGATCCGCCAGATGCGGCAGATGATTACGGGCGTCCGGACCAAGGGTGAGCCTGCCAAGGAAGACGCCGCGAGCTGATGTTCGCCGGCGCAGCACCTCAACCGACCTGACGGGTATTCTCGATGCTGTATTTCACCCGCTGGAAAGCGCTCGCGGTCATTCTCACCGCGCTCGTGGTGTGTCTGTGCGCCGTTCCGAACTTCTTCTCCGAAGCGACCGTCAAGACATGGCCGGCCTGGGCGCAACGCCGCCTGGTGCTTGGCCTCGACCTGCAGGGCGGTTCGCACATCCTGCTCGAGGTGGACGCCAACTCGGTCAAGAAAGACAAGCTCGATCAGGTTCGCGACGATGTTCGCCGTACCCTGCGTGACGCCAAGATCGGCTACACCGGCCTTGGCGTGAAGGGCGACAATGTCGAGGTTCGGGTCAAGGAAGCCGATCAGGCGACGGCGTTCTCCAAGCTGCGTGAATTGTCGCAGCCGCTCGGTGGCCTGCTCGGCAGCAGCGGCCAGCGCAGTGTCGAAGTCTCCGATGCGGGCGGCGGTCTGATCCGGCTGAGCGTGCCGCAGGCGGCGATCAATGATCGCCTCCGTCAGGCGGTCGAGCAGTCGATCCAGATCATCGAAAAGCGCGTTAACGAACTCGGTACCGTCGAGCCATTGATCCAGCGGCAGGGTCTCGACCGTGTGCTGGTGCAGGTACCGGGTCTGCAGGACCCGACACGGCTGAAGGAAATCCTCGGCAAGACCGCGAAGATGGATTTCCGCATGGTGGATACCTCGGTATCCCCCGAAGACGCCCAGCAGGGCCGGGTGCCGTCGGATTCCGAAGTGCTGCGCGGTATCGAGGCGCCACACGCGCCTTACGTGGTGAAGAAGCAGGTGCTGGTGTCCGGCGCCGATCTGACCGACGCGCAACCCGGCTTCGACCAGCGCAATGGCCAGCCGATCGTCTCGTTCAAGTTCAATACATCGGGCGCACGCAAATTTGCGATCGCCACCACCGAAAACGTCAAGCAGCCTTTTGCCATCATCCTCGACAATGAAGTGATTTCCGCGCCTGTGATCCAGGAGCCGATCACTGGCGGCTCGGGTCAGATTTCCGGCAATTTCACCGTGCAGCAGGCCAACGATCTCGCGATCCTGCTGCGCGCCGGTGCGTTGCCGGCGCCGCTGACCATCATCGAGGAGCGCACGGTCGGTCCGGGCCTCGGCCAGGATTCGATCGCAGCGGGCGAGCTGGCTTCCTATGTCGGTTCGGTGCTGGTCATTGTGTTCATGACGCTGACCTACCGGCTGTTCGGCCTGTTCGCCAACATCGCGGTTGCGGTCAACGTCGCGATGATCTTCGGCGTCCTGTCGCTGCTCAATGCGACACTGACACTGCCCGGCATCGCCGGCATCGTTCTCACGGTTGGCATCGCGGTGGACTCCAACGTGCTGATCTATGAGCGCATACGTGAAGAATTGCATGGCGGCCGCAATGCGATCTCCGCGATCGATGCCGGATTCAGCCGTGCGCTAGCAACCATTCTCGATTCCAACATCACTACTTTCATCGCCGCCGCGGTGCTGTTCTACATTGGTACCGGCCCGGTGCGCGGCTTCGCCGTGACGCTCGGAATCGGCATCATCACTACGGTGTTCACGGCCTTCACAGTCACCCGTCTTATCGTTGCGACGTGGGTGCGTTGGAAGCGGCCGAAAACCGTGCCGATTTGAGGAAGCTGCCGTCGTGACACAGACGATTATCATCGGACTTGCGGTCTTCATCGTCGTTCTGACGGTGCTGAGCGTTTACGGCATCATTCCGTCGCTGCGTATCGTCCCCGACGATACCAAGTTCCATTTCATGGACTTCCGCCGGTTCAGCTTCCCGATCTCGGCGGTTCTGACGATCATCGCGATCACGCTATATTTCGTGCACGGCCTCAATTTCGGCATCGATTTCAAGGGCGGCATGCTGCTTGAAATTCAGGAGAAATCCGGTCCTGCCGATATCGGCAAGCTGCGCGCGCAGCTTGGTGGCCTTGGCCTCGGCGACGTTCAGCTCCAGCAGTTCGGCGGGCCTTCCAACGTGCTGATCCGCATTGCCGAGCAGCCGGGCGGCGACGCCGCGCAGCAGGCGGCGATTCAGAAAGTCCGCTCCTCGCTGGGCGAGGGTGTTGAATATCGCCGCGTCGAGGTGGTTGGACCGCGTGTGTCCGGCGAACTGTTGGCGTTCGGCACTGTCGGCCTGATGCTGGCAATCCTCGGCATCCTGATCTACCTCTGGTTCCGGTTCGAGTGGCAGTTCGCGCTCGGTGCGATGGTCGCCAACGTCCACGACATCGTGCTCACGATCGGTTTTATGTCGGTCACGCAGATTGACTTCGACCTCACCAGTATTGCGGCCTTGCTCACCATTCTTGGTTATTCGCTCAACGACACCGTGGTGATCTACGACCGTATCCGCGAGCTGTTGCGGCGCTACAAGAAGATGCCGATGGAGGATCTTCTCAATGCGTCGATCAACTCGACACTCTCGCGCTCCATCATCACCCACGTCACGGTGACGCTTGCACTACTGGCGCTGCTGCTGTTCGGCGGCAAGGCGATCCATTCCTTCACCGCGACCATGATGTTCGGCGTGGTGCTGGTCGGCACCTATACCTCGATCTTCATCGCGGCACCGATGCTGATTTATCTCGGCGTGGGTGCGACGCGTCACGGTGAAGACAAGCCGCCGCAATCTTGAGCGGCGGCTTGACGGAATCTCCACATCTTCCGCGTGCCGCGCCGATCGAGGCTTACGGAAACGGTGGATTCCGCTTTGCCGAGATGTCGCATCGCGGCTCGCTCCTCTGCTTGCCGGACGGCATCTGGGCTTGGCCTGTGACGCGGCCGGCAGACATCGATCGCACCTCACTGGATCCGGTCTTTGCTCGTGCCGGGTCGATCGACACCCTCATCATCGGCACGGGCCTTGATGTGTGGATTGCCCCGCGTGCCTTGCGCGAGGAGTTGCGTGCGGCGAGAATCGTTCTCGATCCGATGCAGACGGGTCCTGCGATCCGGACCTACAATATTATGATGGGTGAGGGGCGCCGTGTCGCCGCGGCGCTGATAGCCGTGCCATGAGTGTATTGCCGGAGAAACCGCAGAACGGTAGCGATGCCGCGTTCTGCGCTGAACTGGTCCGTGATCGCGATTTCCCGCGTTATGCCGCGACACTGTTCGTGCCGGCAGAGAAGCGCCGCGCGCTGCTGGCGCTCTATGCGTTCAATGTCGAGGTTTCGCGTGTTCGCGACCAGATCACCCAGCCATTGCCGGGCGAGATTCGGCTGCAGTGGTGGACCGATCTCTTGGAGGGCGGCGGACAGAACGGCGCCGAGGGAAATCCCGTTGCGGCGGAATTGATGCTGACGATGGCCTATTACCATCTCCCGGCCGCGGCGCTGCTGCGGCTGATCGAGGCGCATATCTTTGACGTCTATGACGATCAGATGCCAACGCTTGATGCACTTGAATCTTATTGCAACGATACGTCATCGGCCTTGTTCTCGCTCAGTGCGCAGATTCTCACAGGAGCCTCAGAGGAAGCTGACCATGTCGCGCACCATGCCGGCATCGCGCAGGGCATTGCCGATGTCATCATGTCGTTGCCGCTGCATGCCTCCCGGGGGCAACTTTATCTACCGCGTGAGATGCTGGACCAGCACGGCGTTACGACTGCCGATATTTTCGCCGGCACGATGTCGCCCGGTCTGCATGAGGTGATCGAGCAGTTGCGTGCGGAAGGTGTATCGCATCTGGATTCGGCGGGCGACCTGCTGGCGAGCGTGCCGGAAGGCGCGCATGCCGCGTTTCTGCGTCTGGCGCTGATCCGCCGTGTTTTGACGAGAGCTGCACGGCCGGGTGCCGATGCGTTCAAGCCGATTGAAGGCCCCTCGCGTCTTGCCACGCTATGGACGCTGTGGCGCGCGTCGCGCACGCGGCCGTTCAGAAGCTGAAGCGGTCGCGCAGGTTTTTGCGCTGGTCGAGAATGTCTTTCATGAAGGCGCGATCGGTGTCATTGCGCATCAACGGCTCGATCAGGTCGACCTGATTCATGGCGACGAGCTGCAGGATCTCGGTCCTCACGCTGCCCGCCGCGTCGCGCGGCAAGGCGTGCACGATCTGCAGATGCTCGGGCGGCTTCGGCCCCGACGCGAACACGGCTCGCAGATCGCTCTCGGCGACGTCGGCGGATGCTTCCACAAAGGCATAGAGACCGACGCCGGCGCGGCGATCGGCAAAGGCGACGATCGCCGCATCCCGCACTGTCGGATTCTTCTTCAGCGCATCGATGAGAACCGGCGCATCATTGACCAGCCGGCGGCCGCCGCCTTCACGATCGGTGAAGTTGAACACGCCACGGGTGATCGCCTTGTAGACCTTCTTACCGGTCGCAAGCCAGATGCGTGCGAAGCCGGATTTCTTGGCCAGCACCGCCTTTTCCTTCGGCGTCAGAGCCTCGGGCGCGTAGCGTCTCTTGTGCTTGAGCATATGGCGCAAGTCTTCATACGCCGCGATACGGAACAGACGGCTACGACTGCGGAAGCAGACCGCAAGCTGGAAGTCGGTGAGATAGGCACGGCCGTCCGTGCCGCGCAGCCAGTTCTGCTCCTTGGCAAGATCGTTATGGCAGATGCCGAGGCGATGCAGGCGCAGCAGCGCGCGCTTCGCACTTTTGAAGTAGGCGATATCATCGAAGGGTTTGGCGAGATGCAGCGCGACGCCATCGATGAAGCCGCGCACCAGCGCCTTGTCACCCGCCCATAGCAGTTCGGGTCCGACATGAAGCTCCCGGGCGAGAGCAAGTGCGCGACGTTCGCGCATGAACAGATGCCGCGCCAGCGGGTAGGACCACCAGGGCACCTGGTCGAGCCGACGCAATACCGCATCAACTTCATCGGACTGCGTGCGGAAGCGGCCACGTTCGACGGTGGAAAAAACGTCGCGCTTGAGCAGCACGCCCTCGATCCAGTTCGAGGCCAGCGCCTGCGCATCTTGTTTCGGCAGGCTCATCGGCAGGTCCTGATCGGCATCGGCAACAACGGCATCGGTCAGGCTGCAGCAGGCACGTCGACCTGATCGGCAATCCAGCGATCGAGATCGGCGAAAGCGCGGGCGCTCATAGCCTGTTTCTTGGCGACAGTTTTCTCAGCGCCGCGCAGCCGCGTGCCATCCGGCTTTTTCGTCGGCGCCGTGGCAAGCGGCGGAAACAGGCCGAAATTGATGTTCATGGGCTGGAACGAGCGCGGCCCGGCATCGATCGTCTCGATATGGCCGCCGGTGATGTGGCCGAGCAGGGCACCAAGCGCCGTAGTGGCGGGCGGCGGAGCCATCGTCGCACGCCGGGCATCGGTAGCCGCGAACAGTCCGGCGAGCAGCCCGATGCTCGCGGATTCGACATAGCCCTCGCAACCGGTCATCTGCCCGGCGAAGCGCAGGCGCGGCTGTGCGCGCAGCCGTAATTGTGCATCGAGCAGTTTAGGTGAGTTGAGGAAGGTGTTGCGGTGCAGACCGCCAAGCCGTGCGAATTCAGCATGCTCGAGCCCGGGGATGGTGCGGAAGATCTGCGTCTGCGCGCCATGCTTCAGCTTGGTCTGGAAACCGACGATGTTGTAGAGCGTGCCGAGCTTGTTATCCTGCCGCAGCTGCACAATGGCATAAGGCTTCACGGTCGGGTTGTGTGCGTTGGTGAGGCCTACGGGCTTCATCGGCCCGTGCCGCAGTGTTTCCGGTCCGCGCTCCGCCATCACCTCGATCGGCAGGCAGCCGTCGAAATACGGAGTGCTGGTTTCCCAGTCCTTGAAATCGGTCTTCTCGCCGCCGATCAGCGCAGCGACGAAGGCGTCGTATTGCTCGCGCGTCATCGGGCAATTGATGTAGTCGGCGCCGTTGCCGCCTGGACCGACCTTGTCGTAGCGCGACTGAAACCAGGCTATCGACATGTCGATGGAATCGCGATGCACGATCGGTGCGATGGCGTCGAAAAAGGCGAGGGCATCCTCGCCGCTGAGATCGCGGATTGCATTCGCCAGCGACGGCGAGGTCAGCGGCCCCGTGGCGATAATGACATTGTCCCACTCGGCGGGCGGCAGGCCCTGAATTTCCTCGCGCTGAATCTCGATCAGCGGATGTTCGGCGATCGTCCGGCTCACCGTCGCGGAGAAGCCCTCGCGATCCACCGCCAATGCGCCGCCGGCCGGGACCTGATTAGTGTCCGCGGCACGCATGATCAGCGAATTGAGTTTGCGCAGTTCGGCATGGAGCAGGCCGACCGCGTTGTTGGCCGCATCGTCCGACCGGAATGAATTGGAGCAGACCAGTTCGGCAAGGCTCTCGGTGCGGTGCGCTTCGGTCATCCGGACCGGCCGCATCTCGTGCAGCACCACGCGCACGCCCCGGTTTGCGAGTTGCCAGGCGGCCTCGCAGCCGGCGAGACCTGCGCCAACCACGTGGACGAGAGATGAGATGTGGGATGCGGTGTCGATCATGGCCCCACACTTAAAGCCTTTTACGGTCTGATGGAATCAGAACCGGGGGCGTTATGGGCCGGTTTGGGAGTTTTCCCGGCGTGGGAATGACCAGATGGAACGCTACGCGACCGTTATCTGCCGTTTAGGCAAAGGACGATCGGGGATTTTCGGGTTCCAGATACGACAACGCCCGCTCTGCGCGGGCGTAATCGGAGAGATTGTTGAGTGGCTTAGCCCTGATACGAGCCGGCCGCTACACGCTGGATGTCCGAACGGTCGAGGCCGATGTCGGCGAGCTCGCGGTCGGAGAGCTGCGAAAGCTCGTCCATGTGGCGCTGATACTCACGGAACTTCTGGATCATGCGAACGAATGACAGGAACATGGTGATCTCCTTCGAGTCTTGATTCAGCTTTTCTTTGCGCTGATCGTTGGATGCTTTATAGGCCGCGAATTTCTGGTATACCAGCGCTTATGTTGCGATGCAGCTAGACCTGCAATGCATAGCAAAAAGGGTTTTGAGCAATTTGTTCTAAAATGCGGTATAGGGAGGCCTCGCCAGACGGGGTATAGTAAACAAAATTATGCTGTTAAGTTAGATAGTTGCCACACATCAACCAGTGCCGTTCCGGATGTTGGTGTGTTTTTCCATGCAGCAAATATGCATAAGTAATATTTGTGAATTTATATTCACTTTTGTGGTGGCCTTGCGAGGTAGATTGGCCAACCGGAAGGCACATGGACGGCTTCCCAAGAAGATGGCATAGCCAACTGATGCAGAGACGTGATCTCTTTCGCCGCCTGGTTCTGACCGTCTTGCTGTCGCAGGCGCTGGCTCTGCACGGCTTTACCGGAGCTTGGGGGAAGGCTCTCGCGGCAAATGCCCTACATACGGAGACGGGGGCTTATCTTTGCGCCCTGACGGGAGCCGATGCATCACCGGGCCAGTCGCTTCCAGCAGATCAGGGTTCGGGCTCCCATTCCGATTGCCTGTTCATGTGCACGGCAACCGGCAGTGGACCGGCGACGTTGCCGATAGGGTTCACGGTCACCTCTCACCAGGCCGTCACAGCAATTCCGGTGTTTAAATACCTTGTCGGTATTATCAGGGCATCCGAGCTGGGCACTATGCTGGCGCGGGGGCCTCCAACTCGGGTCTGAGAACTTCTATCGTCATCACTCTCAGCCTGAGGCCAATCATGATTACCCATCTTCTTTTCGTTCGGCGCGCGCTCGCCATTGCCGGTATTGCTGCTGGCATTGTTTTTTCGTCCGGGGCCTATGCCGGCCCGCCCGACCACGCCGGCCATACCGCGGCCGCGTCCCAAAGCGCACCCGATGCCACCACGTTCAGGGCCGGTGACGTCACAGTGACCGCGCCGTGGACCCGCGCCACTCCGGGCGGCGCCAAGGTCGCCGGCGGCTATCTCAAGATCGTCAATCACGGCACCACGGCGGAGCGTCTGCTCAAGGCGGATTCCTCGATCGCCGGTCATGTCGAAATCCATGAGATGACAATGACGGGCGGCGTCATGAAGATGCGGCCGGTTACCGGAGACATTGTGATCAAGCCGGGCGAGAGCGTCGAACTCGCTCCCGGCGGCCTGCACATGATGTTCATGAATCTGAAACGGCCGCTGAAACAGGGCGAG
This sequence comes from uncultured Alphaproteobacteria bacterium, assembly GCA_963702885.1. Classification (GTDB taxonomy): domain Bacteria; phylum Pseudomonadota; class Alphaproteobacteria; order Rhizobiales; family Xanthobacteraceae; genus Afipia. The sequence continues at coordinate 3,057,250 of OY969766.1, forward strand.
ACCGTGAAGGCGACGCTGGCTTTCGAGAAAGCCGGGCCGCTGGAAGTTGTCTTCATGGTCAACGCACTTGGCGCAACATCCACGCACAAGCACTGACGCTGCCTGGTCGCGGCGCAGGAAAACAAAACGCGCTCCGCGTGGCGGAGCGCGTTTTTTTATCTGAGTGCTAAGGCGGTTGCAGCTAGCGTTCTCTGCGCGCCCAGGAGAACAGGCTGACCGGAAAATCCGCCGCATAGCGCCGCGGTTTCGGTGCGCGCGGTGGCGCATGATAGGGCGTCACCGCAGGCTCCAGCGCCTTGCGATAGAGATGCCATGTCGCATGCCCGAGCACCGGGACGACAACGGCAAGACCGAGGAAGAACGGCAGCGAGCCGAGCAGTAGCAGAGCCGCGACGATCAGGCCCCATGCCGCCATGGTCACCGGATTTTGCATCACCACCTTGAACGATACCAGCATGGCTTCCGGCGCGCTGGCATGCCGGTCCAGCATCAGGGGAAACGACACTGCACTGATGCAGAGAGCCACCACCGCGAACAGGAATCCGACGCCGCAGCCCAGCATGATCAGCTTCCATCCTTGCGCGGTCGAGAACACAACGCTGACGAAGTCGGAGATAGTTGCAGCCGGCTCATAGCCGAAGGTCGCGACATAGACGGCCTGCGCCGTCGCTACCCACACCGCGAACAGCACCATCAAGATGCCGCCGAGCGCGAGCATGGCGCCCATGGATGGTGAATGCAGCACGTCCAGCACATCCCACGCCGTCGGGCTTTCTCCGGACTCGCGGCGCCGGCTCAGATCATAAAGACCGAGAGCTGCGAACGGGCCGAGCAGGGCAAAGCCCGCGGCCAGCGGAAACAGCAACGGCAGCACTGAATATCCGAGCACCAACCGCGCCAGAACCAGACCCAGCACGGGATAGATCAGCGTCAATAGAACCGCATGTGTGGGAATGGCCTGGAAATCGTCCCAGCCTTTGCGCAGGGAGTCGGCGAGGTCGGCAAAGCCGATATGGCGGAAGATTGGAGCTGTAGAGGGAACGGGTAATGGAACAGGATGGCTGGAGTATTGTGCGCTCGACATGCTCAGGTCTCCGTTCGATCGGCGGGAGTCGCTGCACAACACGTTCACGGACGCGACGTGATCGACGAACCGCTGCTGGAAAAGCCTAATCCTGTTTGCAGCCCGTTGAACTCACGGTTGGGTGAGCTTGTGTGGCATGGCGACAAGAATTAACCCCAATCTTCTCAACGGTTGCCCCGGTATTCGGTTCCGGAGAATCGTCCGACAGATCGCCTACCACTGCGGGATAAGCGCGTGGCTTCATCGTTCTGCCATGCGGCGCTGCAATACTGGTGCATTGGCAAGGGCGGGTTGGCCTGTCTAGACTAACGACCGCTCTGGCATGGCGTCGCGGTCTCGCGGCGTCTCTCGACCCTCCACTTTGCCCTCAGTTAATTTGGGAGTCCAACCATGAGCATTTTCAGCAAGATCATCGGCGCAATTTTCGGCACCACGGCTGCCAACGCGGTTGAGCCTGCCGGCGGCGCGGGAGCGGCCGCAGGGTCGGCGGCAGGGGGTGGCGCCGCTCCGGCGCAGACCGTCGATGTGGCACCGATCCTCGACAAGGCGGTCGCCGCAAAAGGCGAGAAGCTCGAATGGCGCACCTCGATCGTGGATCTGATGAAGGCGCTGGATATCAATTCCAGCCTTGCCGCGCGCAAGCAACTGGCGAAGGAATTGAACTACACCGGCGATACCAACAACTCGGCCTCGATGAACATCTGGCTGCACAAGCAGGTGATGAACAAGCTGGCCGCCAATGGCGGTAAGCTGCCGGCCGACATCAAACGCTAAGCTCTTTGCTATATAGCGGCATAGTCAAAGCCCGCCCTTTGGGGCGGGCTTTTTTGTGCCGGTCTGCTGCAGCGCAGCGGGCGTAACGGGATGGTGTTTGAACTGCTGAAGTCTCTTTGTTGCCCGACCTTGAAATTGCGAATACCAATTTTATCACCGCGGTGTCGGTTGCATCGCGCAATGAACACAACAATGGCCAGGGGAAAACGACCATGACGACTATCGACCGACGAACCATTCTTGCAGCTGGTGCCGCCGCAGTAGCAGGCGCGGCAACCCAAACCAGTCCCGCGATGGCGCAGGGCGGTGCCAAGCCAGTGTTCGAGGTTGCAACGGTGACAATCCCGATCGTCGGCCAGAGCGAGGTCTTTCCGGTCCGCCGCATCTATTGCATCGGCCGCAACTACGCTGCCCACGCGATCGAACGCGGCTCCGATCCGAACCGCGAGCCGCCGTTCTTCTTCCAGAAGCCGACGGATGCGATCCAGAACGTGCCGGTCGGCAAGGTTGCCGACCATCCTTATCCATCGCTGACCCAGAACTATCACCATGAGGTGGAGCTGGTTGCAGCCTTGAAATCTGGCGGTACCAACATTTCGCCGGACAAGGCTTTGGACCATGTGTTCGGTTACGCGCTCGGCCTCGACATGACCCGCCGCGATCTACAGAACCAGATGGCCGGCATGAAAAAGCCGTGGGAAATCGGCAAGAGTTTCGACCATGCCGCCGTGCTCGGACCGATCCACCCGGTGGCCAAGACCGGACATTTCACCAAGGGCGTGATTTCGCTCGCGGTCAACGGCACGGTGCGGCAGAACTCGAATCTCGACAAGATGATCTGGAGCGTGGCCGAACAGATCGCCAAGCTGTCGGAGGCTTTCGAACTGAAGGCCGGCGACATCATTTATTCCGGTACGCCTGAGAACGTCGGACCGGTGGTGAAGGGCGACGTGCTGCTCTGCAAGCTGGAGGGCTTGCCAGATATGTCGATCAAGATCGTTTGAGATCGCTGACACTGGAGCGTGGGTCCATTAAAGGCCCACGCTTCGGGTAATGGGATGCACTATCCGGTGATGTCTGCAAACTCCGGATGGTCGGCGAGGTAACTGCGGGCGAAGCTGCAGCCCGCCCGCACTTTCAGCTTTTCCGCCCGGACCAGATTGAGAACGCCTTCGACCACCTGAGAGCCGATGCCCTGTCCGCGCAGCTCTTGCGGTGTTTCCACATGGGTGATGATCACCACGCCGGGCTCCAGCCGATAGCGCGCAAAAGCGATGGCGCCATCGACGTCGAGCTCGTAACGCTGCAGAGACGTATTGTTGCGGATCGCACCGGGTGACGTTGCGTTCAAGATCGTTCCTGATGTCGACTCTGGGGCGGGCGGTGTTGCTTCAACAGATCGGCGAACTCGGGGTGCTTCTCAATATAGCCTCTCACGAAGGGGCACTGCGCAACCACCTTCAGATTCTGGGCGCGGACTTGCTCGAGCGCGCCCTTGACCAGACGCGATCCAACGCCCTTGCCGCCAAGCTCCTTGGGCACCTCGGTATGGACGAATGTCACGACATTGCCGACCTTCTGGTAATAGGCGGCCGCGAGATGGCCTTCGACGGTCAGCTCGTATCGGCTTTCGGCCGGATTGTTCTGAACATCGCCGGTTGTGTCGTGCATGCCGTCTCCTCCAATTCCCGGTATTTTCGCGGGATGGCTGATGTCCAGTAGTTAACAGTTTACAGGATCGCCTGTGACAACAAAGCCGGGCGGGCGGCTCTTGTAAAGGCGAAGGGGTTTCATAGGTTTATGCTAGACATAGACGATGCGGCCGAATGGTCGTAATGGCAGAAATACGTCTCGTTCGGATCGCCGCCATATGCCTCTTTTGGAAAGGAGGTTTCCATGTCTGGCGTTCGTTATTTCAACACTCACCGGCCGTGGGAAGACTGGGTCGGCATGCTGCTCGGCTTCCTGATCGCGTTTTCCCCCTGGTTGACCAGAGAAGCAAACTACGGCCTCGGTTCGCTATCCGAGCCGGGGTTGGCGCTTATGAACACCGTACTCGTCGGCGTCTTCGTGTTCGGTTTTTCGCAACTTGAGTACATCATCTTGCGACGCTGGGAGGAAGGTTGCGAGATGGTGCTCGCCATCTGGCTCATCATATCGCCCTACATCTTTGGGTATTCGACCGGCGGCGTGCTGAGGTTGTGGCATGCCATTCTTGGCGGTGTCGTGCTGTTGTTGGCCGCCCTGAAGCTCTGGCAGGATTGGGAGTTGTCCGATCAGGACCTTGCGCGGCACGGGCAATAAGCCTTGCCTGAGTGGTATGACCTGCGAAAATTTTCAGGCGACCGACTTCAATCGGCCGCCTGAAACATATCTGGCTGGTCCTGCTATTCCGCCGCTTCCTCGCTCTTGCGCAAGTTGCCGGAGCGGCCCTTCTTCAGCACAGGGGTGAGGAATTTGCCGGTATAGCTGCGCGGCGCCCTGACGATGTCTTCCGGCGGTCCCCAGGCGACAATCTCGCCGCCGCCATCGCCGCCTTCGGGGCCGAGATCGATCACCCAGTCCGCGGTCTTGATCACTTCGAGATTGTGCTCGATCACCACGACCGTATTGCCCTGCGCCACCAACTCGTGCAGCACCTCGAGCAGTTTCGAGACATCGTGGAAGTGCAGGCCGGTGGTCGGCTCGTCTAGAATATAAAGCGTGCGGCCGGTGGCGCGCTTGCTCAACTCCTTGGCGAGCTTGACGCGCTGCGCCTCGCCGCCTGAGAGGGTGGTGGCCTGCTGGCCGACATGGATATAGCCGAGACCGACGCGTTGCAGCGTCTTGAACGTCTCGCGCACGCGCGGCACCGCCTTGAAGAACTCGGCGGCCTCATCGACCGTCATGTCGAGCACGTCGGCGATCGATTTGCCCTTGAACAGGACTTCGAGCGTCTCGCGGTTGTAGCGTTTGCCCTTGCAGGTATCGCAGGTCACGTACACGTCGGGCAGGAAGTGCATCTCGATCTTGATAACGCCGTCGCCCTGGCAGGCCTCGCAGCGGCCACCCTTGACGTTGAATGAGAAGCGGCCGGGCTCGTAGCCGCGCGCCTTGGCTTCCGGCAAACCCGCGAACCATTCGCGGATCGGCGTGAAGGCGCCGGTGTAGGTCGCAGGGTTCGAACGCGGCGTGCGGCCGATCGGCGACTGGTCGATATCGATGATCTTGTCGATATGTTCGAGTCCTTCGATACGGTCATGCGGAGCTGGACCTTCGCTCGCATTGTTGAGTTTGCGCGCTATCGCTTTGTAGAGCGTGTCGATCAGCAGCGTGGATTTGCCGCCGCCGGATACGCCGGTGACGCAGGTGAACAATCCGAGCGGAATTTCCGCCGAGATGTTCTTCAGATTGTTGCCGCGTGCGTTGACCACCTTGATGGTGCGGCGCGGATTAGGCGGCCGGCGCTCGGGGATCGGCACGAACAATTCGCCCGTAAGGTATTTTCCAGTCAGCGAGTTCGGATTGCGCATGACCTCGTCGGGCGTGCCCTTGGCGACGATATTGCCGCCATGGACGCCCGCGCCCGGCCCGACATCGACGACGTAGTCGGCGGCGAGTACGGCATCCTCATCATGCTCAACCACGATCACGGTGTTGCCGAGATCGCGCAGCCGCCGCAGCGTATCGAGCAATCGCGCATTGTCGCGCTGGTGCAGGCCAATCGACGGCTCATCCAGCACGTAAAGCACGCCGGTGAGGCCGGAGCCGATCTGGGAGGCGAGGCGGATGCGCTGGCTTTCGCCGCCGGACAACGTACCGGAGGAGCGCGACAGCGTCAGATAGTTCAGGCCGACATCGAGCAGGAAGCTCAGTCGCTCACGGATTTCCTTGAGAATACGCCCGGCGATTTCGTTCTGTTGCTTGTTCAGTGCATCCGGGACGATATCGAACCACTCGCTGGCCTTGCGTACCGAGAGGTCTGAGATCTCACCGATATGCTTGCCGCCGATCTTGACGCACAGCGCCTCCGGCTTGAGCCGGTAGCCGTGGCAGGCCGCGCAGGGCACGTCGGCAAAATACTTGCCGAGTTCTTCGCGCGCCCATTCGCTTTCGGTCTCCTTATAGCGCCGCTCGATATTGGTGATGATGCCTTCGAACGGTTTCTTGGTGTCGTAGGAACGCGTGCCGTCTTCGTAGGAGAACTTGATCGCGTCCTCACCCGAACCGTGGAGCAGTGCGTTCTGCGTCTTCTTCGGCAGATCCTTCCACTTGGTGTCGAGCGTGAATTTGTAGAACTTGCCGAGCGCCTGCAGAGTCTGCACGTAATAGGGCGAAGAAGACTTCGCCCATGGCGCAATCGCACCCTTGCGCAGAGTCAGCTCCTGATCGGGAATCACCAGATCGGCATCGATATGCTGCTCGACGCCGAGGCCGCCGCATTCCGGGCACGCGCCATAGGGGTTGTTGAAGGAGAAAAGCCGCGGCTCGATCTCGGGAATGGTGAAGCCGGAAACCGGACAGGCGAATTTCTCCGAGAACAGGATTCGCTCCGGCCCGCTCTTGTCGTGAATCTTGGCGGTTTTCTTCTCGGGCTTCTTGCTGTCGACAGCCTGAGCCGCGGGCGCGTCCGCAAATTCGATCACGGCGAGGCCTTCGGCCAGCTTCAATGCGGTCTCGAAGGATTCAGCGAGGCGCTGCCCCATGTCGGGGCGCACCACGATGCGGTCGACCACGACATCAATGTCATGCGGGAATTTCTTGTCGAGCGTGGGTGCATCGGCAAGCTCATGGAACGAGCCGTCGATCTTGACGCGCTGGAAGCCCTTTTTGAGATAGTCCGCAAGCTCCTTGCGGTATTCACCCTTGCGACCGCGCACCACCGGTGCCAGCAGATAAAGCCGGGTGCCTTCGGGCAGAGCCAGCACACGATCGACCATCTGCGATACGACCTGGCTTTCGATCGGAAGGCCGGTGGCCGGCGAGTAGGGCACGCCAACGCGCGCCCACAGCAGACGCATGTAGTCGTAGATTTCGGTGACGGTGCCGACCGTGGAGCGCGGGTTCTTCGATGTCGTCTTCTGTTCGATGGAGATGGCAGGCGACAGACCGTCGATCTGATCGACGTTCGGCTTTTGCATCATTTCCAGGAACTGGCGCGCGTAGGCAGACAGCGATTCGACATAGCGCCGCTGACCTTCGGCATAGATGGTGTCGAATGCGAGCGAGGATTTTCCGGAGCCGGACAGTCCGGTGAACACCACCAGCTTGTCGCGGGGAACCTCGAGATCGATGTTCTTCAGATTGTGTTCGCGCGCGCCGCGAATGGTAATGGCGCGCGACGCAGCGCCGGTTTGCTTGCGGGTAGCCTTGAGGACTTCATCCATGAACAGGGTTCCGGCGCGCATGGCGCGAGCGCTGAAGATCGACTTCCGAAGCCCGGAAACGGATCATCATCATCGAGGATTTGCGTTCAGCGAACGTAGGAAGAACGAAGGCGAATTTCCAGTACCTTGATTGGGATTGCTCGCGATTCATGGTGGAAACGCTGGAGCTTCGGTGATCGCTGCTCGCTGCTGAACGACGGGTTGAGTGAGGGCCACCCAACAAAAAAGGCCGGCGAAACGCCGGCCTTTTCGCGATCCAGAAGGATCAATTCAGATCAGTACTTGGCGACAACCGGGCTACCCCAGTTGAAGTGGTAGTTGATGCCGGCCTTCACAGTGTGCAGGTCGTCCTTGTAGCTCAGAGCCGCCGGAACGCCCGGTGCAATCACGTTGGTGGTGCCGAAGTTGTAGTACTGGTACTCGAGCTTCGCCGACCAGGCCGGGGCGAACATGTACTCGAGACCGCCGCCGACGGTGTAGCCGGTGTCATCACGGTCAGTCACGCCGCCGAGGAAGGTGCCGGTGCCGGTCAGGCCGCCGCTGTCACGGAATGCAGCACCGCCCTTCACGTAGATCAGGCCCGGACCCCAGGTGTAGCCGAGGCGGCCGGTGACCGAAGCCAGCCAGTCGCTGCGGTCACGCAGGGTGTCACCGGTGCCGGTGTCGGTGAAGGTGCGACGGTTGTCCGACAGGCCGCTGATCTGACCTTCGATACCCACCAGCCAGTTCGGAGAGAACTGGTAGTCGGCACCGATCTGGCCACCGCCGAGGAACGAGCCGTCGCGCTGCGCGCCGACCACGCCAAGATTGTCCGTGGCGAAGCTGTCGCTGCCGTTGAAGGCGCCGCCGATGTGAGCACCGATGTAGAAACCGGTCCAGTTGTAAACCGGTGCAACGTACGCGGGCGCCTTGGTGTAGGTGCGTGCCGGCAAGTCGGCCGCAACTGCGGAAACGGTACCAAGGGCGAAGATCGCCGCGGTGCCGAGCAGGAACTTCTTCATGTGTCTTCTCCAGTTTTAATCTGCTTCGTTTCAACGGATCGAAGCAGGATCATCCAAGGGCGCGAACGCACCGGAATTCCGATTCTGTGGTGTTGTTATAACCGCGAAGCCGGAAAAACACCGTCTCCGAAATGCAACACTCGGCCGGGAAGATATTTTGACTAAGTCAACGATTTGTTTGGAACTTTTACGTTTTCGTGATCGGAAAAATGGCAATTTTGCGCCTATTGCCGGGTCAATACGTGGAACTGATTGGAACATTGTTGATTTTTCTTGTTTTGAAGAACAAATAGTGGACAAATATGACTTCATACCAAACGATCCGTGGATAACGGCGCGGGTGGGGACGCGGGAGAAGCCGGAGCGTATAGGGTCGCACCGCACGCAATGGCGTGAAGGATTTTGAGAGCCCGCCTGCCGAATAGCGATGCGTGGCCACAGGGTGGAGAAGAGAACATGGCGGGAAGTGTCAACAAGGTGATTTTGGTCGGCAACCTTGGTGCCGATCCCGACATGCGCCGGACCCAGGATGGCCGTCCGATCGCCAACCTCAGCGTCGCGACCTCTGAGACCTGGCGTGACAAGAACAGCGGCGAGCGCAAGGAGAAGACCGAGTGGCACCGCGTGGTGATCTTCAACGAGGGGCTGTGCCGGATCGCCGAGCAGTACCTGAAGAAGGGCGCCAAGGTTTACATCGAGGGCGCGCTGCAGACTCGCAAGTGGCAGGACAAGGACGGCAAGGACAAGTATTCGACCGAGGTCGTGCTACAGGGCTTCAATTCGGTGCTCACCATGCTGGACGGGCGTAGCGGCGGCGGTGGCGGATCTTTTGCGTCCGACGATGCCGGCGGCGATTTCGGCGCGAGCGGTTCCTCGCAGCGGCGGGCGGTCTCGTCGGGTGGCGGCGGTGGCCGCAACGACGACATGAACGACGATATCCCGTTCTAAAGCGTTTTCGAGCGAAGTGGGCGCCGGTTCGCGTTAAGAAAACGCGTCCAATAAAAACAGAGCCATTCATCGCTTCCGGGAAACGGTGAAAGGCTCTGGGTCTCCCCCCTTTCTGGCTTACATCACCCGAAAGCGGTGCGGCCGCCATCGATGACGAACTGCACGGCGAGGGCGGCAAGCACCACGCCGAGCAGTCGCGACAGCACGACATTTCCGGTGACGCCGAGCAGCCGCGCAACGCTGCCGGCAAACAGGAATGCGATCGCGCACACGGCGGCGATCACGATGATGATGCCGACCAGCGTTGCCAGAAAGGCTGGACTGGTCTCGGTCTGTCCGGCCAGCAGCAGCGTGGCGGTGATCGCGCCGGGGCCTGCGATCAGCGGGATCGCCAGCGGAAACGCGGCGATGTTGCGGACGTGCTCCTCGATCGCCTGTTCGGCCTGCCGCGCCTCGCGTGCCGGGCGGATGCCGAGCACCATCTCGCCCGCAATCACAAACAGCAGAATGCCACCGGAGATCCGGAATGCGGGCAGACCGATGCCAAGCCGCGCCAGCAGCCAGTTGCCGGCAAGGGCGGTCCCGATCAGGATGATCGCGGCAATCGCTGCCGCGCGATAGCCGACGCCGCGCCGCGCGGCAGCGGGCAGTCCGTGCGTCACCGACAGAAAAGCCGGCGCGATTCCGATCGGATCGACCACAACGAACAGCGTCACCAGCGCATTGAGAGCGTATTCGGGAAGCATTGCCCCTCCGCAGGTCGGACAGCTGGCGCCATCGCTTTCCGGCACGCCAGCCTAACGCGCCGAGCGAATTTGCCGACCGGTTTTTACGCGCCGGAGGGTGAATTCCGCACCTTGAAACTCAGTTTGGCGAGAGCTTGCGACTGGCTGCGGCGCGAGGGCGGGAAAGGTCGCGAAACATCTAGTCAAATATCTGAAAATATTTGATTATTTCTGGCGTCTCGAGGGCCGAATAGATTGGCGAAAAACCTCGATTCAGCCTATATAGGCGAGGCATTTCGCATCTTCAGGATTCGCATTTTGACTGACCCGAACAACTCGACGGAAAGCGGCTCCGGCTCCGTCGACATTAAGCCCGTTTCGATCTCCGACGAAATGAAGCGCTCGTATCTCGATTACGCGATGAGCGTGATCGTGTCGCGCGCGTTGCCTGATGCACGCGACGGCCTCAAGCCAGTGCATCGCCGAATTCTCTACGGCATGTACGAAAACGGGTTCGAGTGGAATAAGCCGTATCGCAAGTCGGCGCGTACGGTTGGCGACGTCATCGGTAAATATCATCCGCATGGCGACCAGTCGGTCTACGACGCGTTGGTGCGCATGGCGCAGGATTTCTCCATGCGCGTGCCGCTGATCGATGGTCAGGGCAATTTCGGTTCGGTCGATGGCGATATGCCGGCGGCGATGCGCTACACCGAATCCCGTCTGCAGAAGATCGCGCACTCGCTGCTCGATGACATCGACAAGGACACCGTCGATTACCAGCCGAACTACGACAGCTCCGAGCGGGAGCCGAAGGTTCTGCCGGCGAAGTTTCCCAACCTCCTCGTCAACGGCGCCGGCGGCATCGCCGTGGGTATGGCCACCAACATTCCGCCGCACAATCTCGGCGAGGTGATCGATGCCTGCATCGCGCTGATCGAAGATCCGGCGCTCGGCATCGACGACCTGATCAACATTGTACCTGGCCCGGATTTCCCGACCGGCGGCATCATTCTCGGCCGGCAGGGTATCCGCTCGGCCTACCATCTCGGCCGCGGCTCGATCGTGATGCGCGGCAAGGTCTCGATCGACACCATCCGCAAGGATCGCGAGGCGATCATCATCACCGAGATTCCGTATCAGGTGAACAAGGCCACCATGGTTGAGCGCATCGCTGAGCTGGTGCGCGACAAGAAGATCGAGGGTGTCTCCGACCTGCGCGATGAATCCGACCGCGACGGCTATCGCGTAGTCGTTGAACTCAAGCGTGACGCCGTCCCCGACGTGGTGCTGAACCAGCTCTACAAGTTCACGCCGCTGCAGACCAATTTCGGCGCCAACATGGTGGCGCTCGACGGTGGCCGTCCGCAGGTGATGAACCTGAAGGATCTGCTCACGGTGTTCGTTGCGTTCCGCGAGAACGTGGTCTCGCGGCGCACGAAGTTCCTGCTCAACAAGGCGCGCGACCGTGCCCATATCCTGGTCGGCCTCGCTATCGCAGTTGCCAATATCGACGAGATCATCCGCGTGATCCGCACCTCGCCGGATCCGGCGACGGCGCGTGACACCCTGATGTCGCGCGACTGGCCGGCGCGTGACGTGGCGGCGATGATCACGCTGATCGACGATCCGCGCCATCGGCTGGCGGAAGACGGCACCGCGCGGCTGTCGATGGAGCAAGCCAAGGCCATCCTCGACCTACGCCTGCAGCGTCTCACGGCGCTCGGCCGCGAGGAGATTTCCGAGGAACTCGACAAGCTTGCGGTCGAGATTGCCGATTACCTCGATATTCTGCGCTCGCGTGCCCGCATCCAGGACATTGTCAAGGCCGAATTGCTGGCGGTAAAGGCCGAATTCGCTACCCCGCGTCGTACCGTGATCATCGATCAGGAAGGCGAGGTCGAGGACGAGGATCTGATCCAGCGCGAGGACATGGTCGTCACCGTGTCGCACGCGGGTTACGTCAAGCGCGTGCCGCTCTCGACCTATCGTGCCCAGAAGCGCGGCGGCAAGGGACGCTCCGGGATGCAGACGCGCGAGGAGGATTTCGTCTCGCGTCTGTTCGTTGCCTCGACCCATACACCGGTGCTGTTCTTCTCCTCACGCGGTCAGGTCTACAAGGAGAAGGTGTGGCGGCTGCCGATGGCGGCACCGAATGCGCGCGGCAAGGCGCTCATCAACATCCTGCCGATGGAGCAGGGCGAGCGCATCACCACCATCATGCCGTTGCCGGAGGATGAAGCCTCGTGGAGCGAGCTCGATGTGATGTTCGCTACCACGGGCGGTACCGTTCGCCGCAACAAGCTGTCCGACTTCGTCGATGTCCGCCGCTCCGGCATCATCGCGATGAAGCTCGACGAGGGCGAGGCCATCGTCAACGTGCAGATCTGCACGGAGAATGACGACGTGCTGCTGACCGCCGCCGGCGGCCAGTGCATTCGCTTCCCGGTCAAGGACGTGCGCGTGTTCCAGGGCCGCACCTCGATGGGCGTGCGCGGCATTGCGCTTGGTGAGGACGACCGGGTGATCTCGCTCACCATCCTGCGCCACATGGATGCCAATGCGGACGAGCGCGCGGCCTATCTGCGCCGCGCCAATGCGGTGCGCCGCGGCGGGGTCGAGGACGAGGCCAGCACCGACAGTGAGGAGGCGACCGGCGCGATCGAGCTTGGCGAGCAGCGCTATGTCGAGATGTCGGCGAGCGAGCAGTTCGTGCTGACCATCAGCGAGAACGGCTATGGCAAGCGCTCCTCGTCCTACGAATACCGTACCACGGGGCGCGGCGGCAAAGGCATCGTCGCGATGTCGGTGAACGACCGCAACGGCAAGCTTATCGCTTCGCTGCCGGTCGAAGACAGCGACCAGATCATGCTGGTGACCGATAACGGCCAGCTGATCCGCTGCCCGGTGGAGGATATCCGCATTGCCGGGCGGTCGACCCAGGGCGTGATCGTGTTCAACACCGCGGCCGACGAGAAGGTCGTCTCGGTGGAACACATTAGCGAGGAAACCGACAACGGAAATGGCGGTTAAGGCCATTTCTTAAACGACCAGATTAACGGCGGTCGGTGGTCACGAGGCGGACATTTGTGCTCGCCGCTCGGGTTCCGGCACCATGCAGGCAGGCCGCCGGCACGTTCGGCCAGGAGGCCTCGGTGCAGATGCCGCTGGCAACCGAGAGCTGGTCGCCTTTCGCCGGCGCGACGGGCACGCCGGCTTCGACGTCCGGTGCAAAGCTCGGCAGGACGGTCAATGCTAGCGCCATGAATGCCGCGATGGTCAGCGCCGACATGGCCTTGACCATGTTCTGAGCCGTCATGTCCTGCTCCCGTCCTTATCGTTCGCGCCGGCATGGCCTCGTCCCGACACGACGCCCGGCGGGACGAAAAGGTTCGCGTAACCAGCAAATTAAAAGTTGCCGGATCGCCCGATTCCAATGGAACCGGCTTGCTTGCGGCTGACAGCGCGGCGGGTTAGGAGAAAGGATGTCTCGGGTCGCGCTGTATCCGGGGTCGTTCGACCCCGTCACCAATGGACATCTGGATGTGGTGCGGCAGGCCTGCGGTCTGGCGGAACGGCTGATCGTGGCCATCGGCGTCCATCCCGGCAAGACACCCCTGTTTCCGACCGAACAGCGGCTCGAGATGGTGCGGGAAGTGTTCGCGCCGATCGCCGCCGAGACCGGATGTCGGATCGATTGCACCACCTTCGATGATCTCACCGTGACGGCAGCTCAGAAGGCGGGGGCGACCCTGCTGATCCGCGGCCTGCGCGACGGCACCGATCTCGATTACGAAATGCAGATCGCGGGCATGAACCAGACCATGGCGCCCAAGGTGCAGACCGTATTCCTGCCGGCTTCGCCGATGGTGCGCCCGATCACCGCCACACTCGTGCGCCAAATCGCCAGCATGGGCGGCGACGTTTCAGCCTTCGTGCCGAACAGTGTTGCCGCCAGGCTGAAGACCAGATTTGGCAGTTCGGCCTAGCGCGAGGTCCGGCGCGCCGCGCTTCGTTACACCGGCATCCGATTGCATGCTTTTTCAAACCGGAGTTTCCATGATCAGAATTCTTGCTGTTCTCGCTGCCTTCGTGTTCGCCACCCCGGCGTTCTCGCAGGCGCTCCCGGCCGGCCTCGACAAGTCGAACGCCATCGTGATCGACACCACCAAGGGCCGCGTGGTAATCAAGCTGCGCACCGACATTGCGCCCCAGCACGCCGAGCGCATCAAGCAGCTTGCGCGCGATGGCTATTACAACAACGTGCCATTCCACCGCGTCATCGAGGGCTTCATGGCGCAGACCGGCGACGGTCAGCGGTTCAACGGCACCGGCGGCTCGAAGTACCCGAACCTTGCCGCTGAGTTCTCCAATGTGCCGTTCAAGCGCGGCACCGTCGGCATGGCGCGCGCCGGCGATCCGAATTCGGCCAATTCGCAGTTCTTCATCTGTTTCGGCGACGCGTCGTTCCTGAACGGAAAATACACCGTGGTCGGCGACGTGGTGTCGGGCATGGATGTTGTCGACAAGATCAAGCGCGGCGAGCCGGTGCAGGACCCCGACAAGATGGTGAAGGTCCAGGTCGCCTCCGACATCAAGTGAGACGGGCTGCGCGCGTCGCCGGGATGGCTGCGTTGCTGATGGCGCTCGCAGCATTTACCGGTCGCGGCGCACATGCGGCGGACGAGCCGAAGATCGACAACCTGCAGCAGCTCTTCGCGCGATTGAAGAGTTGCTGGAAACCACCGGCGCAGGAGCGCGGCAAAGCCGGAATCGAAATCACGGTGCTGGTGACGTTCACCCGCGCCGGCGAAATCCTTGGCGAACCGAAGATCACCTATGAATCGAAATACGCCACCGACGACGAACGCCTGATGTACCGGATCGCCGTGGCGCAAGCATTGCAACGCTGCACGCCGTTGCCATTTACCGAAGGACTGGGCAACGCCCTTGCAGGCCGCCCGTTCCGGATCAGATTTGACGACCGACGAACCCGACCAACCTAGATCAACAGAGAAGAGACCATGGCAGACACTGAAAACACCCTGATCCTCGAAACCACGCAGGGACCGGTCACCATCGAGATGCGTCCGGACCTCGCGCCCGGCCATGTCGCCCGCATCAAGGAGCTGGTGCGTCAGGGCTTTTATGATGGCATCGTGTTTCACCGCGTCATCGAGGGTTTCATGGCGCAGACCGGCTGCCCGCATGGCACCGGCACCGGCGGCTCGGGCCAGAAGCTGAAGGCCGAGTTCAACAACGAGCCGCATGTCCGCGGTACCGCCTCGATGGCACGCGCGCAGAACCCGGATTCCGCCGACAGCCAGTTCTTCATCTGCTTCGATGATGCCACTTTCCTCGACCGCCAATACACGGTCTGGGGTCAGGTGACCTCGGGCATGGAAAACGTCGACAAGATCCAGCGCGGCGAGCCGGTGCAGAATCCGGACAAGATCGTCAAGGCGCGCATGGCGCTCGACGCAGCCTAAATCATGTGTCATGCCCGGGCTTAGCCCGGGCATCCATCTCAAGAACAGGGTGGGTTGCCGGGACCCATAGGCGAGCGGAAGCGACGCCGAAGCGACGCCGTTCTTCGAACAGCTATGCCCGGCAATGACGGCCTGACCAGATGCGCACCGATCTTTTCGACTTCGAACTTCCCCCCGACAGTATAGCGCTGCGCCCCGCGAGCCCGCGCGATTCCGCCCGCATGCTGGTGGTGCGGCCGGGGCAGGCGCTAGATGATCGCTCCGTGCGCGATCTGCCGGATCTGCTTGCGCCCGGCGATCAGCTTGTCGTCAACGACACCCGGGTGATCGCCGCGCAGTTGACCGGACGCCGGCTCGGCGGCGCCACTGAACCGCGCATCGAGGCGACGCTGATCAAACGGATCGACGGCTCGCGCTGGCAGGCGCTGGTGAAGCCCGCGCGCAAGCTCAGTCCCGGCGATGCCGTGCGTTTCGGCAATGAAGGCCGCGTCTGCCTGCTCGGCAATCTCGACGCACAGGTCGAAGCCAAAGGCGAGGCCGGCGAGATCATTTTGTCATTCGCTTTTCACGGTCCGGTGCTCGATCAGGCGATTGCCGATCTTGGTGCGCCGCCGCTGCCGCCTTACATCGCTTCGCGCCGCGAGCCTGACGACCGCGATGCCAGCGACTACCAGACCATGTTCGCGGCCAATGAGGGTGCTGTTGCAGCGCCGACCGCCGGACTGCATTTCACGCCTGCGCTCGAGGCAGCGCTTGCCGCGCGCTGCATCGGCCTGCACCGTGTCACGCTGCATGTCGGTGCGGGTACGTTTCTGCCGGTCAAAACCGACGAGATCGAGGACCACCGCATGCATGCGGAGTGGGGCACCATCTCGCAGGCGACCGCCGACGGGCTGAACGCGGCGCGCGCCAAAGGCGGACGCATCGTTGCGGTCGGCTCGACATCGCTGCGGCTATTGGAGAGCGCGGCGCGCGAAGATGGCACCATTGGCGCCTTTGCGGACGAGACTGCGATCTTCATCACGCCGGGTTATCGTTTCCGTGCTGTCGATATCATGATGACCAACTTCCATCTGCCGCGCTCGACCCTGTTCATGCTGGTGTCGGCTTTATGCGGACGCGAGACCATGCAGCAGGCCTATGCGCACGCTATCGCCAGCGGCTACCGATTCTACTCCTATGGCGACGCGTGCCTGCTGTTTCGTGATGGTGCCTCCGCGTGAGCGTACCCAACCATTTCCAGCTTCTGGGCCGTGATGGCGAGGCACGCCACGGTCTTCTGACCACGCCGCACGGCACGGTGCGCACGCCCGCTTTCATGCCGGTCGGCACCGCGGGCGCCATGAAGGGAATCCACTGGCGCGATATTCGCGAGACTGGCGCCGACATCGTGCTTGGCAACACCTATCATCTGATGCTGCGGCCCGGTGCGGAACGCATCGCGAGCCTTGGTGGCCTGCAGGCGTTCACCACCTGGAATGGGCCGATGCTCACGGATTCCGGCGGCTTCCAGGTCATGTCGCTCGCGCAACTGCGAAAGGTGACCGAGCAGGGCGTCAAGTTCCGCTCGCATATCGACGGCGCCAGCTTCGAGTTGACGCCGGAGCGTGCGATTGAAGTGCAACGGCTGCTCGGCTCGGACATTGCGATGCAGCTCGACGAATGTGTACGGCTGCCCGCCGAACGTGACGACATCGAGCGCGCGATGCGCTTGTCGATCCGTTGGGCCGAGCGTTGCAAACGCGCATTCGAGAGCGCTCCGGACGGCTATATGTTGTTCGGCATCGCGCAGGGCGGCGACGTGCCAGCGCTGCGTCGCGACAGTGCCCGCGCACTGGTCGATCTCGGCTTCCACGGTTATGCGATCGGCGGCCTCGCGGTCGGCGAGCCGCAGGCGGTGATGCTGGCGATGATCGAGGAGGTCGCGCCGCTTTTGCCGCAGGACCGGCCGCACTATCTGATGGGCGTCGGAACGCCGGAAGATATTCTGGAGTCCGTCGCACGCGGTATCGATATGTTCGACTGCGTGCTGCCGACCCGCAACGGCCGCCACGGCCACGCCTTCACGCGGCGTGGCGTGATCAATCTGCGCAATGCGCGCCATGCCGACGATCCGCGGCCGCTGGACGAGGAAAGCACGTGGCCCGGAGCCAACAGCTACTCACGCGCCTATCTGCATCATCTGATCAAATCAGGCGAAGCACTCGGCGCGATGCTGCTGTCGGAAATCAACATCGCTTATTTCCAGAGCCTGATGAGCGGCATTCGCAATGCGATCGCCGCCGGCACGTTCAGTGCATTCCGCGAGGCGACGCGCGCCGGCTGGGCTGCCGGCGATCTGCCGCCGCGTTGACCACTCGCGCTCTCATCAGCTTCTTGTGTGAAGGAAACCCAAGTCTGTCCATCGGATTTGTGAAAAACCCCTGATTTCCGGCGTTTACCTAGTCAAGCGATCTCGGCAAAATGTCCATCAAACAAAGCCAAGGCTGTCCATTTTGGTGATCTGAGGCCTAAAAAACTCCCTGAGTAGGGAGCTTAGGTTCGCGATGGTCCTTATCTTTGGGTTTCGAGGTCGGACCGCCGGTAGAAAATTGCATCAAGTCCAAGCAGCTCTTGTGCGGGTTTCACGCCGCGAGCATCCAGGTCCTTCCGCACGCGAGCGGCCTTCTGGCGAAGGGTACGGCCCAGGTTAAAAAGCGAAACATACTCAGATGCAAAACGGTCAATTTCCGCGCGCGTGAAACGCAGCTTTTCGTGGCCGGTCATCGGATCGCGGATGCGGAAGGACCCAACGATTTTTCGATCCGCCAAACGGCGCATTACCGCTGGGGCGAGCCGCAGGCTTTCTGCGGCATCGATCGCGGACAGACCATCTTCGGTCGGCCGATTTCAGGGGCAAATTTGAGATCCTCAGGATTAACCACGAGCGCATCAAGGCCCGACCTATCGGTCCGGCGCCCAACCCAGCGCAGTTTCCGATCAAGGATCAGCTGGAAGATCGTGGAGATCGTGCATCTGACGTGCGCCGAGGCGTAACTGATGCTCATGGTTTCCTCGACTTTGCCATCGATTGGCTTGGTTCCGTCGAGAGCCCGGGCAAGGAACGCATCAAGTTCGTGTGCCCAGAACCGCAGACCATGCGGGCCCTTACTGACCCGGCGACGTTGGATGAACCCGCCATCGAGCAGGATCTTCATCACGTTAGCCGATACGCCGAGCCGCCGTTCGGCTTCGGCGAGCGTGAGGCTTTGCATTTCCCGCTCGATCAAATGCTCGGCCCGGTCGGCCTCAAGCAGGACGTCCCGCCCGCTGTCATGACGATCAGGCAGCAAACCGTCCAGCCTGAGGACCTTCTCGATCCGACTTTCTCGGCATTTGAACTGTTTCGAGAGGGTAAGGACGGAATGGTAGCGACGGGTCGTCACTGGCTTCCGGAAGATCGTATCGCCGGGGCCGACCGGGAAGGACGACATGATGTGGTCGCTCACGATGTCATGCACGGCGGCAAACGCAGGGTCCTCGGCCAGGAGGGTAAGGCGAGTGTAAATTCGGCCATAGACGGACGCCGCACCTGCGGTTCTGTCCCTCCGGACGAATTTGCTCTGCATTCTATTCAGGAATTCCGGAATGCCTTTGGGGCCGTCCTCGACGATGTCGAATCCGACGTCGCCAGCGGCATATTTCTCGTCATCGCTAAGATTGAGTGCCGCCTTGTCGCCGTACAATGCGACGGATCCAAACAATTGGGCCAAGTGCTCGGCCGCATGGAGTTCCAGGCTGTTGAGCCAGCATTCCGCGACATCGCCCTCCAATCTGTTGATCAGGTAGCGTTCAAGCTTTGAGGGTGGACGACGGATCGCACCATCGGTCAGTGATTTGATCTGCGGCAAAATCGGAGTGACCAGTTGCGACCAATCGTGCCGCAGCTGGATCTCGTCATTTTGGGGGATGTTCGCCAACGCCATGCCGTGAACAGCACAAGTCCTGATCGACTTCAGCATCCACGGAAGACGGCCGCGAATTGCAATCTTCGGGGCGAAATCACCACGCGCGATGTCGGCCTCGAGACATGCCGGGCAAACGGCAAGCTGAGAGTTCCGTCGCGATTTGGAGTCGATGAGTTGGCCCCTGAGATTCAACCATTCATCGACCCTATGGGAGGCGTTTGCCGCGAGCGCGGCAACCGACACTCCACTGATCTCGGACAACCGCGAGATCGCGATCTCGCAGCCTCGATCCAAGGCTGAATAGCTGAAGCCCATATCGGCGGCGAACGGTCGAGCCTTGAGAAAATTACGGGCTGCTAGGCGCGACGCAAAGTAGGTCGTCGGCTCACCTTCCATAAGGGGAAGAGTGAGCCCGAGAGTGATGGCCATTACTTTTTGCCCCTCCGTTTGCGACTGGTCGGGGACTCCAGCGGCAACTCTTCCGGCTTCTCGAACATCTTCGAGCAGTCGATCTTGTACCAGTCGTCGGCCCTGAACGGATTGCGCTCGGCCGTGAACCCGGTCTTGGCGATAAAGATCGTCGAGAAATGCGCCAACGCGAGGCGGTCGTGCCCACAGTGCAGGGCATTTTCGATCGCAAGATGCGTCAAAACGATCGAGTATCCATACGCATTCAGAGCGGCATGGGACAGGCGGGAAATGAAGTCATCCGTGTCGATGTCGGACTTATCGATTGCTTTGAGGCCCGCCGCAGCCACGTAGGTGACAATCATCTTCCTGATTTCATCGTGCTTGTCGGGCGTGATCCCCTTGAACGGAACGATGGTCAGGCGACGGAAAAGCTGCGGATCGTATTGGATGAACGGCTCGAGCGTAGCAACTCCGGACAGAACGAGCGTGATACGGCGGGCATACATCGCATTCTTCAGCGTATCCGCCATCTGCTGGAGATCCCGTTCCGGCATGTTGTGCACTACGTGCTGCATTTCATCGAAGTGAACGATGAACTTGCGCATTTGCTGGACACGATCGAAGGCCTTTTCCCAGAGGCGATGGGCAGGCAGGTCCCGTTCCAGCGTGTAGCCCGTCGCCCGAAGCAGCGCACGTGCGAGCTGCACAGACGTGCAAGGACTCGGCACCTCGACACTTACCAGGGGCGAAGGCGACGCCGGATCCTCGTAGCCGCGCAGCACAGGATGCTTCTTGAAATACCGTTCAAGAGACTTCGACTTGCCGACGCCCGTGGGACCGATGAGAACCAGGCCGCCGCCACGGCTCCGGTTTTCGAAAGAAGGAGGAAGTTCGGTATTCTCACGCTGCACCGCATTCGCGATAAGTTTGTCCATGTGATCGGCAAGGTTTGCGTCACGAGGCCCCTTCAGAAAACTGGCGCGCAGCTTCTCCATGATGGCGAAATTGTTCGCCTCGGAGACGCCAGCGTAAAGAAGCGCGACGGGATCGGTAACGGACGAGGACGAGGGAGTTGCTTGGACGTTCATGGAATTTCCTTTCATGGGGCGAGGGAGCCGCCGCGCTGTATGCGCGGCGGGTAGTTCGTGGTTTGACAGTCGTCAAAGAATCTCGAGGGTCGGCGTGTCGCCGCTCCCGGAAGTCTCATCCGCAGACGGCTCGGCCGAAGGCACCGGCGGGAGGGTGCTTTCCACAGGGGCGGTCACCGGAGCGGTCGAGCAAGCAGGGTTATGCTGCTCGGCGGTAAAAACCGTGCCGAGGATGTCGCCAGCGGGCTTCTTGCCGGAAGTACGCTCGGAGACGATTTCGAAGCCAAGCTGGAGGCTGGCTTCCGCGCGATCGATCTCGTCCTTGGTGGGGCGGTCGCTCGAGATCGCAGTCACGTGCATGGCGTTCTTCGCCAGTGCGGAGATCGCGCGGACCGCCGCGTGGACGATCGGCTCGTAAACCTTCGCGCCAGCCGTGTGGCGGGCCTTCAGGTCCGCGACCACCTGCTTCCAGGTGGACAGGTCCATGCCGCGGACATCCTCACGCACAGACGGGATGGTGTTCCAACGATCCCCGAAGCGAGCCGAAATGTGTCCGATGTCGGAAGCGTCGAAACGGATCTTCAGAACAGTGCTGCCAACCTGACGGAAATGCGCGGCAAGTTCTTTGGACTGGTAGTAGTTGCCAGCGACCAAAATGCCGCTCTTGTTCACAATGCGCTCCAGTTCGACACCGAAGCGCTCGCGCCGCTGATGAGGCGTCGGGCTGGCGCGGACACCAAACTCGTTAACGAGGCGTTTCCAGGCATTGTAAGGAGTTCTCGCCACGCAACCCAGGATGAGGGGTATGGTGGTAGATATCCACGATATAGCGCGTGAAGATCTGCGGAAGCTGTGCCGAGAAAATCGACACCCGCTCATTGGCCTTATAATCGCCTTTCTCAACGATGTTGCTGAACGAGCGACCGGTGAAGTACGACGTCAGGCCAGTGTTCAACATGCCGAACACGCGTTCCACGTGTCCGCGCAGATGCGACAAGCCAGCAGGGGCGTTCTCGTACACAACATAAGAAGCAGCCAATGCGTTCAGAAACTTCTCGTGGATGAACATGCCGCCCGCATCCGGGGAGACCAGGCTGGGGGGACCCTGCATCGGCCAGTCGGACTGGCATCCGGCCGAAAGCGCGATGGCGTTTTTGTTGGTAACAGCCATCGCCATCGTCGCAATCGCGGTTTGATGGTCCGAGCGCGACGAAATGCGAAACCCAAGGACACAGCGCGTCGCAACGTCGAGCACGAGGCAGAGTTTCAGGCGTTCAGTGCTCAAATGCTTGCGATCCTCTTCGGTGAGGATGCCGTCGAGACCAAGCTTGCTGGCGATAGTGTGAAGCTGGATCGTCCACTCGTCGATCTGGACATGCTGCAGCGGGCGCGTGACGTCGAGACCGGGCCCCACGAGAGCAAACGCCGCCTTCGCCGCGGAGAGGCCTTCGCGGCAGGCAAGAACCTCGAACTGATTCCAAGTTCTTGATCCTCAGGGAGAGAGTTTGCTTCGCGGGGCAGACGTACTGAGGAAGACCTTGCGCGGCACGTTCAAGGTTCATGGCATCGACCTCCGCTTTCATGTTTGCATAGACAAGTTTCATGGTCGGCCGAGTTTCGCTACAGTAGGAGAGAGCACTTTCTCCAGCACCCGGCTCATCTCGGGATCCGAATTCGATAACCGGTTGCCGCACTGGCGATGTTTCATGCGCAACGCCAGAGTTTGTGCTCCGCGGTCTTCGTACGTCTTGAGCCAGCGACGGAAATTGCGCGCCGAGGGCGCGGGCGGCCACTGATCGAGACGCTTCCGATTGCACGCGCTCTTCAGCTTCGACGGTCTGCTTCGATGTCCCGAAGAAGCGCGCGCCAATGCCCGCGTCGGTGCGCTTGATCGTCTTGTCCGCCGCCTCACGCTTGAGGAACTCGGTGACATAGTATTCACGGCGACGGATCTGGAAGAGTTCCGCGCCCGCGAGGTCGGACACGTTGCTAACACCGGCAAGCAACAGCGCGCCGTGGCGTGACTGTGCTCGTACCAGTCGACATCGATGCTCATTTCTCCGGCGTCGATCAACGCCTTGATTTCGTCGTGAGTGAACGACTTGCGGAGTTCGACGTTTTCGTGCTTACGGACGAAGACGTAGCCGAGCGCATCCTTCTCGGCGACGCGGCGCTCGCTGTTCTTGAGAATGATACGGTCGTGGTCGCCGATGATGATCTTGGTCATGGGTATCTCCCTAAAAAGGTTGCACGGGGCCAAGGCGTCAGCGGGGCCGCTCGACGCCTGCTGTTGCTTGTCAGGAAACGACGGACGGCGAGGGCGATCGCGATCGACTTCGCCGCTCCCTCGACAGGACGAACGAACGAGTTGGTAGGTGATGCGCTCTCCCGGCTTCACCGCCGCCAGTTGGCGATAAGCGATGAGACGAACGATGAACGAAAGCCCATCGCGCCCAGACCGCTCGCAGTTACGATATTCTGGCCATTTGGACAGCTCCAGAAGTTTCCCAGATCAGGCTGGTCATGGCGTCGTCGTGCTCCTTGACCGGTAAATGGTGGAAATTGAGAAGGCTTGCATCGCATTGAACCGATCCGCGTAGGTGAAGTCGGCATCGGTGACCGAGCGGATCGGTAGTGGTGTCGGGCGGCAATTGCGTCGCGATCAACCTGAGTACGAGTTCGATGTCAGAACGCACGACGCGCGCGGCGGGCTTCACCGCCACGTACATGCGGCTTCCGTCACGGTAGATTACGAGGAAGTCGAAGGTGTGTTGATGAGGGGTGTCGCCGTCCTTGTAGGTGACGGCGGCGGTTGTCTTGAATCGCGGCAGTCCGGGGCGAAGAGTGTGCAGAAAGAATACCATCAGCTCGAGATGGCTTTCGAATCCGACGACGCGGTTTTGGTAAATGACGAAACCACGGCAATGCTGCGCGACGTCAACGCCGGAAGGCGCGACGCAACGGAAGCTTGGGGGATTTGAGAGAAGTTCATGGCGACCTCCAGGTAAAGGTGGAGCGCTCCGGGAAACGACTTCCCGGTTGCGGGATCGCTTTCTGAGAATGGAGCGATCGAGGCGGCGTGAGCTACGGATAAATCCGTAGCTTCAGCGCGCTATGAGGTCGCGGGTCTGGGGAAACGTGATCATCGACGTGGTCTCCTCATGCCGACGCAAAAGCGCGTCGGCGCGGTATCGTCCGGAACATTGGAGTCCCGTATCGGTGCACGACATTGCAGGCGGCAAGCCGCGAGCAATTACGCCGATATCTGAGGGAGCGTCGAGAAGATGCAGCTGGAGGCCTGAGCAAATGCGTTCAACATTGTGGGCCTCCTCTGGTTTGGATCGTGTTTAACGACGATCAGGCTGCGGACTTTCGCTGGGTGCGAAAGGAAAAGCCAAACGGGTGTGTTTGGTGGGCGGTTGTGTACAGCCAGATCATTGTTTTTTGCAAGATCCGATTCCACCTCCACGGCTCGTCTTGAAGAGTTGGCTTAATTGCGCGTTGAATTCTAAGCGCTAAAAATCAGGAAAATTTTAACCGCTAGACGACCGACGCAGTCGCCATCGGATCAGTCGCATGACGAATCTGGCCGAAAGTACGGGTGCGTGAGAAGAGCCGACGACCCAGCGATTTGTTTGACGGTTGCGGAGAAGCCATTTCGATCGAAGCCGATCTGAGCCGCCAATTCATAGGCAAGACGTTCGAGAGGGCGACGATCTTTTCGAGCATTGCTTTCGCTCCGCTCATGCATTCGACGAGAATCGTATCGACCGTTCGTCTTAGTGCGGGGTCTTGGTCGAGGCGCTCGATCAAAGGGTCCGGTTCGGGGGCTGTTGTGCAAGCCAGGGTGAGCCCCAATCCCAGGGAAATTTCCATCTGTGCGGCAAGGAGCGTTGCCTGATACAGGTCTGAATCCGTTGATCCGCCGCCGCCGTCGGCATGCTCACCCAAAATCACCGTTTCCGCGGCAAGTCCGGCCAGCAGAATGGTGATTTCGGCGATGTAGGCTGCTCTGGTCCTGTCAAAGCCAGGAAGCCGATGAAAGGACGTTTGTCCGCCGAACGACCGACGAGGAACTCGCGGGATACTTTGGTTTCGACGATCATATTCCCGGAGATATCTTCCAGGCGGCGACCAACCAGCGCATGTCCTGCCTCGTGAACACATGCCCTGATGAACGCAGGGTCGGACAAGCGAATTCGAGGCGGAAGTGCCATCGTGATGTCCGTGATCACGATGTCGCGGTGCTCGGCCCGTGCGCGCCGCCGCGCGTCCTTGACGACTTGCTCGATGGCGGCTCCGGTCGCCCCGTCGAGACAAGAGACCGCGTAGGACAAGTCTTCGCCCGCTAAACTTGCGCCAAGATGATGTCGGAGAATTCCGGATCGATCGCCTGCGTCCGGAAGCAAAATCTTGAGATGACGCCCGAGTCTGCCAGGACGAAGGAGCGCGGGATCAATCTTGTCCGGGAGATTTGTGGCGCCGATGGCCACGACGCCTTGCCGCTTTCCAACTCCGTCGAGATGTTCGAGCAGCGCATTAACGACCTCGCGGGAGTACTGCTCGTTTTCGCCGGAAAACCGATCTCGACTTCCAACAGAAGTTGAGTTCGTCGAGAAATAGAATACATGGTGCATTGTCGATCGCCTGATCAAAAGCTGCCCCCATGGCGGCGAGAAGATCACCCAAATGGCCTTTGGCTTGCCATCGTGCAAGCGAGTGCGGAAACAGCGGAATGCCACAGGTCTTTGCCAGGACCTGTACGAACAGGTTCTTTCCTGTTCCGGAAGGGCCGCTGATGATTGCGCCGTGGTCGACGTCCGACCAGGAAATTCGACCAACTCCATAGTCCGCCAGATCGGCTGCGAGGGCCTTACCCCATCCCGCGGCTTCCCCGAACCCGGAATAAGCATCGAGTTTCGATGTTGTGCTTGTCTTATCGACGGTGTTCAACGAAGCGTTGCGGCGGATAATATCGATGATGGTATTGGGCGTTCGGCCCGGTCGGAATACTGCTCCCAAAAGACTCGGAGGGACTCGCGCGGCGAGATCAAGGGCGTCCACGGAAGGTACTGTCCCCGCAACGGCCTTAAAGGCTAATCCTATGGCTCGCCGATCGATCGGTTCAAGCGAGACGATACGGTCTGCCGCCAAGCGAAACGCGTCTGGAAATTGCTCGATATCTGTAGAAAACCCGAAAACGACGTCGTTCTCCGCCAAGACGTTCGCGAGTTCAGCGCGTTTTGAGTCTCGGGATCTTCGTCGCGTTCTGGAGGCGAATTCGACGCAGAAGGTGTGGCCTCGCAGTCGCGTGGCGGAGAAGGATGTCGCTGGATTCGACGAGCCATTCGACCGGGAGCGATGCCGGATACAGAAAGCCGATGATCGCCGTCTGACCTTTCAGAACGTGTGAAAGTCCAGCAGCACGGAGCGCACGAACGGTCAGATTTTGAGCGATGAAGTGGCCGAACTTGCGGGGTCGAGCTTTCCGCATCGAGCGTCTGATCGCATCGAATTGTCGATTTTTCACCTTGGATTGCCCCATGACGTATCGTCCACGATTGATTAGGAGAGGGTGTTTCGGTTCGGTAACTGACGTCCGAGCACATAAACGCGAGACAGTGTCCGGGCGTAGCCAATCGTCGGAGCCAGCAACCAGACACCGCTGGTCATGCCGAGATGCCCGTCCTTCACATGTGGGTGGTCGTGCATTTTGCCGACGAGACAGGGTTCAGGGCGATAAGCCATTTGCCAGTTGTCGAGAACTGGGGCTTTCACAAGCGTTTGGCGATTGGGATGCTGTCCTGTCCTGGCGCGCTTCAAGTCTTGCAGCAGGCTTTGGACACGTTTGATCTCGACTTCGATCGCCGGAATTGGTGAATCGTCGTTGATGATAAACACGATGAGACTCGCTGTTCTCGGCACTGAGTTGAAATGCCGATTCAAGGAAGTTGCTATTTGGATAGGTGCCGACGTGTACCGACCTAGATCGTGCTGGGCAGGAGCCCCACGCGGTCAGAAATCGGCGATCAACCAGAGATCACTGAGGAGGCGACAGCGGGGGTCGATCTTTGACCGTCGTCGTAGTGCCGAAGAGATGAGAATTCCGGATGTCACGTCATGGTCGAGTGCGCAGGCAAGCATCGCCGAGAGAGCCAAGTCGACTTCCGGGTGATCGATTGGCCGAGTTTTGAGGCGCCTGACGGCAACATTGATTGCAGCGGTCACCTTACCAATGACCGCTTCGGACCAGTGTGGCTCTTCGGCGATATTGCTTTGGAGCAACGCCCATCGGAGCACCGCGCTGTCCTTTCCGGTGAACTGGTCTGGACGTCGCGTTCGCCACCAAATCAACGGTGACGCCGGATCGCCGCCCGCCCGTGACAGCGTGGGTATCGGTACGTTTGGCGGTGATCCTGAGCCTTCCTTGATTTCGATGGTGGAGTCGATAGCTGCGCGCATAGGTCATCCTCCCGTTTAAAGGATCGAGTTGGCCGACTGAGTCACAACAAGGACTGGGGGCAGGTTCGGTCATGCGAATCTGCCGCACGAACGGGCCTTCACGGTCCGCCGCGCTCATTTAGAGGTTTCGAATTTCAAGAACCTGGGTCGATCGTTTGGATGAAGCATTCACCAAACGTGAAAACAATCTACCACGTTCTGTGGAGTGTTTCCGGAGGGGCTCCGGAAATATCGTTAACGAAGTGATCGGCATTCGCTGGATTTAGACTAACCACCTCAATCCGCGCGCGCTCGTTGGAATTCATTGAGATCCATAAGGAGGTGCTAGCGAGGCGGCATCCTCTCCTGTTCGGAGAACGTCAACTTTCCGCAAGACCCCGGGTCTATCGTCAACCGGCGACAGCGGCGTAAATCGACGTTTTTCATTGCTTGACTCCATAAGAACAAAATAGGAACATGAGTCAATCAAGGTCAATCACGAACTCATAATGTCTGAGGCGGAAAAAGCCGATTCAGTTTCGGAATCGGAATAGCTCGATGCGGCCGTTGTCGGGTAATCACGTCCCACGGAGGCGATATGCAGGGCGCGATCCGGACATTGATCCACGTCGAGCGGGAGTTGGAAAGGAAAGTCTCGCAGGGGTTCATCAGACGTGTTCGGTATGGGCGCGTTCACTGTTCCAACGGTTAGCCGCCCGGAGCTTCCCAACCCGTTCTTAACAGTTAAGCGGGTATTGACTGTGATCGATAAACGACGTCATCGACAGCGCGATGTGGAAACGGTCATGGCCGAGACACAAATTGAATGGACCGACGCCACCTGGAATCCGGTTGCCGGCTGCTCCATTGTTAGCGCTGGTTGCACGAACTGCTACGCTATGGAAATGGCGCGCCGCCTTCAGGCGATGGATGTACCGAAGTACAAAGGGCTTACCCGCCGCAGCGGAAAACGAACCGTCTGGAACGGTATTGTTCGCGAAGATAAGGCTGCGTTGGATATTCCGCTGCGTTGGAAGAAGCCGCGAAAAATCTTCGTTAACTCGATGTCCGATCTGTTTCATGACCGAGTAACGGATGCCTTTATCCTAAAGGTGTGGGCGGTCATGCGCGCCACGCCGCACCATCACTATCAGATCCTTACTAAACGTCCGGAGCGCATGGGGGCGCTGGTCCGCTCAAGGATCGGCGAGATCCTGCCGAACGTATGGCTTGGCACCAGCGTTGAGAATGCTGACGTCATCGGCCGCATCGATCATCTGCGCACCGTGCCGGCGGCGATCCGTTTCATTTCATTCGAGCCGCTGATCGGCCCGGTCGGGGCCGTCGATCTGCGCGGTGTTCATTGGGCGATCGTGGGCGGCGAGAGCGGCAGGTCCGCCCGTCCGATCCGGGAGGAATGGATCGATGAAATCTTCGAGCGGTGTGCGGCGCACAAGACTGCGTTTTTCTTCAAGCAGTGGGGGACATGGGGGAAAGACAACAAGCGCCGTTCCAAAAAGGCCAATGGACGCGTATATCGCGATCAGGTCTGGGACCAAATGCCGGGGGCTTCGCTCTCATTCTGACGGCGTAGCCGGAGAGCCGTGGCGTATATCACCCCGACAATATGTGCTGCGGCGTTGCTCTTGCTCTACACTTGGACAAGGATACGAGCAACATGACCTGCCGACGTCGGGGCATCCTTTAGGTTCTGCGTAATCAGCTACGAGCAACGGAGCACCTTGCGCGATGAGCGGACAGTATGAGTGGAAGCTCGGCCAGCCGCTTCCTGTTCTCGGTGCCCATAGCGTCGCCAAACACGACATTTTCGAACAATACCTTGGAGTTTATATTGAGCGCCTGACGCGCACCCCCAGCCAGACGATGCTCAACTTGACCATCGTGGACGGCTTCAGTGGCGGCGGACTCTGATCGCCGGGGTACTGCCGAAGTCGATGGTTCGCCCTTGCGCTTGCTAAGAGCCGTCGAGACGGCAGAAAAGGCATTGGACGACGCGCGCGCGAAGGGATTCGATGTCAGGGCCGATTTTTTCTTCATCGACTCAAACCCTCATCATGTCGCCTTCCTGACGGATGTGCTTCAAAAGCGTGGTTATGGACCGCGTCTAGGTCAGGACATTTTCATCCGCGAAGCCGTGTTCGAGGACGCATGCCCAGACGTGCTCGCCCATATTCAGAAGAAAGGATCTGCGCATCGTTCGTTGTTCTTTCTGGACCAATATGGCTGGAGCGATGTTCGACTGCAGACGATCCGCACGATCCTGAGCAGCCTGAGAAATCCCGAAATCCTGCTGACATTCGCTGTAGACTCCTTAATCGATTTCTTGTCGGTCAAAACTGCCGAAACACAGGCGCTCCTGAATATCGACCTCAATCGCGAAGACGTTCGAGCATTGATCGATCTTCAAGCAGGAGAGGGGTGGCGCTATCTGATCCAGAATGGATTGTATCGTCACATTCAAAACCGGACCGGGTCTCGGTTCTACACGCCCTTCTTTATTCATTCCGTTCAAGCTCATCGATCATACTGGTTGCTACACCTGTCCAACCATCGCCAAGCCCGCGACGAGATGGGAAAGCTGCATTGGCGCTTGAATAACCATTTTCATCATCATGGTGGCGCTGGCTTCCATGCGCTCGGTTTCGATCCATCGAAAGATCTGCGTCAGGAATTTATGACCTTTATGTTTGACGACGACGCGATGAAACGTTCTGAAGCGGCCGTGCTCGATCAGCTTCCCCGTATGATCCATGCCGCTAACCGTAACGGAGCGGGACTCGCTGTGGAGGAGCTTTTTGCAGGCCATTGCAATGACACGCCCGTCACCTCTGACATCCTAACTCGCCAGATTGTGCTCCTTCGCGACGAAGGTGAGCTGACAATTGTAACTCCGGATGGCTCAAAGAAGCCAAGAGCGAAAACGATCAACTGGGACGATCGCTTGGTGTTGCCGTTCGAGCGATCGCTATTCAGTCGTTTGGGATGGTGACGTAGATAGGCGCCGTGCGATTTTCGAGAAATTTGATTTGTTCAGTCGGAGGCAGTTGTGATCTGAAATCACCCTGCCAAACAGATCAATGATTTGATGCCGAGCCACGCCCGGATCAAACCAAATTTCGGCAGCGTCATACGGCAGAAGCCCCATACATCTGGAAGGTTTGGGCCTTAACCGGATAGGCACGGCTTGATCATTCTGGATTGCGGAATGACGAGCAAGCATTTGAAATAACAAGATAAAAACTAATCTCCCATTTCCGGAGTGTCAGATGAGGGTATCTCAGTGGATCATGAGAAAGTTCAAGATCAAGTCTATAATGTTCATTTTCTGGCGATAGCTTGATTTCTGCGCAGGATATGCACATATTTGATCTTATGAGGAGACGGACAATGCCCAGTACATCAACGGCCAGGGCAATGGATCGCAAGGATCTGACCGGTCCCGCCCTGCGAACGTTTTTTCGGATAGCTGAGGCTTGGAATCTCCAGGAGCAAGAGCAGATGCGCCTACTTGGGCTTGAGAGCCGGTCTACGTTCCAGTCCTGGAAGCGCGGTGCCGTCGCTACAATTCCCAAGGACGCTCTGGAACGTATTTCCTACGTTCTCGGCATCTACAAGGGATTGCATATTCTTCTCCCAAAGACAGCCGACCAGTGGGTTCGGAAGTCTAACACTGCCCGGATTTTCGGCGGTCGGTCGGCGCTTGATCGCATGACATCCGGCAATGTCGCGGACCTCTATGTTGTTCGCCAGTATGTGGATGCGCAGCGCGGCTGATGACGGACATCCCAACAGCAAAGATCGAGTGGCGCCCCTGTTTCCGAATCGTGCCGAGCCGGTTTCCACCCCTCAATCTCTTTGAAGCTGTCGCCGATCCCGCCGACCTTGAGGCGGTTTTCCAGATTGAAGCGATGACCAATGACAGGCTCCGCGAGGAGGCGGGGGACATTCTCCTCGTGGCAGCCGAGGACAGAGTGTCTGGACCGGGTAGCACGCCGATCATGGCTGCGTTCACCCACCTCAATCCCGACGGGGATCGCTTTACGAACGGAACGTATGGCGTTTTCTATGCTGGGCGCACGATCGAGACGGCTATTGCAGAAACACGCTACCATCGTGTTCGCTTCCTGCAGGCAACCAGCGAGCCCGCCCAGGAAATCGACATGCGGGTCTATGCCATCGATCTCAATGCCGATCTGCATGACATCCGAGCAATGCGCGAAAGCCATGCCGCCTATTACCACCCCAGCAGCTATGCGGTGTCACAAGAACTCGCTCTGAAGCTCCGGGAAAACGGTTCCAATGGAATTGTCTACGCAAGCGTTCGTGATGATGGGGGTGAATGTGCCGCCGTGTTTCGCCCCCGGTTACTATCCAATTGTCGGCAAGAACGACACCTCTGCTATGTGTGGGATGGAAGGGCCATTTCCACAATCTACGAGAAGAGGAACTTCGGATGAGACGTCAGGCCACCATCGTCATGTTTCTGGTTAGATAATTCGGTGGCGTTTGCTACCCAATGGCGCAAGTGAGCGCAGACATAAGGGCGATGAGATAACGGAAAGACCCTGATCGAGCTCGCCAATGAGCGATGATCCTCTATAAGTGCGAGATAAAAGCAGAAACTAAGATTCTTCGAAGAGAATGCGCCGATAGATTTCGCCGTATTTGTGCTCATCGGAATTTCCCGCCGCGGCGGAAGGGGATGGAGCAACAAAAAATCGGAGAATGCGTCCATGCACTTCTGCGGTGCAAAATTCATCCGTGTATTTTTTATCTCCGGTTCGTGCCTTTCTGGCTGCATCCGCTGTACAGAAAAGCTTGCGATATCTTTCCTCATTTTCTGGCCTTGCGGGAGACGCAAGCATCCTCTTGAAAAACCATTCTGTGGCCTTCACGCTAGTGAATACGATCTTGTTGATGCTGGGGCCATCCTTGAGAACAGATTCGAAATTAAGGAACGTTGTTTCGGCATGGCTTACGTTGATGTGATAGTCGGACGCGCTGCGCGCTCTACCCGGTTTGCGCCGATAGGTTTCTAGGACGTCGCGCATCCAGATGTCATGTTTCGCGAGATATTTTTGCATCATGTTTTCGGTGTCTTCGACTTTCGCGGCTTCTGATCCAGGAATAGCGAAGTCTGGCTCTGCAAATGCTTTCGTCAAAAAACCCCAAAGAATGTTCTCTTTCGATCCATAATAGAAATCCGCATCGAAATCTTTCATCAGGCCGCGGCGATTCGATAAATGCGACAACGAGAAGCGTGGAGGGGGAGCCGTGCCGATGATCAAGGTTTTAGTGCGCAAAGGTAAGCGAAATCTCTCGTCACTATTGTAAGGATGCCTCTCAAGCGGTGAGATATCGTTCGTAATCATCGCTTGTGTTTTCCATTCCTTAGATGAACGAAGGCTAGACCGAAAAAATATGAACGCTAGAATTAGGGCAATGCTTCAAAATCTGATCGTCGATATTTTTCTGTGAAACGGCGCAATCCTGTTGGTGCGATTACCTCCACGGAATTTCCCCACTGATAAAGAAACCAAGCCATCTCCAACCAACCCGCCGCATGGAAACGAACGATAAGACTGCCGTCGGGCTGTGGTTCAAGGATCTGGTTAGGATGAAATTGAAACTCCGAGGCCCGTTCAGCCGCGTGCGGATGGAAACGCCAGATCACTTCGCCATACTGGCTTTCGTCTTGATAGGCCCCAAAGGCTTTTGCCGCATATTTGCTCAGCGAAAAGTCCGTCACGAACGCAAAACTTTCGTCGAGGCATTCGGCGGATGAATGCGATCCATGCGAAAATTGCGGATTGACTGCCACGTCGTGCCTGGCGCGCCACCAGATAGCTGCGCTGTCCCATAAGAAGGCCATGTGGCTCGACAATGCGCGACGCCGCTTTCGTATCACCATAGACAATTCTTAAACGGAAGGGGCCGCGTAAGCTCTCGATCACGGCGTCTGTGATCTCCGGCTTCAGCAATACCCGTGGCCCGGGTCGCGTGACGTGCCCCAAAGATCCGAGAACCGCCTCCGCGTCGGCCTCGACACGTAATGCCTGTCGGGGCGGCAATCTGGCGATCAATCCATCCCTTAAGTCGTTGAGCGCATTTGCATGTCGGAGGCGATTTTCCAGTCTGGCGGTTCTTACCGCAATTTCCAAAGCCTCAACCGTCGTCTCCTGCCGGGGCTGTAATCGACCAAGAGTTGGTTCATACAGCCGCCAATCCGCCGCCGATCCTCGCGATCTTCTGTTTCCACACTAGCAAAGGTGGCGTCGAGAGCCTCGATCATGCGTTGCGCTGTCCGGTGCGAAACGCCGAACTCGGCACAGATCTCCTCAAGGCAGATACCGCTGCGTCGGAGGCCGCCATCTGGGCAAGCCGAAGCAAATCCTGAGCTTTCGCGAAAGACATCGACGCCCCATGTCAGAGATTGACACCGTGGTAGGCTATTGATGAGCTTACAGTCTGTCGAGGTGATCTCGTTTGGGCTTCTCGCATAGGGGCAGGTTGTGAGGGATGTGGACGGCCAGCTCTACTCTCCGCCTCGGACCTGATGCGGTTCATGGGTTGTGTCATGCGACCACTCGACCTGGCCTACCTGCGCGGGGATGGTCCGAGCCCGCGTGAGGATAGCGAGGATGCCGCGCTCCTGCAGAAACAGGGGGACGCCCATGAGGCGGCCCATGGCCGGTTGAATGATGCGCCGGCAACGTCGTCGAGATCGCGCGCGGCGACCTGGCCCGCAATGCCGAGACGACCCGCGCGGCGCTGGCGGATGGTCCGGAGGTGGTGTTTCAGGGGGCGTTCCTGCTGGCAAATTGGGGCGGTTGGTCGGATTTTCTCGAGCGGGTCGAGCGCCCCTCGGCCTCGGGTCGTTCAGCTACGAGGTGACTGACACCAAGCTCAAGCGCCGGCCGCATCCCAAGCATGTGCTGCAGCTGGTGCTCTATTCCGACCTGCTGACCGAGATTCAGGGCGTGGCGCCCGAATTCGCCCATGTCGAACTGGGCGACGGCGACCGCGCGACGCTGCGGCTTGCGGATTATGCGGCTTACGCTCGCATGGCGCGGGCGCGGCTCGAGGCTTTCGTGGCCGATCCGCAGCCGACGCGGCCGATCCCTTGCGCGGATTGTGGGCTTTGCCGTTGGGGCGATCATTGCGGAAGTGTCTGGCAGGCCGAGGACAGCCTGTTCAACGTCGCCAATATCAGCCCGGAGCCAGGTGAAGAAGCTGGAGGCGGCGGGCATCACGACCATGGAGGCGCTGGCGGGGCTCGATCATCCCAGTCCGCGGCATGGCGGAAGCGACACGCGGTCGCGCTGGTGACGCAGGCCCGGCTGCAGCACGCCCGCAAGACCGGGGCGCCGGCCTTCGAGCTGCGCAGCCCGAGCCCGGCAAGGGCTTCGACCTGCTGCCCGAGCCGCAGCCGGGCGATCTCTTCTACGACATCGAGGGCGATCCACATTACGAGGGCGGCCTCGAATATCTGCATGGCGTCTGGTTCGACGGCCAGTTCCGGGCCTTCTGGGCGCATGATCATGCCGCCGAGAGCGCGGGCGCTTGCCGAGTCTGCTGGAGTTCTTCCGGGCACGGCTCGACGGCGTATCCCAGCGGCGCGCATCTATCACTATGCGCCCTACGAGATCACCGCGCTGCGGCGGCTGACCACGAAATACGGGATCGGCGAGGCCTTCCTCGATCGTCTGCTGCGCGAGCGGCGCTTTGTCGATCTGTTCGCCGTGGTGCGCGGCGCGCTCATCGGCTCCGAGCCAATTACTCGATCAAGTCGATGGAGGCCTTCTATGGCCGCAAGCGCGATGGCGAGGTGAAGACGGCGGGCGGCTCGGTCGTGGCCTATGAGCGCTGGCGCGAGACCGGCGACCAGCAGATCCTCGACGAGATCGAGGATTACAACCGCATCGACTGCATCTCGACCGAGGAGTTGCGCGACTGGCTGGTGGGCATCCGGCCCGCCGGGCCCGTGGCCGCAGCTCGGCCAGGATGCCGGCGACAAGGAGGTCGAGGAGGACGCCGATACGCAGGCGCTGCGGCTCGGCTCGCGGCGGCCTGCCGCAGGACCGGCAGGAGATGCTGTTCAACCTCGGCCTCTTCCACAAGCGCGAGGCCAAGCCTGCGCAATGGGCGGTGTTCGATCAGCGTCGGCAAGGACGAAGACGATCTGATCGACGATCTTGATGCGTCTGGCCGGTCTGGAGGCGATCGGCCCGGTGTGCCGGTCAAACGCTCCTTCGCGCGCAGCTACCGCTTCCCGCCGCAGGAAACCAAGCTGCGCGCCGGCAAGAAAGCGACGGTGCCGGTCTTCGACGGCCCGCCCGTCGACGGTCAGCATCGAGGAGATGGACCGACGAGCGCGACAGATCACGGTCAAGGCGGGCCGGCCAAGGCGCATCTGCTGAGCGATCGGCTGACGCTGCACCCCGACTGGCCGCTGAACACCGACGTCATCGCCGCCGCCCTGCGCGATGTGATCGACGATCAATGCGGCCCGCGGCGCTTTACCGCGGTTGACGATCTTCTGTCCCGTGCCCCGCCGCGTCTGACGGGCGGCGCCGATATCCTGAACGGCGCCGATCCGGTCGCCGGCACGATCGCGGCGGTCGCCGCCATGGACGACACCGTTCTGCCGATCCAGGGGCCGCCGGGAACCGGCAAGACCTATGTCACCGCCCGGGCGATCCTGTCGCTGGTGCGAAGGGTCATCGCGTCGGCGTGGCCTCGAACAGCCATGAGGCTATCCGCAATGTGCTGATGGGATGCCTTATCGCGTTGAGGATGAAGATCTCGGTATCCCGCTCCTAGTGTCAGGCTCGCACACAAGGTCAGCGGCGGCGACGACGGCTATCCGGACGGCTTTACCGGCGTTACCCGCCCGACCGCGAACGACGATCCGGCGTTGATGAAGGCCGATGTCGTTGGCGGCACCGCCTTCTTCTTTTCCCGGTCGGAATACGAGCAGGCCTTCGATTGGCTCTTCGTCGACGAGGCCGGGCAGGTCGGCCTGGCCAACATGGTCGCCATGGGACGCGCGCGCGCAACATCGTGTTGGTCGGCGATCCGCGCCAATTGCCGCAGGTCATCCAGGGCGCGCATCCTGATCCCGCAAACCTTTCCTGTCTTGAGTGGATGCTGGGCGATCACGCCACGATCCCGCCCGATCGCGGCATTTTTCTGCCAGTCTCACGCCGCATGCATCCCGAGGTCTGCCGGTTCATTTCGGATCAGGTCTATGAAGGGCGGCTCACCAGCCATCCGGATACAGCACGTCAGCGGTTGGCGGAACGTTTTCCCGGAGGCAGGTGCCTTCTGGGTGCCGGTCTCGCATGAGGGCAATGCCCAGATCGCAGCGGAGGAAGTCGACGCCATCAGCCGCAACTCGCGATCTGCTTTCGGGACACTGGACCGACAAGGACAGCGTGGCCCGCCCATTGCAGGAGGCGGACATCATCGTCGTTGCGCCTTACAATGCACAGGTGAATGCGTTGCGGGAGGCCTTGCCCGCAGGGATCCGCGTCGGCACGGTTGACAAGTTCCAGGGGCAGGAAGCACCTGTCTGCCTCGTTTCGATGACCGCCTCTTCGGCCGAGGAAACGCCGCGCGGCATGGAGTTCCTGTTCTCGCTCAACCGCATCAACGTGGCGGTGTCGCGCGCGAAGGGGCTGGCGCTGGTCTTCGGCGCGCCGCGTCTGCGCGAAGCAAAATGCAGCACCGTCGAGCAGATGCGGCTGGTGAACACCCTGTGCGCATTGCCACAGATAGAGGGCGTTTAAATGTGGGAAGATATTGAGGCACGAATTGAGAAGAATCGATTAGGAGCGCCTGTGCCAGCTTCGCTGGGCGTTTTTCGAGGTAATACGCGCCTCTCGGGACTGCGCCCCGGCCAAGGCATTACCACCGCCATTCATCGGCGATGCCGACGATCAGCGTTTGGACGATTATGTAGCCGGTTATTACGAGCTTCAATTTCGTCTCCGACTGCCGCTCATAGCAGGCGTTTCCGTGAAAACTAGTAGACAGATAGAGGTTGCATCTTAAGATTAAGGACTTGCCAGCCCCCGTTATGGCATCGAAAGGAGATTGGCTCCCAGGAACGTCTTGGCTTGGTTTCACTCCCACAGACGGTGACCTTCGTTCCCGTAATAAGTGTCAGAGCACGATACAACGGCAGTTCGGAACTGGTTACGTGATCGAATACATCACGGAGATGTTTCAGAAGCCAAACCCAGGATTTGAGAACGACCCACGATACATAGCTGAACGTGATGCGCACCGTGAACGAGCGGGCCGTTTGATCGCGGTTCACAAGCTCAGAACAAGTTCACGAGACCTCGAAGAGATCATTGGGCCAGAAGAATTCAAGCAGGTTCAAGATATGTGGGCCCAAAGACGGGAAACGATTTCGCTGGTCCGTTGCGTTTCCCATTGTACAGAGCTTCCGCATTAAAGACGACCGGAAGGCTAAAGAAATCCTTGGGCCGGAACCCTATGCGCGACTATATGCTCACTCGTCTGCAACGCTCAGACCGCTCGCAGATGAAGAGCGCAAACTGATCGATGAGCTCGAGATAGAGCCCGTCGAGACAAGGAATGCTTGGATTGGCATTGAAGACGAGTTCCGGCTAGCTGAGCGTAGTGAGATCAGCCCTGATACAGAACGTTCTATTGGTCGAGATCTAGCCGCTCTTGAAGGCATGGATCATGAACGCTTAGCGAAGGTGAAGAGGAGGGCAGCGTGGATTGCAGATAAGTTCATCCGAGAGCGGCAAAGAGCCGGAAACCTAGCGTGTGACCACTGCGCATTTGATCCGGTCAAGCTTGCCGCAGAACTTGGTGTGAAGCCTCGCGGCCTTTTAGATGTGCATCACCGGAGCCCGCTTGACGAGGGCGTTCGCTACACGACAACAGCTGAGTTCGAACTGCTTTGTCCGACGTGCCATCGGGTGGAGCATGTAAGACTACGCAGACTGAAGCGAGCAGCCACAATCTGAATCAACCCGAGACGATCTCGGTGCATCGCTTGCGAGCGTAGTCCCAAGCTGAGAATTCGATGGGAACACTTCCAGGAGCGGGGATGATGAACGGGTTTCCCGAACATTGCATAGCTATCGAAGAGGGTGTCGGCCGTCATTCCAGCACGGAAGGCATCGGTCATGCAACCATCCACGATCAATCGGCAGGCGGCGATTGCTTCCTCCTGAAGTCGCGAAGATGCCATGGCTCACACGTTAGGATTCCTCCTGATAGCGGAAATTGTCGCCGATGAGGACTTGGTAGCCCATCCCATTCCGCTCTCGTCGTAGTCATTGCGTGGCTGGTGCTTACCCGCATGAAACGAAGCCAAAGCACATGGTCAGTCGGAAGGCATGGAGCCTGGATCCGGCGTCCATCCTTGGTCCAGAACGAATTTCGCGAACTGAGATTTTCGTTTTCCATGCTGGCCGGTCCAGCGAATGTTGCCGCCCCAAGATGCGATCTCAGCCTTCAGATCTCTCGGAGGCTCTGGGAACGAGTTGGTAAGACGGTCGTTTCTGAATGCTTCTGCGTATCTGGCTAAGAAAATCGAGACCAGATTGCGGTGCTTCTTCGCCGCGGTACGCGCGTCTTGATCGAGTCTCGGATTCTCGGACCAGCGTTTCTGGGATGGTCGCTTCTCTCGAGGGAATTCAGGTCCCTTGTCGAATATCGGCGTCCCGTCTACGTCGAAGGTGCCGGCTGTGCTGCCGCCGTAAAAATGCCCTTTGCCCATTAAACCGCCCCGAAGCTCTCGATATCGATTGTGGCTCGAAATCGTCGGGAAGCACAGTCGGTTTTTTGGTCCCGAAAGGCCGAAAACCCTTGGATAATGCCGCGAATCAAGCGGCGTATAGCCCGACCGGCATCTGAGGCTTAAAAGGCAAATAAAGCAATTTGAGTTGCCCGGGTTGACCTGGGCGAGGGGGCGGGGCCAGAGATGGCAGTTAAAAAGTCGGAAATCTACAACTCGCTGTGGGCGAGTTGCGATGCTTTGCGCGGCGGTATGGATGCGTCGCAATATAAAGATTACGTCCTCGTTCTACTGTTCGTGAAATACGTTTCCGACAAGTATGCGGGCGACCCCAACGGCATCATCGAGGTGCCTGTAGGCGGAAGTTTCGCGGATATGGTCGCTCTCAAGGGCGACAAGGAGATCGGCGAGAAGATCAACATCATCATCGCCAAGCTCGCGGAGGCGAACGACCTCAAGGGCGTAATCGATGTTGCCGACTTTAACGATCCCGAAAAACTCGGCACTGGCAAGGAGATGGTGGATCGCCTTTCTAACCTCGTCGCGATCTTCAATCGTGCTGAACTCGATTTCCGGAAGAATTGCGCCGAAGGGGACGACATCCTCGGTGACGCCTATGAATATCTCATGCGCCACTTCGCAACCGAGTTGGGCAAGAGCAAAGGCCAATTCTACACGCCCGCCGAAGTGTCGCGGATCATGGCCAAGGCGATCGGCATCAGCGCGTCGAAGAGCGCCGACCAAACCATTTACGATCCGACCTGCGGTTCGGGGTCCTTGTTGCTGAAAGCTCGTGACGAGGCGCCCCGCGGCATCACCATCTACGGTCAGGAAAAGGACGTCGCGACGCGTGCCCTAGCCAAGATGAACATGGTGTTGCATGATTGCCCCACTGCGGAGATTTGGCGGGACAACACGCTCTCAAGCCCGCACTTCAAAAACCCCGATGGCGGGTTAAAGACGTTCGACTTTGTCGTCGCCAATCCACCGTTTTCGGATAAGGCGTGGAGTACCGGGCTTGATACGGTGAATGACGAATTTGGCCGCTTTGCCTATGGCGTGCCACCCGCAAAGAACGGCGATTACGCTTATCTGTTGCACGTGATTGCCTCGCTGAAAACAAACGGCAAGGGTGCGGTCATTCTTCCGCACGGCGTCTTGTTTCGTGGCAATGCCGAAAGCGGAATCCGGAAGGTAATCATCGCTAAGGGTTACATCAAGGCCATAATCGGTCTGCCAGCGAACCTGTTCTATGGAACGGGCATTCCGGCCTGCATCGTTGTGTTGGATAAGGAGAATGCTCACGCCCGGACGGGCATTTTCATGGTCGATGCGTCCAAGGGATTTGTGAAAGACGGCAATAAGAATCGCCTGCGAGCGCAGGATATTCACAAAATCGTGGACGCATTCACCCGACAACTCACGCTCCCACGCTATTCCCGAATGGTGCCGCTGGCCGAAATCGAGAAGCACGATTTCAACCTGAACATTCCTCGCTATATCGATTTATCGGAGCCCGAAGATCTTCAGGATATCGAGGCGCATCTGAAAGGTGGCATTCCCCTGCGCGATCTTGACGCGCTGGACGACTACTGGGCCGTGCTGCCATCCGTGCGCGGCGAACTCTTCGGTCCTGGTGATTGGCCGGGATATGCAACGCCGAAGGTTGAACCAGCAAGCGTCAAGCCAACCATTCTAGGCCATCCGGAGTTCGGAAAATTCTCAAAGCGCATTGACGAGATATTTGCGGGCTGGCGGTCGGCCCATACCGAGCGCCTCAAGAGCATTGCGGTCGGCGACAAACCGAAGCGGTTGATCGAGGAGATTGCCGAGGACTTGTTGGCTCGCTTTGCCGATGTTCCTCTGATCGACAAATACGACATCTATCAGCACCTGATGACCTATTGGGCAGAGGTCATGCAGGACGATGTCTATATCATCGCACAGGAAGGTTGGGCGGCGGCGCGGCAAATCCGCGAACTCGTCAGAAATGCTGAAGGCAAGTTCGTCGAGACGCCCGACATCATCATCGGCCGCCAGAAGCTAAAGGCGGAACTGATCCCACCTGCGCTGATCGTCGCGCGATTTTTCGCCAAAGAGCAGGTGGAGTTAGAGGCGCTGGAAGCCAAGGCCGAGGAGATCAGCCGTGCGATCGAAGAAATGGACGAGGAGCAGGGCGGGAGGATGGCCCTCGTCGAGGCCGAAGACCGAAAAGGGCCGACTGACGGCGAAAAGCATCAAGGATCGCCTGAAAGACATCAAGGGCGACAAGAGCGCCGAGGAAGAGCGTGTGGCGTTGAAGGCTGGTCTGAAGCTCCTAGAACAGGAGAAGAAGCCTTGGACGCGGTGAAGGAGCGAGACTGCGCTCGATACGAAAACCGTCACGCACTACATGAAGTTCACTGACGCCGAGATCAAGCAGTCGGTGGTCGAGGAAATGGTAGGCGACCTTGAAAGCTGATGTCGCAGGTGAACTCGATCGCGTCAGCCAGGCCGAGGGCCGGGTGACGCTACTGACCGAGCGCTACGCAGCGCCCCTGCTGGAACCGGCTCAAAGCGTGGAAATCTTCAAGCCAAGGTCGATGCCGACCTTAAGCGTAGGGGTTCGCATGGAACTGAGGGCTGGATACAAGAACACCGAGGTTGGCGTGATCCGCAGGATTGGGAGGTCG
Organism: uncultured Alphaproteobacteria bacterium; assembly: GCA_963702885.1. Lineage (GTDB taxonomy): Bacteria > Pseudomonadota > Alphaproteobacteria > Rhizobiales > Xanthobacteraceae > Afipia. Next base: position 3,099,002 of record OY969766.1, read on the forward strand.
GTGCCGTAGGTGACTGGCTTCAATCGAGCGGGGAAAATTTCAGTGCTTGCTCCAAATTATCATGGAGTTTTATGGAGCGAGACGCCTTTCTTCAAACAGGTGACATCACTCTGATTGCTGCAAGAGGACCACGTCCCTCAGAAGATCAATGTGACGGAGTTGAAGGTCAGAAGGGTCCTTCCGAAGAACATTGTGTTGCAGGATCGCTGCCAACATTGGAGATGTTGGAATAATGTATTCGTTGAAGTCGTCCGATAGCTTGGTGGCGATCACTTTCGTCAGCAGCTTGAGAAAATGGTTGTTTTTTGAATGGAAAGCCAAGGAGGACTTCGAAGAACCTTGAAGTCCCGCTACAGCTGAATATCAATCTCTAAAAAGCTTAGACCTTATTGATTGTGATGTCCTTCTCTCTCCAGATGTGTGATTTGAGGCATCGAGCGATGCGGATGCGCTCGATCGCTCTGCTGCATGTGTCATTGCTGAGAAGCGCGACATCTGACAAATGCGATGCAGACCTCGATGAAGGCTGCCTTCCGGGATTCGCGGGAAGTGGGAGGTGAAGCGGGTTGGGGAAATTGCCCCGCTTCAGCGTGGCTTCGACTTGCCGACATCGCAGATTGAAGTCGGGGAGTACCCGGTTGTTTATTCGAATGGGATATTAACCTATCACGCAAAGTTTCAAGTAAAGGGCCCAGGCGTAGTGACAGGACGATCCGGGACTATTGGAACCGTTACGTTTGTGCACGATGATTTTTGGCCGCACAATACAGCGCTCTGGGTGACGAGCTTTAGGGGGAACGATCCGCGGTTTATCTTCTACCTTTATACGAGTCTTGATTTTGGACGGTTTGCTACCGGTTCTGGAGTGCCTACGCTTAATCGCAATGATGTGCACGGGTTTAGAGTTTTGATTCCCACTGACATCAAAGAACAATCTCACATTGCAACTGTCCTATCCGACATGGACATAGAGATTGCCGCGCTGGAATCCAGGCGTCGTAAATCCCATGCCATCAAGGTGGGTATGATGCAGAGCCTTTTGACCGGGAAGATCAGATTGATTGGCCAGGAGTTGGCGGCGTGAGTTTGGCTTCGGAAGTCATCGGCGCTGTGGGTGGTATCACCGGTTTGATCTCAGCGGTTATCTCGTGGCAGCAATGGCGGAAGACTAACAGCAAAATCGCAATGCTTTCGGATGCGAGCAGGGCCGCTGAAATTCTGCCCGCCTGGTACACTAGTCGCATGATGACTGACCACCGGCTTTTCGGGATTCGACGGCCACCGGGCAGATGATCGCGATCAAGCGGATCACCGCAATTTCCGATGATGGTCTGTGGATGGACGTTGAGTTGGCGGAGAAGGACGAGACGGCACCGATCGCAGCCAACTACCCTTTACCACTCATCCATGCAGTTGGTGCCGACAGAACTACCGCTTCGGTTCAGATTCGGACGATTGTTGCCGCTGTCGATCTCTGGTCCACATAACGCTGCTGGGGGCGATATGAACATTGTAGGCCAGGTAGAGAAAAGGACACAGACGCGTATAGTCACGCTGTTCCGCGACCAGCTTGGCTATAACTATCTCGGCAACTGGATCGATCGCGAAGGCAACCGCAACATTGAAGAGGCCTGGCTGCGCCCGTTCCTCAAGTCACGGGGCCATGGCGATGCGCTGATCAACCGCGTGCTGTTCCGAAATCCAGAAGGTCGCAACAGACCAGTCACGCAGCCTCTATGATATCAACCGGTCGGTCTATGACCTACTGCGCTATGGCGTGAAGGTGAAGGCCGCGATCGGCGAGAAACGCGCAGACCGTGTGGCTGATCGATTGGGGAACCCCTCAAGCCAACCACTTCGCCATCGCCGAAGAGGTCGGATAAAGCCGGCCAGCTCAGGTGCCGACGCCAAGGCCATACGACAAGCGCCCCGATATCGTGCTGTATGTCAACGGCATTGCGCTGGGGGTGCTGGAACTGAAACGCTCCACCGTCTCGGTGAGCGAAGGCATCCGCCAGAATCTCGACAACCAGAAGAAGATCTCTGTCCGGCGGTTCTTCACCACCATGCAACTCGTCATGGCGGGCAACGACACCGAGGGGCTGCGCTACGGCACGATCGAGACCCGGGAAAAGTATTATCTGACGTGGAAAGAAGCGAGCGCGATCGAGAACCCGCTCGATCGGCGCTTGACGCCAACTCTGCGAGAAAGCAGCGCTTCCTCGAAATTATTCACGACTTCATCGTGTTCGACGCCGGCATCAAGAAACTCTGCCGCCACAACCAGTACTTCGGCGTGAAGGCCGCGCAGGATCATGTGAAGCGGCGCGAGGGCGGCATCATCTGGCACACGCAGGGCAGCGGCAAGAGCCTGACCATGGTCTGGCTGGCCAAGTGGATTCGCGAACATGTTACCGATGCCCGTGTGCTGATCATCACCGACCGCACGGAACTGGATGAGCAGATCGAGAAAGTGTTCAAGGGCGTCAACGAAGAAATCTACCGCACCAAGAGCGGTGCCGACCTGGTCGCCAAACTCAACGCCACCACGCCGTGGCTATCTGTGCTCGCTGATCCACAAATTCGGCGGCAAGGACGAAGGCGACGAGGAAGGCGACATCGCGGGCTATATCGAGGAAATGAAGAAGGCGCTGCCGCCCGGCTTCAAGGCCAAGGGCGATATCTATCGTCTTCGTCGATGAGTGCCACCGAACTCAATCGGGCGAACTGCACGAGGCGATGAAGGCCATCCTGCCCGATGCCATGTTCATCGGCTTCACGGGCACGCCGCTGCTGAAAGCCGATAAGCAGACGAGCATCGAGGTCTTTGGCCGATACATCCACACCTACAAATTCGACGAAGCCGTGAGGGACAAGGTGGTGCTCGATTTGCGCTACGAAGCGCGCGACATTGACCAGAACATCACGTCGCCAGGCAAAGATCGACCAGTGGTTCGAGGCCAAGACCAAGGGTCTGAACGATGTTGCGCAGGCGCAGCTCAAGCAGCGCTGGGGCACGATGCAGAAGGTGCTCTCCAGCCAGTCGCGCCTGGAAAAGATCGTGGCCGACATCCTGCTGGACATGGAGACCAAGGATCGGCTGAAGAGCGGGCGCGGCAATGCCATGCTGGTCTCCGGCAGCATCTATCAGGCCTGCAAGTTCTACGAGCTGTTCGACAACACCGGCTTCGACAAATGCGCCATCGTCACCTCCTACGAGCCGTCACCCTCTGATATCAAAGGCGAGGAGACCGGCGAGGGGCTGACCGAGAACGCTGCGGCAGTACGACATCTACAACAAGATGCTGCGACTGGTTCAAGGAGACCCGGCATGAAGGCGAGAATTCGAGAAGGACGTCAAGAAGAAATTCATCGACGAGCCGGGGCAGATGAAGCTGCTGATCGTGGTGGACAAGCTGCTGACCGGCTTCGATGCGCCTCCGGCGACCTATCTCTACATCGACAAGCAGATGCAGGATCACGGGCTGTTTCAGGCCATTTGCCGCGTCAACCGGCTGGACGGCGACGACAAGGAATACGGCTACATCATCGACTACAAGGATCTGTTCAAGAGTCTGGAGAGGTCCGTCCAGGATTACACGTCGGGCGCACTCGACGGGTACGATAAGGAAGATGTGGCCGGACTGCTGAGCGACCGGCTGGAAAAGGCCAGAGAACGACTGGAAGAAGCGCGTGAGGCGATCAAGGCGCTGTGCGAGCCGGTTGAGCCACCCAGGACACGGCGGCCTATCTCCGCTACTTCTGCGCCAAGGACACCGGCGACAAGGACGCAGCTCAAGGACAACGAGCCGAAGCGGATCGCGCTCTACAAGCTCACGGCGTCGCTGATCCGCGCCTATGCCAACCTCGCCAATGAAATGACGAGGCGGGTTACACGCCGAGCGAGATCGATACGGATCAAGCAGGAAGTGGAGCACTTCGAGAAGGTGCGCGAACGAAGTCAAGCTCGCCAGCGGCGACTACATCGATCTGAAGATGTACGAACCCGCCATGCGCCACCTGATCGACACCTATATCCGCGCCGAGGAGAGCGAGAAGATCTCGGCCTTTGACGATATGAGCCTGATCCAGTTGATCGTCGAGCGGGGCGCGGATGCCGTAGAGCAGCTGCCCAAAGGCATCCGCGAGAGCAAGGAAGCTGTGGCCGAGACGATCGAGAACAACCTGCGCAAGCTGATCATCGACGAGCAGCCGATCAATCCGAAATACTACGAGAAGATGTCGGAACTGCTGGATGCGCTGATCAAGGAGCGAAAGGCGCAGGCGCTCGAGTACGAGAAATACCTGTTGCAAGATTGTTGAACTCGCCAAGAAAGCAAAAATCCGGCGCTGGCGCGGACTATCCAGCCTCGATGAACACCGCGGCCAAACGAGCGCTTTACGACAACCTCGGCAAGGATGAGGCACTCGCAATCGCTCTGGATGCCGAAATTCGGCAGACCAAGAAGGACGACTGGCGCGGCAACAAGTTCAAGGAGAAGGAAGTGCGCATCGCCATCCGTATGCATTTCACGGATCCGATCAAGTCGATCTGATTTTTGACTTGGTGAGAAACCAGCGTGAGTACTGAAACGCATCAGATCAGGGTCAGCGGACTGCTCGTCGATGTGGTTCGCAAACCGATCAAGAACCTGCATCTTGGCGTCTATCCGCCAGATGGACGGGTGCGGGTTGCTGCGCCTCTTGCCGTAAGCGACGAGGCCGTGCGTCTGGCGGTCATTACCCGGTTGGCTGGATCAAGCGTCAGCAGGCAAAGTTTGAGGGACAGCCACGTCAGTCGGAGCGGGAGTATGTCTCCGGAGAAAGTCATTATTTCCAGGGCCAACGCTATCGTCTGAACGTGGTCTACGGTGCCCCAGCGGGGCACGTCCATATTCGCAACAGCCGCAGTATGGAACTCGATGTCCGAAACAACAGCGATCAGGCTGTCCGGGAGCGCGTGTTCCTTGGTTGGTATCGAAAGGAATTGCGTGATCGGGCCTCGCCGCTCGTAGAAAAATGGTCGACCAAGCTCGATATCCCGTTACCGACATGGGGCATCAAGCGTATGAAGACAAAATGGGGTACCTGCAATATCGAGGCCGAGCGCATATGGCTCAATCTCGAACTGATCAAGAAGCCTCCGCAATGCCTTGAATATATTGTGGTTCACGAGCTTATGCACTTTTTTGAACGGCATCATTCAGATCGGTTCGTCGCCTTGATGGACGGCGCTGTGCCGAATTGGCGTGCTTTGCGTGACGAGCTTAATTCCGAGCCGCTTGCTGATGAGGATTGGCCGTGAATTCAACTTATGAAGAACGGGTGGATTCCATCTGAATGTCATTGGCCTCTCAAAGAACTAATCTGATCAGTTTCCAGCGGTTAAAAACAGCTCTTGGACCACAGGTAATCTCGTTCTGTTCATGGATTTGACGATCCATATGGACGCCACCGAGCGTAGGTCTTCATGTGTACCATGAATCGTCAATGCACTTTCGTATCAGCGTTCCAAGCGCACTGGTTTTACTGCTTGGACGGAGCCATCGCGATGAGTGGCGTAGAATTCGACGGAATCCGTTTCGGGGGCGATAGCAACCATCGAAAGCACGCCGGAATGATAGGCGCCGGTGTCAAGCGATATGCGGTTTTCGGTCATCACCGGTAGTGTCTGTTCAAGCATTGTATGTCCATGGACAATGATGTGTGAGAGCGGCCCTACGTGATCGAGAAATCGTTCCCTGATCCACATCATATCTTCTTCATCCTGCTCCTGCTCACTAATTGGGAAACGCGGATCAATTCCTGCGTGTACGAACGCATATCTTTCGACAGTTTCGAGCCGCGAGGCACTCTTCATTAGGATCATGTGATCTTGGAATCGAACTGCGATGTCTGCGACTTCTCTTGGGCTGTATGGACCATCGTAGCCGACATAGGACACGAGCGTGGGGATTCCGCCATTGCGGACAAACTTTTTCATGAGGTTTTCGTCCGCCGGATTCTCAAGCATTTCGATGAACATTCTCTCGTGGTTTCCGAGAAATAGGCGGCTTCCCGGCCATCGTTCGATAGTTTTCCGTACGATCTCCATTGCTCCTAAGGAGTCGTGACCCCGATTTACGATGTCGCCGAGGAAGAAAACTTGCGGATTTCGACCAGTTTCATGCACGTGTTCGGCAATGAAATCGATCAATCGAGCAAGAAGATCGGATCGACCATGGACGTCGCCGATTGCGTAGATTGTTGATGCGTGGTGCAAGAACCTGCTCCCCCATGTGACTTGAACTTAGAAATCGAGAGCAAAGAACCGGTGTGAACGGCGTCAGTCGGCTGCTTTGTGCATTAGTTCAGCGGTGTTTGGTCCACGCCGGAGGCTGGAAAAGTCTTGCTCAGACAAGCCGTCGAAATCGCCCAGGTCCATAACAAACTCTAGAAGGACAGAAAGTCTATCCAATGTCAAAACGCAACCCTTGCGTGCTACTAGGCAAGAAGGGCATCATGGTGGGTCTAAATTTATTGCGAATCGATTGGGCTATGGGCGATTTTTTAGCAAATCACGCTTCTGAGATATGGAGCTTCCTTGGTGGGTTGGTGGGCGGCGGAATTGGCGGTTCACTTCTGACCCTACGGATAACCAGTAAGACACGCGTGAGCGGCAGTGGGACTAGCGTTGATCAGCGCAGCGCGTCCGCAGATGGAGATATCGTAGGTCGAGATAAGACGACGACCACTGCTCCGCGTCGCGGCTAATTCCAAACGGCTCGTGATCCATGGGACTTTTGGTCGATCAACGCGATGCTTCAGCGGACGGCGATATTGTCGGCAGAGACAAGATCGAGAACCATTTTCATGGAGATCGTAGGCCTGGCATCGTTGAGCAACTGCTGACGAAGTTGCAGGCCGAAATTGAGCGAAATAACCAAATCCGTCACACCATCGAGGCTTTGGCTCATTTTCAGACGCGCCGCTCCAGGGACGGTATCGACGGTTTGGAGGCCAAGCTTCAAGCCGGGGGGCGTGCCGATGAATATTACGACGCTCTAGAAAAGAAGGAGTTATTCGCAAAGCTACTAGAAAAGTGGTCACTTTATGCCTCGGCCCAAGAAATATTCGCGTACCTGTTGGCCAAAGCAGATTATGAATTCAATCAGTTCGTCCATCCTCAAATCGAGAATCTAAGCAGGATTTAACTTAATCAGATTGTGAAGGAGAGCATCGTAGTTCCCGTCGTAAGCGAGTGTGGAGGAGCAGTCTTCACCATCAATCACAGCACAGCGATGGGTATGGTTTATTGGCTCGCGGAGCAATGCTTCATCCGGTGGCACAAATGATCCAACTGACCTTTGAACCTGCGTTGGATCCGTTCCACGCCATATTCCGATTTTTGCGACTGCGGGATGTTTTTACGAGCATTGGCCCTGTTCATCGTGATCTTGCTCGGATGCTGGATTTTTACCTCCTCTTCCCTTTCCGCGTCGAGGGCATCCGTCTCACCCCCCGAGACCGAAAATATAAATCTCTCTCCAAGGCGTATGCCACCTCAAAGCCTTACGGCGAACAACCGGAAGATCGAATTCTGTTTTCGCGTATGGAGCCGATGCAAATCGCTGCGTTAGATACATTAGCGGATCAAAATCTCATAATCCCTGAACGCTGGTCAGTCGGGGAAGTGATGACAACAGATGAACAACCACCTTCGGCAATTGTCGAGCGCGTCAAGATTGCCAATGAGACTAACGCCGATCTGATAAGCTTTCTCTCCACGCTAGGGTCTACCTATACGCTCACTGGAAAGGATGGCCTCAAAGATAGAACCGGACTTTTGGAGTACCGCTATGATCCGGTTTGAGCCTACTCTCGTAGTTACGCGCCTCGTGGTCGAGCGCAATTCTTTTATTGCTTATGATGAGATATTCCATGAAGGCGTAAACGTCATACGCGGTGAAAATTCGTCCGGAAAATCCACTATTCTGAATTTCATATTCTATGGTCTTGGTGGCGACTTAGCAGATTGGAGTGAAACAGCCCTACTATGTACTCGCGTAGTGGTCGAAGTTCGCATCAACGGCTATCCGGCAACGTTAAGTCGTGACATTTCGAGCCAAGCCGGCCAGCCGATGGAAATCTTCGGTGGCGACTATAAAACAGCTAAGGTAGCCCCGCGCTCTGAATGGGTACGCTATCCCTATAGACGCTCTGCCAATCTTGAGAGTTTTTCTCAAGCGTTGTTCCGCCTCTTAGGTATTCCCGAGGTTGCCGCAGATGTTTCTGGAAATCTGACAATTCATCAAATTCTCCGGTTGCTGTACGCGGATCAATTGAGCCCTGTGGAAGACCTCTTTCGGTTTGAAAGTCGCTTCGACCCACCGCAGCTCAGGGATGCAATTGGTCGATTGCTCTGCGGAGCCTATGAGGCTGCCATCTACGAGAATGAGGTTAAGATCCGACAGCTGACGCGTGAATTTGACGCCAAAAGCGGCGAACTAAAAAGCCTTTTCGCTGTTCTCGGGAAAACGGGTCATAGCCTGACATTGGATTGGGTAGCTGAGCAGCGGCGATCACTCGAACAAGAACGCATCGCCCTTCAGGCGAAGATAGACACAGCCGAGCAAGCGCTATTCTCCAGCTCAGCGCAAGACGAGTTAACCCTAAGGAATCAGCAGGCTGTCTACAATGATGTGCAGCGTTTACAGATTGAGCTTGGTTCAGTCCGTCAGGAGCGCGATGCCCTCAATCTCTCGATTGCAGATTCGGCAGCCTTTATAGCTGCTCTCGAAAACAAACTTGTCGCATTAAACGACTCCTCATCCGTCGCATCTCATCTGGGGGACGTAAAATTCGGCACTTGTCCGGCTTGCTACGCGACGATCGAGGCCGACGAAAAGTTAGATCAACATATATGTCATCTCTGCAAATCGCCTTTTGATACCGAGCGATTGAAAGTGCGTATCGTCGCGATGATCAACGACGTGGCCCTTCAACTTAAGCAGTCGAGGCTACTGCAACAAAAGCGGGAAGGTCGAACGGGGGACCTAAATCGCGGGCTTGGGGCGCTTGAAAGCGAATGGAAAGCTGCTTCATCTCGACTGACCGCTTTGCAGCGACTGCCATCCAGCGAAGCGCGAGACGCACTACGCAATCTTCACCGCCAGACAGGCTACCTAGATCGGCAGATGGAGGATTTGAATCAGAAGGCCGAAATTATTGGCATGATTGACCAACTGTCCAATAGGAAGAACGAGCTAAACGACGCTATTACTCGACTTAAAACAGATGCAGAGCGTCTAAAGGCATCGCAAGAAAAACGAAAAAGCCAAGCGTATACGCTTGTTGCCGATGAAATACGTGAGCTACTTCACAATGATCTGCGCCGTCAGGATACATTCGAAACAGCGCAATTTATCCAGTTCGATTTTGCATCCAATAAGATAAGCGTAGATGGTCATTCCTATTTTTCTGCTAGTTCGCGTGTCATCTTGAAAAGTAGTTTCTTCCTCGGCTTCTTTGCCGCAGCCACCAAAGACCCATTATTCCGCCATCCACGTTTCGTAATGATCGATACGATAGAAGATAAGGGAATGGAGCCTGAACGAAGTCACAATTTCCAGAATCAGATTTTGCGTGTTTCCAAGGGTGCCAAGGTCGAACACCAGATCATCTATGCGACCGCAATGATTTCTCCCGATTTGGACGACGAGGAGTTCACTGTTGGAAAATTTTCGACGCGCGATGATCCAACATTAAAAATTGCGACGTGAGCATCACGAGCTTGGGCGCTTGAGGTAAGAATGGTGCCGGCGGAGAAGATCGAACTCCCGACCTTCGGTTTACAAAGCCACGGTACAGAACCCACACCTGAGTTCTTTCAAGTGCTTGCGCTGTTGGCAGACCTTATCAGAGGGCGCCAATGGGCACCCGGATGCCATCAGGTCAGGGACAGTTCGGAGACACCCTGAGGGAGCTTCTCTGGCCCTTCTAGGATGGTGCAGGACCCACCCACATGAACGGACTCTCCGGTAGCCCGTGTCTTCTCCGCGCGCACCCGTTTCTACGGCGCCCATCGGGCGGCGTGGGTGGGACGAGAAGGTCCGAAGGACGGGCGACGATTAACCCCTGAACCTGGTGTAAGCCACCGCGCGGGGCACTACCCGGAAGGGGGAAGGTTCGCCATTGCCGTGCCCGGTGACGGGGACGTAGCTCCCGCGGTTGAGGCGTTCTTCGGTTTAAGGCAAGACGGCCAAGCGGCTGGCGAACAGAAGCTCTTACGACTTCAAGTAAAGTCTGATTGGCGCGGAAGATACGTGCACACGCGTTCTCGGGATTGATTTTTTGGTGTCCGCCGGAAAAGCGGGCTTCGGCCTGTGAATAGCGCGGATTATCAACAACTGAAAAAATCCGAATCTCCGAAATTCCCACAGCGTAAGCCACTGATGAAGCTTTGGATTCCCGGTGGCTGTCCCCGTTATTCACAGGCAATTCACAGGGTAACGGATACTTGCGCCGATTCTGAAAATCACTCATCGAGTAAGGGAAGCCGGATGATGCTCTTGGAAAACACCACCCGGCGCCTGGAGTGAGTTCATGACTCTCTCCGCAACGCGAGGTTTGTCCTCCTCTCCAGGCATCCTGTCAACGGTCTGCGCGATGTCGTTTCGCGCCACGGATGAGGTGTGCCATGTCGGACAAGTTACTGGTGAGTGTGTGGGGCCTGAGTATCGATGCGCAGGGACTCTCGGCCATCGTAGCCGCGATTGTGATTGTCGGTATCGTGGCGGCTGTCATTGGACGGCTAAAGGCTTAGGTGCGACACGCTGCCACTGAACAATATTTTGAACATAGACGGCGCCGGAAATGTGCCGGATATGAAACGCCTCAACAATGGAGGCTCTGCATGTTTGTGAATGAGCTGAAGTATAGGTGGTCTCTCGCCAGGCTTCAGCGCGGGCGGGCCAAGACTATCATCACCTTCCGGAAGAAATGGGAGACGCTGCTCAAAGCCAAAGGTGACCGCGATGCGCGTGACGCGCTGCGGTCCGAGGAGCAATTTAACCTGGAGGAGTGGGACGAGGAAATTGACCAACTGACGACCGGGTTTCTGCGCGAGCAAGCGCGGAAACTCATTGTACCGCTTCCATCGATTGACGATGAAAATTTATGGTTCGAGTTCGAAAATGTTCGGCTTCCGACTTTTAACCCGCGAAGGTGTGAAGGTCGTCCGGAATGACATTCGGGCCGAACAAAAGGCACGCTGGGATTATTGGCAAAGTCGTGTCGCGATGCTAGCCGGTCTAATAGGTATTGTCGGCGGCATTCTGGGAATGTTGGCTTTCTTCAAGCCGCCGCATCACTGACGCTGATGGCTCCGCGCTGTGGCGGTTCGGCCCAAAGGTCGCCTTCGAGAGTGTCGCTCCAGGCCTCAATCCTGTCCCCGTGATGGCTTTGTCCTGGCCGCCGCCTTGTTCAGCCTGAGCGACGTTATAACCAACAGATTGTCACGCGGAACGAGAACAATTGTCCTAAATGTTGCACGAATTTAGCGCGCAGTTTCCGCAATTTCGAGGTGGATTCGCTCAGGCGCTTATCGTAGTGTGGTAGCTTGCTCGCTTGGTGGCAATCATGATCCCAGCAATGGGAGGACAACATGAGCTACGAAGATATCAGGATTGAAGGTTCGCTGACCGAGGCGATGGAAGCATGGGTTGGTAGCCGATACGGCAAGGTCGTCGATATCGAGCTGGGCGGTATCAACGAAAGTAATTTTGCCGCCGTCGGGTACGCCGCAGTCGAGAACGCGGAGACGGGGACCGTCGACGCTGTCATCCTGTTGCTGCAGCACGATCCGAAAGCCGGTTCGGACCAATACCGTATCAAGGACATGGCTGAGATCGAGGGGCCGATGGTCGATTGTTGTCCGGAAAGAATTCTCGACCAACTTACGCCCACCACTGACGTTCTTGCGGTGCATTGGAGAGAGCGGTGCCGAGACCGGGCGGCAGAAAGCGGACGAATTTCTGCGTTCACGATGAACTCGTAAAGCCTTTCAACCCGCTGCTTCGACAAGTTCTGCTTTTGAAAGCGCGCCTATCGAATCCCGCGCTATCAACCGGGATACGACGGCTAGCAACCCAATGGACAACCCTGAGGTGATTTCGCGGACAAAAAAACTAGCGGGATGGACACACTAGTCTGTTCTCAACATCTTGTCGTGAGCTTCTTGATCTTGTGTTTGGTCACAAAGCCGTGGCCACAGGTCTCACATGTCCACAGATAGCTGATCTCATCATCGCTCACCAAGGCCGACGCTTCAGCGGCGACCATGGAGTCAGCGCAGATCGAACAGATGAGACGGTTCGATGCGCGCGGCGACGCGAAGATTTCGTGGGGTGGCGTGGGCGACTGGATTTCAGCAAGTGCTGTCATCATGACCCCCTGAATAGCTGGCTATGTTGGCAGCATACACCGCGAAGTTTGAAGATGTCGCAACACAAATACGTTCGTTTTGCGATAAATCATTTTGTTGCAATGCGATGGCTTTCACGATCAGGTTATCACTTGCGCCTGCTTTGCAACGCGCACACATGACATTTTTGTCTGCAATCGAACGCTTTCACCGGAGACACCGATGGCCGCATCCGCTCAATCCGACACCACAGCCCGTCCCGCCGGCCGCGGCCGCGTCTATGACAGCATCGTGGATGCGTTCGGCGATACGCCGGTTGTCCGATTGCAGCGGCTGCCGAAGCAGTACGGCGTCACGGCGACTATTCTCGCCAAATTGGAATATTTTAATCCCGCGGCCAGCGTGAAAGACCGAATTGGCTCAGCAATGATCACCGCCATGGAAAAATCTGGCACGGTGGACAAGGACACCGTGCTGGTCGAGGCGACCTCCGGCAACACCGGTATCGCGCTCGCTTACGTTGCCGCGTCGCGCGGCTATCGCCTCAAGCTGGTGATGCCGGAATCGATGTCGATCGAACGCCGCAAGATGCTGGCGTTTCTCGGTGCCGAGATCGTGCTGACGCCGCCGGGGCAGGGCATGAAAGGTGCGATCGCCGCAGCCGAGGACATCGTGCGCACCACGCCGAAGGCGGTCATGGTCAGGCAATTCGAGAACATGGCCAACCCGGATGTGCACCGCCGTACCACGGCGGAGGAAATCTGGAACGACACCGGCGGCAATCTCGACATTTTCGTGGCCGGCGTCGGCACCGGCGGCACCATCACCGGCGTTGGTCAGATGCTCAAGCCGCGCAAGCCGTCGCTGCGCATCGTGGCGGTGGAACCGGAGGAGAGTGCGATCCTCTCCGGCGGACAGCACTCGCCACACAAGATTCAGGGGCTTGGCGCCGGTTTCGTGCCGGCGGTCCTCGATCGCTCGGTGATTGACGAGGTTGCCACCGTGAACAGCGCCACCGCGCTTGAAACTTCGCGTGCGCTGGCGCGGATGGAAGGCATTCCGGGCGGCATCTCGTCGGGCGCCGCCATCGCGGCCGCGCTGCAGATCGGCAAGCGCCCGGAGAATGCGAACAAGACGATCCTTGCGATCGTGCCGTCGTTTGCCGAGCGTTATCTATCAACCGCTTTGTTCGAGGGTATCTGATGTCCCAGCAACCGCCCCGCCGGCCGCGTACCCTGAGCGATGCCAAGACCGCGGCCGAGGCCGCGTTCAAGGCGGTCACGACCAAGACCGCGCCGCCACTCCCGAAAACACCGGCAGCCTTGCCCGGCGTGAAGGAAATGGTCTCGCTACGGATCGATCAGGACGTGCTGGAGTATTTTCAGGAGGGGGGGCCGGGCTGGCAGGACCGCATCAATGCGGCGCTGCGCAAGGCGGCGGGCAAACTCGACGAATAAGCGGAACGTATCAACGGAGCGGAACATGGCCGCGCGCGGATCATCCAGGATCGGAAAGTCCGGCCGGACCGCGGGCCACCCCCGCAAGACCCGTAGACCGCGGCCCGCACCTCTGCCAACGAAGGACGCGCCGTTTCAAGTCGATCCGGCTGACGACGGCGATATTGTCACACCAAGACGGGATCTCGATGAAGACGAGATCAAGCGGCAGGAGGACGAGCGATAGTGTGTGCGTGCCGGTAGTAATGGGATGTCAGCTCCGGCACGGTGTCTTGCTGTGCCTACAGCCCGCTGAGGTCCGAAGGCACGGTGCCGAAGCTACGCAGGATCTGCGCATCCTTGAATTCGCCGGCGAGCGGATCGCCGGTGCGGCTGAAGGCGAGGGCGCCGAGTGCTCCTGCCACGCGCGAGAGTGATTCGGCGCGCCGGATCGCCGAACCCGCGCTCTGGAATTCCTCGCCTTCGCCGGCCACCGTTTCGCCGGTGTCGTCCTGAGTGAAGGAGAGCGCTACGTAGTAAGTGATGTCCGCCATGCTGATGGTCCCGACTGTTTAGTAGTCTATTTTGTTCTCTTTTTGTTCTTATGTCAAACCAGATTCGGGAATTTAAAGTGGCATGATGATTTCCGTTCAAGCCATTGAGAAAAGAAGCCGTTGAGGAAACCGCCGATCTGCGGATCAAGAGCCCGCCAGACTTGACCCGACCGGACCTGCCCCCTACACACCGCGACGAGTGAGCGCGTAGCTCAGGCGGTAGAGCACGTGACTTTTAATCATGGGGTCGAGGGTTCGAGTCCCTCCGCGCTCACCATTCAAAATCTATGCTGTTGTTAATACTAAATATTTTCTTCTGAGGCCCGCACCTTACGGGAAGGTGCGGGAATAGATGTTCCGGTTTCGGTCCTTGATAGCTTGTTCATAGCGTCAGCTGCCAACCGTTGGCGGTCAGCGGAACGCGTATACAGCGAGGCCATCCGCCCGCCTTCCCAGCCGAAAATAGCCTCCAGCTGCGCCACTGTGGCCCCGTGGTTCGCGGCGTTCGTGGCGGCGGCCTTGCGCAGGCCGTGCGCGGATTTCTGTACCCCTGCGGCGCGGCAGGCGTCCGCGAACAGGTTGCCCAGACTTTCCTTGGTGAGCGGGTTTCCGTTGCCGGCGGCGATGAAAGCCAGGTCGCCGGTTGGACCCGCGTCCAAGGTGGCCTGCAACTCGGGGAGGATCGGCAGGGTGACCCGGACGCCAGTCTTCTCCGTGTCCAGATTTATGATCCCACCGCGGACGTGCTGACGCCCGAGTTGCGCTGCGTCGCCGCGCCGCAGGCCAGTGTAGAGGAAGATATCGAACATGACGCGCTCGCGCGTGCCGCGCGGCCAGCGTCGCTCAAAGCGCGCAATCTCGTCATCGGTCCAGACCGGAAATCCCTTCGACTTTGGCTTTTTGATCGCGACGCCAAGGGTCGGATCTGATCGTACCAAATCGGCGTCATATGCCCATTTGAACAGGCCCCTGAGTGCGGTCACGAAGTGGCGGGCTTGATGCGGGGTGGCGGCCCGCCGGTCACGACCTCGGATAACCGCAGCACGATCGATCCGCGACACTGGCTCGGAGCCGGCCGCCTTCAAAATTTGTGTGAAGGTAAATTCGCGGTGCTTACGTGTGGACAGCGCCAGCTCCCGCCATGCGCTGGACTGACGATACAGCGTCACGAGCCATTGCAGCGAGCCGTTCGCGGCCTTGTCGCCTGGAAGGCAAGGTTTTTCGCCCGCGAGAGCTGCCCGATACGCTTCGTCAAACTCTGGGGTGCCGTAGGTTGCGTTGATCCTGATCCGGGGTCCTTTTCCAATCCGGACGTACCAAACCATGCGGCCATGGCGGGTCGCCTCACGATGGAGATGGGGAGGACGGGGACGGGGCATGTCCATCATCAAAGCTCGATCTCATGATCCGGATCAAGATCGATCGGGGTTTTTTCCGGCGATGGGGCTGTTGTGAGGTCGGCCCGCATGGTCCCGTCGGGGCGCAATTCCACCGCTGCTGCTCCAGCCTGCTTTGCCGCGCGGATAAAGCGTGCAACGTCGGCTTGGGTGATGCGCGCGGGTGTGCGGCTCATAGCTGTATACCGCCGCCGCTAACGTGGACCTCCGACAAGCCAAAGACCGGACATACGGACATGCCTAAAGGCATATGTCCGTGTCTGTCCGTCAGAGGGCTCCCGGACAAAACGAGACATGTCCAAAGATTGTCCGGAAATGTCTGGCTTAGAGCAGCCATACTTTCCCTTCCGATCGACCGATATAGCCTTGGTTCGCCAAAAAATGGATAGCGCGGGAAAAAGCCTTCTTTGCAGCTGTGTGCGTGCTTCCATCGTTTTGAAGGGCGGTTATGCAGCGTGATTGCCAATCGGATTCCAATGCGGCGGGCAAAGCATTGGCTTCCAGGGCCCGCTCAGTGCCGACCGTGTCTTTCAAAATCTGAAAAATGCGAGCGTTGTTCTTGCTCAACCTCAGTCTGGAGGGCGCGGGGTGATCTCCGGCGAAAGGTTCTCCGGCGTCTCGAACCACGCAAGACGTTATCGGGTCGTTGTCGTCATCTTTGCCAAGTGAGATTGGCTCAAGTCGACTTTTGGTCACTGCGCCTTCGGGGCCGTCCTTCATAAATTCAACTTTTGAAACGACGTAGCCGCCGACGTGCTTGACGGAGATTTGAGCGTCAGCGGCGCCGGTCAAACTCGTGTGACCGCGGGGTCTCTTGGGATCAATCCCACAATGGTGAACAACGATTACCGCGCAGTAGAAAGCGTCCCGTATGGCGTCAGCAGCACGAATGTACTCGCCCATATCGCGAGGATCGTTCTCTGAGCCGTCAATTGATCTGTTCACCGTATCGAGCACCACAATGCCGGGGTAGGTCGGTAGCGCTTCGTTGATGCCGTCGATCAAAGCTTTAACATCGGATGGCAGAGTCAGCCGATTGCCGCAGAGGTGGAGGGGGATGTCGCCCCAATTAGTTGTGCTTTTGAGGGCAGCTATTCGCGCTCGAAAACCTTCGTGACCCTCGAATGCGAAGTAGACAACCGGACATTGTTCCACACGCCGGCCGCGATAAGTGCGTCCGGCTGCAACGTGAGCGACCAGATCCAAAACCAAGAAGCTTTTCCCGCATTTTGGAGGTCCCCAAACGACCACCAAACCAATGCGCGGAACCATCCCTTTCACCAGATATCGCGCTTCCCGGATCAGCTCGATCTGAGAGAATTTTTCGAGCTGGAGAGGCTTAACTGATTGCCCATCGGCGCTGAGAATCTGAGGCTTGCGCCTCAAGATTCCGTTCCGCTCGTGTTGCAGCGATTGGAATTTGGAGCGCTCGCTCATGGCTGCGTCAATCCCGGTGCAAGGATCTCGCCGTTGAGCATCTGGATCCACTTTTCAGCCGGCACACAGTACTTGCGACCGAATTTGATGGTCGGGATTTCACCACGACGTGCTGCGCGGTCTTCTTCGGCTGTCATTGGGCACCTCTGCGACGGATGCCAAGTTGGACTCCTTTGTACCGATATGTAATGGATAAAAATATTATCCAGCACGTATCCAACACAGATGAAAATAGCTGAGATTCAACTTGATTGGTTCCGAGACTCCAAGGGGTACGACCTCATGGACTACGGAAAATATGGGAAACGGATTTGCGATCGCGGTGGTGACTTGGTCCCAGCGCGCCCTCTACATCGCAAAGAGATGGCCTTTAAGGCTTTCGCCAATGTTAAATCGGATAACGAACTGCTGGCGTTTGTGAAAATTTATGGCCTTCTCGACAAGGCAGCTTATGATCGAAAGGTGCCTGGGCGTGGCACTGCGTTGTCCTCGACCGTAGTAAAATTAACGGACGGAGAGTTGGTCTTTCCTAATCCTGATGACGAAATTATTCTTCGGGGTGAGGATGTAGAAGATCACCTGAAAACTGCGAGGCTTTTCCGGGATCTATTGTCCCAATCCCACAAGGGTTGGAGGAATATTCCGACGTTTCTTGAGGGTGCCTTGGCGGAAGCTCTGGATGAGGAGGGGTTGGGAGCCGTCGGTCTCGTATGGGAAAGGCGTGTAGGTCTTCGCATGATATGGTCGGCTTCAACTTTAATGAATGGCCTTTGGTTGCAACTGGCCACCCATCTGGGCCAAGGCGCTCGATATCAAGTATGCGAGCTTCCGTCGTGCGGGTCCCTTTTCGAAGTCGGTGTGAGGGCAGGTCGCCGAGCTGATGCGCGCTTCTGCTGTAGCAGGCATCAAGTGGAGTTCAATAGCCGCCGTCGTAGCCGTCGATAGTGTAACCTTCGAGGTTGACGGCTGTGTCATGACTTATTCGCTGCGTCATGACGCAGGCGGGTGGATCGTGACGCAGTCGGCTGGGACAATGCAAATCTGTACAGGTAGTAACCAAAACGCTGTAAAAGCGGTCGGAAAAAAGGAAGAGACACTGGGTCACCGCGCCGAAAATCGGCGCAACTCGTGACTCATGACGCAGTGACGCAGGCTCGATCAGACTTTCGCAATGTCTAGTCCAAGCTACCAGCTTGGGAAACTAGGGCGTGGACTCATAACGCACGGCCAGCCATAGCCGGATAGATGCGAGTTGGACGAAGGCAAGATAGTTTCCCGCAAGCCTGTCGTAGCGCGTCGCCACACGACGACATTGTTTGATCCTGTTGAAGAACCGTTCGACCTGGTTGCGAGCGCGATAGAGGTACGGACTGAAGCAGATCGGATCGCTGCGATTGCTTTTCGGGGGGATGTTGGCCCACGCCCCCTTTTTCATGGCCAGCTCTCTTATCCAGTCGGCGTCATAGCCACGGTCGGCAAGCAGCATTGACCCGGGCTTCAGGCGAGAGAGCAGTTTTCCGGCAAGTCGAACGTCGTGGGCCTCGCCGGGGCTCAACGCCAACCGTACCGGCAAACCATTGTTATCGACCACCGCGTGGATTTTACTCGTCAGGCCGCCGCGTGACCTTCCCATCGATTGGCGCCGATTCCTAGTGATGCAGGCTCCATGCTGATGCACGCGGACAATCGAGGTGTCGATCATTTGGACAGTGGCATCATGGGCAGCAGCAAGTGCGTTTATGATGCTGTCCCAGACACCAGCCCGCCGCCAACGGACGAAGCGGTTGTAGCATGTGGTGTACGGACCAAACATCTCGGGAAGATCACGCCAAGGCGCTCCGGAGCGCAAGACCCAGAAGATGCCATTGAGGACACGACGGTCGTTCACCCGAGGAACGCCACGCGGCTTGTTCGGCAGCAGGGGCTTGATGGCAACCCATTCATGATCGGCGAGTTCGTAGCGCATGATTCGAGCTCCCAGTTTGGAAGCTTGAATCACAGGGGGCTGGCCAGACGCAACGCTTCCGGGCAGGCCCCGGTTGGACGCTTACGGGGTAAAAGCGGACATCAGCCAGCCGACAATCTCCGCTGAAACCGTCGAAATGACCTCAAGCGGTCATCGGCAGGTTTTTGATCCGCACTCGAAGGTTTGTACGTAGATCGGCGCTATTGCCGCTCCGGTGTGACGTCAACATCTCCACCAGAATCACGCTGTATCCGGGCGGACACGCGTTCCATGGTTCCATCATACGCCCTTGTTCGCGGCCGCATCCCAAAGACGAACTTAGTGCTCGCTGATTTGAGCTGGATCAATGACCGCCGGCCGCCATACCTGATGATGATTGTCTCAACAAAATTGGTATCAGCAGAACAGGAGAAACGCCATGAAGAAGTCGTTCCCAAAGCTAATCCTGGCGACTGCCGCCGGCCTGGTGGTCCTGGTTGCCAACGAACATGTCTCTTTCAGCAACTCCGGCAGCAGTCTCATCACCCAGGCGGATGCCCGGGTCGGACGCCCGCTCACGCCCGGCAGTGTTGCGGGTGTTCATCGAAGGGTTGAGCGGCGCGCCTATCGGCGAGGTTACTACGGTGCAGGCCTAGGAGCTGCGGCTGCCGGAGCTGCGGCTGCCGGAGCCCTCGGCTACTATGGCAATCCCTACGGTGCCTACGCGATGGCGCCCGACACCTACGTCCTCAACGGTAACTACATGAGCGAAGCGGATGCCGTCGCATATTGCGCCCAGCGCTTCCACTCTTACGACGTGGCGAGCCGGACATATCTGTCGTATAGCGGTGAGCGAGTGTCCTGCCCGCAATAGGCCGTGCCATTCAAGACCGTGCAACATCCGGTCACGGCATTGGACGGGATGATCTCGTCCTTTGCCGCCGATTTGCCGGTCCTGCAGCCGAACAAGGTCGAGTTCGTGCTGAACCTCAAGACCGCCAAGGCGTTTGGTCTTGAAATACCTCCGAAACTGCTCGCGCTCGCTGATGAAGCCATCGAATGAAATGCTGCGGTGCATGAGTCCGGCATTGGCCCATCGCGACATATTGCGCTGCCGCACGAACTTGGTCGCTATAGGAGCAAAGCGGACGTAGTCACCAGTCACATGACGTCGCCGGGTTTATAGGTACACGGCCTAGGGCCAGCCCCGTGGTGTTGGAGTGCGGCCTGGAACGCCGGTGAATCGTGGCGGCCCGGTTAATCGAGCCGGTAGGCGCTGACTCGCCGGGTGCGGCTTCAATCCTTCGTCCAAGAAGCCAAATCTCGAAAACCCCGAGCAAAGTAAGTATCACGATCGTTCTGTGCAAAAATTATAATTTTTGCACAGAATCGTTGCTGTAATGTTTTCCGTAGCTTATTTTGTGCAAAATATATGTGCAAAATGGAGGGCGGGATGGCGATCTATGGATATGCACGTGTCAGCACCGATGGGCAGTCGTTGGGGGCCCAGGTTGCTTCGCTGAAAGAAGCGAGCTGCGAGAAGATTTTTCAGGAGAAGATCAGTGGCGCTCAGTCTGATCGCAAGGAGTTGGTGCGACTGATGGCCACGCTTGCCAAAGGAGATGTAGTGGTCGTCACTCGGCTCGACCGTCTAGCGCGCTCCACGCGCGATCTGCTGAACCTGCTGGGGACGATTGCCGAAAAGGAAGCTGGGTTTAAATCTCTCAAAGACAATTGGGCGGACACCACAACAGCGCACGGCCGGTTGATGCTGACGGTGTTAGGTGGATTGGCCGAGTTCGAGCGCGAGCTAATCAGAGCACGGACGGGTGAGGGGCGCGAACGGGCGAAGGCTAGGGGGGTGAAGTTGGGGAGGAAGTCTAAGTTGACGGCCCATCAGCGGAAAGAAGCCGTAGCACGGCGGAAGGCTGGGGAGGTGCTCACTGACATCGCGCGATCCTATAACGTGAGTCATAGCACCATCAGTCGATTATGATTGCTGCGATGAGACCTCCAATAATGCTCCCGTACCCGTATCGGCGGTCGCATCGATCTCTTGACGCAGTGGCTTACGTCCGTTGAAGAGGATCAAGGAAATCGGGAATATCGGCACCAGAATTGCGGTAGCCATAGCAGGATGATCACGCGCCGGGACGCGGTTGGTCAATCATGTTCGTGCTTGCTGTTATTGTAGCGGTCCCGGTGGATACTTTGCCGGATCAGTTATCTGCCACGGTTCCTGACTGCAACATCACCATGCCCCGCGAAGGTGTGACGCGCTCGCAGCGGCGCGGATTGAAGGTCATTCTTTTGCAACTAATCGCAACAAAAAACCCGCCGAGCGGCAGGTTTTGAGTACCTAAGCAGTAACAAGAATTTTTCCTTCTTGTTTCGGCTTGCTGGGCTTGACCTTTATTTCGATGTCAGACCCGAGGACCCGGATGAAGAATAGTAGCCTTTCCAAGGAGAATCCATCCAGATGCCCGCGCAGAAGCTTTGAGACATCGGGCTGCTTAATCCCCATTCGAATTGCAGCTTGACCTTGTGTTAGGGCAGATTTCTCAATCATCTTGCTAATCAAAATAGTGAGATGGGCCTTTACGTTTTGCTCATGAGCATTTTCGAACCCAAGATCAGCAAAGATATTACCCTTACTCCGTACAACTGATGTCTTTGCCATGGTTTCTTACCTTTGTTCCTATGCTCACTTTTTCTTTGGTGGAGTATTCTTTTTGTAGTGCTCCTCAGCCACCTTTAGACGTTTTGTAATGATCTCCATATCTCTCGGCGGTGTTTTGAAGCCAACCTTTGATTTTTTCTTGAAGGCATGAAGGACATATACCGTATTGCCAAATTTCACCGAATAGACGGCGCGGTAGGTATCCCCGTCCGAGTCTTCCACTACTTCCAGGACGCCGGCGCTGCCGAACCCCTTCATTGGCTTGGCATCTGGGTGCTTCATGCCATTTTCAGCCAAAAGAATGGCATACCCAAAGATAGCCCGGACTCCCTTTGGGAGAGCTTTCAGGTCTTTTTTACTTGAGCCAATAAAGTGAATTTTGTTCTGGCGTTTCGGCTTAGAAGGTGTCGCCACCCTTAGCTCCTATAGCAAAACTACTATAATCGATTTTGGTTTCAAATCAAGTGAAAGGTGCACTCTCAAATAGGTTAATCCATGCCTGCCCCTTAAAATCGCAGTTCCAATACCGGCTCAGTGACAGGTGTGTAAGCTCGCGAGATGACTATTAAGCCCCTACAGGGGCCTGTGTGATTTCGATAACGTGTCGATCTGAGCCTACCGTGATGATGATGGTGTAGTTTTTACCGCTGCCTGATGGCGGGTTTGTTGGCGGCGAAAGATGGAGTTGACCGCCGTACCACTCGCCTGGCATCAGCGTGTTGTCCTTTATGACGGCTTGTTCAAGCGTTGCCATGTTGGCTTGGCCTTGCTCGATGGTTGCAGAGATCATCGCGTCATTCTGCACCGCCGCCGTGTTCTGAGCGATCGCCGCTGCTGTTGGGCTGTAGAATGTCCCGGTGCGTCCACTCGGCGTCGTATAGCTGCCGTATCCGGCACGTGATGCGTTGTAGCTGTTTGCGCCGGCTGCAACGCCGGCAATGATTGCTGCTGCTACCTGCCTATTCCGTTCTTCTTGGAGTAGCATCTCATAGGTGATGACCGTCATTGGGTATTCTTGCCCGCTGAACACCTGGTTTACTTCTACCTGTGCGACTCTGAAGTCGACCGGGGCGCGACTGAGGTTGTTTATGCCGACCACGAACACTGGACGGCCCCCAACCTGTAATTGGCGGGCGGCCGATCGAACGAGAACTACGGACGATTTTTGACGAGATACAAGGGCAGGGCGCCCATCCCGCACCAGTGCTTGTTGTTGCGGACTTGATACGTGAAACTGGACGGTCTCCGCTGTAACGCAGCCACTCAAGGCGGCGCAAAGCGCCGCAACGCACAAAACACGCATGTCATGAGCCTCCCCAGACCCGTCGATATCCAAGCTCAACCGAGGGGGGAGAGCAACTAAACTTTAGCGGGTGTTTCATTTCGCAATCGCAAAGCTAGAAGTTGAGTATCAGGAATTGAGATTGATTGATCTTTCTCGAGACACGCTGTCTCTCGGCACGGCATGTGGGGCAAACAGGGGGCAGGTCAGCTTGATACAAGCTGCGAAAGGGCGGCAAGCTTGCAGCGCAAAATCGAGTTGTAGCGGTCCTTCTCAAGGGAGAGTTTCTGCGGCGCCCGGAATCCAATAATGATACCGGCGAAGACCATACACCAAGGCGGCGCCGATTGTTTCGCACGCTTACAATTGGAGGGGGTTCTATGCCGGTATCCGCTGCACCGTCACTGCGGAGCCGGGTCCGGGCGAGATTACCTTGACCTTTGGAATGAGCATTTCCGGAAGGTCGCATTACGCATGCTGCCGCGCACTTAGAGGCCTTTCGGAACGGCCGAGAGGTTTTCTCTCTTCACAAGGATGACGTCTACTTCCTCTTGTTTAACGCCCGGAGCGAAGTAAAGGCGGGCCGCTGCTTCAACGATCCGACCACGAAGGCGCGTAAACTGCTCGATACGCTCTTCATCCGTAAGCTGGTTGCGGTTTCTCTCTTCATCATCCATCGCTTCGTAGGATACGCGACAGGGTATTTGGCGGCTTCCATCGCTCGTAACAAAGTGAACGACGCGCCGGTTAGAGTCGGTAGCTTTGATTTCGATAAAATCCAACGGCATGAAAGGTCCTTTCTAAAAAATGGTCCCGCAAAGCCTGTCATTAGGGCGCACTATGTTCAAGCGGCGTTGACATGAAGCCAATCTTCTCGTCAACGAATGCGCGTTCATCGGCTGCCTGCTTCGCGAGCGGCGTGAGCCCAGAACTCGCCAGCATTTGGAAAGCATTGATCCCCCCGTTCGGATCATAGAGCCGCGCGTTACCCGGACACCGGGGACGACGAAGTGCGGTCGGGTGCTTGATCGTATCCTTGAGAAGTATAGCGAGGAACTCCGTATCGATCAGCACGATATCGGTTCTCTGCGGACTGTAAGCAGTCGATCGAGCGGGGAGCTTAGGCCATGGAGTTCCGACGCAGCAGCCACTTTCAAGAACCAATCTCTCCCATCACGGCTGAGGCATGGGCCTCCGAGTGCATCCTCAGCGATCCCGTATCGTTTCAGTCGTTCCACCGTCTCTGGCATCAGAAACAGCGGCGCTCTTCGATATAGCGCTGAGATTGCTTGGCGTTCCATGTTCGTGAGATCAGTCCAATTGATGCTAACCGGCACACATCCGTCCTCCGAATCGATAGTGGTGCGAGTGTACACCCCGGAGGACTGAAAACTTTCACCAAGGGTGCCGGGCGAAGAGCACGCTCACCGCAGAGAACGATCCGCTGGACTTTAGACTGCGTGAATGCTTCTCCAAATCGACTATTTAGAAGTCAGCTATTTGATTGATTCATCTTTCTCAGGCGCGGGACTGGCGGTTGATGCTGACGACGATTCCAACATCGATATTTGGGAGCATGGCTGCGGGGTTTATTGTGAAATTAGGTAGCAAACGTCACTAAAACGCCGATCGGGAGAGCGAAGTCGCTCTTATCGACATACGGAGCAAGCCGGTCCCAAGGCCGGACAGCCTAAGACGGGCCAGTAGACTTCCGTTGTGTTAGCCCTAGTGTATTGTAGCTTGCGCACAACTTGTCATTTTGAAAACGATATGGCTTCTCTAATTACCTCAAGAGCATCGAAAAACGTCAGCTATGCCGATTATCCTGATTGGCTTGCTGAGCATGGCGTCAGCGTGGAGGTGCACGAGACCCACTATGGAGTAGTTTGTAATCAACTAATCGAAGCTTTTTCCAAATCTTCGTTTTGGATAAATAGCACCTCGATGCTGCGTCAACGTTGACGCTAGCTATCAAATAGAGAACGCCTATCCATTGATTTCTTCGGGAGCGCCACAACTTCTTACCAAGCCTTGGACCTCGTTTCTTCACAAGACTTATCGAAAGAACATACTAAACAACGAGAATTTTCCTAACCCGCCAAGCGATGGGTGGATCCTACCAGCTAACTGGTTTAGCCGAATACGCGATATCGTCCGTACCACTGTTGAGGTTAAATATCTTGATGGGGTGCCGCTTGTCGTGAAGGCGCTGACCGACCTCGCAGTGAAAGAGGGGCTCGCGCACAATTCTCAACTCGAAGCTCGGGTAAGCGGCTACTATGGCGCACATTTTGAATGCGGGTTTGCCTGTGCGGTCCCCGATCTAGCGTGGAAGCGATATGAGGAAAACGTGACGATTGAGGTGCAGGTCACCACCGCTATAAAGCAGGTGATAAAAAAGCTCCTGCATACTTTTTATGAAGAGAGCAGAACGGCCGCGAGGGTCCCCTCCATCGAGGAGCTTTCATGGAATTACCATAGCTCTCAATTTAACGCCGCGTACCTCGGGCACATTCTCCACTACGTGGAAGGGATGATCATTGAGGTGAGAAATCAACAAAAGGCCTGACAATGCTACAGAGCTTCAATGACTACTTCCGCGAAATTGAATTGCCTAAGCCGCTGATTGAGAAGGCCCAGCAGATTTGTGACGTGTACGCAGAAGCCTTCGAAGGACCACTAACCGATCTTGTCGTTTGCGACCATTTCGAGCCTGAGGGCGCTCGGCGTTACACAAGCCTTTGGCTGCGATTGGGGCGTTATGTGGTTGAGGCAAAGAATTTCGTCACAGAACAAAACATCGATTTTACGCTCGTCGACCGTTTAGAGTACGTCGAGTTCGTTCGGAGTGATTTGACACCTTTTGATAAGCACACGAGTCCGAGAACAACATTGCATGTTACAGCGCGGTTTTCGCCGGGCATAAACGGCACTCTAACGGCCTCACACAATAATTGCCGCTACTTATACGCATTCTCGATACAGAACTTTTTACGGCGATAGTTGACCGGCCCCTCGCATTGTAATGGTGCGGAGGATTTCTCATGTCTAGACGATTTCAAGTCGCAATATCTTTTGCAGGCGCGCAGCGGGACTATGCGGAGGCGCTCACAAATGCGCTGCAGGCTCGGGGTGTTGCAATCTTCTATGATAATCTTTTTCGACACGAACTGCTTGGAGAAAACCTGAGCGAAAAATTCCACGACGTGTTTTCAGACCAATCTGACTACGTCGTAATGTTGATCTCTAAAGACTATGTCGAGCGTGTCTGGCCCCGATACGAGGGCAGGATTGCATTGAATCGGGCGATGAACCAGGAGGGGGCATATATCCTTCCAATGCGCTTTGACGATACCGTGGTGAAGGGATTGCTCCCGACGATACATTACGAAACGGCATCGAAAACGAATCCTCAGCAATTTGCGGCGCTAATTTGCCGAAAGCTGGCCATCCCGCCTCCCGCAAAAGACTATGCCGTTGCGGCACCCCAAATCACATCTCTGATTGCAGACATTGCTTTTGACTACGAAGGCTTCAACGGCCGGTATGTTCTCGGCAAAGGCGAAATGGCATTTGACACAGAGTGGACAACGGGAAGCAACACCAGCATTCAAAGCTCAGCCAGGGGAGAGAACATTCGAGGTGTCGCCGTAGCTGTCGGAGCAAAATCGCTTTCGGACATTGACGACGCGTCGACATACGATTTTTCCTCCACATGGAGAAGACCGAACATTGGTGAGTATTTGATACTGCGAAATAAATCAGGTTTCTATTGCGCAGTGCAGATCAAAGAAATCCGCGCTAGGAACTACGGGCATGATCGTTGTCATCTGAAAATATTCTATGTCATCCAAGAGGAAGGTGGTCCGGATTTTCGAAATTATGCCGTTTTCGAATGAGTGTTGAAGCTACCGCGCTACAAGTTGAAGTGAGAATGACAGGCCGACCTTATCCGGAGGAATAGATGTCGCAAGAAGCGGAAGCGATCAAAGAAGGTGCGAAGGCTGTTCAAGAAGTCGCGAAAGCTACGACTGCTGCGGTGAATGCTGCAAAAGATGGAGGAGGCTGGATCGATGGTGTAATCGGTGATGGCCTTCGAAACTATGTAGCGCTGCACTGGACGGATCGCTTGGCTGCCCGAAGGCTTGAGGCTGCGATATACGATTATGAAAGGCTGGAGGAAATCCGTCAGTGTGTAATTCGGCGGTTACAGAGAAAGGGGATTACGAATATTCGCAGTGCGCCACCCAGGGTGGTGATACCCTTAATTGAATCGGCAACTATGGAAGATGAGGTTGATTTGCGAGAATTGTGGGCCAGTCTTTTGGCGACGGCACTTGATCCAACGTCCGATCCTGTCGACAGAAAATTTATCTCAACCCTCAATGAGCTTTCCAAGGCAGACGCTGTTACCCTCGCTGATATTTATCGCCCATGGTTGCAGTCTCAGGAAAGAGGTTGGTCAGACGGACCGGTTCAAGCCGATGGCGTTGAATATGAGGGCGGCGGCTCAGATGTTGATGCAGATAATCTCTCGATTCTGACACTGAACCGGTTGGGATTGATTCGACCCACTTACGTTAAGCTGCGCGCTTATATACCGCCGTCGCGTCGAACGTGGTCAGAGGATGTGGGGCGAGTCGGCGATCCTGTGGCTGTTCCGGGTGATTTGTCGGTTGTAAAGCTTACTCAATACGGCGTGGCTTTTTGTAAAGCTGTGATGGCTGATGAAGCGCAGCTAGAATAGCTGAGATTCAATTTGATTGGTTCCGAGACACCAAGGGGTACCACCTCATGGACTACGGAAAATATGGGAAGCGGTTTGCGATCGCGGTGGTGACTTGGTCCCAGCGCGCCCTCTACATCGCAAAGAGATGGCCTTTAAGGCTTTCGCCAATGTTAAATCGGATAACGAACTGCTGGCGTTTGTGAAAATTTATGGGCTTCTCGACAAGGCAGCTTATGATCGAAAGGTGCCTGGGCGTGGCACTGCGTTGTCCTCGAGGGTGGCGTGACTTCACCAACGTTACGGCCGATCGAAGTATTCCTCGATGATTGTTCGCATCGAAGCCAACCGGACCTTATAAAGTTCGAACTGCCGGTCTGTTCTTTCGTAAAACTGCAACAGTTCACTAAGGGCGCTCTCAAAAAGCATTGTGTTGGCGACGTCATGAGCCCTTGTTGTGCTGACGAGGGTATTTTTTGCGGTCATATCAAGCCGCTGAAGGTAAATGAAAAGCGTTTGGCGCAACTTCCCGTCAGCAAGCGATACATGGGCGGCCAAACTTGCCGATGTCAGTCGTCGATTGGATTTTATTCGGACGGCGTGAATGCCGTCTGTGTTGTCTGGGTAGACTTTGAATCGGTCAAGGACGGAAATAATTTCATCTGGCGTAGATGTTTTGCTGAGTTTCAGAGATCGAACGAAAATGAGGACATCGCTCAGTCCCGGGAGCTGCATCTCAATTCGTTCTTCTTCTCGGCTCACAAGAGCCAGTTTGACCTGTTTTGTGACGCCAATGTAGGCGAAAATTACGGCACCTACCGCCACCGCGGAAGTCATCAAGCTGCCAACGAACCCGAGCCAGTCAGACGCTTTCAATGGCTCTCCGGTCACGATTGCAAATGGCGTGAACGTGGCTATCGCGACACCGAGCGCGAGTGCAAAACAGATCAAACCGATGGATGCAAGACCTTCGTGTTGCCGCATGTTTTCCTCCCAACCTGCGACGAGAGGTATGCGACATGTGTTTGAACACTTCAATCATATTGGTTCTGTGCAGAGTTGTTCGCGCGGGGGCTGGAGTATGAAGGCCGAAGCAATCGCATTGGCCGCTGCTGATCTCATTGGGGGAGATCGTAAGGCCGCCTATGGCGACGTGGTGTCCGGCCTGAAGCGTATCGCGATCCTCTGGAACGCGCACCTGCACGCTACGGGAAACGCGCCAGCGCGGCCCCTGACGGCTGTCGACGTCGCCTGGATGATGACCGAGCTCAAGCACGCCCGCGCGTACACTGGGCCTTATCGCAAGGACAACTACATCGACGCCGCGGGCTGGGCCGCAATTGCCGGCGAGGCCGCCGCGCGTCTCGAGAAGGGGGTGCCGACGTGAGAGGGAATAGTCAGTGCTCGGCAGCGTAACTAGCGAGACAAGCGCCAGCTATCGCTAGCCCCATTAAGAAAGCAAAGCTGACAGTCCCGGCTTTTGATAGGCCGCCAAAGTAAAACCGATGCGCAGCAAGACCGACCAATGAGGCAACTGAAATAAGAAGCGCAATACGGCTCAAATTCACAACACACACTCCGTTGAAGGCACAATTCTGCACTGAGAATTACACCAACATCCCGCAGCGACAATCTGACTTGGCCCAAGACGAACCATCAAAGCGCAACCAGGGTTACCGAAATGACACCAGACCTCGCCAGCAACACAGTGGCCACGAAAGCGCCACCGGTGCCCGGTTCGCGAAAGATCAGCTTCGCTCGATCATCGAGCGCATCGAGCTGCTGGAAGAAGAGAAGAAGGCGATCTCCGACGACATCAAGGATGTCTATGCCGAGGTCAAGGGCAACGGCAACGGTTTCGACGTCAAGGCGCTGCGGACGATTGTCAGGCTACGAAAGCAGGATGCCTAGGAGCGCGAAGAGCAGGATACGATCCTCGACACCTACAAATTGGCGTTGAGGATGATATGAGAGAGCCTATTTCAAAAAAATCCGGTTCGAGAAGCGATCTGGACCGAAACAATGCGATTGCGTCGACTACCTAGAGCATTTCGTAAACTGTGGGATCGATATCGGCGCCCTCGAGGTTCGTGCAAAGAAACTGACGAGCCTCGAAGACTTTGAAGACCCGTATGACGCATGACTTAAAGAGATAGGGAAAATCTTCTAATGGCGCGTACGCGATTGTCGATCCGCATGGTGAGAGTCGCGGCGTCTTCCAAGATTACCACTTTCCAGGTGTCGCCGTCGGGCTGAACGGAGATCGTTATATCGGTAGGCAGATCGCAGATGTTTTCCATCTCTACCTTGATCAACGCTTCAAGCTCTCCGGCTGTTCTGCTGGGCTTTTTTATGTTGCGAGTTCCTGCCCGCCCTGGGTGAGACGGAAGACGAGGGTGGACAAGTGAGGATCGATCTTTCAGGTCGTATTCCGTCTTCAACCGGTCGCAGGCTTGGACGGCTCGAGCGATCCACTCTTCCTGTCCCGGAACTGCAATGGCTGGCGCTGTCAGAATTGGCCGCCAAGAATCTCCGTCCTTATGCACTTCAAAGATAAGTCCAGCCGGCGCGTCGTGAGCGATCATCTCTGCGGCGATCAGGGCCTCAAGCTCAACCTTGGTCTTCATTTCCTTCATTTTTCCGGTTGGAAACCAACGTTTTATTGACAGTAGCGTTCCTGTAAAACCGAAACTCAAGAGGCCGAGACGGCGATAAATCCAAGCAAGTATTAGGAGGTTCAATTGGCGAGACCGAAGAAAGACCGATGCTATGAATGGCGTTGCATTTGCAGACGATTGTCAGATCGTTTTGAAGGTTATGGACCTGCACCGCTCGTCGTGAGGGTCAAATCAATTCCAATTGGGGAGTAGGGCGGTGGCAACAATACGAATTATCGACCTTGAGACCACGGGTATCGATCCCAAGGACCATCGGATTATCGAGATTGCAGCTTGTGATCTGCTCGATTCAGGCGAGATCGTTTTCGTCGGCTCGCACTTGGTAAATCCCGGCCGCGATATCCCGCCTGATGCATCAGCAGTACACCATTTAATCGCCGCTGATCTGGCCAACGCTCCGCTACTCGGTGCGGTATGGGGGATCTACTTCGGCGCCGGACACCCCGCGGTGCTAGCTGCCCATAACTGCGAGTTCGAGAATGGATATATTCCGGCCCCTCAAGGGGGGCGGTGGATCTGCACATACAAGGCTGCCTTGCGAGCTTGGCCGGACGCACCTGGACACGGCAACCAGGTTCTACGCTATTGGCGCGGCTTGGATGGACAGCCAGGCTTTGATCGTTCTTACGCCGGCCTAGCGCATCGCGCCGGTCCTGATGCCTACGTCACCGCTTGGCTTCTCCGCGAATTGCTCAAGACAATTTCGCTGCAAGACATGATCGCCTGGACCTCCGAGCCGAAGGTCTATCCGCGCATCTCGTTTGGCAAGCACCGCGGCGCGACGTGGGCTGAAGTACCAGCCGACTACTTGCAATGGCTTCGAGACGGGCAACACCAGATGGATGCGGATTGGCGCCATGGTGCGAAGGTTGAATTGGCGAGGCGCGGCCTGAAATGACCGAATTTGAGGAACGGTGTCCGGCAACCTTTAAGCGTATCGCTAGTGCGCTTGAGGCGGCTCGGCCCAAACCAAAGAATGTTCCGCCGGCATTGTTGATGCTGACTCACTGCTAGGCGGTGCGGGGATGCTTCAAAATGCATTAGCGCGTTCAAAGCGTCTTTTTGCCCGCACCATCGGTGTAAGATATTGAAATTGCATAAATATTTTACATCCTCCGCGCTCACCAATACTTATTTTAAAATCAATAATTTATGTAGTGGTAAAAGCGCTGAGACAATTTAGCGGAAGATTTTTTGTACCCAGGCTCCACTCCAAGCCCCACAAAGCTGAGGTTGGGACCGTAGGGAGGAGACGAATCCATGGCCGCCTCAACTCCCGCACCGTCTGAAGAATGGGGAGTGAACAGGCGAATCGCGTTTGAAACAGCAGTTCGTTCCGCATTGAGTGTGGAGTGCCGCGATGGCCGACCGATCCCCAAAAGACCTAGCCGACCGGATGACCGGGAAGCGTTCCCGTGACCGGCTAGTATGTCAGGACGGCTACATCCGGGAGACCTTCACCGAGGTCAGAGACCTAGCCCGCCAGACTGCCCGTGCCTTCCTCGACCAATACCCCGCCGCCGCCTACATGTCCGCCGTCGATACCTGGCGGGAGCTGCCGGACGGCCAGATCGAGTTCACGATGAGGCGGCTGAGGTCGGCAGACTAATGCGCGGAAATCACTCGCGCAGCAGTTGTAAATAGCCGGTTCCATATGCTACCCGAATGTGGGGCGGGGACTCAGTTGTGGCTGACACATATAACGCGCGGCAAGCGCTGTATCAGGCAATAGAAAAAGACCGAAAATCCCGAGTTGTTGCATTCGTTACCGGCGATCGGCCGAACATGCAAACGCAGATAGGGAATGACTCGGTAGACCTGCTTTCCGAGCATCTTGACGCGCTTTTCCCTGCAAAGAAAATTTCTCTCATTCTCTACACGAATGGCGGAAACACCATGGCGGCCTGGAATATGGTCAACATGTTGAAGATGTTCTGCGACGAATTGGAGATCGTCGTTCCGGTCGCGCGCCAGAAGCGCCGGCACACTCATGTGCCTTGGTGCCGATGCTGTTTTGATGACGAAGCAGGCAACGTTGGGCCCGATCGATCCTTCGCTGAGCGGGCCTCTAAACCCACAAATTCCCGGTGCGTCTCCCGACGCTCGCGCGCCTGTCAGTGTGGAGGCGGTGCGCGGTTATATCGAGATGGCCAAGCAGGACTTTGGGGTCAAGTCTGGCGCTGATATGGCACAGGTTTTGATGAACCTTTCAGCCAAGGTTCATCCATTGGTCCTGGGGTCGATATTCAGAAGCCGTAGCCAGATCCAGGCGTTGGCGCGCGAACTTCTCAAGGGGCAGGTCAAGGACGCGGCCAAGACCAAGAAGATCATTGATTTCCTATGTAGTGAGAGCGGGAGCCACGATTACACAATCAACCGGCGGGAAGCGAAGCAGCTCGGTCTGAACGTTCAAATTCCCTCGGAAAAGCTGTACGGGCACATCAAAAGCTGGCTTACGCTGATGCGTGAGGAACTCGAGATTGCAACCCCCTTTGATCCTAATGGTTTACTTGGCGTTAACCAAACTACCAGATATTCTTGCACCCGGTGTTTGCTGGAAAGTACAGCCTATCCAGGCCACGTTTTCGTGAGCGAGGGGGAACTTACCAAGGTCCAGATGGTCATCCCTGGTACTCAGGTCCCGCAAGATGCCGTAAACGATCAACGCCTGTTTGAGGGCTGGAGGCCACGATGACTACTCGGATTATGGTTCGAAGGAAATTGTCGCAAGTGCAAAGTGATACCCCTTCCAGCCAAGGTAATTTCGATACCGCTGCCTGTGCCGACGCCTTTGCTGCGCGCATGCGCAACATGACCGCTCCGATGGGGTCGCTATGTCGAAGCTTCGATACTGATCGAACAAACACTTCGAGCGATTATCCAGAGATTTTTGATCAGCCCCGTTGATAATTAACCCCGCTCCGGCGGGGTTTTCTATTTGAGGCGCGCCATAACTGAGTGCGATAACTTCGCTATGGTCAAGTATCTCATTCTAGCATTCGCAGTCAGCATCTCGGGGCCGCTATTAGTTGTGCTGCCAGTGAATTGGGGGCTATTCGGCAGCCGCGGCATTCTTGTCCATTAATTTGGATATTGATCTTTTCGTTCGCTTGGAGGATCATGGCCGAAGAGTGCGTGGATTTTGATTACAGCGCCACCTCTCTTCGTAGCGCCGATGATGCTTTTCCGGGCTTTCAGTCAGCTCTGAGTTATTCCCTCTCCGGCGGGGTTTTCTAATAAATCGGAATCATCATCTTCGTGATGAATACGGAGATTTACCCACTAGGCGCGCAATTTGGAATCTGTACGCTACTCGGCACGGTTTTAGGACGTCACGATTTGGCGCGATCGTTGCATTTCCAAAGTCACCTACCGGCCTCTGGAATTACAAAGTCGTCGCTTCGGACTCCAGACGTAGATTGTACAAGGTCGTTTTCTTGCGCTTGCGCGATGAGGTTTTGGAATTGTGGTCTACCAAGAGAGCATTTAAGGCGCTCACTTCAAACTGAGGCACCGCCAGTCATAACCCTTGATCGTTTGTTCGCTCCGGCGGGGTTTCTATTTGAAGCGCGCCGCATCCGAATGCGGTCACTTCGCTATGGCCAGATACTTTCGTCTTCACGTTCGTGGTAAATGTCTCGGCCGTTATGGTTTTCCCGCCAGTGACGTTATGCGCTTTCCCGTCAGCGGAATCGGGGGAGAGAGCAGTCGCCGCGACAGGTTCGTTCTCTCATTGCTCTGGATCTTGTTTTTTTTCATTTGCATCGAGAAGATTCAGCCGAAGAAGTCCATGGCTTCTGATCACAGCGTCACCCGTCTTCGTCCCGCCGGTCAGTGATTTTCTTTACTTTCGGTCGGTATCTCTTGACTCATTCCAGCGTCAGCAGGATTTGCTCCTGTCCCAATTTAAAGTGACGATGTAGCTGCAATCGAGCTTCGCGCACTTGTCCTAGACGGGGTATCTTCGTCTTGAATGTCCGTTACGCGAACTCCAATCTTTTGCTCACTGCCTCGCGCAAGAACTTTCACATGATCAGTTGAAATTGATGGGCTCCAATCAGAATAAAAGCCGAGATCAGCAGAGCCAGACGCTGAAAAGACAGTTTTATAAGCTCCTTGATCAACTAGGGCTAAGTACCGCCCAAACGTCTCAGGCTTCACATGGAGATAGAACAAGAGACAATCTTCCGTTGTCTCACTCCTAAAATCGATTTCCGAGCGTGTATGCGACGCTTCCCCATGCGCTGCATTGCTCTGCCTTTGTTGCATCTACGATGGGGAAGCCTTGTAAGGTAAATCTCGAATTACCCGATCCGTGCCGAGCATGGAGTAAATAACATCACCCATATAACTATGATTCCGCCAGCTGGTCGGGCGAAGCGTCATTCGGATCGTTTGACTGGAACCAACGCTTTCGAGCCGTTCATCAATTTGAACTCGGTCAGTTAAAGAGCATGATGTAACAGAAAAAAGTAGCGTCCACGGCCAAGGTATTTGGTCTCTACCGATCGAGATGCCGTCCGCACCTACCTCATTGATCGCCCAATTATACAGGCTCTTATACTGGATCAGTGCATAGGCGGAGGCCATAATCCAAGTGAGAGTCCACGGCTAAATACCTTACAAATGTAGCACTACGCTTGACGCGGCCTACAACGCAGCCGCTGGCTGGAATTCGATGGCGCACTTCTTTTGCAGCGCGGCTTGTTCGACCGCTTGCATCTGGCCCTTTGGGTTCCCCATTCTGCAGCTGTTTGACCGTCGCCTTTAACAAGGAACGCTGCTCGCCAGAATGATGATCGCTGCTGTCGTCGCTACGGTGTCGGAAGTACACTTTTCATCCTGAACGCCCGCAGCCTGTGCTGCGCCGGTGGATAGCGCCTGGGCTTCCAAGCCCAAGCTGCTGACAGGTGTAGATGCTGATATTGAACAGGTGAGACGTAGGTCGCCTGAATTTATTTCGAACTCGATGCGCAGCCAGCGACAAACAGTGCGGCTAAAGCTCGCTATTCCGAACCCATACGTGAACCTCCCAACAGTCATTATTTCCAAGCTCGACCATTCGGGGAGGGCAACTAGACTTTCGCGCTGTTATATCTATCGATAATTCAGATGTTTAAATACGGAATTGTTCGATTGTGTGGCGGCGGACAGAGTGCAGTTGATTGCAAGTCAACGCCGCGTTCAGCGGGACGGTTGCCACCTTCAACAGCGAATTTGTGAAAGCGGTACGCCAATCACGGCTCTGCTCCGGCTGAATTTTTCTCTTTAAGGCGCGGTCCGCACAAGACGAATAGCGGCGAGGTGATCTTGGCGATGCCAGATCGGGCGACTTTGGCGATTACCACAGCAGGACCGCCTATAACGCCTCCCTTAGAGTGTCTTTGGTTTCGTTCTCCAATATTTCATTGCGGTCTCTGGAAGGTCTCGACGAATGGCTTCCCATCAATGGTGTGTAATCGATGCAAATCGGCAAGATGAATCGGTGTGCTGTTCGATACGTGAATTTCAAATATTGATGAGGCACCGCCGCGAAATGGTGCCTGAAACTGCGCCGCTTCTTCCATTGTTGGCACCCGAATCGACAGTTGAGGCGACTTGGTAGTGTTGGTGATTGAGAGAGGCGGGCAACTTCTAAGTTACTTTTCCCACGCGATCGTTTTTAGCGTTTTGGTGTCAACGGTAGAACGTTCCGCGGATCGGGCGGATGATTCCCCCGAACTTACCAGGTTGAAATGGTGTTGATCGGTTGTTCAATCGGGGAAACATGGAAAAGCTTCTTCATCTAATGCACGCCGTCATTTCAAAAGCTGCTCTCTGGGAAACTTGATTTTAAAACCGCAGCTTTCACCGTCCGCGGCGTATCTTGCGCTGCAATTCGATGTCGTCAATCTCGTTTTCGATATGACGTTGCTTCGGCGGGAAGGCGATCAGAAACAGCAACGCGAGAATCGGAGAGATCAGGACGGCGAGGAGCACCCACCCAAAGCCGCTACGGCCACGAGAGCTAGCAGCGATGCCTGCAACGATTGAGATGATGAACCAGAAAGATCAACGCACACGTGTGTCATCGTCTCTACGGTTTGATTCGGCGGCTAATCCTAAAAGGCGTTAGCAGCTCGATAGACTTTTCAAATTCAAGCAGCGCATCCGAAAATGTTGCTGCAGCGTGGCGTTGAATCATGAACTCTCGTTGAGACCGGTAGGAGATTTAAAGCCAAGCTCCGCGTAGACCATGTACGGGAAATCTTGATTTTCGCGGTGTCGTTCATCCCGCGATCCGTCCTTGTTAGCGAATTGCCAAGTTGATCCACGTTCGACGCTATCTCGCGGTCGTTGCTCGGTTTCTGCAAACCTCGTCATCGCGAATGACACCTTGACAGTTTTCAGGTCGAGAACGGCGAAGGTGCTAGCGTCTCGCGCGACAGCAAAAGTCCCGGATAAATGTAGATGTCATCGCCATTCGCGTTGTGCCGACGAAGCGCTGTGAATTGAGGACGAAGATGGGAGCGAGGCGAGCGATCGTTTCGTCTGCTTTCGGTCAACTACCATCGTTGCAGCTGACCGTTCGGCCCCCGCTCGTTTGTTTCTTTCAGCAGTTGCATCCCAAATTCGGTCAGAATTGCTCAGGTTTACGAAGGTTTCAATTCCGGCTTCCCACGCTGATTGAACTGGTCCAGATAGTGAAAGCTACCGTCCACCCAGATCTGTTCGCGATAGCTTTCGGCGTTCGCGAGCCCGTCCGTCCAGCCGCGAGCCTCCCCATAGCTTCTCGCGCATGGACCGATGTTTGTTGATATTTTGGTCGGGTCGCCTGATTTGCGTTTAAGAAAATGATCGAGGCGATACACTCAACGCCGTGGAGCCTTCTTTCAGTGCGATCAACTCATCCCGCAAGTCGGCGACAAATCAGTCGCGACTCGTTCTTCTGCGGTCCAATAGTGACGGCGTCGGCCTGTTGTCGCCGTATGTGTGCCGTTCTGATCACTTCGCACAATTCTGCAAGGTGGGGGCTTGTCCGATCCACTGTCGCAGCAGAGCCAACGACATTCATTGTCGGTCGAGGCGCGGCATGAGCCGTGTCTTGGCCGAAGCGCACTCGATTTTTCGTTGATGAAGCCCATCCCGCGTAGCTTGGTCTTGGGGAGAGATCGGGTCGTCCTCGTCAAATGAAGAGGAGATAGGCCGATGTGGCTGCGCGCGAAGCGAGAATCTCGTAGAAAGGCCAGAATGCAGGGATTCCTAGGTTCGCCATAGGGCCGCCGCGACCGCCAGGTGACACTGGCCCCGCGCACGCCAATCGTTGTGAACGCCGGAGGCAGGAAGTTAAGCCGGAAGCCCGGGAATATCAGGAACGCTATTTGGAAGCGGATCGACATCGCTATAGATCCAACACCGTCCGCTTCACCCGACCGATGAGTTCGACATCCTTCTTGGTCTTAACGAAGTCGGTACGTGAATAGGATTGATTGAGTAGGCACGAGACGCGGTCCATTGGGACGCCAAATTTTGTAGGTGGCCTCATCCCGTTGTGCGAAGGCGGACGGGCTTCCTGGAGACGCCGATTGTGCACGCGAGAGAGTGGCGCAACGCAGAGAGCATGCATACGAAAGTGTCTCCAGACCCGCTAATATCCAAGCTCAACCGAGGAGGGAGGGCAACTAATCTTTAGCAGGTACTTCACACCGCAATCGCAAAGATGGAAGTTGCGCATCAAGGAGACCAAGATTGGTTCGACCTTTCTCAAGCGCGAGAGTCGAATTCGACATTCGGAATTAGCGGACTGTGTGTTTGGATCATCGAGCAACCATTTCGTAGTTACTTCATGTTCAAAACAGATTGGTTTTCGCCACCCGCTCTTGAATATGCGCTCCGGCGTCCACAGCATTCGCCGCTGCGTGTTCGGTCGTCGGGGCACGCGCAAGGTCGGCCGGTGGATGATAGGCAGCACGACTTGCGGCATCGGTTCGAGCTGCGATTGCTGCAGCCGACAAAGCTGCCTTCGTATCGATCTTCGGCTTTTTATGTTCCGTTAAAATCGGGGGCGCGGATGGCGACAGTGGCGCTAGAGAAATCGGCTGTTTGCGGCTTTCGACTGGCTCCCGATTAGGCCGATCGGTGTTGCTTTTTGAGGTGGTGACGGCGGCAGAGGGGGCGGCGTAATGGACGGAGCCGGTTCTAATAGGAGTGCCGATGGCACAGCTGGGGGTGGCGCAGCCGATGTTCGGGCGCCTAGCATGTAGCGCCGACTAACGCCATTCCAATCGGTCCGAGTCCCCCAACCCGCATTTGAAGCCCCCGATGAGCATCATATTCCTGCGTCCGCTATCGGGATTCAATCCCAAGAGAGATAGCGATCTTTCTCGTGGCTCTTAGCTATTGTTCAGGAGAGAACGATGCGCCGCCGTTTCCGCACCAGCGCGATCATGATGAGCAACTTGCTGACTAGCTAGGTTAATAGAGAGCGGTGATATCAGTGAGGAGGGATTGAAGCGGATCGCTGAGCTTACTGCAGGGTCTAGATTGATGTCACTTTATCCGACCGTCGCAAGCAGCTCTACCTTCGCCGGGAAAAGTCGATATGGGTCCAAAGGTCCACCGTCCCCCTTCCTAACCACGACACCACGACCGATCAGTAGTGCTATGTCCTGATTGACCATTTGCTGCGTAGCGCGATCTCCATGGATCGCTCGCGCGAGCTCTACCTCCGTGCGCCCTGGACCATTTTCAATTAGATACCGAAGAACATCAATTTTCGTCATGTAAACCTCCTTTGGTTGAGGCACACATGATGTCCGTACGGGCATCGTCAAAATAGTTCAGTCTCGAAATTTATTTGATGGTTGCACTTATTTCGAGCAACAATGTTTAGACGTTGATCAACATGCGTGGGCAGCTTCGAGGAAATCGAGTTCTCCTGAGCGTTCCTTTAAGCTGAAGGAAATGACTTCATGTACTGCCGCATCCTCCAGTATGAACGTAATGCACCCCATAGTCGTGGAAGGAGAGAGCGCGGTTCATATTTAACTTTCTCCCACTCTTCCTTGAAGAGGTATTGCGAGTGTCTGATTAAAAGGTCGTCCTTCTCCCTGAATCGCTCCCCATCTTGTTTTTCAGCCAAGGAAGGAAGTTCTTTTAGTAATTGAAGGATTTTTTGATCAACTACTCCCAGAGGATTGAGTTGCAAGCTTATCGAAGAGATTAAATCGTTTATGTCTCTGACAGCCTCTTCTTTCTCCTTGCTTGTCAGGCCTCCGTTGCTCGATCTGTAGCTCAACGTGCGCATCTTTCCGGAGCAACTCGCTAAATTCTGTCGCAATTTGTCGATCCATTTAGACCGTTCCGTGGTGACAGTGTTCACGTAGCAGGTTTCGGCCGGAAACTATCATTGTGATTATAGTGCTTAAGACCACGCCGATGAATGCTATTGATCCAGAGATGAAGGCAGTCTTGGTTGTAGCTTCGCCACTGCCAATTTCATGAAGGATTCGCGACAAGTCTGACATGGTTTTGCAAATTCCATTAATGAATAGTTAGCTATCGAACAACTTCGCGGTCATTCATTTCTAAGCTTCAACGGTTGTGGCCTTGTCGATGTATGCTCGCGCCTTTGCTGATCCATTGAATTGGATGCTATGAGTTTTAATTTTTGTCAGGTTCGAATTTAGAATTGGAATATCTTCTTCAATGGCCAGCCTGATCAGATGTCGTTGCACTATACCAAGTCGCTTTTTGGTGCCGTTCGGGCTGAAATTTCCGCGCAAATAACCAAAATGAAAATGGCGGGTGCCCTTTTTGATCTCCTTGTCTCCTGCAATCCCTCTGAGAACGAACGCGATTTTCGCGCTCTTAAGGTGGGCCTTGAGGCGATCCTGCATAGAGCGTGTCTCTCCGAAATAGAAAGGGACAAGGTTGGTGCCAAACTTGCGCGAGAAGAAATAGACACCAGCTCTCGGTTCCACCAACTCGGATATGTCTTTGGAGTTTAGTATGATCTTCTTATGTCGGGTTAGTTGAATAGGTGGTTGCCAATCTATCGTGATGTTCATCTGGTGCCCTTAGCAACTAGCTAAAAATCAAAACTCAATCGATCGTCATTGGGTAAGACTGAAAGCGAGCAAAGAAGATGCCGCTCCAGTTCTAAATTGTCGTTTGCACCTCAGCAGCGGGAATGTCCACGATGGCCTTGCTTGGCGTGTAAAGGTCAACATCGACGTTCCGTGCTTTCAGCGTCACGATGAGCGCATATCGCGTCTTCTTATTGACGTGCACTTTCCCAGCGCGATCTCGCCACCAACCATTGACTGGCTTGATGCATAGCGTATCGCGACCTAGCAGTTCGATTGCTGGGCCGGACCATACGTCGCAATGAAACGAGCCAGCTGAAATACTGTTGGGCCCGAGCAGCCAGCGGTTGTCGTCAGGTTCGACGCGTGGTCCTATGCGCGGATTGTCGCGTTCGGCAGCATTTACGCGCTGCTTGAAGG
The DNA here is from genome assembly GCA_963702885.1 of uncultured Alphaproteobacteria bacterium. Classification (GTDB taxonomy): domain Bacteria; phylum Pseudomonadota; class Alphaproteobacteria; order Rhizobiales; family Xanthobacteraceae; genus Afipia. Next base: position 3,140,027 of record OY969766.1, read on the forward strand.
TATTTAACGGCTCTCCTTTTCGACGGAGGTCAAAACGTAGCCCGTGCGATTGATAACGCTGCGGTTCGACGTTGGCTGACAGTCCTGGATTTGGTTCGATAAAGTATGAGAGCGTTACTTTGAGGCTGACAGGTTCGTTCTCAAGCCTTTCGAGCATATCCGCCGGAATTGGCAGCGTGTAGTAGTGGCATTCATTGAACTTGCGCTGCCCATCTAGTTTGAACGGCTGAATTTCCGCTTGCGCGAACAGAGCCAAGTGATTGTTGGCTGAAGCTGTCGCTCGGTCATAATCCGGGACGCCGTATCCGAAACGGCGGACGATTTCGTAATTTTGCTTCTTGCCGTCTGATCCATCAAAAGCAGCGATCATCGGCGCCGTCCATTCGGCACTATGCACTATCAGTCCCCGAATAGTCTCCGACCAGTAATCCGGATGGTCGGCTGCGAGCCTGGCGGCTATACGGGCCGCCTGGGCAGACGCTGCGCTGGTGGCTTGAAAAGGTACGAGCGGCGTTCGCGTCACGTCACGACCAGTGGAGAGCAAGGATAGCGAACCAAAGGTTAGTGCTTCGGTACCCGCGCCATTGACGGCACGGTTTCCTGCTTCCATCACGATTTCGGGCTTGAACGGTGAACGACCCGTTGGCCAAGTCGCGCTTGTTCGACTATGCGGCTTAAGTCGCCAGCTGCCGCCATCGGCATCCAGTCTTCATATCCCTTGTCGCGCAAATCGATGCAATCGGTGTAGCCACCCACAGTCAGGGCATTCCATAACCCTATCCCGAGGTCCTCTATCGGATAATTCTCTTGTGGTCTGATTTTTGTGACGTCAACTTCAGGCGGCAATATTTCCTGCTGCGATCACCGAGTAGGTCTACCTGGGCGCGTTTCGCCGTCGCCAGCGTTCTATGTGCCCGGCGGTGGCCTGATCAATGGCTTCGCTCCGGAACTCGACGGGGTGGGCCACGATCCATCGGAACCCGTCGACAGCCATGGAATGGACGCATGCGCATAGGCGCGGCAATTTCGCGGCAAGCAATGGCGGCCTGGGTCGGAGCCCCGGATCTTGCTCGGGTGGCTCGGATGGAAGCCGTTCGGAGGCAGAAGCCAAACTCCAAACGGTGCTTAACGCCGCGTCATGATGTATCTTCCCAACGCTGGGTGCGGATATCGCCGTGCTTGAGTTGCGTCCGCCATTGCCGTGCCATGACCGTCCTCGTGTTGATCGTCCGCGCCCAGACTCGGATCCATTCTGAAGATCGACGACGGCGAGTGCTAGCTCAGATCGGCGCGTGTGCGCGGGTCACGCCGGTATCGATCCCACACTGCTGGCGCGCGTCATTGGAAGGCCAGGATGCCCGCGACTCCTCCAGTGAGTCAAGTACCATGGATGCTGATCACCTCTCGCCTCATCAATAAAAAAATGCCGGGTTTGTCTTTTACACACCAAGCTCAGCAATGGCCCCAGTTAAAAACAGCAGTCTCCTTCTCTCGCCACGCGCGTTGCGGCATTGACTGCTTGTGTGGGAAACCCAGCCGGGGCGATCTGCGCTTGCCGCCGGACGTTCGACGCTCGCACGCTTCTCTGAGATTCTCGCTTTCAGCATCCAGCCACGCTCCAAGGCCCACCACGTTGATCTTGCGGGTCGGTCGGAGGTGCAGCTGGGTGATCTGCAAAATGGTCTCTAGCCGTGCGGCTCGGAAAGCTTCAGATGGCTGGGACCAGAGACTTGTCGGAGATTGCCGCCGTCCTCGAGATTCAAAGGGCAACCCAGGTGATGACTCTCGAATTTCTGCACGACCTGGTTCGAGCCATGGGGGACCGAATTCTGCAATCATCCAATCATCACGATCATTCGCTTTCGCAGCGCTCGAACGGATGTCGGCTTTCTTACTGGAGATCAGCGTTTCCGGATCACTTTCCACGACGAAGTTCGACTTCGATAATTGTAGTCGTTCGGGCGGAAGTCGGTCATCCTTCGGACGATCTTCTCTGCGAGCTGCAGTCTGACATCTAACTCGCCCTGAAGGCAGCAACCGTGTTCTTCTCACGAATCCCAAACGCCAGAATTTCCGGCAGAACTTTCTCCCGTCTCAGTGTTCTCTTCATTTGAAACGGATAATGGCGATGTGTGGAGCCGAACCAAACGCCGTGACCATGTCCCTTCAACTCCAGGGAATCCACTGCGCGTCCCCTGGGGTTCGTCCAGCGTTGCAAAACTTTTTCCATGCTCCGAATCGACTCCGTAGCATCTGGAACCTGGCGGTCTTCACTACATCGTCCACTGCGCGCACGATCTCGGACTGGCTTAAGCCTTCCGCCTCTTGCGCAATCTTCTTCCAATCCGGCATTGGACGCTGCATGGAGCCAAGAGTTGAAGGTGGATCAGCTCGCGAGTTGCTGCGCTGGTTAATGGGACTTGCAAAACTGGATCCTGACGAGCAGGAGCACTCAGTAAGAGCAGGGCGGCGTGGTTGCGTCGGGCAGATCATGATCGCCTATATATCGGGAACCTTTTCTTCCATCGACTTCCGAAGAGGATTCGGACTCCGCGACGCATCTCCGCCACATCGTTCGTCGCGGTCCTGCAGCCCCCAGCACATCGAACTCATCGAACAGATAGACGGCACGACGCTTGGCTGCTCGTCGAATATCAGACGCAATTTCGCTGCCGTTTCGCCCATGTATGGCGTAATCATGAACTCAAGACGGATCACGAAGAGTGGAAGATGAAGCTCGCCCGCAGCGCTACCGCTGAGACATGGTCTTGCCCGAGCCGGGAGGCCCGACGAACAGGAGACGGCGATTGGGTATCTTACCGTGCTCGCGCAGCCAATCGCGCTTGCGCTGCTGACGCAGTATGTCATTGACGCGCGCGACAAGCCGCTCGCTTAACACAACATCCTCCGAATCGAATTCGTGGCTCGCGCAGGACTTCGAGCAAGCCTTCGAGGCTGCCGCGCGGGCTCGCAAACGGAATAGCAACAACTGGCCGCGCCTGCAGAGCGCTCGGGCTTTGTTAATTTCGGAGGCGCCCAGTTCTTCCGATCTGCCGGTGTCCTTGGCGTGCTTCCGATGCAGCAACTTGCAGAGCAATCAAATCAGAGGGCGTCCTCGTCGCCTTCAAGCAGCTCCAGGTAGATAGCCAGGATTATGGCGGAGTATATGACACCCACGCGGCCTCCAAACTTCCTTCCACAATCTTACACTAACCCTGCTGTCGTCTCGAACGAAAAGTGTATATTTACTGAGGACTTTCCTCCGAGCTCACGACTTGGAAATGGATGATTTGGCCAAGTAAACGGTCTGCCTCGTATTGATTGGGTAAGCAACTCCCTCGGTGGAACTTCTCGTGTAAGCTGGCGTGAAACGCTCTTCAATCGCTCAACAATCCCCGCTGCTGGACTCGAGTTGCCGCCGACGTTCTCCGCAAAGTGCGCCTCGATCTGGTCCGCCACGCCGCGCCGATCGTCGCGCCGTTGATCATACCATGGTTCGTGATGTTGATTTTCCACGTGCCCGACGGCCTTCGGTCAGCGGTATGACCGTCACCGTGCCGTCAGCCATCAACCGCCGCAGCGTGTTGCTCGTCTCGATACGACCGTTCGCGCTGGGCGCGAAAGCTTGCCGGGCAGCGCTCGCCGACCAAGTGCGGTTTGCCATCAGCTGACCGGGCCACCGAGCGCGCGAGCGCCCGCGAGCGGGATGGGCGCGGCGGGTGCAGCCCCACCGCTAGTGAACACTATACCCTTGATCGCGCTTCCGGCGGCGATGATGTTGACCACCGTGCCGAGGAAACCGATCAGCTTCGAAATTCCAGAAATGACAACGTTCACGCCGCTCGCGACGACGCCCCCGAGGGTTGCGCCCCACGAGCGCCACTCCAAATTGGTCGCGTTATCCACCGAGCAGTTCCCGAATCCAGTTAACAACCGATCTGAGATCGTTCGAGAATTTCTGAGGGCATCACCCACCAGGCCGCTCCGGGGTGAAGCCATCGCGAACCCGACGAAGATCCCCTTGATGCCCTTTCCATTTGTTCGGCGACCCACACGCCGAGCGCGGTGGGCCAACCACAAGCCCGCCGATGATCGCCCGACCGGGTTTGCGACCAGCGCAAGCATCCCACCGCCAATGGCGCGCAATGCCGTGACCAGGAACAGGAGGATCGGCGGCCAAGCGCGAGCTCGCAGCCTCCCAGCGCGCCGAGAACAGCACCGCCACCGCCAACGACGTTCGACGCTCCAAGGCCAGCAGCCATGAAGCGCACGCGGGCATGCCCGCGACAAGCGCGCCCGGCTAACGCCTCGGCCGGCGCAGTGATGCCGCTCAGCTACCGGCCCGATAGGCGCGGGTGGTGCACCCGGTGGGAGGGGCCGATCCTGCTGGCGCCCGAAGGCCAGACGTCGCGGGCCCGCTTCGACGGTCGCTGCGGCGAGGCCAACGCCCAGCTTGAGCAGGGCAGGATCCGTGTCGGCGAGCAATTGCACAGCGGCGGTCAGCCGTTCGAGCATCAACGAAATCTTCAGGAGCGACAGCCTTCGCGATGCTCTTGCGAAGCTGGTCGAAAGAGGCGGCGAGCCGCGTCACGTCGGCCAGGAGCCCCTCTGGACGATGTCGTCGCGGGATTTCGCCATCACCTTCCGCCTCGTCGCCGACCTTCGCGATGGATGCCGGGAGGTCGTCCCAGACGACGCCATGTAACGCGAGATATCCCACCGCTTCGAGGGGTTTCTATCCGTGATCGCCATGGTGGCCACCACTGAATCAACTTCGCCTTCAGGTCGGTCTGAGGCTGGTGGCATCGATCTTGATCCTGCGGCAGTGATCGCCGCGTTGACGGATTCGGCGCGAGATGGTGCTGAGCATAGAACAGCGGATGAATGGGCGAGATCGTTTTGGACCGCCTGGGTGATCGCCACGCCAAGCACTACCAGACCGCGCCCGGCGTTGGCCTTGATGATCAAAGATGGATGTCACTGTCGATCTCTTGAGGCGTCGATGCCGCCAGCCTGTGGCCACCGCCGACTACGGCCTTGCCCGTGACAGGTCGCGCGATCATCGCCAAGTTCATGCCGATCCGACTGAGCGCGGCAAGTCCACCCTTCGGCGTGCTTGACGAGTCGGACCAACGCCGACCGGAGAGCGACCTGCAGGCTTCCAAGCGGAGAAAGCCCCGGCTTTGGCGAAGCTCATAATGATCGCGGTGGTCTGGTCGAGCGTGTTGCCCGTCGCCGACATAACGCCTCCCGCATACTTCGACAAACCGCTGATGCCTTCATGCTCGCGACCATCCAACCGCGGCATGAGTCATGCGGTGGGCCCGAGCTATTGCAGTGACCTGACCAAGGGTCGCGGTCGGCGTGTGGAAGTGTACGACCAACTTGCTCAAGCGCGCCGACATCGGCAGGGCTCATGTCGCCAGATACGGCCACCGTCGCCGACCTTCTTCGAGGTCTGCGCCTGCTCAAAGGTCAGGCCAGCCTTCATCATTCGGTGGTGGTGTTGCAGTCCCCGTGTCACGCCAGCATGGTATCGCTCTGCAAGGTCTTGGGCGAGTGGTCTGCGAGCCAGCTCCGTTCGGCGCTCGGCGGATGCACCAGGGGCTGGACCGAGATTGACGCCTATACGAAATCCACCGAACCTTTAAGCGGGTTGGCGCCCAGATAAAAGCCGCGGGCGGTGGCTGAGAGGCTAAGGTCACGCCTGTCCGTTGCACAGTTGCCAGCCGTTTTGAGGTCTCGGCAAGATGCCTTCTGCGCAGCAATGAGTGACGTCACTGATGCATCCACCAATCCCTCCCCAAGCGTCACCTCAAGATTCCCTTAACCTGAGCCTTGGCCGCGCCAACCGATGCCCGGCTCGGTTCAGCCTACGGGCCGCCGATCTCAACGGATACTCGGAAAAAGCCTTGGACATCGGTTTTCCTCAAGGGATCGGTTGTAATCGTCGAGGATGCGGCGGTCTGGATCGCCGCCCTTGTGCGTCGGCAGGATCAAGGTGACGAATGACGCGGCGCGGGATTCCGAACACACGCGACATTGAGAGGTAGATCCGCTCAGGGTTGGCGGTGTTGAGGTTTCGATGGCGGAATAATCCGCCACCGCCGGCTTGTCGTATCGGCTCCCGTCAATTTCGACGAGATGCTCCAACATGAGCTCAGGCTGGCGCGATCATGACTTGCGCGGCCGGTGCGTTGCCACCTATAAAGGCTGGGGAAGCAGGCGTACCGGTGGGCGGAAGCTTCATAGCGACCGGGGGTGAGATTCGAGTCCGGCGGCTACTCCTCGTTGTTCGAGTTGTCGGCTTGATCGAGTCTACCAAAGCGGTCGTAATGAACACCACCGGGGGCGGACGGGGTTGCCATGCTCGTCAATGGTTGCGAGGAGGGCCATTTCGGTGTCGCCGACATGGATCTCGCCCCGCTGCGTCGGGGCATCCCTGTAAACCCAGTGCGGCTCCATGGTGCGCTGCTCGCGGGCTTCCACGGCGGAGTTCTGCGGTAAATTGCATCGTAAAGCGATACGCTCTCCGCGATGGGATTGAAGCGCAACGCGGCGTTGACTGCATTTGTTTCGTCGGCGATCTCCGACAACCGCGCGAACACGTCGCCCATTGCCGCAGCCAGCTTGTCATATTCGGCCAGCAACTTCTTCGCCTCGATCGTGTTAGCCTTGCGGCAGGCTTCTGCACGCTGGCGCAACGCGGTGTCGCGCGCTGCCTGGGTAGCGACTTCTTCAGCAGCGATAACGCCCGGAAGTTCGTCGTTGAGATGAGCCACCTTGGCTTCAAGGCGGCTGATCGCGCGCTTGGTCGCAGCGATACTTGCCTCTGCGGCGACATGCTGTTCGTCGGTCATGGTTGCAATGCTGGCCATTGCGCCTTCGAGCTTGGCGCGGTGCGATACAATCTCGAACTCGGCACGTTCGCGCTCGGCGAGGATCGAGGCCGAAGTGATCGGGGTGTTCTTCGGAAAGAGGCGTTCGAGGAAGCTCATTGGAAAATCTTTCGAGGTTAGGAGCGGGGGAGGGGTGGCAAGCCGAGCATCGACCGCATGCGCGCTTGATCCCGTTCGCCTCGGTCTTGCAGGTACAGTAAAAGATCGGACGGGGTGTCGCAGGCTCAGCGGGTCCCGCTTCTTCCCTCACCGTAAACGATCAACCTTGGTGCGGCAGCCGTGGTTGAGGCCTTCACAGGAGCGGGCGCTGGCTTGGGTGCGATGGTCGGCTTGGGCGTCGGTTCCGGTTCAAGCGCGACGACCTTTTCATGAGCGCGCAACCAGTTGTGATAGGCCGTGCACTCGACCATTTCGCAAAACGCCAAGCTGTTCGACATGCCATGCTGCGCGGCGAAACGTTGATTTGCTGTGCCACGCTTCGCAGCGGCATATGCTTCGGTTGCGGCCTTAAACTCGGCCTGTGCTTGTTCGAGATTTCATGCCGCACCTCGCATATGGGCAGCGCGCCACGCGTCGAGGTCAGAAACGCTATAGCCGATGGTCAAACCCAGCGGAAATGCCTCGGAGCAATGCCGCGCGCCTCATATGAGGCCAGCGTGGCTGGGGCGCACCCGAGATGTGCGGCAGCCTTGCGGCGGGAGAGAAAAGCTTCATTTTTGATCCTTCGGACGAAGTGACAGCGGGTGGAAGACAGGCCGCAATATTTTCGCCGCACTTGTCGTCTTTGCTTTGCCAAAGCCGTGGTGGCGATGATCAGACTGGATCAAAATGATCGGATTGGAGAGCCTGATCCGGTAGCCTTTAATTCACGGTCGGCTTGCGCCTGCGACGTGAGTTTTCGTGTCCGTTTGAAATGCGCGTGTGATGCGCCTCAATGATTGCACGTCGTTCGGACATCGCCATTCCGAGCACACGTTGCTCCACCGCAACGTTAAGCGCCTCGCGCCAAACAGCCGGGATGGTTGTCTCGGCACGTTGCGCGAGCGCGATCAGGTCGGCGGCAAAATCGGGTGGCAATACCTCGCAACATGGGACCGCGACGAAATCCCATCCAAGAAAGGCCAGTACCGCTTGAACTGATTTAAGACCTGGGCGGTTCTTGTACTTCCAACTTTTTATCGACGGGCGGGTCACGCCGCTCGCTTCCATTCCCTCCAAGGTGTGGCGCTGTCGCGCGATTTCACTGAAGACCAGCCGAACGATTGGCGTCGCACGTTCCGGTACGCTTACGACGCGCCGGTTATTGCGCTTGCGGTAAGTTGGCGTCGGTGGCTGACCACGGAACGAGGTCGGGTAGAGAGGGGTGAAAGCGGGCATCGGGTATCCTTCGGTTATTGGATTGACCCGAAGGATGGAGCGGTTGCCCCAAAAACGCGGGACCATTCCGATAGCCTATGATCGTGCCTGCCGATGACGCCTTGACGCTCCATCGAGAACAGAAAGTCACCTTTTTTTGCCAATATCTAGCGAAGTCGGGGTCGAACGTCACCCGCCATGGGGAGGGGCCGTCACAGTACCTTTTTACCTTATTGCAACGGTCATTTCAGCTTTCGTCGAAGTCGTCATCGTTCGCCGCTTTAAAAAATCGCTCAATGACATTCGTTGCGCTCCGTCCGATGGATGGCGTGCTCTAGCCGTTCGCTGAATAGAAGGGGTGATCCAACTTGGAGCAGCTATTGGAGTTTCTCAATGCTGCGAAAACGCATGATGAACTCTGGATCGTTCATTGAGCCTGACAGGGTTACGCTACTTTCTGTGAAACAATCCGTTTGGGAGGAGCTGAAGCTTCCAGTGAATTTCACCTTATCGCCCCGATGAAGTTGATCAAGCTGCCTAAAAACACGCGATCCTGGCTCAATGAGTGTTTTGTCAGCGATATCAGAGAGCGAATTGTTCCACGTCTTTAAAGTGAGGTGATCAAAGATTCTGACTTCGACAACACCCTTACCGTCGCCGTTTGTAGTGAGCGTGGTGATCCTTCCAATCCAGTCATTGATATCTCTACCGCCTTTAGACTGACAGAGCGCTTTCGCGCGCGCGGGGCGTGTCGCTCCCTTTTTGAAGTCGGTATCTGCCGCACGGTGATCGCTGCGCGCGCTCTCGACAATATTTGTAAAGCGAATTTGCTCCGGCCAATGATCATCTTTTGGAGCAACGACTTCAGGAGTGGCGCCAATGTTCTGTGTAAGGGTGGCGGGGGGCGCTGAACTAGCGGTTGGAGGTTTTTCAGGGTTGATTTGGAGAGAGGCAACGATCAGCACGACAAATGATGCGCCGAGGATTCCGAGGCCTTGAAGTCGGGTTTTAATGCCGACAAATCGGAGTGGAAATAAGACAGAGAGTGCCCCTGCAAGTCCTGTCAGGAGCGGCAACAAAAGGATAGCCGTCCACATAATTAGTCTGCCCCCAGCAGTTATTCACGATCTCGATACATGGACGTTTGCCCCATCGCGTAGTGTACGCGAGTTTTTCATTTCTCCCAGATGGTAATTCGAAATCACCCGGTGGCTGAAATAATGGTCAGCAGATCGGCGTTTCTCACTTTGCTGACATATGTTGCCGGGACCTATTGAACGGGCTTCTGTCACGCTTGTTAGAACCATCAACGAAAGGTTTCTAAATCAGGTATCAGTCCGAACCTTAAAGGGGTGTAGGGCGTTGATTTATACCGGACGAGACAAGCGCCGGTTTGCCCATCGTCATCTCTATGCTTCCCAGTACAACGATTGATCGCGGCGACGAGCGGAAGAATTTTCGCTTCTCGATCCGCGTCCGGCGCGCCGGGCTGGTGGCGAGCAGGGAGGTGGCGCGATGCTGGTAGCCCTGCCGTTGCGTGACGCGGTGCATTGCCGACCGCTTATGCCTGCAATGTTTCGGTTACATATATAGACGGCGAAGCGTTGCATCGGCCATGCAACGCCCCTTTTTTCGTACTTGTAAGCCATTGAAGACGGATGATTTTAGGGCGTTGCATAAAACGCCCCTATACAAACAGGAAACATGCAACGGGGAGATAAATCCAGAAACACCCATAACAGAAACGTTTCTAAAATTATGGGTATCAGCCCTACACACCTGAAGGTGGTGTGTAGGGCGCTGATTTATACCTCGAAAATAGGCGTTGCAAAGCGATGCAACGGACAAAATTATTTAATTTCAACTAGATAGTGCTTGTCGTTGCGCTTCATGCGCGAAGCGTTGCATGGAGTATGGAACGCGATGGCGGTTCACACCTGAACCGGCCAGATGTACGTCACCCCGGCCACCTCGCGAGTGACATACATCTGCTGGGCGAGGGCTGCATCATGCCCACGCTTGTATGCGCTGCGCTTAGTGTTGTCGTTATTGGACTCGCCGACACTATGCCGACGCATGAACTCATCCCGAACGCGGTCGATGCAGGCAACGCGGCGCGGCGGCTGGTCTTCATACATCTGTCTTTCCTCGCCATACTGAATCATGACTTCCGACACTGAGTCGATAAAATCCTTCAGTGCGCGCGGCGGCTTCTTCCCGCCGCTGCCGGTTCCTAGCGGTGCAAACTCGATGTAGCCCGGCGCGATATCATCATCGTCTTCATCGACGCCAATCACGGCCTGCTTAATCACAAATGAGGTCAAGGGGCCGGGGATTCCACCGCGCGTCTTCGCTAGCGAGATGGTGCGCGTGCCGTCAACTTCCCCGGTTGATGGATTGATATTCGCGAGAACGGCGAGTGCGCCGTCAGCGCCCGCACCGAACGCGCTCGCGCCGCGAATGCCACCGTCGGCATTCTTGCCCATATGACAAATTGGCACGATCAGCACCCTCATTTCGCGCGCAATTTCACCGAGCCGCGCCATGAAGGTTGCAACCTGGGCATTGTCGTTCTCATCAGCGAGAGCGAAGTACGCGGCTAGTGTATCAATAAACACAACCCGCAATGGGAGGTTGGGGTGATGCTCATCGCATTCTCCCTTTGCCGCTCGAATCTTGACGCGCAAGTCTGAAAGGATTGCTGCAGTATCGCCGCTTGGCACGGCATCTTCCCAAAGGAACGGAAAAATTGGGGCGTCAACGTTCTGCTGAAACTTCACCTTGCGCGCGGCAACCAGTCGCTGCTCAACGATGCCAGCGCCTTCTGCAGCAAACCATAGAACCGCACCGGGCTTGATCCGCCGCCCCAAAAACGGGACGCCGCAGATCAGAGACAAGGCGATGTCCATTGCAACAAATGTCTTGCCGCTCGAATACTGACCGGCAAGCAGCGCAACGCCGTGCAAGGGCAGGATACCCTTAATCAGATAGCTGGCCATTTCGTACTGGCCATCAATGAACCGCTTGAACGGCGGGCCGGGCGTGGCGGTCATGCCAGCGCCGGCCGCGTTGTCATTCAAAAGGCTGTGGTCGATTGGCTTGGGGAGCGGTGCCATGAATCTACTTCTTAAGGAGGATCAGTGGTTCCTGCGGAAGCTGCTCTAGTAGCCAATTCAGGGCGACACTCTTGTCCAGCTTGCGCGCGGCCATGACTAGATCAACCGCCGTGTACTTCTTGCCGGTTCCAAAGTCCTCAATACCCGCGCTCACGATAGAGAGGTTGCGGCGGCGCTTTTCGAGAGGCCGCCCAGAAGACGAGTTCGCGCCAGGACGCGATGGCCTCATATCCGCCCGGCTTTGGTCGGCACTTATATAAATAGAGTTGCGGCACCCAGGCGTTGAGGTTGGCAAGCGCGGCGGTGTTCGCGTCTCTGTACACACTGGCCGCGCCGAGCGTTGCCTGGCGCTTGAGCGTTGCAGGCCGCTCAACGGTCGCGGCATGCGGTGGCACGCGCTCTGTATCGCTCCATCCGAATCGGCAAAGAACGGCCTCCATCGCCTTGCGATGCGCGTCGGTGAACGCTGGAAGTGCGGCAGGCGATGTATCGAGCAACGTCGCGGCAGTCAGCCAATAGTACGGCTCTCCGGTGTCCTGATGTGGCGTAGGGGGGAGCACCGTTTGCGCGCCCTCTGCGATAAAATCGACGAGTTCGCGCTTCCCGCTGCGATAGTTGCGCTTCTTCCACCACCCGACGTCATCGCGAGGGTGGTCGCCGCGATAGAAGATTGAGCCGCCCTTGCGTCCGACCTTGCCGACCAAAACAGGTGGCAGCACTTCTAGGAGTGGGTCGATCAGGTCGGAGGCATCAATGTCGATACAGATTAAGTTGCGATAGCCGCAAGCCACGCCGATCCCCATAGCAGGCGCGCGAGAGTATGCAGCAACGAGCCCTGCCGACAGCGGAGCATTGCAGCACTCATGCCAGCGGCTCAGAATGGGAGCTTTCGATCCGTCACGGATCGGTAGCGGCGAGTAGCCGCGCTCAATCAGTAAAGGCGCAGTATCCGCGAATGGAGTACCCACCGGTATCACTCCCAGATGCAGAGAATGTGCCGCCACAAAGGACGGTGCGGATTCAAGTGGAACCAGCACGCCTCTGCGTTGATGTCGTCCAGCGAGAGCAGCTGTGAATTGTTCGGATGCGCGGGGGCATGAAGGTAGACGCTACCGTTCTCGAAAAACCGCATGATGTATTCACGCGGATCGGTTGTGTTGATGTACCTAGCGAACGCTCGGCCCGCCGCGAGGATATCGTCGGCGGTGATCGAAGAGCTATCGAAGCTAGCCCGTCTGGTGCGTCGGTCGGTGCTATTGTTGGCGTACTTCATAAGTCAGTCTCCTTAAAAACCGTCACGTTGCCGCGTGGCGGTTTTTTTATGCGGTGCGACCGCCGGGTAGGATGCTGTTCGCGCTCATGAAGGCCGAGAGCGCTTCCCGCGTGTATCGCGGCGAGCGGCCAACGCGCACGTATTCGGGGCCGTACCCCTCGCGCCGCCAGCGCGCCAGCGTGATTGTTGACTTTCCGAGAACCCCGGCGACTTCGGCTTCAGTAAGGAGATGAACGTACATGTGCGTACTCCGATGATTGGTCAGGTGTTGCGACAAGTAATGAAGGGCTTCGATGAGATTGTCGGGGGTGTTTCGACCTCCCTTGTCATTTTTCCTCTTGCGCTGGGCACAAAAACACCGACGCAAGGCATTCACTTCGCGTCGGTGGCAATGTCCCGTTGATATATGTTGCTGAAGAGTATCAGGCGGCGTCAGCCTGCGGCGGGGTCCACTGCACAGGAACCACAGCGTCGAGAAATTCAGTAAAGTTGTGCAACAGCACGGCATGTTGCAGGTAAATGCACAAGACCCGCAGGGCTTCGACACACATCCGAGCATCCGTGACGCTCAGAGTAATTTCGTCGGAAGTCTCAAAGGTATCTTCGATACAAGTGGCGAGATTGTCAGCGCAGCGTCCTCGCCTGAACAGATCGGCGGTCAGGGCGTGGTAGTTATCGAGATTGTCTTCAGCGACTTCGTTCACGGTCTTCTCTTCATTCGCGCTCATGGTGAGTCCTTTTCTTTTGCCCGCAGGTCGTCGTTCACGCCGAACCATTCGGCGCGTTGATGGTGGTCCAGATTGTTGGGGTGGCTATCGCGCGGAGCGGATGGCGCTCAGCGGGTCACGCTGCGATGTTGGTGCGGCCAACGAGTTGGGCCATCCACGCTTCAATTTCAGCCGCGTCGAAAAACCGTGACCTGGCGATATAGATCGGCGTGGGAAAGCCATCAGTCCGCAGCTTCACAAGCCGTTCAAATGTTGATTTTGGCATGTCGAGCTTGTCGCGGACGGCTTCGGATTTAATCAGTTGCCTCATGTGATCCTCTTTGGTGTTGGTGACACCCAAAGAGGTACACAGCGAAACAATAAAAATCTGGGTCAATGGTGAGTGACGGATATGACCCAATATCGACGGATCATCCGGTGCTGCGCCGGATGGCGGCTGACTTCTTTGTTTTGAGGCGTTTCCAAATTCGTTCGATTGAATCCATGCCGATGCCATTGTTGCTATTCGCATGGACGATTTCGCGCGCGCGACCGGGGCGAACGCCGCGATCAACTAGCGTTTGGATGGCGGCAAAGACCCGCATGTCCCGTCGGTCGTCCTGTAATTGTCCTACAGGATTTTCCATTTTCGACATGCCGCGCCACGCGGCGTAGAGTTCCGGTGCCCGAAAATAGACCGGGATACGCGGCGTTCTGTCTTTCGTTGAGCGGGCAACGAGCGACTTACCGAATAAGTCAGTCTCGTGCGACAAAGCCTTTTCGGCAGCATCGGCGATGCAGCCTATGAACCGATCGATCTCCGCTTGAATATCATCGGGCACCGGCCGCTTGTTTTTGCGTGCTGTAGAGTATGCGGCAGCGGCAGCCGCAGGATTTCCGGTTTGCCTGAAAAAGGCGGTCATACCCTCGATTTCTTCCGCTATAAGATCGGGCAACTTCGCCATCGTTACGCCCCCGTCTTAAACGAAATGACGTTCGAATCCTGCGCCGCCGTCAGGTTGGTGAGGAAGTCGGCCCATAGGTTGAGCGCCCGCCGCTTCTCAGGCAGGAAGGCGTAGCGCTGGTAAGTAGCCATCACGCCTTGCATGGTGTGGTTCAGCACGCGTTCCACAACCACAACATCGACGCCGAGCCGCGCCATGTTGGTCGCCATTGTTCGACGAATGTCGTGCAAACGCCAAGGTTCGATAACGATGGCGGTAGCGTTCCCGCCAGTTTCCTCCGCTTCTTTGCGCGCTGTATCCAGCATGGTCTTACGCAGGCGGTCTATCGCTTTTGAGAAACCGGAGATGGAAGTCTTGCCGGTTGTGGTGAAGACGAAAGGTGAGGGGGCCTCGCGGACTTTGCCGCCGACTTTTTCAGTAACGACCACACGGTCGATGTCGCTCAGAAGGGTAATCACCGCCGCAGGGAGTGGAACGGTATGGGTAGAATTGTTCTTTGCGCGTTCGGCAGGCAGTACCCAGGCTGGTTCGGTTGCGCTCAGGTCGAGTTCCGCCCATTGCATACCGGCGACTTCCTCGCGCCGTTGTCCGAGAAAAAGAGCGGCCGTAAAAAACTCGCGCCAAGGCCAGTCGAGGCCGGGTAGGGCGAGCAACAGCCAACGCAGTTCATTGTCACTCAATACACGCTGACGCGCACGTTCTCTCACGGCGCTCACGCAATGGAATGGGTTTTTATCGACGAGTTGCTTCTGAACGCACCAATTAAAAAACTTCCGGCAATGCGCGCGCGCCCTGTTCGCCATATGATCGGACGGTCGTCGCCGGTTGCTTTTGCGGCCACGGTCCCGGATGGAGTTGATTAGCTTGATGGCGTCGGTTTCTGAAATGTCATCAATCCGACGATGAAACCACCCGGCTAATTCCCGATTGAGGAATAGCCTATTCTCGCTAGCCGATCTCAGCCCATCAACGTGGTCCATGTAGAAGCGCGCCAGAACCTTCTCAACGGTATCATCACGGCGACGTGCCTCGCGCTCCTCTGCTTCGATCCGGGTCATCTCAGCCTTACGGGCCGCGCGCTTTTGGTCGGCTGGGTCTGCACCTTGAGTCCGTTGCCGTCGTGCCTCGCTCGCGGCGTCTCGTGCTTGAGCGAGAGTGATCGCACCGGGACCGCTGGCAGAGCCCAGAACTACGGTCATGTCCTGCCCGTTATCTCGCTTGAACCTGTAGGTGAATGACTTCACGCCGGACGGGTAGACCAACACTCGTAGTCCTGGATGCCCCACGTCCGAGATTGCGTATCGCTTTGCCTCTGGCTTGGCTTTCTCGATTGCCTTCGCCGTCAATGCTGCCTTCATTGGCTCCCCCAAGCCCCACTCCAAGCCCCACCTAGATGTTGATTTCAGTGGTGGCTCACGAGACGTAGAGGGAGGACAGCATTCGCCTATGGCATTGTCAACTAAAGCATTTTCAAAAAATATGGATTTTACCGGTAGTAGGTGAAAACTGTGTTGCAATAACTTTTAATCATGGGGTCGAGGGTTCGAGTCCCCTCCGCGCTCACCATTCAAAACGTATGCCTAGCACCGTCTCAGTTCGGTTTCTCATCGTTCGAAGGGTCTATTTCCGCACGCCCTCGCGCGGAAAGATGCGCGACAGGCAAATGCCAAGCATATTTGATCGCCATGAAGCGAAGGCTAAAGCATAAAAATCCGCCGGCCAAAGCTGAGACGCCATAGGGAAGACCGAGCATAGCGCCGCTCGCGACGATGGAGGCGCCGGCGAGCGCGGCAACTGCATATAGATCAGAGCGCAGCACTTGCGGAATTTCCTTGAGAAGAACGTCGCGGGTCATGCCGCCGCCGATGCCGGTCAACATACCAAGAAGAGCTGACATGACCGGACTCAATCCGAACTCGATCGCCTTTTGTGCACCGACGACTGCGAAGAACGACAGTCCTACCGCGTCGAACAGAAGCACCGGACTGCGCAGCCTGTCGATGCCGGCATACGAGAAGAAAGTGATGAGTCCGGCCAGGATCGAAACCAGCAAATATCGAACATCGGTCACGGCGGCCGGTGGAACGGCTCCGATCAGTAAATCGCGGCTAATTCCTCCAAAATTTCCGGCCACAAAAGATAGAACGAGGATACCGAAAATATCAAGGCGGCGGTTGACCGCAGCAATCGCGCCGCTAATTGCGAAAACGAAGGTGCCTCCCAAGTCAAGAATATGCACGAAGGTTTCAATAGTGATCATGACCGCTCCCGCCTGGTGTGCAGAGCTGGAGTGGCTCGGTGATTTCTCATAATGCAGCCAGCCCCGAACAAAATTGGTGCGTGTGCTCCAAAAGGTTTCATTTCGCGTTCGAACCAAGCCATGCCAGTGCCCCGACGACGAGCGCTTCAACACCGGTCTCCAAAGTCGGGTGCAGGACCGGTGCGAATTGCGGGCTGTGATTCACCGGCAATTCATTTAGCGTGCCCGCCGCCTTGGCCCCGGCATAGATCTTGGGATCAGTGCCACCGACGAACCAGAACACCGACGGTACTTGCCATGCGGTGCCGAAGCAGCCGAAATCCTCGCTGGCCGGAGCAGGCCCTGTGTGCCTCACCCGATCGGGAGAAAAATGGCTGCGGAATGCCTCCGCAACACGATTACTCGCGGTCTCGTCATTCACATTGAGCGGATAGCGGTCGAGAGGTGTGATCTCCGGCTTGCGCGGGGCGTTCGAGGCTTCAGCCTCCGCGTTAACGATCCGCTCGATCGCTGCGAGCACATGCGTACGCACGCCGGCATCGAATGTGCGCACGTTGAGCTTGATGATGGCATCGTCGGGGATGACGTTTTCCTTGGTGCCAGCCTGCAACACACCGACCGTGAGCACTGCCGCGTCTGTTGCGGCAACTTCACGGGAGATGATGGTCTGGAGCCGGAGAACAACGGATGCAGCCATGACGACAGGATCGATGCTGGCCTGCGGCATCGAGCCATGCGCGCCACGCCCGAATAGACGGATTTGTAGACTGTCCGCCGCAGAAGTGATCGGTCCGGCGCTTCCTGCGACGGTCCCGGCAGGGCCGACCATGACGTGTTGGCCAAGCACGACATCGGGCCTAGGGAAGCGTTTAAGCAGGCCATCGTTGATCATGGCCTGGGCACCTTGCGCGGTTTCTTCACCAGGCTGAAAGACGGCCATCAAGGTGCCCCTCCAGGCGTCACGGGTTTGCGACAGCAACGTCGCAGCGCCGGTCAGCCAGGCGACATGCATGTCGTGGCCACACATATGGCCCACCGGCACTGTGTTTCCTTCACCATCAGTCGCCGAGATCTTACTGGCATAGGCAAGGCCCGTGTTCTCGGCAATCGGCAGAGCATCCATGTCCGCGCGCAGCATTACTGTTGGACCGTCACCGTTGCGGAGCAGCCCAACCACACCAGTCTTACCCACTCCGGGCGTCACCTCGTAGCCAGCCTTCTTGAGCCTGTCGGCGGCGATGTCTGCGGTACGCGTCTCGCACATCGATAACTCGGGATGGGCGTGGATGTCCTTATAAAGCGTCTCGAGATCGGGCAGCAGTTTGCTCAAGTCTCGTAGGATGGCGGAAGACCCTTGAAACGAAACCTGCGCGGCCATGGCAATCTCCCGATCAAGGCTCATTTATCTGGAACAGCCGAGAAAGATTGACGACGATAATCACGCGCATCGTTAGCAGGCGCAAGGCCAGTACCTACCATAAACCGCCGTCTCAGCGCTTGGATAAGAAAAGTCATTTTCTGCGAGGCGGGCACGTTTATGGCTGGCTTTATCGGTTGTCCAAGCACAATCAGGATGACAGTTGGCTTGAACAGGCAAACAATTGCTCGGACTTTCAACCCCGGTTGCAGCGGGCTGGCGTCGTCCACCAAAACAGGAGGAACCCATGACCACGCATAAGGTTGGCTATCTCATCGGCAGCCTCGCCAAGGGCTCGATCAATCGCAAGCTCGCCAAGGCACTCGTGCGGCTAGCTCCGCCGGAACTTGAGATGTCGGAGATCTCCTTCAAGGATCTGCCACTTTACAGCTCCGACTATGACGCTGACTATCCTCCGGCCGGCAAGGCGTTCAAGGATGCGATCGCGATTGGGTGAGTGTAGGTGGCGGAGCTTCTAATCTCATCGACATGACGGGGTTTCAACTTCGCCACGCCCTTTGGCGGCGCACCCTTTCATAGGCTTCGCGGGTATCCCTCGCGGGCTGTAAGACCTCTAAGGCAGCGCTCCAGCGGAATCGAGGGCAGGTAGGGGTGGTAACCAATCATCCATTTTGCCGTATATCCATCTCGATAGCACCGCGGTGGCGATGATATCGGCGCTTGCCGTGGCGTTCGGCATAGTCAGGGAGGCCGGGCACGATGGCCCGCGGCGTCGTAGTCTTAATATCCGCGAGAGTCTTTGTTCGGGACCGGTCCGCGCATCCTGATGCGGCCAAGCCGACAGCACATTCGGCGGCCTGACGGTTGAACAGGTCCGTTCAGTTCGCGCGCCAACACCAAATGAACTGCTCAGTTGCTGACAGGAAATTTATGGGGCGGGTGGCTGTTGGTGGAGGCCGAATAGAAGGTGTTCACGACGCGTCCGCCTCCGGTGGAATCACCTGAACAGCCTGTCACCGATCGACCGCGATTAGAAGCTCCCAGAACACCTTTCAGTCCGGTGTAAATTGAAGCGCTAGCGATCGCGGCGACGCCAACGAGTGGTCCAACAGTCTGCAACGTCACCACTCCCGAGCTCAGCGTGGTGGGTCCGCGTCGTTGCTACTTGGTCATGACGACCTTTACCTGATAATTGCTGTGACACGCGACGCAATTCTGCAAGACGTCCGAAAGCTGGCCAAGGGTATGCTTGGGTAAGGCGATTGTTTCGGCGTCCATAGCGATGGTGTCGAGTTCCACCGTGGACGCTGAAAGCAAGAGTCTTGAACTCTAGCGGTAGTTTTCCTATCATTGAGAGCGGCACATCGTGAGCTCTTGCGGTTCCCATCGCGCGTGCAGCTTTGGCTACGCCCTTCATATCGTTCTGTGACAGCGCGTATGACATAAGCTGAAGGCTCTCAACAAAAGCACGCATTTCTTTTAGCATCAACTCGCGCTCACTAGGCTCCAGGAGAATCGCCACCCGCTCGTCCCCGGCCTTCTCTGTCGATCCGGCAACAATGAATTTGTAAGCCATCGCAGCGATGATGAGCAGCAGCACGACGATAATCGCCGGGTAGATACGATTCCGTGCGTTACCAGTCATTTTGTCTCTCGAGCATGTCATTGATAGCCGCGAGCCTGACTCCAAATATGCGGAGTGGCCATACGTCGGAAGTTGCATGCGGGTAATCCGGAATCCCGGTGCTGCGTTACGGCATCCCGGCGGATTGTGAAGGCACCCGTCCAGTGCGCTCGCAACCATCGATCTATCGGCTGTAATTGGTGTGGAGGTTAGCGAGGCAAAACGATTGAAGGCACTCGGGGACGAGAGTGTCCGACTCAAGAGGATTCTGGCTGATGCGATGGTGGACAGCTTTGCATTGTAAGATCTCCTTGGAAAAAATGGTAATGCTTGCTGCTGGGCGGAATGCTGTCGCCATCTTCGATACGCGAGAGATCAAGGAGCAGAAGGACACCGACAAAAACTTTATGCTGGAAGTGATGCATTGGCAGATCGATCAGGCGGATACCGCTGGCCCTGATCGAAGGCTCTCTGTGTGGGAATCCAGTCTCGACCGCCCACCCACGTGAGGTGCGTTTCAATCGTAGACAAAATTTAGGAGATCAAGATCTCGGTACGTCCTCCGTCGAATAAATCCGCGTGGCTAATCGGCCCGGCTGAGCGGGGTTGGGGGCTGAGTAAGCCCAGCCGGGCCTTAGCCGCCAGTACACGACGCGGCGGCATGAATCCAAGCCGCCGCACTCAATCTCTGTTCCGTCGCTCAAAAGAAGTATGGGATGAGAGACAATGCACGGTGACTCGGGAATACCGATCGCCTCCGATGACCAGGCCGGCCTGCATAAAACAGCTAAGCCGCTTAGTTCCAACTACCATCGAGGTTTTGAAATGCGAATCGCCGTTCTTGGGGCGGCGCTGACGCTTACCAATCCCGTCTTTTTGCCCGCGCCCTCGGCGTAAGGCTCTGAAATCACGTAATTCTTAGACAGCCTCTGTGCCTCCTTAACAGGACCAAATTAGTCAGCAACTGCCTTCTTGGCTTTTGGAGCCTGTTTAGTTTGCCGGTCAAAACGTGAGAGGGGTGCTGCCGGCAGACGTTTGCGGGTCTTCGAGTCGGGAATATTCGATCGGCCCGATCGATCTACGAGTTTGGGAACATAGATCAATCGGGCCTTCCGCCTTGGTGACGAGGCGGCCTGTCCGAAACGGCCTCTAAGCGGAATAGTTCCCCTATCCACTGCGGGAGTCGCCGTTTTTGCGACGGCGCTGGTGCTTGCCTGCGTCTCCGTTCCCGATCCGTGTCCGCGCCAGATCGTGGCGCATGCCCTGCGAGGGCCTTACTCGCACGCATGTCGTCAGCACATGCGGACTATGCCTGATCTGTTGTTTCCTTGGTGCCGCAACGCGCGAATACGCATGTCATGATTCTCGACATCCAAGTTCAAGCGAGAGAGGACAACAGCTAAACCTCAGCGGGTGTAGTATCTGAAAATCGAGTCTTTAGAAGCTGAACATTGGGAATTGAGATCGACCAAGCTTTCTCAAACACGAGTGATGAGTGGCAATGGTGAGCGTTCTGATTGGACTAGCCAAGCTAAACTCCGCCATCGCGATTCAATGAAAGGCCGAGAAAGACCTTGCTCTATTAAACGTCAGCTGAGAAGTTCGTGGAGTGTATTGCGATAGGTTGAAGCAGCCACGTGCCGTTTTGAAATTAGGCATCATACTGGGCTAGGCTTGCTTACACTCAACGCGTCAAATCGGGGATCACAATCATGGGGCGATGGCTTGCGGAAAAACTTCAGCAATGGCTGATCCTGGTGCTTGGCGTAGTGCTGATCAGCGGTAGCATTGCGATCGGCGCACTGTTCCAGTCGACACCCGGCCCAACCCGGTCCGTTGAGGTTGCAGCTACCGCACAGAACGACGCAGCCAAGTCGACGGCAGCGCCGCAGCCTGCCGCACCGGCTTCTCTCCCATCGCAGCCAGCCAATGCGACGCCGAAGGCTGCACCTGCCAGCACAAATGCGAAGGCACCCGCCAAGGCAAATATGGCGGAATCTGCCAAGGAAGACTCTAAGGCTCCCATCGAGACCAAGACTCCCATTGACACCAAGGCTAACGCCGCCACGCCCGCAAACCAACTGACACAGGCGGCGGCGCCGATGACGCATAATCATGGAGCCGCGGCCCCGGCCACCGGACAATCCACTTCAGCCGCAGCGTTGACCGGCGATGCCGCGGCCGGCCGTCAGGTCTTCCGCAAATGCCAAGCGTGCCATTCTCTTGAGGCCGGTAAAAATGGACTAGGACCATCGCTCGCAGGAATCGTCGGCGAGAAAGCCGCCGCCGTTCCGGGGTACAATTTCTCGCCTGCTATGAAGGCGAGCAATCTGACGTGGACTGCTGAAACCCTCGACGACTATCTCACCGATCCGCAGAAGGCGGTGCCCGGAAACAAGATGCCGTTTCCCGGCCTGAAGACCGAGCGCGAACGCAGCGCGGTGATTGCTTTTCTCGCGGCCAACTCCAAGCCCGACGGCACCGCGGCGGCTGCACCTGCTGCACAAAAAGCCGCGCCGGCCCCGGCGCCTGCCCCAGTGGCGGCAACACCGCCAGTCTCCGCAGTCCCGGGATCGGGCTATGTACCGGGGCTGCGCTATACGCTGCGCTCCGGTATAGCCGAGGGCCGCATGGTCTTCATCGGTGTCGGCGGCTCGATCGACGGTCAGGTCAATCCGTTGCTGTCAGCTGCGGAAGGACAGGTTGTACAGATCACGCTGATTAATGGCGAAGGCGCGGAGCACGACATCGTCTTTGCCGATCAGGGACCGGCGGGAACTTCGTCGCACATTGTAGGCAAGGGTGCGAGCACGAGTATCGCGTTCGTCGCCTCCAAGGCCGGCGACTATCTCTATTACTGCAGCGTTCCGGGACACCGGCTCGCTGGCATGGAAGGCAAATTCCTGATCACGCCGCAGCCACCGCCGCAGACCGTGGTCGAGGCCGACATCTCCCAAAATCCCGCCGACGTTCCGCCGTCGGTTGGCAACCGTGGACCGCAGACGGTACGGGTCGATCTCGTCACCGTCGAGCTTGAAGCACGGCTCGCGGAAGGCACGACGTTCGGCTACTGGACCTTTAACGGCAAGGTGCCGGGCCCAATGTTGCGCGTCCGCGTCGGTGATACGGTCGAGGTACACCTGAAGAACGCCGACGGCAGCTCAATGCTGCATTCGGTTGATTTCCATGCTGCCACCGGCCCCGGTGGCGGCGCCGCGTCCACGCAGACCAATCCGGGCGAGGAGAAGAGCTTCAAGTTCAAGGCGCTGACTCCGGGCCTGTTCGTCTACCACTGTGCCACGCCGATGGTTGCTCATCACATCGCCAACGGCATGTACGGACTTATACTGGTCGAGCCCGAGGGCGGCCTGCCGCCGGTCAGCCGCGAGTACTACGTGATGCAAGGCGAGATCTACACCGATGGCGCATTCGGACAGCACGGCAGCCAGGAGTTCAATGTCGAAAAACTGCTGAACGAACGTCCGGAGTACTTTGTTTTCAACGGATCGGTGGGCGCGCTGTCAAAGTTCCATCCGATGCAGGCGAGGGTGGGGGAGACCGTCCGCATCTATTTCGGTGTCGGTGGACCGAACTTTACCTCGTCGTTTCACGTCATCGGCGAAATCTTCGACAAAGTCTACAATCTCGGCGGCGTGACGAGTGAACCGCTACACGGCATTCAGACAGTGACGGTGCCGGCCGGCGGCGCGGTCATCACCGAGTTTAAGGTCGATGTTCCCGGTAACTACACACTTGTTGATCACGCGCTAGCGCGGGCCGAACGCGGACTGGTCGGCGTCCTTCATGTCGAGGGAGCGCCGAACACCGAGGTCTTCGACGGTAAGATCGAACCGGGATCAGGACATTAAAGAGCGCGTCCTACGGTCCAGACGACGTGCGCTCGAATCTGTTATTCGGCGTGTTGCTACCCGGACGAAGCGCCCGCTGAATTTTGCGATTGAATCAGGAAAGAGTACCTGACGAAGAAAATGTTGGAATATCTCTCTGAAAGATGAAGCAGGGCCAGAGTACGGCGACTGCGCCAACGCGCATTTACGCAAAACCGATCGCGCCGCCAAAAATCAGGCCACAACGCTTGATGATGACAGTCTTGTGGTCATGGCTTCTATCCCACCCAAGGTGCCAACCGCGATCCAGTTCATTGAAGAGCCCGCCTAAGGAGCGCCATCAGCCTCCGTGTTCAAGCAACAACTTATCGCGGCACTCAAGAGCGGAGACATCGGCATGTCGGTACTCGATGACGCAAGACGCTCCACTTTGTAGTTCCGATAAGCGATAGATTGATTGCGACGGAGATCTAAATGGAAATTCTCAAGAATACGTCAAGTTTGGCGGGACGACTGAATGTATGAGTGGACCAAGTTTCGATAATTTACGCTTGCGATCCTTCTTCCCATTCAGCGGATAGCGGGGCGACAATTTCGCAGATGACCCCTGCCGGATCGTAAGTAATCCGCACCTCGCCGTTGAGTTCGAGAGCCAGCGCGCGTTCGATCAGTTGCGAGCCGAACCCCGTATGGGTCGGCTGTGATACCGGAGGCCCGTCGCGCTCCTGCCAGCGGAAGGAGAAGCGCGGGAAATCGTTATGCTCAATGCCCCACATGATCGCAACGCGGCCGGAGGGGACCGAAAGCGCGCCGTATTTGGCCGCGTTGGTAGCCAGTTCATGAATCGCCAGCGTTAGTGCCAAAGCGGATTTTGGAGAGAGCCGCAGGTTCGGCCCGTCGATTTCAAATCTTTGACGGCCGTATAGTGTGAGAAGTTGAGCGACCACATCTTTCAACTCGGCGCTGTCCCACGTCTCACGAGTGATCAGATCGTGGCCCTTCGCCAATGCAAGCAAACGCGCCTCGAATTTCCGAAAGTCTTCACTTTCGCTCTCTTGTCCTCGGAAACTTTGCCGCGCAATCGCCAGTACGGTTGACAGGTTATTCTTCAGCCTGTGCTTCATTTCCCGCAGTAGCGTGTCATGAAGCCGTTCAGCCGCTTTGCGATCCGTGATATCGCGGGCAATCTTGGAGGCACCGATGATCTCGTCATAGTCATTCTTGATTGGTGAAATTGTCAGCGAAATATCGACAAGCGTGCCATCCTTTCGTTGTCGGATCGTTTCAAAATGGTCGATGCGCTCACCGCTGCGAAGTCGCGCCAATATGGCCAGTTCCTCATCCTGCCTCTCTTTCGGAAGCAATATCGTAATCGGCTTGCCGATGACTTCATCAGCGGAGTACCCAAACAACCTTTCCGCTCCGGCGTTCCAACTGGTGATGAAGCCGTTGAGGTCCTTGCTGATGATGGCGTCATCTGACGACTCGACGATTGCAGCAAGTCGCCCTATCGCTAGTTCCGCTCGCTTACGGTCAGTGATGTCAACCGCGACGCCGGGCATCCGCCATGGTTTTCCGATTTCGTCATAGAGACACTGACCGTGCACTTCGAGCCAGTGAACTGTGCCGTCTTTGGGCAGTACGCGATATTCCAGACGACATTTCTCGCCCGTCACAACCGCTTGCTCAATGCTTTTGCTTACTCGCTCGACGTCATCGGGATGGATGCCTGCGAGGTAGTCGGCGAGGGGTGCGCCGCTCTCTCCTTTTTGGGGATCGACCGAGAACATGGCTGCGAAGCGAGCATCCGAATAGACCATGTTCGATTGGAGGTCGGTATCAAAAGTCCCGATCATGCCAGCTGCCTGCAGTGCGTAGGACAGACGTTCTTCTGTCTTGGCCAGCGCCCGCTCGGCAGCGATCCGCTCTGTCGTCTCGTCTACGATACACAGAACACCGCTGACCGTACCGGACACGTCGTGGACAGGGGAATAGGAAATGTCGAAATAAACTGTTTCCGGATAACCGTGTCGCTCAATGTAGAAGGGGCGGTCCTTGGCGAAAATCGTTTCACCGTTGAGCAAAACTTTCAGGAGAAGCGGTTCAAGGTCCCCCCACAGCTCCGCCCAGTTTTCCCACGCTGGCCGTCCAAGCGCCCGTGGATGCTTTTCGCCGATCGTCGGGGCATAGGCATCGTTGTAAAGCGCTACAAAATCCCGGCCCCAGAAGAGAACGATTTGCGCCTTAGCAGGCAACATCAGCCCGACCACGGCTTTCAAGTGAGCTGGCCATTCCGCGATTGGCCCCAAACTTGTCTTCGACCAATCGAGTGCACGAATAAGCGCACCCATGTCGCCGCCACTGAATGGAAAAGCGCCCTCGTGATTTTTGGATATGACTTCCAGTTTCTTGTCGCTCACAGCGTTTCAATATCCAGCTATTGGTCACAACAGATTTTCACAATCGCAACCAAGATAACACGGCGAAATGAGACATAAATACGGACGTTTCGCCGTGCGTCTAATCCAGTTTGAGGTTGGCTCTGGCCCGACGACAAGGAGCAGAGATGAAGCGCAGTAGGTTTACCGAAATCAGATCACCGGGATTTTGAAGGAGCAGGAGGCCGGCGTTCCTGTGATCGACCTGTGCCGCAAGCGCGGCAACGCCAGCATCTACAAGGAGAAGACCAAGCACGGCGGCTCGCAGGTCCGCGAGGCGAAGTTTGAAAGTGCTTCAGGACGGGAACGCCCGGCTCAACGCTGATACGATGCTGGGCAACTCGGCGTGAAGGAACCCCTCGGGAAAAATGGTTAGGCTTTTGCCCCAGGATCCAGTTGCAGTCTGTTCCGATCTCCCTCAGCCAACGATCGTTCGAATCTTTAGGGAACGGATACCGAGCGTCGTCGCAACGCGTTGCGCGCATGCGACGACAGATTTCTCAGTCCTCTACCGCGAGGTCGAAGCGTATCTGGACGCGATGGTCGGTAGGGGGGGCTTGGGAGTACCGAGCCAATTTGCTCTCCACAGCCGCAGTCAACAGATGACCGGCCTTGGACGCGCGTAGAATATACGGACTACTTCTTGCGAGGTTTTGTGGCTGTCGATTGCATCAACCCCTTCATGCTGGGAGCTGCAGCGATCACTTTGGGCTTCTCTTTTTTTGGCTTCTTGGTCTCCCGGTTTCCTCGTTGTTCGCCTTTAGCCATGGTTCAATCCTCCGGCCCGGAACGGACCTTTTGGAAGACTAGCACAGCGGTATGAAATCCGGTGCGGCATTCGGGATTGATAAACCGGGTATGAACCTCCGCCTCTGTTCCAATTCCCTACGCAAAAAATCGGCCGGGAGGTCGATTACGAATCGACAAACTGCCATGCTTTCGCAGCGCAGCATCTGATGTGGCCGCGTTCGGATATCCCCAGACGTCGCATCGGCGCCGGCTGTTTGCTGCCCCATCGTTGATGTTGACTCAGTGCCAGGGGCGGTGCGGGGATGCATTCAAAATGCTTTAGCGAGTTCAAAGCGTTTTTTTGGCCGCACCTTCAGCGTAAGGCTATGAAATTGCACAAATATTTTACAACCTCCGCGCTCACCATTCCGGCTGCTGCTTCGACTGCCGACAGCAGCCTTTCTACCTCGCTTCGATTTCGGTATTTCGCCAGCCCCCATGAAAAACCGCGCCGTCCGTGGAGAGACGACGCGGTAAAGTCTGGGATGAAACGACTTTCGTCGACGGGGAAGTGGTGGCCAAGTGACCGCTAACAAAACCCGTATTGATAAGTTATCGCTGAATCTCACGGGTTCCCATGTGACACTTCGGCCGGTGTGACGACTTGTCCTGACCGTTGGGTCAGATGTTGCGCCGCAAAATGGGTCGCTGGATTTGCGCTATTCGGTTGCAGCGCAGCGACGTATCCATTTGCGCGCCGGTACAATTTTAAGCATGGTTTCCGACGCCACGGGGACCCACGTTCATTAGCACGCAAACCTTCGACGACGCGCGCCGAACCGATACTGCTCTGGTTTGGGTTGCCGCTGTCGCCATCCCATTTCTGTTGCTCGCGCCGGCGATCTGGAACGGCTACCCGCTGCTCCAATACGACACCGGCGGCTATCTGGCGCGTTGGTACGAAGGCTATCTGGTCCCAAGCCGCTCGACCGTGTTCGGCCTCTATCTCTATTTCGGCCGCGGCTCGTTTTTCTGGATCAATCTCGCCGCCCAGGCGGTCGCGACATTCTGGATCCTGCAACTGGCGCTGCGGGTGTTCGGCATCACGCGGCCGGGCAGGCTGTTGTCGATCGGCCTTGCGTTGGTGCTTGCCACCGCGTTGCCCTGGATTGCCAGCATGTTGCTGACCGACATCTTCGCCGGACTGTCGGTGCTGGCGCTCTATGTGCTGGTTCTGCATGGCGACAAGACTTCGCGGATCGAGAGGCTGGTGCTGTTCGTGTTCATCGCTTTCGCCGGCGCGGTCCATAGCGCGACGCTGGGAGTGTTGCTCGGCCTGTGTTGCGTCGGCTGGGCCGTGCGGCCGTTCCTGCGTGGCCGGATCGCTGCGAGGGGACTGGCGCAGGGCAGCCTCACCATCGTGGTCGGCGCGGCGATGCTGCTGGCCGCCAATTTCGCGTTGTCGGGCAAGGTGGCGTGGACGCCGGGCGGCTATGGCGTCGCCTTCGGCCGCATGCTGCAGGATGGCATAGTCGCGCGTTATCTCAACGATCATTGCGGCAAGATCGCCTTCAAGCTCTGCCCGTACCGCAACAGTCTGCCGCCGACCGGCGACGACTTCCTCTGGGGCAACAGCATGTTCAACACGCTGGGCCGCTTCGAGGGCCTAAATCAGGAGATGGGTTACATCACGCTGCATTCGCTCGCCGAATATCCGTTCTGGCAAGCGCGTGCGGCGGCGGTGGCGACTGCGGAGCAGCTTGTCCATGTCGCGACCGGCGAGGGCACCCACGGCTGGATTCCGCACACCTACGGCATCATCGAGCGGTATTATCCCGAACAACTTGGCGCGATGCGCGCGGCGCGCCAGCAGCATTGGGATATCAATTTCAAGCCGATCAACTGGGTCCATGTGCCGGTCGCGTTGCTGTCGATGCTGCTGACGCTCGCTCTCATCGGTGGCGCGATCCAGCGGCGGAAGCTCGATGATCTGACGCTGCTTGCCGCCACGGTTGCCCTCGCGCTGCTCGGCAACGCTTTCATCTGTGGTGTGATTTCCGGGCCGCACGACCGCTATGGTGCGCGCATGGTCTGGATCTCGACTTTCGTGGTGCTGGTGGCGTATGAGCTGCGCCAGCGGCAGCGTGCTCGCGATGGAGAGCCTGCAGCGCCGGCGGGAATTCCGGCCGTGCCGCCTACGGGACTGACGTGACGCCGCCGGACGAAAGACCGCGCGAGAGACGCGGGCTCTCCAGCCACATCCTGCCGGCTTCGGGCACCATGATCGGCGTTGCTGCAACGCTGATCGGCCTCGTCAAGATCGCGGAGGCGCAGATCGGCCCGAGCCATGTCGATGAGTTCACGGCCCTGACCACGCTGCCGTTCCTCGTCAGCGTGATCGCTTCCTACATCTCGATGCGGCATGAGGAGAAGGCAAGGCTCAGCGCGCGCTGCGAATTGATCGCCGATCAGATGTTTCTGATCGGGCTCGTGAGTATCACCGCCGTCGCGGTGTTCTTCGCCTACGAGGTCATCTAGCGTTCGCTGACGCCGTCATCCAAAGCTGGATGGCGTCAGCGCGCGTCGGTGCGCACGTCCGACGCGACCGGCTGCTGGACGTTCGGCAGCGCGGCCCGCCGCAACCCGATCAGTTCTGCGGCCCGGATGCCGGAATTGCGCCAGAACGCGAAGGAGTTGATGCGCGAGTTCTCTAGAATGGCGATCGCCACTGCCGAGAGGAATGGCAGGCTCTGCAGCACCAGGACGCCAGCGAAGATGTAGATCTCGCGCACTTCCTTCTGGTTGAAGGCGACGAGCACAGCGGCGCCGATCAACAGCAGCGCGCCGATCACCGCTTCCCAGAACGCCTGGAATTCGACCGACATCAGCGACAGGCCGCCCTTCGAGGTACGCGCGAATGGCAGATGTTCGGTGATCAGGCCGTTGGCAACGGCGCGCGATACCGTCCATTGCACCGACATCGCGGCAACCATGGCGCCGAGCATCTGTCCGGTCTTGATTGGCACGCGCAGGCGATAAAGCGTCAGGAAATGGGCGAGCGAGACCACGAACGCCGCGATAATCGGCAGCGTCAGGATCTTGTCCGGGATAGCGATGTCGGCGAACGAGACCACCGGCACCCAGATCAGGTTGAGGATCGCCACCACGACGCCGAGGCTTTCCGCACCGAGCCAGTTCAGCCAGCCGAGCGCGAATTCGCGCTTCTGGTCCGGCGTCAGCCGGCTCGCACCGGGCAGGAAGCGCCGCCAGTGCTTCTTGACGATCTGGAAGCCGCCATAGGCCCAGCGGTGGCGCTGTTTCTTGAAGGCTTCATAGGTGTCGGGTAGGAGGCCATAGCCGTAGCGGCGGTTGGTGTAGTGGGTGGTCCAGCCCTGCTCGATAATGGCAAGGCCGAGGTCGGTGTCCTCGCAGATGGTGTCGCCGGCCCAGCCGCCCGCCATGTCCATCGCCGCGCGGCGGATCAGGCACATCGTGCCGTGCACGATGATGGCGTTGGCCTCGTTGCGCTGGACCATGCCGATATCGAAGAAGCCGGCATATTCGCCGTTCATGATGTAGTGCATCAGGGAGCGGTCGCCGTCGCGGTGGTCTTGCGGCGCCTGCACCAGGCCGACATGCGGATCGGCGAAGGCCGGGACGAGGTCCTTGAGCCAGTTCGGCGTCACCACGTAATCGGCATCGATAATGCCGATGATCTCGGCGTCGGAAGCGGTGCGCGCCATTGCGATCCGCAGCGCGCCGGCCTTGAAGCCCTGCACCTTCTCGGCATTGATGAAGATGAAGCGTTCGCCGAGGCTGCGGCAGTGATCCTGGATCGGCTGCCAGAAAGTCGGGTCCGGCGTGTTGTTGATGATCACCACGCATTCGAAATTGGGATAATCGAGCCGCGCCACCGCATCGAGCGTCTGCTTAAGCATCTCCGGCGGCTCGTAATAGGCCGGAATGTGGATCGAGACCTTCGGGAACACGCCGTCCGCCGGAGGCGGCAGCGGTTCGGCGATCAGCCGTGCCGGTTTGCGGCCGAAGGCGACAGTGGCGATTTCCTCGACGCGGGCCATCGCGATCAGCACCAGCGGCACCAGCAGGATAATGCCAAGAGTTAATGCGAACGCCGAACCGAATACGAAATAGTGTCCGTTCCAGTAGGCGAACACGGTCGCGGCCCACGCGCCAGCGGCATTCGCCGCGGCCGCGAGCACCAGGGCCTGCATCGGGGTCGGGTGGATCAGGCGCAGGATCGGCAGCGACAACAGCAGGCCGACGAGCAGAGCGATGCCCGCGAGCTTCCAGTAGTCCTGATTGACGATCGGGCCGGTCCAGGAAAACTTCGGTTGCCGGGCGGCGTTGAGGACACCCCAGTAGGGGCCGACGCCGCCTTCGAAGAATTTCCAGGGCTGATCGATTGCTTCGACAATGTTGTAGTCCATGCCGATCGCATCGGCGCGGGTGACGAAGTTGCGCAGCACCTGGGCCTGCTCGAACGGGCCGGGATTGGCGTTTTTCAGGTTATAGCCGGCACTGGGCCAGCCGAATTCGGCGATGACGATGCGCTTGCCGGGGAAGGTGTTGCGCAGGAGCTGGTAGAGATACATCGCCTGGTCGACAGCCTGCTTGTCGGTGAAGTTTTCCCAGTACGGCAGGATGTGTGCGGCGATGAAGTCCACCGCCGAGGAGAGTTGCGGATTGTCGCGCCAGATGTTCCAGATTTCGCCTGTTGTCACAGGCACATTGACCTGTTTCTTGACGCGCTGAATGAGCGCGATCAGGTCCTCGACCTTTTGCTCGCCGCGGTAGATCGTTTCGTTGCCGACCACGACGCCGATGACGTTGCTGTTGCGGCGGGCCAGTTCGACGGCGGCCTGGATTTCGCGCTCGTTGCGTTCGGAATTCTTGTCGATCCAGGCGCCGATCGTGACCTTGAGGCCGAACTCGGCGGCGATCGCCGGAACAAGCTCGACGCCGCCGGTCGAGGAATACAGGCGGATCGCCTTGGTCACGGTGGAGAGCGTCTTCAGGTCGGCGCGGATTTTCTCGATGGTTGGAATGTTGTCGACATCGGGATGGCCGCTGCCTTCGAACGGCGCGTAAGAGACGCTGGGAAGAATGCCTTTGAAATCCGGAGCTTCCTGCTGGTCCCGCAACACACCCCACAGGGCTGCATGAAGGGCGGTCACACAGAGCACAACGGCGACGACTGCGCGCATCGCAACAAAACCATCCGGGACGAACGTGGAAGTGTGACGGGCCTGTCCCCAAGGCTCGACCAGGGCGGCGTTCAGAGCTTAGCTAAGCCTGCTCCTTTACGCCATGCAGTTTAACATCTGGTATGACGCCATGGCGTTTTAAGGGCCGTCTCGCGGGACATTTCGAAAAAAAACTTGATCGATCGTCCCGCGATGGATGGCGAGCTTACTTGGCGGGGGCAGGCGCCGGCGCCGCTGGAGTCGGGGTCGCCGGGGCAGCCGCCGCAGCAGCATTGGCCGGTTGCGCCGATGGATTGATCCAGCAGGCGTGGACGCGGCTGTTCAGCGTTTCGGCTACTTTATTGTCAATCTGGCCGCCGAACCGGACCAGACAGCGGAACGTCGCCTGGACGTGGCCGCCCGGGCAGCCGAAACGATCATAGAGATCCAGGTGACGGAAGGCGGTGTCGAGGTCGTCGCGCCACATCAGGTTGACGACGCGGCGGCCTAGCCAGACGCATTCCGGATTGCCGGCAGGACCGTTGATCGTCTTGGACGCTTCGACGAATTCATCCGCCTTGCGCTGGCCTTCCTTGGCGGCTTCGGCCGCGGCGGCTGCCTGCTGGGCCTGTTTCGACTGATCCTGCGGGCGTTGCTCACCGCTTTGGGCGGCGGCCGCGCCGATGCCGAGCAGAAGCGCCGTGGTGACCGCGAGTCCGCGCAAAGCCACGTGTCGATAGCCAGATAGAAAGACGCTCATGTGGTCCCCGAGTTTAACCGAGCCTGCAGTCGCAGGACATAACCTGATGCCGCCCAAATAGGTCTCCATTGCGGCGAGACTCTTGTTGGATGGTGCATCGAATCCCATGACGGACATTTGCATTTTTGTCCAGTAATTGAGAACTTAGAGGCGTTTTTGATGACGGCTGCGGCGAAGGCCGTGGGTTATGGTGCGCCGGGCCTTGGCAGCGCAGCGCCGAACGGTTAATCGAACGGCGTTCAGGAGGACGGAACCCATTTCGCTT
Source organism: uncultured Alphaproteobacteria bacterium (assembly GCA_963702885.1). Taxonomy (GTDB): domain Bacteria; phylum Pseudomonadota; class Alphaproteobacteria; order Rhizobiales; family Xanthobacteraceae; genus Afipia. The sequence goes on from OY969766.1 coordinate 3,172,849, forward strand.
CGCACCCCGCTCGCGCTTCTCCTCGTTTCACTGAGTATCATTGCCGGGACCTGGCTTTGGCTGGCCCGGCCGGTGTCGCTGTTGCGCGCGCCGATCGATCCGGTGGCCAAGCTCGAATGCGTATCTTACACGCCGTTCCGGGGCGCCCAGACCCCGCTTGATCCGTCACTCTATGTCTCCGCCGACCAGATCGCGCAGGATCTGGAGCAACTTGCGAAGATCACGCGCTGCATCCGCACCTATTCGGTCGATGTCGGGCTCGATCAGGTGCCGGCTCAGGCCGCCAAGTTTGGACTGAAGGTGATCCAGGGTATCTGGCTCGGCAGCGACCGTTTCAAGAACAGCCGGCAGATCGAGACCGCCGTCGCGCTCGCCAAGGCCCATCCCGAGGTGATCGAGTCGCTGGTGGTCGGCAATGAAGTGCTGCTGCGCGGGGAGATGACCTCGGCCGATCTGGCCGCCACGATCCGGCTGGTGAAATCGAAAGTCGGCCCCGTTCCGGTGACTTATGCCGATGTCTGGGAGTTCTGGCTGCGCTACCGCGACGTCTATGACGCGGTCGATTTCGTCACCATCCACATCCTGCCGTATTGGGAGGATTTCCCGGTCCGCGCCAAATATGCCGCGACGCATGTCGATTCCATCCGCAAACGCATGGCGGTGGCGTTTCCCAACAAGGAAATCCTGATCGGCGAGACGGGCTGGCCGAGCGCCGGGCGGATGCGGGCAGGCGCTCTGCCGTCCCGCGCCAACCAGGCGCGGGTCGTCTCCGAGATTCTGGATCTAGCGCGCCGGGAGAAATTCCACGTCAACCTGATCGAAGCCTACGACCAGCCGTGGAAAGAGCAACTCGAGGGCACTGTCGGCGGTTATTGGGGACTGTACGATTCGAAGGCGCGGGCGCTGAAATACCCGCCGGGCGAGCCGATCAGCAATTTTCCGTCATGGCGGACTCAGATGGCCGGCGGTATCGCGTTCTGCCTCGTAATCTTCGGCGCGGCGATGGTAACGTTGCGGCGCCGGCCGTGGTCGCCGCGGCTCAGTTCATGGTTCGTGGTGGCGCTTTGCGCGACCGTCGGCGGCACGTTCGCCGGCATGGCGGTCGAGAAGGCGATGATCGAGAGCTTCGGCATCGCCGGTTGGGTGCGGGGTGGCATGCTGCTGATCGCCGCGTTCGGTGCGCCGCTTCTGACCGCGATTGCCTTCATGTCCGGACGCCATTTGCCGACTTTCGTGGAAGTTGTCGGGCCGCTCGACATCCGGACCTCGTCGCGCTCACAGCGCTTTGTCGGCCTTGTGCTGATCGTGCTTGTCATCATCGCGACCGAAAGCGCGCTCGGTTTCGTGTTCGATCCGCGCTATCGCGATTTCCCCTTCGCCGCCCTCACCATGGCCGTGGTGCCGTTTTTCGCGCTGATGCTTTTCAACAAGCCGCAAAAGGGCGCGCGGCCGGTAGCGGAGATGACGTTCGCCGGATTGTTCGCGATCGCCGCGATCTACATCCTGTTCAACGAAGGCCAGAACAACTGGCAGTCGCTCTGGACCTGCGGGATGTACCTGCTGCTCGCCCTTACGCTGTCTTTGGCGCGGGTCGCGCAAAGCCCAGAACCAGCAGCCCGATAGCAGCGCCCGACAGTCCGATATTGTAGAGCACGATGCCAAAGCCGGCGGCGACGAGTCCTGCGGTCAGGGTGACGATCGATGGGCGGATGAAGTTCAGCACCGCGATCACCAGCGCGGCGGTACCAAACACCGAATGCTTGAAAAGGTAGGTCGCAAGCGCCCGCGTGCCGCACAGCATGGTCGGCAGGCCGGCGTCACAGGCGAGCGCAACCGGCGAATACTCGATGGCGAAATAGCGCACATACAGCGCGTAGCCGATGGTGACGAAGCCGACGATCAGCAGCCACTGCACCTGGTACGGGGTCGGTCGGAACGGGTCTTTTTTCATAGCCGGGCGAATATGGTTCGGATCGGCGGCGGAAACAACCGCTGGCGGACCGTGATCGACAGCGAAATCCGCTGAAAGACTTTGACTGGAAGCGTTTTCTTCACGCGAACCGGTACCCACTTCGCTCGAAAACGCTTTAGCGGCTGAGGAAAGAGGTGAGGCCGCCCGATTTTGGCGGTTCGGGGGCAGTAGGAGCCGCCGGCTCAGTGGTGACACGGCGGGATTTGCGTTTGGTCTGGCGGGGCGGTGTCGGCTTTTCCGCGGTCATCGCAAGGCGCTGGCCGTCATAGACTGCCGTCTCGCACCCGCGTTTGTTCTCAAGCATCTGCGCGCAGATTTTGGCCGCCGCCGCGGCATCCGCGAACGGGCCTGCGACCAGACGAAGCTGCAGGCCGAGACCGTCATGCCGCTCGCGGATCACGATGATCGGCTGCAGGGAGGTGAGCACCGCCTCATGCGATTTCAGCGCGCCGCGCCAGAGTGCCCGCAGCCCTTCGACGGAGTTGGCGCCACCGAGATCGATGCCGAATTCGGTGCGCTGCACCGGCCGCGGTAGAATCGCTTCGCCAGTTTCCGGCGCTGCGGTGAGTGCTGCCGTGATCGTGGGAGCCCCTTCGGATTTTGCGGTCTCTGTCCTTGCGGCGGCTTTGCCGCCGGCCGGTTGGGCTTCGGCCTTTGCCTCAAGCTTGAAATGATCGGGGTCGTTCCTGGCATGAGCTTTGGCGTCGGTGAATTTACCGGCCGGCAGAGGCGGCAGTGCGCCCGCCACTGTGGGCGGCGGTTCACCCTTGGCGTCCGCAGGCGGAGTGTCGGCGGCCTTCTCGGGCGCATGGCCTTCCGCCGCCTTGGCGATCTCCATCAGGCCGCCGACGGATGTGAGAGGGGCGGTTGCGAGCGAAGAGGCAGCGGTGACCGGTGCGGGCAAGGCCGCTGGCCATGGCGCCGGCATCGTGGTGACACCAGAGCGCGCTATCGAACCGGTGACCGAATCGAGGTTCTGCTCCAGCGTGGTGACCCGTGAATACAGGCGGTCGCGGTCGCCGTTCAGCGTATCGATCGCGGCCGCGAGGCGCCGGGTTTCGTCCTTGCCTTCCTTGGCGATCCACTGGGCTTGCTGCGATTGCTTCGAGAGTTCGGCGAAGGCGGCACGGTCGCGCCGCAGGCCGTTCGATTGTTGCGCGGCGAGGATCGCGACCACCAGCGCGCCGACCGTTGCCGCGGCCCAGGAGCCGAGTCGCCACATCAGGCGGCGGTCGAGCTCATCCTCTTCGGCCAGGAAGCTTGCGATCCAGCCCAAGGAATCGTCGTCTGCAAAACTCGTGTCGAGCTCTTTACGGTCCTTCGCCATCCCGTATCAGCATTCCCCAGCGATTCCCCCGCGAATCACCCGTGAAATATTAACAGGAACCGGTCCATGGCGCGCCGGACAATGCGCGATGGGGAATTCCATCAGGCGGCAAAAGGCCTTATGACGGCGCATCCGCCGCTCCAGGCGGACCTGATCGAGCAAAAGAGCGCGAGTGCTCGCGCGAAGGAACGACCATGAGCGGCAGAACCAGCCTGACCATCGTGCTTGCGGCCGGCGAGGGCACACGGATGCGCTCGAACCTGCCAAAGGTGCTGCATCAGGTCGCCGGGCAGTCGCTGGTGAGTCATGTGCTGCAGGCTGCGCCGCAGGGTGAGGGCAATGCGCTGGCGGTGGTGGTCGGACCCGACCACCAGGCGGTGATCAATGAGGTCAAGCGGCTGCGTCCCGATGCTGCGACCTTCGTCCAGCGCGAGCGCAAGGGCACTGCTCATGCCGTGCTGGTGGCGCGCGAGGCCATCGCCAAGGGCGCGGACGATCTCGTCATCGCCTTTGGCGACACGCCGTTGGTGACAGCGGATACCTTTGCGCGGCTGCGCGGCGCGCTTGCCGGTGGTGCCGCACTGGCAGTGCTTGGTTTCCGTGCCGCCGATCCGACCGGTTACGGCCGGCTGCTGGTCGAGAACGGCGAACTCGTTGCAATCCGCGAGCAGGCGGATGCCAGCGAGGAAGAGCGCAAGGTTGCGCTGTGCAACGCTGGGATGATGGCGTTCGACGGCCGCTCGGCGCTCAAAATACTCGAGCGGATCGGCAACGCCAACAGCAAGAACGAATATTATCTGACCGATGCGGTCGGCATCGTGCATGAGCTTGGGCTGCACGCCATCGTGATCGAAACCGACGAGGATGAAGTGAGAGGCATCAACACCAAGGCGCAACTCGCCGAAGCCGAAGCGGTGCTGCAGACGCAACTCCGCCGCGCGGCGCTGGACGCGGGCGTTACCATGATCGCCCCGGAAACGGTGTTTCTCAGCAAGGACACCACCTTCGGCCGTGACGTCACGATCGAGCCGTTCGTGGTGATCGGTCCCGGCGTCAGCATCGCGGATGGCACGGTGATCCACTCGTTCTCGCACATGGTGCAGTCGTCGATTGGCAAGAATGTCTCGCTCGGGCCGTATGCACGCCTTCGCCCCGGAACGTCGCTCGGCGACGGTGTGAAGATCGGCAATTTCGTCGAGACCAAGGCTGCGGTGCTGGAGACCGGCGTGAAGGTCAATCACCTGTCCTATGTTGGCGATGCCCATGTCGGCGAGAAGGCCAACATCGGAGCTGGAACTATTGTGTGCAACTATGACGGCTTCGATAAACACCGCACCGAAGTTGGCGCCGGCGCCTTCGTCGGATCGAACTCCTCGCTGGTTGCGCCGGTGAAGGTGGGCGCGGGCGCCTATATTGGCTCGGGCTCGGTCGTCACCCGCGAGGTGCCGGAGAACGCGCTGGTGGTCGAGCGCAGCGAGCAGGTTGTCCGGCCGGGCTGGGCGGAGCGTTTCCGCGAGCGCAAGCGGCAGAACCGCGAGCCGAAGAAAGACTAAGGGTTAACGGCTTAACCCTGTCGCAATCGGCAACAATTATTGAGGCTGCCGATGTGCAATAATGGTTATGAGACACGCGTGTTTTTCCGCGATTTGGAGGCCTGAACCCGCATGTGCGGCATCGTTGGCATACTGGGGCGTGGTCCGGTCGCGGATCAATTGGTGGATTCCCTCAAGCGGCTTGAATATCGCGGGTACGATTCCGCCGGCGTCGCCACGCTCGAAGGCATGCATCTCGATCGCCGCCGGGCCGAAGGCAAGCTGAAGAATCTGGAGGCGCGCCTCAAGGCATCGCCTCTGCTCGGCCGCGTCGGCATCGGTCACACCCGCTGGGCGACGCATGGCAAGCCGACCGAGAACAACGCGCATCCGCATGCGGCCGATCGCGTCGCGGTGGTTCATAACGGCATCATCGAGAATTTCCGTGAACTGCGCACGCGGCTCGAAGCGCAGGGTGCGTCCTTCACCAGCGACACCGATACCGAGGCGGTGGCGCATCTGGCCAATTCCTATCTCGCCAAGGGGCTTTCGCCCGTCGAGGCGGTGAAACAGACACTGCCGCAACTGCGCGGTGCGTTCGCGCTGGCTTTCATTTTCGAGGGTGAGGACGATCTGATGATCGGCGCGCGCAAGGGCTCGCCGCTCGCGGTCGGCTATGGTGAGGGTGAGATGTATCTCGGCTCCGACGCCATAGCGCTTGCGCCGTTCACCGATAACATCAGCTATCTCGAAGACGGCGATTGGGTGGTGCTGAAGCGCGGCAGTGTCGAGGTTTTCGATCAGACCAACGCGCCGGTGCAGCGCGAGGTGCTGAAGTCGGGCGCAGCGACCTTCCTGGTCGACAAGGCCAACTATCGCCACTTCATGGCGAAGGAAATTCACGAGCAGCCGGAGGTCGTCGGCCACACGTTGGCGCGCTATGTCAACATGGCGACCGAACAGGTCGCGTTGCCGGCGCCACTGCGCTTCGATTTCGCCGATATTCAACGCGTCTCGATTACTGCCTGCGGCACCGCAAGCTATGCGGGGTTTGTCGCCAAATACTGGTTCGAGCGATTTGCCCGCCTGCCGGTCGAACTCGATGTGGCGTCCGAATTCCGCTATCGCGAGGCGCCGCTGCGCAAGGGCGATCTTGCGATCTTTATTTCGCAGTCGGGCGAGACCGCCGATACGCTGGCGGCGTTGCGCTACGCCAAGTCGCAGGGCCTGCACACCATTTCCGTGGTCAACGTCACAAGCTCCACCATTGCGCGCGAGAGCGAGACGGTGCTGCCGACATTGGCCGGTCCGGAGATTGGCGTCGCCTCCACCAAGGCGTTTACCTGTCAGTTGATGGCGCTGGCGGCGCTGGCGATCGCGGCCGGCAAGGCGAGGGGCGAACTCTCGGCGGAAGACGAAACCCGTCTGGTGCACGGCCTGATCGAGGTGCCGCGCCTGATGACGGCGGCGCTGGCGCTGGAACCGCAGATCGAGAAGCTGGCGCGCGACATCGCAAAATCGAAGGACGTGCTCTATCTCGGCCGCGGCACCAGCTATCCGTTGGCGCTTGAAGGCGCGCTCAAGCTCAAGGAAATCTCCTACATCCATGCCGAGGGCTATGCCGCCGGTGAACTGAAGCACGGTCCGATCGCGCTGATCGACGAGAAGATGCCGGTGGTGGTGATCGCACCCCATGATCGTGTATTTGAAAAGACCGTCTCGAACATGCAGGAAGTGGCGGCGCGGGGCGGCAACATCATCCTGATGACCGACGCGCAGGGCGCGCGCGAGGCTACCGTGCAATCGCTGGTGACGATCATCTTGCCGGACATGCCGGCGAGCGTGACGCCCATGGTCTACGCCATTCCGGTGCAATTGCTAGCCTATCATACCGCCGTGGTGATGGGGACCGACGTCGACCAGCCTAGGAATCTGGCTAAATCCGTCACGGTGGAATAGGGCGCCTCCAGAACGGGAACCGTTCGGTGTGTTGAATATGCGGCGGCATGACAAACTGCCGCAGCAGGGTCCGACGAGCTTCTCCCGGGCATTCAAAACTCTGATACGATCCGGCTATAGTGATGATGGTCTCAATCCGGTAGGACATGAGATCGCTGCAGATCGGTTGGAATGATGACTGAAGACTCCCACAAGGTGCCTCCCATCCTGTCGACGGAGCCGGCGGAAGCGCCGCCCGGCGCGATGGCGCGGCTGCGCAATTACTTCCTGACCGGTCTGATCGTCGCTGGCCCGATCGCGATCACCTTTTATCTGACCTGGTGGTTCGTCACCTGGGTGGACGGTTTGGTGCGGCCGTTCGTGCCGGTGGCCTATCGTCCCGAAACTTATCTGCCGTTCGGCCTGCCAGGCTCCGGCCTGATCGTCGCAGTGTTTGCTCTCACATTCCTTGGATTCCTTACCGCCAATCTGATCGGCCGCAAGCTCGTCGAGTTCGGCGATACGCTGCTCGGACATATGCCGGTGGTGCGCGCAATCTATCGCGGCCTCAAGCAGGTGTTCGAGACATTGTTCTCGAGCAACGGTTCGAGCTTCCGCAAAGTCGGGCTGGTGGAGTTTCCCGCGCCGGGCATGTGGTCGATCGTATTGATTTCCCAGACGCCGAGCAGCGAAGTCGCCGTCGGGCTGCCGGGGGAGGAAGAGTATATTTCGGTTTTCCTGCCGTGCTCTCCGAATCCGACCACCGGCTTCTTCTTCTACGTGCCTAGAAGCAAGATCATCGAGATCGACATGAAGGCCGAGGATGCCGCGACACTCATTATGTCAGCGGGCGTGGTGCAGCCGGGCAGCAACGATCCACAGAAGAAGGTCGCGGCGCTTGCGGCCATGGCGCAGAGCGCCAATCTCGCCAATGGCGCGGCTACCGAACGTCAGCCTGTGAAGGTGGACTAGTTTTTACGTCGGTCAGGCGATCAAGTGACGGTTTTCAAATAGGTGATCGAAACGAATGCGCACCTTTGCGACGCGGTCGCTTATCTGGATTGTTATTCTGGTTAGTATTGCTGTGACGGCCGTGACAGAACTCCGGATCGCGGGCCATGGCAGCATGCTCTTGTCGGCGATCATGGCTTACGCAGCCTTCTTCATCAATATCGCATGTTCGGGCTTGGGATTTCGGACCCCGGAGCGGCGGTGGTGGATCGGGAATGTCGGGCTGAGCATCTTGACCTTGACGATGATCGGTGCGCCCACGATTCCGAGCGCGCTCTGGACGGCAGGACGCGTCCTCTTCGCAAGAGTTCTGGCGTAAGTGGGAAGCTAGCCAGCACCGATCAGCGGAATCGCTTCGTCGCGCTCATAGAGATAGAGCAGGCAGCGCAGCGCCTCGCCGCGCTCGCCCTGCAGCTTCGGATTGTCCTTCATGATGCGCAGCGCCTCGTCGCGCGCTTGCGCGATGAGTTGGCCGTGCACCTCCGAGCGCGCGATCCGGTAGCCCGGCATGCCGCTCTGGCGAATGCCGAGGATGTCGCCTTCGCCGCGCAGCCGCAGATCCTCTTCGGCGATGCGAAAGCCGTCAGTGGTCTCGCGGATCACGCGCAGCCGCGCGCTGGCAATTTCGCCGAGCGGCTCGTGATAGAGCAGGAGACAGGTGGAGGCTTCCGCGCCGCGCCCGATCCGGCCGCGCAACTGATGCAGTTGCGACAGGCCGAAGCGTTCGGCGTTTTCGATCACCATGATGGTCGCGGCGGGGACATCGACACCGACTTCCACCACGGTGGTCGCGACCAGCACCTGAATCTCGCCGGCGGCGAATGACGCCATCACGCGGTCCTTCTCGGTGCCTTTCATCCGGCCATGAACGAGGCCGACACGTTCGCCGAACCGCTTGCGGAGCGTCTCGAAGCGTTGCTCGGCATTGGTGAGATGGCTGACCGTCTCGGATTCCTCGACCAGCGGGCAGATCCAGTAGACCAGCTTGCCTGAATTGAGCGCCCGTCCGACCGCCTCGATGATTTCGCCGAGCCGGGTGTCCGGCACCGCGCGGGTGTCGATCGCCTGCCTGCCGGCCGGCTTCTCGCGCAGTTCGGAGACATCCATGTCGCCGAAATATGTCAGCACCAGCGTGCGCGGGATCGGCGTCGCGCTCAGCACCAGCACGTCCACCGCGTCGCCCTTGCCGGTCAGCGTCAGGCGCTCGCGCACGCCAAAACGATGCTGTTCGTCGACAATGGCGAGCGCCAGTGCCTTGAACACCACCTCATCCTGGATCAGCGCGTGGGTGCCGACCAAAAGATCGATCTCGCCAGCGGCGAGGCGGGCGAGGATCTCGCGGCGCTCATTGCCTTTCTCGCGGCCGGTGAGAATGGCGACCTGCATCCCGGCCTGCTCGGCCAGTGGCGCGATGGTCTTGATGTGCTGGCGCGCGAGGATTTCGGTCGGCGCCATCAGCGCCGATTGCTTGCCGGCCTCAGCGGCGGCCGCGGCGGCGAGCAGCGCCACCACGGTCTTGCCGGAGCCGACATCGCCCTGCAGCAGCCGCAGCATCCGTACCGGCTGGTTGAGGTCGCTGGCGATCGCCTTGGCCGCTTCTTGCTGCGAAGCGGTGAGGGCATAGGGCAGTACGTCGATGATCTTGCGGCGCAGATGGCCGTCGCCGGCATTGCGCACGCCCGCCGGCCGGCGCAATTGCGCGCGCACCAAGGCAAGGGCGAGTTGGCCGGCGAGCAGCTCGTCGAAGGCAAGGCGCGACCAGAACGGCCCGTCCGGCAGGATGTCGGTCAGTTCAACCGGATTGTGCACCCGGTTGAGCGCCTCACTGAGGGCCGGAAACGAGCAGCGCCGCAGCACCTCGGGGCTGATCCATTCGGGCAGGTCCGGCAATTTTTGCAGCGCCTGCGTCATCGCGCGGCGGACCGAGCCGATGGCAAGCCCCTCGGTCAGCGGATAGACCGGATCGATGGAGGGAAGTTTCGCGAAGGCCTCTGCGTCCACCACGCGGTCAGGATGAACGATCTGCAGCATGCCGTCGAACATCTGCGCGGTGCCGGACACAAAGCGGGTCTCGCCGACCGGCAGCAGCTTCTCGATATAGCCCGGCTGCGCCCGGAAATAGGTCAGGATCACGCTGCCGGTGTCGTCGCTGGCATAGACGAGATGCGGCGCACGCGAGCGGCCCGGCGGCGCAGGGCGATGGCGGTCGACCGCCACCTCCAGCGTGACCACCGTGCCCGGCACAGCGTCGCGGATTTTTGGCCGCGCGCGGCGGTCGATCACGCTCGCCGGCAGGTGCAGCAGAAGATCGACAAGGCGCGGTGTTTCAGCGCGGTCCAGCAGATAGCGGAATAGCTTGTCCTGCTTCGGCCCGACGCCGGCAAGGCTGGTGATCGGCGCAAACAGGGGATTGAGCAGGGCGGGGCGCATGGTGCAAATCTACGGTCGTTTGATCCGTCATGCCCGGCTTTATGCCGGGCATCCACGCCTTTTTCGGCGCCCGGCTCGTGCTGAAACCGGACACCCGGCCATGACGAGGACGCACAGTGCGGGTGTGCAGGAACATACTGACATCGCCGGCGGCGGCGGTTATATCAACCCCGCCCGGCACGTCCGGGCTTTTGGCGTTCGGAGAATTTTCCATATGACAGGATCGTCACGGTCGAGCGAGGGGCTGGAGCCACGGCGCAAGAAGCTGTTGTTCCGCTGCTGGCATCGCGGCACCCGCGAGATGGATCTGCTGCTCGGACGGTTCGCCGACGCCCATATCGCTGAATTCAGCGAGGCCGAACTCACCGAGCTCGAACAACTGATCGAATTGCCGGACCCCGATCTCTATGCCGCCTTCAGCGAGAAGGCCCCGCTGCCGCCCGGCGTTGCGGATGGCATCTTCCAGCGCATCAAGGCGTTCGGCGCCGCGGGGTCGGCGGTATGACGCCGGTGCGTTCTCCCGCCAATCTGCTGCAGCCGCGCCGTGCGATCACCCTCGCCAATGTCGCGGAGGGCTCCGAAGGACTGATCGTCTCGGACCTCGCGCGCGCGGTCGCCGCGCGGCAGAACCCGCCGGCGGTCAGCCTGGCCGTGGTCTGTCGCGATGGCCCGCGCATGGCGCAGCTTGCCCGCGCGCTCGACTTCTTCGCACCTGATCTTTCGGTGATGCAGTTTCCGGCCTGGGATTGCCAGCCCTATGACCGCGTCTCGCCGCATGGCGGGGTTCTGGCGCAGCGCCTGACCACGCTGGCGCGGCTGTCGCGCCTCAAGGGCGGCGACAAGCCGCTGCTCGTGCTGACCACGGTGAACGCCATCGTGCAGCGGGTGCCGGCCCGCGACATGGTCGCTGCGCAGGCGCTATCGGTCGCGCCCGGTCATCGCGTACCGATGGATTCCATCGTCGCCTGGCTGGAGCACAATGGCTATGGCCGAACCTCGACGGTGCGCGAGCCGGGCGAATACGCCGTGCGCGGCGGCATCCTCGATTTGTTTCCAGCCGGGCTCGAACAGCCGGTGCAATTCGACTTTTTTGGCGACACGCTGGAATCGATCCGCACCTTCGATGCCGAGACCCAGCGCACGCTGCTCGACATGCGCGCGCTCGATCTCGTGCCGGTGTCCGAGTTTCAATTGATCACCGAGACCATCAAGCGTTTCCGCATGGGCTATGTCGCGCAGTTCGGCGCGCCGGAGCGCGGCGACATGCTCTATGAGGCGGTCAGCGAGGGCCGCCGCCATCCCGGCATGGAGCACTGGCTGCCGCTGTTCGTCGAACGTATGGACACGCTGTTCGACTATCTCGACGATGCGCCAATCGCCATCGAACCTCAGGCCGAGGATGCCGCGCGCGAACGCTTCCAGCAGATCGGCGATTATTACGAAGCGCGGCGCGAGGCGATGCAGCATCCGGGCGGCGGCGCGATCTACAAACCGCTGCCGACCGACCGGCTTTATCTGACCGAGGCTGAATGGCGCGAGCATCTGGAGAAAAGCGCGCTGGCGCGGCTGTCGCCGTTCGCCGTGCCGGAAGATGCGAATGTCGCCGATATCGGCGCGCGGGCCGGCCGCAATTTCGCGCCCGAGCGGGCGGACGCGGCGGTCAACGTCTTTGAGTCCGTGGTCGCGCATGTCGGCAAACTGCAGAGCGAACGCAAGAAGGTCGTGATCGCGCTGTGGAGCGAAGGCTCGCGCGAGCGCATGGCGAGCATGCTGACCGATCACCGGCTGCTCAACCTTACCAACGTCAATACCTGGCGGGTGGTGCAGGCGACGCCGCGCAACGAGACCATGCTCGCCGTGGTCGGGCTGGAGTCCGGCTTCGAGACCGACACCGTCGCGCTGATTACCGAGCAGGACATCCTCGGCGATCGTCTGGTCCGGGCGCGCAAGTCCAGCCGCAAGCTGGAGAATTTCATTTCTGAAATCACCAGCCTCGCCACCGGCGATCTTGTGGTTCATGTCGAGCACGGCATCGGCCGCTTCGTCGGCCTGCAGACCCTGCAGGTGTCCGGCGCGCCGCATGACTGTCTCGAACTGCACTACGCCAACGATACCAAGCTCTATCTTCCGGTCGAAAACATCGAGCTGCTGTCGCGCTATGGCACGGAGACCGCCGGAGTTGAACTCGACAGGCTCGGCGGCGGCGGCTGGCAGGCGCGCAAGGCCAAACTGAAGAACCGCATCCGCGAGATCGCGGGCGACCTGATCAAGATCGCGGCCGAGCGTCAGCTTCGCGAAGCGCAACGCTTCCCGATCCATCAGGGGACGTACGACGAATTCTGCGCACGCTTTCCGTATGACGAGACCGAGGATCAACTCAGCGCCATTGATGCCTCGCTGCACGATCTCGAACTCTGGCCGTCCGATGGATCGTCTGATCTGCGGCGATGTCGGCTTCGGCAAGACCGAAGTGGCATTGCGCGCGGCGTTTGCCGTGGCGCTCGACGGCCGCCAGGTCGCGGTCGTAGTGCCGACCACGCTGTTGGCGCGCCAGCATGCCAAGAACTTTACTGAACGCTTCCGCGGCTTCCCGGTGAACGTCGCGCAGGCCTCGCGCCTTGTCAGCGCCAAGGAGCTGGCGCGGGTCAAGAAGGGGCTTGCGGACGGCAGCATCGATATCGTGGTCGGCACCCACGCGCTGCTCGGCAAGACCATCAAGTTCAAAAATCTCGGCCTGATTGTGGTCGACGAAGAGCAGCATTTCGGCGTCAGCCACAAAGAGCGGTTGAAGCAGCTGCGCGCCGAGGTGCACGTGCTGACCCTGTCGGCGACGCCGATCCCGCGCACGCTGCAACTCGCACTGACCGGCGTGCGCGATCTGTCGATCATCGCCTCGCCGCCGGTCGATCGTCTCGCGGTGCGCACCTTTGTCGCGCCGTTCGACCCGCTGATGGTGCGCGAGGCGCTGCTGCGCGAACGCTATCGCGGAGGGCAGGCGTTCTATGTCTGCCCGCGCATCGAGGACCTCGCCGAGGCCAAGGATTTTCTCGACAAGAACGTGCCGGAGATGAAAGTCGCGGTGGCGCATGGCCAGATGCCGCCGACCGTGATCGAGGACATCATGTCCGCGTTTTACGAGGGCAAGTATGATATCCTGCTCTCGACCACCATCGTCGAATCCGGTCTCGACATTCCCTCGGCCAACACGCTCATTGTTCACCGGGCCGACATGTTCGGCCTTGCCCAGCTCTATCAGTTGCGCGGCCGCGTCGGCCGTTCCAAGCTGCGCGCCTATGCACTGTTCACGCTGCCGGCGCAGCGCAAGATCACCGCACAGGCCGAGCGCCGCCTGAAGGTGCTGCAGTCGCTGGAAAACCTTGGCGCGGGTTTCCAGCTTGCCTCGCACGATCTCGACATTCGCGGCGCGGGCAATCTGCTCGGCGAGGAGCAGTCCGGCCACATCAAGGAAGTCGGTTTCGAGCTTTATCAGTCGATGCTGGAGGAGGCGATCACCAGTCTGAAGGCCGGTATTTCCGAGCCGGTCGCGGATCGCTGGTCGCCGCAGATCACGCTCGGCATGCCGGTGCTGATCCCCGAGGATTACGTCGCCGATTTGTCGGTGCGGCTGTCGCTGTACCGGCGTCTTGCCGATCTCGACACCGAGGACGAGATCGCGAATTTCGGCGCGGAGCTGCGCGACCGTTTCGGTCCGCTGCCCGACGAGGTGCGCTATCTGTTCAAGTTGGCGTCGATCAAGAACTTCTGCCGCCGCGCCAACATCGACAAGGTGGATGCCGGCCCGAAGGGCGCGGTGATCTCGTTCCGCGACAACAGCTTCGCGCATCCGGATCGTCTGGTGTTCTTCATCCGTCAGCACGGCAAGGCCGCCAAGGTGCGGCCAGACATGAAGGTGGTGTTCTTCCAGGAGTGGGAGACGCCGGATCAGCGCATCGAAGGCACCACGGAGATCCTGCGTCAGCTCGCCGAGCTTGCCGAAGGCCGCAAGGCGGCATGATCGACGTTAAGCCAAAAAAGTATCGGGCTGCCGGCATATGCGGCAGCCCGAGGTAAACAACTCGAATTCAAGACGCGTCCATTACTGCGGATACTTGAATTCCGGCGCCGACTTCAGTTCTTCCTTGGTGGTGTTCATGGTGGCGCGCCACTTCTTGTTCGAGGCGTCATAGGTCACGTTCACCGCCGATGGCGCCACCGCGACATAGTGCTCACCCATGCCCAGGAAGCCGCCGACCGACAGGATCAGCGCCTGAACCTGATCGTTCTTGCTGATCGCGAGATCGGAAATCTCGCCGATCAACTCGTTCTTCTCATTATAAACGTTGAGGCCCTTCAGCTTCGAGGAGAACATCTCGTCGCGGGACACGGTCGCAAAGCGCAGCGTGGTCGGCGCACTGCCAACCGTCGCCGGCGCGGCGGTACTTCCGCTGCTGCTGGGCGGGGTCATCGTCGATTGTGCGAAAGCGGGAGCGGCGAGCATCGCCAGCGACAAGCCAAGCATCATCGATTTTTTCATTGGTCATCCTCGCGTTGGTGTTGAGGCTAGGCCAATGCAGGAATCCGGTGATTGTTCCTGATTGATTGCAGTCGAGTCAGGATGCCGCACGGTGGTCGGAACTTCGCAGCCGATCAAGAATAGTTTCGACGTTGTCGTTGGGCAGTAATGTGGCGAAGGTGACGTCGGGATCGAATCTGCCGTCTTTCTTGCTGTTGACGACAGTTTGTTTCAGCACGCTGGTCAGGCGCCGTGCGATCATGCGGGTGGTGCGCTGATCGGTTTCAGGGAACGCGATGACGATTGAGGCGTCGTCATACAAGGTTGCGAAATCCATCCGCCGCATCAGGCGGCTGAGGATGCGCGCGGCATCGAGTCGCGCGCGCGGGCCGCTCGATGCCAATGCCAGGCGCACGGCGGAGAGTGCTGCGCCACGCGCCTTTGCTTCGATCACAGCGGTGGCGAAGTCGCGTGCAAAAGCATCCTGCGTGAGCAGGCCGGTGCGCGGATCGAGCAGGCCACCGGCATCGATCGATTTCAGCGCACGGTGCAGCCGCATCTCGAATGCATTCTGACGGATCAGCGGAACCGCACGTGTCACGATGTCGCTGGCGGTTCCGGTTGCGAATTCGAGATTCGGCAGATCGTAAGTCTGAAGCTGGCTCGCCTCGCCGGTCAGGATCACCGGCAGATGACGGAACCGGGAGTCTTCCGACAGTACCTTGAGGAAGGCATCCACCACGCGGGAACTGAAACCGTCGCCGATCACCACGCCATCGAGATCGCGGGCGTTGAGATGTTTCGCCGCTGCTTCGATGCTGAGCGCACCGACGACACCGGTGCGCTCGCCGATGGCCACCGACAGCGCGGGATAGGATGCGCCGCGTCCGATCAGCAGGATCGTTGCGTCTTGCAACGGATCGCTCGGCGGCAATTGTGCCCGTGAGGCGCGGCCATGGCCAAGACGCCGCAGCACCGTGGCATGCAGCGTGCGCACGCGCAGCGCGGTGTTGAGCCGCGCGGCAAGGCGCGATTTATCGCCGGCCAACCCGGTAAACGGAAGCGCGTTGTGCGGCAACGACACAGCGGGATCGAGCACGAGGAGCGGCACGTAAGGTTGCTGCGCCTCGATCTGCTGCGCCAGCGCGGCCAGCGCATCCGCATCGCCGTCCGTCGCGATCACCGCCGCGGGTTGCACGCGTGTGATTGCCTCGGCCGCGTCATCCCATGTCGCATCCACGACCGGAAAGATGTGTGCCTCGCCGAGTGCGGCAGTAGGCAACGCACTTTCGCCGTTGGAAACGAGGACGATGGGGCCTTGCTGGGACATGACGCGCTCGACACGGATCGGAACCAGAGCGCGTCATCCTAGGGCGGCGTTGTTAACGCGCCGTCAACGATATGGACTGGGTCGCGGCGTGGTTCCCGCGTTTAGCGTGCAGTGCCGCGTTCGCGGAATGCCTCGGTCATCAGCGGATTGAGGCCAAGTTCAATCAGCGCTTCGCGTGCGCGCGCATTGTCGCTGGTGCGACCGGCGAGGCGATAGCCGTTGAGCTGGTCCGGCAGCGCGGTCAGCATCGCGCCGGAGGCGAGCCGGCTCGCCCAGAGATCGAGATCCTGCTCGCGGAAGCGGTAGCCGCCGACGCCGACAATGCCGGAAGGCGGCGCGGTGATGTTGATGGCGCCGGTCGTCTTGTTGCGTTTGGCGGCATAGCCGGTGTCGGCGTAATCCACCGGAACGCTGGCCAGCAGCGCCGAGGTTCCTTTCGGCGGCGAACGATACGCCGCCATCGCCACCATCGCGCCGCGCATGGCGAGCGTGCCGTGCGGGGTCAGCACCAGTTCGCTGGTGCGGGCACGCGCGTCGGGCGAGACGCCGCCCGCGAACAGATCAGCCGGAGCACCGTCGTCGAGCCGCGGCGCGGCAACGAGACCGATCTCGCTGAACAGATAGATGTCGGCCAGCGTGACTTGCCGGCTCAGCCAGTCATTGCTGGAGGCGACGCGTTCCGGCGTTCGCCACAGGCCGAGCACCTGCCGCAGCATCGGCAGCGCCTCGATCGTGCCGGCTTCGGCCAGCCGCAAGGCGAGATGGCCGGGCACGATCAGCGTGTCGCATTCCTCCTCGCGGATCTGGTCTTCCAGAAGCTGCGGGTCGAAGGGGTGATGCAGCGAAAGTGCGCCGCCGCTGAGGAGCCACGTCACCACCGAGGACACCAACCCGCCGAAGGACGAGGGCAGCGCCAAGGACATCAGCCGCGCACCTTGCGGCACGTTGGCGTCGATGGTGATGGCAAGGCCACCGGCAATCAGATTGACGTGGCTGCGCGGCACCGCGAGCAGACCGTCTGGCGTCATGTCGAAGGACACGATCGCCGCCTTGCGCGCATCGACCGACCCGCCCTGGCCGAGCGGCGGAATCTCGCCGGTCACGGCCCAGTCGAGCGGGATCATGCCGTCGGGCAGGTTCTCGCCGAAACCGAATACATGGCGGATCGAAAACGCCTCGGCGGCGGCGTTCATCGCGAGATCGGCATGGTCGATGATCTCGATCCGGCTCGCGGTAACGATGGCCCGGGCACCGACCCGGTTGAGCGCCTCGCTGAGTTCGGCCTGTCGCCAGAGCTGCGGCAGCAACGCGACCACCAGCCCGGCGCGCCAGGCCGCCAGTGCGGTCAGCGCGAACTCGACCGTGTTGGGTAGTTGCACCGCGATCACGGAGCCGACCGGAAGGCCCGCGCAGGTCAGTTGCGCGGCCAGTGCGGCGACGGCGCGGTCGGCCTCGGCGTAAGTCAGCCGCGCCGCGGGTTGGCCGGTGATGCGCGGCTTGTTATGGGGATCGCTCAGCGCCAGCGCATCCGGCGTCCGCGCCAGCGTGCGGGCGAACAGGTCGCACAGCGTCGGCGATAGGCCGGGCGCGACATTGGCCGTCTGTGAGTCGTCGTTCGTCACGGCGTCTGCTTCTGCGGTTTGGACCACCACGTCTCGGGCAGATAGCCCGTCAGCGCGGTCGCTCTGGGTCGTTCTATCCGATTCCAGCGCGCAATCCATTGCCGCTGTGGATTGTAGACCGGGATGGCGTAGCAGCCGGACATCAGGGCGCGGTCGAGGGCACGGACCGCGCTGACGAATTCGGGCCGCTCGCGCGCCTCCAGCAGCGCCGCGATCATCGCGTCGATCGCCGGGCTTTTCGTGCCCATGTAGTTGCGGGTGCCCTGAATGTCGGCGGCGGCGCTGCCCCAATAGAACGCCTGCTCGTTGCCGGGCGAAAGCGACTGGTCCCAGCGGTTCTGGATCATGTCGAAATCGAAGGCGAGGCGGCGCTGGTCGAATTGCACGGCGTCGACCACGCGCACCGACACGGCGATGCCGGCGCGCTTGAGATCGCGGGCATAGGCGAGGGCAATGCGCTCCTGATCGCGGGTGGTGGTGAGGATTTCAAAGGTCAGCGGCTCGCGGGTGCCGCGTTTGCGCAGCACGGTGCCATCGAGTTCGAACCCGGCCTGCTTGAACAGCGCGAGCGCCGCGCGCAGGGTCTGGCGGTCGCGGCCACTGCCATCGGTCACGGGCAGATGGTAGCTGCCGTCAAGAATATCGGCGCGGATCCCGGCGGCGAACGGGGCGAGTAGCCGCTTTTCGCGCTCGTCCGCCGGGCGTGCGGCCGCCGACAGTTCGGACCCGGCGAAGAAACTCGGCGAGCGGCCGTAGAGGCCGAAGAAATAGTTGCGGTTGATCCACTCAAAATCGAACAGCAGGGCCAGTGCCTGCCGCACCCGGATGTCGGCAAACACCGGCCGGCGGGTGTTGAACACCAGGAATTCGGAGGGCTGCGGCGTGCCGGTCCTGATCTCGTCGCGAATCACGTCGCCATTTCGCGCCGCGGGAAAGTTGTAGCCCTCGTGCCAGCGCAGCGGCTCGTTCTCGACGCGGAAGTCGTAAAGGCCACGCTTGAAAGCCTCGAACGCGCCGTTGGCCTCGCGATAATAATCGACCCGCACCTCGTCGAAATTCCACAGCCCGCGATTGGCCGGGCGGTCCTTGCCCCAATAGTCCGGGTTGCGGGTCAGCGTCACGCTGGTGCCGGGTTTGACGGATGTGACGCGATAGGGGCCGGAGCCGAGCGGCGCGGTCATCGAGGTTTCCTCGAAGGTCGCGACATCGACGGCATGCTTGGCGAAGATCGGCATCAGCCCGAGGATCAGCGGCAATTCGCGGTCAGCCGTGCCGCCGAAATCAAACCGCACGGTGCGCTCGTCGAGGGCTTCGGCGTTGGCGACCTTGGCGTAGTACAGCCGATGGTTCGGCCGGCCCTTGTCGCGCATCAGCGCCCAGGAGAACAGCACGTCCTCGGCCCGTACCGGGCGACCATCGGAAAACCGCGCCTTGGGATCGAGGTGGAAGGTGACGTAGCTGCGGGCGTCGTCGGTCTCGATGCTGTCGGCAAGCAGGCCGTAGAGCGTGAACGGCTCGTCATTGCCGCGCGCCATCAGGCTCTCGACGACATAGCCGCGTATCTGCTGCACTGCGATGCCCTTCACGATGAAGGGGTTGAGGCTGTCGAAGGTGCCAATCAGGCCCTGGACCAGCCGGCCGCCCTTGGGGGCGTCAGGGTTGGCATAGGGCTGATGACTGAAACCGGCGGGCAGGGCCGGCTGGCCGTGCATTGCGATTGCCGGGACAGGTTCGGCGGAAGCCGGGAGGGAGCCGAGGAGCAGCGCGGCGAGAACCGTGCTGCCTGCCGCCGCCAGTACCCTCCCAAGCCGAATCCAACCCATTCCTGTCGACCCCGTCGATTCGGCGGTTTGCGCCGCCGAATTTACCACGATCGCCGGCTATCCCCTGCGAAGGAACGCTCAAATATCGCTGTCGGCATTGATCTTTTCGCTCGCCGCTGTATTGAAAGCGGGCAATTCAGATCAGGTTGCGCGGTCTGTCACGTATCCGCCTTATTTGGCTCCGAGACAGCCGCCAACAGGCCGGCGGGTGCGCCCCCTTTGCGGTGGCGAACGCGCAGTTGATGAGAAGGGGTTTTCCACGATGGATTTTCGTAAACTGGCCGCGCAGGCCCTGCCGCGCGGGCGGGGATTTGCAGCACTCCTGACCGCGACCGCCCTGACCGCCGCCTCGATCGTCGCTGCGAATGCCCAGGCTCAGCAGCCGGCGGCCCCTGCGGCCAAGGCCAAGCCGGCACCGAAAGCAGCCCCCAAGGCGGCGGCTCCCGCGCAGGCCCAGCAGGCTCCGGCAGCGCAGCAGCCGGCCGAGCAGCAGGTTCAGTTGATCTACGGGCCGTGGACCAAGTTCTGTCTCAAGGGACAGGATGCCAACGCCAAGCAGGTCTGCTTCACCGGCAAGGACGGCCGCATCGAGTCTGGCCAGACCGTGATCGCCGCCGTGATCATCGAGCCGGAAGGCGAGACCAAGAAAGTGCTGCGCGTCACTCTGCCGCTCGGCATGCAGCTTGGCTACGGCACCCGCATCATCGTCGACAGCAACGCACCGGCGCAGAGCCCGTACGTGATCTGCTTCGCCAACGGCTGTATGTCGGACTATGAGGTCAGCCCCGAACTGCTGGCCAACATGAAGAAGGGCCAGAACCTGGTGGTGCAGGCCATCAACTCGAACGGCGCGCCGCTGACCTTGCCGCTGCCGCTCGCCGAGTTCGCCAAGGCCTATGACGGCCCGCCGACCGATCCGAAGGTATTCGAGGAAAACCAGAAGAAGCTGCAGGAAGAACTGCAGAAGCGCGCCGCCGAAGCGCGCCAGAAGCTGGAAAGCCAGAGCGCGGCGCCGAAGTAATCTCGCCCACATTCAATAAAAAAGCGCGCAGCAATGCGCGCTTTTTTATTGCCCGGTCGATGAGAAAGCCGCCCGGCGGCGAACTGGCCAACGTCAGTTGAGCGACGTCAGTTGAGCGACGGGTTGCGCTGGCGATAGCCGCCGGATTTGTCCTTGATGAAAATCTCGGACACCTGCGAGTGTCGGATCGGTTCACCGGAATCGTCGGGCAGGAGATTCTGTTCGGAAACGTAAGCGACGTATTCCGACTCCGAGTTCTCGGCCAGCAGATGATAAAACGGCTGGTCTTTGTGCGGACGCATTTCTTCCGGAATCGACAACCACCATTCTTCGGTGTTGTTGAACTCCGGGTCGATATCGTAGATCACGCCCCGGAATGAGAACACCCGGTGGCGCACGATCTGTCCGATCTGAAATTTGGCTGTCCGCGTTTTAATCATTGTCGTCGAATAGACCAGGATTGTGGCCGATGCTAGAGGGCATTCGGGGAAGCCACCAATCCGTCATTCGGCGGATGCCGGGAGTCCCGGGGAGCCGGGCATACGCTGATGATTGATGTCTTAAATCTGGCTTTGCCCTATTTTGGGTTGATTTTTATCGGATTTGCCTGCGGAAAGTTGAAATCCCTGCCGGAATCCGGCCTCGCGTGGATGAATTTCTTTCTGCTCTACATTTCGCTCCCGGCACTTTTCTTCCGTATTTTGGCAAAGACGCCGTTCGAGGAACTGAACAACCTGCCGTTCATCCTGGCCACCACGCTCGGCACGATGTTGGCTTTCACGATCTCCCTCCTGGGCACGCGGCTGTTCGCCCGCTTGCCATGGCGGGACTCATCGATGGCGGCACTTGGCGGCGGCTACGGCAATATCGGGTATATGGGGCCTGGGCTTGCGCTCGCGATGTTCGGCTCACAAGCCAACGTACCGGTGGCGCTGGTGTTCTGTTTTGACACCATCTTTCTGTTCTCCGTGACACCGCTGTTGATGGTGCTGACCGATGGCGAGCGGCGGCCGCTGCTGCCAACGATCGGCCTGATCATCAAGCATATCTTGCTGCATCCGCTGATCGTCGCATCTTATTGCGGTGCGCTGGTCGCGGCGTTCCATATCGAGGCACCGGTCGCGGTCGATACCATGCTGCTGTTTCTGCAAAGCGCGGCGGCACCGGTGGCGTTGTTCGTGCTCGGCGTCACGGTGGCGCTGCGACCGTTTACGCGGGTGCCGTGGGAGGTGCCGGGGCTGATCGCGGTGAAGCTCGTAGTGCACCCTTGCATTCTGTTCGGGCTGCTGTTGCTGCTCGGCCCGTTCCCGCCGGAATGGGCCGCGACTGCGCTGCTGCTCGGCTCGCTGCCGCCCGCGCTCAATGTGTTCGTGCTGGCGCAACAATATAATACCTGGGTCGAGGCGGGCTCGGCGGCGGTGCTGCTCGGCACGCTCGCTTCGGTAGTGACCCTGACCGGCGTGATGCTGCTGATCCGCAACGGAACGATTGTGTTTCCGTGAGCTTTAGCCGGCGCGCCGCCACCACGGCGCGAGACCTTCGCGCATGGCAAAGCGGCGGATCGGCCCGACAGAACCGATCAGATGCAGGCCGAGCGCGCGGACCGATTGCGCCGGCAGAAAATCACTGAGCAGAGAGCGGTTGGCGGCGTCGATCGCCATGGTCCGGCTGAAGACATCGGCGCGACGTGCCGAGATATATCGCGACAGCACCCGGTCCCCGCCAAGGTCTTCGCCCTGCGTACGGGCACGGCTGGCGATGTCCGCAAGATCGGCGCCATCGCGCAGGCCCATGTTGAGACCCTGCGCGCCGATCGGCGGTAACACATGCGCGGCTTCACCGACGAGGGCGATGCGCCGTGCCGCGAATGCGCTCGGTGTCTCAATCGCCAGCGGGAAGACGTGGCGGCCATCATTGGCCGTCATGCGCCCAAGAATGGAATGCGACTGCCGCTCGGCGGCGAGTCCGAGATCCTCGTTGTTCAACTGCGCAAGCCGTGCCGTTTCGTCCGGCGTCCAAACCCAGACCACGCTCGAGCGTTCGCCCGGCAGCGGCACGAACACGCAGGGGCCGTGTGGCGTGTGGAATTCGGTAGAAGTGTTATGGTGCGGCCGGGTGTGGCGGACGTTGAAGGTGAGCGCCGATTGATCGAGCGCGCGGCGCTTGACCGTGATGCCTGCGGCTTGCCGGCACGGCGACTGTCTGCCATCCGCACCCGCAACCAGCGATGCTGTCAGAATCTCGCCGCCACCGGTTGTCACAGTGACGCTGGACTCGCCGGGTTCGATTGAGGCTGCGGTATCGTCGTATCGCGCAAGATGCGCCAGCTCAGCGGCGCGGCGCTCCATCGCTTCCATCAAGATCCGGTTCTCGATGTTGTATCCGAACGCCTCGGCGGCGATTTCCTCGCAGGAAAAGCGAACCTCAGGGGCGCGAATCAATCGTCCTGTGTCGTCGACCAGCCGCATCACGCGCAGCGCGGCGGACTCCGCCTGGCAGCGCGACCAGACATTGATCTTGGTCAGAAAATCGATCGATGCGCCGAGCAAGGCGGTGGTGCGGTTGTCGCCATAGGGCATCTTGCGTGCGACCAAGGCGGTGGCGATGCCATCCTGCGCCAGCGCAATCGCCGTGGCGAGCCCGGCCGGGCCGCCGCCGATTACGATGACATCAAACTTCGATGGCTGGCTCATGGGCGTTCACATACTGTCTGCGATGACGCCTTTTCCCATACTCCGAATTTGTGTCAAACTCCATGATCATTGAAAGGTGCGAGCGACCCGGGCGTCGTCCGCTCATGATGAATGGACAGGCTGTGTTAATACAGCCGTAATGATGAGTTAATGTTGTATGGGCGGTCTGATCGGCCAAAAATCCTCTCGACCCCCGGCGTGGATCCGCGCTTTCTTCGTTCATCTTCTGACTGCATCCGGGACCGGCATCGCGCTGATCGCGATGCTTGAGGCGGTGCGCGAGCATTGGGCTGCGATGTTCGGTTGGCTCGGGCTTGCGCTGCTGATCGACGCGATCGACGGGCCGCTGGCGCGGCGTTTCAACGTTGGCGAGCGACTGCCAAATTGGTCAGGCGAGACGCTCGATCTTGTCGTCGATTTCGTCACCTATGTTTTCGTGCCGGCCTTTGCGATCACCGCGAGCGGCTTGCTGATCCCACTCGCTACCCCGGTGCTTGGTTTTGCCATCGTGGTCTCCGGCGCGCTGTATTTTGCCGATCGCCGAATGAAGGCCGACGACAATCACTTTCGGGGCTTCCCGGCGCTGTGGAATGCAGCGGCGTTCTATCTGTTCCTGTTGAGGCCGCCTGCTGCGATCGGGAGCGCCGCGCTGGCATTGCTGGTTGTTCTTTCATTCGTGTCGATCAATGTGATGCATCCGGTCCGCACGGTGCGGTTTAGACCTTTCAATCTCGTGCTGATTGCAGCGTGGGCGGTCCTGTGCATCTTCGCGGTCATCGTGAATTTTGATGTACCTGTGGTCGTGAAAATCTTGCTCTGTGCGATTGCGTTCTACATTCTTTTCAGTGACCTGATTCTGCGCGCGTTGATCCGGAGACCGACATGATCGAGATGTTGACGAGTCCCGAGGCGTGGGCCGCCTTGCTGACGCTGACTGCGCTTGAAATCGTCCTCGGCATAGACAACGTCATTTTCATTTCGGTAATTGTCTCGCGTATTCCTGCGGAGCAGGCGAAGCGTGCTCGGCAGATCGGGCTCGGGCTGGCTTTGGTGTTTCGCATCCTGCTGCTCAGCATCCTGGTCTGGCTGATCGGTCTGACAGAGCCCGTGATCACAGTTTCAGATATGGCGCTGTCATGGCGTGACATCATTCTGATCGGAGGCGGCCTGTTCCTGATCGCAAAAGCAACACATGAGATTCATGGAGAGGTTGAAGGGGGAGACGAGGCGGACGGCAAGGGCAATGCTGCCAGTGCCTTCTTCTGGGTGATTATGCAGATCATTGTGATCGACCTGATTTTCTCGCTCAATTCGATCATCACTGCGATCGGCATGGTGCAGGATATCGAGATCATGATCGCAGCCGTGATCATCGCCTGTGCCGTGATGTATGCGGCCTCGAGCCCGGTCGCGCGGTTTGTCGCCGAGCATCCGACCACGAAGATGCTGGCGCTGGCGTTCCTTGTCCTGATCGGCGTGGCACTGGTCGCCGATGGGTTCAAGTTTCACATCCCCCGGGCCTATATCTATACTGCAATCACGTTTTCGGCCGCGGTCGAGGCGTTCAACATCCTCGCCAAACGCAACCGCAAAAAGAAGAATTCCTGCATAGCCCTCAGCCGCTTGGGCGCGTTGACAAGTTCGGTGTGATGGGCTCCGTTGTGGCAACAACAACGGAGACTTTTCAAGGGTGGAAGAGATGGCGAAGGCGGTACGGGTTCACAAGCTCGGTGGGCCGGAGGTGCTGACTTATGAAGATGTCGAGCTTGCCGAGCCGGGTCCCGGCGAGGTGCGGATTCGCAATCATGCCATTGGTTTGAACTTCACCGACTGCTATTTCCGGACCGGCCTCTACAAAGCACCCGCGCTACCGTTCATCGTCGGCCATGAAGGCGCAGGCGAGGTGGTGGCTGTCGGGTCCGGCGTCACCGGTTTTCATCCCGGCGACAGGGTTGCCTATTATCTCAATCTTGGCGCCTACACCACCGAGCGCAACGCGCCGGCGGACCGGTTGGTCAAACTGCCGGATTTCATCACCTATGAGCAGGCTGCGGTGCTGATGCTCAAAGGACTCACGACATTTTATCTGCTGCACAAGACCTTCGTGGTCGGGCCTGGACACCGAGTTCTGATTCATGCCGCTGCGGGCGGTGTGGGATCGCTCGCTTGCCAGTGGGCGAAGGCGCTGGGCGCGACGGTGATCGGTACCGCCGGATCGCGCGAGAAGGCGGATCTCGCGCTCGCCAATGGTTGCGATCACGTTATCCTTTACCGGGAAGAGGATGTCGCTGCGCGGGTCAAGCAGATCAGCCGAGGCGAGCTTTGCGACGTTGTCTATGACGGTGTCGGCAAGGACACATTCCAGGGATCACTGAAATCCCTGAAGCGGCGCGGGCTGTTCGTCAGCTTCGGTAACGCATCCGGTCCGGTGCCGCCATTCAATCTGGCGGAATTGAATATACACGGCTCGCTGTTCGCAACGCGCCCCAAGCTGGCCGATCATATCGTGACGCGCGCCGAGTTGCTCGAAGGCGCGGACGCGCTGTTCGCGGCCGTGATCAGTGGCACGCTTCATATTCCGATCAATCGTGCTTATGCGCTCAAGGACGCGGCAAAGGCTCATATTGATCTGGAAAGCCGCGTCACCACCGGGGCCTCGGTGCTGAAGCCGTAACAGGCGCGGAGCGCGGTCCATGTGCGGGCTTAGAAGCCGGCGACGCTGCCGTGCAGATCGTACTCGTCGGCCCGCTCGATCTTCGCGGTGACAATCTCTCCGACCTTGAGCGGCCGGCGGCTTGCGACATAGACCGACCCGTCGATCTGCGGCGCATCCGCCTTGGAGCGGCCCTTGGCGACGCTGGGGCCGACTTCGTCGATGATGACCTGTTGTCGCGTACCGACCTTGCGTTTGAGACGCTGTGCGGAAATTTTCTTCTGGCGCGCCATTAGCGCATTCCAGCGCGCGGTCTTGATCTCCTCCGGGACAGCGCCTTCGAGTGCGTTCGAGGTCGCACCGGCAACCGGCTCGTACTTAAAGCACCCCAGCCGGTCGATCTGCGCTTCATCGAGCCAGTCGAGCAGATACTGGAAGTCGGAATCGGTCTCGCCGGGGAAGCCGACGATGAAAGTCGAACGCAAGGTGAGATCGGGGCATTGCTCGCGCCAGGCCTTGATCCGTGCCAGCGTCTTGTCCTGAGCGGCCGGCCGGCGCATTTGCTTCAGCACCGCAGGGCTTGCGTGCTGGAACGGGATGTCGAGATACGGCAGTACCTTGCCCTCGCTCATCAGGCCGATGACTTCATCGACATGCGGGTAGGGGTAGACATATTGCAGCCGGACCCAGGCGCCGAGCTCGCCAAGCTCGCGCGCAAGATCGAAGAAGCGGGCGCGCACCTCGCGATCCTTCCACGGGCTGGGGGCGTATTTCAGATCGATGCCGTAGGCCGAGGTGTCCTGTGACACCACCAGCAGTTCCTTGACACCGGCCGCAACCAGCCGCTCTGCCTCACGCAAGACGTCGTTGGCTTGGCGCGACACCAGATCGCCGCGCAGCTTCGGAATGATACAGAAGGTGCACCGGTTATTGCAGCCCTCGGAAATCTTCAGATAGGCATAGTGCCGCGGTGTCAGCTTGATGCCCTGCGGTGGCAGCAGGTCGAGATGCGGGTTGTGCGCCGGCGGCACCGCGCGGTGCACTGCCTCCAGCACGCTCTCATATTGCTGCGGCCCGGTGATCGACAGCACGTTGGGATAGGCTTTTTCGATCTGCTCGGGCTCTGCGCCCATGCAGCCGGTGACGATCACCTTGCCATTCTCGGCCATCGCTTCGCCGATCGCGCTGAGCGACTCCTGCTTGGCACTGTCGAGGAAGCCGCAGGTGTTGACGATGACGAGGTCAGCCCCGTCGTGTTTGCGCGCGAGTTCGTAGCCTTCCGCACGCAACCTCGTGATGATGCGCTCGGAATCCACCAGTGCCTTGGGGCAACCCAAGGACACAAAACTGACTTTCGGGGCTGCCGACTGATCCATTCGATCCTGCTTTGTAAAACGCAGGAGCTATCCCTGTTCTCTCGCAAATACAAGGCATTAACGCCATTTTGAGGCCGCGTAAGAGAGCTTTTTCGTTCCCAAGACAGTGTCCTGAGAGGCCGGCGGGCGATTGCGAGGTCTTCAACCATCGCAGCGCACAAAATCTGGGCGATTGGCGCAAGGACGGGCGGAAGGCCATCGGCACGCATCTTTTAATCGCGCCACTAATGCCTTGCGGACCTTGTTTATGTCGGTTCCGCCGCGCTGGCACGAAGCTTGAATAATCAATTGCAGGCCAGATCAGGCTGTTGCCGAACCGGACAGCAACGTCGCTGTGAGCGCGGGCGCGCGGATGCGTGCGCCCCGAAGGACGGGTGTTGCCTCGGCTGGGCAGGTCGAGCTGAGGCGCTCAGCAGGGGTTCAACAGGTTCCGCCGAAAGGACGAACGATGACGAAAGCAAAGCGGGAATTGAAGAGTAGCACGATCAACCGCCGTGCCTTGCTCAAGGCCGGTGCCGGGACAGCAGCCTTGCTGGCGGCGGCGCGGCTGAACTTTCCCGGCGGTGCCTTCGCGCAGGGGGCGGGGCCTGAAGTGAAGGGAGCGAAGCTCGGCTTTATTGCACTCACCGACGCAGCACCGCTATTCGTTGCCAAGGAGAAAGGCATCTTCGCCAAATACGGCATGCCGGATGTCGAGGTACAGAAGCAGGCTTCGTGGGGAACGACGCGCGACAATCTGGTGCTCGGCTCCGAAGGCAACGGCATCGATGGCGCGCATATCCTGACGCCGATGCCGTATCTGATCTCATCCGGCAAGGTGACCCAGAACAACGTGCCGACGCCGATGTGCATCCTGGCCCGCCTCAACCTCAACGGGCAGTGCATCTCGGTCGCCAAGGAATATTCAGGCTTGAAAGTCGGTCTCGATACTGCGGAGTTCAAGGTCGCCCTCGAGAAGAAGAAGGCCTCCGGCAAATCCGTCAAGGCGGCGATGACCTTCCCGGGCGGCACGCACGATCTGTGGATTCGCTACTGGCTGGCTGCGGGCGGTATCGATCCCGATAAGGATATCGAGACCATCGTTGTGCCACCGGCGCAGATGGTGGCCAACATGAAGGTTGGCACCATGGACGCGTTCTGTGTCTGCGAGCCATGGAATTTGCAACTCATCCATCAACAGATCGGTTACACCGCGATCACCACCGGCGAGTTGTGGGACAAGCATCCGGAGAAGTCGTTCGCGCTCCGGGCGGCCTATGTCGACAAGTATCCAAGGGCTGCGAAAGCGCTGCTGATGGCGGTGATGGAAGCGCAGCAGTGGTGCGAGAAGGCCGGGAACCGCGCCGAGGCCGCCGCGATCTGCGCCAAGCGGCAGTGGATCAACGTGCCGGTCGAGGACGTCACCGCTCGGATGAAGGGCCGGTTCGACTACGGCACCGGCCGGGTGGTGGAGAATAGTCCTCAGCAGATGCGGTTCTGGAAGGACCATGCGTCCTATCCGTTCCAGAGTCACGACCTTTGGTTCATGACCGAGGATATCCGCTGGGGCAAGTACGAGCCTGGTTATGATTCCAAAGCTCTGATCGCGAAGGTCAACCGCGAGGATGTGTGGCGCGAGGCAGCGAAAGATCTTGGCGTCGATACCGCCGATATCCCGACCTCAACGTCGCGCGGCAAGGAAACCTTCTTCGATGGCAAGGTGTTCGATCCGGCTGATCCGGCGGCCTATCTGAAGTCGCTCTCGATCAAGCGTGTCGAGGTTTGAACAAACGAGAGGCCGTCCACGCGCGGGCGGTCTCACTTGAGGATTTGGAGACATGCATGACCACGACCGCATTTAAGACCGAGCCTGCAGCCCGAGCGGCCAGTGCACCGGCTCCTGTCATCAATCTGTTGCCGAAGCGAGTGCCGAAAATGGAGGCGATCGCCAAAACGCTGCGCACCGCGATGGCAAATGTCATTCCGCCGATGATCGTACTGGCGTTGTTTCTCGTCGTCTGGGAGCTTTTGTGCCGCAAGGCCGGTGCGACGTTGCCGCCACCTTCTCGCGTTATAAGTGACACCAAGGATCTGATCCTCGATCCGTTCTTCGACAATGGCGGTCTCGACAAGGGGTTGTTCTGGCATCTCTCGGCCAGCCTGCAGCGTGTCGCGCTTGGCTATTCTCTCGCCGCCATCGTCGGCGTTGCCCTTGGTACTTTGGTCGGCCAGTCGGTATGGGCGATGCGGGGGCTCGATCCGATCTTCCAGGTGCTGCGGACCATTCCGCCGCTGGCCTGGCTGCCGCTGTCGCTGGCGGCATTCCGCGATGGCCAGCCATCGGCAATCTTCGTGATCTTCATCACCTCGATCTGGCCCATCATCATCAACACAGCCGTGGGAATTCGGAATATCCCGCAGGACTATCGCAACGTCGCCGCCGTAGTGCGGCTCAACCCGGTCGAGTTCTTCTGGAAGATCATGATCCCGTCGGCTGCGCCGTACATCTTCACCGGCCTGCGCATCGGAATCGGTCTGTCGTGGTTGGCGATCGTCGCCGCGGAAATGCTGATCGGCGGCGTCGGCATCGGCTTCTTCATCTGGGATGCGTGGAATTCCTCGCATATCAGCGAGATCATCCTCGCGCTGGTTTACGTCGGCATCATCGGCTTCGTGCTCGATCGGATGATCGCGATGATCGGTTCTTTTGTCACGCGCGGCGTTTCGGCGGCTTAAGGGAGAATCGTAATGCGGAGCTATTTGAAACTCGATCATGTCGACAAGGTTTTCACCCGCGGACAGGCGACGACCGAGGTGTTGAAGGAGATCAGTCTCTCGGTCGAGCAGGGCGAGTACGTATCGATTATCGGTCACTCCGGCTGCGGAAAATCGACGCTGCTCAATATTGTGGCTGGTCTGACGCCGGCGACAACTGGCGGCGTGATCCTGGAGAACCGCGAGGTCAACTCACCCGGTCCGGACCGCGCTGTGGTGTTCCAGAACCACAGCCTGCTGCCATGGCTCACGGTCTACGAGAACGTGCGGCTTGGCATCGAAAAGGTGTTCAGCGCCACCAAGACCCGTGCCGAGCGCGACGCCTGGACCATGCATAACCTCAATCTCGTGCAGATGGCGCATGCCAAGGACAAGAGGCCATCTGAAATCTCAGGCGGAATGAAGCAGCGTGTCGGCATCGCCCGCGCATTGGCCATGGAGCCGAAGGTTCTGCTGCTTGATGAGCCGTTTGGCGCGCTCGACGCGCTGACGAGGGCGCATCTGCAGGACTTCGTGATGGCGCTGCATCAGAAGCTCAACAACACCGTGCTGATGATTACCCACGATGTCGATGAGGCGATGTTGCTATCTGACCGCATTGTGATGATGACCAATGGCCCCAGTGCCCGTATCGGCGAAATTCTCGATGTGCCGCTGCCACATCCGCGCAAGCGGATCGAACTGGCGTCAAACCCGGTCTATCTGAAATGCCGCCAGCGTGTGCTCGAATTTCT
Source organism: uncultured Alphaproteobacteria bacterium (assembly GCA_963702885.1). Classification (GTDB taxonomy): domain Bacteria; phylum Pseudomonadota; class Alphaproteobacteria; order Rhizobiales; family Xanthobacteraceae; genus Afipia. The sequence continues at coordinate 3,203,578 of OY969766.1, forward strand.
CTATGAACGCCATCGCTTCGTCGAGGCGGCGTAGTCGGAGAGGGCGATGAGCGAGCCTCTGGTTATCATCGGGAATGGCATGGCGGCGGCGCGGCTGGTCGATGAATTGGCCAAGCGTGCGCTCGGCCGCTACGCCGTCGCCGTGATCGGGGATGAGCCGCGACTGGCCTATAATCGCGTGCTGCTTTCCTCGGTGCTCGCCGGCGAGACCACCTCGCAGGAGATCGAGCTGAAATCCTCGGAATGGTGGCAGGATCGCGGCGTGACGCTGAAGTATGGTTCAGCGGCGACCGCAATCGATACTGTGGCCCGCTCCGTGCAGTTCGCAAGCGGCGCCAGTATCGGTTATTCGAAATTAGTGCTTGCGACCGGTTCGCTCGCAATTCGCTTGAAAATTCCGGGGGCGACGCTCGAGGGTGTCCATACCTTCCGTGACAGTCGCGATGTCGAGCGCCTGCTCGCGCTGGGCGCCGCGCGAAAGCGTGTGGTGGTGATTGGTGGCGGTTTGCTCGGGCTGGAAGCGGCCTATGGCCTTGTCAAAGCAGGGGCGCGGGTCACGCTTCTGCATCTGATGGATCGGCTGATGGAGCGTCAGCTCGATCCATGGGCCGCGGCGTTGTTGAAGCGGCTTGTCGAGGCCAAGGGCATCGAGGTCATTCTCGATGCCAGCACGGAGAGTATTCTTGGGCAGACCACTGTCGAAGGCGTTGAACTCGCGGACGGCCGCACCATCGCTGCCGATGCGGTGATCTTCGCCGCTGGTATCCGACCTAATATCCCGCTGGCCAGTGAGGCAGGTATCGATGTCAATCGCGGCATCGTGGTCGATGACCAGTTGCGCACCGGAACTGAAGGAATCTATGCGCTCGGAGAATGTGCGGAGCATCGCGGTATTTGCTACGGCTTGGTGGAGCCAGCTTATGAGCAGGCACGGGTGCTTGCCGAGTATCTCGCTGGGCGCATATCGCGCTACAACGGCAGCGTGGTCTACACCAATCTCAAAGTCTCCGGCATCAGCGTTTTCTCGGTTGGAGAGTTTATCGCGGGCGAGGGCAGCGAGACCTTGGTGTTCAATGACGAGCAACGCGGCATCTACAAGAAGCTCGTTGTGACGGGAGATCAACTGGCTGGCGCGGTGCTGGTCGGCGATACCCAGGATGCGCTCTGGTATCTCGCGCTGATCCGCGACCGGACATCAATCAATGCTCTCCGCAAAGATCTCATGTTCGGCCCGCCGTTCCTCGATCCGCCGAAGGCCGCCTGATGAGTTTCTATGGTGTCACTTCGCAGATGCACAATTAATAATCAGATATCTGCTTCTGATTAAACGGTGAGCGCAGATTGCCTCGACGTGCCATGGGCGAGTCTAAGGCTATCCTCAGATATCGTATTAAACTGCTGATAAATCGGTGTTTTGTAGCGGCCCGCGAACTGGCACGGCGCTTGAATAATAGCCGGTGACGGATCGAGCGTGCCTGTCGGCGTCAGCAAGAAAGCCGATATCGCTCGCCCGTTCATTCTCGTAGCCGGACAGGGATCGCACCATCCTATGAAGCATGACACGACCAGCGCCGACTTCAGCGATGAGCAGAAGCGCTACCTCGAAGGATTCACCTCGGGCCTGCAGATCGGGCGCACGACCCGGGCATTCGGCCAGGTCGCTGGCGGCGGGCCGTCTGTCGCGGAGGAACCGATTGGCCCGGATGCAGCCCATCTCAAGGCGCAGGCTCGTGTCACAAGGGAAGGTGGCAAGCTCGCCGACCAGGAGAAGTTCAAGCAGGAACTGCATCCGTTCGATGCCTATGAGCGCCTGAAAGAGCAGGCAGCAAAGAATGAGGCGCCGAAGCCGCCGGATAATTTCCGCTGGCGTTATTATGGGCTGTTCTACGTCGCGCCGACACAGACCTCCTATATGTGCCGGATCCGGATTCCGAACGGTATTCTCAGGCACTGGCAGCTTGCTGGCGTCGCGGACCTGGCCGAGCGTTATGGCGGCGACTATGCGCATGTCACGACGCGCGCTGGTTTGCAGATCAGGGAGATCGAACCGAAGGACGCGGTCGCCGTGGTCGAGGCGCTGCAGGATCTTGGCCTCACTGCGCGCGGCTCCGGTGCGGACAACATCCGCAATGTCACCGGCACGCCGACGGCGGGGATCGATCCGCAGGAGCTAGTCGATACGCGGCCCTACGCGCGCGAGTGGCACTTCCACATCCTCAATGACCGCTCGCTCTACGGCTTGCCGCGCAAGTTCAATGTTGCTTTCGACGGAGCCGGTACCGTCTCGGTGCTGGAGGAAACCAACGACATCGCGTTTCAGGCCGTCACTGTAGGTGAGGGTTTTGGCATCGAGCCGGGGATCTGGTTTCGCCTCGCGCTTGGCGGGATCACCGGCCATCGCGACTTTGCACGCGATACCGGAATTGTCGTGCCGCTGGCGGAAGCGACGCAGGTCGCGGACGCCATTGTTCGCGTGTTCATCGATCATGGCGATCGCACCAATCGCAACAAGGCGCGGCTGAAGTATCTGCTCGATGTCTGGGGCTTCGAGAAATTTCTGACAGCCGTGGAAGAGAAACTCGGGCGCAAGCTGGCGCGGATTCCGGCGGAGGGGATTGTCGTACGTCCGGTGTTCGACCGGATGGCACATCTCGGTGTGCATGGCCAGAAGCAGCCAGGCTTGAACTGGCTGGGCGTTGTTCTGCCGGTCGGCCGCCTTACGTTGCCGCAGATGCGCGGCCTTGCGCGGATCGCGTCGGATTTCGGCGATGGCGATATCCGCCTCACGGTGTGGCAGAACGTTTTGGTCTCCGGCGTGCCGGACGAGAAGACCACTGCCGCGACGCAGGCGATCGAGGCGCTGGGCCTGTCACTGACATCGACGTCCGTCCGCGCGGGACTTGTGGCCTGCACCGGCGCGACCGGCTGCCGGTTTGCCGCGGCCCACACCAAGGAAAACGCGATGCAGATCGCGGATTGGTGCGACAGCCGCGTTGCGCTCGATCTACCGGTCAACATCCATCTCACCGGCTGCCATCATTCGTGCGCGCAGCATTTGATCGGCGACATTGGATTGATCGGGGCGCGCGTGCCAGTCGGCGACGACGGGGACTCGGTTGATGGCTATCACCTCCATGTTGGCGGTCGATTTGGCCCCGATGCCGCGATCGGTCGCGAGCTTTACCGCGACGTGAAAGCCGAGGATGCACCAGCTACGGTCGAGCGTGTGCTGAAGACCTATCTTACGCATCGCTCTGGTGCGGATGAGACCTTTCTCGCGTTCTGTCAGCGCCATGACATCGCGACGCTACAGAAGCTTACGGAACTGGAATTGACGGTATGAATCAGATCACCCCGCCACCGACGCTCTCCTTGATTCCGGAAACAGCGCCATTCTCGGCGGATCAGCGCGCCTGGCTGAATGGCCTTTTTGCCGGGTTGATCTCGTCCGACGGCACCAGCATCACACCGCTGTCGCCGGAGCAGAACGCCGCTCTACTTCCAGGCGATGGTGATGACGGCGAAGCGCCGTGGCACGATCAGGCCATGCCGATCGACGAGCGGATGAAACTCGCCGAGGGCAGGCCGTTGCGCCGCCGGATGATGGCGGCAATGGCGCAGCAGGATTGCGGCCAGTGCGGCTATAATTGCCACGACTATTCGGAGGCGATCGCCAGTCGCTCCGAAGCGCGGCTTAATCTGTGCGTTCCCGGCGGCAAGGAAACCGCGCGGATGCTGAAGGCGCTCTACGAGGAGCTTAATCAGGGGACGGCGTCGGCGACAGCTTCGGCAATCAAGAATCAGCAGGCAACAGCAGCAGAGTCGACCAAACCAGCTGGAGAGCCGGGACGATCGCGTGACAATCCGGTGGAAGCAATCTTCCTCTCCCGCCGCCTGCTCAACAAAGAGGGATCGGAGAAACAAACCTGGCACATCGAGTTCGATCTGACCGGCCCGTCTCTGGATTATGTCGTTGGCGAACTCGTTCGGCATCTTTTCGTGCAACGACCTGGGGCTAGTCGACCAGATCATCGCGATGCTCGGTGCATCGCATGCTACCGAAATTAACGGCAGGACCTTGCGTGAGGTGCTGCATCGGGATGTCTCGCTATCGCCCGCGCCGGACAAGCTGTTTGAATTGATGTCGTTCATCACCGGCGGCGCACTTCGTGAAAAGGCCAGCGCACTGGCGCGGGGTGACGATCCCGATGGCGACGCCGCCAATCTTGATGTTATGGCGACATTGCAGAAGTTCTCCGGCGTGCGGCCGCATCCTGAAGCCTTCGTCGAGGCGTTGGAGCCATTGCAGCCGCGTCTCTATTCGATCTCGTCGTCGCACAATGCGACGCCGGGCCGACTGTCTCTGACTGTCGATGCGGTGCGTTATGTCATCGGCAAGCGGCGGCGCCTCGGTGTTGCCTCGACCTTCCTCGCCGAGCGCATCGCACCCGGCGACAAGCTCAAGGTATACGTCCAGAAGGCTCACAACTTTGGCATGCCGAATGATCCGAGCGTGCCGGTCATCATGATTGGTCCAGGCACCGGGGTGGCGCCGTTTCGTGCTTTTTTGCAGGACCGGCAGGCGACGAAAGCGCCCGGGCGCAATTGGTTGTTCTTCGGGCATCAGCGCAGCGACTTCGATTTCTTTTACGCCGACGAACTCAACGCCATGAAGGCATCGGGCGTTCTGACCCGGCTTTCGCTGGCGTGGTCGCGCGATGGCGCCGGAAAATTCTACGTGCAGGATCGTATGCGCGAAGTCGGCCGCGAGTTGTGGGCGTGGCTGGCCGACGGTGCGCATATTTATGTCTGCGGTGATGCCAAGCGCATGGCCAAGGATGTCGAGCGAGCGTTGGTCGATATCGCGGCGCAGTTCGGCGCGCGCACCACAGACGAGGCCGTCGCCTTTGTCGCCGATCTGAAGAAGAAGGGTCGGTATCAGCAGGATGTCTATTGATGGTGGAGGCATGAAGATGAATCGTGCCGATGGCGGGTCCGGGCGAGATAATTTCTCTCTTTCGGATTTTCAGAAGGAAAGAATTTCATCTTTCGCGCATCTATCTTGTGGCGACTGTGCGCGATCCTTCATTATTGCATTCGATGATCCGTCAGGAATTTGGAATGCAAGACCGATACAAGAATCCGTCGCAGGTGGCGGCCATCAGCCCATCGCGATATCGCCATGGGGTCGAACTGGTTGCGATCTACGGCGCGCTTACGCTGATCGCAGGCGTCGTCTTCGGCACAGCGTTTACTCGCCTGTTCTGATATCCGAGCGGGTCGCCGCATGACGGCGATCGATCCCACCCTCAAAACCATCCGGACCACGTGCCCGTATTGCGGCGTGGGATGCGGAGTTCTTGCGACGCCGGATGGCAACGGTGGCGCGCTGATCGCGGGCGATCCGGATCATCCCTCTAATTTCGGGCGGCTTTGCTCCAAGGGCTCCGCGCTGGGCGAAACGCTCGGTATTCAGGAGCGGCTGCTCAATCCGATGATCCGTTGTTCCGGTGGCGCGTTGGAGCAAGTGGATTGGGGCGATGCGCTCGATCATGTCGCGCAGCGCATGAGCCATATCATCGCCAAGCATGGACCGCATGCTGTGGCGTTCTATCTGTCGGGGCAGTTGCTCACCGAGGACTATTACGTCGCCAACAAGCTGATGAAGGGTTTCATCGGCAGCGCCAATGTCGATACCAATTCTAGACTCTGCATGTCGTCGTCGGTTGCCGGGCATCGTCGTGCGTTCGGGGCCGACATCGTTCCGGGCAACTATGAGGATATCGACCAGGCAGACCTTCTCGTGCTTGTCGGCTCCAACGCGGCGTGGTGTCATCCGGTCCTGTTTCAGCGCATGTTGAGCAACAAGCGGCAGCGTAGCGCCCGCATTGTCGTGATCGATCCACGGCAGACCGAGACCTCGGGTGACGCCGATCTGTTTCTCGGGGTTAAACCGGGGAGCGATACGGCTCTGTTCAGCGGCTTGCTGGTGCATCTTGCCGACAGCAAGGCTCTCGGTCACGACTATATCGCTGAGCATACCGTTGGGTTCGATGACGCCTTGGCGGGCGCGCGTGAGATTGCCGGTAGCGTTGCTGCCACGGCACTTGCGACGGGGTTGAGCGAACGCGATGTAGCGGCGTTCTTCCAGATGTTTACTGAAACGCCGAAGGTCCTGACGCTTTTCTCTCAAGGGGTTAACCAGTCGGCGCAGGGTACCGACAAGGTCAATGCCATCATTAACTGCCACCTCGCGACCGGGCGGATTGGCAAACCCGGCGCATCGCCGTTTTCGCTGACCGGGCAGCCCAACGCAATGGGTGGCCGCGAGGTCGGCGGTCTTGCCAATCAGCTTGCCGCACACATGAATTTCACGCCGGCCGAAATCGACCGGGTGCGCCGGTTCTGGCGCGCGCCGCGCATCGCAACGCATGAGGGCCTGAAAGCTGTTCAGATGTTCGAGGCGATCGGGCGCGGCGAGATCAAGGCGCTCTGGGTGATGGGCACCAATCCTGCCGTTTCGTTGCCGAACGCGGATGGCGTTCGCGCTGCGATGGCAAAGCTGGATCTGCTGGTCATTTCGGAAAATACCCGCAGCAACGACAGTGTTAACGCGGGCGCGCATGTTCTTCTGCCAGCCCACGCTTGGGGCGAGAAATCCGGGACCGTCACCAATTCGGAGCGGCGGATTTCCCGCCAGCGCTGCTTTCTCCAGCCGGCAGGGAATGCAAGATCGGACTGGTGGATCATAAGCGAGGTCGCCAAACGATTGGGATTTGGCAGGGCCTTTGCTTATCGTTCCGCAGCCGACATCTTCCGGGAGCATGCGAGCCTTTCCGCATTCGAGAACAATGGCACGCGGGACTTCGATCTTGGGGGGCTGGCGGATATCACCGATGAGGCATTTGATATCCTGACGCCGACAATGTGGCCGCGCCGGGCCGGAGAATTCGGCTCGACCGCACGCTTCTTTCGCGATGGCGGGTTCTATACAGCGGACCGCAAGGCCCGCTTCATCGCGCCCGAGGCACCAAAGCTGTATGGCGAGACATCGCCAGCTCGCCCGCTGTGGCTCAACACCGGCCGCATCCGCGATCAGTGGCACACCATGACGCGCACGGGTCTTAGCCCGCGGCTTGGTCAGCATTTGCCGGAGCCCTTCGTCGAGGTGCACCCCGAGGATGCGGCGCAGGCCGGATTGAGCGATAGCGGGTTCGCCCGCGTCACCACCGATTTTGGGACGTGCACTCTCAAGGTAATGATCACCAAGCGACAGCAGCCCGGGATGCTGTTTGCGCCGATTCATTGGAGCGATGGTACGTCGTCATCTGCGCGGATCGGGGCACTGGTGGCACCGGTCACCGATCCGTATTCCGGCCAGCCGGAGAACAAGGCGACGCCGGCAGCGATCGAAGCATACGCCTATGAACAGCGCGGCTTTGTGCTATCGCGGGCACCGCTGGTGTTTCCGGAGGGAGTTCTGGTGGGCGCGGGGGGCGTTGACGGGGGGCTATGGCTATCTGCTCGCTAGCAACGAGCCGCAGTCGTGCTGGCAGGCTTGGCTAGACGCTGACAACGACATGCTCGAACTTGCCGAATATGCGGGCAAGGCGCAGGGTATCTACCGCGCTGCGACGTTCAAAGGCGGCCGGATCGACCTTTGCCTGTTCGTTGAACCCATGACTTACAACACGGACTGGGAGGCGGTCAAAGCGTTGTTCGCTGCTCGCACCATCACCGATGCGCAGCGCCGGTCGTTGTTGTCGGGACGGCGGGTGGATGGTGCCTCGGATGCCGGTCCTGTGGTTTGCGCGTGCTTCGGCGTTGGGCGTAACGCGATCTGCGCCGCCATCGCCTCTGGCATAGTGCGCTCGCATGACGAGATCGGCGCGCGCCTGAAAGCCGGTACTAACTGCGGCTCCTGCATTCCCGAACTGAAACGGCTGCTTGCGGAGACCGCGAGCGTGAATACAGCAACCAGTCTGCCGCAACGCGAGATCGCCGACGTCGCCGGTTAACACCAGTAAGCAGATTATCGTGATGTCGCGGGGCGGGCTGCGCCTACGTTATGGATACGACCCGGCAATGATGTGATCAGGCCGTGAAAGGCGCGGGCGCGCGCTTGCGCTTCGTCAATGCTCATGGCTTCGAAGCGAATTGTGCGGCCAAAGCGGGTTTGCGCCAACCGACCGAGGTCGGCGCTGATGACGGTCGCGATCTTGGGATAGCCTCCTGTGGTGCCGCGATCTCTCATCAGGACGATCGGCTGGCCATTGCCGGCAACCTGGATGCTGCCGTCCACCGTGCCATCGGAGACAATGTTATTGCCGTACAGGTGTTGTAGCACGGGTCCCTCGAGCCGATAGCCCATGCGGTTGCTGCTTGCGGAGACGCGCCACTCCGAATTCAGAAGCACCTCGCAAGATGCTCCGAATTCGTCCGCCTGCGGTCCCATCACCACACCGATCGCGCCGACTTGCTGTGGAGGCAGGTCGAGCACGCGTTCGTCCCGCCATGCAGCGCAGGTTCGCACGGTCAGGCGGTCGCCGCTCTGCAGGGGCCGCGGATAGGGGCTGCCGAGACCGGCATAGGCGTTGACCGAACAGCTCCCGAACACCGGCGTCGCCGCGATGCCGCCTTCGATCGCGAGATAACCGAAGATGCCATCGCGAGCCATGCCGAGCGTGAGGCGTTCGCCACTTTGCAGCGTAATGGTTTGCCACAGCCGCTTGCCATGGCCATTCACGTCCAGCGCGCGGAGCGCGCCGGTCACCGCAATGCGAATCGGTCCGCCCTGTGTAGTGACGATGGCGCCCTGTGGGCCGATTTCGATCGCTGGATCGAACGCTGGATTTTCCACAAGAAAGTTGGCGGCGGCGAGGGCAACGCGATCCATCGCGCCGCTGGGAGCGAGACCATACCGCTGCAGGCCGAACCGCCCGGCATCCTGAATCGATGTCGCGATCCCGGCGGAGGTGATTTCCAGCAGGCTCATGGCGTAATCAACTCGGCGACCGGCTCGCCGCGTTCTGCCGCGCGGTCGAGCCGATCAAACTGCGCGGCGTCGATTGCCTCGAAGGTCACGGCATCGCCAGGCTCCAGCAGAAAGATCGGATCGCGATGAGGGTGGAACGTCCGCACTGGGGTACGGCCGAGCAGGTGCCAGCCGCTTGGCGCGGCGAGGCACTGTACGCCGGCCTGGTGGCCGCCAATGGAGATCGTGCCCGCCGGTGTGTGGTTGCGCGGGCTGGCGCGCCGCGGCGTGGCAATCGAAGGATCAAGGCCGCTCAGATAGGCGAACCCCGGCGTAAAGCCGATCATCGCGACGCGATAATCGCCGCCAACGTGGCGGGCGATCAGTTCGGTAGTGGACAAGTTGTGGGTGCGCGCCACGTCATCGAGATCAAGGCCGTGGACGCCGCCATAGACGACAGGAATGCGCCAGCGACGGGCCGTCATGGTCTGTGACTCGCCCGGCTGGATCAGTGGCAGAATTCGATCCGACAAGGCGGCAAATCCGATTTGCACCGGATCGTAATGCATGAGCAGCGAACGGTAGGTCGGGACGGTCTCGGTGACGCCCGCGATTTTTGCCCCAGCGATGGCATGATCGAGAGCCAGCACTCGGCGATTAGCTTCCGTGTCGATGTCGCGCCCGAACTCGATGGTCAGCGCAGCGTCGCCACTTGGCAACAGGCGAGGGTACTGGATCGCGGTCATGGGCAGACGATGCCGTCAGACGCGAGAGGCGTCCAGCATTTTCATGCAATCCGGATTCAGGGTGGCGCCCTGCAAAATAGTGATACCGGCTCGGCTTGACGCGCGTTCTGTCATTCGCATGATGCCTCGCCGCTTGGGCAAGCCGGAGTTGATTCATGACATTGCCGTCCCGAACCGTCGATACGCTCAAGCGTATCTCCACGGCCACTATCACCACCGTGTTGCTCAAGAAGGGTCTGCGCAATGTCTGGATGCGCGGGACGCGGCCGTTGCGCCCCGGACAGCCACGGCTCGTGGGGAAAGCTTTTACATTGCGGTTCGTCCCGGCGCGGGAAGACCTCGCGACTCCGAAATCGTGGTCGAAGCCAATCTCGACTCGAACCGCGATTGAGGCGATGCCGGCCGGTTGCATCGCCGTGGTGGATGCGATGGGCGTGACCGATGCCGGGATTTTCGGCGACATTCTCTGTGCGCGGATGTTCAAGCGCGGTGTCACCGCCCTCGTCACTGATGGTGTGCTGCGGGATGTCGAGGGGGCGCTTGGCACCGGCCTGCCGATCTGGTGTGACGGCGCGGCGGCTCCACCGTCGGTCGCGGGCTTGACCTTCGTGAATTGGGGTGAGCCGATCGGATGCGGCGGCGTCGCGGTGTTTCCGGACGACATCGTCGTCGCCGATCAGGACGGCGCTGTCGTCATTCCACAGGCCTTCCTGCCGGTGATCCTCGAAGAGGGCGAGGAGCAGGAGCGGATGGAGGGCTGGATTGTCAACGAGGTGAATAACGGCGCCTCGCTCCCCGGCCTTTACCCGATGAGCGCCGAGACCAAGGCGCGCTACGTAGACTGGAAGAGCAAGCAGCCGAAATAAGCGGGTTGCCCGCTCAGCAGCGGTTTTAAATGCGCGGCCGTCGCCAGCCGACGACTGTTGCTTCGACAGCGCTGCCTAAATCGCAATTGATCCAGGCACCATCGATCCATTGGCATGCAAACGGAAGTTGATAGGTCCCGCTTTTGTCTTCGCACAGGAGTTGTAGGGGTTCGTCCGGCGGCGGGTCGCCGGCGTCGTTGAATTCCGCCAGTCTTTGCGCACGTGTCGCCATCGTCGCAATCTCCTCTAAGGGAAGAAATAGGTCACAATGATTTCGGTCACGCTCCGAATAGTCGCGAAGCCGGGCAACCCTAAGGCGAACGATCGATGGAACTCGCCTGGCTCCGCTATTTTTGTGGGAAAGGCCAGAGTTTCGAGGATCTGGGCAAGCATTGATTTACGGCTTCGGGTCGAGACTTCGTGCCAGAAACACGGAGGATTGCCCATGTTTGTCCTCATCCTTGGCTTGCTTGGTGCAGCGGGAGTGTTTTTCCTGGCGAGCGCCACTCAGTATTCCGGCTGGTTTTGGTCTCACGCACTTTGCCAGCAGGGCACAATTTTCTGCGAACATCCGAGCTGGATCCTGATCGCGGCCGGGATCGCAATTCTGATCGAGATGGTGCGCACGATGGTGAAGGCTTGATCGGCTTGTTGCCGTAAGATGGTGGAACTCGAAGGGGGCCGTTTCGCACGGTCCCCCCTCCCGGCGCGCCATTTTTTACAGAATATGACGTGATTTCGGGGGCTTAGTCGTCTCAACGCGGGAGCTTGGATTTCGCTATGGCCCGTTCAGTCGCGGTCTGTAGGGGTATGTGGAACCAGTTCGATCTCCCGCGGGCATCATGTTAGCCTTCAAAATAGTCGGCGGCGCGCATTCAGGAAATCGCAAGCGGTTCCATGGGCTCGGGGAAGTTTCGCATCACGCAACTCGACAGGGCCGCGCGGCGGTTCGGGTATGCCCGCATCCTTTCGCTGATTCTCCTTGCGGGATTGGTCGGCCTGCGGATTGTCGATCCCGCGCCGCTCAAGGAGCTTCGTCTCCGGACTTTCGATGTCTACCAGTTGATCAAGCCCCGTGCCGTTACTGAGCGGCCGGTTGTCATCGTCGATATCGATGAGATGAGCTTGGCCAAGCTCGGGCAGTGGCCGTGGCCGCGTACCCGCATTGCCGATCTGGTTCAGCGGCTGACCGATCTCGGCGCGGTTGCGATTGCTTTCGATGTGGTGTTCGCCGAACCCGACCGGTTGTCGCCGCATCTTGCGGTCGAAGGTTTTCGTGATCTCGACAAGGCCACTCGCGAGAAGCTGCGCAGCTTGCCGAGCAATGACGGGGTACTGGCCGAGGTGTTGCGCAAATCACCGGTCGTACTCGGCGAATCCGGATTGCCTATGGTGATGCCGCAGCCCGATGTGAAATTGCCACTCACCGGGCTTGCGACACTCGGCGGCGACCCTGAGCCTTTCCTGCTGAGTTTTCCTGGTCTGCTTCGCAATGTCCCAATCCTCGAGGAGGCTGCACCCGGGAGAGGGCTATTCACCATTCAGAGCGAGCGCGATGGTATCGTGCGGCGCGTTCCGATGGTGATGCTGGCGCAGGGCCAGTTGATGCCATCCCTGACGTTTGAGATGCTGCGCATTGTCACGCGCGCCAGCACTATCCTGATTAAATCCGATGAAGCTGGCGTGAAGAGCGTCGGCATTCCCGGGTTTGAAATTCCGACCGATCGCAACGGCCAGATCTGGGTGCACTTCGCCAGACACGACGCTGCGCGATACGTCTCTGCGGCCGACGTGTTGGACGGCAAGATCGGCGCGAATGCCGTGTCCCAAAAGCTAATCCTGATCGGCACGTCCGCCACCGGTCTGCTCGACAGCAAAACCACGCCGCTCGACCCGGTGATGCCAGGTGTGGAAGTGCACGCGCAGGTGCTTGAGGCGGCCTTGTCGGGCGCGGTGCTCTCGCAACCCAACTACGCGATTGGCGCGGAAGTGCTTGCCGCAATGGAGTTTGGGCTTGCGATCATTTGGCTCGCGCCGATATTCGGTCCATCGATGTTGGCGGCGTTCGGCTTGGGGGTAGTCGCGTTGCTGATCGGTACGTCATGGTATTTCTTCGTGCAGGAGAAGCTGCTGATCGACTTTACCTTCCCGCTGCTGACCTGCGCGGCGATTTATCTCACGCTGGTTTTCTCCAGCTACGCTCGTGAGCAGAAGCAGCGTCGTCGCATCCGTTCGGCGTTTGGCCAGTATCTGTCGCCCGCTCTGGTGGAGCAGCTTGCCCAGTCGCCCGACAAACTCAGGCTTGGCGGCGAAGAGCGTGACATGACCATCATGTTCAGCGATATGCGCGGATTCACCGCGATTTCGGAGACCTTCAAGCACGATCCGCAAGGCCTGACGTCACTGATGAACCGTTTGCTGACGCCGCTGACCAACGTCATTCTCGACCGCAAGGGTACCATTGATAAATACATGGGCGATGCGATCATGGCGTTCTGGAATGCACCGCTTGATGACAAGGACCATCAGATCAATGCCTGCGAAGCGGCGCTCGATATGCTGGACAAGGTTTCTGCCCTCAATGCCGAGCGCGAACGCGAAGCACAGCAGAGCGGCAAGCTATTCATTCCGCTCAGTGTCGGGATTGGATTGAATACCGGACCATGTGTGGTCGGCAATATGGGATCGAATTTGCGGTTCGATTATTCGGTGTTGGGCGATAGCGTTAATCTGGCTTCACGCCTCGAAGGACAATCAAAATCCTACGGTGTGCCGATTATCGCCGGATCGCGTACCGCGCTTGCCGCGAAGGAGAAGTTCGCGATCCTTGAGCTCGATTTCATCGCGGTGAAAGGCAAAAGCGAGCCTGAGGTGATTTATGCAATTGTGGGGCGGGGGGATGTGGCTAATTCAGCGGATTTCCAGCGATTGCGCAATCTCTTCATCGAAATGCTGGCCTGCTACCGCAGCCGGGATTGGCAAGGTGCGTTACTCGCGATTGAGAAAGGCCGGGCGACCAAATACGCGGATCGGTTCAGGCAGCTTCATGATCTCTACGTCGCGCGCATCCGTGCGTTTCAGGCTGCGCCACCGCCGGAGAACTGGGGTGGGGTGTTTGCAGCGACGACCAAATAGCGTGCGGCGGTTAAATGAAAAGCCCGTAGGCAGCAAGAGTTATCTTGCCGCGAACTCGGGACTTCCGGATATGGCGGCAATCTTGGGCGCATGTCATTCTGGCTTCTGAATTTGATTTTTTTCGATTCTTCGCCGGACTTTCCGATGACTGATTCAATCTCCGTGCGGTTCTGGGGCGTCCGTGGCAGCATTCCCTGTCCCGGCCCGGGCACCGTACGCTATGGCGGCAATACCTCATGCGTGGAAGTGCGATGCGGCGAGCATCTCATCATTTTCGATGCAGGCTCCGGGTTGCGTACGCTAGGTGCCGCGCTCAATGCGCGCGATACGGAGATTGATCTGTTTCTCAGTCACGGTCATGTCGATCACATGATCGGTCTGCCGTTTTTTTCGCCGCTCATGGAGAATGGCTGGCGTTTGCGGATATGGGCCGGCGATCTCGCGGCAACAGGCGGCATCAAAAGTGCGATCGGCGCGTTGATGCGCTTTCCGCTGTTTCCGATCAGTGTCGATGCGGCGCAGCCCGACGTGACCTTTCATGACTTCGAGCATGGCGAGGTGCTGACGCCGCGCGATGGCATCGTCGTGCGGACCGCGAAGCTTAATCATCCGGGTGGCGCGACGGGATACCGGATCGACTATGCCGGCAAGGCGATCTGCTACATCACCGACAACGACCTCGGCGCGGGACCGATTGATCCGGCGTTGTTGGCGTTCGCCAAGGACGCGCAGCTTGTGATTACCGATGCGACCTACACTGACGCCGAATTGCCAGATCACATCGGCTGGGGCCATTCGAGTTGGCAGCAGGCAGTGCGGTTCGCGGATGCTGCAGGCGTCAAAACGTTGTGCCTGTTTCATCACGATCCCGACCACAGCGATGCGGTGATGGACGAGATCGCAGCGAACGCGGTGAAAGCGCGGCCTGGTACATTGGTGGCGCGGGAAGGGCTGTCGCTGGAAATCTAGGTGACCCGGGGTGGAGTTCTGGGAGGATGGCGGGCGGCGCCCGCCGGCCTGGCGACCTGGTTTTTGGCTTCATGAACTCAGTATTAAATCCATATTACATGTAATGTGGAGCGACCTTCTCACCCGACGGACCGCCTTGCCGTGCCCGCGCGCAAAGATCGCGCGGGGCAGGTGACACCCGGAATAAAAACCGCTTCAATCCGCACCCGGAATCGTGGCTGCAGCCTGCTGCCGTCGCGGTTGGGCGTGCCGCTTTTTTCTTGATCGCATCTTACCGCACTCAGGTTGGCTTCCCATGGACATCTCTGGAATAGCTTCAGGCGCCGGCGGATTGTTGGCAACGGCGTTCGTTGTCGCGGGCTACACGATGCGGACCATGATTCCGCTCCGTGTGTTCGGAATCCTCACCAACCTTCTCTTGATCGTCTACGGTCTGCACCATCGCAACTATCCGATCGTGGCGCTGCACATCGTCCTCTTGCCGCTGAACGTCTACCGCCTGCACGAGATGCTGCTGCTGGTGCGCAACGTCAAGAAATCGGTGAAGGGCAATCTGTCGATGGCCTGGCTGAAGCCGTTTATGACCGAGCGCAAGTGCAAGGCTGGCGAGGTGCTGTTCTACAAGCATGAGAGTGCCAAGGAGATGTTCTACATCGTCAGCGGCCGCTTTCATCTCGTCGAGTCCGGCATCGAACTGCCGGTCGGGGCAATCGTCGGCGAGCTTGGCATGCTGTCGCCCGACAACAAGCGGACGCAGACGCTCGAATGCCTCGCTGACGGCCTCGTTCTCAGTGTCACCTACCAGAAGGTGGAGGAGCTTTACGTGCAGAATCCGGAATTCGGATTCTATTTTCTGCGCCTTGTCAGTGCGCGGCTGTTCCAGAATCTCGAGAAGCTGGAGAGCGAGGTCGCGCTCCTCAAGGCACGGCCCGCGCCGTGAGGCTATCGCTGCCGACCAAGCTGCCGGTCCCGATCCGGCTTTTGAAGGAGCGCTATTTCGGCGAAGCCTCGCGCAGTCCGTGGGTTGCGCGCAACAAGCTCGCAAGCCTCACCTCGCGGCTGCCGCCGGAGGTCGCCGCGATTGTCAATGACGCGGTGCCGGCCCTGATTGCGTATCAGGACGCCGACCACGCGCTGCTTTATCTCGACCGTGTCGGACGCTATGTCGGCCGGCTCGATCCGGCGACATTTGCGGATCTTGCCCGCCGCATGTTGGTGCGGATGCGTTACGAGGACCCCTCGGTCATCGCGCACGATCTGCTGACGCGCGCTGGCGGAGAGGAAGCCGCGCCTGATCCGTCGATGACCCCCGTGGTCCGGACATTCCTCTGGGCGGACCTCGCGGCGATGTTGCCCGTCGATACGGCCGCACCGCTGGTCAGGCTGCTCGATCGGTTGCGCTGGTCGGACAAGACCACGGACCTGCGTTTGAGTGCCGCGACGCCGCGCGACCTGCGGCGGCTGCGATTCTGGAGCGCGGCGCGGCAGGCGCAGCCTTATTCCCTGCGGTTTATGCAGGAACGCATGTGGGTGGAACGCTGGCTGCATATGATCGACCGCGGCATGGCCAAGGACCCGGCCGCCGCCAGCGCGATCATCGAGACCGCCGACCTGCTCCAAGGATGCGGCAAGCCCTATAAGACCGGTCTTGTGAAATGGAATTGCATCGTCGATGGCCTGATCAAGCCGGTTTGCGACGGCACGGTCACTATTTCCAACCTTGCTGCCGCTGTTCGCCGTGCTCACCAGATTGCCCGCAATGATCCATCGGTCGCTCGCCTGCGGCAGGAGATCGCACAGATCATTGCGGATGTCCGGACGCCGGAGCGGTAGCGCAAGCCGCCGCGCTCCACTAGATTGCGCTGCTTGCAGCCGATTCATCCAAGTTTCCAGACGGGACATCGACCATGAGCCGATCGCGGCGGGCGCGCCATCTGACCGGACCCCTCGTTCTCGCAGCCTGTGCAGCGCTGCTGCTCGCAGCGGCGCCGGACGCAGAAGGTGCGGAAGCCTTCAAACTCAGTAACAATCATCGGATCGCCTGCAACCGCGCGCTGACGGCGGGCAAGATGCAGACCATTGGCTGCCGTTCGCATGCCTATGTGATGAACACGACCACCTCGGAATTCTATCGTTGCGAGGTGTCGGTCGAGGTAATGCGCGATACCCGCGAGATCAGGAACACCAGTGCGGGCGGGCGCTGCACCTCCAAGGGACGCTTGTTCCCGACTGACTCGGCCTATGCGTTTGATGCCACCGAAACCGAGCCGCCGAACACCAATTCGTTTTTCGGATCGGGCGGCACCGCGATCTGGGTCAGCGACACTACGGCGCGGAAGGTGAGGGGCTGCATCGAACTCGCCACAGGAATCGGCGACAACGTGCTGCGATGCGTCGATATGGAATTCGACAAATAACGCCCGGCGGCTATTTGATCACGTAAAGCACGACGAACAGCCCGATCAGACCGACCAGCAGGATCGCCAGGTCGAGACCCGCAACTGGTGGCGCACCACGTCGGTCGCCTCGTTTTCGGCGATCCGTTTGTCCTGCTTCCTGAAGTCACGTTCCTGATCGCCCAAGTCGCCTCCGCGTGTTTTGGTCCGCTGTGCAGCAGGTCTCACCGCTCTCAACTAGTCTGGGGCGGCGCCGTTCATGGGGCGACTCCGATGAGCGCATCAGATCGATACTGCGCCGAGGAGCGCGACATGCACGACTGAGCCTGCCTTCGTGATGATGGTCTTTCTGGTGCGAATGTCCGTTCAGGAACTCGGCATGCGATGCGCCCGGCAGTCATAGGCCGTACCCTGGGCAGGCCGTTCGATGTTGTGCCGGTAGAACTGGCCCATGGATGGCGCGTCCAGCAAAGCCGCCACCACGCGGTCCGGGACCTCGCAGAATTGATCATAGGTCATACGGTGCTGGATCAGGAGGTATCGGTTTGCCTTGTCGTAACAGACGCGGTCGATCACGCTGCTGCGCGTGATGTCCTGACAGGCGAACGGTGTCAGATCGACCGCACCGCGCGAGGCGACATCGACCGTTTCGGTGTCGGTGAATGAGGCGCCTCCGACAAGAGACGCAACAACCAGAATCAGCTTCAGCATCTCAAGGTGTCCGCAAGAAGCGCCGGCGATGACGCCGATGATAGCGGGAGATCGTGCGGGCGAGAATACCGATAACGCTTCTGCATTGTGCCGCTGGCGTCGCTTGCGGAGCAGGGTGCTGCGAGGTTCAACCTGCTGTCGCGAGATTGATCGGCGTGTTGCGATCGCGGGCCTGATCGATAAAACTTTCACGAATATTGAACTGCTTTGGAGCGATTAAGGATATCGCCCAATCCCTGTGAGAACTCGTTCTGTTGTCCTGTTCCCGGACCCCGATCCGCAACATACCGGAGCGAGGTGGAATCCGGGGGCGGGTAGGGATATGGAACTGGAGCTGTTGTTGATGGCGGCAAGTGCGGTGTTCGGGTTCACCGTTGGCCTGCAGATAAGAAAATTCGCGCTGGAACTGATCTCGCTGGCCGTTGCTTTTTCTGTGGCGCTTATTCTCCAGCTCAACGGCTTTGGATTCGGAGACGGGGCGATCATTCTGGTCGGAGCGTTGTTGAGCAGCCAGATCGCCTACCTTGGAGGAGCCTTCATTCTCTCGCGATCGAGAGTCAGGTCTTTCCTATGGGACGAAGTGCTCGACAATGGACCAGGCAGCCGCGGCAAGAGCGATATCTCCTACGATCAGGAGTAGCGCGACTAGCGCCCAGCGCGGGCCGCCGCGGCGGGGCAGCGATGCCTTGGCGGGCGTCCGCCGCTGCCAGCGCGGCAAGCGCGACCACGGGCTTGAAAGACGGGCTGTCCCGCTCTGAAGCATCGCTTGTGTCATGATGGGATACCTTTCTCGCTCGAATTTGCTCGAGATCGCTCTTTGCAAGGCCGAGACCAGAAGAGGAGGTGCCGGAGCGGCGCCAGTACCGCGCGATCACGCCGGGCTGTCGCATCGCCATACCGGATGGAATAGCAGAAGGCCGCCGCCTATACTCATTGTATCAAGTTGACGGGCGCCAATTCCTGGAGATGCTTGGTGGCTATGGAAGATGCAGTCGTCATCGCCAGTGTGGCCCGAACACCGATGGGTGGCTTTCAGGGCGATTTCAAGGATGTTTCGGCCGCGGGTCTTGGCGCGGCCGCGATCCGGGCGGCGGTCGCGCGCGCCGATCTGAAAGGCGAAGATATCGACGAACTCATTTTCGGCTGCGTCCTCTCCGCAGGACAGGGGCAGGCGCCGGCGCGCCAGGCCGCACTTGCCGCGGGCCTGCCGAAGGAAACCGGCTGCGCCACGCTGAACAAGATGTGCGGTTCAGGCATGAAGGCCGCAATGCTTGGTCACGATATGCTGGTGGCGGGAAGCGCCGGCATTGTCGTCGCGGGCGGCATGGAAAGCATGAGCAATGCTCCTTATTTGCTGGATCGCGCGCGGGGCGGCTACCGGATGGGGCACGGCAAGATCATTGATCACATGTTCCTTGATGGGCTTGAGGATGCCTATGATCGCGGGCGTCTGATGGGCGCGTTTGCGGAAGATTGTGCGCAGGATTATCAGTTCACGCGCGGCGCTCAGGATGCTTTCGCGATCGAATCTTTGACCCGGGCTCAAGCCGCGAGCCGCGACGGAAGTTTCACGGCTGAAATCGTTCCTGTTTCTGTTGGGAAAGGAACATCGGAGCGCACAGTCGATGTCGATGAGCAGCCCTTCAAGGCCCGTCTCGATAAAATCCCAAATCTCAAGCCTGCTTTTCGTGAGAATGGCACGGTTACGGCTGCCAATAGCTCGTCCATCTCGGATGGTGCGGCGGCTCTTGTTCTGATGCGTTTGTCGGGAGCCGAGCGGCGTGGCATTGCGCCACTCGCGGCAATTCGTGGACATGCTTCTTTCGCCGATGCGCCAAGCCGGTTTCCGACCGCGCCCATTGGCGCCATCAGGAAATTAATGACGCGCACGGGCTGGGCCGTTTCCGATGTCGATCTGTTCGAGATCAATGAGGCGTTCGCGGTCGTTACAATGGCGGCGATGAGGGACCTCGATCTGCCCCATGACAAGGTCAACGTGCATGGCGGCGCATGCGCGCTTGGTCATCCGATCGGCGCGTCCGGCGCAAGGATCCTGGTGACGCTGCTTGGTGCTTTGGAGCGCCGCGATCTGACGCGCGGCGTCGCTGCCATTTGCATTGGCGGTGGCGAGGCCACGGCGATTGCGCTTGAGCGTTTTCGCTAGCCCGCATCCGCGCTGCGATCAGCACCGAAGCGGAAATTACGATCTCCAAGGCTGCGCGGCCGAGCAATCCCAATAGGCGGAAGGGGAAACGCGGGCGAGATCGCTGTTGTGCTCGTGAGCGCTCTATATTTCGCAAGCTCTGTCGGATTGTGTAGGCTTGTTACATGGATCAGATAGAGATTCTTGGTCGCCTAGCAATTTCGCTTGCCATCGGCCTGCTTGTCGGGCTCGAACGGGGCTGGCGCACGCGCGATGAAGAGGACCATCAGCGGGCGGCGGGATTCCGTACATTTGCGATATCGGGATTGCTGGGCGGCGTTGCAGGCGCTGTCGGGCTGAAAGCCGGTGGCGCCGTCATCGGTCTGGTGTTTCTGGGCTTTACGATCGCTTTCGCTGCATTCCATTGGCTTGAGGCTCGGGCCGAGCGCAATATGAGCGCCACCTCAGTCATTGCCGGCATGCTCACCTTTATGCTGGGTGCAATGGCGGTAATTGGCGAGCAGTCCGCGGCAGTCGCCGGTGCCGTGGCATTGACGGGAATCCTTGCACTGCGCGAGGTGCTTCATCGGTGGGTTGCGTCCCTGACCTGGGAGGAGATCCGTGCGGTCCTCATCCTGCTGGCGATGTCATTCCTTTTGCTGCCGGTTCTGCCAAACAGGGCGGTTGATCCTTGGGGGGCGGTCAATCCGTATGAAATATGGCTACTGGCGATACTCATCGTGGCGATCTCTTTCGGCGGGTACATCGCCGTGCGCCTGTTCGGCGATCGGCTTGGAGTTGTGATGGCGGCGCTGGCCGGAGGGGTTGCCTCGTCGACCGCGACAACACTTTCCTTTGCCCGGCTCGCCAAGGAGCACCCCTCGTCAGCTCGGCTGCTCGCAGCCGGAATACTCATATCGGGGTTTGTGATGATGCTCAGAGTCGGCGTCGTCGCCGTGATGCTGAATGACGCCCTGTTGCCCTATCTCGTGCAGCCGCTTTTGGCGGGAGCATTTGTTCTGGCTGCCGGAGCCGGTCTGTTGTTGCTGCGCAACAGCGAGCAGGAGAACCCCAAATTGCTAATAACCAATCCGCTTTCATTGGGGACAGCGCTCAAGCTGGCGCTGTTCATCGCGGTCGTGATGTTGGCGGCGGAACTTGTGCGGCATGCGTTCGGAGATGTTGGCGTGCTGCTTGTGGCCGCCGCTTCGGGAATCGCCGATGTTGACGCCGTAACGATTTCTATGGCGCGATTGGACGTCACGAGCGTTGCGCTCCCAATTGCGGCTCAAGCGATCGTTATCGCGGTTGCCGTCAACACAATCTCGAAGGCCGCAATGGCCGGTTGGGCTGGCGGCGCGAGGGTCGCAGTTCCGGTCGGTCTGGCCAGTACTGCCGCTGTCGCGGGCATTCTCGCAAGCATGCTGTTAGCGTGAATTCGGCGAGACGTTCCCACGCTTGCGGGAAACACCTTCGTGTTCTGGTTGCAAAAGATACCGTTTCCCGTCAGCGGATTTTGCGCGAGGCACAAGGTTTCTGGCGGAAGGGGTGTCCGCTGGAAACCCAACCTTAGTGACTTTATTGGCAATTTCCCTTGTAAATTGACGGTATGGACGATAATGCCGGTATGGTGGTTATGACAACCGGCAGAGAAAATGGCCCGCAATAAGCTCAGCGAAACCAAAATTAAGGCGCTTTCCAAGCCCGGGGTTTATGGCGACGGCGACGGATTGTTTCTCAGGGTCCAGAAGACCGGCTCGCGCAACTGGCTCTTTATCTACCGGCGCGGCGCTCAGCGTAACGAGATCGGGCTTGGCGGGTACGGACAAGGCACCGCTCCCGTATCTCTGACGCTGGCCCGAGAGAAAGCCGACACAATCCGCCAGCAACTCGCGCGAGGCGAAGATCCCCGCATTGCGCGACACCCCATCACCCCCAAGACGTTTTACGACTGCATGGAAGAGCTGCTCGCTGCCAAAGAATCGGAGTGGACAAATCCGAAGCATGCCGAGCAATGGAAGATGACCTTGCGGACCTACGCCAAGCCGCTGCACCACTTGCCGGTGGCCGATATTGTGATGGGCGATGTCAAGGATTGCATCGTCCCGCACTGGACCGAGCGACCCGAGACAGCATCACGGCTGCGCTCTCGCATCCAGGCCGTCATCGATTACGCTATAGCCCATGAATGGCGTACAGCGGGCAATCCGGCCCGCTGGCAGGGCTTGCTGTCGAAGGTGATGCCCAAGCGCCAGAAGCTGACACGAGGCCATCACGCCGCGCTAGCCTATGCCGACGCCCCCAAGACAATGGCGGCACTGCGCCAGTCCACAGGCGTTGCGGCACGGGCCGTTGAGTTCGTCGCATTGACCGCCGGACGGTCGGGCGAAGTGCGCGGCGCGGCCTTCACGGAGATCGATACGAAGGCCAAGACATGGACCATCCCGGCGGCGAGGATGAAGGCAGGTCGTGAGCATATTGTCCCGCTTGCGCCGCGCGCCTTGCAGATTGTCGAGGCCATGCGCCAACGCTCCTTGAGCGATTTCGTGTTCGGCGGCGGTAGCGAGGGCAAGCCCATCAGCGACACGGCCATGACGAAAGCCCTTCGGCTGGCGTCACCGGACAAGGCGGCGACCATCCACGGTCTGCGCAGCACGTTCCGGGATTGGGCGGGGGACTGTACGAAATTCCCTAGGGAAATCGCAGAGATGGCGCTGGCTCATGAAGTCGGAGATGAGACGGAACTGGCCTATCGGCGCGGAACCGCGCTTACCAAGCGCAGGCGCCTCATGGATACCTGGGCACAATACCTAGCGGGTGGGAAATAATCGGGCCACATTCGCTTGACAATATGTTCGATAATGCGTATATTGGTCGATACAGCACAGCTGTACCGCGACTGGCATTTTAAACGGTCTACGACCGCGCCGGGCGGTTTGGTCTACTCGACGCATTTGCGTCCGACCTAGTTGACCACTTTCCCAGTGACTCAAAATCCGTCTGCCGGCGAGCCTATGCTCGTCAGCATGAAACGCGCCTGCGAACTCACCTCGCTGTCGCGCACCATGCTCAATCGTTACCGCGCGGAGGGCCGCTTCCCGGCTGCCGTTCCCCTCGGAGACAAGCGTATCGCATTCATAAAATCTGAAATCATCATTGCTGCTGGTATCGGTGGCATTCCGCGAACCGATGCAAAGGTCGAGATACTCGCAAGCAGCCTAAGCACCGAGCCACTGCGCTTGGACACGCTCACCATTAAATCCAAGTGGTGGCAGATCACCGAGATTAGCCGCGATCCCGCAGGCGCGTGGTGGGAGTTGCAGTGTCAGAGCGTGAGCGCGCCTGCATGAGCGAGAAGAAGCGCGGCAGGCCGCGCAAGCTATTGGTCCCAATACCGAAAAAACCTCCTGCCAATACTACCGGCGGCCAACAGCTTCTTTCACACTCCCGGCCGAAAAAATCCGGGGTAAAAACGACCGCCGACAAGGTAATCAAGTTTCTTGAAACGCTGAAAATTCCAGAGGGACCGCTCGCCGGTCAACAGCTTCGGCTGGCGAAATTTCAGCGTGATTTTATTGGCGGCGCGCTCGATCCCAAAAATATGGTTGCCTGCCTTAGCATAGGCAGAGGTAACGCGAAGACTGCACTTTCGGCAGGCGTCGCGCTGGCGTGCCTCACCGGCGACGTGCAATCGCCCGCGGTGGTTCGGCGCTTTCATCTTTCCGCAATCTCAATCGTAATGAGCGCGTCAGCACCGAAGACCGTTCCGTTCTTGTCACGGTTGATGAGTGGCTTGCCTCCGAGGTCAGCGAATTACCGCCCCGGCGCGGTGTTTGTATTCTCGGAGTGGACCTTGGCGGTTCGCGCTCAATGTCGGCCGCTGCGTTCTATTGGCCTGAGACCGGCCGTCTTGAGGCTGTCGGCACGTTCCCGACTGTGCCCAGCCTTGCGGATCGCGGCGCATCCGATGGCGTGGGCGCGCGCTACACCGAAATGAAAGAGCGCGGCGAACTAACCACGCTTGGCGAAAACACCGTGCCAGCCGGGCCTTGGCTCGCCGACATCGTCGATCGCGTTGATTGCCCAATATCATGCATCGTTGGTGACCGCTTCCGGCATGCCGAGTTCGTCGAGGCGATGAACAAGGCAGGCCTTTCGCGCGTGCCGTTCATATGGCGCGGCTTCGGATGGAAGGATGGCGCGGAAGATATCGAGCGGTTCCGCAAGACGTTGTTCAATGGCAACGTGAAGTCCTTGCCGTCGCTACTACTGCGCAGCGCTTTCGCCGACGCTATCACGCTAGTTGATCCAGCCGGTAATCACAAACTTGCAAAGGCGCGTTCACTTGGTCGCATCGATGCAGCCGCAGCAACCATCCTCGCCGTTGCGCAAGGCGACCGCGTACTTGCCAAACCGGCGCGCAAATCACGCGCAGCACAATGGGCCTAATTCATCACGACAAACGCTGGCGCGCTATCCGGCAACAGGCGAAACGGCGCGACGGATTCAAATGCATGCAGTGCGGTTCGGCTGGGCCGCTTGAAGTTCATCATAGGGTTTCGGTGACGGCAGCACCGGAGAGAGCTTTTGAACTGGGCAACGTAACGACGTTGTGCAGCGACTGCCACCTAATGGAAACGCTTCGCGAGCGCGGGCAGTTTCCATCACCCGCCCGACTAGCTTGGGCATCACTACTGAAAGAGGTTATTACTTAATGTTGGAATCCGTAAAGATTCAGCGCCGGCAGAGCGAAATTCGGCAGGCGCTTTCGGCTATCGTCGGCAAGGATCGACGTCAAGCTGCTGATCCGTCCGGAAGTGTGGTCCGATCTTGACGACACGTTCGCGGACACCGGTTCGGGCATCACTGAGTGGGATCGAACTCGTCAAGAACGTCGGCGCGTCTAACATCGTGATGACTTCCAACGCGCTTGTTGCACCGGGCGGTTCGCCTTCGGAAAGCACCGCGCTGTTGACGACCTCGGCAGGCGGCGTTGCACCGGCCTTCGTCGGATTGTGGGGCGGTGTCGATTTGATCCGCGATCCTTATGCGGGCGCAGCGGCGGGTTCGCTGAAACTCACCGCAATCCTCACCGCTGACGTGACGATTGCGCGTCCGGCGCAGGTTCGCACGATCACCGACATCCAGTAAGGGAAAGTAATGCTCTTCGGCACCACGTTTAAGTTTGAGGTTCGCACGGAAGGCGGCGCAACGCTTTTGCGTGGTGCCTTCCCCTACAATAGCGAAACGGAAATCAGCAACGGCCGGAGGGAAACCTTCGGCCCGCGCGCCTTCCGTTCGCGCATCGAAGTCCGGCCAGAACGTGTTTCTATTGGCCGGGCATGATCCCGAAAAGCCGCTTGCTTCCACGGAAGCAGGCAGCTTGACGCTTCGCGATTCCGATGAAGCCTTACACGTGGAGGCGCGCGTTGCGCCTTCAACATCGTGGGCGAGGGATGCGTTGGCTGCGCTTGCCGATGGCCTCACGAAAGGCTTGTCACCGGGCTTTCGCGTTCCTGCTGGTGGCGACGTTGTTACGCGCAGCGCCGGTGGATTGCTTCGCACCGTGAAGACGGCAGAAATCCTTGAGATTAGTTTGGTGACGCGGCCAGCATACGACGCGGCGCAGATTGCAGCGCGTTCGTGGAATCCGGACGAGCCGGTTGATGCGGGCCTGGTGCGCACCCTGAATCGATGGAGGCATTGATGGCCACAACGCTAAGGCAGGCCGAAAGCGTGCCTGCATCATATCCCGTTCTCGATCCCGCGGTCGGCGCGGAAGTCTGGCAGCGATTGGAAAGCTACATCGCACACAGATACAGCGAGCGCGATGTCGAGTGGATTGTCGAAGGTCCGGGCGTTAGCCTGTGGGAGGGCGGTTTCAGCATGGCTGCCGTCACCGGCACCGATGCACTTGACCGCACCACCATGGCGTTGATTGGCCGCTCGCTGGCGTTGCGTGGCGAAGCGGTGATGCTCATTAAGGATCGCCTTATCCCTTGCTCGGATTGGGATTTGCGCACGAAGAACGGCGAGCCGGTGGCCTATCGCGTATCGATCCCGGAAGCTGGTGGCGGCACCACGCAAACCGCTCTTGCGGGCGAAGTGCTGCATGTTCGCATCGGGTGCGATCCGGCAGCACCATATTACGGTACGGCACCTTTGAAGAGGTCGAGCCTTTCCGCTGGCATGCTGCATTCGGTCGAGTCTGCGCTATCGGAAGTTTTCGAACTAGCACCGTTGGGTTCGCAAGTCGTGCCGATGCCCGAGCAGGCTGAAACAGATTCCACCGCCTTGGCGCGATCCTTCCGAGGACAGCGCGGGCGCGTGCTGTTGCGCGAAAGCGTTGCCGTCACTGCGGCCGGCGGTCCTGCACCTGCTGTTGATTGGCGGCCGTCGTCGCTATCGCCAGACCTGAAGGATGCAATGGCCGTGGAGTCGCTTGCTGCGGCGCGTGAGGCCGTATCGCAGGCGTTCGGTGTTCTGCCCGCACTGTGGGCAAGCAACGCGCAGGGACCGCTAGTACGCGAGGCACAACGACATCTAGCACAGTGGACCTTGCAGCCGATTGCCGAATTGCTCGCGGAAGAGGCGGGCCGGAAACTTGGTGGCGAGGTTTCGATCGACACTATGGGGCCGACGCAAGCCTTCGATGCTGGCGGTTCGGCGCGCGCCTTCGCGACATTGGTGCAGGGTTTGGCGATGGCGAAGGAAGCCGGTGTAGACGCGAAGGCTGCGCTCGCCATGCTTGACTGGGCCAAAGAGACGTAGGGCCATTGGCCCTATCTTGCGCGTCTTTTCGGATTGTGGATCAATAGGCGAGTCGCCGGGTGCTGGTACCACCCGACAGACTCTAACCACCACGCTTGAAAGGAAGCGCAATGGCTAAAACTACAAAGCAGACGAAACAGATTCGCCGCAAGGCCGGTGCCAAGGTGAAAACCCTGGAGAAACTGCCGCCCTTCGAGCCCAAATACCTGATGCGGGTCAATGCGCCTGACGTGTCGGGCGATATCTCGCACGGCGATTTGGTTTTGCTGACGCGCGATGAGCTGCCACAGGCAGGCGATCTTGTTTGTGTGCACCCGAAGCGGGAGCATGGCGGCCCGGTGTTGGTGACTTTAAAGTCTGCGCTGTACGAAGATGCTTGGCGGCGTATGCCCTATGACGAGAATCCCGCATCAACGTGCGCGCCTGTCGTGATGGGCACCGTATTCGGCAGCACGAAGCGGTTTGTCGCCCCGATGGATAAGTTGGCCGCGGTGCATAGGTGCGAAGGCCGGTACGATCCTGAGCAGGCAACGGCCTGACCGGAATCGGCCCGTCATCCTCGGACGGCGGGCCATTTTCTTGGTTATGCGAACGGTTAGACAATGGTCAAAAACCGCGACTAAGTCATTGATTTTATTTGAATGGTGGCGGAAGGGGTGGGATTCGAACCCACGGTACCCTTGCAGGCACGCCGGTTTTCAAGACCGGTTCCTTAAACCACTCGGACACCCTTCCGGCTCGCTGACGCGGGCTGGTTATTGCAATCCCTTGCAGGGCCGTCAACGCAGGCCACGCACCGGCGTGCACCGATCAGGGACGGGGTGAGATTAATGGTGCGAGCGGAGCCGCGGTCAGCGGTGCGCCGTCTGCCACCAGTCCTGAATGGCCTGCTTGTCCGCCGCCATGGTCACGGCGCTCGGGGCGAACTCCCGCCAGGCGTCGCGGTGCTTGCCGGAGACCGTGGTCAGCACCGGCTTGCCGGCGGCGAAGGCCGCGTCGAAAGCGGCGGCGAGGCCGCCATGCTGGGCTTCCAGCTTGCCGAACTTGCTCAGCACCACGACATCGCTCGCCGCAATCTGACCCAGCAGGCTGGCGCAGGCGCTCTCCACGCCCTCGCTGTCGAGATGGCAGGAGGTGTCTTTCGGCGGCGTCTCCAGATACATCGAGAAGCTCTTGCCGGTGACGATGTCGCGGAGTGTGCCCGCCGTGCAGGTGCGGTCGGGCAGGGCGTGCGCCTCGCCGATCAGGCCGACCACCTTCAGCCCGGCGGCGCGCCACTCGGCCGCCTTGGCGGTGAACAGGGCCTGAATCGCAAAGCTGTCCGGTCCGATCACGGTACCGATGGGGCCAAGGGTGGCGGTCATCTCGATCATCCTGCGGTCAGGGAAACATGTAGGAAGAATGTCTCTTCCGGAGGCAGGCTTCAATATGAATTCGACCTCCCGATTCGCCGGGCACGGCTTGGAAAGAGTCCGGGCAAGTGCCTTTGGGAACTTCTGGTTTACCAACTTGGCTGTATCCCCATTCCGCAGGGGATCACTATGGTTTATGATCCACGAATGTTTGGGGAGCGCGGCCGATCCGGCCGGCGGCGATTTTGCGTCGGGACCGAATGGGGTTGATCAATCAAGCGGCCGTGCGTCGCAGCCAGCAGTTCGCGGGTCTTGCCTGCGCCTGCCTGCTGCTTGCCAGTTGCACAGGCTCCAACAAGTTTTCCCGCATCGACCCCAAATACGGCGTCTCCTCCAGCCCCCGCGTGGTCGATTTCGACCAGCCGGTTCCCAAGGGCGGCGGCACCTACCGGGTCGGGAAGCCCTATACGGTCGCCGGCCGGACCTACGTGCCGCAGGAAAATTACAATTACCGCGCCGAGGGTCTCGCCTCCTGGTACGGCGATGACTTCCATGGCCGCCTGACCGCCAATGGCGAGGTCTTCGACATGACCTCGCTGACGGCGGCGCATCCGACCCTGCCGATGCCGAGCTATGTCCGCATCACCAATGTGAACAACGGCAAGTCGCTGATCGTGCGCGTCAACGATCGCGGGCCGTATCACGGCAACCGTGTGATCGACGTCTCGCACCACGCCGCCACCTTGCTCGATTTCTACAAGAACGGTACGGCCCGCGTCCGGGTCGAATATGTCGGCCGCGCTCCCTTGGAGGGCTCCGACGACCGCCAGCTGGTCGCCACCTTGCGCACCGGCGAGCCGGCCCCGGCGCCGTCTGCTGTCCGGATCGCCTCGGCCAAGCCGTTCGTGCCGGAGATGCCTACGAGCGGCGGTGTCGCCCGCGCCGATGTTCCGCTTCCCGCGGATCGGCCCTATAACCTCGGCACCACTCAGGCCGATATGGCCGGAATGGGCGCCAGCGAGGTCTCTGCCCGCCGCGCCGTCCGCCAGACCGGCTATCGCTCGGCCTCGGCCGCCCCGATGGGCGAGGAAGCCGGCTCGGTGGAGGCGTACCGTCCCGCCGTCGCGGAAACCATCGGCAATCCGCTGTCGCGCGGCCTTTACTGAGCCCGTAACGGCCCCATCCATGCTTCTCCACGGTTGATGCCCGGGCCCTGCCGGAACGAGCCCAGCCTTGCGTTGTTCGGGCCTGTTTCAACTGTTACAACGCCGTTCTCAGGAATCGAAGAATGGCAGCGATCTCATCAAGGTATGTGACGTCGAGGCGCCCGGCCATGTCATGGTGGCGCGGGCTTGCGGCCGTCCTCGTGATCCTCGGGCTCGCCGCTGGCGGGGCGGCGTATGCCGCCAACAACAGCGTGCAAGGCGCCAAGAAGGAGGAGGGCGGGCTCGACATCGATGCGCCGACCGCGATCCTGATCGAGGCGAAGGCCGGCAGCATCCTGTTCGAGAAGAATGCCGACCAGTTGCTGGCGCCTTCCAGCATGATGAAGCTGATGACCGTGGAGGTGGTGTTCGACGCTATCGCCAAGGGCGAGGTCAAGCTCACCGACGAATACAAGATCAGCGAGAACGCGTGGCGGCGGGGCGGCGCACCCTCTGGCAGTTCGACCATGTTCGCTGAGCTCAACAGCCGCGTCAGCGTCGACAATCTCCTGCACGGCGCGATCATCCAGAGCGGCAACGACTCCTGCATCGCGCTGGCCGAAGGCATGTCCGGCAATGAGACCGAGTTCGTTGCGCGAATGACCAGGCGCGCGCGCGAGCTTGGCCTGTCGCATTCGACCTTCGGCAACACCAACGGCCTGCCCAATCCGGACAACAAGATGTCGGTGCGCGAGTTGGCCAGTCTCTCGCGGCACCTCATCCTGACCTATCCGGAATTCTACAAACTGTTCGGCGAGCGCGAGTTCATCTGGAACAAGATCCGCCAGCAGAATCGCAATCCGCTGCTCAACTCGCTCGATGGCGCTGACGGCCTCAAGACCGGCTACACCAAGGAAGGCGGCTACGGCATGGTCGGCTCGGCGGTGCAGGGCGGGCTGCGCCTGATCGTCGCGGTCAACGGTCTCGAGGATGCCGCTGATCGCGCGGCGGACGCCAAGCGGCTGCTGGAATGGGGCTTCCGCAATTTCGAATCCCGCACGCTGTTCGCGGCCGACCAGACCATCGGCTACGCCAAGGTGTTTGGCGGCGACGCCGGCTCGGTGAAACTGAGCGCCGGCGAGCCGGTCAAGGTGATGGTGCAGCGGAACGGCTCCGACAAGCTGGTCGCCCGCATTATCTACAAAGGGCCGGTGCGCGCACCGATCGCAAGCGGCCAACAGGTCGGCGTGCTCAAGGTCTGGCGCGGCCAGAATCTTGCGCTTGAGATGCCGCTGCGCGCCGCCGAGGACATCGGCCGTGGCTCGACCACGCAGCGCGCGATCGATGGCGCGAGCGAACTCATGATCGGCCTCCTGCGCGCGGGCGTGGAGAAGCTGTGACGATGACCGGCATGGACTCGTCCGTAGCGGCAGCGAAGGGCTGCTTCATCACCTTCGAGGGCGGTGAGGGCTCCGGTAAGTCGACGCAGATCCAGATTCTGGCGGATCGCCTCAACAACACCGACGTGCGCACTATCGTGACGCGCGAACCGGGCGGCTCGCCCGGCGCGGAGATCATCCGCCATGTGCTGTTGTCGGGCGTGGGGAAGGCGTTCGGCAGCGATGCCGAAACGCTTCTGTTTGCAGCGGCGCGCGACGATCATGTCCATCAGGTGATCAAGCCGGCGCTGGAGCGCGGCATCTGGGTGCTGTGCGACCGCTTCACCGATTCGACGCAGGTCTATCAGGGCAAGCTCGGCAAGGTCGACCCAATGCTGATCAAGGAGCTGGAGCGCGTCACCATCGGCGAACTGAAGCCGGACCTGACGCTGATCCTCGACGTGCCGGTCGCGGTCGGGTTGCGGCGGGCGATCAAGCGCCGCGGCAAGGCGATTGCGGATCGCTTCGAGCAGGAAAGTCTCGGCTTCCATGAGAAGCTGCGCGCGGCCTATCAGCAACTTGCGACTGACGAACCGCAACGCTGCGTGCTGATCGACGCCAACGCCGATGCCGATACGGTCGCGGCGCGGGTGTGGGCGGCGGTGCAGGAGCGGTTGCTCAACAAGAGTAGCGCCAATCAGCCGGTGCGCGCATGAGCACGCGTCAGGCCGAGAGCGAGACAGCCATTCCCTCGCCGCGCGACACCGCGCGGCTTTACGGCCACGCGGCGGCCGAGGCGACACTGCTGAGTGCCTATAAGAGCGGTCAGATTCCGCACGCCTGGCTGATCGGCGGCGCGCAGGGCATCGGCAAGGCGACGCTGGCCTATCGCATGGCGAAGTTCGTGCTCGCCCATCCCGAGCCGTCCTTGCCGGCGGTTCAGCGCGCCACCAGTCTCAATCTTGATCCCGATCATCCGGTGGTGCGTCAGGTCGTGGCGGGCAGCCATGGCGGCCTCTTGACGCTGGAGCGCACCACCAACGATAAGGGCGTGATGCGCAGCGTCATCACCGTCGATGAATTGCGCGAGACGATTTCGTTTTTCGGCTCGACCGCTGCCGTCGCGGGCTGGCGGGTCTGCATTGTCGATACCGTGGACGAACTCAACGCCAACGCCTCCAATGCGCTGTTGAAAATTCTGGAAGAGCCGCCGTCGCGCTCGCTGTTTCTGCTGATCAGCCACGCGCCCTCGCGTGTGCTGGCCACCATTCAGTCGCGCTGTCGCAAGCTGATGCTGCGGCCGCTGGCGGCGAGCGACGTCATTCTCGCCGCCGCGCAGGCGGCCGAGCGCAATGCGCATGATGCGGAATTACGCGAGGCGGCGGAGGCGGGCGAGGGCAGCGTAGCGCGGACGCTGGCGCTGCTGGGCGGCGATGCGCTCGGGCTGCATCACCGCACTGCTGCGCTGCTTGAGACTCTGCCGCATGTCGATCCGCGCGCGCTGCATGCGCTGGGCGATGCGCTGCCGCTGAACGACCGCGTCGCCTTGCGCACCTTCATCGATACCGTGGATCACTGGCTGACGTCGCATCTGCGCGCGCCGGATTTGCAGGCGAACCTGCCGCGCCTTGCGCGCCTTGCGGAGGTATGGGAAAAGATCAATCAGTCCGCGCGCGAGACCGAGGCGTTCAATCTGGAGCGAAAACCGCTGGTTTTCTCGGTCTTCGGCATGCTGGCAGAGGCCACCGCGAGTTCTCCGTCGCGGGCTTGCTGAATATAAATCACCCGCCGGTCTGGAGCGCCCACCTGCGATTGCGATCCCATCGGCATTGTTGCGAAACGTGAAGGAAGCGTGATGGCCAAGGCAGCCAAGTCGAAGAAGAAGACGGTCAAGAAGGCGCGTGCGCCCAAGCGCGCCGCTGCTGCCTCGAAGGCGCGCGGCCGCAAGGCCTCCACGGCGAAGAAGGTGAAGAAAGCCGCGAAGAAGGCCGTGCGGAAAACCGCCAGGAAGGCTGCCAAGAAAACGGCCAAGAAAACGGCGAAGAAAGCCGTCGCGAAACGAAAGACGGCAGGCACCAAAAAGACCGCCGCCAAGAAGCGCGAGACAAAGGCGGCTGCGAAAAACAAGCCTGCGAAAGCTCGCAAGGCACCCTCCGCCAAAACAGTTTCATCTAAGCCGCCTTCTTCAAAGGCCAAAAAGGCGGTGACGCCGAAGGCCAAGTCGCCGGCCGCGCCGGTGAAGGCAAAGCCCGCGCCTGTGAAAGCGCCGCGCAAGCCGCAGGTCGCTGCGAAGCCGGCACCCGCCGCGACCGCTCCGGCGCGCAACGCGTTCTACATCACCACCGCGATCGCTTATCCGAACGGCGTGCCGCATATCGGCCACGCTTATGAGGCGATCGCCACCGACGCGCTGGCGCGCTTCCAGCGCCTCGACGGCAAGGATGTGTTCTTCCTGACCGGCACCGACGAACACGGCCTGAAGATGATCCAGACCGCGCAGAAGGAGAGCATGACGCCAGCCGATCTCGCCACGCGCAACGCCGCGCGGTTCAAGGACATGGATCAGCGCCTCAACATCTCCTACGACCGTTTCATCCGCACGTCTGAGCGCCAGCATCACGAGTCGACGCAGGAAATCTGGCGGCGGATGCAGGCGAACGGCGACATCTATCCCGACAGCTATGCCGGCTGGTACTCGGTGCGCGACGAAGCTTATTACGCCGAGGACGAGACCACGGTCGGCGAGGATGGCGTGCGGCGCGGACCGCAGGGCACGCCGGTCGAGTGGGTGGAGGAGAAGAGCTATTTCTTCAAGCTCTCCGCCTATCAGGACAAATTGCTGGCGCTCTACGAGCAGCAGGCGGATTTCATCGGACCCGACGTACGCAAGAACGAGGTCGTGTCCTTCGTCAAAGGCGGGCTGAAGGATCTGTCGATCTCGCGCACCACGTTCGACTGGGGCGTGAAGGTGCCGCACGATCCCGAGCATGTGATGTATGTCTGGGTCGATGCGCTGACCAACTACATCACCGGTGTCGGCTTTCCGGATGAGAACGATGCCAACTGGCATTATTGGCCGGCGGACCTGCACATCATCGGCAAGGACATCATCCGCTTCCATGCGGTCTACTGGCCCGCGTTCCTGATGTCGGCTGGCATTCCGCTGCCGAAGCGCGTGTTCGCTCACGGCTTCCTGTTCAACCGCGGCGAGAAGATGTCGAAGTCGGTCGGCAACGTGGTCGATCCGTTCAACCTGGCGGATCAGTACGGCGTCGATCAGTTGCGTTACTTCCTGTTGCGCGAGGTGCCGTTCGGGCAGGACGGCAACTATAATCACGAGGCGATTGTGGCGCGCACCAACGCCGATCTCGCCAACGATCTTGGCAACCTTGCGCAACGCTCGCTGTCGATGATCGGCAAGCAGCATGGCGGCGTGCTGCCGGAGCCGGGCGCGTTCAGCGACAACGACAAGGCCATTCTGGCGCAGGCCGACGCCATGCTGGCGCAGGCGCGCGAGGCGATGGCGACGCAGCAGATCCATCAGGCGCTGAATGCGATCTGGGCCGTGGTGGCGGAGGCCAACCGCTATTTCGCGGGCGAGGCGCCGTGGGTACTGGCCAAGACCGATCCGGCGCGGCAGAAGACGGTGCTCTATGTCACCGCCGAGGTGGTGCGCCAGATTGCCATTCTGGCGCAGCCGGCGATGCCGGAGGCGATGACGAAGATGCTCGACATTCTGGCCATTCCGGCCGACGCGCGCGACTTCGCGGCGCTGGCAACCCGCATCAAGGCCGGCACGCAGCTTCCGCCGCCGACGCCGGTGTTCCCGCGTTATGTCGAGCCGGTCGATTCAGCCGCGGTGAAAGCCTGATGCTCGTCGACAGCCACTGCCATCTCGATTTTCCGGACTTCGCCGACGATCTCGACGGCATTGTTGCGCGCGCCGAGGCGGCGGGAGTGGAGCGCATTGTCACGATCTCGACGCGGGTGCGGCGGATCGCGGCGCTGCAGGCAATCGCCGAGCGATTTCCGAATGTCTACTGTTCGGTCGGCACCCATCCGCATCAGGCCGACGAGGAAGACGGCATCTCCGCCGACGAACTGATTGCGCTGACGCGGCATCCGAAAACCGTGGCGCTGGGCGAGGCGGGGCTGGATTATTTCTATGACAACTCCTCGCGCGAGGCGCAGGAGCGGGGCTTTCGCACCCATATCGCGGCGGCGCGCGTCACCGGCCTGCCGCTGGTGATCCACACCCGCGAGGCGGATGAGGATTGCGGCCGCATTCTCGACGAGGAGATGGCGAAAGGGCCGTTCCGCGCGGTGCTGCATTGCTACACCGGCGGCCGCGATCTGGCGATGAAGGCGATCGCACACGGGCTGTCGATCTCCTTCACCGGCATCCTTACTTTCAAGAATTCGCAGGCGATCCGCGATCTTGCCGCCGAGCTTCCGGCGGACCGCATCATGGTCGAGACCGATGCGCCGTTCCTCGCGCCGGGCAAATTCCGCGGCAAGCGCAACGAGCCGTCATTCGTCGTCGAGACGGCGAAGGTGCTGGCGCAGGTGCGCGGCGTGTCGCTCGAGGAGATCGCGCGCCAGACCACCGATAATTTCTATCGTTTCTTCGACAAGGTGCCGCGAGGTCCGGCAGCGGCATGAGCGTGACTCTGACCATTCTCGGCTGCGGTTCGTCCGCCGGCGTGCCGCGCCCGGCGCTCGGCTGGGGCGCCTGCGATCCAGCCAATCCGAAGAACCGCCGCCGCCGCTGCTCGCTGATGGCCGAGCGGCAATCGGAAAACGGCATCACGCGCGTGGTGATCGATACCTCGCCCGACCTGCGCGAACAGTTGATCGACGCCAATGTCGATCATGTCGATGCGGTATTCCTCACCCACGAGCACGCCGACCAGACCCACGGCATCGACGATCTGCGCTCCGTGGTAATGCACCAGCGCCGCCGCGTGCCGGTCTATCTCAATCAATCGACCGCGACCGACATCGTCGCCCGCTTCGGCTATTGCTTCAAATCGCCGCCCGGCAGCGGCTATCCGCCGATCCTCGACCGCTTCGATGTCGAGGCGGGGGACACCAAGATCATCGAGGGGAAGGGCGGTCCGCTCTCCCTCACCGCGTTCTGGCTGCAGCATGGCAACATCCCGGCGCTCGGCTATCGCATCGGCAATGCCGCCTACATGCCCGATGCCAACGATATTCCGGCTGAGAGCTGGCCGGCGCTCGAGGGTCTCGATCTGTGGATCATCGACGGCTTGCGCTATGCGCCGCATCCCAGTCATTTCAGCGTCGCTGATGCGCTGGGCTGGATTGAACGGTTCAAACCGAGGCGGGCGGTGATCACCAACATGCACGCCGATCTCGACTACGAGGTGTTGCGGCACAAGCTGCCGGCGCACGTCGTGCCGGCGTTCGACGGCATGCGGCTAACGTTGGCGGATAACTGATCGCTGCGCTTCACTCCTCATGGTGAGGAGGCGCGAAGCGCCGTCTCGAACCATGAGGCGTGGCATAAAGGAGTCCCGGATGCCGCGCAGCGCGTAGCGGTGCGCTGCTGATCAGGCGCCGTTCCAGGCTCTGCATGTGGAATGGTCCCGGTTCTGCGAAGCAGCGTTGAACGCTGCATCGCGCCCGGGACGCACTCGGCCTCATCCTTCGCGATGCATCGCCATAGCAGGCGTAGCCTGCGTAAACTTGGCTACGATGCGATGCTCCTCAGGATGAGGAGTTGTCCAATGCCTTACGCTGAAATCGCCTTGGCGGACTGCATCTGCTCGCGCAGCACGAATTTCTGGATCTTGCCGGTCGATGTCTTCGGAATCGTGCCGAACACCACGGCTTTCGGCGCCTTGAAGCCCGGCAGCCGCTCGCGGCAGTAGGCGAGAATCTCGCTCTCGCTGGTCGTCGCCCCGGTTTTCAGCTCGACGAACGCGCAGGGGACCTCGCCCCATTTGTCGTCCGGCTTGGCCACCACGGCGGCGAACAGCACAGCGGGATGCTTGTAGAGCACGTCCTCCACTTCCAGCGAGGAGATGTTTTCGCCGCCGGAAATGATGATGTCCTTGGAGCGGTCCTTGATGATGACGTAGCCGTCCTGATCGACCACGCCGAGATCGCCGGTGTGAAACCAGCCGCCGGCGAAGGCTTTGCGGGTGGCCTCCGGATTCTTCAGATAGCCCTTCATCACGATATTGCCGCGGAACATCACCTCGCCGACGGTCTCGCCGTCATGCGGCACCGGCTGCATGGTTTTGGGATCGAGTACGGTGATCGCTTCCTGCAGCGGATAGCTCACGCCCTGCCGCCGCGTCAGTTGCGCGCGATCCTCAATCGTCAGATCGTTCCAGCCGGTCTGTTCGGCGCAGAACGAGGCGGGGCCGTAGGTCTCGGTGAGGCCGTAGACATGGGTGAGCCGGATGCCGATTTTCTCCGCGCCGGCCAGGATCGCGACCGGCGGCGCGGCGCCCGCGATCAGGCCGACGACATGGCCCTGGGACTTGGCGACACGCGCCTCGGGCGCGTTCATCAGCATGTTGTAGACGATCGGCGCGCCGCACATGTGGGTGACCTGACGGCGCTCGAAGAGCGGGAAGATCTTCGCAGGATCGACCTTGCGCAGGCAGATGTTAACGCCGGCGGTCGCGGCCATGGTCCAGATGAAGCACCAGCCGTTGCAATGAAACATCGGCAGCGTCCACAGATAGATCGGATGCAGGCCGAGATTGCCGGCGAGGCCGTTGCTCACCGCGTTGATGTAGGCGCCGCGATGATGCGTGACCACGCCCTTGGGATCGCCCGTGGTGCCGGAGGTGTAGCTCAGCGCGATGGCGTCCCATTCGTCGGCCGGCAGCGTCCAGGCGAACTGCGGATCGCCCGATGCGAGCGCGTCTTCGTATTCGATTTCGCCGATCTGGTTGCCGCCGGAAAACCACGCGTCATCGACATCGACCACGATCGGTTTCGGGGTTTTCATCAGCCGCAGCGCCTCGGTGATCACGCCGCTGAACTCCGGATCGACCAGCAGCACCTTGGCGCCGCCATGCTCCAGCATGAATGCGAGCGCGCTGGCGTCGAGCCGGATATTGAGCGCGTTGATGACGCCGCCGGTCATCGGTACCGCGAAATGTAGTTCGTTCATCGCCGGCACGTTCGGCAGCATGGCCGCGACGGTGTCGCCACGGCTGATGCCGTGCTGCGCCAGCCAGGACGCCAGACGCCGGCAGCGCTCAAAGGTCTGGGCCCAAGTGAAGGTCCGGTCCTCATAAACGGTGCTGACGCGGTCCGGATAGACGCTGGCGGTGCGCGCCAGGAAACTGATTGGCGACAGCGGCACGAAGTTGGCTGGCGTCTTATCGAGGCCGGTATCGTAAGGTCCGGGCGCGGTGCTCATGGCTTTCCCCAGCGGATGGGCAATACACGATAGTGGAGTCGCGCAGCAACAATCCAGCGCCGCTGCGACATCACATAGGATAATCTGGCGGGCCGTAGAGGCGGTTTCTTGGCACAAAGCTGATGTAATCTGATCGAGTTTCTCTCCAAATATCTGAAAAATCCAATCTAATTATATTCCATAATATACCTTATGCGAATTAGAGATTGACCGGAACTGGGATGGTCCGGGCTGCTTCTGGCGCTGCGCAAGCTGATCGGCTCCGCGCCAGCTCCCGACGCTCCCACCGCCCACACCGGCAAATCCAACCGCCAGAGCGAACTCAGAACTGGATAAAACCTGCGGGCAACGTCACCGCGTATCGCTGGCTTAAAGCGAATAGGTCAGGTCTTCGCTCGGGGGTGCCCAAACGGATGGACATCCCCTTCTTCAACTCTCGGACCATGGCTTGTCAGCGCCTACCGGCTCGATTAACCGGACCGCCGCGATTCATCGGTGTTCCAGGCCGCACTCCAGCACCACGGGCACCAACGCCAGGGGTCGCCACGGCGCGCGCCACCGGCCGCGGCCGCAGCACGACGCCCGGCCTTACGACGCACCCGGCCGGATACCCAACGTATTGGCAGTACACCACGGCGCTGGCCTGTTCAGTGCTTGCTGCCACGAACCCAATTGTCAGCAGCACCGATAACGCGATCGGAAGCTTCATTTTGGCCTCCTCCTCTATTCGGAATCCTAAAATGGGGCCATTGGGCAATCTCCGCTTGATGCAGGTCAAGGGTTAGGCCCGCTTATCGATGACTACAATCGCAGTC
Source organism: uncultured Alphaproteobacteria bacterium (assembly GCA_963702885.1). Classification (GTDB taxonomy): domain Bacteria; phylum Pseudomonadota; class Alphaproteobacteria; order Rhizobiales; family Xanthobacteraceae; genus Afipia. The sequence goes on from OY969766.1 coordinate 3,242,385, forward strand.
GTGGCTTGCTCTGGCGGGCAAACCCGCCCTCAAATCCGCCTTTAATATCATTCAATGCGGTTGTTGGTCGGCCCCTCGACCGGTTCGAAGGCCACTTCCTTCCTCATGCGTAATGCGGCCCGCCCTCCGACGGATTGGTGGATTCACCACGATACTGCGCCTGATGCGGGAGCAGGATGGAATCCTACTCAAGAAAAGCGCGACGTCTTTATGTGGGGAAAAACCCCGGTTACGTCGATCTTATGTGGGGACTCGCGTTTTCTTATAGGGGGAAACCGTCACGGAAAACCTAGAGAATTTTGGATTTCATGTCGGTATTATGTGGGGAGCAACAGCTGCCCCGGCTGTCTCAGGGTGACGAGCGGAAGCCGTCCGGCAGCTAGTTCGCTTTGCCATGCGGACGACGCGGCGACCAACAGAATGGCCGCTACGGGTCATGAGCCGACATTTGATAGAGCCGCGTTGACTTAGCTCAACATTGCGAACCGTTTGCAGGACTAGCCTGATCCGCCTCTGTTTAAGGCACCAACAAAAGTTGGAGAGCCATGACAACCAGGCGAGAGTTTGTAACGGCGATTCCTGCGGTAGGCACTGCATTCGCGGTTGGCGGTCACTTGGCGTTGGACACCAGCCCTGCCCGAGCACAAAGAGCGGCGGCTCCCTTGGCAGGGCACTTCCATCCAAAGGGCAAAGCACCCTCAAAATTTACTTTGGATGTGCTCAAGCAAGCGCGCGAACGCCTCCCCTTCGGAGACGCAAGAGACTTCGATGAGCAAAAAAGGGGGCTTATCGCTCCGATGAAAGATCTCAAAATCCTGGCGGACGCCGGCCACGTTGCTTGGGATATGGAGCGCTTTCAGTTCCTGGACAAGCAAGACGACTTCGACAGCATTCATCCCTCGCTGTTGCGACAGTCCAAGTTGAACAACAATTACGGGCTCTACGAGGTAATCCCCGGCATATACCAGGTACGCGGCTTTGATCTTTCCGACATCACCTTCGTGCGCGGCAAAACCGGCTGGATCGTTTTTGATCCCTTGGTGACCAGTGAAGTTGTTCGCGCGGCATGGAAGCTGTTCCAGCAACACGTCGGCCAGGGCCTTCCCGTCTCGGCCGTAATCTATTCTCACACGCATGCTGATCATTGGGGCGGCGTACGCGGCATCATCGCCGAAGCCGATGTGAGGTCCGGCAGGGTCCCCCTCATCGCGCCTGTCGACTTTATGCAGTTCACCGTCTCCGAAAACGTCTATGCCGGCAATGCCATGAATTGGCGGTTGTTTTTTCAATATGGCTTGCTGTTGCCTGCCGATCCGCACGGCTATGTCGGCCAGGGTCTTGGCCAGGCGGTATCAGCCGGCGCGCCGGGACTGATAGCACCCACCCGCTATGTCGAAAAGCCTATCGAGGAATTCGAAGTCGACGGCCTCAGGATGATCTTCCAGAACACTCCGAACACCGAAGCGCCGCGCGAGATGAACACGTACATTCCCGACATGAAAGCATTGTGGATGGCCGAAAACGTCATCGCGTCGCTGCACAACATTTACACTTTGCGCGGCGCCCCGGTGCGCGATCCGCTGAACTGGTCGAAGCATATTGGCGAAGCACTTTACCGATTTGGTCTCGAGGCTGAAGTGATGTTCGCGTCTCACCACTGGCCGCGGTGGGGCAACGCTAGGATACAGGAAATTCTGCGTGGCCAGCGCGATCTCTACGCTCACATGAACAATCAGGTCCTGCACCTCGCGAACCAGGGAGTGACGATTAACGAGATTCACAACGTCTATGAAGTGCCGAAGGGCCTGCAATCCAAATGGGACTGCCGCGGCTATCACGGCTCTCCCCAGCACAATAGCCGCGGCGTCATCCAGCGCTACCTCGGCTTCTGGGATTGCAACCCGACAACGCTGATTCCGCTCTCGCCCCGCGACTCCGCGCCGCTGTATGTCGAGATGATGGGCGGCGCCGAAAAAATCATGGCCCGGGGACAGCATCTGCATAATGAGGGGAAATATCTTTTGGCCTCGGAGATTGTGAACAAGCTCGTTCAGGCTCAGCCACAGAACCAGCCCGCAAAGGATCTGCTGGCGGATATTTTCGAGCAGATCGGCTACCAGCAAGAAAACCCTGGCCTCCGAAACTCTTTTCTCGCTGGAGCCTACGAACTCCGCACCGGAATTCCCCAGGGGCAAACGGCCAGTTCAACCAGCCCTGACGTGGTACGTGCAATGTCTACCGAATTATTCCTTAACTTCCTTGGTATCCGCATGGACAGCCGCAAGGCAGATGGAATGAAGTTCACAATCAACCTTGTGACGCCCGACAACGGCGAGAAATTCATCGTTGAGATGGATAATGCAACGCTTACGAACATCAAGGGATTCCTCGCTGACAAACCCGACCTCGCCCTCACAATCAATCGTAGTGATCTGGAGCACACAATGATGGGGGCGAAGACGTTTGAGGCCCAGATCGCGGACGGAACGGCAAAGATCCAGGGTGATGCAGATGTGCTGAAGCAACTCGCCTCTACGATGATCGAGTTTGATCTACGTTTTGAGATCATGCCCGGCACGAGTGCCGCAGGTTTCGTCGTGGCACAGGAATATCCGTACGAAGCCGATGTGGGGCGGATGATAGCGGAGTAGTATGAAGCAGCAGTAGAATATCCGGGAATGACAAGTTCGACGACCTTTGGCGTCATACACTTGCTTTTGTTGTTAGAAGCGGCATGGTCGGTCTCCGTGCGAGAGAGTTTGCGCCGACAAAATCCTGGATCAGCATAAGTGTATCGCATGCCGATCTGGAGAGTGGGTTGGTGGACATTGTTTCGTTCGTGTGCGCCCCGTGTCTTTCACCCTTGGAGGATTGGTCGGAGCCGATCCTTTGCCCTGCGGGCTGGTAAAGCCATCGTTTGAGACGGCTAGACAATCGACTAGCGTCGATACGCCGGAAATCCCTGCTTCTCCATTCGAAACTGGCGTTTCCATCGCGATTGCAGGTTCGCCCCGGGGCATAAGTTCGGCCCTGACTACGCTCTCATGCCCTCAGATTTTTCATTGGCGCCATCGCTCCGCTTCTGACGCCTGAAATCGCGAGGATTTCGCGATTTCAGAAGCGCGATGATCTTATGGGAGGAAAACCCTCGGTTAGGACGGTCTTATGTAAGAATTCACGTCTTTCTATGAGGAAAAACCACCTTGAAAAACCTTGAGGATTCTCGATTTCACGTCGATCTTATGTGGGGAGCAACACTGCCTCCGAGCCGTTCTGGTGGCGTCCCTCCGGGCGCTGGCCGGGTCTTTTCAAACGGGCTGGCCTGCGACACCAACGGCAGCCGTCCACAGCCGGCCTTGAACGCCGCGGCGCGTTGCCCCAACGTCGCGCCGCTTTCGCAACCACTCGACAGGATTCCCGGTGACCAACAGACGACCCAGCCGCCCACTCGGACGAGGATCGGATACCGCCCGCTGGATCGCCTTACTGATCGCCCTGATCGGCTCGCTCTCATACTTTACCTATGACCGCCTGTTCCGTCCGCCCGATGCGCCGATCAGCGGCTTCGCCAGTGTCGCCGATGGTGACACCATCCGCATCTTCAATAGCCGGATCCGGCTGCTCGATATCGATGCGCCGGAGCTCGAGCAGACCTGCGAAAACGCGCAGCAGAAATCCTGGTCCTGCGGCGAGGCGGCCACGGCCGAACTCCAGAAGCATCTGCGCGGCCATATCGTGACCTGCCAGCCGCACGGCCGCGACTACTATCAGCGGGTGCTGGCCACCTGCTCCCTGCCCGACGGCTCCAACATCAACTCCTGGATCGTGCGTCGGGGCTGGGCGGTGATAGCGAACCGGGCGCACACCTATCAGGCCGAGGAGATGGAGGCGAGGCTCGCCAAGCGCGGCATCTGGAGCGGCACTTTCATGGTGCCGCGCGAGTGGCGCAAGCAGCATCCGCGGCAGGAAACCTTAGACCTGCTGAAATAACGCGGAGCCGCGGATTTCAGTTTCTCACCGCCTAAAGCGGCGTGTGTAGCGTCAACTGCACGACCGGCGCCGGCGTCCATGCCGCCTCGAGCGAGACGCCCTGCGGAAGCCGAGCAGCAGTGTGTTGGCCGGCACCTTGGCGTAGGCGGTCGAGAGATCGAGATAGATATTCGGTGTGCTTGCCGCCTCGTCCTTGTCGGCGGCGCTGGCGATGCTGGGCGTCATCGCAACATGGGCAAAGCGCGGCCAGGGCACCTGCGAGCGCGAGTTGCGCCCGCCTCCGCTGGCGCGGCTTTCCGGAGCCGTCGTTGACGATAATCCGCGCCATCAGTTCCGCCCGAGCGTTGCGCACGGCGAACAGCGAGGGCTGGTCACGTCTGCGCCGGTTTCCCGGAAGCATACTCATTCCAGCCTTTGGCGCGCAACTGACAGGCCGGGCATTCGCCGCAACCGAATCCCCAATCATGGCGCTCGCCGCGTTCCCCGAGATAGCAGGTGTGGGACTGCTCGACGATCAGATCGACCAGTGCCTTGCCGCCAAGCTGCTCGGCCAGTTGCCAGGTCGCGGCCTTATCGCGCCACATCAGCGGCGTATGCAATTCGTAATTGCGCGCGATGCCGAGATTGAGCGCGACGTTGAGCGCCTTGATGGTGACGTCGCGGCAGTCCGGATAGCCGGAGAAGTCGGTCTCGCACATGCCGCCGACGATGTGGCGGATGCCGCGCCGGTAGGCCAGCGCCGCCGCGAAGGTGAGGAACAACAGATTGCGGCCGGGCACGAAGGTATTGGGCAGGCCGCCCTCTCCCATTTCGATCGCCATGTCGCGCGTCAGCGCGGTGTCGGACAATTCGCCGAGCGTGGGGATGTCGAGCGTATGGCGCTCGCCGATCTTCGCGCGCCAGCCCGGCTGCATGTCCTTCATGCCGTCGATCAGCCGGTCGCGGCAGTCGAGTTCGACAAGGTGGCGCTGGCCGTAGGAAAAGCCGACGGTCTCGACGCGGTCGAACTCCGACAGTGCCCACGCAAGGCAGGTCGCGGAATCCTGGCCGCCGGAAAACAGTACAAGCGCGGCCTCGCCGCTTTGCTGACGCGTTTTGATCTGATCACTCATGGCCGCGCCATGTAACACCCGCCGCAGCCGCGGCCAACCGGCAATTGCGGCGGCATTCCGGGGGATGAGCGCAGGTTTGGGCTGTCTGGCTGCCCCGGCATGCGGCATAGAGAGACAAAATTGCTTTCAACCGGTCGGGTGCCCGCATGACGACGTCCTCCCGCGATATTTCGCGTCTTCTTGAAATCATGGCGGCGCTGCGCACGCCCGGCACCGGCTGTCCGTGGGATCTGGAACAGAATTTCGCGACCATCGCGCCCTACACCATCGAGGAGGCCTATGAGGTCGCGGATGCCATCGCCCGCGACGATATGGCCGATCTGAAAGAAGAACTCGGCGATCTGTTGCTGCAGGTGGTGTTCCACGCACGCATGGCAGAGGAACAGGGCGCGTTTGCCTTTGGAGACGTGGTGGACGCGATCGTCAGCAAGATGGTGCGGCGGCATCCGCATGTGTTCGGCGAGCAGGCCGGGCGGCTGTCGCCGGACGAGGTCAAGCAATCCTGGCAACGGATCAAGGCGGAGGAAAAAGCCGAGCGTGCCGCGCGGCATGCGCAGCCAGCGCCCTCCTCGCTGCTGGCCAAGGTCAAAGCCGGCCAGCCGGCGCTCGCGCATGCGCTCGACCTGCAACGCGTCGCCTCGAGCGTCGGGTTCGACTGGAACGATCCGCGCGCAGTGCTGAGCAAGATCCGCGAGGAAGCCGATGAGATCGAAGCGGCGCTCGATCGCAAGGACGCCAGCGAGATTGCCTCGGAGACCGGCGATCTGTTGTTTGCCGTGGTCAACCTCGCGCGCCATGCGGGGGCCGATCCCGAGATGTCGCTGCGCGCCGCCAATGTGAAGTTCGAGCGGCGCTTCGGCTATATCGAGCAGGCGCTGGCGAGGCGCGGCGTCGCGCTCGGCGACTCGACGCTGGAGGAAATGGACGCGCTGTGGAACGAGGCGAAGCGCGCTGAGAGGTCGTAGCCTCATCCTGAGGAGCGTGCTTGCGCGCGTTCCGAAGATTGGAAGATTGAGTGTGTCCCGGGCGCGACGCCGCGCCTCGCTGTGCGCTGCGCAGCATCCGGGGCGCCTTCGTAACAGACCTACGGCGCGCGGGGCACCGCGCCGAAGCGGTCGATGGCGATGTCGCGCTTAGTCTCGTCGACCCGCACCGTCATCAGATAGCGGCCGTCCGCGAGCTGCTTGTCCAGCACCTCGGAATTGCGGTGCAGCCAGCTGATGCCCGAGCCGTCGCCGGCATCGATCGACAGGTCGAGGGTGATGCGGGTCGCGGCGAGGCGATCCTCGATCGCCGCGAGCAGCGTATCGACGCCCTCGCCGGTTTCCGCCGAAACCAACAGCGCCGGCTGATCGGCCGGCCGCCGCGCGGCGATGCGCGCGAGGTTCTCGCGCTCCTCCGGGCTGAAGCGGTCGATCTTGTTCCAGACTTCGATCAGGTGATGGCCCTTCTCCGGGTCGATGTTGAGCTGACGCAGCACATGATCGACGTCGCGCTCCTGCGCCTCGGCATCCTCGTGCGAGATGTCGCGCACGTGGAGGATGACGTCGGCCTCGATCACCTCTTCCAGCGTAGCGCGGAACGCCGCCACCAGCATGGTCGGCAGGTCGGAGATGAAGCCCACGGTATCGGACAGCATCGCCTTGCCACCATGCGGCAGGCTCAAGGCGCGCAAGGTGGGATCGAGGGTCGCGAACAGCATATCTGCCGCCTGCACCTCGGCGCGCGTCAGGCGGTTGAACAGCGTCGATTTGCCGGCGTTGGTGTAGCCGACCAGCGCCACCACGCGGTACGGCACGCGCTGGCGTCCGGCGCGATGCAGACGCCGCGTCGCCTGCACTTTCTTCAGTTCGGTCTCAAGGCGCGTGATGCGTTCGCCGATCATACGGCGGTCGGCTTCGATCTGGGTTTCGCCGGGGCCGCCCATGAAGCCGAAGCCGCCGCGCTGACGCTCCAGATGCGTCCATGACCGCACGAGGCGGCTGCGCTGATAGTTCAGATGCGCCAACTCGACCTGCAGCGAGCCTTCCTTGGTCTTGGCGCGGCGGCCGAAAATTTCGAGGATCAGCCCGGTGCGGTCGAGCACCTTGGCGCCCCATTCCTTTTCGAGGTTGCGCTGCTGGATCGGCGACAGCGCGCAATCCATCACCACGAGATCGACGTCATGCGCCTTGATGACGCCGATGATCTCCTCGACCTTGCCTTTGCCGAGATAGGTTGCGGGGCGGATATCGTTCAGCGGCACGAGGATGGCGTCGGTCACCACCAGATCGATGGCGCGAGCCAGACCCGCGGCTTCTTCCAATCGCGCCTGTGGATCGCGAACCGCGACAACACCCGCCGGCGCGTCGGGGTCACCACGACGCGCGCGTCTGTACGGGCCGATGACAAGCACCCGCCCTGTCGTCTCGCCCCTCTCCGACCGCGGACGGTCGGCACCCCCATCAAAAGCCCGGGGTTCCAACTCAGTAGATTCTCAAGCTGACGTTTCCTCGCCGCCTTCGAACATCTGGATCGGCGCGCCGGGCATGATGGTCGAGATCGCGTGCTTGTAGACAAGCTGCGAATGACCGTCGCGCCGCAGCAGCAGACAGAAATTGTCGAACCAGGTGACAATGCCCTGCAGCTTTACTCCGTTGACCAGAAATATCGTCAGTGGCGTCTTCGCCTTGCGAACGTGATTGAGGAAGGTGTCCTGTAGATTTTGTGCGCGGTCTGCCGCCATTATTGTTATCCCGCAGTTTTTCGATGCTTTTCTTATTGGGCCAGCCTCGCCCCTCTGCTTTGGCGGTCCTGGCTGCCGGCCACCCTGAGATCCCCCTCCGGGCGCTGCAGTGCAATTAAACGGCAGGTGCTGTGGATAGGCAAGGTCACCCCGCGTCGCAGCGACCTGAAACCACCTGAAAAATCAGGAAAATGCCGAAAACTGGTGAAAATGCTGCCGCAGCTTCAGGGCGACCGGGCCGGGCTGCCCATTGCCGATCGGCTTCCCATCGATGGCGACGACCGGCATCACGATCTGGCTGCAGGCGGTGACGAACGCTTCGGCGGCCTCGTAAGCCTCCTTTGGCGTGAATGGCCGCACCTCCAGCCTGATTTGCAAAGCCGCCAGAACCTCGGTCAGAATCGCCCGGGTGATGCCGGGCAGGATGCCGGTATCTGCCGACCGCGTTACCACGATACCGTCCTTGGTGATGATCCAGGCGTTGCTGGACGCGCCCTCGGTGACGAAGCCGTCTCGGTCGACGAACCACGCCTCATAGGCGCCCTGCTCGCGCGCCTGCTGCTTGGCCAGCACGTTGGGCAACAGGCTGATCGACTTGATATCGACGCGCGGCCAGCGGTTTTCCGGCGTGGTGATCACCTTGATGCCGTGCGCGGCGGTCGTCTCGTTCTTCTCCAGATTGAGGCTGCGCGCGGTAATGACGACGCCCGGCCGCACCGGCTGGAGCGGAAACGCATGGTCGCGCCGGGCGACGCCGCGGCTGATCTGCAGATAGACGATGCCGTAGCCGACACGATTGCGCCGCACGACTTCGTGGATCACGACTTCGAGCGAGGCCAGCGGCATCGGCATCGCGATCCGCAATTCGGAGAGCGATCGCTGCAAGCGGGCGAGATGCCGCGGCATATCTACAATCTTGCCGCTGCGTATTTCGCAGACCTCATAGACGCCATCGGAGAATTGGTAGCCGCGATCCTCGATATTGACCGTCGCATCGCGCATGTCGCGATACTGGCCGTTGACGTAAGCAATGCGAGACATGAAATCCTGCTGAGTGACTAGCCGACGCCGAGCGCCTTGAGTTTGCGGTGAAGCGCCGAACGCTCCATGCCGACGAATTCGGCGGTGCGCGAGATGTTGCCGGAGAAGCGGCTGATCTGTGCAATCAGATAATCGCGCTCGAACACCTCGCGGGCCTCGCGCAGCGGCAGTCCCATGATGTGCTCGCCATTCACGCCGGTCGGCATCGCCGGGATCATTGATCCGACATCCTGCGGCAGCATGTCGGCGGTGATGATGGCCTCCGGTTCGCCGCCGGCAAGAATCATGACGCGCTCGACATTGTTGCGAAGCTGGCGGACGTTGCCGGGCCAGACATGCGATTGCAGCACCGCCATGGCGTCGTCGCCGATCTTGCGTTTCGGCAGGCCGGTCGAGGCGGAAATCTGGTCCATGAAATAGTCAACCAACTCCGGAATGTCCTCGCGGCGCTCGGACAGCGGCGGCACGCGGATCGGCACCACCGAGAGACGATGGTAGAGATCCTCGCGGAAGTGGCCCTCGGCGATCTCGGCTTCGAGGTTGCGCGAGGTCGAAGAGATGATACGGACATCGACGCTGACCTTGGTGGTGCCGCCGGCGCGTTGGAAAGTCTGATCGACCAGCACGCGCAGAATCTTGTTCTGGGTCTCGCGCGGCATATCCGCGATTTCGTCGATGAACAGCGTGCCGCCATGCGCCTCTTCGAGCGCGCCGGCCTTGCGCTGGCTCTCCCCGTCCGACAATTCGACGCCGAACAGTTCGACTTCCATACGCTCCGGTGTGATCGCGGCGGCGTTGATGACGACGAACGGTCCCGACGCACGATTTGACAGATTGTGCAGCGTACGCGCGGTCAATTCCTTGCCGCTGCCGGAGGGGCCGACGATCAGGATCCGGCTATTGGCCTTGGCGGCGCGGTCGATGGTCTGGCGAAGCTGGTTCATGCAAGGCGAGCGGCCGATCAAATTGCCGGCGGACGGCGCGAGATGCTTGAGCTCGCGCACCTCGCGCTTGAGGCGCGAGGTTTCCAGCGCGCGCTCGGCCACCAGCACGAGGCGGTCGGCCTTGAACGGCTTCTCGATGAAATCATAGGCGCCGCGCTTGATCGCCGCGACCGCGGTTTCGATGTTGCCGTGGCCCGAGATCATCACCACCGGAACGTCGGGATAATCCTTCTTGATCTGCTCCAGCAACTGCAAGCCGTCGAGCTTGCTGCCCTGCATCCAGATGTCCAGGAAGATCAGACTTGGGCGGCGGCTGGAGACTTCCGCCAGCGCGGAGTCGCTGTCCCGCGCGGTGCGCGTCTTGAACCCTTCATCGTCGAGGATGCCCGCGACAAGGTCACGGATATCGGCCTCGTCATCGACGATCAGAATGTCATTCGCCATGGAGTACGTCCACTTTCTCAACGTTCGTTGATGTCATCTCTTGCGCCGGCTTCTCGCCGGCGTCTTTCGGCTGGCCCGACACGGCAAAGCGCAGACGCACCCACGCACCGCGCACGCCGGGCCGGATGCTTGACGCATCGTTCAATTCGATCCGCCCGCCATGATCCTCAAGGACCCGCCCGACGATGGCGAGACCGAGTCCGGTACCCTTCTCGCGGGTCGTCACATAAGGCTCCAGCAGCCGCGCGCGGCTTTCCTTCGGCAGCCCGACGCCGTTATCGATCACGTCGATGACGATGTCCTCGCCCTCGCAGGCGGCGATGACGTCGATGCGGCCAACACCCAATTCCTCGGGCGGCACCGCGCCGATCGCCTCGGTCGCGTTCTTGATGATGTTGGTGAGTGCCTGCGAGATCAGACGGCGGTCGAATTTCGCGCGCATCGGATCGTGCCTGATGTCGGCGGTGATCTCGATATCGGGATGGCCGACTCGCATCAGGAACACCACCTGCCGCACGGTGTCGGCGACATCCTCACCCTCGATCACCGGCTTGGGCATCCGTGCGAACTTGGAGAACTCATCGACCATGCGGCGGATGTCATCGACCTGGCGCACGATGGTGTCGGTGCACTGGTCGAAGATCGCGCGGTCCTCGGTGATGGTCTTGCCGAACTTGCGGCGGATGCGCTCGGCCGACAACTGGATCGGCGTCAGTGGATTTTTGATCTCGTGCGCAATGCGACGGGCGACATCGGCCCAGGCGGAGGTGCGCTGCGCCGAGACCAGCTCGGTGATGTCGTCGAGCGTGATGATGTAGCTTTCCTTGGCCTGCGCAGACAGCTCGGCGCTGACGCGGACCGACAGGTTACGCCCGACACCACCGCGATTGACTTCGATCTGCCCCTGCACCAGACGCGATGAGCTGCCGTGCGCCGACGCCATCAACTCGTTCAGTTCGGGAATGATCTCGGACAGTGGATGGCCGAGCGCCTCGGATTCCGGCAGGCCGATCAGCTTTTCCGCCGAACGGTTCAGCACCGCGATGGTGCCCTGCCCGTCCACGCCGATGATGCCGGCGCTGGCCGACGACAGCACCGCCTCGATGAAGCGGCGGCGGCTGTCGATCAGTTCGCTGGCGCTGACCAGTTCATCGCGCTGGGTTCGCAATTCCTGCGTCATCTTGTTGAAGGTCTCGCCGAGATTGGCGAGGTCGCCTTCGGAGCGCAGCACCGGCACCTGGACATGCAGGTTGCCGGTCGAGACCTGATCCGCCGCGCCGATCAGGCGGCGGATCGGCGCCACCAGCCAGTTGGAGAAGTTGAGCCCGATCAGCACCGCCGACATCAGCACCGTCAGCGCGATCACGGTGAACATCAGCGCGAAAGCGACCTGAATGCCGAGCTTGCGCGATTCAAGCTCGCTGTATTCGGCGACGCTGGCCTGGGTCTGCCGCAACTGGGCGACCACGCGCGGGTCGAGCAGCCGCGCCACATAGAGGAACGTGTCGTCGAAGGCGCGCAGGCGGATCACCGCCGCCACGTAGTTTTGTTCGATGAAGACGCCGATCTGCGGATCGGTCTCGGTGATGTTTTTGAGAAAATCTTCCGCCGGGGTGGTGAAGTCCTGCGTAATGCCGGTGGCGGCGGTCTCAAGGACGTTGCGGTCCTTGTCGATGATCATTGCGCCCGGCAGGTTTCTCGACCTCGCGCTCTGGGTCAGCAGTGCGCGGAAGGTCTGGCGATCCTGATCCCACAATGGGCGGGCGCGCGAGATATCGTTGGCCATGCCGAGGATATCGCCGCGGATGAGCTGTGCGTGCTCGTAGAGATAGGCGTTGGCGACAATCAGCGAATTCTGGATCACCGCCCGGGTCGGGCCGGAGAACAGCCGGTCGAGGCCGCGGTCGAGCGTGACGTTGGCGACGATCGACACCAGCACCGCCGGCAGCACCGCGATTACCGAGAACAGGCTGACAATCTGGACGTGCAGCCGGGCCGCGGCGCGGCCCCTGCGACGGGCCTGCAACACCTTCCACAGTTCCCGGCCGATGATGACCAGCAGCAGCAGGATCGTCGCGGCATTGATCAGCAGGAAGGTGATGACCACCCGGTGGGTCGGGACGATCGGGGTCAACCCGGTCAGCACCACGAAGGTCAGGCAGGCCGATAGCAGCGCCAGGGCGACCGCAAACGGGCCGATCAGCCGGCGAAACGAGGATTCGCGCGGCTCAGCAATCGCAGGGTCGAATGATGGTGCCGACGTGTCAGCAGTATTCATGCTTCGTGATGTGCGGCCAAAAAAATCCCCCGGACACGGGGATGCCATGTCTCAGTGATGCATACATATCACAATGTTGCCGAATTGCGACAAATCCTAGGCGCGGGATCGCAAACCGGTTGAGAAGTTCTCGAACAGCAAACGTAGCGCGGCTTCGGGAGGCGCTGCCGCCTCGCCTAGTTGCCGCCGCGATAGACCTGAATGTCGAGATCGCGGATTTTCTTGCGCAGGGTGTTGCGGTTCAGCCCGAGCAGGTCGGCCGCCCGGATCTGGTTGCCGCGCGTCGCGGTGAGCGCCGCCGTCAGCAAAGGCACCTCCATTTCGCGCAGGATTCGGTGATAGAGCCCCGGCGGCGGGACGCCATTGGGGAATCCGGCGAAGTGCGACGACAGATAGAGCTCGACCGCGCCGCCGAGGTTGTCCACGCTCTGGGGCATACTGCTGCCCGAGGCCACGGCGGGCGGCGCCAGTTCGCCCTCGAGCACCGAGCCGGTGATGACGTCCTGTGGATAAAGTGCCGCCAGGCGCCGCACCAGATTTTCAAGCTCGCGGACATTGCCCGGCCAGCGGTGCTGCTTGAGCCGCTCCAGCGCCTGCGCGTCGAGCTTTTTCGGCGGCAGGCCATCCTTTTCCGCCAGCGCAAAGAAGTGCCGGGCCAGATCTGGCAAGTCCTCGATCCGTTCACGCAGCGGTGGAAGCCGCAGCGGCACGACATTGAGCCGGAAGAACAAATCTTCGCGGAAAAGCCCCTGCTGGATCAGAATGCGCAGGTCCTTGTTGGAGGCGGCGACGATCCGCACGTCGGTTTTGATCGGGGTGCGGCCGCCGACCGTGGTGTATTCGCCCTGCTGCAGCACGCGCAGCAGCCGGGTCTGGGCCTCCATCGGCATATCGCCGATCTCGTCGAGGAACAGGGTGCCGCCCTCGGCCTGCTCGAACCGGCCGGTGGCGCGATTGTTGGCGCCGGTGAAGGCGCCGCGCTCGTGGCCGAACAGTTCGGATTCGATCAGGTCGCGCGGGATCGCCGCCATGTTGATGGCGACGAACGGGCCGTTGCGGCGCTTGCCGTAGTCGTGCAGCGCACGCGCCACCAGCTCCTTGCCGGTGCCGGACTCGCCGGAGATCATCACCGTGAGATCGGTCTGCATCAGCCGGGCCAGCACGCGGTAGATTTCCTGCATCGCGGGCGAGCGGCCGACCAGCGGGATCGAATCGAACTCGCCGTCATCCTTGGTGGTGGCCAGCCGTTCCTTCGGCTCGGCCAGCGCGCGACCGACAATTGCGATCAATTCCTTCAGGTCGAAGGGTTTCGGCAGATATTCATAAGCGCCGCGCTCGGAGGCGCGGATCGCGGTCATGAAGGTGTTCTGCGCGCTCATGACGATGACCGGCAGATTGGGCCGCATCTTCTTGATCCGCGGCAGCAGGTCGAAGGCGCTTTCGTCCGGCATCACCACGTCGGTGATGACGAGATCGCCCTCGCCCTGATCGATCCAGCGCCACAGCGTCGCGGCATTGCCGGTCAGCCGCACTTCGTATCCGGCGCGGGACAATGCCTGATTGAGCACGGTCCGGATCGCCGAATCATCGTCCGCGACGAGTATGCTTCCTGCTGCCATGGCTAATCCTCATCTCGCATTCTGACATGCTGAGACGCCGTTCCCGGTTCGGCATCGCTCGCGTTGCTGGCTTTCGTGGTGGAGTTGAACATCGGCAGCAGCACGCGAAAGGTGGTTTTGCGTGGCTGCGATTCACATTCGATGATGCCGCCATGATCGCCGACGATCTTGGCGACCAGCGCCAGGCCGAGGCCGCTGCCGGTCGGCTTGGTGGTGACGAAGGGATCGAACAGGTTCGGCATCAGATCATCGGGCACGCCGGGCCCGTTGTCCTTGACGCAGAATTCGAGCGGCAATGACACCCGCGTCGCCTTGCCCGGCACCGACAGACGGACGCCGGGACGAAACGCGGTGGTGAGCTGGATCTCCGCCTCGCTGTCCATGTCGGCGGTCGCCTCGGCGGCGTTCTTCACCAGATTGAGGAAGACCTGGATCAACTGATCCTGGTTCGCCAGCACCGGCGGCAGCGACGGATCGTAATCCTCGATGAATCTGACATTGCGCGCAAAGCCTGACTGCGCGAGCCGTTTGACGTGATCGAGCACGGAATGGATGTTGACCGGACCGCGCGGCACCGGACGCTCATCGCCGAACACCTCCATGCGGTCGACCAGTGTGACGATGCGATCCGCTTCGTCGCAGATCAGCCGGGTCAGCGTACGGTCCTCCGGCGAGGCCGCCTGCTCCAGCAGTTGCGCCGCGCCGCGAATGCCCGACAATGGGTTCTTGATCTCATGCGCCAGCATCGCCGCCAGTGCGGTGACCGAGCGCGCGGCGCTGCGATGGGTGAGCTGCCGGTCCATCTTGTCGGCGATGGTGCGCTCCTGCACCATCACCACGATATGGCCGGGCTGCTCAGGCAGTGGCGCGACGTGCAGATCAACCAGCTTGTCGACGCCGATGCGCGGCGTGCCGAGATCGACCTTGTATTCGTTGACGGCGGCGCCGACGCGCCGGACCTGCTCGACCAGTTCGAGCACCGGACTACCGAACGGCACCAGTTCTTTCAGCGACTGCCGCTTGAGATGCGAGATCGAGGTCTCGAAGAAGGATTCCGCCGCCATATTGGCATCGACGATCTTGCCGTCCGGGGCGATCAGCAGCAGCGCGTTAGGCAATGCGTTGAGTACGGCATCACCCATGGCCGGCGATCGGGCGAGATGATCGGCAAGTCCGGTCATGCGGCCGCGCTCCATGAAAATTCATCGAACGCCTCGCGCAGCGCGCGGCGCACCTGCCCCGGCTCCTCGCTGACCAGAATAGTCTGCCGCCAGCGCTTCAGCGTCTCGGCGGATGCGGTCGCAGCCTCGGCGGCGACATCGAGGGTCCAGCCGAGATGCTTGCGGGCGTGGCGCAGCCCGATGCGCAGGCCGTAATGCGCCAGCACATCCTCATAGAGTTGGCAGAGATGATCGAACTGATCGGCGATCGAGGGCACGGCCTCGACGGTGCCTGTGTTCATCCGCCGCGCAATCTGCCCCGGCAGCCATGGCTTGCCCTGCGCCCCGCGTCCGATCATCACCGCGTCGGCACCGGAAGCATCGAGCGCCGCGATGGCGTCGTCATAGGAGGTGATATCGCCGTTGACGATGAGCGGAACCGTGATCGCCTCGCGCACCGCGCGGACCGCATCCCAGTCGGCGCTTCCCTTGTAGAACTGGCACCGGGTGCGGCCATGCACCGTGATCATCTGCACGCCGGCGTCCTGCGCGCGTCGTGCCAGCTCCGGCGCATTGAGCGACTGATGGTCCCAGCCAAGACGCATCTTCAGCGTCACCGGCACCTTCACCGCGCTGACCGTGGCGTCGATCAGGCGCAGCGCGTGATCGAGATCGCGCATCAGCGCCGATCCGGATTGGCCGCCGGTGACATGCCGCGCGGGACAGCCCATGTTGATATCGATGATGGTCGCGCCGCCCGCCTCCGCAATTTTGGCGCCTTCGGTCATCCAGCGTGGCTCGCAGCCGGCAAGCTGGACGACATGCGGGCCGAGCCCGGTGGCCTCGCAGCGCAGCACCGACATTGGCCGGCCGCGCGCGAGATCGTCGCTCGCCGTCATTTCGGAAACCACGAGGCCCGCGCCGAGCTTTTCCGCCTGCCGGCGAAACGGGACGTCGGTAATGCCTGACATTGGAGCGAGAAGAACCCGGTTAGCGATGCCGACATCGCCAATCCGCAAATCGTCGGGCCGTGATGGTGCAAGGCCGGTCACTGATCTTCTCGTGTTAGGCCGGCGCGTCGTTGCGAGGGCCAAAAAGCTCAATTATTGAGCAATAATATCTCATGCCTACAGTTTAGACAATCTTACCTCGGATGCAAGTGCGGTGCACAATAATCCCAAAACCGGTCCACACTCATGAAATCATGGCCGTTTCTCAATCCGATATGCTAAAGCCTGCCGGGAACCTATCGATAAACCTCCCAAAACAGCCGAATCGGAATGACCACACCTAAACGAGCCGCCGCCATTATCGTTGCCGCCGGTCGCGGTCTGCGAGCCGGCGCTGGCGCCCCCAAGCAATACCGCTCGCTGGGTGGCCGCAGCGTCCTGTCGCGGGCAATGGCGCCGTTTTGCAGCCATGGCGGGATCGCAGCAGTCCAACCGGTGCGCAATCCGGACGATGCCGCGATCTTCGATCAGGCAACCGAAGGCCTTGCCTACCGCGCCCCGGTTAATGGCGGCGCGACCCGGCAGGCGTCGGTCCGCGCCGGTCTTGAGGCGCTGGCGGCTGGTCCTGAGCGGCCCGACGTGGTGCTGATTCATGACGCGGCCCGCGCCTTCGTGACCCCGGCGGTGATCTCCCGCGCCATCGACGCGGCGCTGGCGACCGGCGCGGCAATCCCGGTGGTCGCGGTGGCCGATACCATCAAACTGGTTGGCGAAACCGGCGCGGTCGAGGCCACGCCGAACCGCGCGCATCTGCGCATCGCCCAGACCCCGCAGGCTTTCGCCTTCGATGCCATTCTCGATGCACACCGCCGCGCGGCGCAGGAAGGCCGCGACGATTTCACCGACGATTCGGCGCTGGCGGAATGGGCGGGATTGACCGTTGCGACCTTTGAAGGCGATGTTGCCAATATGAAACTGACGACCCCAGAGGATTTCGCCCGCGAAGAAGCGCGGCTCGGCGCCGCGCTCGGCGATATCCGCACCGGCACCGGATATGACGTGCACGCCTTTGGCGACGGCGACCATCTGATGCTGTGTGGTGTGCGCGTGCCGTTCAATCGCGGCTTCCTTGCGCATTCGGACGGCGATGTCGGCCTGCATGCGATTGTCGATGCCATTCTCGGTGCGCTGGCGGACGGCGATATCGGATCGCACTTCCCGCCGAGCGATCCGAAATGGAAGGGCGCGGCATCCGACCAGTTCCTCGTTTATGCCGTCGATCTGGTGAAGCAGCGCGGCGGCCGCATCGCTCATCTCGAAGTGACGATGATCTGCGAAGCGCCCAAAATTGGCCCGCTGCGCGAGAGCATGCGTCACCGCATCGCCGAAATCACCGGCCTGCCGGTGTCGCGCATTGCCGTGAAGGCGACCACCAGCGAGCGGCTTGGCTTCACCGGGCGCCAGGAAGGCATCGCCGCGACCGCGAGCGCCACCATCCGGCTGCCGTGGGACGACAACGACTTGATGAGCGGCGGGAGCAAGTAACATGAGCGGCAGCGCCACCCGCGCCCTCTCCCGTTCGCTGCTCGATCTCTGCCGGATGCGCAAACTGAAAATCGCAACGGCCAAGTCCTGCACCGGCGGGCTGGTCGCGGCAGCGCTCACCGAAATTCCCGGCTCCTCGGACGTGGTGGACCGGGGCTTCATCACCTACTCCAACGATGCCAAGCATATGATGCTCGGCGTCGATGCCGGCACGCTCACCACCTTCGGCGCCGTCAGCAAGGAAACCGCGACCGCGATGGCGTTCGGCGCGCTCGAACATGCCGATGTCGATCTGGCCGTCGCCATCACCGGCATCGCCGGTCCCGGCGGTGCGACGCCCGGCAAGCCGGTCGGTCTCGTCCACATTGCGGTGGCGGCGCGCGACGGGCGTGTGACGCACAAGGAATTCCGCTTCGGCGCACTCGGCCGCGGCGTGGTGCGGCAGAATTCGGTGGTCGAAGCGATCAAGATGCTGATGGCGATGGCGCGCGGACCGAAGCCGCCGGTCAAGAAGCGCTCGCCCGCAACCGACCATAGATCGCATCCGCGCGTTTCTCGAACGCCGCGGCGAAGCGCTGGAAAGCGGCGTCGAACATCGCGCCCATCATCACGGCGAGCATCCGACTCCTGAACTCGTAGGCGATGAAGAATCCGACATCGCAGGTGGTGTCGGATTTCGTCTCGAAGGTCCAGCGATTCTCGAGGTGGCTGAACGGCCCCTTCAGATACTCAACCAGGATTTTCAGATTGGCGCGGTCCAGCGTGACGCGGCTGGTGAAGGATTCGCTGACCAGCTTGAACGACACCGTCATGTCGGCGATCACGGTTTCGGTGCCGTCCGCATTCTGCGTGCGCTGGCGGATCTTCAGTGCCTGACACATCGGCACGAATTCGGGATAGTGCGCGACATCGGCGACGAGATCGAACATCTGCGTCGCGCTGTGGTGGACCCGGCGCTTGCTGGAGAATTGTGGCATCGTGAGATCAGTACGTCGTTATCGTCGCGTCATGGCGGCGCGCGCGGCCTGCAGCTTGGCGAAATCCTCGCCGGCATGATGCGAGGAGCGCGTCAGCGGGCTGGCCGAAACCATCAGGAAGCCCTTGGTATAGGCGACAGTCTCATAGCCCTTGAACTCATCCGGCGTGACATAGCTCATCACCGCATGGTGCTTCAGGGTCGGCTGCAGATACTGGCCGATGGTGAGGAAGTCGACATCGGCCGAGCGCAAATCATCCATCACCTGCAGCACTTCGTGGCGCTCCTCGCCGAGTCCGACCATGATGCCGGACTTGGTGAAGATAGTGGGATCGATCTCCTTCACCCGCTGCAAGAGCCGGATCGAATGGAAATAGCGCGCGCCGGGCCGCACGGTCAGATAGTGCGAGGGTACGGTCTCGAGATTGTGGTTGAAGACGTCGGGCTTGGCCGCGACGACTTTTTCCAACGCACCATCCTTGCGCAGGAAATCCGGCGTCAGAATTTCGATGGTGGTGGTTGGGCAATTGGCGCGGATCGCGGCGATGGTGCGCGCGAAATGCTCGGCGCCGCCGTCATCGAGATCGTCGCGGTCGACCGAGGTGACGACGACATGGGCAAGGCCGAGCTTGGCGACCGCGATCGCGATGTGCTCCGGCTCGTCCTTGTCGAGCGCGCCGGGCAGTCCGGTCTTGACGTTGCAGAACGCACAGGCGCGGGTGCAGGTGTCGCCCATGATCATGAAGGTCGCGTGCTTCTTGCTCCAGCACTCGCCGATGTTCGGACAGCCGGCTTCCTCGCAGACGGTGACGAGGCCGTTTTCCTTGACGATCTTGTGGGTGTTCGTGAAGCCGCCAGAGGTCGGCGCGCGCACGCGAATCCAATCCGGCTTGGGCGGTGATTTGGCGTCCGGGCGGTTGATCTTCTCCGGATGGCGCGGCCGCACCTGGTTCGGGGAAACGGTATCGATAAGGACGACCATGAATTACCCTGATGATGCGGACATGCGGGCCACGATGATTAGCTAGGATTTGACGCAGCTTGCCGCAACCCACCCTCGCCGTGCTAGGGTTAGACCTTAGCATGCCCGCTGCCTTTGCGCATGCGTCCGATACTGCCGTTCCCGATATCAGATGCCTGAAATCCGCAACTCCGCCGCGCCCAGCCGCCTGCTGAAACGCAAGTTTTTCGCCCGTAGCGTCCATGACGTCGCGCCCGACCTGATCGGGGCCACCCTGCTGGTCAACGGCGTCGGCGGAATTATCGTGGAAATCGAGACCTATCACCACACCGAGCCGGCGGCGCATTCCTATAACGGACCGACCCCACGCAATCAGGTGATGTTCGGTCCGCCGGGCTACCTCTATGTCTACCGTTCCTACGGCATCCACTGGTGCATGAACTTCGTCTGCGAGGCCGAGGGTTCCGCGAGCGCGATCCTGATCCGGGCGCTGGAGCCAACCCACGGCATCCCAACCATGCGACGGCGGCGCATGCTGCATGACGAACGCGCGCTCTGTTCAGGTCCCGGCAAGCTCTGCGCCGCGCTCGGCGTGACGCGCGACCATAACGGGTTTGCGCTAGATCAAGCGCCGATCGAAATCTACGCGCGCCGCGAGGTGCCGCAGATTGCGCGCGACGTGCGCATCGGCATCACCAAGGCCGCGGACCTGCCGTGGCGGCTCGGCCTGAAGGGCTCGAAGTTCGTCAGCAAGCCGTTCAGGAAGGGCGCCTAGAGAAATCGATCGGCAGCGCGAACAGGATGATGAATGTTCCTGCGATGCCGATCGGGATGAACGCGTAAGCGGCATCGCCACTCATGTCCCATACCATGCCCGCAATAAGCGAGATGATCACGGCCATGCTGTAACCGATGGCGAAGACGCCGGCCGACATCCGCGGCACATCGTCCGGCGAGACCAGCAGCGCGGGCATCGCCAGCACAAGAGTGAGCACGGTGGCGCAGGCGAAGCCGATCATGGCGGCGCCGCCGATCGCGCCCCACGGCGCCGGTACGGCCAGAATTGCGGCAACGCCAGCGAGCCCGATCATGCCTGCGCCGATCAGCGGCCACTTCTTTCGCTCCCACCGGCTCGCTCTCGCAAGCAGCACGAACGAGGCCGGCAACTGGCCGACATTGAGCGCGGTCAGCGCCACGGTGATCAGATCGGTGCGGCCGGTCTGCAACAGATAGCCCGGCAGAAACGCATTGGCGCAGAAATACAGTTGGTTCGCCCCGCCCATCATCAGGCCGATTTTCCACAGCAGCGGGTCACGCCAAGCCGGCATCCAGCGGCTGGGGCGCGTCACCGGCGCGCTTTTGCCGCCGGGTTGCAGCAGGAAAATAATGAGCGCGATGATCGCGAGCGGGACCGACCAGAACACAAGGCTGGCGCGCCAGCTTCCTGCCAATAGCGGCAACAGGCTGGCGGCAAACACCACTGGAAAGATTTCGCCGAACAGAAGGCCGTTCGTATACACGGCCGTGGCGAAACCGATCCGGTTCGGCACCCATTGGCGGACCACCGGCGGCAACGAAGGCTGCATCACCGCCACGCCCGCGGCCATGATCAGCGTCGTCGCGTAGAGCACCAGCGAATCGGATGCGAGACCGCGTAGCGCCGAGCCTGCCGCTGTGATCAGCAACCCAATGATCAGCGCAGGCACCGCGCCGGCCCGCGCGATCAGAAGCGAGCCCGGAACAGCGACCAGTGCGAACAGGCAGACCGGAATGGCATTGAGAATGCCGACTTCCGTGCCCGTCAGCTTCAGATCAAGGATGATGAGCGCAAGGACCGGGGGGACCGCTAGGATGGTGAGCCGAAGGCAATTTCCTGCGAGCCAGAGAAGAAGCAACGGGCCGAAAGACGACGACCGTGAAGAGGTCATTCCACGTCCTTCAGACGGTCCAGTGCTTCGAGCAGCTTGGTTCGCCGCGCCTGCGCTTCCTCGCGTTTTTCACGCTGCTCGTCGATCACCTCTTCGGGCGCGCGCGCCACGAAATCAGCGTTGCCGAGCTTGGCGTCCACCCGCTTGATGTCGGCATCCGCCTTGGCGATTTCCTTGTCGAGCCGCGCCCGCTCGGCGCCAAGATCGACCACGCCCTTGAGCGGGATCGCGGCGATCTCGCCGCGCACCAGAAGCTGTAGCGAACCATGCGGCGGCGCATCGGCGAAGGCGATGTCGGCAACACGGGCGAGACGCTTGATGACGTCGCTCCAGCGTGCGGCGCGAAGTCTTGGTCTCGGCGGATGCCTTGACCAGCGTCAGCGGAAACAGCGTCGCTGGCGGAATGTTCATTTCCGAGCGCACCGAGCGGATCGCGGTGACAAGATCGATCAGCCAGCCGATCTCGGCCTCGGCGGCCGGATCGCTGAAGGTCTCCACCACGGGCGGCAGCAGCACCGGGATCGCCAGTGGATCACCCGCCATCGCCGCCTGCACCACGGGATCAACGATCGTGGCATCGGCCGCGAGCGGCCAGTCCGCCAGCGCCAGCATCGCGTTGCGCTGCGCCGTGGTCGCCCACAATTCTTCGGTAATGAACGGCATGAACGGGTGCAGCAGCTTCAGGATTTCGTCACGCGCCCAGGCGACGCTCGCCTGCGTTTCGCTTTTGGCGGCGCTGTCCGGTCCGGTCAGCACCGGTTTTGCGAGTTCGAGATACCAGTCGCAATACACGTTCCAGACGAAACGGTAGATCGTGCCCGCGGCATCGTTGAAGCGATACGCCTCGATCGCCTCGGTCACTTCGCGCGTGGCCTGCGCCGTCTCGTGCGCGATCCAGCGGTTGAGGGTTTCCTTGGCCTGCGAGGGATCGAAGCCCGGCACCAGCGCGCAGCCGTTCATCTCGGCAAAGCGCGAGGCGTTCCACAGCTTGGTGGCGAAGTTGCGATAGCCCTCGACGCGCTGGGTCGAGAGCTTGATGTCGCGGCCCTGCGCCGCCATCGCCGCCAGCGTGAAGCGCAGCGCGTCCGCGCCGTAATCGTCGATCAGGTGCAGCGGATCGATGACGTTGCCTTTCGACTTCGACATCTTCGCGCCCTTCTCGTCGCGGACGAGGGCGTGGATGTAGACGGTCGGGAACGGCACGTCCTTCATGAAATGAAGGCCCATCATCATCATGCGGGCAACCCAGAAGAAGATGATGTCGAAGCCCGTCACCAGCACGTTGGTCGGGTAATAGCGCCTCACGTCGGTCTCGTCGTCGGGCCAGCCGAGCGTCGAGAACGGCCACAGAGCCGAGGAGAACCAGGTGTCGAGCACGTCCTCATCGCGCGTGATGAAGCCTTCGCGCTTGGCCGGATCATTCGCCATCTCGTCGCCCTGCTCGGGCGTGATGACCTCCTGCTCGACATAGTAGCCGAGCGCCTTGCCGATGGCCTCGTCCTCGGTCTCGGCGACGAACACCTTGCCGTCCGGTCCGTACCATGCCGGGATCTGGTGCCCCCACCAGAGCTGGCGCGAGATGCACCAGGGCTGGATGTTCTCCATCCACTCGAAATAGGTCTTTTCCCAGTTCTTCGGCACGAAAGCGGTGCGGCCGCTACGCACGGCGGCAATCGCGGGCTGCGCCAGCGTCTTGGCATCGACATACCACTGGTCGGTGAGATAGGGCTCGATCACAACGCCGGAGCGGTCGCCATGCGGCACCATGTGCGCGTTCGGCTCGATCTTCTCGAGGAAGCCCGCCTCTTCCAGCTTGGCCACGATGATCTTGCGCGCGGCGAAACGCTCGACGCCGTCGAGCTCCTCGGCCATCATCAGCGCGCCCTCGGGCAGCCCGCGCAGATAGTCCTCATTCGCCGTCAGCGTCACGCGCCCTTCGGTATCGAGCACGCTGATCTGCGGCAGGTTGTGGCGCTTGCCGACCTCGAAGTCGTTGAAGTCGTGCGCGGGGGTGATCTTCACCGCGCCCGACCCCTTCTCCGGATCGGAATAATCGTCGCCGACGATCGAGATGAGACGGCCGACCAGCGGCAGCACGACGTGCTTGCCGATCAGATGGGTGTAGCGCTCGTCGTTCGGATTCACCGCGACGCCGCTGTCGCCCAGCATGGTCTCCGGGCGCGTGGTTGCGACCACGATGAAGGTCTTCGGATCGTTCGGATCGAACTCCGTGCCTTCCAGCGGATAGCGCAGGTACCACAGATGTCCCTTGACCTCGATCTGCTGCACTTCGAGATCGGAGATCGCGGTCAGCAGCTTCGGGTCCCAGTTGACGAGGCGCTTGTCCTTGTAGATCAGCCCCTCGGCGTGGAGCGCGCAGAACACCTTGGCGACCGCGCGCGACAGCCCTTCATCCATGGTGAAGCGTTCGCGCGACCAGTCGCAGGACGCGCCGAGGCGCTTCAGCTGATTGATGATGACGCCGCCGCTCTCGGCCTTCCACGCCCAGACCTTGTCGAGAAACGCCTCGCGGCCCATGTCGCGGCGGCTCGGCTCCTTGCGCGCGGCGAGCTGGCGCTCGACCACCATCTGCGTGGCGATGCCGGCATGATCGGTACCCGGCTGCCAGAGCACGTCGCGTCCCCGCATCCGCTCGAACCGGCACAGGATGTCCTGCAGCGTGTTGTTGAGCGCGTGGCCCATGTGCAGCGAGCCGGTGACGTTCGGCGGCGGAATCACGATCGTGAACGGCTCGGCATCGCGGCGCTCAGCCCGTCCGGCCTTGAAGGCGCCGGCGGCATTCCATGCCGCGCTGATGCGGCCTTCGATTTCCGCGGGCTGGTAATTTTTCTCGATCATGACAACGCAATCATCTGTGAGCAGGACGGGATATCGGACAGGTGCCTAACGCCCTGAAAATTCCACGGCTTATCCGGCTTTTTTGGTGGAGAACGGCAGGAGTTGGTCCAAAAAACCTTCCCGCGCCGCACAAGTCAACACCTTCATCCGGGCATCGGCCGGTCCCGGCATTTCCCCGAATGCATGGCACGCTGGTGAGGCGTCTTGGGCGGAGCGTTTTGCCGTCAGCGGCCGCGGGCGACCCGCTCGATTTCCGCCTTGACGATGCGCTCGACCAGGCTCGGCAGATTGTCGTCGAGCCATGATTTGAGCATCGGGCGCAGCATCTCCTTGACAAGATCTTCCAGCGTCCGCGCGTTATGGCTCAATACCGTGCTGGCCAGGGTGTTGAACGCCAATTCGACCGCCGCCGTGGTCGTGCTCGACAGCATCGAGGGCGTCACCGGAGAAGGCGTAGCCGAGCTCTGTATCGGTGCGATGCGTTCGATCGGCGCCGGCTCGATCCGCGGCTGCGGTTGCGCCGCGCTTTCGGCGAATTCGAGATCGTCATCGCCTGCATCGTCGGCGGCAACGGCCGCTGCGGGAATCGCCATCTGCTCGGTCAACTCGAACACGTCATCGTCGACTGAATCGACCGGCTCAGGCGCAGGTGCAGGCAGCGGGGCCGCGGGCGCCGGATTATCGAAGCTGGCGAGCATCGCGTCGATGTCGTCCTGGCTGTTCTTTGCAGCCGGAGGCGGAGCCGGTGTCGGCGCGGCCGGCAGCGGCGTTGGTTTGGACGGTGCGGCCTTGGGCGGCGGGACACTGGCCACCGCCGGCTTGGCGGCGGGCGCAGCCGCACGCGGCGGTTCATTCTTCGGGACCGGAGTGGGCTCCGGCTTGGCCGCAGCCGCAGGCTTGGCTTCGTCGTCGGAAATGATCCGCCTGATCGACGCCAGAATCTCCTCCATTGAGGGTTCTTGCGCCTTTGCCGGTTGCGTCATCGCCGACTCCACATGATCGGTTTCCCTTTGCGGAAAAACCGCACACCACTGTCACGAATCGCCTCGCGATCCTTCAAAAAGGTACGTCAGTGCAATAATTGATTGCAAGCAATCGGCCGTGCGCGCAGCCACTTCACCACAGCGCAATTAGGCCCTGATCAGCGCCCGTCAGGCGTACGAATGCCGCCCCAGCTATCGCGCACCTGTTGATAATGCACGCTCGGATCGTACACGTTGGTCTGCAGCCTGAGCGTCGTCGGCGACAGGCGGCCGATCGCATTGAGCACCGCATAGGAGGCGACCACGCGGTCATGCTGCGCGGTCACTAGCGCAACGCGTGCATTGACCAGCGCCTGCTGGGCGTTGAGGACGTCGAGCGTCGTGCGCTGACCGACCCTCGCCTCTTCGCGCACGCCGTTCAGCGCGATTTCCGAGGCTGTCACCTGGGCTTGCGCAGAAGACACCTGCGATTTGGTGGCGACGAGCTGACCCCAGCTCTGGGCAATGTTAGAGCGGGTCTGATCGCGCGCCAGATCGAGGTTCAGCCGCTGCTGCCCCAGTGTTTCCTTCGACTGGCGGATCAGCGCGTATTCGGCGCCGCCCTGATAGATCGGCACCACAAGCTGTGCCGTCGCGGAAGCATTCAGGGTGCGAGGAGTTACCAGGGTGCTGTCCCAGGCTTGCTGAACGCTGCCCTGCAGCGTCACAGTCGGGAACAGCGCGCCTTCGGCGATCTTGACCTGAAGGAAGCTGACATCGATGCCGTACATCGCGGCGGTGACGCTCGGATTTTCGACCAGGCCGGTGTTGATGGATGTAGCGAGCGTCGACGGCAGGAAGCGATCGACCGGCGAACCCGGTGCAAGGGCGACCGGATCGATGCCGATGATCCGGCGATAGTTCGCGCGCGTGGTGGCGAGATTGGATTCGGCGGTGAGCAACTGGGTGCGGCCGGCCGCGAGCTGCGCTTCCGACTGCGCGACGTCGGTGCGGGTCACCTCGCCGACATTGAAGCGGTCCTGCGTCTGCTTCAGCGTTTGCTCGAGCACGCGGGTGTTGCTGCGCTGAACCTCGACGATCGCCGAGTCGCGAAGATAATCCATGTAGATCGTTGCCGCCGCGAGCAGCACGCTCTGCTCGAGCACGCGCAGGCCTTCGCGCGCCGCCGAGACCTGGCTTTCCGCCGCGCGGGTGCGGTTCGCGGTCTGGTTACCGTTATAGAGAGTTCTGCGTGATGGTGCCGCCGACGCTGCGCGGTGCGTTGCTGCCGGACAAGGTTTGGACCGGCAGGTCCGGCGCATTGCGGCTGTGCGTATCGATATACTGCCCCCCCGCACTCGCGGTGACAGCAACCCTTGGCCGATAGCCTGATAGCGCCTGCGGCACGTTCTCGTCCGTCGAACGGACGGAGGCACGCTGCGCATTGAGCTGTGGATTGTTCTGGTAGGCCCGGATCAGAGCCCCTTCGATCGTTTCAGCAAGAGTCGGTGTTGCGCCTGCCAACAGCAAAAGAGCCGCGACTGCAGCTCCGGCCAATCCCTGCGTCTTACCCAAACCCGCCATCCAATCCGTTCCAGAACATCCCATGCGCTTGCAAAGGCACAGGAAAACCGTGTGGCCAACTCAAGGCCGGACCATGGACCGACAGCATATGCGGCAGGATGCTGCAACGTAAGCCCTTGGGAGGCGGAACAACCGTAAGTAAGTGTGGATTGGGGCTTCCGCGCCACACCAACTAACCGACTGTATTTCCTGCGCAATCTAGAATGTGAAAACCGGAACCCGCTCAAGGCCGGGCAAAACCGGCTCGGTCGCGTCGAACAATATTCGGCTGCCATAATCGGCCGGGGATCGAGTGACGATGGTGGCCCGCGGCGGCGTCGACAGCGCGAACACGCCGATCAGCCGCCCGCCCATCTTCAACTGGCTATAAAGCTTCTCTGGAACGACCTCCGTCGCGCCATCGAGCAGGATCACGTCATAGGGACCGCTGTCGGGATGGCCGGCAGCCGCATCCGCCACCACGACGCCGACATGCTTGGCGCCTGCCGCTGCGAGCGCGGTACGCGCCGCCGCTGCAATCTCCGGATTAGATTCGGTGGCGAAAACCTCGCCTGCGAGTTTGGCGACGATCGCCGCCGCATAACCAGTAGCGCAGCCGACCACGAGGACACGGTCGGTCGGACTGATCGCCGCGGCCTGCAGCATGCGGCCCAGCACCGCCGGCTTGATCAGAAACGCCTTGCGGTCGCCTGCGGCGCCGACTTCGATGTCCTGATCCAGATAAGACAGCGCGCGCCGGTGCTTCGGCACGAAGAGCTCGCGCGGAACGGTGAGCATCGCCTCGATCACGCGCAAATCGGTCACATCGCTCGGCCGGACCTGGCAATCGACCATCTTCTGGCGCGCGGCCATCATTTCTGACATGGAATATCCTCGCAGTCGAAAGCGGCCCCTTATAGGGGCCCTTTTGCGCGCCATCTTTGATGCAACGCAGGTGAAAACGCAATAACCAGACGCCCCACGGGAGCGTCATGAACAACACGGAGAATGACGGATGAACGACGCCTGGATGAAAGACGAGAAAGGCGACATCGTCGTTTTTCCGCTGGTGGGTTACGAGACCATGGTGGTCGAATCGAAGGCGCTGGCGCTGCGCCTGCCCTTCATGCTGAAGGGCGACACGCAGGAGCGGCCGAGCGGCAACCTGCAATTGATCATTACCGCGTCGGGCGCGCGGGAACTTGCGCAGGACATTCTAGCCGCGGTGGAGAAGATCGAGCAGGCCAAGGCGTAAAGCCGGCGCCGGACGCGGGCAAGTTCAGCGCGATTTACGGGGATGTCGGGCGGCAGCCGCGTCTGGCTCCCCGGGCTGGATTCGAACCAGCGACCATTCGATTAACAGTCGAATGCTCTACCGCTGAGCTACCGAGGAATACTGCGACGCAGTGACGGGCCGCATATAACAAAGGCCCGTCGTTCTTGCAAAGCGTAAATCGCAGAAAATTCAAGGAGAATGGATAACGCTTTGAAGAAGGCTTGGAGGCCACGACCAGAATTGAACTGGTGTACACGGTTTTGCAGACCGTTGCGTAACCACTCCGCCACGTGGCCCCACTAAGCGGCGAAACTGTTACAGCCAATCAATCACTTGGGCAACAGGTCCCGGTCCATTTCTTGGGCGGAACAGATGGCCGAGCATACCGCGCGATCAGGTCCGCCTGCGGCGGCGATAGTCCCTCTTGGGGCGCGGTTTGGGAGCAAGTTCCGGCATTGTCGCCTGCGCCTGCCGATATTTTGCCAGCATCCGCTCGAAAGCGCCATGAAGTTCTGTCTCGATTTCCGGCCGGCGCTCCAGACGCGCCAGCAGCATCGCCGCCGCCTCGATGGTGGACAATCCGTCGCGCCTCGGCTCGCGGCGCAGCTTGCCGTAGCGCGAGGCTGAAGCGGGCCCGAGAATCACGCGGCGGCATTTCAGCATCCAGGCGTTGCGCCACCACAGCGCCTTGGCCTGGCTCCACGTGCCGTCAAGCAGGATGACGCCCTCGATGTCGCCGAGGATGCCACGCTGCCCCTCCTCGATCTCGCCCTTGCGGTCGATCGCCACGACGTCGCGGTCAGTGTCCAGGTCTTCAACCTTGGCCGATCCGAGATACAGCACCGCCCAGCGCGACGGGTCGACCGACCGGCCCAGGATCTTCGACAGGCTCGGCCACGACAGGCCGATCTTCAGGGTCGCGTTGGTCAGGCTCTGCGCAGTCAGCCGCGCGGTGCCGAGCAGCCTGTCCTGCTCCTGCGGATGCTGCAGGATCAATAGTTCGATGCGGTTATCGATCGGCGTGATGCTGTCGCAGACGCAGAGCGGCTCCGGCTTGCCGCATTGCGCGCATTCCGGGATTTCGGCTGGGGTCGCGGCGGACGGCTCGATTGGTGACGACATGCGCCCGCTATACGCTGCGCCCGGCGAAGCAGCAACAGGGAGGCTCCGCGATAGCCTTATTCGGCGGGTGCGGCGCGCGGCATCTCGCGCGGCGATATCCTGTTCCGCAGCCGGTCGATCAAGAGATAGATCACCGGCGTCGTGTAGAGCGTCAGGATTTGCGAGACGATCAGCCCGCCGATGATGGTGACGCCGAGCGGGCGGCGCAGTTCGGTGCCGGGACCGGTCGCGACCACCAGCGGCACGGCGGCGAGCAGCGCCGCCATCGTCGTCATCAGGATCGGGCGGAAGCGCGCCATGCTGGCCTGGAAGATTGCCTCGTCCGATGACAATCCGCGCTGCCGTTCGCCCTCCAGCGCGAAGTCCACGATCATGATGCCGTTCTTCTTCACAATGCCGATCAGCAGGATGACGCCGACGAAAGCGATTACGGTGAGCGGCAGGCCTGTGATCGCGAGTGCCAGTAATGCACCGAGGCCGGCCGGCGGCAGCGTCGAGATGATGGTCAGCGGATGCGCGAGACTTTCATAGAGAACGCCGAGCACGATATAGACCGCGGCCAGGGCGCCCAAAATCAGCAGCGGCTGGCGTCCGGCGGTCTTGCGGCTGTCGGCGGCGTTGCCCTCGAAGCTGCCGCGAATGCCTTCGGGCATGTGCAATTCGGCCACGGCGCGCTGAATATTGGTCGTCGCGGTCTCGAGCGGCACGTTCGGCAGCAGGTTGAACGACACCGTGGTCGAAGGGAACGACGCGGTGTGGCGCACTGCGAGTGGCGCAAGGCCCCGGCTGTAGCGCACGACCGCCGAGAGCGGCACCTGCACATTGTTGGCGCCGTTGACATAGATACGCGCGAGATCAGCCGGATCGTCCTGGAATTTCGGATCGACCTCGAGCACCACCTGATACTGGTTGCGTTGGGTATAGACGATTGAGATCTGCCGCTGCGAGAACGCGTTGTTCAGCGCATTGTCGATGTCCTGCACATCGACGCCGAGGCTGGAGGCCATGCTGCGGTCAATCGCCAGATTGAGTTGCAGCCCCCCGGTATCGCTGTCGCTGGAAATATCGGTGATGCCCTCAACGGTCTCCATGCGCTTGGCGACGATCGGCGCCCATTTCTGCAACAGATCGAGATCGGCACTGGTCAGCGTGTACTGATAGTCGGAATCGCTCTGGCGGCCGCCGGCGCGGATATCCTGTGCCGCCACCATGAACAGGCGAATACCGGGGATCTTGCCAAGCTCGCGGCGCAGGCGGTCGATCACCAGTGCGGTGGATAGTCCGCCGCGCTCCGCGACGGGTTTGAGCGAGATGAACATCACGCCGCGGTTGGAGCCGCCTCCCCCCGGTCCACCGCCGCCAAGGGTCGAGCCGATGGTCGCAACCGCCGGGTCGGCCATCACCACGTCGGCGACGCGCTGTTGCAGCACCAGCATCGACTGGAACGAGATGTCCGCCGAGGCGCGGGTCGAACCGAAGATGAAGCCGCTGTCGTCGGTCGGGAAATAGCCCTTCGGCATCTTGGCGTACATGACGACGGTCAGCGCGATGGTGGCGAAGAACACCATCAGCGTCGTGAACGGAAAACGCAGCACGACACGCAGGGTCCGCTCGTAGAACCCGATGACGCGCGACAGCCCGCCCTCGACGGTCCGGTCGAACCAGGTCTCGCTGGTCGAGACCGTGCCCTTGATGTAGTGCGCGCAGATCATCGGCGTGATGGTCAGCGAGACTAGCGTCGAGACCACAATCGCGAATACGAGGGTCAGCGAGAATTCGCGCAGCAGCCGGCCGACGATGCCGTCCATGAAGAGCAGCGGCGTGAAGGCGGCGATCAGTGACAGACTGATCGACAGCACGGTGAAGCCGATCTGCTTGGCGCCCTGCAGCGCGGCCTGATAGGGCCGCATGCCATGTTCGAGATTACGGTACATGTTCTCGATCATGACGATGGCGTCATCGACCACGAAACCGATCGAGATCGCGAGCGCCATCAGCGACAGATTGTCGATGGAATAACCCGCAAGCCACATCCCGACGCAGGTACCGGACAGCGCCAAAGGCACTGAAATGCCGGCGGCGATGGTCGGTGTCAGCCGGCGCAGGAACAAGAACACCACCAACATCACCAGCACGCACGTCGCCGCCAGTGTGAACTGCATGTCCTCGACGCTGGCGCGGATCGTGCCGGTGCGGTCGGTCAGCACCGAAACCTGCACCCCGGCCGGAATCCACTGCTTGAGCTGCGGCAGCAGCGCCTTGATGCGATCCACCGTGTCGAGCACGTTGGCATCGCCCTGCTTGGTGATCTGCAACAGCACCGCGGGCTGCTTGTTGAACCAGGCTATGGAGCGGCTGGAACGCGTCGCGTCGATTACGGTCGCGACATCGGACAGCCGCAGGAAGTTGCCGCCCGACGACTGGACGATGATGTTCTTGAATTCGGCGGCGGTCCGCATCTGCGGGTTGACGCCGAGAGTCTCGCCCTGCCGTGCACCATTGAAGGTACCGACCGGCCCGATGGCGTTGGCGTTGACGATCGCGGTACGCACCGCTTCGGTCGAAAGCCCCGCCGCGGCAAGCAGCACCGGATTGAGCTGGACCCGCACCGCCGGTTGATCGGCGCCGCTGACCGTCACCTCGCCCACGCCCGGCACTTGCGCCAGCCGCTGCGCGACCACGGTATCGGCAACGTCATAGATCGCGCTTGACGACATGGTGGTGGAGGTCAGCGCGATGATGAACACCGGCGCGGCGGACGGGTTGGCCTTGCGGAAGTTCGGCAGCGCCGGCAGGTCGGTCGGCAGGTCGGCGAGCGAGGCATTGATCGCGGCCTGCACGTCGCGCGCGGCACGGTCGATGCTGCGGCCGATGGCGAACTGCAGCTGGATGCTGGTCGAGCCGAGCGAACTGGTCGAGGTGATCTGGTCGATGCCCGCGATCTCGCCGAGCCTGCGCTCCAGCGGCGCAGCGACGGTCGAGGCCATCACCGAGGGGCTGGCGCCGGGCCGCGTCGCCGAAACGCGGATCGCCGGAAAATCGATATTCGGCACGCTGGCGACCGGCAGATTGATGTAAGCGACCGCGCCGACCAGGAACAGGCCGATCGCAAGCAATGTGGTGCCAACCGGCCTTCGGATGAAGGGTTCGGAGATCGACACCTATTGCACTCCTTCTGTGGCGCCTGCGGCTGGCGGCGACGGCGCGCCGCCGACAGGCGGCACGGCCTTTTCCAGTCGCCGGTTGATGCGGTCGAGCGCGAGATAAATTACAGGCGTGGTGTAGAGCGTCAGGATCTGGCTGAGCAGCAGGCCGCCGATGATCGAGATGCCGAGCGGAAAGCGCAATTCCGCGCCGGTGCCGCTTTCGATGGCGAGCGGCAGTGCGCCGAACAACGCCGCCAGCGTGGTCATCATGATGGGACGGAAGCGCAGCAGGCACGCCTGCACGATGGCATCATATGGCGACATGCCCTGATGCCGCTCGGCCTCCAGCGCGAAGTCGATCATCATGATCGCGTTCTTCTTGACGATGCCCATCAAGAGGATGATGCCGATCAATCCGATCACGGACAGATCCTGTCCGAACAGCATCAGCGCCAGAATGGCGCCGACGCCGGCCGACGGCAGCGTCGAGAAAATCGTGATCGGGTGGATGTAGCTCTCATAGAGAACGCCGAGCACGATGTAGATCGCTACCACCGCGGCCAGGATCAGCCAGGGCTGTCCTGCCAGCGAACGCGAGAACTCCGCCGCATCGCCGGAATAGAGGCCGGTGATGATGCTCGGCATGCCGATCCGCGCCTCGGTCTTGTGGACGGCATCGACCGCATCGCCAAGCGCGACGCCCGGTGCAAGATTGAAGCTCAGCGTCACCGCCGGAAATTGCGCCTGATGCGAGATCGACAGTGGCGCGGTCGTACGGGTCAGGGTGGCGATCGCGGAGATCGGCACCTGCGTGGTCCCTGCTCCCGCCTGCCCGGCGGCGCCCGGCACGTAGAGCTTGGCGAGGATATTCGGATCGCGCTGATCGTCGGGTTTGGCTTCCAGCACCACGCGATATTGATTGGCCTGGCCGTAGATGGTGGAAATTTGGCGCTGGCTGAAGGCATCGTTCAGGGTGTCGGTCACGGCCTGCAACGACACCCCGAGCTGCCCGGCGCGCTGGCGATCAACATTGAGCGACGCGCGCAGGCCGCCCTCCTGCGCCTCGGATGAGACGTCGCGGAACAAGGGATCGCGGCGCAATTCCTGCACCAGCCTGTCGGACCACTTGATAACATCGCTGCTGCTGGTCGCGGTCAGCGTGTACTGATACTGCGAGCGGCTCGAGCGGGTGCTGATCTGGATATCCTGCACCGGCTGGAAGTAGGCCCGCATGCCGGGAATGGTCGCAACGCGTTCCTTCAGACGATTGACGACCGCGACAATATCCGACTTGCGCTCGCCGCGCGGCCGCAGATTGACGACGATGCGCCCGACATTCGGCGTCGGATTGACCGATCCCGCGCCAATCAGCGACACCACGCCTGTGACATCCGGGTCGGACTGGATCGCGGTCGCGACAGCCGATTGCCGGTTGCGCATTTCGGTGAAGGATACGTCCGGCCCCGCCTCGGTGACCACGACGATCGAGGCGGTGTCCTGCAACGGCAGGAAGCCTTTCGGCGCGACCACATACAGCGCCAGCGTCGCGGCGATGGTGGCGAATGTCACCAGCAGCGTGGCGCGCTGATGCTGCAGTACGATGAGCAGCGTGCGGTGATAGAACTCGACCATCCGGTCGATCCCACGGCTGACGGCGGCGAGTCCCGGCACCTGCCATTCGTCGCTGTGCCTTTTCAGAAGCCGCGAGCACATCATCGGCGTCAGCGTCAGCGACACCACGGCCGATGTAATGACGGCAATGGTCAGGGTCAGCGCGAATTCGCGGAACATGCGGCCGACAAGACCAGACATGAATAGCAGCGGAATGAACACCGCGATCAGAGAGACGGTCAGCGATATCACCGTGAAGCCGATCTCGCGGGCGCCGCGCAGCGCCGCCTCCATCGCGCTCTCGCCGTTTTCCATGTGGCGCACGATGTTCTCGATCATGACGATGGCGTCGTCGACCACAAAGCCCGTGCCGATGGTCAGGGCCATCAGCGACAGGTTGTCGAGGCTGAATCCGGCGAACCACATGATGCCGAAGCTCGTGATCAGCGACAGCGGCAGCGCCACGCCGGCGATGATGGTTGCCCGCAGCGAGCGTAGGAACAGCAGCACCACCAGCGTCACGAGGATGACGCTAAGCACCAGCGTGAATTGGACGTCATGCACCGAGGCCCGGATGGTCACGGTGCGGTCGCTGACCACGGTCAGCTTCACCGCGGCCGGAACCGCGCTCTGCAATCTGGGAATTTCGGCGCGGATCTGCTTAACCACGTCGATGACGTTGGCACCGGGTTGGCGCTGGATGTCGATGATGACCGCGGGTGTTCCCTGATACCAGCCGGCGGTGCGGTTGTTCTCGAGACCATCGACGATCTCGGCAACGTCGCCGATCGTCACCGGCGCGTTGTTACGGTAAGCGATCACGATCGGCTTGTAGGCCTCGGCGGCGGCGATCTGGTCGTTGGCGGCGATGGTGTAAGCCTGCTGCTTGCCGTCGAGCGAACCTTTGGGCCCGGAGACGTTGGCGCCCGCGATGGCAAGGCGCAGGTCTTCCATGCCGATGCCGTAGGCCGCGAGCCGCGCCAGGTCCGCCTGCACCCGCACCGCAGGCTTCAGGCCGCCCTGCACCGAGACACGGCCGACGCCGCTGATTTGCGCCAGACGCTGCGCCATCATGGTGTCGGCAAGATCGCTCATATCGCGCAGAGAGACCTGATCGGAGGTCAGCGCCAGCGTCATCACCGGCGCGTCGGCCGGGTTCACCTTGGCGTAGGTCGGCGGATAAGGCAGGTTCTTCGGCAGGATGCCGGCGGCGGCGTTGATCGCGGCCTGTACGTCTTGCGTTGCGCCGTCGATGTCGCGGTTGAGATCGAACTGCAGCGCGATCTGGCTGACGCCGAACGAGCTCGTCGAGGTCATGGTCGAGAGCGAGGGGATCTGCCCGAGCTGCCGCTCCAGCGGCGCGGTGACGAGCGACGCCACCACGTCGGGGCTTGCGCCCGGCAGCTGCGTCGTCACCTGCACGGTCGGAAAATCGACCTGCGGCAACGCCGAAACCGGCAGCGCGAAATAGCCCAGCGCACCGCCGATCAGAAGCGCCAGGCCCAATAGCGAGGTCGCAATCGGGCGGCGGATGAATGGTTCGGAAACGCTCATCGGTCCGCGATCATGGTTGCCTCAGGGCCGCGGCCGTCCGCCGCCCTTCTTGCGCGGCGCGAGGTCCTGCTGCGGAACGGTGTCCGCCGAGCCGATCCTCACCTTTGCGCCATCTGACAGGTTCGCAAAGCCGGTTGTCACCACGCGCTCGTCGGCTTTCAGTCCGCTTGCGATCACCGCGTCGTTCTCGTTCTGCTGGCTGACGGTCACCGGCTTCGCGGTGACGATATCGCCCTCGCCGATCACATAACTGAACGTGCCGCCCGGCCCGCGCTGCACGGCGGCGGTCGGCACCACCAGCACCTGCTTCAGCGTTTCGACCTTGAGGCGCACATTGACGAACTGGCCCGGCCACAACTGGTAATTGGCGTTGGGAAATTCAGCTTTCAGCTTCACCGTGCCGGTCGTCGGATCGATCTGATTGTCGATGCTCTGCAGCGTGCCGGTATCGGCGATGGTGCGTCCGTCATTGCCGAACACATCGACCGCGAGCTTTTCCTTGGCCTGTGCGGCGTTGACGCGAATGATCTCCTGCTGCGGCAGGCTGAATTGCACCATGATCGGCTGCAATTGCGTGATCACCACGACGCCGGTCGTGTCCGAGGCATGCACGATGTTGCCGGCATCGACCTGCCGCAAACCGGCGCGGCCGGAAATCGGCGCGACGATCTTGGTATAGCCGAGCGTGGCCTGCGCGTTGTCGACTGCGGCCTGATCGGATTTCACCAGTGCCTCAAGCTGCGCCACGGTCGCGCGCTGCGTATCGGCCTGCTGCGCGGAGCCGGCCTTGGCGGTGGCGAGTTGCTGGTAGCGCGCAAGATCGATCCGCGCATTGGCGAGCTGCGCCTCGTCCTGCGCTTTCTTGGCGACCGCCTGATCGTATTGCGCCCGATAGATGACCGGATCGATTTCAGCGAGCACATCGCCAGCCTTGACGTCCTGCCCTTCCTTGAAATTGATCGACAGCAGCTTGCCGTCGACCTGTGCGCGCACGGTCACGGTATTGAGTGCACGCACCGTGCCGACGCCATCGAGATAGACCGGCATGTCCTGAACACGCGGTGTCGCGGCCAGCACCGGCACCGCCAGATCGGGGCGCGTGCGCCCGCCGTTCTGTGGCGGGACGAACCACGACCATGCGAGATACGCAGCGCCACCCAGCGCAGCGATCAGGATGACAGTCCGCATCGGTCGGCCGCGGCCAGCGGCGGTTCCGTTTGCGGCTTTCGTCTTGTTGTCGGCGTCCGGCTTAAAGAGCATTCACGAGCCCTTGAGTCTTCGGCATCCAACCGCCTCCCAACGCCTGGTACAGGCTGACGTAGGATTGCAGCCAGGCGAGCTGTGCCTGCCACAGCGAATCTTCAGCCTGAAATAACGTCAATTGCGTGTTTAGCACAGTCACGATGTCGGCGGTGCCGGCGCGAAGCTGCTTTTCCGATAGGTCGAATGCACGCCGCGACGCCGCGACGACGATCCGCTGCAGCCGCAGCTTTTCGGCGGTCTGCTTGATGTTGACCAACGCGGTGTCGACATCGGAGAACGCCGAGATCACGGTTTTGCGATAGGTCTGCAGCAGTTCGTCCTGCTGGGCGCGCGTCAAATCGAAGTTGGCCTGGATGCGCCCGCCGTCGAAGATCGGCTGGGTCAGGCTTGCCGCCATACTGAAGAACGCCGATTGCGGGGTGAACAGCGCAGCCAGCGCCGCGCTCTGATAGCCGCCCTGCCCGGTCAGTTGAATACTCGGGAAGAATTGCGCTCGCGCGCTGCCGACATTGGCGGTTGCGGCGGCAAGCTGAGCCTCCTGTCGCCGGATGTCGGGACGCTGGGTCAATAGGTCGGATGGCAGTCCGGGGGTCACGCGCGGCGGCGAAACCCGGTTCAGCGACCCGCCGGTGATCCGGACGCTCTCCGGCGGCCGCGCCACCAGAGTGGCGAGGATGTTCTGGTTCTGCGCAAGGGTTTGCCGCAGCGGCGGCACCGCTGCGCGCTGGTTGGCGAGCAGGCTCTCCTGCTGAGCGAGATCGAGATCGGAACCGGTGCCCGCATCGACCCGCGCCTTGATGGCATCATAGATCCGCTGCGCGCTGGCAATATTGCGATGCGCGGTCGCAAGACGGTCCTGCGCCGCCAGCACCTGGAAATAGGCATTAGCGACGCTCGCCAGCGTGGTGAGAACCACGGTATCGCGGTCGAAACGGTTGGCGTTCGCGGTTTCCTCGGCGGCGAGCAGTGCGTCGCGGTTCTTGCCCCAGAAGTCGATCTCGTAACTCGCGCTCAGCGAGGTGGTGTAGGTCGAGACCTCGCCGCGGCTGAAGGTGGTGGTGCCGCCGCTGCTCACCCCGCTGGTCGAACTGGAGGACGATTTCGAGCGGCTCGCCGAGCCGTTGCCGGTCACGCTCGGCAACAATGCTGCCCCGGCCTGCCGCGCCAGCGCGTCGGCCTGCAGGATACGGGCGGTCGCTGCCGCGATGTCGAGATTAACCGTCTGCGTTTCCTCCATCAGCACGGTCAGCTCGGATGAACGGAAGCCGCGCCACCAGTCGAGCGTCGGTGTCGCGGCGTCCTGCCCAGTTTTGGGGCCGGACTTGTAGGCGGCCGGGACGTCGAGCGCCGGGTCGGGCAGATCGGTGGTTAGGATGCAGCCGCCGGAGCTTGCGACCAGCACCAGCAGCGCGCCCAGCCGCATGCCGCGCGCAAGCCGCTCGCTGGGATCGCGTCGGAGATGATAGCGGGGCACGAGCAACGACTGACGGCTTTCCTGCGGAGTGAACCGTCATTGTAACGGCCGGGCGAGAACCCGCACAGCGATCTTCCCGTCAATGAACCGGAAAACACGGCCGAGCGAGTTCAGAAAACCTCCAAAAATGGCTCGAAATCGACATTCGGCGCGAGCGATTCAAATTCGTGACCAATATTTCATCTGCCGTGACCGTCCGGACACGGTTTCGGGCCACGAGACCGGCCTTGCCGGTCCCCCTTTGGGACCCATCCGTCGCTCGCCGGCGAATCAGCAGGGTGAACTTAGGTCGCATCTAAGTCAGTTGATTTTACCGGCCGTGCCGCCACAATTGGGAACAAGCCGCTGGATCAAGAGCACATCACGCCGATGGGCCCGCGCCATGTCTGAAGTCATCGTCCTTGCGCCCGACACCATCGAACAACGGCTGCCGGAGCTTCCCCGTCTTGTCCGTTTGACACTCGGCTTCACGGCAAGGCTGCGGCGCGGCACGCTCGACATGACCCTGCCGGACGGCCGCATCATCCGTTGCGGCGGCGCCGAACCGGGGCCATCGGCGGCGATGACGATCCACAGCTATGACTTCGCCTGGCGTTTCGCCAAAGGCGGCGACATCGGGATCGCAGAAAGCTACCTGCGCCGCGAGTGGGACACGCCGAACCTGACCCAGTTCCTCTATCTGTTCTGCGTCAACCACGACCTGATCCAGTCGTTGCTCGGCGACCGGCCGCTCGTTCGTCTGCTGCAGAACCTGCGGCACTGGTCCAACCGCAATACCAAACGCCAGGCACGAAAGAACATCTACTCACACTACGATATTGGGAATGAATTTTATTCAGCGTGGCTCGATCCCAGCATGACTTATTCGTCGGCGCTGTTCGAGGACGACGCGCACGATCTCACCACGGCGCAGCACAACAAGTATCGGCGGCTTGCCGAGGCGATTGATCTGCGCCCCGGGCAGAAGCTGCTCGAGATCGGTTGCGGTTGGGGCGGCTTTGCTGAATACGCCGCAAAAAATTATGGCGCGAAGGTCGTTGGTCTGACCATCAGCAGCGAGCAGCGGGACTTTGCGCGAAAGCGCATCGCGGCGGCCGGACTGTCCGACATGGTGGAAATCCGTTTTCAGGATTATCGCGACGAGCGCGACACTTATGATCGCATCGCTTCGATCGAAATGATCGAAGCGGTTGGTGAACAATTCTGGCCGCAATACTTCGCGCAACTGCGCGACCGCCTCAAACCCGGCGGCCTTGCCGGCGTGCAGGCCATCACCATTCAGGACCGGTTCTTCCAGACCTATCGGCGCGAAGTCGATTTCATCCAGCGTTATGTCTTTCCCGGCGGTATGCTGCCTTCGCCGCGGATCTTGCAGGCATTGGGCGAGAAATTCGGTGTCCCTGTCATTCGCGAGCGGATTTTTGGCCTCGATTACGCGCGAACGCTGGCAAGCTGGCGCGACAATTTCCGCGCGGCGTGGCCGAACCTGACACCACTTGGTTTCGACGAGCGGTTTCGCCGGCTCTGGGAATATTACCTCGCCTACTGCGAAGCCGGATTCCTGTCCGGCAACATCGACGTCCGCCAGGTGGTGTTCGCCAAATCGTCCTGACGCGGCAGATTTGCAGTAACCTCCTTTCGTCGATCGCCGGCCG
Organism: uncultured Alphaproteobacteria bacterium; assembly: GCA_963702885.1. Taxonomy (GTDB): domain Bacteria; phylum Pseudomonadota; class Alphaproteobacteria; order Rhizobiales; family Xanthobacteraceae; genus Afipia. The sequence goes on from OY969766.1 coordinate 3,282,543, forward strand.
ACACCATCCGCTTGCCCTTGTGCTGGTGGCGATCGGCAACTAGGTTGAAAGCCTCTCCTCTTGCCACATCACGGTCCCATGGAAATTCGAAACGACGTCGTCGACGCTATCGGCAACACCCCCCTGATCAAACTGAAACACGCCTCGGAAGCGACCGGATGCAACATTCTCGGCAAGGCCGAGTTCATGAATCCGGGCCAATCGGTGAAGGACCGTGCGGCGCTGTTTATCATCCGCGACGCCATCGCGCGCGGCACCCTGAAGCCCGGCGGCGTGATTGTCGAAGGCACCGCGGGCAACACCGGCATCGGTCTTGCGCTGGTTGCCAACGCGCTCGGCTTCCGCACCGTCATCGTGATCCCCGAGACGCAGAGCCAGGAAAAGAAAGACATGCTCAAGCTGTGCGGCGCGCAGCTTGTCGAGGTCCCGGCGGTGCCCTACGCCAATCCGAACAACTACGTGAAGCTGTCGGGCCGTCTTGCGCAGCAGCTTGCCAAGACCGAGCCGAATGGCGCGATCTGGGCCAACCAGTTCGACAACGTCGCCAACCGGCAGGCCCATATCGACACCACGGCGCGGGAAGTCTGGGACCAGACCGACGGCAAGGTCGACGGTTTTGTCTGTGCGGTCGGCTCCGGCGGCACGCTGGCCGGCGTCAGCATGGGACTGAAGAGCAAGAACCCGAAAGTTCAGATCGCGATTGCCGACCCGATGGGATCGGCGCTCTACAATTACTACAAGACCGGCACGCTGAAGGCTGAAGGCTCCTCCATCACCGAAGGCATCGGTCAGGGCCGCGTCACCGCCAATCTCGAAGGCGCGCAGATCGACAAGGCCTATCAGATCCATGACGACGAAGCGGTGCAGATCGTGTTCGACCTGCTCGAGCACGAAGGTATTTGTCTCGGCGGTTCGTCGGGAATCAATGTTGCCGGCGCCATCCATATGGCCAAGGAGCTTGGGCCCGGCCACACCATCGTGACCGTGCTGTGCGACTACGGTACGCGCTATCAGTCCAAGCTGTTCAACCCGGAATTCCTGCGCTCGAAGAGTCTTCCCGTGCCGGAGTGGCTGGAAAAGAAAAGCGCGATCAGCGTGCCTTACGAGAAGGTTTGAGACGCTTTCGTATCGTCATTGCCGGGCTTGACCCGGCAATCCACCGCTTTTGCTTTCAGGAAGATGGATGCGTGGATCAAGTCCGCGCATGACGATCTGCGAGTAACGACGGCCCTCACCGCAAAATCTGGCTGAGAAACAACTTCGTTCGCTCGTGCTTCGGCTGCCCGAAGAACTGCGCCGGTGTATTCACTTCGATGATCTGCCCGGAATCCATGAACACCACGCGATTGGCGACCTCACGGGCAAATCCCATTTCGTGAGTGACGACGATCATGGTCATGCCTTCCCTGGCGAGATCGACCATGGTGTCGAGTACCTCTTTCACCATCTCCGGGTCGAGCGCGGAGGTCGGCTCGTCGAACAGCATGACCTTCGGGTTCATCGTCAATGCGCGGGCAATCGCCACGCGCTGCTGCTGGCCGCCGGAAATCTGCCCCGGATATTTGTGAGCCTGTTCGGGAATGCGCACGCGCTCGAGATACTTCATCGCCGCCGCCTCGGCATCCTTCTTCGGGATATTGCGCACCCAGATCGGCGCCAGCGTGCAGTTTTCCAGCACGGTCAGATGCGGAAACAGGTTGAAGCTCTGGAACACCATGCCGACTTCGCGGCGCACCTGATCGACATGACGCAGGTCCGGGCCAAGCGCCATGCCATCAACCACGATGCGGCCTTCCTGAAATTCCTCCAGCGCGTTGATGCAGCGGATCAGCGTCGATTTGCCGGAGCCGGACGGACCGCAGATCACGATGCGCTCTCCCCGCGCGACGTCGAGGTCGATGTCGCGCAGCACATGAAAGGCGCCGTACCATTTGTTGAGTCCGGTGATGGAGACGATCGGATCGGATGTCATAAATTCTCCATCAGACATTGCGGTGCACGCTGAGCCTGCGCTCAACGAACAGCGAATAACGCGACATCGCAAAGCAGACTACGAAATAGATCATGCCGGTGAAGGCGAAGCCGGTGAACAGCGTGGTCGGGGTCGCCCAGTTCGGATCGGCGAACGAGGCGCGAAGCTGCCCGAGCAGATCGAAGATCGCGACGATCAGCACCAGCGTCGTGTCCTTGAACAGAGCGATGAAGCTGTTGACGAGGCCGGGAATGACATGGCGCAACGCCTGCGGCAGCACGATCAGCCCCGTCGTCTTCCAGTATGACAGCCCGAGCGCTTGCGCGGCTTCCGCCTGCCCGCGCGGAATGGCCTGCAGCCCGCCGCGAATGACCTCGGCATTATAGGCCCCTGCGAACAGCGCGATGCCGACCAGCACACGGACGAGACCATCAATGGTGAAGTCGCCGGGCAGGAACAGCGGCAGCATGTAGGTGGCGAAGAACAGCACCGTAATCAGCGGCACGCCGCGCCAGAATTCGATGAAGGTGATGGAGAAGATCCGGAGTAGCGGAATCGTCGAACGCCGGCCGAGCGCCAGCGCAATGCCGACCGGCATCGACGCCACGATGCCGGTGATCGATACCACAAGCGTCACCAAGAGGCCGCCCCACAGACGAGTATCGACCGGCGGCAAGCCGCCCCGGTCGAGTTGCATCACGAGGATCACCGTTGCGGCGCAGGCGAAGGTGGCGATGCTGGCCGCCAGTGCCTGCCAGCCGTTGCGCAGGCCGCCGCCCAGGATGAACACCACCAAAGAGATAGCCGCCGCGGTGCCAATGAAATCCGTCCAGAACGGATAGGCCGTCGCATCGATCCAGTCGCGCAGCGAGGTAACGGGCCAGACGAGAAGGCCGATAGCGTCACTGAACCACGCAACCGCCTTCCCGGCATAGGTCAGCGGCGCGAGGGATTGTCCTGCAGCCGTCAGCCGTTCGCCGGCGTCACGGAAGCTCGCAGCGAACGCCTTGCCGAGGTCCGCCAGCCAATGCACGGCAAAGCCGCGCATACCGCCGCCGCGCAGCAGGAAGAACGCGACAACCGGAAACGCGGCGAAAAACAGCGCGGCATTGATCCGCTTGCCCGGCGCGCGCGGAATCAGCAGCGGCAGCAGCAGGACAGCACCGAGCGCAAAGGTAAGATTGGCGCGCCAGCGTTGTTCCTCCGGATAGAAGCCGTAAATGAACTGGCTGAACTTGGCCTGAATGAACGGCCAGCACGCCCCGACTGGATGCCCGGCATTAGCCGGCAGGCACGCGGAGCGGTCGGTTCCCTGCCACACCGCGTCGATCAGCAGGAATTTCACCGCCGGTACGATCAGCGACCACAGCAATAATGCGCTGACGATGGTGAGCAGGATGTTGAACGGCGAGTTGAACATCCGCGCGCGGAGAAATCCGATGACGCCCGTCGTCACCACAGGCGCCGGGCGCGGCGGCGTCAGCGTCGTACGCACGAAGTCCGATGAGGCCTGTTCGCTCATGCGCTCATGCTCCGGCTGATGCGCCAGCCATAGAAACTCATCGCTGCGCTGGTGATCAGCGAAATCGCGAGATACACCGCCATGGTCAGCGCGATGATCTCGACCGCCTGCCCGGTCTGGCTGAGCGTTGTGCCGGCAAACACCGAGAACAGATCGGGATATCCGATCGCGACTGCGAGCGAGGAGTTCTTGGTCAGGTTGAGATACTGATTGGTCAGCGGCGGCAAGATCACCCGCATCGCTTGCGGTATCACGATCAACCGCAGGATGGTTCGCCGCGGCAGGCCGAGCGAAGCGCCGGCCTCCATCTGGCCTTTCGACACCGAAAGAATTCCGGCCCGGACGATCTCGGCAATGAAGGCTGCGGTGTAGGTCGAGAGCGCCAGCGTCAGCGCCACGAACTCAGGCAGAATGCGCGCGCCGCCGGCGAAGTTGAAACCGCGCAGCACCGGCATCTCGAACGTTACTGGAGCGCCGAACAACAATATGGCGAGCAGCGGCAGGCCGACCAGCAGCGTGGGTACGAACGGCCAGATCGTCAGCTTCTCGCCGCGACTGAACAGGCGATGCCGCGCATAGACGCGCATCGCCAGCGCCGCGACGATGGCGATGCAGATTGCGGCAACGAACGCGCCGCAGCCGGGTTGCGGCAGCGGATTGGGCACCACGAAGCCGCGATTGCTGAGTAAGAACGAGCCGAACAGCGAAAAGCTCTGGCGCGGGCCTGGCAGCGCCGCCAGCACCGCGAGATACCAGAACAGAATCTGAAACAGCAGCGGCAGGTTGCGGATCAATTCGACATAGCCGCCGGACACCCGCGCCAGCAGCCAGTTCGGTGACAGCCGCCCGAGCGCCACGGCAAAGCCGATGATGGTGGCGAACACGATGCCGATCACCGACACCACGAGAGTATTGACCAGTCCAACGACGAACACCCGCGCGTAGGTGTTGGTCTCGGCGTACGGGATCAGCGTCTGACTGACGCCAAAACCGGCGGTGTTGGACAGAAAGCCGAAGCCGGAGGCAATGCGCTGGGCCTGCAGGTTGGCGCGGGCGTTGGCGACGATCTCGTAGCCGATCCAGATTAGCAGCGCGAGGAAGATGACTTGCAGCGCAAGACCGCCCCACCCGGCGCGGCCGCCCAGTATCCGGCGCAGCCGCGCCAGAAGCTGCAGCGGCGGCCTTCGCGCCTCGCCGGCCATCGCGGCGCGACCCGCCGTCAGCGGATCGGTGGCGCGTACTGGATGCCGCCCTGGTTCCAGAGCTTGTTGAGGCCGCGCGAGATGCCGAGCTTGGAGCCCGCGCCAACATTGCGGTCGAAGGACTCGCCGTAATTGCCGACCGCCTTGATGATGCGCTTCACCCAGTCCTTGGTGAGGCCAAGCTGTTCGCCGAGATTGCCGTCAGTGCCGAATATGCGCTTCAGTTCCGGCTTGTCGGACTTCGCCATCTCATCGACGTTCTTCTGCGTGATCGCCAGCTCCTCGGCATTGACCATCGCGAACAGTGTCCATTTCACGATGTCGAACCACTGGTCGTCGCCATGGCGCACGACCGGCCCGAGCGGCTCTTTCGAAATCACCTCGGGCAGCACACCGTGATCGTCCGGATTAGCCAGCTTCAGGCGCTCGGCGTAGAGCTGCGAGACATCGGAGGTGAACACGTCGCAGCGGCCGGACTCATAAGCCTTGAGGGTTTCGTCGGCTGTGCTGAAGGCGATCACCTCATACTTCATGTTATTGCCCTTGAAGTAGTCGGCGAGGTTCTGCTCGTTGGTGGTGCCGGTCTGCACACAGACGGAGGCGCTGTTGAGTTCGAGCGCCGAATTCACCTTGAGCGCCTTTCGGACCATGAAGCCCTGCCCGTCGTAATAAGTCACGCCGGTATAGTTCAGGCCGAGCGAGGTATCGCGCGACAGCGTCCAGGTCGAGTTGCGCGACAGCACATCGATCTCGCCGGACTGCAGTGCCGTGAAACGATCCTTTGCCGACAGCGGCACGAACTTGACCTTGGTCGGATCGTTGAGCACGGCCGCGGCGATGGCGCGGCAGACATCGACATCGAGCCCGGTCCAGTTGCCCTTGTCGTCTGGCGACGAGAACCCCGGCAGACCCTGGCTGACCCCGCAGGACAACACACCCCGGTCTTGCACCGTTTTCAAGGTCTGGCCGAAGGCCGGCTGCAGGGTGGCTGCGGCTGTGAGAATCAGAGCGGCGCCGAGCGATGCGCATTTCATCAGAGCAACCTTTCACAACGATGGCGGGATTTCCGCGGCCCGCCCGGACGCCCGACACCCGCCGTGGGAGGTTCGCAGAATCGGCAGAAAGGCGCCGATCATCCATCCGCGCACCGGATGTCGAGTTAAAACGGGGACTTACGCCAGAGACGGATATAACAGAACGGTTAGCTAAAGGGGTCAAGGGGTTGACGTTTGGCTTTCCCGGCAGCTTATAGCTTGATCCATGACATCTTCCCATAATGACGCTTCTTCACGGCCGTACGACGTTACGACCGAACTTGTAACCTCGGGCCGCGACACGCTGGCGCAGCGTGGCTTCGTCAATCCGCCGGTCGTGCGCGGCTCCACCGTGCTGTACCCGACCGCCGAGGATATGCACCAGAATCGCGGTGAATTCCATTACGGCCGCCACGGCACACCGACCACCCAGGCGCTGCAGCAGGCGCTCATCGCGCTGGAAGGCCCGAACTGTGCGGGTGTCGGCCTTGCTCCCTCCGGCGTGGCAGCAATCACCACGGCTTTGCTCGCCGTGGTCAAAGCCGGCGATCATCTTCTGGTGATCGACAGCGCCTATCGCCCGACCCGCGCTTTCTGCGACGGTATGCTCAAGCATCTTGGCGTCGAGACCACCTATTTCGATCCGCTGCTCGGCGCGGGCATTGCCAAGCTGTTCAAGCCGAACACCCGCGCGGTGCTGGTCGAAGCGCCCGGCTCGCAATCCTTCGAGATGCCGGACATTCCCGCCATCGCGGCGGTGGCCCATGAGCGCGGCGCGCTGGTACTCGACGATAACACCTGGGCAACGCCGTTCTATCATCGCTCGCTCGATCAGGGCGTCGACATCTCGATCCAGGCCGCGACCAAATATATCGGTGGTCATTCCGACATTATGTTTGGCACCATCTCCGCCAACGCCATGACCTGGCCGCTGGTGAGGGAAGCGATCCGCCTGCTCGGCGTCTGCGCCGGGCCGGATGATGTGTTCCTCGCGTTACGCGGCCTGCGGACGCTGGCGGTGCGCCTCGCCCATCATCAGCAATCGGGACTTGAGATGGCGCGCTGGTTCGCGAGCCGACCGGAAGTCCTGCGCGTGCTGCATCCCGGACTCGAGAGCGATCCAGGCCATGCAATCTGGAAACGCGATTTCACCGGCGCGAGCGGCCTGTTCAGTATCGTGCTCAAGCCTGCGTCCGCCAAAGCGGTCGATGCGTTTCTCGATACACTCAAGCTGTTTGGCATGGGCTATTCGTGGGGCGGCTTTGAAAGCCTCGTGGTCCCGTTCGACTGCACGTCGTATCGCACGGCGACCAAGTGGACGCCGGGCGGCCCGACGCTGCGATTCCATATCGGTCTGGAAAGCACCGACGATCTGAAGGCCGATCTCGACGCGGCCTTCGCTGTGCTCCGGTCCGCGCAATAAGCGGACCGGCGGTCAATTGCTCAGCGTCTCGGAATTGCGGCCGCGATTCTTCCAGATCAGCATGATGTTGCGGATATAGATGACGGTCGCGAGGCCCTGGCCGAGAATGATGATCGGCTCGCGCTTGGCGACGCCATAGATCAGCGTCATCACGCCGCCGCCCATCGAGAAGAACCAGAACGCCATCGGCACCACGCTCTTGCCGGCGCGCTCGCTGGAAATCCACTGCACCAGAAAGCGCGCGGTGAAGAACAGCTGCGCGATCAGGCCGAACGCCAGCCAGAAGTCGAACTTGGCGACGAACACATCGTACAAATAGTCGTGCAGCGCCTGCCCGAATTGAATCAGCATGAAGTCACCTCGGTGACCTCGGGGGTCGATTTCTTGCGGCGGATCAACCACCACACGCCGGTAAGATCCATGATTCCCACCCACAGCCGGTCGAAGAATCCGTAATTCGACACGCCGGCATGACGCGGCCGGTCGGTGACATCGACATAGGCGATATCGTAGCCCTCGCGCCGCACCAGTGCGGGCAGAAAACGGTGCAGGCCGTCGAAGTAAGGCAGCGCCAGGAACACGTCGCGGCGGAATCCCTTCATACCGCAGCCGGTGTCGCGTGTGCCGTCGCGCAGGATCGCGTTGCGCACCGTATTGGCGACACGTGATTGCATGCGCTTGAAGCCGGTGTCCTTGCGGCCGACACGCTGTCCCGCGGCAAGCCCAACGCGCTCGCCACCCTGCTCGATCGCCTCGATCAGGGCCGGCAGGAACGCCGGGTTGTTCTGGCCGTCGCCGTCCAGCGTGGCAACGATTGCGCCGCGCGCCGCGCGCACGCCGGTGCGCACCGCCGCCGATTGTCCCGACGATTTGGCATGACGGACATGCCGCAGATTCGGACGTTGCTTCATTTCGGCGGCGAGACGATCGGCGGTGGCGTCGGTCGACCCGTCATTCACATAAATGATCTCATAGGCCCAGCGGCTATCGAGCGCCGCGGCGATCTCGGTGATCAACGGGCTGATATTGTCGGCCTCGTTGCGGACTGGAACGACAATCGACACGATCGGAACCGCATTGTCTTGGCTGGATAATGGATTGGTCATCATTCGATCATTCTGTCGGCCCGGCAGCCGCTAGCGGGGGTCGGTGGCACGGGGCCGCGCCGCTTCTTATGGGGCCAAGGGGCGTTGGGCAACCCCCTTCAGGCGGCGGAACGAGGGTCCGGCGCGGGGGCGGATGGTGCCATCGGAACCGATCACGAAAATGAGATGGCGCGATGCGAACCAGTAGCGCACGAACATGGCGCCGACGATGCCGACCAGCGCCCCCGCCACCACGTCACTTGGATGATGGGCGAGCAGCACCACACGGCTGATCGCAATCAGGACGGCGTAGATCCACATCGCGATGTGCAGGCGCGGCCAGACCGCCGGCACCGCGATCACAAGCGCAAAGGCGACAATGGCGTGGCCGGAGGGGAAACTCGCAAACGCCTCGGTCCAGGCAAAGTGCGAATAATTGAAAGAATTGGCGGCGCCGCCGACGAACGGCCGTCCGCGTCCGACCACCCCCTTGATGACTTCGCCGGCCAGCATCGGCAGCAGCACGCTCAGCAACAGGAATTCGACGCGCAGGCCGATCCCGAGCGCGATTGCGCGCCTCGTCCCGCGGAGCGCCGCCGCGACGAGCAGGATCAGAAGCAGCAGCAGACCAAGTCCCCGCAGTACGTAAGTCGCCTTCGCAAGATCGGTGAAGACCCGCACCGGCCACAGGCTGGCAGTGCCGCGTGGCGGCATCAGGCTGATCGCGCCGACATCGAATGCCGCCATCAGGATCAGGATGGCCACGGCGCAGCAGGCGACCAGCACCAACCAGCCGCGCGCCAGCCGGCGCCGGGCATCGCCTCGCCGCGAATGGGTCGGCGCGCGAACCAGCTGCGCCAGCGCGTGCCAGGTCAGCAGTCCGAGACTGCGGACATAGCTCAATGCGGAATGGTCGGACGGCGCGGCGGTCACTCGATACTGTCCGAGCGGAACACGGCGACCGAAATCGCGCGGCCTTGCGAGTAGTTATACCCGTCGATCCGCTTCACCGGCGCGTAATGCAGGCCGATGGTCTCGGCGCGCTGCGCGAACGCCCTCTCCTCGCGCCATTCCACCAGCGCGAAACGACAGCTTCCCTGACTGAGGAAATCCGCCGCGCCGGAGCCGTTGGTGAGCAGCGTCTGGGTGCCGACCATGAACACGAGGCTTGGCTCGTGGAAACCCGCCGCCGCAGCGACCGGGCCGACGCATTCGACGCTGCGCAACGCGCGGGCGATCTCCACACTTGGAAACAGCGGCTTCATCGCCGGCAGAACTACGCCCCAGATGCAGGTGCCGAGCGCCCATGACGCTGCGATCGCATTGAGCAGCGAGCGTTCGGCGCGATTCTCGTCGTACATCCACCAGGCGAACAGGCCGAAAATCAACGCCGCCGCCGCGAACGGCCATGCCGCAAACGCCGGCTGGCGCAGCACCGCGATGGCACTGATGATCGAGGTCAGCGACAGCAGCGCCGGTAGCACGAACCACCATGTGGTGCCGCGCATGATCCATGGCGTCTGCGACAGCAACCTGCGCTCCAGCACCCCCATGATCAGGATCGCGATGGCGGGATAAAGCGGCAGCACGTAGTGCGGCAGCTTGGTGATGACGAGCTCGAAGATGATCCATGCCGGCACCAGCCACGCCAGCAGGAATTGCACTGAGGGCTCGCGCTTGGCGCGCCAGATCGCGGGCGCGGCCATGCCGGCGAGCGTCGATCCGGGCCAGAAGGTCAGCCAGAAGATTACAAAATAAAGACCGGGCGGCGCGCCGTGCGATTCCTGCGGACCGGCGACCTTGCTCAGCATGTCGCCGCCGAGCGAATTGGCGAAGAAGCTGTCGCCCGCTTTCAGGAAGATCGCGATGAACCACGGCAGCACCAGCACCAGCGCCCAGAATGCACCGATGATCGGGCGCAGCCGCCACAGCCATGCGACCGAGCGGTCCATGATCGCGAGCGCGGTGATGGTGAGCGCCACGAACATCAGGATCAGCGGTCCCTTGAGCAGCATGCCGCCCGCGAGCGCGGTCCAGAAGACAGCCGGAATGAGCCACGGCCGCTGCGCCGGCTCCTCGCCGCGCTGCCAGGACAGATAGACGCGCGCCATTGCGCCCATCACCGCCGTGGTGGTCAGCAGCAGCATCGCGTCGGTCTTGGCGAGTCGCGCCTCGACGCCGAGCAGGATCGAACTGCACATAATGAGTGCGGCCAGGATCGCGCCTCGTCGCGACAGGAAGGCGAGTGCCGCCCAGTAAGTCAGTAGCACCGCGCCGATGCCGCCGATCAGCGACGGGACGCGATAGAGCCAGATGCGGATTTGGGCACGCTGCAGACCGAACCTCGATGCCGTCTCAACCGCAGCCGCTTGCAGCCAGTAGATACCGACCGGCTTCTTGTAGCGGACCTCGCTCTGGAAGCGGATGTCGACGAACTCGCCGCTTTCCACCATCTGCTTGGTGGCCTGCGCGAAGCGCGCCTCGTCGCGATCGATCGGCGGGATGTTGAAAAAGCCCGGCAGGAAAAACAGCAGACCGCAGACGATCAGCAGAACGACCGCCCGCAGATCGCTGGCCATGGCGAAATTGAGCACATGCACCAGTCCGCGACCGGGACTCCGGCCCGGAACGGGCTCGCGCGGCGCGCCAAATCGCGGTCGTTGCAGGGTCTCGTCCATTGGTTCCGCATACGATGAAACCAACGAAGGGACAACCGGTTAGGTCACCGGGTTTGAATTCTCACGACAACTGTGTCCGCCGCGCCAGTGGCATCCATCACGGTGAGGCGGACAAAGCCCGGACCGGGCGGGTCGATCGTGGTCCGGCGCTGGCTGCCGATGGTGCCGACCGACCGGCCGTTCACCAGCATGGTCAGCGGCAGCACCCCTCCCGCGACCTTCACCGGCAACTGCGTCTGTTCGGCCTCCGCTGATGCCGTCGCGTCGATCTGTGATCCATTCAGCGGGAACTGGATGTGCGGGGTTTGGTCGTTGCCCTGACGGAGTAACTCGCCTGTCGGCCTGAACCGGCGCAGCGGCAATGGCAGCCTGGCATTGCTCGCGGCCAGCACGCCTTTAGGGGCTTTCGGTAGCGGCGCCGGCAGCTTGCCGGTGCGGGCGAAGGCGTCGAACAGGATCGGCGCCGCCGCGGTCCGCCCGAGCAGGCCCGGCACCGGCGCACCGTCCGGCCGTCCGACCCAGATGCCGATGGTATAGCGGCCGTCGAAACCGACCGACCAGGCGTCGCGATAGCCATAGCTGGTGCCGGTCTTGAACGCGACGCGGTTGCGAACCGCATTCTCCGGCGGCGGCGTTCCGATCAGCACATTGCCGACCTGCCAGGCGGCGGCCTGATCCATCAGGCGGCGCGTGTCAGTCTCGTCCGCACCGCCCTCCCGGACAATTTCCCGTAATGGGACAGTGGTGCCGAGCCGCGCCAGCCCGGCATAGAGACGAACGAGGTCCGACAGCGTGATGCCGACGCCGCCAAGGCCCATTGCCAGACCCGGCACTTCGTCTTTCGGCAGCACGAGATTGCCGCCGGCCTGTTTGATCCGCGACGACAGCCGGCTCGCGCCGACCCGGTCGAGCAACGCGATGGCCGGCACGTTGAGCGACAATTGCAGCGCCTTGCGCACCGGGACTGTGCCCTGAAACGTCATGTCGAAATTTTCCGGCGCGTAGTTGCCGTAGCGCACCGGGCGGTCGTCGATGAGGCTGTCGGGATGCACGAAGCCATCCTCGAAAGCGAGGCCGTAGATGAACGGCTTGAGCGTCGAGCCCGGCGAGCGTACCGCGCGCGTCATGTCGACCTGCCCCGCCCGACGCTCGCTGAAATAATCCGGCGAGCCGACATGCGCGATCACATCGCCGGTGTGGTGATCGATCGCGAGAATGCCGATCGAGATATCCGGCCCCATCGACGCGACACGGTCGCGCGCCAGCGTTTCCAGACTGCGCTGGATCACAGAATCCAGCGTGAGTTTGATGAGCGGCTGATCCTTGATGAGCGAGGCAGCCTGATCGGTCGCATGCGGCGCGAGCAGCGGCATCGGCTTGCGCAGGCGCGGTACTGGTTCGGCGCGCGCATGAGCGGCGTCATCGCGCGAGACGCGGCCCTCCTCCACCATCCGCTCCAGCACACGATCGCGCGCAATGCGCGCGGCGTCCGGATAACGGTCGAGCCGCCGCTTCTCCGGCGATTGCGGCAGCGCTACCAGCAGCGCGGCTTCCGCCAGCGACAGCCGTTTCGGCTCCTTGCCGAAATAGGCCAGCGAAGCGGCGCGGATGCCTTCGAGATTGCCGCCGAACGGCGCGAGCGTCAGATAAAGGTCGAGGATTTCGTCCTTGCCGAGCGTGCGTTCGATCTCCAATGCGCGCACGATCTGACGCAGCTTGGCATAGACCGAACGCTCGCGGCGCGGTTCGATCAGGCGCGCAAGCTGCATGGTGAGAGTGGAGCCGCCGGAGACGATGTGGCCGTGCGTGACGAGTTGCAGCGCGGCGCGGCCGAGCGCCAGCGGATCGACGCCGACATGGGAGCGAAAACGCTGGTCCTCGAATCCGAGCAGCAGATTGAGGTAACCCGGATCGACGTCACTCTGCGCATGCACCGGCAGTCGCCAGCGCCCGTCCGCCATCGCATAGGCCCGCAGCAATTTGCCGTTGCGATCCACGATGGTGGTGGAGATCTGCCGTGCTTGGTTGAGGGGGAGCGATGGCAGTGATGCGATCCAGATGGAAACAACAGCGACGCCTAGCACAGCGGCCACGACAGTCACCATCACCAGCTGACGCAACAGCGGGCGCTTGCTTTTTATGTCGTCATGCCCGGGCTTGAGCCGGGCATCCACGACTTCCTCTGCGGAAACAGAACAGGACGTGGATGGCCGGGATAAACCGGGCCATGACGAAGGAGAGTCTTGAGCAGATCGCTCACTCATTTCGCCGACCTGATCTCGATGTTGCCCGTGCCGGTGCGGCCGTAGCGCGAGGGGTTGTACATGTCCTCGACATAGGCTTGCGGCAGCACGTATTTGCCCGGTGACACCGCGCGCACGATATACGCCACCGTGAACACCGGCTTGTCATTGCCCTGCCGCCGGATCGCCGCGTTGAAGCGGTCGTCGCGGAATTCGCTGCTCTCCGGCTCGACGCCATCGGCGATCCAGTCGAGCGTGCCGCTGTCGCCGGACGACACAAGGCGCGGATTGTCGATCTCGAAACCGGCCGGCAGATAATCGACCACCATGACGTGGCCATATTCCGGCTTCGGCTCGGTGATCTTCAGCACCACGGCGAAGCGCTCGTTCTGCTTGGCCTTGGCCGGATCGGCGGCATCGCCGCCCAGCGTGTGGTAGCTGCGCTCGATCTTGAAGCCGTTCGAGGCAGCGGGCTCCGGTACCAGCGGCGCGCCGGTGACCGAAATTACCGCCCGCACCGGCGTCTCGTTGGTGTTGACGATCCGCACCGGCTTGGCCGCGAAATCGGTCGCCTTGTAGCTGCGATAGAGCGCGTTCTTGACCGGCTCGTCATTGACCGTGAGCGAGACGGTGTTGGCTTCCTTCGCCAGCGCTCGCGCCGCCAGTACCAGCCAGGCGTTCTCCTGCGTCGAGGTGAAGGCGGACAGGCCGCGCGCCACTTCGACACGCTCGACGGCCTGCGTCAGCGTCACCTTCGGCGCATTGCCTTCGCTGGCGAGCGAGATCAGCGCCGCCGCATCGCGCAGCGCCGAGCCGTAGTCGGTGCGGCCGAATTCGAGCACCGGTTTCGGCGCGAGGCTGTCAACGGCAGCCGCATAGACCCGCTCCGCTCTCGTCCGGTCGCCGACCAGCGCGAGCGCGGCCGCGAGTTGTGCCTTGGCGATTGGTGTGGCGATCTTGTCGAGCTTGGTGTCGGCGAGATAACGCAGGTCGCCGATCGGCGCGGCACCGTTCTTCGCCAGCACATAGAGGCCGTAGGCAAGATCGCGGCCGCCATCCTTCTCCGGCTCGGCGGCGTTCACCACCGAATTGCGAATGCGGTCGAGCGCAGAGCGGAACAGCACGTCCGGCACGGCAAAGCCTTTCTCCCGCGCCCGGCTCAGGAAGTCGGTGGCATAGGCATCGAGCCAAGCGTCGTCGCCGCCCGACGACCACAGGCCGAACGAGCCGTTCGAACCCTGCCGCGCCAGCACGCGATCGATCGCATCCTTGATGCGCTGATCTACCGCCGTATCCATCGCAAGATGCGCCTCGGCTGCAAGATCGTTGACATAGAGCAGCGGCATCGCGCGGCTGGTAATCTGTTCGGTGCAGCCGAACGGGTAACGGTCGAGCGCCTTGAGAATGGTCGCGGCATCGAGCGCGGTCGAAACGCTGACCGACATCTGCACCCCGCCGGTGCCCGGCACTAGATCGGAGAACATGTCGGAGGTCAGCGTCAGGCTCTCGCCTTTCGCCAGCGTCCGCACCGAGCGGCGCGCCAGGATCTGCGTCGCCGGTTTGACGTTGAGGTCGTAGTGCCGCGCCAGCGTCAGCCCGTTCGGGCCTTTGATATTGATGTCGAGTGGCGCCGTGCCAGCGCCCGCCGCATCGACCGCGAGGCTGGTGGAACTGCGCTGCTTGGCCGCGAGCCGCATCGTGGTTGCCGGATTGCCGGTGAGCTTCACCGGCCCGGAGGGATTGACCGTGATGACGTAATCGCCCGCCTCGCCTTCGACATTGTCGAGATCGAGATTGATGGTGCCGCGGTCGCCATTGAGCAGGAAGCGCGGCAGCGTGGCGGTCAGCACCACCGGATCGCGCACCGTGACATCGGTGTCGGCGCGGCCAACCTTGGTCGCGGTCCACGCCACGGCCATGACACGCGCGGTGCCGGCAAACTCCGGAATCTCGAACTCGACCTGCGCGATACCGTCGGGACCGACGGTGACGATGCCCGAATACAGCGCGAGCGGCTTCTGCGTCGGCGGGCTGCCCTGCAATTCCTGGCTGCCGCTGTCGCCGCCGGTGCGGATCTGGCCGCGCGTGCCCTGCATGCCGTCGATCAACTGGCCGTAGAGATCGCGGATCTCCGTGGTGAGGCGGCGCTGGCCCAGATAATAGTCGTCGGGCGCGGGCGGCTTGTAGTTGGTGAGGTTGAGAATGCCGACATCGACCGCCGCCACGACGATCTTGGCGTCCTCGCCGCGGCTGACGCCCTCGACCTTCACCGGCAACACCAGTCTGGTGCTCGGCCGCACCAGCGCCGGCGGCATGAGGCCAACCTTGAGCGTGCGGGCAGTCTTGTCGATGCTGAACCACTTCAGCCCGATGGCGCGGCCCGGCATGCGCTGCGCGGCGACATCGAGCGGACGGCGCAGCGTCGCCACTACATAGGCGCCAGTGCCCCAGTCCTTGCCGATCGCGATATTGACCTTGTTCGCGCCTTGCTTGACGTCGACCGACTGCGTGGTGAGTAGACGGTCGCCGACGACGTTGACGGTCAGCTTGCCAGCGGTGCGCGCGTTGACAGATACCGCCATGGTGTCGCCGGACTGATATTCAGGTTTGTCGATCGAGGTCTCCAGCAGGTCGGGCGTGTCGGCACTGCCGTCCGAGTACCAGCCGACATCGAACTGCACCGAGGTAATCGGGCCGTTGGCCTCAGTGGATTTTACATCTAGCCGGTAGCGGCCGGGCTGCGGCGAGACCTGAATGCGGGTCGGCTTGTCGGCGGCGATGGCAACGTCGCCGTCCGCGACACGCTTGGTCGATTTCACCGGCTCGTACTGCCAGTACGAACCCTGCCGGTACCACTGGTAGCGCGATTCAAGCTTGAGCAGTTCGTAGCGCAATCCGCTGCGCGACAGCGAGGTGCCGTCTGGCGCGACGAACGCGACATCGAACGCGGCGGGATTGCCCTCGGCGACATTTCTGTCAGTGAACAGCGGCTTCACGCCGATCATCGCGTCTTTCGGCGCGATCGGCAGCGTCAGCTTACGCTCCACCGCGCGGCCGCCGGTCTCCACCATGCGGATGTAGATCTGCGCTTCCTGCGGCTGGCTCGATGATGGCGGTTTGTCGAGACTGACCTTCACGATCGCCTTGCCGTTGTCGTCGGCTTCGGACAAATCCTCGAGCGGCTTGCGCTCGTTGCTGGCGCTTTCTTCGTCCGGCACACCGAACTGGTAGCCCGGATAGCCGGGCCGTCCGGTGGCCTTGGTCACCAGCAGGTCACCCTCGATCTGCAGGCCGGAGGCCGGCGCGCCGTAGAGGAAGCGACCATTCACTTCAAGTTCTGCAGGAACTTCGGCACTTAGCTGCTTTGCATTGGTTTTAATGTCGAATTCAATCCGATCCGGAACGTAGTCCTCGACCATGAACGTGGTTTCGCCGACCGAGGCTCCCTTGGGGTCGGTAAAGGCACGCACCCGCCATGTGCCGGTAGGCACTGCCGAATTCAGCGGCAGGGTCAGGCTGCGGCCGCCCGCGCCCTGATCCTGCAGCACCGCACGGCGGAATTCGACGCCATCGGGACGCTCCACCACCAGCGTCAGCGGGCCGCCGGTCACTGCATTGCCCTGCCCGTCGCGCAGCAGTGCGGTGAGATAGACGGTCTCGCCGGAGCGGTAAACGCCGCGCTCGGCATAAACGAACGCATCCGGCCCGGCCGGCACCGCGCGGCCCGCGACGCCGCGATCCGACAGATCGAACGCTTCCGATTTCAGGTTGAGGAAGGCGTAGTCGCCCTTCTCGCCCGACACCGACAGCAATGCTGGCGCGAGACCGCCCGCGCCGCGCGCGAGACCCGCCTCGAACAGCACATGGCCGGCACTGTCGGTCTTCTTCGTCGCAAGGATTTCGTTGTTGCGTGCGACGAGGCGCACTTCCGCGCCAGTGGTCGGCGCGGTGCTCGCCAGCGAGTTGACGAAGACATGAACGCCGTCATTGCCGGAGAACGCCGTGAGCCCGAGATCGGAGACGATGAACCATTGCGTCGCCAGCGAGCCGGACGAGTCCTCGTCGTCGCCGCCGCCTGAACCCGGCCCCTTCGCGGCCGCAGTCATCACATAGACGCCGGGCTGCAGATCGCCGACCGCCTGATCGACCGGAAATGCGGTGGTGACGTCGGCGTTGAGCGTCTGCTCGGTCGTGACCTCGCCGGACCAGACCTTGACGCCCTTCTCGTTGCCCAGTTCGGTCAGCTCATAGCTCGACAGGCTTCGCTGGAAATTGCCGTCGATCACGGTGTTGATCAGGTTGCGGTCGCCGATCCGGAAAATCTTGATCGCCACCGCCGGCGTGTTGACGCTGACCAGCGGAATGCCGCGCTGGCCGGTGCGCGGCAGCACATAGGCGCGGCCGGTGAAGCGCACGAACGGCTTGCGGTCGCGGACATAGATGTTGAACTCGGCCGACTTCGGCAGGCTCTCCTTCACCGTCGAGGGTAGCCCCGCGCGCAGATTGATGCTGTAGCGCTCGCCGTGCTTGAGCCCTTCGACGCAAAGCTGCTTGTCCTCGGAGGTCAGTGCCGGCTTGTCGGTACCGGCGAGCGCGAGGAACGGCGAGAAGTCGGCGCGCTTGGCGAGGTCCTCGGAGAATACAAAGCACGCGCGCGGGGAAGCCGAATCCGAATTGACCGTGTAATCCAGCAGCCGGAAGCCGTGCTGGTCGCGCAGCTTTTCGTATTGCTCGCGCACCTGCGCCACCTCGCGCTGGTCGAGCGAGAGCCGCAACGTATCGAGCGCTGGGCGCCACAGCGAGCGATTGGCGAAAGCCTGCCCCAGCACCGCCAGCGCATCGGCCTCCTCCGCTGCGCCCTTGGCGCGCTGATAGGCGATGTAGGCCGCGGTGGAGGCGCGCTCCTGCAGGAAGGTCTTTTCGCGGGAGTCCGCCGGCTTGATCTGGAAGATGGTGCGGGCGAGCCGCAGCCAATTGCCGCTGTCGTCCGGCGCGACGGTGGAGATCTGGCCGAGCAGCACAAGGCCGGTGCGGAAATCGTTCTTCTTGAAGGCTGCGTCGGCGTCGGTCTTGAGCGTCGCCGCCGATTTGGCCACCGGGCCGGTCTCGGTCTTGATCTGCGCCTCGAGCCGGATCGCGGCATCGGCCAGCTCGTCTCGGGTGAATGCCTTTTCGGCGGCGTGGGCGGCAACGAGGTTGAACGCCAGCGCGAGACAGAGGGCAGCGGCGCGAACCAGACCGGTCATGGGCAACTCCTGTCGGGCGGACGAGCCGCCTATCCGTCGATTTCAAGGCGCGTCGGCCGCGCATCCACCGCCCCGCCTGTGGACGACTCTACGAGCCGGGCAGCCGAAGGCAACGGCTCCGGGTTTGGGTTTGACGGCCGGTCCCATGAAATGGTTCAACCGGGACGACGGCGGGTCGGCCGGGGGATATCCCGATTCATGCAGCCCGCGCCGATTTCACCTGTGCGCTTTGAGTGCCAAGGCTTGGCCTTGAGTGCTATGAAGGTACGACGGTCCCGTAGCTCAACTGGATAGAGTAGCGGATTTCTACTCCGCGGGTTGCAGGTTCGAATCCTGCCGGGATCGCCAAGCTAACAGCTTGTCAAATCAGACATTTCAACGAAATTGGCTCTGTTCGTCAGAACTCGTTGGCCGCTGACCTGCGTGAGCGGAATCGGGACTTTCCTGATCGGTCCGTTCCTCCAACGAGCTTCACGTCAAGCGACCCGGACCGTCGCCATCATGCCGCCGGCCTGATGTTCGAGGACGTGGCAGTGAAACATCCAGTCGCCGGGATTGTCGGCGGCGAAGGCAATCTCGGCGCGCTGGCGGGGCGGTATGAGAACGGTATCCTGCCACTCGCGGTAACGCGTCGGCTCACCGTTGCGGCTCAACACACGGAAGGTGTGGCCGTGCAGATGAATCGGATGCCACCACGCGGTTTCGTTCACAATGTTGAAGATGTGCGAACTGCCGCGCTTAAGCGTCAGCATCGGGTGATGCACATGCTCGCGCGATGCGACACCGTTAATCGCCCAGATCAATCCGCGTTGAAACATCGAGCGGATGTCCAGCGTCTGGCCTTCCACCTTTGCAGAAGTCATTTGGCCCATCATCCCGCCTTCCAGCAGAATATCGTGACGCGTGGCTGCGGCGAGATCTGGCTCAGGTAATGGATTTGCGGGCAAGCTCACCTCGGGCGACGGCGGTGCGTCGCGCAGCGGCTGGTCCACATAGACCATATCAAACAGCCGATATTCGAAGCCGCGATAGAAACGATCAAACACGGTGAAGCGGCTTTTCGGGGCCGCCGCCATGTCAATGACGAGGTCGACGCGCATCGCCGGACCGATCACGACGCGATTGCCTTCCGGCGCATGCGGGGTGACGGGATGGCCGTCCATTGCCACGATCTTCGGCGCATGATCCTCGAACACCAGCGCGAACACGCGCGCATTCGCCGTGTTGATCAGCCGTAGCCGGATACGCTCGCCGCTCCGAACCTCGAAAGTCTTCGGCACAGAACCGTTGACGGTGATGAAGTTGCCGATCCGCCCGGCGTGGCTGACGTCGTGCATGTTGCCGAAGTCGTTCTGGATGGCGCCTTCCTTCGTCAACCGCCAGTCGCCCAGCACCCAGGTGATATCGCGATCGACCGGCAGCGCCTCGCGCTCCTCAATGATCAGCGCGCCGGAAAGGCCGCGCCCGACTTGCGAGGCGCTGCTGACATGCGGGTGATACCAGAAGCTACCCGCATCGACGCAGTCGAATTCGTAGGTGAAGGTCTTCCCGCTCGCGATAGGCTTCTGCGTCAGATGCGGCACGCCATCCATCGCATTGGGTACGCGCAGCCCATGCCAATGCACGGTCGTTTCCTCGGTGAGTTCGTTTGTCACGGCGATACGGACGCGATCGCCCTGACGAACGCGAATCTCCGGGCCGGGCACTTGCCCATTGAAACTCCAGACATCGGTGTGCGGATTGCCCGCGCCCGCCAGCGCGACACGGCCAGGTGATGCGGTCAGACGAAACTCCTTCACCTGCGACGCTTGCGAGCGTGCCGCCCGCGGGAGTGCGGCTAGCGCGGCAAAAGCGACGCCACCCGACAAGAAAGTGCGGCGACGTACTCCGGTATCAAGTGGCATTTGAAACGTCCTAAGCACTGAGGACACAACGAGGCTCGCGATGGGTTCTGCGGCGTATCGAGCGCAAAAGCAGTGTTCAATGCAGCTTCTCACGACCGCGCCGCCGACTGTATGCAGTTTGCTGTCAGGTCTCCTGAGGCAAACTGATGCAGCTGATCTGAATGAACCACGTCGATCCTTGGTCTCGAATTGGTTGCACGAACTGCTGAGCCGCCGTTGAATTAAATCTTGCAGTTGACGGTATCAAATAACCGAAGTTCAACGGGTTCCTGCCATTTTCCGGCAGCTTCGGAGCATGCCATGGCCGGCGAAAAGGAAGATCTGGGCGAGCGCGGGCATTACCGGATCGGGCTCAAGACCTCAGCACTGGTTTTCCTCCAGCCGAACGGCTCCGGCGGTGCTGGGCATTTCCGAGGGCGGTGTCCGCCTCAAGGTCGGCGCCCTCGCCGTTCCCATGATTTTCAATCCGAGCTTGCGCCGCTGGCGGTTCGGCAGGGGCCGGGACCGGTGACGATTGATCGGGAACCACCCACCTTCCTTCGGGCGATCCTCCGTCATCCCCTGGTCTCACCCGCGCTAGCTGAATGATATCTGGCGGAGGCTCTGCTGCAGCCTATGTTGGCGCGGGGCTGCAGAACAGGAGCCCGCCATGAAAGCCATCCCTCTTGCCATCATCTTGGGCACGCTTGCCTTCACCTCCGCCTCGGCGCAACAGGAAATGCGCAGGCCTTACCTCTACCCTCCGGGCACGACTATCGGCCTCGGCGGCGGATCCTACGGCTACGGTTATGGCTACGGTTATGGCTACGACATGTCACAGCCGAACTCTCCGGTTTCCCCGACATCCGGAGACGTGACCCATCCGGACGAGCAGCTCAGGGGACTTGTTCCGGGAAACCCGGCCGCGGATGGTGGCATTACCCGCAACCAGGGCGGCTAATCTTCGCTTCATGACATCTCGATCGCGAGCGTGAAATCTTTTCCGGTCCGGAAGACGCGCCCGCGATCAGGCCTCTACCATCTGCCGGGGCGCTTCAGTCCAAGGCGGCGAAAGCGAACACCGTCGCCGGTGGTCAGCCGCGTCGCCTCATAGCCACCATCGCGAATCGCGTTTCGCTGCGGCATCGCATCCTGCGGGTTGCGCTCTTTCTCCCACCAGCGCGCGCGCTGTGAACTGCGCGACAGCACAAAGCCGAGAATCTCCTCGATCTCGACGAACGACAGCTCGAATTCGTCTTTGGTCTGCCGGAGCAGATAATCGCGCAACGCGTCGTATTTGTTGATCTCGACCATGTCAGAACCGCTCGTGCCGGGCGACCATGGTCGCTCCCCTTCAACTTGCTTGCGCGCGCGGCACCAAGCCAGAAATTCCGGGAAAAGGCCAGACGCGCGGATCGCCCAACAGAAGGACGTTTTCCACGCCGACTCGACCATGTGCAGCGCAGCAGAGGGGCTGTTGCGAATGGTCAACCTAAAATGTCTGCAAAATTGTGTTGCTCACGCCACCAATTGAACGCAATTTTCTTTTGCGAGCGGTAAACCATCGCTAACATATCAGTCCAACATCAAACAAAATTAAAAAAGCTCTGGGAGAAACACATGCTGACACGTCGACACATTCTGGCCTCGGCAGTCGCGGCGCCCGCGATTCTGCGATTCGGTCTGGCGCAGGCTGCCACCACTCTGAAAATCTCGCATCAGTTTCCGGGAGGGACGATCGACAAGGGCGACTTCCGCGACCGGCTGTGCCGCAAGTTTGCCGCCGAGATCACCAAGCGCAGCGGCGGCGAATTGAACGCCGACGTCTACCCCAACTCCTCCCTGATCAAGACCAACGCGCAGTTCTCAGCGATGCGCAAGGGCGCGCTCGATATCAGCCTCTATCCGTTGCCCTACGCCGGCGGCGAATTGCCGGAGACCAATATCGGCCTGATGCCGGGTCTCGTGGCGAGCTACGATCAAGGCCTCGCCTGGAAGAAAAACCCGGTCGGCAAGGCGTTGACAGATTTCCTCGCCGACAAGGGCATCATCATCCTGACCTGGGTCTGGCAGGCTGGCGGCGTTGCCAGCCGCTCGCGTCCGCTGGTCTCTCCGGAAGACGCCAAGGGCATGAAAGTGCGGGGCGGCTCCAAGGAAATGGACATGGTGCTGCAGGCCGCCGGCGCGGCCGTGCTGTCGCTGCCGTCCAACGAAATCTACGCAGCGATGCAGACCGGCGCGTGCGATGCCGGTATCACCTCCTCGACCAGCCTGATCTCGTTCCGGCTCGAGGAAATCGCCAAGCACCTGACCTCCGGCGCCGGCCAGTCCTACTGGTTCATGCTGGAGCCGCTGCTGATGTCGAAGTCGATCTTCGACGCGATGCCGAAGAAGCATCAGGACATCATCCTCACCGTCGGCGCCGAGATGGAGCCGTTCGGCCGCGAGGGCGCACAGGCCGACGACATCGAGGTCTCCAAGGTCTACGAGAAGGCCGGTGCCAAGGTCAGCGCGCTTGATGCAGCGACGGTCGGAAAGTGGCGCGACATCGCCCGCGATACCGCCTGGAAGAACTATTCCGGCAAGACCGCGATGTCAGCCAACCTGATGAAGCTGGCCGCAGACGTTACATGATGCACGCACCGCTCGGGGATGAACCCGTTGCTGCTGCCGTCGCCAACAATCGCTTTGTGGCGGCGGCAGATCGCGCTCTGGGGTTCGTCAATCGCATCATCCTCATCGTCTCGGCGGTGGCGATGGTGCTCGCTTGCGCCATTCTCAGCTACAGCGTCATGGTGCGCAGCCTGTTTCACAGCGCAACCTATTGGCAGGACGAAGCCTCGGTCTTCCTGATCGTCGGCGTCACGTTCATGACCTGCGCTTTTGTCCAGCACCAGCGCGGCCATATCGGCATCGAGGCTTTCGTCGGGCTGCTGTCGCCACGGGCGAACTGGGTACGTGAACTCCTGATCGATGTCGCCAACTTCGCCTTCTGCTCCTTCTTCGCGTGGAAATCCTGGACGTTGACCCATGAAGCCTATGTCGACGGTCAGGTATCGAACTCTATCTGGGGTCCACCCTTGGCCATTCCTTACAGCCTGATGGCAGCGGGCATGACGCTGTTGTGCGTGCAGATTCTGCTGCAAATCTTTGGATCGTTCGGCCGGGTGCCGCGCGCATGACAGTTTTTGGAATTGGCGTCAGCTACGGTATTGTCACCCTTCTTGTCATGTTCTCCGGAATGCCGATCGCGTTCGCGCTCGGCGCCGTGGCCGTGGCCTTCATGGCGATCTACATGCCCACCGCATCGCTCGATACGGTGACGCAGAATGTCTACGAGGAACTCGCCTCAATCACCCTGTTGTCGATCCCGTTGTTCATCCTTAAGGGCGCGGCAATCGGCAAATCGAAAGCCGGTCAGGACCTCTACACCGCGTTACATGCGTGGCTGCACAAGATTCCCGGCGGTCTCGGCATCGCCAACGTGTTCGCCTGCGCCCTGTTTGCGGCGATGGCCGGCTCCTCGCCCGCGACCTGCTCGGCGATCGGATCGGCCGGTATCCCGGAAATGCGCAAGCGCGGCTATTCCGGCGGTTTCGCCGCCGGCATCATCGCTGCTGGTGGCACGCTCGGCATCCTGCTGCCGCCCTCGATCACCATGATCCTGTTTGCGGTCGCGGCCGAACAATCGCTCGGACGGCTGTTTCTGGCGGGCATCGGGCCTGGCGTCCTGCTGGTGACGCTGTTCGCGCTCTATGCGGTGTTCCGCTTCCGCAAGGAGTATTCCACCGCCCAGAAGGTGTTCGAGGCCACGGGCCAGGATTTTCCAATTCTTGAGCATGACGACTATACCATGGCGGAACGCTTCAGCATCCTGCCGCGCGTGTTGCCCTTCGTCATCCTGCTGACCGGCGTGATGATCGCGCTCTATGGCGGCTACGCCACGCCATCGGAAACCGCCGGCCTCGGCGGCCTGCTGGCGCTGTTCCTGATCGCCTCGATCTACAGCGTGTGGAAGCCGAGCGATCTCGAACCGATCCTGACGTCCAGCATCCGCGAATCCACCATGCTGATGATGATCATCGGCATGTCGCTGCTCTACTCCTATGTGATGAGCTATCTGCACATCTCGCAGTCGGCGGCGCAGGCGATCGTCGACATGCATCTGCCGCACTGGGGGTTGCTCGCCGCGATCCTCGGCATGGTGATCGTGCTCGGCTTCTTCCTGCCGCCGGTCTCTATCATCCTGATGACCGCACCGATCATCCTGCCGCCGCTACGCGCGGCCAATTTCGACATCATCTGGTTCGGCGTGATGATGACCATCACCATGGAGATGGGCCTCATTCACCCGCCTGTCGGGCTCAATATCTTCGTCATCCGCAACGTCGCTCCTGACATTTCCCTCAGTGAGATCATCTGGGGCACCTTGCCGTTCCTGCTGCTGATGATGCTGGCCCTGCTCCTGATGTGCATCTTCCCGGACATCGTGCTGTGGCTCCCCGACATGATCATGGGCGCCGAGCCGCGGCGGTAAGATCCATTGGTGCGGTCCGGGCTTCGTGCCCGGCCCGCGCCACGGCGCCCCAAAACAAGAATGCCCGCGAATGACGCGGGCATTTTTTTGACGATCTCGAGCCTTCAGGATCGGATTCTGGCAGCCCTCAGGGCTTAGTGTGTCCACGGCTCCGGGCGGCGGAACGCGAAATTGTCGGCATAGGCCACCTGGCGGCGGACCGATTCCTTCGGCTCCAGCACCTGATACGGAATGCCCTCACGCTCGCAATAGGCGATGGCGTCTTCCTTGGTGTGGAAGCGCAAGGTCAGTTGCTGCTTCATGTCGCCCGAACTGGTCCAGCCCATCAGCGGCTCGACCACGCGTGGCTCGGCCGGCTCGTAATCAAGCTGCCAGTCGCGGGTCTTGGCCTTGCCGGACTGCATGGCGTTCTTGGGCTGCTTGAAGATTCGGGCGGTCATGGCACTGGGTCTCGATCGTATCTGGCGCAGTTGTGATGGGGCGTGAACGGTCCGGGCCACGTCGCCCCGTGCCGTTTCAAATCGGGTCTCTATATAGACGGTTTGCCGCCGGGCCACAATCTGACCTCCGGGGAGCAATCCCGGGGCCAGAATCAGGATTCGGTGGCAAAATCCGCTCTTTTGAACCAGCCGCGAACGGACACCATGGATATTCAAGCCACCCTGCCGAGCAAGGGCCGCGACCTGCGGCTCGATCTGTTTCGCGGGATCGCCAACTGGGCCATTTTCCTCGATCACATTCCAAACAATGTCATCAACTGGGTGACCACCCGCAATTATGGATTCAGCGACGCGGCCGACCTGTTCGTCTTCATCTCCGGCTACACCGCCTCCTTCGTCTACGCCAAGATGATGATCGAACGCGGCTTCATCGTCGGCTCGACCCGGCTGTTCAAGCGGGTCTGGCAGCTTTATGTCGCCCATGTCCTGCTGTTCGTGATCTATATCGCCGCGATCGGCTGGGTCGCGTTGCGCTACAGCGATCCCGAGATCATCCACGAATTCAACATCGCGGGTCTCGTGGACAGCCCGATCCAGACCATCACCGAAGGGTTGCTGCTTCGCTTCAAGCCGCTCAACCTCGACGTGTTGCCGCTCTACATCGTGCTGATGGGCTTTTTCCCCCCGGTGCTGTGGCTGCTGCTGCGCCGGCCGAACCTCACCATGCTCGGCTCGTTCGCGCTGTATTTCGCGGCCCGGCATTTCGGCTGGAATCTGTCCGGCTATCCGACCGGCGTGTGGTACTTCAACCCGTATTGCTGGCAGGTCCTGTTCGTGTTCGGCGCCTGGTATGCGCTCGGCGGCGCGCGGGAATCGAAATCGCTGATCTGGTCGCAGACCGTGCTGGTGGCCGGCATCGGCTATCTCGTCTTCGCCATGGTGATGACGCTGGCCGGGCGTTTCCCGGAATTCGGCACGCTGTTTCCAGCCTGGCTGGTCGATACCTTCAATCCGAACGACAAGACCAATCTTGCGCCCTACCGCGTGCTGCACTTCGTGGTGATCGCGTTCCTCGTCACCCGCTTCGTGCGCAAGGACTGGTCGGGCCTGCAATCGCCGTGGCTCGATCCGCTGATCAAATGCGGCCAGCAATCGCTGCAGGTGTTCTGCGTCGGTGTGTTCCTCTCCTTCGTCGGTCACTTCGCGCTGATGATGAGCTCAGGATCGCTGCTGGCCCAGCTTGGAGTGAGCATCGGCGGTCTCGCGATCATGACCGCGGTCGCCTATTACGGCAATTGGTCTAAAAAGCAGGACAAGCCGGCGCGGCCGCAGCCTCCGAGCGCACCACAATCCTCCACGGCGAACGCCTGACACCACAGACAAACAAAACGGGGCGCGATCACTCGCGCCCCGTTGCCGTATTTTGGAAGTCCGATGTGATTAGAATTTCGCCCGCGCCAGCACGCGGAAGGTACGGGTGGCACCCGGCGACAGGTTGTTGTTGCCGTCGGCGCTGGCCCAGTAGCCCTTGTCGAAAATGTTCTCGACGTTGAACTGGCCGCTCCAGGTCTCGTTGATCTTCAGATAGACCGCAGCATCGACGCGGGTGAAGCCCGGCAGCCGCACCGTATCATCCGATGACGCAAAGGAGTCGGTGAGATGGATCACGCCCACCGCAGCCGCCCAACGTGAGTCGATCTGGTACTTGTTCCACCATGAGAACTGATTGTACGGCACGAGCTGGACGCGGTTGCCGGCAAAGACGGTCGTCGACAGGTCACGCGTGATCCGTGCATCGGTGTAGGCGTAGCCGAGAACCGACTGCCACTGCTCGGTCACGTAGCCGTTGAGGGACGCTTCAAAACCGCGCGTCTTGCTGGCGCCATCCGGCAGAACGAACGGCGATCCGCGAACCGGGTCGGTGATCGGCTGGTTGGTCCGACGCAGCTCATAAACTGCCGTGGTGAACAGCAGCTTCGGATTAATGTTCCACTTTACGCCGAATTCGGTGTTCTCGAATTTCTGCGGCTTGAGGATCACCGTGCCGTCATTGAGCGAACTGAATTGATCACCCGAAGAAGGCAGATAGGAGATGCTATAGGCGCCATAGACCGACACGTTGTCGACCGGCTTGACCACCAAGCCGACGCGCGGCGAAACCTTGTCGTCGACGCGGTCACGCTGGATATTGGTGTTCCGATCGAGCGCTGTCATATCGAAGCGATCGAACCGCGCACCCGCAATCAATTGTAGCCAGCGTGTGATATCGATCTGATCCTGCACATAAGCCGACTCGATATTCAGACGATATTTGCTGTTGGTATCCGACGCCTTGTGAACGAAATCCACCCCTCCGAAATAAGTTGGATTGAACGGATTCACAGCAAAATCGGACACTCCGCCAGGGAAATTGCCACTGTTGCGCACTGATGTGCCGGTCTGTCGCCCGAATTCAGTACCGAACATAAGTGTATGAAAGATCGGACCGGTCGCGGTTCTATAAGTGAAGTCAGTCTGGTTGAACGCATTCTCACGATTGGTAGTGTTCATGTACGCGGACAGATTCATCGTCGGCGGAGCGCTGACGATGTTGGCGGAGCCGCCCGCATTGTTGTTCGGAAAAACGTTTGCGTAAGCCCGGTTATAATCGGCATAGAGCGAAGAATTCTTCGCCGTCAGGCCGTTGCCGAAATCGTGCTCCACTACGGCCATGCCGGTCTGCACGTCGGCAAAGGTGTTGTTGTAGATCGGGCTGCCGAAGAACCGAGACATATCCCCATTCGGCGCGAACGGCACGGTCGGATTAAAACGCGACGCTGCCGGCGAGGTTCGAAGCGATGGGTTGCCACGATCTGCAAGCTCGCGATCGTGATAATACTCATAGCTCAGCTTGACCTTGGTATCTTCGGTGGCTTTCCACGTCAGCGTCGGGTTGATGCCGTAACGCTCAAGATGTCCGTAATCGCGGAAAGTGTCAGAACCTTCGTAAAACGCGTTGAGGCGGACAGCGACCGCCTCGTTGACCGCCTGCCCGGCATCCAGCGTCACGCGGCGATCGCCGAACGAACCGGTCTGCGCGGTGGCTTCATAGACGCGCGTGCCGTCGGCTTCCTTCAGGGTGCGGTTGACGAGACCACCGCCCGCGCCACGTCCGAAGATCAGCGCGCTCGGTCCCTTCAGTACCTCGATGCTCTGCACGTTGTAGAGATCGCGGAAATACTGCACGTCGTCGCGGAAACCATTGACGAAGAAATTCGCATTCGAACTCACACCACGAATGACAAGCTCGTCGCGGTTGCCTTCACCCTGATGGACCGTCACGCCCG
Organism: uncultured Alphaproteobacteria bacterium; assembly: GCA_963702885.1. Taxonomy (GTDB): domain Bacteria; phylum Pseudomonadota; class Alphaproteobacteria; order Rhizobiales; family Xanthobacteraceae; genus Afipia. The sequence continues at coordinate 3,311,134 of OY969766.1, forward strand.
GCACGTAGCGCATGGCGTCGGTCAGATGCTGAAAGCTCTGGTCCTGAATGAAATCCTTGGTCAGCACGGTGACCGACTGCGGAATATTGATCAGCGCGGTGTTGGTCTTGGTCGCGACCGAGGTGCTGTTGGCGATATAACCCGTGGTGCCGGTGCGGGCGGCCTGACTATCCGCCGCCCAGGTCTGCTCGACGCTCTTCGGCTGGTTGCGTGCGGGCGCCTGCGCGGCGCGGCGCGCGCGCGAAGTCGACGAAGCCGCGCGCGGCTTGCGCTGCGTCTTGGGTTTGTTCTGCGAAATCACCACCGGCGGCAGCGTGTTCGTGCCCGACGGGCTCGGCGCCGCCTGTTGCGCGTCGGCGTCCGTGATGCACATCGCGAGCCCCAACACGATGTAGCTTGCCGACAGCAATACTGATTTTGAGGTTGAGCGGGTTGCCCCGCGAATGCGATCCCGATCCTTCACAGCCCTTGGTCCCCGATAAACGTCTTCGCCGCGGAATGCGCGGTGATCATTTTTTGCTCATGAAGGAAATGCAGCAAAACGTCTAGCGAGTGTGTCGATAAAAAGAATTCTTCAAAATTGGGAGTAAGAGCTGCTTTGACTATTTAGAAACGATCTAGTTTGTCGCGCGAATTCATAAAACCCTTTAAAAAAAGATATATGCGCGTTTGGCGCGGCACACATCGCGTCATGATCCTGAGTCGGTGACACATCACGGCGCAGATTCTCTTTGAGGGATTCTAATCGGGACCAATTGGTGCGCACGTCCAAGAAGACTTTCCGTGCACAACAGTCGAAGAGTGTCATTGGAAATGTCGAAGAAATTTTCTCGCGATTGCGAGTGCCCAAATCACGAGTCCGGCGGCAAGGCTGCGGCGGAAATTCGACATCGCGGCAAGCCGTCCGCGATGATGTCTCTCACTCGCGGTCGAGAGCGGTACACGCCCTCTCAAAGGTCCGGTAAGTTTGCTGATTAAAATGGTCGGGGCAGGAGGATTCGAACCTCCGACCTGCGGTACCCAAAACCGCCGCGCTACCAGGCTACGCTATACCCCGAGCGCCCAGTGGTTACACCCTTCCCCCGGGTCCAGCAAGCCGGGACAAGGCCGCGGAACTAATCTAGCGGGTGCCAAGCAAGGCGGACGCCACCCGGTCCCCTGGCTGAATCCCGTATTTCCGTGCCGTTCCGGCGATCACCTCAAGCACGGCCCGGGCCGGACCGCCCGACGAGATAATCTTTTCGGATTGTGGCTCAGTGTTCTCGGCAATCCGCAGGATGCGGCCATCGCCGCCAATGAAGATCATGTCGAGGGAAATGAAGGTGTTCTTCATCCACATCGAGATATTCTGTTCGGGCGAGAAGTCGAACAGCATGCCCCGCCCCTCGGGCAACTCCTTGCGGTACATCAGGCCGGTGGCCCGCTCCTGATCGGTCCGCGCCACCTCGACGGTGAACACCTGTACGCCCGATCTGGTGATGATCTCCAGCGACTGGGTCTCCGCTGCCCGGGCCGGCGTAGCCAGCAACAGGCCGGCGAACAGCGTGATCAGGGTCAACTTCAGAGCACGCAACGTTCCGTGCTCCCAAACCGGCAATTCCGCTGCCAACTTCATCGATCTATCTTTCTGCGCCCCGGCCCGGACTGCTCCGCCCGGCCCGACCATGATTTCCGGCCGTGGCAATAACGGGATCGCCGGGGAAGCGCCAGCGTTGCGCCATCACACCTGCGTGGGCGGGCTATGCCAAGAACCGGGAGGCGGCAGATCGCTACTGGAAAATGAGAAAAACAGGGCGGGCTAAGCACCGACCCGGCCCCACATGGGGCGCCGATCCAGCGCCCCGGCAGGCAAGCGGGACTGCCGCAATGGAGGTTCAGTGCGAGGACAGGCCGCCAGCGCCGGTCTCGGGCTGGATTTCCGCCGCCATCATGCCCTTGGAGCCCGGCCCGTAACGCACCAGCACATACTGGCCGGGGCGCAATTCGGTCATGCCATAGCGGCGCAAGGTCTCCATATGGACGAAAATGTCCGGGGTCCCCTCGCCGCAGGATAGGAAGCCAAAGCCGCGCAATCGGTTGAACCACTTCACCTGCGCGCGCTCGAGGCCGCTGGTCGGAGTGACGCTGACATGGGTCCGTGGCGGCAGCATCTGCGCCGGATGGATCGCGGTCGATTCATCCATCGAGACGATGCGGAAGGCCTGATAGCCCTTCTGGCGCTGGATGCATTCGCAGATTAGCCGTGCACCTTCATAGGCGGTTTGGTAGCCATCGCGCCGCAGCACGGTGACGTGCAACAGGATGTCCGGCCAGCCATTGTCCGGCACGATGAAGCCGTACCCCTTGGAGGCGTCGAACCATTTGATGACACCGCTGAGCTCAACCAGATTGGCGGCCGCCGTCTCCATCCCCGAGAAGGGATCGGCCACGCTCTCGCGATACTGTCCGCTGACGTAGTCGCCCGGCGAAGACCGACCGACTGCTCCTGCACCCAGCTCGGTCAGCCTCTTGGACTCAAATTCGTCCGACCCCATGACCCCCGACCCCACACTCACAGGCGCCTGCCACTTTCGTGATAACCCAAATGGCTATCCGCGTTGGCAACCCCAGTCCCATTGCGCTCATCATTGATTCTTCAAAGATGTTGCGCGGCGAATCTCGCGATTCGAGGATAACACTCCGGTTGAGTCGGCAAAGCCAAAAAACAGATCAGCCACAGGCTATGAACAGCCTTGCGCGCAATCGAATCAATTCGCGACAAAACCGCCGAGGGTGTCGCCGATATCATGCCGGATGACGAGGTCGGCGATATCGTCAAGCTCGGTTGGCTCGCGGTTGATAATCACGAGCCGCGCGCCGCTGTTGCGCGCGAGCAAGGGAATACCGGCGGCAGGCCAGACCACCAGCGAAGAGCCGATCGCCAGAAACAGGTCGCAGCTTTGCGCAAGCTCGGCCGCACGACGCATCTCCACGTCCGGCATCGTCTGACCGAACGACACCGTGGCAGTCTTGACCGGCTCATTGCATGAGACACAGGACGGCGCGATGCCCTCCTCATCGAAACGCTGCTTTGCCCAGTCGAGTTCATGGCGCCGGCCGCAGCTGATACAGGTCGCGTAAGTCGTATTGCCGTGGAGCTCAATCACCGCATCGGGCGAAAAGCCGGACTGTTGGTGCAGATTGTCGATGTTCTGGGTGATAACTGCAGGCACCTTGCCGGATTTATGAAGTGCGGCGAGCGCGCGGTGCCCACGCCCCGGCCGCGCCGCCTCGAAATAAGGCTGCATCGCAAAGCGGCGCCGCCAGGCCTCATCCCGTGCGTCCTGGCTGGCGATGAACTCGTCATAGGGAATGGGACGGTTGCGGGTCCATAATCCGCCGGGCGAACGAAAATCCGGAATGCCGCATTCGGTCGAGATGCCTGCGCCGGTGAAAGGCGCCACCTCCGATGCCGCGGCGATCATGTCTTCAAGGCGCGAGACCGCATCCTGCAAGCTGTTGGCAATCATCGGGATCGTTTCACTTCGGAGGCTATATTTGGTGACGAACGCTCGGGATTATCTGCTGTGGCGGTCCAGCTTTTCAATACGCGCCACGGAACCGGCGGACTGACGGCGGCGTTATGAGCTGCGGAGATTGCACCATGCCTTATGCGTTGTTCACCCACGACGAACAGATCAGCAAGGCTTACAGGACGTGGCAGGAAGTCTGGCAGAAAGCCGACGAAGCCGGTCTGGTAATTGAGGTTTCTCCCAAGGGCGACGACGAGAAGACCGAGCGCATGCTTGATGCGGATTACAGCATCAAGCCCTGTCCGCCGGATTCCGATATCAGCCAGCAGCCCAGCCAACCCCCATTCAAGGGTATCCGGCGACCGGCGCGTCTGCGCGAGGGTTGAGCGTCGGCCGATGGCGGCCGGAACTATTCGGTGGCTCGCAGGTTGTCCCCACAGCAAAAACCTCCCTGACTTCAGGCCCGCCACGACCGGCGGGTTTTTTGTTGCTGTCTGCCGGACGGAAAGCGGCCTTCTGCGAGGCCGTTGCCAACCCCTCGAAAAAAAGCGTCACGAGCCAGGAACCTATGTCCCGGCCCGATGTTGATTAACCGAAGCCCTTCCCCAACTGGCTTCGCCCCAAAGCCCTGCCCAGTCCCCGCTGGCAGGGCTTTTCTTTGCCCTGCTTTTCCGGGTTCACTCGGCTTCATGGCCGTGGCAACATTGAGGTGTCAGGCGGCTTGCCGGCGTGACCGGCAAGATGATGCGACTGCTCGGGATCGGGAGGATGCCATGTTCGTCGTCAAGGGGACCGACACATCGGGTAGTATTGAACTCAAGCGTGAAACACGTAGCGGGGCATTGAAGAAGGCAAAGGAGTTGACCGACGACGGCTGCTGGAACGTCAGCATTACTGCGCCCGACGGCCGGGTCTATCAACCAGAGGAGCTCGAGCGTCTCGAAGCCTGACCAATAAAGCGAACGCACGCCCCTAGCGAGAGAAACCGACACCGGCGCTGATGCTGCCGCCGATCTTGACGCAGGTCGTCGAGCCCGGCGACGCAAAAAAGCCGGCGCCATATTGGACGCAGGGATTGGCCTGCACGCTCGAAGGCTTTTTCGCGGTCCTCCGGGCGGTATCGCCTGCCGCAACACTGCGCTGGGATGCCTTGTTCGGGCGAACATGATCCGCCATCGCGACCATGGGCACAGCCAGGACCGCAAATCCGAGCGCCAGTAAAAAGAAAGCGTTTCGCATATCCTCTTTTATCCGATCCTCACGCTCTCGGCGTCTTGATTTCTCATCCGCATCGCGCAACCTGCCGCCCGCTTTCGGCGTTATCCCTACTATCTCGGAGTTTTCAACCCATGCGCTACCTTCACACGATGCTGCGAGTCCGCAATCTCGACGCCGCGCTGAAATTCTATCGCGACGCGCTGGGCCTCGAAGAGGTTCGCCGCATGGACAACGACAAGGGCCGCTTCACGCTGGTGTTCCTGGCTGCGCCCGAAGACAGAGATCTCGTCAAGCAATCGAAAGGGCGTGGCGCACCACTCGTCGAACTCACCTACAACTGGGATGAAGAAACATATGGCGAGGACCGGTTCTTCGGCCATCTCGCCTATGAGGTCGATGATATCTACGCCACCTGTGATCGCCTGATGAAGCTCGGCATCACCATCAACCGGCCGCCGCGCGACGGACAGATGGCTTTCATCCGCTCGCCCGATCTGCACTCCATCGAACTCCTGCAGAAGGGCGATGCGCTGCCGCGGCAAGAGCCATGGAATTCAATGAAGAACGTTGGCCACTGGTGATCTGATCGTTCCGCATCAGAACAAATATTCTGCACGGAACACGCATCTTCGCCCTGAATTGTTTCGTCATCTATTCTGGATGAAAGGAGGAGATGAGGATGGGTAAGGGAATCCTGCTGTGGCTGTTGGGTGTGCCGATCCCGGTGATCATCCTGCTGTGGCTGTTCTTTGGCCACTAGATTTGATGCAATTCCGGATAAAAAGCCGTTTCACGCTTTTCCTGAAATTGCTCTGACAGCAGGCAGTCTAGAAGAACACGAAGGTGCAAAATCATCGGGATGATCGCAAGCAACAGCTTCAATCAAAAAATAGGCCCCGCGGCAAGCGGGGTCCTTTCTTTTTCACCCGGCACAGTCAAGGTTTGGCCGCATCCACCTTCTTCCAGGTCTGGTCTGGATCGAATAGCGTGATGCGTTTTGCGATCGCCGCCGTGCGCGTGCCAAGGTCCTTTTGGTAGACGGTGCCTGCGTGATTGACCATGAAGGTCATGACACCGGAGTTGCCATATTCGGCGGGATAAGCGATCAGCGCAAACCCACCAATCATCTTGCGCTTGACCACATAGCTCATCATACCACCGGGCGCGCCAGATCCCTGCCCTTTCAAGATTCGATAATAGTAGCCGTGATAGGGTGCACTTCCCTCTGCTCCAACTTTGTAGCCTTCTTCCGTTGCCTGCGCGGCAAGCGCGCCCAGGGGACTCGGATCGCGATCATCACGCCAGAACAACCCGTCTTTTTTACCAGGGCTGCTGACAATGCGCTGCGCGTATGTGCCGACACCATCCCCGGTGCGATCCTTTTCCGCGTATTCGTCCTGCGCATCGACGAAAGCGAGACAAGTCTGGATGGTATCAAGCTCGTTGCGCCCGATCCTCCGGTACAGAATTTCCATGCGACCGGCGGCCGTATCGAACTCCCATCCGCTCTTCTTGCTGATCAGTGGAATCGGGAATGGAAAGTCATCCGAACCAATAATGAGCGTCGCCTTCTTGTTGTCCGCCACTTTGACCGAATGTTTGGCGTCATAGGCGCTCAGAAAACGTTGGCGCGTCTCGGCGTCGGCGACCTCGTCGCCGAACTCGATGATTTCCCCGGCATTACTGCCGAGGACCCTCATAATAGCCCTTCTGTTGCCGTCTTTGACGGCGGCGGCCAGCGCGGCTGCCGCGTCTTCGGGTGATGGGTAGACCTGCTGGGCCTGAGCAGAGTTCAGCAGCGCTGTCATCATCACAGCAACAGCACCGGCTGCTACAACACGATTAAACCGGATCAATCGAAACGAGGTCATCGCGACATCTCCGATGTGTGCGGAATCCTTGCACCGGTGGCGAGCCATTCGCCATAGGTGCGAAACTTCAACCCAAGCTTCTCATAATAGACGTTGAGGTAACCATCGCTTCCACGTCCTACGGCTTCCGGCATCACTGTCAGCACTTCCTGCGCCATCACACCGACATAGGCCTTGGTGCTGCCAAGATAGCTGAAGCGATAATAGCCAAGACCGTTGTCGAGCCGCCCGAGCAGCACGATGTCATGCTTGAGCGCGATGTCGGAACGCCGCCCGCCACCGCCGCCACGGAAACCTCCTCCTCCGCCGCCGCCATGAAACCCTCCTCCGCCACGGCCAGCAAAGCTGGGCGCGCCTCCGCCTCGTCCACCAAGGCTCGCGTGACCGCGCGCGGATTGAACATTGGCCACTCGACCGGAAGACACATTGCGGAAGGCAGTATCACGACCGCCGCCCCGCGCGGCACCTCCACTAGGGCGACTGGCAGCCGCCTTGCCTTTACCGCCTTTGGCACGATCGGCAGTAGCCGGCCGGTTGCTCCGATCGCCTCCACCAGCAGTTGGCCGGTCACGGGAAGCTGCGCGATCGCCGCCGCGGTCGCCAGCGCGATCACCGCCGCCCGGACGATCCTGTCCGGGGCGAAGCACCTGCTCACCGCCGCGACCGCGGTAATCCATGCGATTGGCCGCGCCTGCTTTCAAATTATTGTTGCCGAAACGCTGCTGAACATTCGCATTGTTGTAACGGACGCCCTGCCGGTGCGTTGGGTTGTGCTGCCAGTTGTTCGTTCTATTGAAGTGGTTGATGTAGAGGTTGCGGTTTCCCCAGTTGCAGCCGCCACCCCAATAATTTCCCCAGCGCCCGATCGCCCAGCCGGTACCAAAGGCCAACCCGGCCGTGATCAGGCCTGCACCGATATAGGGCGGTGGCTCAAAATAATACGGCGGATAACTGTCATAGGGCCAAGCCCCGTAAACAACGGCCGGATCGTAATAAGGAACGTAGATCGTGTTGGGATCTGCCAATTCAATGACGACGACCTGCTTGTTCTCCTGCGTCTGGACGCTGACCTTCTGTTGCTTGTTCGTTACCAGTTTTTTGTTGTCATAGGCCTTCGAGCGCAGCCTCTGGATCGCGTCCATAACATCCGGTTGCTGCGCCAGCACCGTATCACCGAGATTCTTGGTCCAGTCGATCTTCGCGCTCATCATGGAGAGAACCGACGCCGTGCTGACCAGAGCCTTGACGCTGTCGTCCCAACCCTGCTTATCGACAGCGCTTTTCAACGCATCGCCTCTCAAATTCTTATTGTCGGTCGCCCAGCGATCGGCCTGCACGACCTCCAGTGGATAGGTCGATGCGGCCAGCACATTCGCCAACAGATCATCCGGATATAGGGCAATCGGAGCGACCAGCGCCTCGAGCTGCTCGGCTTTGAGCAGGCTGTCGGCAGGCTGTGTCGCAGTGGTGGGCTGTGCCGGTGTGATGGGCTGCGGCTGATTGCCTTGGGGAGTCTGGTTGCCCGACGTTTGTGCGAATGCATCAACCGGAATCGCCAACAATAATGCGAGCATGAGCAGTGTCTTGCCACAACGTGACATTGCAACCTCCATATGCATCACCGCGAAATCATCGTCCGGCGAGGCGAACGTCACTTGATCAAGATCAAAGGAATCGTCCGTGCTTCGAATGCGCGGTTCAACCGCGTAGCGCTGATCACGCCTCTCCTTTCACTCCGTATGGAAACATTCCCGGCCAGGGCCAGCACACGGCTGCCAGACTGCCGCGATCATCGGTGCCAGAAGGATGTTGCGCCCTTTATCGAAAAAATCCGTTCTGCGGATAATGGTTCCAATTTAAGCACGGTGCCGGACGGCGCGCCTGATCCATGCTGGCTTGCGTCTCTCGTGCAAAAACCTTCAGGCCTTATCGCAGGATAAAAAATGTCCCGGGCATTCGATACATGGAGTTGCGCGCAAAATTCGCGCGCCATTCAGAATAGAATTGCGAGCTCGTGTCAGGAAGACATTGGACAAATCTTGCGCAGACCTCGATCGCCGCCCCTGGCTCAGATCGGTCATTGAGCTGAGGGCTTGGTTGTCTGGCGCCGGAGCTCTTGAATGAGTCCGGCCAGGCTTTGGTCATCCGGTGCAATGGCCGCAAGTCGCTCGGCGTAGGCAAGCGCGGCTACGATGTCCCCAGCGGTACGGCTGAATGAAAGAAGCGCCATCAGGATATCGCGATTACCCGGATGTTTCGCTAGAGCCGCTTTCAGCACCGTCATGGCTTCATCGCGCTGGCCGGCGGAATGCAATGCAACCGCATAGACATATTGATAGCGTGCCTCTCCCGGCGCCAGTTCAGCGGCCTCACGGAATTCCGCGAGCGCAGGGCCGGGCTGCTTGAGCCTTGTCAGCGCGAGACCCAGTGCATGATGCACTGACGCTTCGCGTGGAGAAATCTTGAGCGCGGCACGCAGAGCACTTTCCCCTTCACCGTCACGGTCAAGCCGCCGATAGAGGTCGGCGAGATTGATTGCCGCCATCGTGTATTGCGGGCTGAGCTTTAATGCAGCCTTGTATTCCGTCTCGGCATCGACAACCAATCCGCGCTGCACGAAGAAGTTTCCCAACGTCGTACGGGCCTCGGGTCTATCGGCATTGAGACGTTGCGCGGCGGCGAACTCCTTTGCGGCCTGATCGAAACGCTCGCGATCAGACGGTGGCTGGTCTGCGGTCGGAACCGGCGCGAGCAGCGATACCACCCGAATACGGACGCCACGCACGGGATCGGACAGAAGCGGAGATGCCACCGGCCAAATCTGGCCGACCGGCAGGTTTTCAAGCATGTCGAGCGCTCCAATCCGTACCATTGGATCGGGATCGGAAAGCCCGGCCCTTGCTACACCGATATTTTGAGGCGAGACGCGCGAAGCCAATTCGCCGAGCGCACTCGCGCGGGCAACCGCCGGTGCATTTCCGTCCGCTGCGACAATGGCAAGCAGCGCCGCAGCGTCAGTCGCGTCCGTACGCGCAGCGTGGAACGCCGCCGCATAGGTCTGAAAGCCTTCGCGATGGGGACCAAACCACGCCTCGACGGCAGCAGCAGCCCATTGAGGTGCCCTGCTGGTGTGGCAGCCATTGCACGCATTCGGGGTGCCAAGCTTGACGGACAGATCGGGTCTCGGGACACGGAACGAGTGATCGTGACGAGGATCGACGATCATATAGGTGCGAACCTGCATATGGCACGAGATGCAGGTGGGCAATGGATCCGCGCCGGCGTGATGGTGATGCTTAACGTCGGCATATTTGTCGGCGGCATGGCATTGCAGGCAGATCCCTTCACCGGAGGCACGCAGTTTCGAGCTATGAGGATCGTGGCAGTCGCTGCAATTTACGCCTGCGGCAAACATCTTGCTTTGCTTGAACGGCGCATAATTATAAGGCTCTTCCACGTCGCGGATCTGACCGTCGGCATGGTAGGTGGTGCGCGCAAGCGCCTGGACCATATGGGTTTGCGACAGCCATTGGCCAGGCACCCAATCCTCATTGAACCCGGCGCGGCGCGCGTGGCACAGGCCGCAGGTCTCCACCTCCTTGCGAAGAGTGGCGGGCGCGACGTTGCGCCGCGCCGATCCGGTCTGCGGATCGATCGGCCAGGCGATGCCGCGGCGCTCGTCGAAACGGACCAATAGTCCCTTGTGCGAATTCCCGCGCTTGCCGAACGGCCACCAGCTCTGCTGATTGCGCGCCCAACTGACGTGGCTGGAGCCTTGGCCATGACAGGCCTCGCAACCCACGCGGATTTCTGCCCATGTGGTCGCGAAGCGATCCTTCGTGGCATCGTAGTTCTTGGCAATGCCGGTCGAGTGGCATTCCGCGCACATGAAATTCCAGTTCTGGTTCAGCTTGGTCCAGTGCAGCACATCGTCATGTTTGATCTCTTCGTCGGGATATAGATGAAACCAGCGCTGGCCGCCCTTCTCTTTCGGTCGGCTGTCCCAGGCGAGCGACAAAGCCTGAACACGTCCATCGGGAAATTCCACGAGGTATTGCTGCAGCGGATCGATGCCGAAAGTGTACTTCACTTCAAAGGTAGTAAGCTTGCCGTCGGGGCCGTCGGTTTCGACGAGAAACTTGCCATCCTTGCGGAAGAAGCGGGAATGAATGCCATAATAGTCGAAACTGGCATTGTTGAAGTCGCCCAGCACAGCTCTGTCGGTCGCATCCTGCATCGCGGCCTTGTGTTGCGAAGCGTCCCACAATTTAGCTTCCGCTTGGTGACAGCCTGCACAGGTCTCGCTACCGACGAAGGTTGCGGTCGACGAATTTTGTGCGGCGGTTTCCCGGGTATCGCGAAGTTGAACGGCAAGGCCGGCCACGATAACGACCATTGCTGCGATTGCTGCCACAATCCAGATAGCGCGTCGCGATGACCCGCCTTCAGTTTGGTTGAATGTGGGCTGTTGCGACGACACGACCTGCGCGGGCGGTTTGGCAGATCCCCTCCGCGATCCATCCTTGCTGCCGGATTTCCGTCGCTTGGGTGTCACCGGCACAGCCTCTCAATACTCGATCGCTAGACCACGGAGACTCTGCGCATCATCGGCTCAGCGCCCTTTAAGTCAAGTGTGCGCAGATTAGTCTCCGGGCTTCGGGTCAGCAAAATCAGCCATCTGGATGAAGGTAAGCAGGCCAACGTAGCTGTCACTTCCGCCAGTGACCGCCTCGCGCTCGCATTAAATCTGAGCGGCGTTGCCGTTGTTGAATCAAACTGACATCAGAGGTGAGGAACCCGAGCGCAGATTGATTCAAATCAAGAGCTCTCCCGAGTTATGCCTCCTAGATATTTTAGGAGTGCCAGATGCGCTGTTTTCTTACTGTAGCGAAATACGCAATTGTTTCCGCGTCGGCGCTGTTCATGTCGATGAACGCACCGTCGGCGCAGCGTGAACCGGGCGCCGCTGCGACTGACGGGTCGACCCTTCCATTTCCGCGCGCGCCGTCGGCGAGCGTTGCTGCGCCGAGGCTGCAGGATTCGAAACACGTACGGCGCGTGGAACAAACCCATCTGCGCAATGATGCACCGAATGTCCTGGTCATCTTGCTGGATGATGTCGGCTTCGGACAGGCCTCGACATTCGGCGGCGAGATCAACACGCCAACGCTGAGTAAGCTTGCCGAACAGGGCATAAGCTACAACACCTTCCACACAACTTCGATCTGCTCGCCAACACGCGCGGCGTTGTTGACGGGACGCAATCATCAGCGGGTCGGCAACGGGACCATCGCGGAACGCGCACTGGATTGGGATGGCTATACCGGCATCATTCCGAAGAGTTCCGCGACGATGGCTGAGGTCTTGCGTGATTACGGCTACAAGACCGCGGCGATCGGAAAGTGGCACAACACACCGGCCAACCAAACCACCTCAATGGGACCGTTCGACCGTTGGCCGACCGGGCATGGCTTCGATTATTTTTACGGCTTTATCGCGGGCGAGACATCACAGTGGGAGCCCCGCCTCTTCGAAAACACCAACCCGATCGAACCTCCGCACAGCGAGAAATACCACCTGAGCGAGGACCTCGCCCAGCACGGCGTCGACTGGCTGCGACGGCATCAGGCCTTCTCACCAGACCAGCCCTTCTTCCTGTACTGGGCGCCAGGCGCCGGCCATGGGCCGCACCAGATATTCAAAGAATGGGCCGACAAGTACAAAGGCAAGTTCGATGACGGCTGGGACGCCTATCGTGACCGGGTGTTTGCACGTCAAAAACAACTCGGCTGGATCCCAGCCGATACCGAACTTACCCCGCGTGCGGACTCCATGGCTTCCTGGGACAGTATTCCGGAAGCTCAGCGTCCCTTTCAACGGCGGCTGATGGAAGTCTACGCTGGCTTTGTCGAACACGTCGACGTTCAAGCCGGTAAGATCGTCAATGAACTCGATCGTCTCGGCATCCGCGACAACACCATCGTCATTTACATTTTCGGGGATAACGGCGCCAGCGCCGAAGGTCAGAACGGCACAATCAGCGAATTGCTGGCGCAGAATGGAATACCGAATACGGTCGAGCAACAGATCGCCGCGCTGGACAAAATCGGCGGTCTCGCCGCGCTGGGCGGTCCTAAGACCGACAGCATGTACCATGCTGGCTGGGCCTGGGCAGGCAATACGCCATTTCGGCACACGAAACTCATTGCGTCACATTTCGGTGGAACGCGCAATCCGATGGTCATCTCATGGCCGAAGGGCATCAAACCCGATCATGCACCGCGATCCCAGTTTACCCACGTCAACGATATCGCTCCAACGATCTATGAAATCGTCGGCATCAAGCCGCCAAGGGTTGTTGATGGTTTCGTTCAGGATCCGATTGACGGAGTGAGCTTCACCTACACGTTCAGCGATCCAAGCGCGCAGTCGCGCAAAACGGTGCAGTACTTCGACAATAATGGCAGCCGCGCCGTCTATCAGGACGGCTGGGTGGCGGCTACCTTCGGACCGCTGGTGCCCTGGCTGCCCGGCTCAGCCGGCCTCGCCGAATGGGATTCAGCGAAGGATAGATGGGAACTCTATCAGGTCAGCAAGGACTTCTCTGAAGCCAACGATCTTGCCGCAAAGGAGCCGCAGCGTCTCGCCCAACTGCAGAAGGTGTTCGACGAGCAGGCCAGAGCCAACAAGGTCTATCCGATCGGTGCCGGCATATGGACCCGCCTGCACCCCGAAGACCGGGTCAAGACGCCATACACAAATTGGCGGTTCGACGCGACGACCACTCGCATGCCTGAATTCACGGCGCCGGGCCTCGGCAGAGAGAGCAACACCGTGATCATCGAGGCCGAGTTCAGCGAGAACGCTTCGGGCGTGCTGTACGCCCTCGGCGGCGCGGGAGGCGGCCTTACCGTATACGTGGATGATGGCCAGCTCTTTTACGAATACAACATGATGATCATCGAGCGTTACATCGCCCGTTCAACCTCGAAGATCACCCCCGGAAAGCATCGCATCGAAGTGTTGACCAGGCTGGAAAGCGCCCGGCCGCTGTCGCCGGCAAGCGTCATTCTGAAAGTCGATGGCTTGGAGGTGGCGAGCACCGCGGTAAAGCGGACCGTGCCCGGCGCCTTTTCCGCCAGCGAAACGTTCGATGTTGGTGTCGACCTCGGTTCAGCCGTGTCGCTGGATTACTTCGATCGGCGACCGTTTCGTCTCAATGGCAAGATTGAAAAGGTAGAAGTGAGACTTCAGTGAACTCGTTCCACCGGAGCAAGGCAGACCATGAGCACCATTAGGAAAATAGTACTTGGATCGCTTGCCTTCATTGCCGCCGCAACCCTTGCAAGCGCGCACGCGGCTGCTCAGCAACAACAGAGACCAAACATCGTCATCATCTGGGGGGACGATATTGGCCAGTCCGACATCAGCACTTACTCGCGCGGCTTGATGGGCTTTAAAACGCCCAACATCGATCGCATAGCGAAGGAAGGCGTGATGTTCACCGACTATTACGCAGAGCAGAGCTGCACCGCGGGTCGGGCCTCGTTCATCACCGGCCAGTCCGGCTTACGCACCGGCATGACCAAGGTCGGTCTGCCGGGCGCCACGCTCGGACTGCAAAAGGAAGATCCGACGATTGCCGAGCTGCTCAAGCCACTTGGCTACGCGACCGGCCAATTCGGAAAAAATCATCTTGGCGATCGGAACGAATTTCTGCCGACCGTGCACGGCTTCGACGAGTTTTACGGCAATCTCTACCATCTGAATGCCGAGGAAGAACCAGAACTGCCGGATTACCCGAAAGCGCCAGAATTCCGTGCCAAGTACGGACCGCGCGGTGTGATGGACTGCAAAGCCTCGGACAAGGACGACACAACGGTCGATCCTCGCTTCGGCAAGGTCGGCAAGCAGGTGTGCAAGGATACGGGCCCGCTAACCAAGGCACGAATGGTGGGGATTGACGATGACATCACCGACCGCGCTGTAGACTTCATCAAGCGACAGAAGAGCGCCGGCAAGCCGTTCTTCGTATGGGTGAATACGACGCATATGCATTTCCGTACCCATACCAAGCCGGAAAGCGTCGGCCAGGCGGGTCGTTGGCAGAGCCCCTATCACGACACGATGATAGATCACGACAAGAACGTCGGCACGATCCTCAAGGCGCTGGATGATCTGGGAATCGCGGACAGTACCTTCGTCATGTACTCAACCGACAATGGGCCGCACATGAACTCATGGCCGGATGGCGCGATGACACCATTCCGCAACGAGAAAAACTCGAACTGGGAAGGCGCCTACCGGGTGCCGGCCATGTTCCGTTGGCCGGGCAAAATCAACCCCGATCAAGTATCGAATGACATGGTTTCCCATCTCGACTTGTTGCCAACTCTGCTCGCGGTGGCCGGCGACACACAGGTGAAAGGCAAACTTCTCAATGGCTATAAGGTCGGTGACATGACCTACAAGGTCCACCTCGATGGTGACAACCTCGTGCCTTACCTGACCGGACAGGTTGCGAAGAGCCCACGAGAGTCTTTTTTCTATGTCAACGATGACCAGCAACTTACCGGTCTACGTTACGATAACTGGAAGCTCGTGTTCATGGAACAGCGCGCGCCCGGAACGCTTCGCGTTTGGTCAGAGCCATTTGTCAATCTGCGGATCCCGAAGATATTCAATCTCCGAACCGACCCGTATGAGCGGGCAGACATTACGTCGAACACTTATTACGACTGGTTGCTGGATCACGCTTTTCTGCTTGTTCCCGCACAGGACTATGTGGGTCAGTTCCTGCTGACGTTCAGCAATTTTCCGCAACGGCAGAAGGCAGCCACCTTCAACATGGATGAAGTTTTCGCGAAATTGAAGGAGTCATCAAAGTAAGGCTTCCGAAGCTACCGCACAAATTTGTCCGCGCCCGCGGTTTGGCTGCGTCTGAGCGGCCTGACCGATGTCCGCTTACCGGCGTCAGCGGACGTCGCTTTTGCGATGCTATTTCGCGCACGAATCGGCAGGGAAATATCTCAGGAAATTGTCCCGCAAGAGCGGAGAACAATCGTGAAAAAAAGCCATGGTATGAGATCTGCGTTTGCGGGTTCTCTTATGTTTTTGCTAACGGCAGGTGTCTCGGTTGCGCAGCCGCAGCGTCCCAACATCATCATGATTTTAGCCGATGATCTCGGTAACGCCGATCTCGGCTACCGTGGGAGCGATATCAAGACGCCGAATATCGATCAGCTTGCGAAGGACGGCGTGCGGCTCGAGTCCTTTCATGGCATGCCGGTCTGCACACCGGCGCGCGCGGCGCTAATGACCGGACGCTACCCGATGCGCTACGGCCTGCAGACGCTGGTAATCTTCCCCAATCATACCTATGGCTTACCGACCGACGAGCGGACGTTGCCGCAAGCTTTGAAGGCGATCGGTTACAGCACCGCGATGGTCGGCAAGTGGCACCTGGGGCACGCCGATCAGAAATATTGGCCGCAGAATCGCGGGTTCGACTATTTCTACGGCAATACTGTCGGCGAAGTTGACTACTTCACCCACAAGCGCGCCGGTGTCGTCGATTGGCAGCGCAACGGCAAATTCATCGACGAAAAAGGTTACTACCTCAACCTGATCGGCGACGACGCAGTCAGGCTAATCGACAGACAACCGAAGGACAAACCGTTCTTTCTCTACTTCGCGTCACTTGCGCCGCATGCACCTTATCAAGCGCAAAAGTCGGACGAAGACCGTTACGCCGGAACCATCAAAGACCCGACGCGCCGCACCTACGCCGCCATGATCACCTCACTCGACGACCAGATTGGCCGGATCGTCGCTGAACTGGACAAGCGCGGCATGCGTGACAATACGTTGATCATCTTTTCCAGTGATAACGGCGGCCCCCGCAATGCCGTGGTCGCGAGTGGTGCGCATTCCAAGGAGGAACGGTCGGAAAGCGGCGTCACGGAAGGATCATTGCCGGCGAACAACGGCAATTTGCGTGGCGGCAAGGGTAGCCTTTATGAAGGCGGTGTCCGCGTACCGACCATCTTCAACTGGCCAGCAAAGCTCAAGCCACGGGTCGTGAACGAGCCGCTGCACATGGTCGACATCATGCCCACGGTGCTTGCGCTCGCCGGTAGCGAAGTTACTCCATCCGAGAAGCCGCTTGATGGCAAGGACATCTGGGCGACTATTGCGGAAGGTCAGCCTTCGCCGCACGAAGATATCCTGGTCAACGTCGAAGCGTTCCGTGGAGCCATCATCAAAGGCAATTGGAAACTGGTGAAGATCGCCTTATTGCCGGGCAAAACCGAACTGTTCGATCTGACAACAGATCCGGGCGAGAAGAACGACGTCGCCGCCCAGAACCCGGAGGTCGTCCGCGATCTGGAGGCTCGCTTGCTGGCCTACGCCAAACAGCAGAAGATGAGCGAATGGCTTAAGGCGCAGCCCGACTATTTGGGCGCGCAAGGCAAAACCGTATTTGATCCGGACTTCGACATCGACGACCGCGGACTGCCGCGCGCGAAGACCGTGCTGCCAGCGCGCTGATGGGCGAATATAAATCAGCCTGAGCCGTCCGTGCGCAAGACTGCGAGAACGGCTGCGATCACCGCAATTGGCCGCCTTGATATGAATCAAGGCTGCTCGCGCGCTGGATGTTGATATCAATTTTTCGAGTGATGCGCTTTATGCCGGGAGCATTTCCCATGAACTTGCACAGATCACTCTTTGCCGCATTCAGTCTGACCCTGCTCGTTTCGACCGCGGCGGTCGCCCAGCAGACCAATGGCGCTCCAGGCTCGCCCAGCGCCACCACCACTATTCCTGGTGACCAGCTACCGGCACCGCCTGAAAAATTCGGCGGCAAGATCGAACGTGATGCGACGAGATCGAAGCCCTACTGGCCAGCGCGTATCGTGCCCCCCAAAGGTGCGCCGAATGTGCTTTTGATCATCACTGACGATTCCGGCTATGGCGTGCCGAGCACCTTCGGCGGCGTTATTCCCACACCGGCGCTCGACCGGATTGCCAAGGATGGTCTGCGCTACACCAATTTCCATTCGACAGCACTATGCTCGCCCACGCGCGCCGCGCTGATCACCGGCCGCAATCATCATTCCGTCGGCTACGGTGTGATCGCCGAGCAGGCCACCGGCTTTCCGGGCTACGACAGCGTCATTACCAAGGACAAGGCCACGATCGGCCGGATTCTAAAGGATAATGGCTATCATACGGCCTGGTTCGGCAAGAACCACAACACACCGGAATATCAGGCGAGCCAGGCCGGACCGTTCGATCAGTGGCCGACCGGAATGGGTTTCGAATATTTCTACGGCTTCATGGGCGGAGACACCAACCAGTGGGAGCCGGGCAACCTCGTGCAGAACACGACCCCGATCTATCCCTATGTCGGCAAGCCCGGCTGGAACTTGATGACGGCGATGGCCGATGAGGCCATCGACTATGTCAACCGCATCAATGCGCTGTCACCCGAACAGCCCTTCCTGATCAAGTTCGCGCCGGGCGCAACGCATGCGCCACACCACCCGACGAAAGAGTGGATCAAGAAGATCAGCGACATGCATTTGTTCGACGACGGCTGGAACAAGCTGCGCGAGACGATCTTCGCCAATCAGAAGAAGCTCGGCGTGATTCCGCAGAACGCCAAGCTGACGCCATGGCCCAAGGACCTGATCAAGGAATGGGATCAGCTCAACCCGGACGAAAGGAAGCTGTTCATCCGCCAGGTCGAGGTCTTCGCCGCATTCGTCGCTTACGCCGACAACGAGATCGGCCGTGTCATTCAGGCAATCGACGATCTCGGCAAGCTCGACAACACGATCGTCATCTATATCAACGGCGACAATGGTACGAGCGCGGAAGGCCAACCGAACGGGACGCCGAACGAAGTGGCGATGTTCAATGGGGCCAATCCTTCGGTCGAGGAGCAGCTCAAATATTTCTACGATGTCTGGGGCACCGACCGTACCTACGGTCACATGTCGATCGGCTGGGCCTGGGCGTTCGACACACCGTTCTCCTGGACCAAGCAGATCGTGTCGCATTTCGGCGGCACCCGGCAGGGCATGGCGATCTCATGGCCGAAAGGCATCACGGACAAGGGTGGGATCCGCAATCAGTTCCACCATGTCATCGATATCGTGCCGACCATTCTGGAAGCGGCGCATATCCAGCAGCCGAAGGTCGTCGATGGCATCAAGCAGAGCCCGATCGAGGGCGTCAGCATGATGTACACCTTCGACAAGAAGAACGCGAATGCCCCCTCGACGCACAAGACGCAGTATTTCGAGATGTTCGCCGATCGCGCGATTTATAATGACGGCTGGATCGCCAGCACCAAGGTGCTGCGCCCGCCATGGGTTACGGTCGCCAAACTGCCGAACCCCCTCGACTATCCTTGGGAGCTTTACGATCTCAAGAACGACTGGACGCAGTATGAAGATGTAGCGGCCAAGAATCCTGCGAAGCTGAAAGAGTTGCAGGAGCTGTTCTGGAAAGAAGCGAAGAAATATCAGGTGCTGCCGCTGGATTCGTCGGTGGTCGGGCGACTGGTAACGCCGCGGCCAAGCCTGAGTGCCGGCCGCACCTCCTTCACCTGGACGCGGCCGATCACCGGCACGCCGAACGGCGATGCGCCGAGCGTGCTCAACACCTCCTATAATTTCAAGGTGGACGTCGAGATTGCACAAGGCGGCGCCGAAGGCATGCTGATCACCCAAGGCGGGCGGTTCGGCGGCTACGGCTTTTATGTGCTGAAAAACAAGCCCGTATTCCTCTGGAACTTGGTCGACTTGAAGCGCGTGCGTTGGGAGGGCCCGGAGCTGCCCCCCGGCAAGCACATCATCGAGTTCGACTTCAAATATGACGGACTTGGCTCAGCGACGATGCTGTTCGGCGACTACAGCGGTGTTGGCGCTGGCGGAACCGGTGTGCTGAAAGTCGATGGCAACGCTGTGGCTACCGAGAAAATGGAGCATACCCTCCCCTTTATCCTGCAGTGGGATGAGTCGCTCGACATCGGGTCGGACACCGGAACGCCGGTCGATGACAATGACTACAGCACGCCGTTCACGTTCACGGGCAAATTGAACAAGATCACGCTGAATATCGACCGGCCGAAGCTCAGTCCCGCAGACATCAAGCGCCTTCAGGATGCAGCACGGGCAGCCGGAGACGGCCCTTCCGCTGATGCCGAAAAAGTCTCGGCCGGCGGCGCCGCACCGCAGGTCTCGAGCGACATCGGCCTCAATATGGCTCAAAAAGTTGTGCTGCGCGTCGACAAGCTGGAAGGCTGCCGCAAACAAGCCCAGGCCCAAGGTCTCGGGCTTGTCGAAAGAATCCAATTCGTTCGGAAGTGCATGGAGTGACACTCCATCGAAGAAGCTATCGTCGTGCAGCCGTCGAGCGGTTCGGCCGAGTCATGCGCGAGAATATCGCCAGCGGCGAGGTTCCGCCGGAGCAAGTCATCTCAGGAAAAGTCCCCGCGATGTTCGTAGTTTTGCGCGAAAATGGCGCTCCCTAGCGGAATCGAACCGCTCTCTCCACCGTGAAAGGGTGGCGTCCTAACCGATAGACGAAGGGAGCAATTCCTGACCCGGTGCAGGCTGTCCTGCAATCGTGCCGGCGGGTCGCTTGAGCCCGATAACGACGCGATTTCAATACTTTGTATCGAAATGCGAAGCCGCCGTAAACGGTCCCGCGAAGCAGGGCCATCGTGAGGCGAGGCAACGTATAGAGGCGTTTTCAGCCACCGGCAAGCACCGATCCACCTCCGGCGGCCCATTCTCCAGAGCCGGTAAATACCGCTACTCAGGCGTGAGGAGATCGCTCAATGCAAATATCCCGCGCGAGCGTATATTGAACGAGTTGATCCGACGCCTCTGCTCCCATGCTGACCCATTCACGCACGGAGTTTGCAATGACCATGTCCGATCCCACCCCCACCCACGACATTGAGAAAGCCGTCGCGGCGTCCGTTGCCAAGCACTGGAAGGCCTACCTGATCGAGGGCATCCTTCTGGTGATCCTCGGCATCGCCGCGATGATCGTGCCGCCACTCGCCAGCATCGCGGTCGCGATTTTCCTCGGCTGGATGTTCCTGATCAGCGGCATCGCGGGCCTGATCCTCACCTTCTCGGCGCGGGAAGCACCGGGCTTCTGGTGGGCACTGTTATCGGCCGTCGTCGCCATCGCCGCGGGCATCATCCTGCTGTGGAGACCGCTGCAGGGCACGCTGACGCTGACCATCGTGGTCGGCGCCTATTTCCTCGCCGAAGGCGTCGCCACCATCATGTATGCGCTGGAACATCGGCGCGAACTCGTTGGACGCTGGGGCTGGGTGCTGGTTGCCGGCCTGATGGATATCATCGTCGCCGGCATCATCATCGCCGGCCTGCCCGGCTCGGCGCTGTGGGCGCTCGGGCTATTGGTCGGCATCAACCTGACGTTCGGCGGCGCGACGCTGATCGGCCTGGCGTTCGCCGCACGCGACGGCAAGCTCGGCTAGGCAATCCTGCTGCGTGATTGTTGCAACTGCAATTAAATCCTCATCCCGGGAGCGGCCTCTTGACCGCGTCTCGAAGGCTGAGGTCACGACAGCAATTCCAGCGGGAGCGAGACCTGATGTTCGAGACGGCGCTTTGCGCCTCCTCACCATAAGGAGGCAACATCCACTGCTCGCGCTAGCAGCCGCGGCAGATGCTCTTGATCTTACGATCGAGCGCTTTGTCCTCGGGGCTCTCCTTGTAGGGCAAATCCTCTTGTGGCACCGCGTCCCGCCGTGGCTGGGCGTGGCCGACCGGCGCGGGCAACACCCGCGGTCCCAGGGACGAGGCCGGCGGCGGCGACGAGCTGTCTGTGCCGCTCTTGCTGCCCGCGCTTTGCGCGAGCGCGTCCGACATGCCGAGCGCAAACACACAGCATGCGCCCACGATCCATTTATGGGCGATCCATTTAGGAATGGCCCGTCCGTGCATGAGAGCACTCTGCATCCGATCCGTTTGCATGAGCTTCCTCCTTTTGCACCCCTTCAGCGCCGCACATCATCATCGGCGGACTGGATAACGCGGCACTGACGCAGATCAAGCCTGGATCACGACTCGTCTGGCGACGCTCCTTCCGGCGGATAGTGATGCACCCCGCCGCAGTAATCAACGATACGATATTGCCCGGAGGCGTGCACCTCACCCTGCTGCGACAGATAATCCGGACCAATAGGAACCTTGCCGTGGCCACCCGGAATATCGAGCACGTAATCGGGCTGGCACAGGCCGGAGACGCGGCCGCGCAGCGCCCGCATCAGGGACTGCCCTTCGGCAATGGTGGTGCGCAGATGCGCTGTCCCCGGCGCAAGATCGCCGTGATGCAAATAATACGGCTTGATCCGGCATTCGACGAAGGCGCGCATCAGCTCGGTCAGAGTCCTGGCGTCGTCGTTGACGCCGCGCAGCAGGACCGATTGGCTGACCATCGGAATGCCGGCATCGACCAGCCGCGCACAGACGGCACGCGCCTCGCCGGTCAGTTCGCGCGGATGGTTGGCGTGCAGCGCCAGCCATGTGGTCGCGCCCTCCGCTTTCAACGCCGCGATCATCTCGCCCGTGACACGCGCCGGATCGGCGACCGGCACGCGGCTGTGGATACGGATGATCTTGACATGATCGATTGCAGCAAGATCGCCGATCACCTCGCGCAGCCGCCGCGCCGACAGCATCAACGGATCGCCACCGGTCAGGATCACCTCCCAGACCTCGGGATGCTGGCGGATGTAATCCAGCGCCGCGTCATAGGCGCTCTGCGACAGCGCGCTGTCCTTGCCCGGCCCGACCATCTCGCGGCGGAAGCAGAACCGGCAATACACCGCGCAGACATGCACCAGCTTGAGCAGCACGCGGTCGGGATAGCGATGGACGATGCCATCGACCGGCGAGCGGACGTGATCGCCGATCGGATCGGCTCTCTCCACCGGCAGGGTATCAAGCTCGCGTGCGTCCGGCACGTATTGCCGCGCAATCGGATCGTCGGGATCGTTCGGATCGATCAGCCCGGCGACATGCGACGTGATCGCGATAGCATAACGCGCCGCCACCGCATCGAGTTCGGGCAGCGCGCTTTGCGGCGCAAGGCCGCTGTCGATGATCTCGGCGGGCTGCCGCAGCGTCGCCGGTTTCATGACACGGTGTCCGATGGCGCCCACACCACCTGATCGAGCCGGGTCGCGCCGCTCACCAGCATCACCAGCCGGTCGAAGCCAAGCGCGACGCCGCTCGCCCGCGGCATGCGGGAGAGTGCGGCGAGGAAATCCTCGTCCAGCGGATAACGCTCGCCATAGCGCCGTTCCTTTTCGTCCATCGCCGCAGTGAAACGGAGGCGCTGCTCGGTGGCATCGGTCAGCTCGCCGAAGCCGTTGGCGAGTTCGACGCCGCAGGCATAGATCTCGAATCGTTCGGCCACGCGCGGATCGGACGGCTTGGCGCGGGCCAGCGCGGCCTCCGGCGCTGGATATTCGTCGAGCACCGTGAGGCGGCCCTGCCCCAGTTTCGGCTCGACATGCTGGGTCAGGATCTTGCTGAAGATGTCGGACCAGGTGTCGTCCGGCGTGATCCGAACCACCTCTCCGGCCATCGCCGCCAGCGCATCGCGGTCGCCCACGGCGCCTGTAACGGTCGCCAGCAGATCGATCCCGGCATGGCGCCGGAATGCTTCGGCCACGGTCAGCCGCTCCGCCGCCGCGCGCGGATCGGCCTCCCTGCCCCGGAACGAAAAGGCGCCAATGCCGGTCGCCTCAGCCGCCGCCGCGATCACGGCGAGGCCATCGGCGATCACCGCATCATAGGGGGCGTCCGCGCGATACCATTCCAGCATGGTGAATTCGGTCAGGTGCAGCGGACCGCCCTCGCGATCGCGGAACACCCGGGCAAACTCCACGATCCGCTCCTCGCCTGCCGCCAGCAGCTTCTTGCAGGCGAATTCCGGCGATGTCCGCAGGTAACGCGGTGCGCGCGCTCCGGCCGCCGAAGTCACATGGGTCAGCGGGGCGTGGAGATGGGTCTCATTGCCCGGCGAGACCTGCAGGACGCCGGTTTCCACCTCGGTGAAGCCCTGCCCCTGGAACCAGTCCCGCACGGCACGGGTGACGGCCCCCCGCGCCCGCAGGAACGGCCGGCGGTCATCATGGCGCCCCGGGGTCCACCATGGCGAGGGGCAATTGGGGGCGTTCATCGGGCAAATCCCCGAAGGCGCGGCAAAAGACTGGCATTAAGAGGGCAAATCAGTATGTTGCAGCCCGAAATCGTCCGGCCGGGCCTCCTGCGCTCCTCGCAGGAGCACGCCCGGCACTTCATATTAGGAAAGTGATCCGTGAAAGTCATCGCAAGTTCGATCCGCAAGGGCAATATCATCGAGCAAGACGGCAAGCTATATGTCGTTCTGACCGCCGAGAACATCCACCCCGGCAAGGGCACCCCGGTCAGCCAGATTGAAATGCGCCGCATCAGCGACGGCACCAAAATCTCCGAGCGTTATAAGACCACCGATCAGGTCGAGCGCGCGTTCGTCGAGGATCGCGAGTTCGCCTACCTCTACGAGGATGGCGACGGCTTCCACTTCATGAACAACGAGAACTACGAGCAGCTCCTGGTGCCGAAGGATGTGGTCGGCAGCGCCGCGCCTTACTTGCAGGAAAACATGCCGGTGACGCTGTCGATCCACGAGGGCGTCGCGGTCTCCATCAACCTGCCGCAGCGCGCCACCCTCGAAGTGGTCGACACCGAGCCCGTCACCAAGGGCCAGACCGCTTCCTCGTCCTACAAGCCCGCCGTGCTGTCGAACGGCGTGCGTACCGCCGTGCCGCCGCATATCGGCGTCGGCACCCGCATCGTGGTGATGACCGAAGACGGCTCCTACGTCGAGCGCGCCAAGGACTAAGGAACGGGACCAGTTTGAGGCACGGACGCCGGGGACATTTCCGCAGCAGCATCGCCAGCGGCCTCCTCGCCGCCCTTGCCGCCTGTCCGGGCGCGATCTCTTTCTGCGTGCCCGCTTCGGCCGACGAGTTCAGGACTCCCTCGATCTCGATCGTCCAGCCCGACTGGCGGAACGCGATCGATCAGTTCCGCCGCGAGGCGGGTCCGCTATCAGCAGACGATTTCACTTTCAAAGGCGGGCGCTGGTCGCCCGCCTTGCGCCTTGCGGTCCCGCCCGCGCTGCGCCAGTTGAACGGCCTGACATCGGCGTTCTTTCCCGGCATAAGCCAGAGCCCGGTGCCGGTACTGCTGCCATTCGACAGCGCGCTCTATCTCGCGGACCGGCGTCTGAAAGCCGATCCCGCGCCTCAGGAATATCAGGCGGACTTTCGTCCTGCCGCCTTCTTTCAGGCCGGCGGTGCCGGATATGACGCGATGTTCGCCCTCGATCCCGGTGCGGGCGATAACATGCCGAGGCGCACGTTCGCAAAGCCGGTCGAGGTGCATATCACCGGCTCGCTGCTCACTTACGAGATTGACGATCCACGCGGCGGCAAGGGCGTGCCGGTGAAAGATTTGGTCGCGGACTATCCCGACCTGCGCCGCGTCACCCGCGAAGGCTATGTGCGCTACGCCTTCACGCGGTTCGGCGTGCCCTATGTGGTCTCGATCCGGTGTCTGGATAGCGTGCCGCGCCGCAAGCGACTGGCCTGCCGGGAGGCTTACCCCGTCGCCGAGCGCTTTCTGAAGGCGCTGCGCGTCGCGGGCGGCATGCCCACGCCGTCACGCCCGGCCAGTGCATCGTCACCCGTCGAACGGCCCGAACGCACCTCGCCGGATTTCACCTATCTGCCGCCCGGCGAGATCATCGCAGGCAGCGGCTATCGCGGCCAGAGCGGCCATGCCGACTCTACGGTTTATTCGCAGATCCGCTTTCCGCTGGAACGCGCGCCAGCCTACGCCAACTCGCAGTCCTTCATGAACTGGGGCGACTGCTACCACACCGGCCGTGCCGGCTGGCGCCCGGTCAAAGGCAAGGCCTATCGCTGCAAGCGCAACGACAAACCGCTGGTGTTCGACGAATCCGCCACGGAGAATTACAGCTATCCATGGCGCGATAATTTCTGCGAGACGCGCGATTTCGAAGCCGGCCAGTGCGGCAATGGCTACGGCCATCAGGGGCAGGACATCCGTCCTTCCTCGTGCCAGTTGCGCAACGACGGCGCCGACCGTTGCATGCCCAACCTGCACACTGTCGTCGCCGTGCGCGATGGCACCATCATCCGCACGCCCGGCAAGGAACCCACATTCGTGCTGGTCAATGAACGCAACGAACATCTGCGCTTCCGCTACATGCACATGAACCCCAAGCTGCTCGACGCCGATGGCATCGTCCATGCTCGCCGCGTGTTCGAGGGTGAGACCATCGGTCTGGTATCGAACTTCCAGGATTATCCCGGCGGCACCACCAGCCATCTGCATTTCGACGTGCAGGTGTTCACGCGCGACGGCTGGCTCTGGGTCAACCCCTATGTGACGCTGATTTCTTCTTATGAGCGACTGATCGACGGTCGCGGCCGCGAAATATCCCCGCCCGCGCCGGTGCCACCGCCCGCGACACCTCCGGCGGTCGCCGATGCGGTGCCGCCGGAGGCGACGCGCTGAACCGCAGCGTATGTTCCCGCGACGATTGGCTTTGCGGATCGCGCGTTCCCGCCGCTACAATCGCTGCATGAGCGGTTCCGATTCTTCGATGAATGGTCATCCGGTCACGCGGCGTGCCGTGCTGAGTGCTGCACTCGGCGCCGGTGTCTCCGCGTTCGAAGGCAGCGTCGCATTTGCCGCGCCCGCGGGCTTCGATCAATGGCGCGAGGCATTCCGTGCGCGGGCGCTGGCGCGCGGCATTTCCGAAGGCACCTGGATCCGCGTGATGGGCCGTCTTGAACCCGACATGAGCGTGTTCAAGAAAATGCAGAAGCAGCCGGAATTCCACGAGCAGCTTTGGCAATACATCAACCGCCGCTGCTCCGACTGGCGCATCTCGTCCGGCAGGGTCGCGCTGCAGAAATACGGTAATCTGTTCGGCCGGATCGAGAAGGATTTCGGCGTCGAGCGCGGCACGCTGCTGGCGTTGTGGGGCGTCGAGACCGCCTATGGCGATCCGCTGGTGCAGCAGAACCACATGAAGCCGGTGTTTCCCTCGCTGGCCGCGCTCGCCTGGAACGAGCCGCGCCGCAAGAAATACTGGGAGACCGAACTGATCAACGCGCTGCGGATCGTGGACAAGGGCTGGAGCACGCCGGACGAGATGCGCGGCTCATGGGCCGGCGCGATGGGCCACACCCAATGGATGCCGGAAGTCTGGCTCAATGTCGGCTTCGACTATGACGGCGACGGCCGGGTCTCGCCGTTCGGCAAACCGGACGATGCGCTGGGCTCGAGCGCGCGCTTTCTGGTCAATCGCGGCAAGTACCGCCGCGGCGAGCATTGGGGCTATGAGGTCACCGGCGCAAGCGAAGCCTCCGGCAAGCGCAGCTACGCGCAATGGGCATCAGCGGGCGTGCGGCGCGCCGACGGCCAGGCCTTCCCAAGGCCGGGCGACATGGCGCAGATGTGGACGCCGGTCGCGGGCGGGCCATCCTTCCTGCTCGGGCAGAATTTCTACGCGGTGAAAAGTTACAATCCGTCGATGAACTACGCGCTCGCCATCGTGCATCTCGGCGACCGCATCCTCGGCGGCGGGCCGTTCCGGCAACCCTTCCCCGGCTCCGAGCGCGCGCTGACGCTGGCCGAAGTGCAGGAAGTGCAGACCCGGTTGACCAAGGCCGGGTTCGACACCGGCGGCACCGATGGCCGGGTCGGCAACGACACCATGAAGGCGGTGAAGGATTTCCAGATCCGCGCCGGGATTCAGCCCGCCGATGGCTATGCCGGGCTCAAGGTGCTGGCGCGGCTGCGGCAGGGGCTGTGACAACAATGCCTGTTCCTCATCGGGCGCGCTCTTGCGTGCGTCTCGAAGGGTGAGTGTGTCCCGGGCGCGATGCAGCGTGTAACGCTGCTTCGCAGAACCGGGACCTTTCCACATACCGAGTCCGGAACGGCCCGGATCAGCGACGCACCGCTTCGCGCTGCGTTGCATCCGGGCCAGACGGCGCTGCGCGCCTCCTCACCATGAGGATCGAGCACTTTGGCTGAGAGCGTTTTACCTAATGATCGCCGGTCCGGGATCTGGCACCGCGACATCCGTGACGCGCAATTGCACGCGCTCGCTGCCCTGCCAACGGTCGATGGTCAGCGATCCGGCGACATGCAGCGGCTGACCGCGATTCTCGAGCAGCGCATTGCCGAGCCTCGTACCGACCGCGCGGAACGCCATGCCGTTGACGATGGCGCCATCGCCCGCGCGGAAGCGCAAGCGCAGATGCGCCTGCCCGACCGCATCGGCATAGACCAACTCATGCGCAGGCAGCGCGATGATCGGTTCCGGATTGCCGCTGCCGAACGGACCTGCGCGGTTGAGCGTGGCGACGAATTCCGATGTCACGCCGCGCGCGCTGACCGCGCCATCGATAAACAGCTCGTTGACATGGCGCGCCTGCGCGACATCCGCCGCCAGCGCGCTTTCGACATAGGCGCGAAAGTCCGCGAGCCGTTCCTTGCGCAGCGTCACGCCCGCCGCCATGGCGTGGCCGCCACCTTTCAGCAGCAGGCCGTCATGCACCGCCTGCCGCACCACCTTGCCGAGATCGACGCCGCTAATCGATCGACCCGAGCCGGTGCCGAGCCCGCCCGGCTCGAGCGCAATGGCAAACGCAGGCCGTCCGAATTTTTCCTTCAGCCGCGAGGCGACGAGACCAACCACGCCGGGGTGCCAGCCTTCCGACGCGGTAACGATCACCGCGCCCCTATCCTCCAGCCCGAGTGACGCCAGCGCCTCGGCTTCCGCCTGCGCCTCGGCCATCTGCTCGATGGCGCGCCGCTCGGTGTTGAGGCGATCGAGTTCGGCGGCGATGCGCGCGGCTTCCGACACATCGCCTTCAAGCAACAGCCGCACGCCGAGATCGGCGCGGCCGATGCGCCCGCCCGCGTTGATGCGCGGCCCCAGCATGAAACCGAGATGCCAGGCCTCGGGCGGGCCGTTGAGACGCGCGATATCCATCAGCGCGGTGTGGCCGATATGATCACGCCGCCGCAGCGCGATCAGGCCTTTGGCGACGAAGGCGCGGTTGAGGCCGAGCAGCGGCGCGACATCGGCGACGGTACCGAGCGCGACGTGATGCAGCATGCCGAGCAGGTCCGGCTCCGGCATTTCGGATGTCCAAAAGCCGCGCGCGCGCAGTTCGCGGTTCAGCGCGACCAGCGTGACGAACACAAGCCCGACAGCGGCGAGGTGACCGAGCCCGGACAGATCGTCCGGACGGTTCGGATTGACCAGCGCGTCCACCACGGGAAGCTCATCGCCGCACTGGTGATGATCGATCACCACCACATCCATGCCGGCGCGCTTCGCCTCGGCCAGCGCCTCGATGCTGGTGGTGCCGCAATCGACCGTCACCAGGAGCGTGGCGCCCTTGGCCGCCAGTCCGCGCACGGCTTCGACGTTCGGGCCGTAGCCCTCGAAGATACGGTCCGGAATGTGGATCAGGGGATCGAGCCCGCAATGGCGCAGATGCCAGGTCAAGAGCGCGGCGGAGGTGGCGCCGTCGACATCGTAGTCGCCGAAGATCGCGACACGCTCGCGGCGCTTGACTGCGTCGGCGATCCGCTTCGCCGCCGCCTCCATCTGCGTCACGGTGTAGGGATCGGGCAGCATCTTGCGGATGGTGGGATCGAGAAAATCCTCGACCGCATCGATGTCGATGCCGCGGCCGGCGATCACCCGCGCCAGCATTTCCGGCAACTGATAACGCTGCGCGATGGCGAGCGCCTGCGCCGCGCCGCGCGGATCGAGCCGGTCGCGCCACAGCTTTCCGGTCGCTGACAAAGCAACGCCGAGAAAGGCTTGAGGCATCTCGACAGGGATGGCGGTGGCGGGAGGCGTCATGTTGATTGCTGCAGAGAGGATGCGCGCAGGCGCGTTGCAATGCGTGGAGAGGGCGGGATCATCAGCATCCGAGGCGATCGGCGAGATCGTTGAGGTCGGCGACCACGAGGTCCCAGTCGCTCTCGGCCTTGAAGTCCTCCTTCTGGTGCGGGCCGTATTCGGTGATGCGCGGCACAAAGCCGGTCTTGAGGCCGCAGGCCCGCGCGGCGGCGAGATCGTAATTATGCGCCGCGACCAGCATCACCTGCTGCGGCCGCAGCCCCAGCAGCTTCGCCGCGCCGAGATAGACCTGCCGGTCCGGCTTGTAGTGTTTGAACAGCTCGGCGCTCAGGATCAGGTCCCACGGCAGTCCGGCGTGTTTGGCGAGATTGGTGAGCAGCGCGACGTTGCCGTTCGAGAGTGGCGCGATGATGTACTTCGCCTTCAAGCGCGTCAGGCCCGGCACGCTGTCCGGCCACGGTTTCAGGCGATGCCAGCCGAGCGTGAGGTGATCGAAATCGGCGGCATCGAGTCCGCTGATGCCGAGCTTCGCGGCGAGCGGCTCGACCGAGCGGCGCTGCAATTCATCGAGGGTGATAAAGCCGCGCTCGGGATCGCGGCGCACCGCGTCCATCGACGGCTTGTAGGCGCCGCGCCAGCCATCGACCACCGCCGCCCAGTCGGCGGTGATGCCCCTCGCCTCGCCCCATGCGGTGAAATCCGCGATCAGGCTGCCGCGCCAGTCCACCACGGTGCCGAACGTGTCGAACAGCAGGGCTTTCACGTCCGGCGTCATCGTGGCCTCACCCGAGACCGCCGCCCGCGCGGCGCGCCTCGATCAGTCGAGATGAAATTTTTCGAGCTGGCGGTGCTCGGCCTTGATGTAGCGTACCGTGCCGGTAATCGAACGCATCACCACGGTCTCGGTCTCGATGGTGTTCTTGCGGAACTTGACGCCAGACAGGAGCGAACCGTCGGTCACGCCGGTTGCGGCGAACAGGCAATCACCCTTCACCATGTCCTCGATGCCGTAGACCATGCCTGGGTCCTTGATGCCCATCTTCGCGGCGCGTTCGCGCTTCTCCACGGTGTCGAGGATCAGGCGGCACTGCATCTGACCACCGATGCAGCGCAGCGCCGCAGCAGCCAGCACGCCCTCCGGCGCGCCGCCGGTGCCGATATAGATATCGACGCCGGTGTTCTCCGGATCAGCGGTGTGGATCACGCCCGCGACGTCGCCGTCGGTGATCAGGCGCACGGCCGCGCCGGTGCCGCGGATGGCGGTGATGATGTCGGCATGCCGCGGACGGTCGAGCACCAAGGCGGTGATCGCCGAGGGATGCACGTCCTTGGCGCGGGCGAGACGGCGGATGTTCTCCGCCGGCGGCGCGTCGAGATCGATCACATTCTTCGCATAGCCCGGACCGATGGCGATCTTCTGCATGTAGACGTCAGGCGCATTGAGCAGCGTGCCGCCTTCCGCCATCGCCATGGTGGCGATCGAACCCGGCATGTTCTTGGCGCACAGCGTGGTGCCTTCCAGCGGATCGACCGCGATATCGACTTCGGGGCCGCCAGCTTCCGCGCCGACCTTCTCGCCGATGAACAGCATCGGCGCCTCGTCGCGCTCGCCCTCGCCGATCACCACGGTGCCGCGGATCGGAATCTTGTTGAGTTCGCGGCGCATCGCGTCGACCGCCGCCTGATCGGCGCCCTTCTCGTTGCCGTGACCGCGCAGTCGCGCCGCCGACACCGCCGCGCGCTCCGTCACCCGGACGATTTCAAGAGTGAGAATGCGTTCCAGCAACAATTGCGGCGGAACGGAAATCGTAACGGACATCAGTCTAGCTCCTTAAGTCGAAGACCCGCCGCAAGGCGGGTCAAGCTGTCAGTTCTTTTCAATACGGATCACTTGCGGACGGCCGGTGATTACCTTGTCCTGTCGCACCGCCTGCAAGGCGCGATGCACCGCATCCTCGCTGGTTGCGTAGGTGATCAGGATCACCGGCACCGGCGCGGATTTGCCGGTCGTCAATTCTGCGGCCCCGCCATTGGGATGGCGCTGCACGATCGATTCAATGGAAATCTTCTGCTCGGCAAGGCGCGTCGCGATGGTCGCCGCGGTGCCGGCGAGATCGCGCGCCATCAGGCGGATGTAATAACCGCCGGCATGGCGCTTCATCGGCGCCTTAGTGGTCAGTTTCAGCTTGGCCACCGGCCGGCCGAACGGCAACGCGCGAACGCCGCGCGCGATATCGGCGATATCGGCCACCACAGCGGAGGCCGTGGCCGCGCCGCCGGCGCCGGGACCGACCAGCGTAATGGGCGGAATGCCCTCGCCGTCGATCGTCACGGCGTTGGTCACGCCCATCACCTGCGCGATCGAGGACGTACGCGGCACCATGGTCGGATGCACACGCTGTTCGATGCCGGTCTCGGTCTTCACCGCGACGCCGAGCAGCTTGACGCGATAGCCGAGCTCGTCGGCGGCGCGCAGGTCTTCCGGCGCGATCGAGGAGATGCCCTCGACATAGACCGCCTTCTGGTTGACCTTGGTGCCGAATGCGAGGCTGGCGAGGATCGCAAGCTTCTGCGCGGTGTCGTGGCCATCAACGTCGAACGATGGGTTGGCTTCGGCATAGCCAAGCCGCTGCGCATCCTTCAGGCACTCGGCAAATGACAAGCCTTCCTGCTCCATTCGGGTCAGGATGTAATTGCAGGTGCCGTTGAGAATGCCGTAGACGCGGTGAATGCCGGTACCGGCAAGCCCCTCACGCAGCGTCTTGATGACGGGGATCGCTGCACCGACCGCGGCTTCGTAGTTCAGCGCGCCACCGTGTGCCTCGGCCAGAGCGGCAAGCCGCGAGCCGTGCTTGGCGATCAGAGCCTTGTTGGCGGTAACGACCGATTTGCCGCGCTTTAGCGCTGCTTCGATCGCCGACAGCGCCGGATCGTCGGCGCCGCCCATCAGTTCGACGAACACGTCGATGTCCGGGTGGTTCGCCAGCGCCAGCGGGCTCTTGGCCCATTCGACGCCGCGCAGATCGAGATTGCGCTTCTTGACCTTGGAACGCGCGCAGACCGCGACCACCCGCACGCTGCGGCCGCAACGAGCCGACAGCACGCGCGATTGCTGATCGATGAGACGCACCACCTCGGCACCCACCGTGCCGAGCCCCGCAATCCCCACTTTGAGCGGAGCCACCATGTCGATTTCGAACCTGCCGGAAGATTATCGCCGATTGGCGAGAGGAACCACGTTGTGCAACGTTTCAAGACCCGTATCAAGGAAGCGGCGAATATTGCGCGCCGCCTGACGGATGCGCTGCTCGTTTTCCACCATTGC
Organism: uncultured Alphaproteobacteria bacterium; assembly: GCA_963702885.1. Lineage (GTDB taxonomy): Bacteria > Pseudomonadota > Alphaproteobacteria > Rhizobiales > Xanthobacteraceae > Afipia. The sequence goes on from OY969766.1 coordinate 3,344,091, forward strand.
GATACGAACGAAGCCCTCGCCATGCTCGCCAAAGCCGACGCCGGGAGACACCACGACGCCCGACTTCTCCACCATCAGCGTAGCGAATTCCATACTGCCGATGTGACGGAATTTCTCCGGCAGCGGTGCCCAGGCGAACATCGAGGCAGCCGGCGGCGGGATATCCCAGCCGGCACGGCCGAATGACTCGACCATGGCGTCGCGGCGCTTGCGATAGGTGTCGCGCATCTCCTGGATGCACTCCTGCGGTCCGTTCAGCGCCGCTGTCGCGGCGACCTGGATCGGCGTGAACGCGCCGTAGTCGAGATAGGATTTGACGCGGGTCAGCGCAGCGATGATGCGCTCGTTGCCGACCGCAAAGCCCATGCGCCAGCCGGCCATCGAGAAGGTCTTCGACATCGAGGTGAACTCGACGGTGACGTCGATCGCGCCCGGCACCTGCAGCACCGACGGCGGCGGCTCCCCCTCGTAATAAAGCTCGGCATAAGCGAGGTCGGACAGGATGAAGATCTCGTGCTTCTTCGCAAAGGCGACGAGGTCCTTGTAGAAGTCGAGCGATGCCACATAGGACGTCGGGTTGGACGGATAGCAGGCAATCATCGCGATCGGCTTCGGGATCGAATGCACGATTGCGCGCTCCAGCGCACTGAACAGCTCCGGCGTCGGCTCGGCCGGCACCGAGCGGACTACGCCGCCCGCCATCAGGAAGCCGAAAGCGTGGATCGGATAGCTCGGGTTGGGCACCAGCACCACATCCCCCGGCGCGGTGATGGCCTGGGCGACGTTGGCAAAGCCTTCCTTGGAGCCGAGCGTGGCGACAATCTGGGTTTCCGGATTGAGCTTCACTCCGAAGCGGCGCTCGTAATAGGCCGCCTGGGCGCGGCGGAGGCCCGGGATACCTTTAGACGCCGAATAGCGGTCGGTCCGCGGCTTGCCGAGGGTTTCCTTGAGCTTCTCGAGGACATGCGGCGGCGTCGGCAGGTCCGGATTGCCCATGCCCAGATCGATGATGTCGGCTCCGGCATTGCGTGCGGCGGCCTTGGCCCGATTCACCTGCTCGAACACGTAAGGCGGCAGTCGGCGAATGCGGTAAAATTCTTCCATGGAATCAAGGCTCCGGAACCGGGAGGTCAGGTCTCAAGGCCGTCAGGCAAATCACTGGCGGGAGTGGGCCTTTTTATCACGAACCTCGGGCAGCGCCACCCGAAGGTGCCGATTATTGGGCTTCGGCAGTATTTTGCGCCCGCGTGGCGCCAGAGGTCCGGTCATGGGTGGCTTGGCGGTCCCGCGCCGCGGCCAGTTCCTTCTCGATCCTGGACTGCTCTTCCGGCGTCAGCACGGCGGTATCCCGTGGTGCGGGGATATCATGGACCGGAAGATAGGCGGCCGGCGTCTCCGGGCGCGGCGGCGTGTTCTCCGGCAAACCGACTATGGGCAAGTCCCCAATCGGCAACGAGCAGCCTGCCAGCAGCGGCCCCAGCAGCGCGGCAGCGAGGAACACACGCCCGGCAGCACGCACCCACGGCCGGCGCATCAACGGTATCTGGCAGCTCTCCCCCACCGGGCCTCCACGTCCCGTCCATCAGGACGAAAAACTCATATCGATCGTATGGAGCAGATATCGCGTGAAAGCGTTAAATTTTTCCGGCAATTCCGCCGTCCGTCAATGCCGCCGCAATATGACCGATCCAAGACGCGACATGTTGCGCTGCGACGACGAAGAATAAGCACCGTTAACTTCGAATATGGCATGATTGACAAGAGCGGCAACACGCCGGGCGATGTTTCATCAGCGGTCGATAGTTTCTCATGAGTGATCCCACCACTGTTTCCGACACCGGCACCAAAACCTTCGATCCCCACGCTTTCGCGCTGAATCTCGCACGCGCGATGGAGAGCACCGGCAAGGCGCTGTCCACCTACCTGCAGCCGCGCCAGAGCCCCGACCGTTTGCCGGGCGAACTCGGCGAGATGATCAAGACGCTCTATCTCGTCGCGGATTACTGGCTGTCGGATGAGAAGCGCGCGACCGACCTGAAGGCGAAGCTCGGCAAGACCTATCTTGATGTCTGGGCCAGTTCGGTGAAACGCCTCGCTGGTGAGGAAGCCGAACGCGTGATCAATCCCGATCCGCGCGACAAGCGTTTTCAGGACCCGGAATGGCGTTTAAATCCGTTCTTTGAATTCGTCATGCAGGTCTACCTGCTGACGGCGAAATGGGCGAACGAACTGGTGCGTGATGCCGAGGGTCTCGATCCGCATACCAAGCGCAAGGCGCAGTTCTATATCGAGCAGATCGGTAACGCGATCGCGCCGTCGAATTTCGTGCTCACCAATCCCGAAGTGCTGCGCGAGACGTTCGCGAGCAACGGTGAAAACCTCGTGCGCGGCATGCAGATGCTCGCCGAGGACATAGCGGCCGGGCGCGGCCGTCTGAAGATCAGGCAATCGAGCGCAGGTCTCAATGTCGGATCGGATCTCGCGCTGACGCCGGGCAAGGTGATCTTCCAGAACGAGATCATGCAGCTCATCCAGTACACGCCGAGCACCGAGACAGTGCTGCGCACGCCGCTGCTGGTGGTGCCGCCGTGGATCAACAAGTATTACATCCTCGATCTCAAGCCGGAAAAATCCTTCATCAAATGGTGTGTGGATCAGGGTCTCACCGTGTTCGTGATTTCCTGGGTCAACCCGGACAGCACGCTCGGCGAAAAGACCTTCGAAGACTACATGAAGCTCGGCCCGCTCACGGCGATGGACGTGATCGAGAAGGTCACCGGTGAGATGAAGGTGCACGCGCTCGGCTATTGCGTCGGCGGCACCCTGCTCGCCTCGACGCTGGCGTGGCTCGCCGAGAAGCGCCGGGTGCGCGTCGCCTCGGCAACCCTGCTGACCACGCAGGTCGATTTCACCAATGCCGGCGATCTTCTGGTGTTCGTCGATGAAGAACAGGTCGCCGCGATCGAGCAGGAAATGCAGCCGACCGGCGTGCTTGAAGGCACCCGCATGTCGATGGCATTCAACATGCTGCGCTCCAACGATCTAATCTGGCCCTATGTCATCAATAACTACCTGAAGGGCAAGCAACCCTCGACCTTCGACCTGCTGCACTGGAATTCGGATTCCACGCGCATGCCGGCGGCCAATCATTCCTATTATCTGCGCAACTGCTATCTGGAGAACCGCCTCTCCGCCGGCACCATGGTGCTCGACAACACCATCCTTGACCTGTCGAAGGTGAAGATCCCGGTCTACAATCTGGCCACGCGTGAGGATCACATCGCACCCGCGCAGTCGGTACTGTATGGCTCGCAGTTCTTCGGCGGGCCGGTGCGCTATGTGCTGGCCGGCTCCGGCCATATCGCAGGCGTGATCAATCCGCCCGCGACCGGAAAGTACCAGTACTGGACCAACGACAGCATCCATTACCCGACCGTCGAAAGCTGGCTGCAGAAGGCGCAGGAACACAAGGGTTCGTGGTGGCCGGACTGGCACAACTGGCTCAAGGAGATCGACGCCGAAACCATCGCAGCGCGCCCGGTCGGCACCGGCGCTTTGGCGGCGATCGAGGATGCGCCAGGCAGCTATGTCCGCATGCCGGCGTAAGACACGCTATATTACCGCCGCAGGGAAAACCCGGCTGGCGGCGTTGGCCTGCTCTTTTCGATACGCTATGAATCGGCACAGCGGCTTTCGCTCGCAACCCGAGTCGATGCCCTATCATCCGCTGCGCTTTCGGTACCTTCGCACTGAGAGGACATTGCCATGACGCGAGAGTTATTCTGGCTGACACTGACAGTGATTTTGACCGGATTGATGTGGATTCCCTACGTGCTGAACCGTTGCCAGATCCGCGGTCTCAGCGGCGCGATGGCCAATCCCTCCCGCAACGACAAGCCGCATGCCGAATGGGCCAACCGTCTGATGTTCGCGCACGACAATGCGGTCGAGAACCTCGTCATCTTTGCGCCGCTGGTTCTGATCCTCAACTCGATCGATTATTCGAGCAAATGGACGGTGCTGGCCTGCGCGGTTTACTTCTGGTCCCGCGTCGTGCACCTCATCGTTTACACGATGGGCATTCCAGTTTTACGCACCCTCGCTTTCGCGGTCGGCTTCCTTGCCCAGGCGGTGCTGGCGCTGGCGATCTTCAGGGCGTTCTGAGCCGGCGACATCAAGACGGTCAAAAAGAAAGGGACGGCAGGCGCCGTCCCTTTTGTTTTGCGGCGAACATTATAGGAAAGGTGATGTTCATACGCGGTTAATGTTGCGTCGAGCGGCTTACGGAAACAGCGCCGGCTGGTCGATACCGGTGCTCTCGGGGAAGCCGAGCATCACATTCATGTTCTGCACCGCCTGTCCCGACGCACCCTTGGTTAGATTGTCCAAGGTCGAGACGATGATCGCGCGGCCCGGCATGCGATCATTGGCAACACCGATGAACGTCATGTTGGAGCCGCGCACATGCCGCGAGTGCGGCGTCTTGCCGAACGGCAGCACATAGACGAACGGCTCCTTCTCGTATTGCTTGACCAGAATGTCGTGCAGGTCTTGCGCCGTTTTGCCACGGCGGCCGCGCACGTAGATGGTTGCGAAGATGCCGCGATTTATCGGCGCAAGATGCGGCGTGAAGGTCGCGAGCACTTCCTTGCCTGCGGCTTTCGAGAATTCCTGATCGAGCTCTGACATGTGCCGGTGATGGCCGACGCCATAGGCGTTGAAGCCCTCCGACACTTCGGAGAACAGCATTTCCTCGCGCGCCGAGCGTCCAGCTCCCGTCATGCCGGACTTGGCGTCGATCACGATCTCGTCGGTCTCGATCGCCTTGGCTTTCAACAACGGGATTAGCGGCAATTGCGACGTCGTGGTGTAGCAACCCGGATTGGCAACCAGCCGCGCCTTCCTGATATCGCGCCGATAGAATTCGACGAGGCCGTACACCGCCTCCTTTTGCAATTCGAGCGCGTGATGCTCGTGGCCGTACCACTTCGCATAGACCGCGGGATCCTCAAGCCGGAAGTCGGCCGACAGATCGACGATCTTCGTCGCCGGCGCTTTCGCCAGCACGTCCTTCAGAACCTTCTGCGTGGTCGCGTGCGGCAGAGCACAGAAAATCAAGTCGAAGTTTTCCGCAGCCCAATCCACCGCGTCAATCGCGACGAGGCGCGGCAGATCGTATGGCGCGAATTGCGGATAGACGTCGCCCATTGCCTGCCCTGCGCGGCGGTCCGCAGTCAGCAGCGCGATCTGGACACGCGGGTGGCGCAACAGCAACCGCACAAGCTCAGCGCCGGTGTAACCTGATGCACCGAGGATGCCGATCTTCTTCTTCTCAGCCATGATATCGATCCTTACCCAAGCGAGCCAATTCCGAAGCGCGGCGGCGCCAATCGCCATCGCGCTTCAGGTTATTGTTTGAGCATGATCTTTTCGGAAAACCGCTTCGCACTTCCCGGATCATGCCTGAGCAACGCCAGATGCAGTCATGCGGCAGTTTGTGAGGGGAAACAAGACGCCGCGGACCCTCCCCAGCGGCATGGCAGGTGATCGTCAGACGCGACCGGCCGCACATGCCGTGACACTACGGCGGCGGCGCATGGTGGTGATTGTGACGGTCCTGAACATGGCGCGGATATAAATCCGCGCCACCGCTGGGTCAAGGACGATACGGCTGGCAGAGGCAGGTCAGATGATCGGCGACCAAGGAGCCGGAACGAGACGATAGCCTGCGCCATCCTTCTCGATATTGCCGAGCGCCGGGAACGGATAGTGGAAGCCCTGCACCTTGAGCCGCTCGGCCACCAGCATGTCGTACACCCGGCGCCGCGTGCTCTCCGCCTTGTCGCCATCCTGGTCGAAGCCGAGATGCCAGCCCGGATTCTTGACGAACAGGTCAGGATGATTGGTGACGTCGGACTGAATGAATACTTTATCCGAGCCGGACGTCAGCACATAGGATGTGTGGCCCGGCGTGTGACCAACGGTTTCGACTGCGAGCAATCCGGGCGCGATGTCCTTGCCCCACTCGTAAGGCGTAACCTTCTTCTTCAGACCGGCATCGAACACGCGGCGGTTGTTCTTGAACAAATCCTGCATGCGGCCTGCAGGCGCGCGGCTCATCTCGCCGTCGTCCATCCAGTATTTCCACTCCACCGCCGGCACCAGCACCTCGGCATTCGGGAATGCGAGCTGATTATCAGCCGTCAGCAGGCCGTTCACATGATCGCCGTGGAAGTGCGAGATCACGACGATATCGACATCCTTCGGGTCGATCCCAGCCGCCTTAAGATTGGTCTGGAATTGCCCGATGCGGCCCTTGCTCGACGCGTTCGCGGCAGGACCGTTGCCGGTATCGATCACGACAAGTTTGCCGCCGGTGTTGATCGCAAGCGGCGCGTAGTGAACCGTCATCGTATCGCGCGGCAGGAACGCCTTCTCCAGCGCGTCACCGACCTGTTCCTTGGTGGCATTGACCACCAGCTTGTCCGGCAATGGGAAGTTGCTGGCGCCGTCAGAGACCACGGCGACTTCAATATCCCCGACCTTGTAGCGATAGAAGCTCGGAGCCTGTTTGTTGGCGGGCGGTACGGCGGCATGCACTGGACGGCCGCTCAGGGCTGGCGTGGCTGCAATTGCAACGGCGCCCGCAAGAACATCTCGCCTGGTCATGGTCATTGGAATACCCCCTGTCAAATTTCAGGGGGTCATCTTTAATTGCTTTTTAGGAACGCCGAGATCACGACAGCGCGACTGCTTCGATATCAACAATCAGACGTTACTAAGCCACCGATCAGATGATGCTCCAGAACCAGGCGATGACGCGCGAGATTCCATCGCCGAACAGCAGCAAGGTCGCAGCCCAGACCAATGCCGAGGAGAAATTGGCGAACTGGAAGCGCCAGTAGTCCATCTCGAAAATACCTGCCGCCAGCGGCACCGCAGCACGTAGCGGCCCAAAAAACCGTCCGATGAAAATACTGGGTACGCCCCAATCCTCGACGAACTTCTCCGCGCGCGGCAGGATGGTCGGATAACGCGACAATGGCCACATCCGGGCCACGTCCTCCTTGAACTTGAACCCGAACCAGTAGGACAGCCAGTCGCCAAGCCCGGCGCCGAGCGCGCCGGCAATCCAGACTGGCCAGAAGCTGAGATCACTCGCACCAACCAATGCGCCTATCCCGATCAGGGCTCCCCACGCCGGGACCAGCAGGGATATGAAAGCGAGCGATTCACAGAAAGCCAGCGCAAAGACGATGGGAGCCGCCCAGGTATGGTGATCGCGGACAAAATCGATCAGTCCGCGAAAAATATCATCAAGACCCATGGGGCATCCTAGTTCCCTTCGGCGTTTACGCCGACATCATCCTCTTGCGAACGCCGGGACAAGCAGAACAGACCCCACCCGACAAGGCCCAGTAACAAGGGCGTCATCAATCCTACCACGCGCAGCGGCCGCCAGAATTCAACTTCGATCACGATCATTCCAACCCACAGCACGCATGACCATGCCAGCAGGGACACCGGAACGCGAACCTTGCCGTCGTCCCGCCACGATTTAAGCTGGAAAACGGCCACCAATGGTGCGGCAAAGGCGACGTAGTTCGGCTGGGATGTCGAGAGCATGACCGGCAACGCCGCGCATATTACCGCCCCAGCAAGCAAGACATCGTAGGATAGTGGCGGCGGCTGGGCGCCGCCCCATCGCCAGAACCGTCCATAGCCAAGTCCGACCAGCGCGAACAGGATCACGCTATTGAGCGCGAATTGCGCCGCCCCCGCCCAGCCCGGCAGCATCGCCGAAGCCGGCAGTCCTCCCGCAGCAATGCGCGTCAGCATCGCGCCGACACTGAGCATGTCGTAAGACGTGAAGGTGATTTCAGCCGCGATCTTCGCATTCGGCGCGCCGCTGACGATACCGCGCAGATGGTCGTTCCACATCGCATGATAGAGATCGACGGTTGCCGCGGGTCCAACGCAAAGCACCGGAACGGCAACCAGCAGCAGCAAGCCGTAGATACCGGTTGCGAAGATAACTTTCAGATCGCGCCGCAGCAGCGGGATGATCAACAGCGCCGCCGGAAAAATCTTGATGGTGGCGCCGATCGCCAGCATCAGGGCCGCCGCATGTGTATGGCCGCGAACATACAGCACAAGGAATCCGACCATCGACAGCAGCAGGATCGAAGTCGGCTGGCCTCGCCCGAAACCGTCACCGATGAAAGGCAGCAGCGCCAACATCGGACCGAGCCGCAGCGCCCACCATCCGTTCCATTGTCTCTGGTCAAACGGCCCGACCGCAAACCGTTCGAGCCCCCTCGCCCAGACATGCAGCGCAGCCAGCATCGCGATCGCGCTGATCACGTACCACAGCGCAATCGAGACCGGGTAGGACAGCGACCATGCCGGCTTGGGAAAGCCGGGCATAGGGTCGGCGAACAATCCCATCAGAAACGCAAAAGTCGGCGGATAATGGTAGCTCCAGCTGTGACTATCGACCACGTCATACAGCGGATAACCGCTCCAGATCGCCCAGCCGGCGCGGAAGAAGACCTGCACATCGCCGAATCCATGCACCACGACGCGCCGGACCACCATCGGCAAATAGCCGACAAGGGCCACTGCAACCACCGCAATTACGACATATTCGTACCAGCACAGCTGTTGAAATCGCGGCGAAAATCGGCTTTCCAAGACGTCCGCTCCCATTCATCTCACCGCGCGGCCATGACATAGTTTGTCAAAGCGATTCGGCCCCGCCGATCCGATATCTCCGAAATCTTGTAGCAGCCGCCACAACCATGACCAGAACCGCCAAGAAAAAAAGCGCCGCGGGCGATCTCTTCGCGTCCGACAGCCCCAAATCGGGTTCCTCCGCGAAAGTGCAGCCTCCCGCCTCCGGCGCCGAAGCCAGCTACACCGCGCGCGACATCGAGGTTCTGGAAGGGCTCGAGCCAGTTCGCCGCCGCCCTGGCATGTATATTGGCGGCACGGACGAGAAGGCACTGCATCATCTGTTCGCCGAAGTGATCGACAACTCAATGGACGAGGCCTTGGCAGGCCACGCCACTTTCATCGAGGTGCATCTCGGGGCCGACGGATTTCTAACCGTCACTGACAACGGGCGCGGCATTCCGGTCGATCCGCATCCGAAATACCCCAACAAGTCGGCGCTCGAGGTCATCCTGTGCACGCTGCACGCCGGCGGCAAATTTGACTCCAAAGTCTATGAGACCTCGGGCGGCCTGCACGGCGTCGGCGTATCGGTCGTCAACGCCCTCTCCTCAATCCTGGAAGTCGAGGTCGCGCGCAGCCAGAACCTCTACAAGATGACGTTCGAGCGCGGCAAGCCGAAGGGCAAGCTGCAGGATCTCGGCAAGGTCCATAATCGTCGCGGTACCTCGGTCCGTTTCAAGCCAGATCTCGAGATTTTCGGCGCCAAGGCAGCGTTCAAGCCTCAGCGCCTGTTCAAGATGACGCGCTCGAAAGCGTACCTGTTCGGCGGCGTCGAAATCCGCTGGCGCTGCGATCCGGAATTGCTCAAGGGCATCGACGACGTTCCCGCAGAAGACACCTTCCATTTCCCGGGCGGCCTCAAGGACTATCTCGCGGCGGCGATCCACGCCGACACACTGGTGCACCCGGAAATCTTTTCCGGAAAATCCGGCCGCAACGGCGCACACGGTGCCTGCGAGTGGGCGGTAGCATGGACCGCCGACGCCGACGGCTTCATGTCCTCCTACACCAACACGGTGCCGACCCCGGATGGCGGCACCCACGAGGCCGGCATGCGCAGCGCGCTGCTGCGCGGCTTGAAGGATCATGCCTCGCGGGTCGGCCAGTCCAAACGCGCCGCGTCAATCACTTCCGAAGATGTAATGACCGGCGCGGCGGTGATGCTATCGGTGTTCGTGCGCGAGCCGGAATTTCAGGGCCAAACCAAAGACCGCTTGGCAACCGCCGAAGCGCAGCGCATTGTCGAACAGGCAATCAAGGACCCGTTCGACCACTGGCTTTCAGGCAATCCGGTTCAGGCCAACAAGCTGCTCGAATTCATCGCCGAGCGCGCCGACGAGCGTTTGCGCCGCCGCGCAGAAAAAGAAGTTTCGCGCAAGACCGCGGTGAAGAAGCTGCGCTTGCCGGGCAAGCTCGCCGACTGCACCAACACGGCAGCGGAAGGTTCCGAACTCTTCATCGTCGAGGGTGACTCCGCAGGAGGCAGCGCCAAGCAGGCTCGCGACCGCAAGACGCAAGCCATCCTTCCGCTGCGCGGCAAGATCCTCAACGTCGCGTCCGCCGGCCGCGACAAGATCACCGCCAACGCGCAGCTCTCCGACCTGATCCAGGCGCTAGGATGCGGCACCGGCGCACATTATCGCGAAGAAGATCTGCGTTACGCACGCATCATCATCATGACCGATGCTGACGTTGACGGCGCCCATATCGCCTCGTTGCTGATCACCTTTTTCTACCGGCAGATGCCGCGCCTGATTGACGAAGGTCATCTGTATCTCGCCGTGCCGCCGCTCTATCGCCTTACGCATGGCAGCAAGACCGTCTATGCTCGCGATGAGCGACATCGCGACGAACTCTTGAAATCCGAATTCCACGCCAACGCCAAGGTCGATATAGGCCGCTTCAAAGGCCTTGGCGAGATGATGCCCTCGCAGCTCAAGGAAACCACCATGGACCCCAGCAAGCGCACGATGCTGCGCGTGATGCTGGTGCCCGACGATCGCGAGGGCACCGCGGATTCGGTGGAGCGGCTGATGGGCACCAAGGCCGAAGCGCGTTTCGCTTTCATCTCCGAGAAGGCAGAATTCGCACCTGAAGAATTGCTCGACGTCTAGCTTGAACGATGGGTCAGCACGTGCTCGGGCCGCACACCAATGCCGAGCAATCGTGCTGTCATGCCCTGCAGAACAGGGCATTTGTTGATCAGACGGATGAGCAGTGGCGGCGTCAGATCGGCACCCGACAGCGCGCGGTTGATAATACGATTCTGAACCTGAACCTGAATGGCTTGAATGACTTCTGGTCGGGAACATCCGCCGCTGCTGCACGCGGTCGAGATCCGCCAGCGATGGCCTGCCTGCCGCGAACTTGTCTGACAACAGATTGGCGGTCGCCACCGCGTCCTGCACCGCAAGATTGACGCCAACACCGCCGACCGGCGACATCGCATGCGCCGCATCGCCAATGCATAGCAGACCGGGCAACGCCCACCGTGTCAGCCGGTCGATCTTCACCGACAGCAACTTCACGTCATCCCAGCTTCGGACATCGTCGATATGCTCGCGCAGCCCCGGCGCCATCGCAGCGACATTGGCGCGAAAACGATCAAGTCCCGCCGCCTTTACTTTGTCGATCCCGCCCTTTGCGATGACATAGGCGCATTGCCAGTAATCGTCGCGATCCAGCGTCACCATCATCTGGCCGGTGCGCAGCCGGGCAAACACGCCATCGGTTGTGCCCTTTGCCTTTCCGACCCGAAACCACAACACATCGATCGGCGCGCCGATATCTTCGATCCGGAGTCCGGCCTGCTCCCGCAGGATCGAATGACGCCCATCGCAGGCAATGGTGAGATCGGCAAAAATCCCTAAGCGACCGTCCGGACTGTTCGCGATCACACCGGTCACGCGCTCGCCATCGCGGATCAGTTCAACCGCTTCGGTGCTTTTGCGCACCGAGAGGCTGGGAAATTGCCGGCCTTTCTCATCGAGAAAATTGAGGAAATCCCATTGCGGCATGAACGCGACGAAGGGGCATGGCGTCTTAAGCCGCGACAGGTCGGCGATGCGCACCGGGGTCGATCCGAACAGACCTTCGAGCTTGCTGATCCGCTGGTGCGGGACTTTGAGGAAATCCTCGAGCAGTCCGAGTTCCTGCATCACCTTCATGGTCGAGGGATGCACGGTGTCGCCCCGAAAATCGCGAAAGAAGTCGGCATGCTTCTCAAGGACAACTGTCCTGATGCCGGCACGGCCCAGCAGGTAGCCAAGCATCATGCCGGCGGGACCGCCCCCAACGATGCAGCAAGTAACCTCGATCGAGTTCGGTGGATTCGCGGCCGAAACATCCATCGGAACCTCTGGGTTCAGTGAGGCGTGTATGCAACCAGGCGCCCCTATGCGCCTGAAAGGCCAGTAATATTAAGTCGTTCAGGCATTTTTTCTCGCAATTTCGTTGACTTTGGGCAAATCGGAATTATGTTCCGGGCACGCGGCCAGAGTCGAAACGCGACCATCTGATCAGCCGCTTGCCCGCGATTTTACCATCCCCGTGCATATAAGCTTGCCGTTCCGGGGTTGAGCGCAGCAGTTGTTTTCCGGGACGTCCGAACGGCACTCTCGTCTAGAGGCTCAATGTCCTTTTCCAATCTCGGCTTGTCCGACAAGGTACTCGCTGCCGTGGCGGCGACTGGTTACACCACTCCTACCCCCATTCAAGAACAGGCAATTCCTCACGTTCTTGCCCGCCGCGATGTTCTTGGCATTGCCCAAACCGGCACCGGCAAAACTGCCGCCTTCGTGCTTCCGATGTTGACGCTGCTCGAAAAGGGCCGCGCCCGGGCACGCATGCCGCGCACACTGATCCTGGAGCCGACGCGCGAACTCGCCGCGCAGGTGAAGGAAAATTTCGACCGCTACGGCGCAGGCCAGAAACTGAACGTCGCGCTTCTGATTGGCGGCGTCTCGTTCGGCGACCAGGACACCAAGCTGACGCGCGGCGTTGACGTGCTGATTGCAACGCCGGGCCGCCTGCTCGACCACACTGAACGCGGCGGCCTGCTGCTCACCGGTGTCGAATTGCTGGTGATCGACGAAGCCGACCGTATGCTCGACATGGGCTTCATTCCGGATATCGAACGGATCTGCAAGCTCGTGCCGTTCACGCGTCAGACGCTGTTTTTCACCGCGACGATGCCCAACGAAATCCGCCGCATCACCGAGGCATTCCTGCACAACCCGGTGAAGGTCGAAGTCTCCAAGCCGGCTTCAACCGCCGTGACCGTCTCGCAATCGCAGGTAGCGGTCGGACGCGAGGCGCACGAGAAGCGCGAGATTTTGCGGCAGCTTCTGCGCGGCGCAAAAGATCTCCAGAACGCGATCATCTTCTGTAACCGCAAACGTGATGTCGCCATCCTCTACAAGTCGCTGCAGAAGCACGGGTTCAGCGCCGGTGCGCTGCACGGCGACATGGACCAGTCGGCGCGCATGGCTTCGCTCGAGCAATTCCGCAAAGGCGAACTGCCGTTGCTGGTTGCGTCCGATGTGGCGGCTCGCGGCCTCGACATTCCGGAAGTCAGCCACGTCTTCAATTTCGACGTCCCGCACCACCCGGATGACTATGTGCACCGTATCGGACGCACCGGCCGCGCCGGACGGCTTGGCACCGCGGTCTCAATCGTCTCGCCGGCCGACCAGAAGTCGATCCTTGCGATCGAGAAGCTAATCGGTCAACCAATTCCTCGCGCCGAAGGCCCCTCGATCGCTCCGCCGCTTCAACCCGCTGAGCGGATCGAGGAAGCCTCAACAGCCTCGCCAGAGCCGGAACAGCGGCGACCACGCCGTGAGCGGCAGCGCAGCCGCGGTGGCCGCAACAAATCCAAGCAAAACGCTCCGTCTTCATCGCAAATTGCCGCAGTGCAACCGCCATCGATTGGCCGTACCCCAGTAGCGATCCCGGCCTCGGCCTCGCGTGAGCAGCACTCCGAACCAGCGGACCACTCGCATCTGCCGGCGTTTCTGCTGCGCCCCGTTCGTGCGCGGAACTAGCGCCGGTTACGGCGCGCCCCGTTCCCCGCACGTTTACTCCTCCTTCATCCTCATCCCTTAGCGTCGGCCTATATTTTGGAATTTTTATATTGAGGCCAAGCCGGCAGAAGCCTGGCGTTTGGGGACACGGAACGTGATCGGGTTGCTGGACGAGCATGAACGCACCATGGCGTTCGCTGAAGTCGCGCTTGGCCAGATCAAGGCTTTGCGACAGACGGCAGTCCCGAGAAATTACGAAATCTGGTACGTCTACGCGACCGGATACAATCCAGCTCTCAATAAGATCATCAACGAAACGCTGTCCCACAACGGACAACTGACAGAGGCGGATCTCGAGCAGATTTACGAGACCTACCTCTCCCAGTTCAGGACGTCGGATCGCATCGACAAGGTCGGCTCACGCGTCATCAACGAGATCGACGACGTGATGGCCCTCATCACAGATGCACTCGGCATCACCGTAAATTTTGGCAACAATCTCGAAGGCGCATCACAAAAGCTCATTGCTGCAAAAAGTCTCGAGCAGGTGAGATCGGTAGTCGAACTGCTACTGACTTCGACCCGCAACATGCGCGACACCAACAAAACGCTGGAACAGAGATTGATACGATCGCGGCAGGAAATCAGCAGCCTGCAGCAGAGTCTTGAGGCGATCCGTGCCGAAAGTCTGACCGACCCGCTGACCGGGCTCGGCAACCGCAAATACTTCGACCGCGCCATCGAAACTGCTGTCGAGCAGACAAAGCAAAACGATCAGCCGCTTTCGCTGCTGATGATCGACATCGATCACTTCAAGTCATTCAACGACAATTACGGGCACCTGACCGGCGATCAGGTTCTCCGCCTGGTCGCCATGGCGCTCAAGCACAGCATCAAGGGGCAGGACATTACTGCGCGTTACGGCGGCGAGGAGTTCGCCGTGATCTTACCTAACACAGCACTCCGCCAAGCCTTGACGGTCGCCGATAACATTCGGCGCTCAGTGATGTCGAAGCAGCTCAAAAAGAAATCGACTGGCGAGATTCTTGGACGGGTGACAATTTCGGCGGGAGTTTCGATGCTCCAGCCCAGCGACAACGCCAACGCCCTGATCGATCGTGCCGACGCCTGCCTCTATGCTGCAAAGCGTAATGGCCGCAACCGCGTGATTTGCGAAGCCGATCCTGAGTTCGTTCCCAACAGCCAGATTCAGGTCGCCTGACGCGCCTTCGCAGCCGTTGCGGCCGTTGCGGCCGTTGCGGCCGGACGACTGCACTCCCCAAATCAGCCGTCAATCTTCGCAGGTGTCAGTTCAACCGACTCGCCGCAGCCGCAGGCACTGGTCTGGTTCGGATTGTGGAACACGAACTGGGCGGACATCTTGTCGACCTTGAAGTCCATCTCGGTGCCGAGCAGGAACAGCACGGCTTGCGGATCGATCAGGATCTTGACGCCCTTGTCTTCCACCACTTCGTCGGTCTTACGGATGTCGTGGGCGTACTCGACCGTGTACTCCATCCCGGCACAACCGCCCTTCTTGATACCGACCCGCAGACCAACAATCTCTGAATCGGCGCGTGACGACAATTCGCGCACGCGGTTAGCCGCAGCCTCTGTCAGGCGCATGACCTGCGGGCGGGGACGCGAACTAACCATGGGGGCAAACTCCTCTGCCAGCTTCGACTCTCGGCACCGCATTAAGTTAGTGCCGAATCCTCAGATGTGAAGTAGCCACCGATCAATCGATTTTGCCGCAATTGACAATCAATTTTACCGTAGCTTAAATACACATCAATGAATACGAATTCGTTCAACTATCAAAACGCCGGGTCTTCCGGCGCTTTGAAACACTGCACCTAGTGCCAATAACAACCAAGAACTTCGCGAGGAATATGCCCATGATGCGATCTATTTTACTCCTAACGACCGCGGTTTTGCTGGCGAGCACACCGGTTGCACGTGCCGATGCCGACTTGTCCCCCTACGGGACTTCAAAAGCCGATCTCCACGAATACCCCACCATCAACGCTGTGTTTGACGCCAACTATACCAAGCCGGAAGATCTGAACATCCTCTATGCCTTTGTCAAAAACACCATGCGTCCCCTCAAGGGGAAGATGGTTGTGGTTACCCATGGCCCTGAGCTGCGTGCCTTCGCCAAGGAGAACTACACCAAGTACCAAGGGGTGATGGATAAGATGAAGGAACTCGCCGATGCAGGTGTCGAGTTCCGGATGTGCCACAACGCCTTGCGGGCTGCTGGATTTAAGGCCGACGACTTCCACGGCTTTGTCACCGTCGTCCCCGGCGGCTTCCCTGAGATCGCCCTCCTTCAGTCAGAAGGCTATCGGTACATCAACCCGTTCCCTCTTCCGGTCGGTGATGTCCGCTACCTCGACCAGCCGCAACTCAAAAAATCCAAGTAAGACTACGCGTCCGCCTTATAGCGAAAAAGCCTGATTCAGCTCTGCTGAATCAGGCTTGATAAATCCCGGCCAAGACGCGTTCTCACCACATATTCAAAACCAGGCGCGCTTCGTCGGACATCCGGTCCGGTGTCCAGATCGGCTCCCACACCACGTTGACGCTGACAGGTCCAACGCCAGGCACGCTTGCCAGCGCGTTCTCGACCATGGTCGGCAGTTCGCCCGCGGCGGGGCAATTCGGCGTGGTGAGAGTCATCTCAACCGTCACCGCACGATCATCCTTGATATCAACCTTGTAGATTAGGCCAAGTTCGTAGATGTCCGCCGGAATTTCCGGATCGTAGACCGTCTTCAGCGCCGCGACGATATCGGCGCCAAGGCGCTCGGTCTCATCCGGCGGCAGCGCGGATTGCGTGTCGACTTTGTTGGGGATCGGTGTCGCCTGGGCCACAGCCGGCTCGGAATGCATGGTGTCACTCATGAGAAAAGCTCCCGCGCCTTGATCAGCGCCTCCGCGAACTGGTCGACTTCCGCGCGCGTATTATACATACCGAATGACGCCCGGCAGGTCGCGGTAACGTTGAATCGCTCCAAAAGCGGCATCACGCAATGGGTGCCGGCACGCACGGCGATCCCGGCCCGGTCGATCACAGTCGCCACGTCATGCGGATGGGCACCTTTCATCTCGAACGAAATCACCGGGCCCTTGCCTCGCGCGTTACCGATGATGCGCAGCGAATTGATCTCGCGCAAACGTTCGGTCGCATAGGTCAGCAGATCATGCTCGTGCCGAGCGATACGGTCCTTCCCGATCGAATTGACGTAGTCGATCGCGGCACCAAGCCCGATTGACTCCACAATCGCCGGCGTGCCGGCCTCGAACTTGTGCGGCGGGTCACCGTAGGTCACCCAGTCCCGGGCAACCTCCCGGATCATCTCGCCGCCGCCGTTATAGGGGCGCATCGCGACCAGATGATCGTACTTCGCATATAGGACGCCAATGCCGGTCGGCCCGTAAACCTTGTGGCCGGTGAAAACGTAGAAGTCGCAGTCGATATCCTGCACGTCTACAGCCAGATGCACGGCGCCCTGACTGCCATCCACCAGCACCGGAATGCCGCGCCCATGCGCGATCTTCACCACATCCTTGACTGGAACGATGGTGCCAAGCGCGTTCGACATCTGCGTGATGGCGACCAGCTTGGTTTTTGACGTCAGCAGCTTCTCGAACTCGTCGATCAGGAAGTTGCCTTCGTCGTCGACCGGTGCCCATTTGATCACCACACCATGGCGCTCGCGCAAGAAATGCCACGGCACAATGTTGGAATGATGCTCCATGATCGAGAGGACGATTTCGTCGCCCTCTTTCAGATTTGGCTCACCCCAGGATGACGCGACCAGATTAATTGCCTCGGTCGCATTGCGCGTGAAGATGATCTCTTCATTGCGTTTCGCATTGAGGAACTGCGCCACGCGCGTGCGGCCGCCCTCGTAGGCGTCGGTCGCGGCATTGGCGAGATAGTGCAGCCCGCGATGGACGTTGGCGTATTCGCTCTTGTAAGCCTGCGTCATCCGGTCAAGCACGGCATTCGGCTTCTGCGCCGACGCCGCGTTGTCCAGATACACCAGCGGTTTGCCATAGACTTTGAGCGCGAGCGCAGGAAAGTCGGTGCGAACCTTTTCGACATCGTAAGTGCCATTGGCAACCGCGGGATGCATGGTCACCCCCGTGTCGCCAGCCATCGCTCCGCGGCAGCAACGGCGAAATTGCGCAAGTCGTCGTTGACGATCGATTCGATCGCCTCGCCGACAAATGCCGTGATCAGAAGCGCCTGCGCCTCCTTCTCCGGCAGGCCGCGCGCCCGCAGGTAGAACAGCAGGCTTTCATCCAGCGCGCCCGTGGTGGCACCGTGACCGCAGCTCACGTCGTCAGCAAAGATTTCCAGTTCCGGCTTGTTGTCGGCCTCGGCCTCATCCGAGAGCAGCAGCGCACGCGTCATCATCTTGCCGTCGGTCTTCTGCGCGTCGGGGCGCACGATGATCCGCCCCTGGAAGACGGAGTGGGCGCAATCGTCCAGCACCGCGCGAAACACCTCGCGGCTCATGCAGCAGGGAACGGCATGATCGACCAACAGCGTGGTGTCGCCGTGGCGCTGGCCACCAAGCAGGTTGACACCGTTCGTCGTCAGTTCGCTGCCTTCACCGGCGAAGGTGATGAACCCCTGATACCGACTAAGTTTAGCGCCGTTGGTCAGGTTGAAGGCGTTGAGCTTGGTCTTGGCGCCCAGTGTGAAGATCGCCGTTGTGATGTTCGCGGCATCGAGCGCATCTTCCATCAACCGAACATGCTGCACCTCGGTACGGTCGCCGATCCAGACTACGATCGAATCGTGGGACTGATAGGCCCTCGCTCCATCCGCGGCGACAAAGCTTTCTACCAGGGTTGCGTGAGCATCATTTCCGATCTTCACAAGCGACCGGGTGGCGACAGACGTCTCCGAATTTGTCGCAACGTGAACGATATGAAGTGGCTTGGTTAGCGAAGCGCCGTCCGCGACATCAATTACCACGCCATCGGTGGCAAGCGCGGCATTGAGGGAGATCATCGCGTCCGATGCGACGCTCGTCTGCAGCAGATCGGCACGAACAGCATTGTCCTTGTCCTCGAGCACCTCACGCAAGGTGCGGAGGCTGACGCCCTTCTCAAGCCCACTGACATCCGACAGTTGCGACACGAACGCTCCGTCGACCAGCACAAATTTCTGCGTACCGTCGATACCGAGTGCCTTCACCGCAGCGCCCGCACGCGCGAGTGCAGCCTGATCAGGCGCCGGCGTCAGTGGCGTAACCTCACGCAGGAGCGCGCGAAGATCAGTGTACTTCCATTCCTCGATCCTCCGGTGCGGCAAGCCGCGACGGGCGAACTCGTCGAACGCGGTCCGCCGCACGGTGGCGACGGTTCCCGCTCCCGGCAACCGGCCTTTCACCGCAGTAAACAGATCGTCCTGCGGTATCGTTGATGTGGCCAATGCAATATTCATCGATCAAGCCATTCTCTTGTTGGCGGGCTTTGACTTTGCGTGAGCTGCGACCACGGTCCGATACCGGACAGGTCGCATACGCCTTAAGCCGCCTGGTCTTCGAACTGCGCGTAACCGGATTTCTCCAGTTCGAGCGCGAGATCCTTGCCGCCGCTCTTCACCACGCGTCCCTTCGACATCACATGCACGAAGTCCGGAATGATGTAGTTCAGCAGACGCTGATAGTGGGTGATCACGACCATCGCACGCTCCTTGGAGCGCAGCGAATTGACGCCGTCCGCCGCGATGCGGAGCGCGTCGATGTCGAGACCGGAATCCATCTCGTCGAGGATGCACAGGCTCGGCTCGAACAGCGCCATCTGAAGAACTTCGTTGCGCTTTTTCTCGCCGCCAGAAAAGCCGACATTGACGCCGCGCTTGAGCATGTCCTGCGGAATGCTGAGGCGTGCCGACACCTCGCGCACTTTCTTGAGGAAATCCGGCGTCGAATACTCACCCTCGCCGCGCGCCTTGCGCTGCGCGTTCAGCGCGGTGCGCAGGAACGTCATGGTCGCAACGCCGGGGATTTCCACCGGATACTGGAACGCCAAGAACACGCCCTTGGCGGCGCGCTCGTCCGGCTCCATCTCCAGCAGATCTTCGCCCTTGAACAGAATTTCGCCGGCTGTAACCTCATAACCGGGCTTGCCCGCAATGACGTGGCTGAGCGTGGATTTACCGGACCCGTTCGGACCCATAATGGCGTGAATTTCACCCTGCTTCACGGTGAGGTCGAGACCATGCAGAATCTCATTATCCTCGACCTGAACCTTGAGGCCTTTAACTTCGAGCAACGCGGTCATCCCACACTTCCTTCCAGCGAGATCGAGATCAGCTTCTGCGCCTCGACTGCAAATTCCATCGGCAATTGCTGCAACACGTCCTTGACGAAACCATTCACCACAAGGCCCACAGCTTCTTCCTGCGAAAGACCGCGCTGGATGCAGTAGAACAGCATATCTTCGGAAATCTTCGACGTCGTCGCTTCGTGCTCGAAGTGCGCCGACGAATTCTTGGCTTCAATATACGGTACGGTGTGAGCGCCGCACTTGTCGCCGATCAAAAGAGAGTCGCACGCGGTGAAGTTGCGTGTGTTGGTCGCCTTGCGGTGCGCGGTGACGAGACCGCGATAGGTATTCTGCGATTTACCGGCGGCAATGCCCTTCGAGATGATGCGGCTCGACGTGTTTTTGCCGAGGTGAATCATCTTGGTGCCGGAATCGACCTGCTGGAAACCGTTCGAGATCGCGATCGAGTAGAACTCGCCCTGCGAGTTGTCGCCACGCAGGATGCAACTCGGATACTTCCAGGTGATCGCGGAGCCGGTCTCAACCTGAGTCCACGAGATCTTGGAATTCTTGCCACGGCAGTCGCCACGCTTGGTGACGAAATTGTAGATACCGCCCTTGCCTTCCGAGTTGCCCGGATACCAGTTCTGCACAGTCGAGTATTTGATCTCTGCATCGTCAAGCGTGACGAGTTCGACCACAGCGGCATGCAACTGGTTTTCGTCGCGCTGCGGCGCGGTGCAGCCTTCGAGGTAGCTCACATAGGCGCCCTTGTCGGCGATGATCAGCGTGCGCTCGAACTGCCCGGTGTTGCGTTCGTTGATACGGAAATAGGTCGACAACTCCATCGGGCAGCGCACGCCCGCCGGCACGTAGACAAACGAGCCGTCGGAGAACACAGCTGAGTTTAGCGTCGCAAAGAAATTGTCCGATGTCGGCACGACCGAGCCGAGATACTTCTTTACCAGATCGGGATGCTCGCGGATGGCTTCCGAGATCGGCATGAAGATCACGCCAGCCTTTTTAAGCTCCGCCTGGAACGTGGTAGCGACGGACACAGAATCGAACACCGCGTCGACCGCGACGCGACGCTCGCCTTCCGGCTTCACCACGCCTTCGAGAACTTCGACTTCGCGCAGCGGAATACCGAGCTTCTCGTAGGTCTTCAGAATTTCAGGATCGATCTCGTCGAGCGAGCCTACCGACTTCTTCTGCTTCGGCGCGGCGTAGTAGTACAGATCCTGATAATCGATCTTCGGATATTCGACGCGCGCCCAGGTCGGCTCGTCCATCGTCAGCCAGCGGCGATAGGCTTCAAGCCGCCATTCCAGCATCCACGCTGGTTCGTTTTTCTTGGCTGAAATGAATCGGACGGTGTCTTCGGACAGACCGCGGGGTGCTTTTTCCGACTCGATCTGAGTCTCGAACCCATAACGATACTGATCAACGTCGATCTCGCGAACGCGATCGACCGTCTCTTGTACGGCTGGCATTTTTACTCTCCGCTCGCGGTTTCAAGGACCGCAGTGGGAACTTCTGGCATTTAGTTCGTTCTTGAAATAGCCCCTTTTTTAGAGCCATTCAAGCGACCGTCTGCCATCCCTTACCTAATACCTCAGCCAGCTTTCTCCAAGCCTTCAACGCCCCCTCGATATCCTGTTCGGTGGTGTCCCAACCCAGGCTCAGGCGTAAAGCGCCTTGCGCCAGAGCAGGTTCGACGCCCATTGCGGCAAGCACATGGGAGGCTTGCACCTTTCCGGACGAACAGGCCGAGCCAGAGGACACCGCAACCCCCTCCAGATCGAAGGCAATCACAGCCGTTTCAGCCCTCAAACCGGGCCGGGAAAACAGGGTTGTGTTGGCAAGGCGAGGTACATCCCCGGAGAAAATCACCACGCCATTGTCGGCGTCCCTCAGGCCGCTCTCCAGCCGGTTCCGCAGGGTTTTCATACGGGTATGGGCCGCCTCGCGCGTCGCCAGCGCAGCCTTCACCGCCGCACCAAATCCGGCAATTCCGGGGACGTTTTCGGTTCCGGCACGGCGCCGCTTCTCCTGCCCACCGCCGGTGATCACGGGCACCAGTCCCGCAAGCCCCTCGGCCATCACCAACGCACCGATCCCCTTGGGGCCGCCAATCTTATGTCCAGAAACGGTGAGAAGATCAGCTCCTAAGCCACTAAGATCAATAGGAATACGCCCGAATGCCTGAATCGCATCGACATGCAGCAGACCACCTGCCGCATGGACGACGGCCGCGATCTCCCTGATCGGCTGGATCGCCCCGGTCTCGTTGTTCGCCAACATGACCGAGACCAGAGCCGGCGCTTGTCCAGCCAGCAACGCTTCGAGGCGAGCGACATCCACCACGCCAGATCGGTCGACCGGAGCGTGGAAAATCCCCTCCCCAACAAACCGGCCGCCGGCCAGAACCGATGGATGCTCTACGGCCGAGACGATAAGCCGCATCGCCGGCTGACCGGATGCAGCGTGCAACCCCGGTACCAGCGCCAGCGCGTTGGCTTCCGTTCCGCCCGAGGTGAAGATCACATTGCGCGGATCAGCCCCCGCCGCCGCTGCCAGCGCAGCGCGGGCTTCCTCCACGATTCTGCGAGCGGCGCGCCCTTCCGAATGCACGGATGAGGGATTGCCGACCAGATTCCATGCATGGACCATCGCCGCCTTCGCCTCAGGCCGAAGCGGGGCAGTTGCATTCCAGTCGAGATAAATCCTGCCTGTCATCGCGGGAACATCGCTTTTGAACCGTTCGGGCGCCAGATGAGTTACGGCGCCAAGGGGCTGATTTGACGAAATTGGCCCATTTTATAACAACCTAACGGGGCGATAGCGCGCTCAAGATGCTTGCTTTTTGCCCCAGGGCCTATGCTAGAACGCGGCCTCCAGCGGGTTTACGTGCGCCTTGCACCGTTTTGACCGATACCGTTCCACGCTTGCAGTCAAGGATGGTCCGGCCGGCACAACGTCGATCGAACATATCAGGGAACTTTGATGCCCGAAGTTATTTTCACTGGCCCGGCGGGCCGTCTTGAAGGCCGCTATCACCCGGCGAAGCAGAAGAACGCTCCAATTGCGATGGTGCTGCATCCGCACCCGCAATTTCAGGGCAACATGAACCACCCGATCGTCTATCAGGTCTACTACTCCTTCGTGGCCCGTGGCTTCTCCGTGCTGCGCTTCAATTTCCGCGGCGTCGGCCGCAGCCAGGGCTCGTTCGATCACGGCACTGGAGAACTGTCAGATGCCGCCGCGGCGCTGGACTGGGCACAGACCATCAATCCCGAAGCGCGGGCCTGCTGGGTGGCCGGATTCTCCTTCGGTGCCTGGATCGGCATGCAACTCCTGATGCGCCGTCCGGAGGTCGAGGGATTCATCTCCATCGCGCCGGAGCCGAACCGCTACGACTTCTCCTTCCTCGCGCCTTGCCCCTCATCCGGCCTGATTGTTCATGGCGACAAGGATATCGTCGCCCCGGCCAAGGACGTCACCACGCTGGTCGAGAAGCTGAAGACACAAAAGGGTATCGTGATCGAGCAGCAGATCATTCAGGGCGCGAACCACTTCTTCCAGGACCGGCTCGAGCCGCTGATGGAAACGGTGACGTCCTATCTCGACATGCGCCTGGCCAACGTCCGCTGACGTCAGGGTCGTGACAGCACGCCGCCACTGAGCGGCGCGCTCACGCCGGTTGTACCGGGAAAGGTCAACGGCAATCCTTTGAGGCTGCGCACCGCGAGATAGGCGAATGCCTGCGCTTCAATGGCATCGCCGGACCAGCCAAGATCACGCCCAGCGCGAAGTTCGGCAGGTGCCATCTGCTCCCTCAGCATTCGCATCAAGGTTGGGTTGTTGGCGCCGCCGCCGACCACGATCCAGCTTTTCGGGCGCGCCGGAAGGAGCCTGGCAATCCAAGCGATCGATGATGCAGTGAAGGCGGTCAGCGTCGCAGCACCATCCTCGACCGACATTCCAGCGACGTCGAACCCCGCAAAATCGTTGCGGTCGAGCGATTTTGGCGGCCGCGTCGCGAAAAATGGATGTGCCATTGCACGCCCGATCCAGTCCTGGTCGGGCCGGCCACGTGCCGCGTATTCGCCGCCGCGATCAATCGCAACGCCGGTCATGCGCAGCATGAAATCATCAAGCAACGCATTGCCGGGGCCAGTATCGCAGGCGATCAATGCTTCATCATCAATATAGGTGATATTGGCGACGCCGCCGATATTGACGACCACGACAGGCAGCGTACATCCGGCCATATTAACCAGTGCACGGTGATAGACTGGCACCAGCGGCGCGCCCTGCCCGCCGGCCGCAACATCAGCGCCACGAAGATCATGAACCACAGGCAGCTTCAGCAGGCGCGCCAGTTCAGCGCCATCACCGATCTGCACGGTCAACCGCGCGGCGGGCCGGTGCAGCACGGTCTGGCCGTGAAAACCGATCACATCGATGCTGGCGCGCACCACATCATGCTGGCGCAGAAAATCCTCGACCGCCTCGGCATGCGCATGCGTCACCAGCCTTTCCGCCTTGGCGATCATACCGGGCCGCGAATTGCGATCCGTCATCACCGGAGCCGCAGCTAGAGCATCGCGCAGGATGGCGCGTTCGGCGTCCACATAGGCGCGATAGCCGGTCGGCCCAAAGGCCGCGATCCTGTCTCCGTCGGTCTCGATCAGCGCAATGTCCACCCCGTCGAGGGAGGTGCCACTCATCAAGCCGATTGCCCTGAAAACCATGGCAGAGGTCCTGAAAACTTGTACCGGTGGACGGCTTCCTATAATCCAGCGGGACCACGGTCGCCCCGGTTCCACAATGCGGCCGATCCGTTACCGTCCCGTCAAAGCTGCAGTCATGACCGCCTTCAAATCCGATTTTCTCAACGTCCTGCAACAGCGCGGGCTGATCCACCAGATTTCGGACCCGGAGGGTCTGGACGCTGCCTGCTGCAAGGGGCCGATTACCGCCTATGTCGGCTACGACGCGACCGCGACCAGCCTGCACATCGGCAATCTGATCTCAGTGACGATGCTCTACTGGCTGCAGCAGACCGGGCACCGGCCGATCACGCTGATGGGCGGCGGCACCTCCATGGTGGGCGATCCCTCCTTCCGCGACGAGCAACGCAAGCTGCTCAATGAGGAAACCATCGCCACCAACATCGCCGGCATTAAGAAGATCTTTGCGCGCATCCTGCGCTACGGTGATGGGCCGACCGATGCCCTGATGATCAACAATGCCGACTGGCTGCTGAAGCTGAACTATGTCTCGTTCCTGCGCGAGGTTGGCCGGCACTTCTCGGTGAACCGCATGCTGTCATTCGACAGCGTGAAGCTGCGGCTCGACCGCGAGCAATCGCTGTCGTTCCTCGAATTCAACTACATGATCATGCAGGGCTACGATTTCGTCGAGATCAACCGCCGTTACGGTTGCACCCTGCAGATGGGCGGCTCCGATCAGTGGGGCAACATCATCAACGGCGTCGATCTCAGCCACCGCATGGGCGGCCCGCAGCTCTATGCCCTGACCACCCCGCTGCTCACCACCTCATCCGGCGCGAAGATGGGCAAGACCGCTAAGGGTGCAGTGTGGCTCAATGGAGATCTCTTCAGCCCCTACGATTTCTGGCAGTATTTCCGCAATACCGAGGACGCCGATGTCGGCCGTTTCCTGAAGGTGTTTACGCGCCTGTCGCTCGATGAAATCGCGCGACTCGAAAAGCTTGGCGGCTCGGAAATCAATGAAGCGAAGAAAGTCCTCGCAACGGAAGCCACGGCGGTTGTGCATGGCCGCGAGGCAGCGGATGAAGCGGCCGAAACCGCACGACGGACCTTCGAAGAAGGCACCATCGCGCAGAACCTGCCGACGCTGGAGATCGCGCGTACTGAACTCGATGCCGGAGTCGGCGTACCGGCGTTGTTCGTGAAGGCGGGTCTCGTCGCCTCGAACGGCGAAGCACGCCGCCAGATCAAGGGCGGCGGATTGCGCATCAATGATGTTCCGGTCGCCGACGAGAAAATGATGCTGACACCGCAGAACCTGACTCCCGAGGGCGTCATCAAGCTGTCGATGGGCCGCAAGCGTCACGTCCTGCTCAAGCCGGTCTGATACAGACCGGAGTCACACCGACATCGCTGTTTGGTGTTTCGGCGCTAGTTCGCTGCGCCGAAATCATTCGGCAGATTCTGACGGCCGGTACCGAATTCGAAAATCTTTCGGAACACGCCTGGCGCCATTGCAGAGATCGGATTGACCCGCAGCACCGGCGCGCCCGGCGTGCCGACAACTTCGTAAGTAATACCGATCAGACCCTCATTGCTGCCGCCGCCCAGCACCAAGCCGACGATTGGAATCTGCCCGAACATATTGTTGAGGCCGTACATCGGAACGAAGGTGCCGCTCATCCGGACCTGATTGGCGGGATAGTTGATGTCCCCCTCGATGGTGGCGCCGACGGCCGGACCACGCACGACACCATCCTTGATTCGGAGCTGGCCGGTCTGGCGGGTGAACTCAGCGCGCATCCGCTGGAAACTGACGCCGCTCGAAGCTCCACCACCTCCATTGGAAACAACGCGATCGAGCGCAGCCTCACCCTTCACCGTGAAATCGCTAACGTTCAGCAACCCTTCCTGCGGCGCACCATCCGCGGTCGGCGGATCCATCGCCACCCACATCTGGCCGCCGAACATCTTGGCGTAAGTGTCGGTGAAGCGGAAGAACGCACCCGCGTCGTTGGTCTCGACATACAGCAGTTCGCGCCCCTGCGGCCTCGCACGCAGGCTGCCGTTGATCGGCGTGTCGCGACCAAGCTTGCCCGTAAGCGAGAATGTCCGGAATACGCCATTACGGCGCGACAGCTTGATATCCACGCCACGGATCGCCTCGCCATAGAAACCAGCGATAGCGCCGACCTTGGCGTCGACGTCGATATCGCCGAGCCTCTGTTTGGACTTGGCATCCGTAGTGGTGCCGGACATCGCGCTCTTGATAAAACCGCGCCCGTCGAACACGTCGCCGCGCAGCGTTACCTTGAGCGAGCCATCGGTCGCCCGCTCCGCCTTCAATGACGCCTTGTCGCCTTCCGAAGGATTGAAAGTCGGGAAGATCGCACTCACGAGATCGTTGTTCTGATCGACCTCAACGGCACCGCGGATCAGCGCGCCGTTGCCCTCGACAAGCACGTCCTCAAAGCGCGTGCCTTGCGGCTTCTGCACCACATTGAACGTCATGCGGCTTGCCTTGCCCGCGACCTTGGTCCAGCCCGGCAGAATGTTATCGATCTTCGCTCCCGTCAGATCAGCCTCAACTCCGAACCGGCTGTCATGATCGCCGATCCCGACCTTGCCGCTCAACTTGATCGGAATGGCGCCACTCACCCCCGAACCCAGATCGACACCGAGTTTGGCGCGCGCCGCGTCATCAAGCGTAGTGGCGAGGCGGATATCGGCGTCGCCATCGGCGTTCTTGCGATAGTCAAGCGCAGCCGGCTGCCCTGCGATCTTGACGTCACCCTTGACGCGATAGCCCTGATTGTCGGCGACTACCTTCAGCGTGGTCGCCTCGAGCTTCTGGTTCATCGCCAGCTTGTCGACCGCCAAAGCACTGAGATCGACGTTGATCGTGTAGGAGGTGTCCTCCTTGGTCAGCGCGTTCTTCAGCGGCATCCTGAGCGCCACCACTGCCGCCACCGTGCCCTTGCTGGTGTTCGGATCGATCGGCGTGTCACTGACATCGCTCAGCCGCTCGGATTGCAACACCTCGGCTGCCGCAGGCACAGGTCCTTCAATCCGGAACCGGACACGGGCGGGCGCCGGTTTCGGCACCAGGTCCGGCACCTCGAACACCACATCGGAAACATTGAGCTTGCGCCCGGCCGGCGTATCGACACCGCCCTGACCGATGGTCACCGTCGCGGTGCGTCCGGTGATATGCCCTTTCATGTCGGCATCGCGAACAGACGGCAGACCATCAAGCGGATGCAACACCACATTGTTGGCGGCGAAATTGACCGACAATCCACCATCCGGAATTGGAGGCCCGCCGCGCGCAAGCGTATGCACCGGCGCATTCACCGCGATATCGAGCTGCTGCAGTGACCCGCTGGCGATGCGCTCGATGGTCCACTCGCGGACCTCCGGCACGATTAGAACAGGCCAGATGTTCTTCAGGACGGTTGCCGACATCGGGGTGCCGGCAAGGCCGAGCGTCACGCGCGTTTCCGGTGTCGAATAGTCGATGCTGCCGGAGCCCGCGATCCCGACATCGCCGTTGCTGATGTCACATTGCGTCAGCAGCACGCGCCGCCGCTCGGTATCGAAGCGCACCCGGACGGCAACGCGGTTGAAGATCACTGGATTGGCGTTATTGACGTCAGTCAGCACAATAGTGCCGCCGCTGAGACCAAGCTGCCAGTTCGGCACCCTGTCGTTCGGCGGCTCGAGGTGAGCGAGCAAGGTCAGGCGGTTCGAGCCCGACGTGACCTGGAACGGCGCGACCATCACGCGCCGCCCTGCGTCCCATTCCACCTTCATGTCCATGCGATCGATGTGCATGGGATATTCGGGCGTGTTGCGGTCGATCAGGTCGCCTTTGCCGATCGACAGATCGCCGGCCAGATAGGTTGGCAGACCATCACGTCCAACCTCGCCGCGAACCACACCACTCAGCAGCATCCCATCGGTGGTGAAGCTGAAATCCTTGAGGCGCGCTGCAAGCAGCAAATTCTTACTCGGTACCTTGTCGGCTGCGATCTCGAACGCACGAACGCCATTGGACGGAGCACCGACGCCAACCTTGAGCGTCCAGGCATTGGCGCCCTCTTCGCCCACCGCCATGGCGACCCCACCCGCTGCCGGGCGGCGCAGGCTGAGGCTGATGTTCTCGAATTTGAAGCTGCTTTTGCTTTGTTGGTCGTCGACCGACAGCACGCCGCTGCGCAGACCGATCTCGTCAAGACTCTGGCCGTCGAGTCCCTTCGATCCGGCGGTATCGAGCCATTCCAGCAGAGCGAGAATGCCACTCGTCGCCGCCGGGTGGATGTCGGCCGGCGCCGCTGGCGAAGACACCGCGGAAGGTATTGCAGGCTGTTGTCCTGGCGCTGTGACATCGACCTGTTTGACCGGCACCTTGCCGGTCGCGAGTGGCTGGGTCGTGCCGGCCGTGGTGACGATGATTTCGCCGTCTGCCGTGATCCGGACCGACAGTTCGGCTCCTACCAACCGCAGGCTTTCCGCGCGCAGCCGGCCGAGCAGAAGCGCCATTCCCGAGAGCCTGACCTCGGCTTTCGGCGCGGTCGCGACGATCGCATGACTGTGGTCGCGCACCACAATGTCGCGCAATCTCACCGCGATCCTGATGCGCCCTGCGCGCTCGATCTGGGTGCCGCCAACCTCGACGGTGTGCTCGCGCCCCAGATTTTCCTCGATGGCGGAAGCGAGCCAGGGCGTGAAGATATCAAGATTGATCGGCCCGGCGCCGAGCCGCAGCCACAAGCCACCGAACGCGATCGCCGCAACCACGGCGAGGCTGGCAAGAGTGAGCGCCAGATGACGAATCCAGGGCGTGCCGAATAGACGGTGGCTCAGCCTGCCAAGCCGGTCGGTAATCGGATGAAATCCGATACGACGCCGCTTGAGCAGCTTTCGCGCCTGTTGGCACCGCTCATCGTCCCAGGCGGCGTCATCCCAATGATGACGCCGTTCAGCCGCCCTGGCGTGTGCGGATTTTTGAGGCTTTGAATCTGGCATTGCCTCACAACGTTGGCGCTGGATATTCAGGCGCGACCTCCGCCGGACGTCCGAGCATGAAACGCGGTAAACGCTCCGACGGCGGCATCGCTGCCAATCCTCGTTTATTATGGTGGCCCGTCCGACAACGGGCATGGAGAATCCCGTGTCAGCATACCCCGCAGGCGACAGGCTTGCCCAGCTTAGAACCCGACCGGCCTCTGGAACGGGCACAAGGTCAGGACCAGAATCAGTCCGGGCGATTGCCGCTTAGCCAGGCCAATTGACCCGCCGAAAACGACGAAAGGAAGGCGTATGTCCCAGAAAACGCGCGAGAAATCGCCGCGCCCCCGACCTCGCCCCAAAACTCTGCCAGGCGCGGGCCAGCAGAACGCCGGGAAACTGGTTGAAGGCGCTCCCGCACCGTCATTCTCCCTGCCGCTGGCGGGCGGCGGAACGGTGTCGCTGGCTGACTACGCGGGGCAAAAACTGGTGATTTTCTTCTATCCGCGCGCTGGGACGGCAGGCTGCACCCGGGAGGCTGTCGATTTTACCAACCTGGCCGGCGCTTTTGCGGCGAAACATATCGCGTTGCTCGGCATATCGGCCGATCCGCTCAAGGCTCAGGATGCATTTCAGAAGAAGAACTTGCTGAAAATACCTCTTGCATCGGATGAGGATCACGAAATGCTGCAGACCTATGATGTCTGGAAAGAAAAATCCATGTACGGCAAAACCTTCATGGGAATTGTCCGCACCACGGTCCTGATCGACGAACAAGGCATTGTCGAGCGCATCTGGCCGAAAGTGAAGGTCGAAGGACACGCTGAGGAAGTGCTTTCCTACCTTCGTAAATGCTAATTTTCACACCACTCTTCTATAAAAATTAACCATAGGCGAGCCAGATAACGACTGCATTCAACGATCCGGAACAACGCTCCGGCGGATGCAGGAGTTGTGATGTCACCTCGTTCCGGCCAGTTTTCCGACCACCCTCAAAGGCACGGACACGACCACGCAAGACCCCCTCAGCGGCGGTTTGCGCCTGCCCCGCCTCACGCGCATCGCCCACACCAGCACAGCTACACGATCGCGCATCACGGCAAGCAAATCCGGTTCGGCCCCGTGGTGTTCTGGATCGTCACCGGCTCGATCATCCTGATGGGCGCATGGTCGGCAGCCACCGCGACCTACTTTGCCTTCCGCGACGACGTTCTGACCCGGTTGATCGCCCGTCAGGCCGAAATGCAGTATGCTTATGAGGATCGGATTGCCGAGCTGCGCGCCCGGATCGATCGGACCACCAGCCGCCAGATGCTGGATCAGGAGCAATACGACCAGAAGCTGGCGCAAATCATGAAACGCCAGGCCACGTTGGAGGCCCGGACCAATGCGCTCGGCTCATTGTCCGATCCTTCGATCACCGGATCCATCAAGCCGCCCCGCACGTCCTTGAACGAGGCTCCCGCTGCGTCCGCCACGCCAAAGCCATCTCCGATCAGTGATACTGTGATCTTCGTCGCGCCGCCGGACCGCGAAGCCCGGCTTGAATCGCGGCGTCCAGTTGCAGAAACTCGTAATACCCAATTCGCCAAGTCGCACGGCGTCGACACCATGCTGACCGGATTGCAAAACGCGCTCGACAAAATCGAGAACCGTCAGATTGCAACCCTCACCTCAGTCGAGGACGGCTATGCGTCGCGCGTCCGGCGCATGCGCGGTCTGTTCAGCGATCTCGGATTGAACATGGCGCATATGGAAGCTGCCGCACCGCGTAGCGGCATCGGCGGGCCGTTCATCCCCGCCAAGCCCCCCGCCGCAAACGCATCACCGTTCGAGCGCCAGATCTACCGCATCGCTCTGACACGGGCGCAGATGGACAAGATGACCCGGACGCTGACGCTGGTGCCTTACCGCAAGCCGGTGGTGGGCCAAGTCGAGTTTTCCTCCGGCTTCGGCGTCCGCAGCGATCCGTTCCTTGGCCGCCCGGCGATGCATTCCGGTCTCGATTTTCGCGCTGCGACCGGCGACCCGGTTCGCGCCACAGCCAATGGCAAAGTCGTCTCAGCTGGCTGGTCGGGGGGCTATGGCCGGATGATTGAGATTGACCATGGTAACGGCCTTTCGACCCGTTACGGCCATCTGTCGGAAATCGGTGTCAAGGTCGGCGAATACGTCAAGATTGGTCAGGTGATCGGCGAAGTCGGGTCCACCGGACGCTCCACCGGCCCGCATCTGCATTATGAAACCCGCATCCACGGTGAAGCCGTCGATCCGCAGAAGTTCCTGCGTGCCGGTATCCGCTTCAGCCAGAGCTGACCCGAGACATTGTCGGCTTAATCGACATCCTCGATCTGGCCGGGTGCGGTCCCGAAGGCCTTCTGCGCCAGTGTCGCCGCCATGAACTCGTCGAGATCACCGTCCAGCACGCCTGAGGTGTCGGAAGTCTGCACACCGGTCCGGAGATCCTTCACCATCTGATACGGCTGCAGCACATACGATCTGATCTGATGACCCCAGCCGATCTCGGTCTTGGCTGCCTGATCTGCGGCAGCCTGTTCCTCGCGCTTCTTGAGCTCGATCTCATACAACCGGGCGCGCAACATATCCCAGGCTTGTGCTCGGTTCTTGTGCTGCGAGCGACCAGCCTGACAGACCACAGCAACGCCGGTCGGAATATGTGTCAGGCGCACCGCAGACTCGGTCTTATTGACGTGCTGACCGCCAGCGCCGCCGGAGCGCATGGTATCGACGCGCACATCCAATTCATTGATGTCGATCTTGATGCTGTTATCGACCACTGGAAAAATAGCGACGCTGGAAAACGAGGTATGCCGTCGTGCATTGGAATCGAACGGCGAAATCCGCACCAGACGATGCACGCCAGCTTCAGTCTTGAGCCAGCCATAGGCGTTGTGGCCGCTGATCTGAATCGTCGCCGATTTGATGCCAGCCTCTTCGCCCTGTGTCTCTTCCAGGTATTCGACCTTAAAGCCGTGCTTCTCTGCCCAGCGGGTGTACATACGCAACAGCATCGATGCCCAGTCTTGGCTCTCTGTACCGCCGGCACCGGCATGGACTTCAAGATAGGTGTTGAATTTGTCGGCCTCGCCGGAAAGGAGTGCTTCGAGCTCCTGTCGCGCGACCTCTTTCTTCAGCGCCTTGAGCGCATGCTCGGCCTCGGTAATGACGGATTCGTCATTCTCCATCTCGCCAAGCTCGATCAACCCGGTCTGATCTTCGAGTTCACGTTCGATATTGCCAATGCCGGTGAGCTGGCTCTCGAGCGAAGTCCGCTCCTGCATCAGCTTCTGGGCCTTCTGCGGATCGTTCCACAGATTGGGGTCTTCGGCGAGCGCGTTTAGCTCGGCAAGACGCGCAGTTGCGGCATCGACGTCAAAGATGCCTCCTCAGCAGCCCGACTGACTGCTTGATCTCTTCGACGAGGCGTTCGATTTCAGGGCGCATATTACTTCCGAAAAACTACAGAAACCGCCTGCGGCGATTCAGTGCCGCAGGACTTAGCTTGAGAGGCGCATCAGCGCAATGCTGGATCAGTAAAGACCTCCGGTGCCCGAGCGGATCACCGCCCGGTCGGCATCGGGCGAGACGATCAGCGAACGGCCATCCGCATCTGCCATTCCGATCGCGGAGTAATTATCCGGCGGTGCAGTGCCCGGTTTGAAGGCTTCGAGGATGGTGCGGCCGCTGTCGCCCGGTCCGGACCGCATGCCGCTCTTCAGATCAATGCGGATCAACTTGATGCCGGCTGGAACGCGGAACGGCACGGCAGGTTTGTCGGCCAGCGCCACTTTAAGGAAGTCCTTGGCGACCGGCGCGGCGAGATGACCGCCGGTGCCGCCGCGGCCAAGCGGCTTGGGCTTGTCGTACCCGACATAGAGACCGACCACGATGTCCGGCGAGAAGCCGATGAACCAGGCATCCTTCTCATCGTTTGTGGTGCCGGTCTTGCCGGCGATCGGCTTGCCAACCTCGCGTACGATGGTGGCCGTGCCGCGCTGGACCACGCCTTCCATCATTGATGTGATCTGGTACGCCGTCATCGGATCGAGCACCTGTTCGCGGCGATCAATCAGCGTCGGCTCCGGCTGATTTTTCCAGCCCTCCGGCGCGTCGCAGCCGCGGCACTCGCGCTGGTCGTGTTTGAAGATAGTGTGGCCATAGCGATCCTGGATGCGGTCGATCAGCGTCGGCTTCACGCGCTTGCCGCCATTGGCAATCATTGAATAAGCGGTGACCATCCGCATTACTGTCGTCTCACCGGCACCGAGCGCGTAAGAAAGATAATTCGGCAATTCATCATAGATGCCGAAGCGCTTGGCATACTCGCCGATGATCGGCATGCCGATATCCTGCGCAAGGCGGACGGTCATGTTGTTGACCGACCTCTCAAGACCGAAGCGCAGGGTCTGTGGGCCGTAATATTTGCCGGTCGAATAGTTTTCCGGGCGCCAAACATTGCCGGAGCCCTGATCGATCTCGATCGGCGCATCGACCACGATGCTGGCGGGCGTGTAGCCGTTATCCAACGCCGTTGAATAGACGATCGGTTTGAACGACGAACCGGGCTGGCGATACGCCTGCGTCGCACGATTGAACTGGCTTTGGTCGAACGAGAAGCCGCCCGCCATTGCCAGCACACGCCCGGTGTTCGGGTCCATCACCACCATGCCGCCGGAGACCTCGGGGATCTGCCGCAGGCGATACTGGCCATCAACAATCTTGCCGTCCTTGGCGAGCAGCGGATCGACATAGACCACGTCGCCCGGCGACAGCACCTGCGAGACATGCGCCGGCGTCTTGAAGCGCGTCGGTCCGGAAGCTGCCTTCGCCCAGCGGACGCCATCGAGCGTGATCAGGCCGGTTTCACGGGTCTTGGAGACGGCACCGCCAAGTTCACGCGGCGGCTGGAAGCCGATGCGCGCCGACTGATCGCTGGTCTCCAGCACCACCGCCATGCGCCAGGGCGAGATATCCGACAGCGATTTGATGTCGGCGAGCTTCACGCCCCAATCGCCGGCGAGATCGATCTTGTTGACCGGGCCGCGCCACCCCTGTGCCTCGTCGTAATTGACAAGGCCGACGACCATCGCGCGGCGGGCGATGATCTGCAGTTTGGGATCGAGCGAGGTGCGAACCGAGAGTCCGCCCTCATAGAGCTTCTTCTCGCCATAACGTTCGAACACGTCGCGGCGGACTTCCTCTGCAAAGTATTCACCGGCGAAGATATGCGCGGCATTGCTGCGCGAGGTGACAGCCAGCGGCTCCTTGCGGGCCACAGTCGCATCGGCCTGCTTAATCCAGCCGTTCTCAGCTAGCCGGTCAATCACGTAGTTGCGGCGCTCGATAGCGCGATCGCGGTTGCGTACCGGATGAAGCGCCGCCGGCGCCTTCGGCAGCGCCGCCAGATATGCCGCCTCCGCAAGCGTGAGTTCATTCACCGATTTATCGAAATAGACCAGCGAGGCTGCCGCGATGCCGTAGGCGCCGAGGCCCAGATAGATCTCGTTCAGATAAAGTTCGAGAATCTTCTCCTTGCTGTAAGTGCGCTCAATGCGCATCGCCAGCAACGCTTCCTTGATCTTGCGGGTAAACGACACCTCATTGGTGAGCAGGAAGTTCTTCGCCACCTGTTGGGTGATCGTCGAAGCACCTTGCGGCCGCCTGTTGGAGCCGTAATTCTGCGCATAGAGAAGTGCGGCACGCGCCATGCCGGTAAAGTCAATACCGCCGTGCTCGTAGAAATTCTTGTCCTCGGCCGCGAGGAAAGCGTTGATCACCGATTTCGGGATCGCCTGGATCGGCAGATAGAGCCGTCGCTCCTTGGAGTATTCGCCAAGCAGAGAGCCGTCCGAGGCATGGACGCGCGTCATCACCGGCGGCTCGTAGTCCTGAAGCTGGGAGTAATCAGGAAGATCTTTCGAGAAGTGCCAAATCAATCCGGCCACGGCGGCGACGCCGACGAGAAACACGATGGTCCCGGCCGCAAAAAGGAACCCCATAAAGCGCAAGAGCAACCGCATTCGTCATCCGTCTCATTATGTGCCGTTCGGCCGGCGCCGTCGATCTGTCAGGCTCGTGAGGCCAATCATGTTAAAGGCTTGTCGCCCTTAGCGGCGTGCCGCTTCTGATCGGATTCTTCCCGAGCGGGAATCATATCATTTCGGCTGCGGTTGCGCGCCCTCGGCTAGAGTCCGCTACAATTTTTATAAGGCCGCTGCTGTGGCCAAACTAGGGCTATTGCCAGCACCCGGATACCCAATCAGCGGGATGCCCCGGCAGACACCACGCGCTTGCCGAAAAAAAGGTCAATCGCCTGAGCGACCGACCCCACCGTTCGCGAGCGCCAGCTTTCCGAAACGAGATGCTGCAGATCGTCCTTGTTAGAGACATAGCCGAGCTCGATGAGGACCGAGGGAACATCGTGCGCCTTGAGCACCCGGAACCCGGCAGATTTGAGCGGGTGCTTGTGCATGCGGGCGACCCGCTTCATCTCAGCTACGAGAAGTCTTGGCGAAACGGCTTGAAAAAGCGCGGGTTTCCCGTTGGGTGAGGTCGATCAGGATGTCCGCAACATCAGCCGGCTCCTCGGTCAGATCGATGCCGGCGATGGCATCGGCCTTGTTCTCAGACTCGGCAAGTTTTTCGGCCTCGGCGTCGGACGCCCTGTCGGAGAGCGTGTAGATCGTCGCGCCCTGCGCATCGCCCTCCCTCTTGGGCAAGGCATCGGCGTGGATCGAAACGAACAGGGCCGCCGCGTGATTGCGCCCGATCCGGACCCGCTCGCCAAGCGGGACAAAAGTGTCGTCATCCCGGGTCATCACCACGCGATATTTGCCGGTTTTTTCGATCTGGTCGCGCAGAGCCTTGGCGAAGTCCAGCACGATCGATTTCTCATTCTCCCCGCTCGGCGCCACCGTGCCGTTGTCGATGCCGCCATGGCCGGGATCGATCACGATCACCTGCCGGGTGTCAGGCTTGGGGGCCGTGGTTCCCGTGTGGTCAGGATCGGCATCGGCGACGACCGTCGGCCGCAGTTGCATGTCCTGCGGTGCGGGCTGCGATGTTGGGGACGCGCTCGGAGACGTTGCCTGAAACGCTGCCTTATCGACAGCAGCAAGTTCGACAATCAGCCGCGACGGCTGACCATTCTCCGCTTCAAGTACGTAAGATTTTTCGATCCTCGCGGGACCGGCAAGATCAAACACCAGGCGCGACGCACCCGGCATCACCATGCCGTAGCGGTAGGAACGGATCAGCCCGCGCCCGCTCTTGCCCGCACCGGCCGGCAGATTGAACATAACTTGCGGAAGATCGACGACCACACGGTACGGATTCGCCAGCACGAAGGTGCGAGCATCAATCTTGCGATCAAGATCAAGAATAAATCGGATCTGGCGCTCGTCTCCTGCCATCCGCGCGTCAAAGGCGACTGGAACGCTTTCTGCAACCACAGGACGTGGAGCCACAGTTTCTACTGCCGCGGCACTGGACAGCCCAAAGCACAGAGCACCGCCCCCGCCCATCAGGGCAGAAAACGCCAATAGCCAGGTTTTTGCTCGGCTTTTCAACGAATCCGAACCTCCGAACAGCCCTCTTAACCCAATAGGACTCCACGGTTAACCGGACCTTACCGGTATCTAGTGAATTCAAACCCAGTGTTGCAGGCGTGCGACGCTTCCCTTGCGCAGCGGCTGCGATCAACGTATGTTTTCAATGCTGACGGCTAAACTTCCGGTTGTGTCGCGTTCAGCCTCCCGATGCAGCGCCTTCTCTCCTTATTCACCAGGAGGTACGGCGTATCGACGATCTCTCCCCGACCAGCGCTATGCGCGGCTGATATGGAGGGACCCGTTTCAAGCTCGGGCGGCAATTCACAGCCGGCAATCGTCGCCGCAAGGCAGACACCCAGCGATGGCGGCGCGTGTTTTCGCGCCGGGTCGAATCCGTCAGCGCAACAATGCTGGTTTACCAGCGAGAAACACCTTTTTCCGGCTCTGCCGGATACTGATGCGGCGGCATCGACCGCCACACAATCAACCGGGCCGACGCTTGATGCGCCAGACTGTGATCCCGACGAGAGCCCTTTCGGCTCCTGCAACCATAACGACGATGCGAAGCGGGCTTAATGCGCGCCGCGTGTCGATGCGGTTGAAATCGGCACGGCACATCGAACGGCGTTTTGGCCTTCCCCTCACCCCCGAATCAGGTGGACCGTTGCAGCCTCCGGCCGCGCATTGCGCGCAGGCCGCCTCGCGACCTGTCCGCCGCCAAGAGCTCCCCAATGCCCAACAAAATGTTGATCGACTCCACCCACCCGGAAGAGACCCGGGTCGTCGTGGTTCGCGGCAATCGCGTCGAAGAATTTGATTTCGAGTCCGCCCAGCGCAAGCAACTGCGCGGCAATATTTACCTCGCCAAGGTCACGCGCGTCGAACCTTCGCTGCAAGCCGCCTTCATTGAGTATGGCGGCAACCGGCATGGCTTCCTCGCCTTCAGCGAAATCCATCCGGACTACTACCAGATCCCGGTCGCGGACCGTCAGGCGCTGATCGAAGCCGATGAACGCGCGCACCGCGAGGCTGAAGAAGAATCCGAGAATCGCTCGAGCCGCCGGCGTTCACGCCATCGCAGTTCGCGCCGCCGCAACAATGGCGAGCGCATCCAAAGCGAGGTCATCGAGAACGCAGCGAGCGAAGCCACCCAGAACGAGCAATCCCCCGTCGGGGATCATGACGCAGAATTCGATCACGATCACACAAATGACTATGCTTCGGACGATCACCCGCACGAAGCAGCCGAACACGATCATGACGAGCAGAATAACCCGCACGGCGATGAGACTTTCGCGGAAGCTCATACCGAGCAGGCTCATGATGAGACGCCGCACGCCGAAGATATGACCCCTGCGTCGGTAGCGGCGGCAGAACAGCAAGTGCCGGCCGCGACATCCGACGAAGACTATTACGATCACAATCATGACAGTCACGAGGATCAGCACGCTGTCGCGGCCCACGATCACCACGACGGGGAAGTTGAACACTACGACGCGGCCGAGCACCACGAAGATCATGAAACGGAGCATCACGCTGCCGAAGACCGATCCGACGAGGGTGACGATCACGAGGATGGCGACGAGGAAACCGAAGAAGATCTCGTTGAGTCTGTTGGCGGCGACGATGTTCTCGAGGAAGTACCCGAGCGCACCTATCGTTCGCGCCGCCAGTACAAAATTCAGGAAGTCATCAAGCGCCGCCAGGTGATGCTGGTACAGGTGGTCAAGGAAGAACGCGGCAACAAGGGCGCCGCGCTGACGACTTATCTGTCGCTCGCCGGCCGCTACGCCGTTCTGATGCCGAACACGGCGCGTGGCGGCGGCATCAGCCGCAAGATTACCTCGGCGCAGGATCGCAACCGTCTCAAGGACGTGGTGCAGGATCTCGACGTACCGGAGGGCATGGGCATTATTCTGCGCACCGCCGGCGCCTCGCGCACCAAGCCCGAGATCAAGCGCGACTTCGAGTATCTGATCCGGATGTGGGAAACCGTGCGCGACATGACGCTGCGCTCGCAAGCCCCTACCCTCGTTTACGAGGAAGGCTCGCTGATCAAGCGCTCTCTGCGCGATCTCTACAATAAGGAAATCGACGAAGTGCTGGTGGCCGGCGAAGCCGGCTATCACGAAGCGCGCGACTTCATGAAGATGCTGATGCCGTCCAACGTGCGGGCCGTGAAGCAGTATCGCGATGGCCAGCCGCTGTTCTCGCGCATGGGAGTGGAGAGCCAGCTCGACGCCATGTTCTCGCCGACCGTCACTTTGAGGTCCGGTGGCTATATCGTCATCAACCAGACCGAAGCACTGGTCTCGATCGACGTGAACTCTGGCCGTTCGACGCGCGAGCATCATATCGAGGACACCGCACTCAAGACCAATCTCGAAGCTGCCGAGGAGGTCGCCCGGCAGTTGCGATTGCGCGACCTTGCTGGTCTCATCGTCATCGACTTCATCGATATGGACGAGAAGCGGAACAACCGCGCGGTGGAGCGCAAGCTCAGCGATTGCCTGCGTCAGGACCGCGCGCGTATCCAGATCGGCCGCATCTCGCATTTCGGATTGCTCGAAATGTCGCGCCAGCGCATCCGCGCCAGCGTGCTGGAAAGCTCGACCGAGCCCTGCCCGCATTGCGGCGGCACAGGTCATGTCCGCTCGGTTGCCTCGGTCGCGCTGCAGTTGCTGCGCGGCATCGAAGAAACCCTGATGAAGGGACCGACCCACAATCTGTCGGTCCGCACCCGCACAGATGTCGCGCTCTATGTGCTCAACCACAAGCGCGGTCATCTGCGCGACCTCGAGGACGCCTTCAAGGTCACGCTTGCGGTGATTGCCGATCCGACCGTCAGCGGCCAGCAGTCATTTGTTATCGATCGCGGCGAAGCGGTGCATACGCTGGAGGCCGCCAAAGCTATCCTCGCCGCCCAACTCGCTGCGACTCCCGCCGAGCCCGACGAGGTCGATCTCGGTGACGACGAAGTCTTCGAGGACGAGGCTGGCTTTGAAAGCGAGGATACCGAGGAAGGTGCCACCGAACAGGCAAGCTTGCGTGCCGACGACGACAATGGCGAGGAGGCTCCACGCCGCCGCCGCCGCCGCCGGCGGCGTGGTCGTGGCGGCGAAAGCCGGGAAGCCGCGGGTGGCGAGCAGAGTGCTTCAGTCACCGAAGATGGCGCTCCTGCTGACGTCGAGGACAATGGCGAAGCTGGCGATGACGAACAGGACGGGCAGAACGGCGAGTTTCGCGCCGAGCAGTCCGAGAATGGCGAGCGTCGCCCGCGCCGTCGCGGCCGGCGTGGCGGCCGTCGCCGCCGTGGTGGCCAGGATAACGAGAACAATGGCGAGGGGCTGGTAGCGGCCATTGCCGACGACCTCGGCCCCGTCGCCCCCTCGGAGGCGGCCGAGGCGGCTGAGGATCTCAATGCCTCGCTGCCGTCCGAGCCTGTCGTCGCTGCATATCGCGACGAGCCGGTCGAGACTCAGGCACCGGAAACTCAGTCCCAGCCCGCGTCCGAGCATTCGCCCGAGGAAACCGAGAAGCCGCGCCGTCGTTCGACGGTACGTGAAAAGGTGAGTTTCCTGTTTGGTGGCGATACGCCTGCCGAACAGCCGCCTGCTCCGGCCAGTATTGAGACACCGGCCGCGCCGTCTCAACCGGAGCCGGAACAGACACCGCCAACCGAAAGCGCGCCGCGTCGCGCCGGCTGGTGGTCACGCCGCTCCAGCGAATAAACGCGGCAGACTATCTCAACAGCAAAACGCCCGGTTCTGCGCCGGGCGTTTCGTTTGTGTCCTATTGAGCCTAGCACGCGGACAGCCACCGCGTGATGCGCGCGACCGCCTCGACCGTATCCGGTGTCGATCCGGCATAGGAAAAGCGGATGAAGGACCGGCCGTGCATGGGATCGAAATCGATCCCCGGTGTCGCGGCAACGTGCGCCTCCTCCAGCATGCGGCGGGCGAAATCGAAACTGTCGTCCGTGAATTTCGAGACATCGGCGTAAAGATAGAAGGCGCCGTCGGCGGGAAGAAACTGATCGAGTCCGGCCTTCGGCAAGCCTTCGATCAGCACCTGACGGTTGTCCTGATAGCCGTGCTTGATTACGTCCATTTCTGCACGGCCATCGAAAGCCGCCTCTGCCGCGATCTGCGACAGCGTCGGCACCGAAATCGCCAAATTCTGCTGCAACGTCTCGACCGAGCGCACCAATGCTTCGGGAGCCACCATCCAGCCGACCCGCCAGCCGGTCATGCAAAAGTATTTTGAGAACGAATTGATGACGAGCGCCTCATCCGACAGCGCCGCTGCCGTCACGGCGGGAAAGGCATAGTCAAGTCCGTGATAAATCTCGTCGGAGATGAAGCGGATGCCTTCGCTCTGCGCAGCAGCAATCAGATCGGCCAGCGCCTCACGCGTCATCATGGTGCCGGTCGGATTGGCCGGGCTTGCGACCAGCACACCCTTGAGCTGTGCTTTGGCGTTCGCGGCCAGCAGCATGTCTCCCGTCAGCGCATGGCGCGTGGCGGCAGTGGTTTCGATCAGCACCGGCTCGCAGCCGAGTGCGGTCAGGATGTGACGATATGGCGGATAGCCTGGCACGGTGACGGCAACCCGGTCCCCCGGTTCGAACAGCGACAGGAATGCCAGCACGAATGCACCAGATGAGCCGGTAGTCACCACGATCCGCGCCGGATCGACGTCATGGCCATGGGTGTCGCGATAGTACCGTGCGATTCGCTGGCGCAATGAGGGAATGCCGAGGGCCGAGGTATAGTCGAGACGCGCGCTGCCCAGCGCAGCGCGCGCCGCGGCGATCGCGGCCTGCGGTGCGGATGCAGCGGGTTGCCCCACCTCCATGTGGATGACATGCCCCCCTGCAGCCTCGATCCGGGCGGCCGCGGCCATCACATCCATCACCATGAAAGGCGGAACATTGCCGCGCTGTGACGGGGCCAGTAGCCCCTTGGCCTTGTTCCTCAGCATGGCATCAAGCATAGGCACTTACACTCTTGGAATTCGGTCGAAATTTGCGTTATGAGGCGAATGGCTGGCCGTGCCGCTCTCCCGCCGCATTCGGCGATTTGATAGAAGTCATTCTAACATGCTGCGCCGCAAGGCTCCATCGGCCGGCACCGAAAACAGATCGACCAAAGCCGAACATGATCGAATGACCTCCACGGCCAGTTCCTCCTCCCGCGCATCGTCCTCGCTCGCGACACAGATCGTTGCCTCGATCACCGCGGGTGCGATGCTGCTAGCAAGCTGGCCTGCCAGCGCACAGCAATCCGGCAAGGGACCGGCCCTGCTCCGCGATACCGAGACTGAGCAATTGTTGCGCGATTACACCCGGCCGATCCTGCGGGTCGCCGGGCTCGAAAAGCAGAACATCCAGGTCGTCATCATCAACGATCCAGCTTTCAACGCGTTCGTTGCCGACGGACGCCGGATTTTCGTCAACTATGGCGCGCTCCGACAATCGGAAACGCCCAACCAGATCATCGGCGTGCTCGCCCACGAAACCGGTCACCTCGCCGGCGGCCATCTGTCGAAACTGCGTGAGGAAGTCGCACGCGCGCAGACACAGATGATTGTCGCCATGCTGCTCGGCATTGGCGCCGCGATTGCCAGTGGCCGTTCAGGTGCTGGCAGCGCGGGCGCAGCAGCGGTCAGCGCACCGCAAACCGCGATCATGCGAACGCTCCTATCCTATCAACGCCAGCAGGAAGAGAACGCCGACAAGGCCGGTGTGAAATTCCTCACCGCGACCGGACAATCCTCGCGCGGCATGTATGAAACCTTCAAGCGATTCGCTGCAGAATCGCTGTTCGCCGCGCACGGCGCCGATCCCTATATGCAGTCGCACCCGATGGCTCCCGAGCGCGTGCGCGCACTCGAGCAATTAGCGCGATCGAGTCCGTATTGGGACAAGAAGGATGACCCGGCGCTGCAGCACCGTCACGACATGATGCGGGCGAAAGTCTCCGGATTTATGGAGCGGGCCGATACAGTTTATCGCCGCTACCCACAATCCGACGGCAGCCTGCCTGCGCGCTATGCGCGCGCAATTGCCGCCTACCGGCATGGCGATCCGCGCGTGGCGCTGGCGCAGATCGACGCCCTAATCAAGGCTGAGCCCAATAATCCCTATTTCTATGAGCTAAAGGGGCAGGCTCTGCTCGAAGGCGGGCGGCCGACTGAAGCGATCGCGCCGCTGCGCAAGGCGGTGCAACTCTCCCAGCGCGCGCCGCTCATCGAGATGTTACTTGGCCAGGCGCTGGTGGCGTCCGATAACAAGACCTATGCTCAGGAAGCAGTCACGATTTTGCGCGCCGCTTTGTCGCGGGAGCCGGAAGCCGCCGCAGGCTATACCCAGCTCGCGATGGCTTACGGACGCAAGGGCGACCTCGCAGAGGCCGATCTTGCAGCAGCGCAGGCCGCCTATCTGCGCGGCGATGGCAAGACAGCGCGCGATCTCGCGTCCCGCGCCAAGACACGGTTCGCGGTCGGCACGCCAGGCTGGGTCAAGGCGGACGACATCGTTAACACCAAGCCGATAAAGAACTGACGCAGACCGCGTCTTGAGAGAGGATCACTCCATGCTTTCATTCCGTTTCCTCGCGCCGATCGCGGTTGCCTGCGCGATGGTGAGCGCGCCGCATGTCGCCGCAGCCCAGGCCTTCACCGACAGCCAGCGCGGCGAGATCCAGAAGATCGTGAAGGATTATCTGCTGGCCCATCCTGAAATTCTGGAGGAGGTCTCTGCCGAGCTCTCGAAGCGTCAGGCGGCAGCAGAGGCGGAAAAACACCAAGCCGCGGTGAAGAAGCACGCCGAGCTGATTTTCAACTCGCCGCGCGGTGTCGTGCTCGGCAACCCCAAGGGCGACGTCAATTTCGTCGAGTTCTTCGATTACAATTGCGGCTACTGCAAGAAGGCGATGGCCGACATGCTCGATCTGATGAAAGCGGATCCCAAGCTGCGCGTCGTCCTGAAGGAATTCCCAGTGCTCGGACCGGGCTCGGTGGACGCGGCACGCGTCGCAATCGCGGTGCGGATGCAGGACCCCACGGGTAAGAAATATCTCGACTTCCATCAGAAGTTGCTGGGCAGCCGCGGCCAGGCGGACAAGGCTCGGGCTTTAGCTGTCGCGAAGGAAGCCGGCCTCGACATGGCACGGATCGAGAA
The DNA here is from genome assembly GCA_963702885.1 of uncultured Alphaproteobacteria bacterium. Taxonomy (GTDB): domain Bacteria; phylum Pseudomonadota; class Alphaproteobacteria; order Rhizobiales; family Xanthobacteraceae; genus Afipia. The sequence goes on from OY969766.1 coordinate 3,388,648, forward strand.
AGACGTGGTGAGCCCGGAAGTCAACGCGACACTGATGGAGAATTTCAAGATCGCCGAGGATATGGGTCTCAACGGCACCCCGAGCTACGTCATCGGCAATAATGTCGTGGTCGGCGCGCTCGGTCTTGAGACGTTGAGCAAGAAGATTTCCGAGGCGCGCTGCGGCAAGGCGTCCTGCTGAGCCGTCCCTGGTCCTGGAAAAATGAGGCCGGCGGCCTGAAGGGGTCTCCGGCCAGCTTCTTTTCCGAGATTAGTTAATATGTATTTTCATTAAGTTCCATCGATATTTTCATAAATTGCAAGAAGAGGTTTCAACCTCCCGGAAGTGGTTAGCGGGCTTCCCTCCTGCCCCCTTGTTGCCTATAAACCCGCACATCGCCGTGCTTGAATGCATTGCTCCTCCTTGGCGGATTTGGATTTCGAATGGCTAAAACGATTTACGTGCTTAACGGGCCGAACCTCAATCTGCTCGGAACCCGTGAGCCGGACATCTATGGCCGCAAGACCCTCGCCGATGTCGAGAAGCTGTGCCGGGAGACCGCCGCCCGCTTCGGACTGACCGCGGAATGCCGCCAGACCAACCGCGAGGGCGAACTTGTCGACCTGATCCACGAGGCGGGCAGCAAGCAGGCCGCAGGCATTATCATCAATGCCGGCGCCTACTCTCACACCTCGATCGCAATCCACGACGCGCTTGTTGGCGTCCAGATTCCGACGGTTGAAGTTCACGTCTCGAACGTTTATGCACGCGAAAGTTTTCGTCACCAATCCTTCATCGCCAAGGCCGCCTTCGCTACCCTGTGCGGGTTTGGCATCGAGGGATACGGCCTCGCAATCAACGGACTTGCCACCAAGATCGGCGTCGCGGCGAAGGCCTGATACCTGTCGTCATTCAAGAAAGCTTCGGATTGAACATGGCCCGTCAGCCGCAAGACCCATCGCCTGAAAAAACAAAACAAAGCGATGAACGCGAGATTATCCGCGACCTCGCGGCACTGCTCGACGAGACCAACCTCACCGAGATCGAGATTGAGCGCGCTGGTCTGCGCGTGCGGGTCGCGCGGAACATCAGCGTCGCTGCCGCCGTGCCAGCTTCCTATCAGATGGCACCCGTTGCACAGCCCGCGGCGGCGCCGGTCGCCAGCGCGCCAGCCGACATTACCAAACATCCCGGCATGGTGCCCTCGCCGATGGTCGGCACTGCCTATCGTGCCTCCGAGCCTGGCGCCAAACCGTTCATCGACGTCGGCAGCAAGGTGAAGGTCGGCGACACGCTGTTGATCATCGAAGCGATGAAGACGATGAACCAGATTCCCTCGACGCGTGCGGGCACCGTGACGCAGATTCTTGTCGAGGACGGCCAGCCGGTAGAATTCGGCGAGCCGCTCGTCATCATCGAATAACCACCCATTCAATCACTGCTCTCATCGTCAGGCGCTGCGATGTTCGACAAGATCCTGATAGCCAATCGCGGCGAGATCGCTCTTCGCATCCTGCGCGCCTGCAAGGAGCTCGGCATCGCGACCGTGGCCGTTCATTCGACGGCCGACGCCAACGCGATGCACGTGCGCCTTGCAGATGAAAGCGTCTGCATCGGCCCGCCGCCCGCCAAGGACAGCTATCTCAACGTTCCGGCGTTGCTCGCGGCCTGTGAGATCACCGGCGCCGATGCCGTGCATCCGGGCTATGGATTCCTGTCGGAGAACGCGCGGTTCGCGGAAATCCTCGCTGATCACAATCTGCATTTCATCGGTCCCAAGGCCGAGCACATCCGTACTATGGGCGACAAGATCGAAGCCAAGAAGACCGCAAAGCGGCTTGGGATTCCGGTCGTGCCGGGTTCGGACGGTGGCGTCACGCCCGGCGAAGATGTCATGGCGATCGCCAAGAAGATCGGCTTTCCGGTCCTGGTGAAAGCAGCCGCGGGCGGCGGTGGACGCGGCATGAAGGTCGCGCCGACCGAGGCCGACCTGATGCTCGCGCTTTCGACCGCCAGCAATGAAGCCAAGGCCGCCTTCGGCGACGGCTCGGTCTATCTCGAGAAGTATCTCGGCAAGCCGCGCCATATCGAAATCCAGATTCTCGGCGACGGCCGTGGCGGCGCGATTCATCTTGGCGAGCGCGACTGCTCTTTGCAGCGCCGACATCAGAAAGTCTGGGAAGAGGGTCCCTCGCCCATTCTCAGCCCGCAAGCCCGCGCCCGGATCGGCGAGATCTGTGCCAACGCGATGCGCGAGATGCAATATCTCGGCGTCGGCACCATCGAATTCCTTTACGAGGATGGTGAGTTCTACTTCATCGAGATGAACACACGCATTCAGGTCGAGCATCCGGTCACCGAGATGATTACCGGCATCGATCTCGTGCTGGAACAGATCCGCGTTGCTGCAGGCGGCGATCTCCCTTGCCTTCAGGATGGCATCGTGATCAACGGCCATGCCATCGAATGCCGCATCAATGCGGAAAACCCCGTCACCTTCCGGCCTTCGCCGGGAAAAATCACGCAATACCATCCGCCCGGCGGACTCGGCGTGCGAATCGATTCCGCCGTGTACCAGGGGTATTCGATCCCACCCTACTATGACTCTCTGGTCGGCAAACTGATCGTCCACGGTAAAACCCGCGGCGAATGCCTGATGCGGTTGCGCCGCGCCCTGGATGAGATCGTCGTGGACGGCGTGGAAACCACGCTTCCGCTGTTCCGGGCACTGGCCCGGGAACCGAGCATCATCGACGGCGACTACCACATCCACTGGTTGGAACAGTATCTGGCGCGCGGCAACGAGAAGACCGCCTAGCCCCTTATTCTTGGCATTCCAAAGGCTTCCGGTTACAACCACAAAAATAGAACGCTCTGGGGTATTGGCAGTCTGGATTTGAAATCCCGCATCACCTTGCGAGAGGGCATTTGACCAGGGACGGCGCCCGGCGACGTACCTTGAGACAGATCGGCCTCCTGGCGGCCGCATTCGCGGTGCTCGTGGCAATCAGCGCGGCATCAATTTACCTGATCAACCTTGCCCGCAGGGATTCGGCCTGGGTCGTTCATACCATCGAAGTTGAGAACCAGATCTCCCTCGCCCAGCTGAAGATGCGGCGTGCTGAAAGCGCTGTTCGCGGCTATCTCCTGACCCAAGAAGACAAATACCGTCTCGATTTCGAGGAGGCCGACCAACAAATCGTCCCCACGCTGACGAAGCTGCGAGATCTCACGAGCGACAGCGCGCTTCAGCAGCGAAATCTCGATATCATTCGGCCCCTTACCATCCAGCGTTTCGAGATCTTCCGGAGAGCCGTCACCACCGCACACATCGGAAAGTGGGACGAGGCCAAGCAAATCCTTGCTGAAACTTCCGCTCAGGACGTGATGGGGCAGATCCGCGATGTTGCGGGAGAAATGCGCGCGGAGGAGGATCGACTCTTCAAACTCCGTACGCAGGCAGCCGATTACAGCCAGTCGCTGTCTGCTATCGTCACAACGACCGGCTCCGCGCTGATCGTCGTACTGGCGGGACTATCGATATTCCTGGTTCGTCAATCGTCCCGCGCGCGCGATGACGCAGAGCAGAAGCTGCGCGACGTCAATCTCGATCTCGAAGCGGCTGTCGACGAGCGCACGGCGGATCTTCGCGAAGCCAACCAGGAGATTCAGCGCTTCGCCTACATTGTCAGTCATGACCTGCGCTCCCCGCTCGTGAATATCATGGGCTTCACCAGCGAGCTCGAGGAATTGCGCAGTGACATTTTCGGACGGATCGCGCGCTACAGCCGCGCTGCTGCGGCGGCGCCAGCACTTCCCGAGCCCGTGCTCGATGCCGATGAAAATCAGGAAATCGGCCTTGCCGATGAAGACAAACAACTCTCCGAGGATTTCTCGGAAGCCCTCGGCTTCATCAAGTCCTCGATCGGCAAGATGGATCGGCTGATTGGTGCCATTCTCAACCTGACCCGCGAAGGCCGCCGCGAATTCAATCCGGTAAAGATCGAAACCCGTGCTCTGATTGAGGAGATCGTCGCAACGCTGGCTCACCAAGCGGCTGAAGCGAATGCACAAATTCGGGTGGAGCCGCTTCCCGACATCGTCAGTGACCGCCTCTCATTGGAACAAATCTTCTCCAACTTGATTGAGAATGCACTGAAGTATCTCAAGCCCGGCGTCCCGGGCGACATTGCCATCAAAGGCCGTAACAAGCTGGGATTTGTCATTTTCGATATTACCGACAACGGGCGCGGCATCGACCCCAAGGACCATCAGCGCATTTTTGAACTGTTCCGGCGCGCAGGCGTGCAGGACAAGCCTGGTCAGGGCATCGGGCTTGCGCATGTGCGCGCCCTGGTGCGCCGCATGGGCGGCATCATCACGGTGTCCTCCGAACCTGACAAGGGCAGCACTTTCACGATCACACTGCCCGCCCAGTGGACCATGTCACGACAAGGAAAGAGCTATGGGTAACCCTGTTAGAATCATCATGATCGAGGACGACGAAGGACATGCGCGGTTAATCGAGCGCAACATCCGTCGCTCCGGCGTGAACAACGACATCGTACCGTTCGCCAACGGCACAGATGCGATCAATTACCTGTTCGGCGCGGACGGCACCGGGGCTGCCCACAAAAATCAGGCGCTTCTAATTTTACTCGACCTGAACCTGCCCGATATGACGGGTATCGACATACTCAAGCGGGTCAAAGAGAATAGTTATCTGAAGTACGCGCCCGTGGTGGTGTTGACCACCACAGATGATGCCGAGGAAATCAAGCGCTGCTACGCCCTTGGTTGCAACGTCTACATCACCAAGCCGGTTAACTACGAGAATTTCGCAAACGCCATCCGCCAACTCGGTCTGTTCTTCTCTGTCATCCAGGTTCCGCAAGCGAAAGCATGACATCACCTGCACCCAAGCTGCTCTACATCGACGACGATGCCGGCCTCGCGCGGCTGGTGGAGCGCGGACTGACGCGCCATGGCTTCGAGGTCGAGTGCTCAAGTGATGGAGACAGCGGCATCGCGCGGCTACGCCAGGGCGGCATCGACGTGGTGGCTCTGGACCAGCACATGCCGGGTCTCGACGGCCTCGAGACACTCGAACAAATCTACAATTTGCCACACGCCCCGCCAGTGGTGTTCGTCACCGCGTCGCAAGACAGCCAGATCGCCATCACGGCGCTGAAAGCGGGCGCTGCCGATTATCTGGTCAAGGATACGCAGGGTGAATTCGTCGCCCAGCTTCACACAGCCGTCAAAAGCGCGATGGAAGCCGCTCGCGTGCGCAAAGCGCGCGATGATGCCGAGGCCGAGGTGCACGCTGCGCGTGACCGCTATGCCGCGCTTGCCGCCGAACGCGAAGTGCTGCTGCGCGAGGTCAACCACCGCGTCGGCAACAGTCTGCAGATCATCGCCTCATTGCTGCATCTGCAGGCGAACTCAAGCAGCGATGACGATGTGAAGGCGGCGCTGACCAACGCCATGGGCCGCGTCGCCGCAGTCGCGCAGGTGCATCGCAGGCTTTACACCTCGCATGATCTGAACAGCGTGATGCTCAATCAGTATCTGGAGGCGTTGCTCGAAGATCTCCGGCGCTCTGCCGAAGGCAACCGGATGTCGCGCCTGACACTGAATGCCGAACCGATCGAAATCGATCCTGACCGCGCCGTTGCCATCGGCATTATCGTCAACGAGCTTGTCATGAACGCGGTGAAATACGCATATCCCGAAGGCGCAGGCCCGATTCATGTCGAACTGCGCTCCGATCAGGACGGGATGGAGCTTGCGATTACCGACAATGGCGTCGGCTTCCAGGCCAAGCAGGACCCGCAATCCACCGGCATGGGCCAACGCATTGTCAGCGCCATGGCCAATAAGCTTGAGGCCAGCGTCGAGCGCGACCCGGCGCATTCCGGCACCCGCATGGTGCTGCGTTTCCGCGACAAGGACGTCTCTTCCAAACCGCAGGTTGCGGCCGAAGCCTGACCGGAACAGTCGCGCACCCGACACCGACCGGCTATCATCAAGCCATGAGTTCGCGCGAATCCGCTGCATCTGAGATCACGCCGGAAGTTCTGCTGCGCGCCTATGCCTGCGGCATCTTTCCAATGGCCGAAAGCGCGGACGATCCGACCCTGTTCTGGGTGGAGCCGGAACTACGCGGCGTCATTCCCCTCGCGGGCTTTCGGGTACCCTCCCGTCTCGCCCGCACCGTTCGCTCGGACGCGTTTCGCGTCACCGTCGACACCGCTTTCAGCCAGGTGATCGACGGATGCGCGGAGCCGCAGCCGGGCCGTGAGGATACCTGGATCAATCGCCGCATTCGGGAGCTTTACGCCGGGCTGCACCGAATCGGGCATTGTCACAGCGTCGAGGTGTGGCAGGACGATGATCTTGTCGGCGGCCTTTATGGTGTGACACTGGGATCCGCATTCTTCGGCGAGAGCATGTTTCACCGCACACGGGATGCCTCAAAGGTGGCGCTCGTCCATCTCGTGGCGCGGCTGATCGCGGGCGGCTTCACTTTGCTCGACACCCAGTTCGTCACCGAACATCTACGCAGTTTGGGCGCCGTTGAGGTGCCGCGCCGCCGCTATCGCACCATGCTCGATCAGGCAGTCGCGCGGGAGGCCAACTTCATGACGTTGCCAACCGATCCAAACCCGAGCGGAAGCGCGATCATGGAGATCATCGCAAGCCGGCCTGCCGCGTCCGTCTGAGAGTTACCGGAAGCCAGGAAAGTTGTTGGGTGCCGGCGGGCGCGGTGGCGCACCGGGCGCCGCGGCAGGCTGGCGGGAGGCCGGTTGACGGCGCTGCTGTGGTTGCTGCGTAGGCGGCGGGGCCGGCTTGGCGACATCCCCTTGCGCAGCCACCGTTGCCTCCGGCGATTTACAATCGGTCAGCCAGATATCGTAAATCGGATGCTCGACGCCATGCAGCCCCGGACTCGCGGCAAACATCCAGCCCGAGAAAATACGTTTGACTTCGTTCTGCAGGGTGATCTCGTCGACCTCGACGAAGGCATCGGTGTTGGCGGACTTTGTCGCTGGCCGCGTGTAGCAGGCATCGGTCTTGACCCGCAGCGCACCGAACTGAACGGTCTCGCCGATCTCCGCATCGAAACTGATAATCCGGCCGGTGATCTTGTCGAGGCCCGAAAACACTGCGCGCTTGTTGACGATCTTCACCGCCGGCGGCTCGGTCACAATCTCATCGCCCGGCTGCAATGTTGCAGGGGCTGGCGGCGCATTCCGCGGCTGCTTCTGGCCGGGAGGCAGACCCGGCAAAGGATTGGCACCGGGTGGCGTGGAAGCAACCCCCGGCGCCCGTCCTCCGGGCTGGGACTGATCTACGCCAGGTGGCGGCGGCAGCGGTTGCGATTGCACGGCTCCGGGCGGCGGCGCGCCTTGTCCGGGCGGCATTGGCCGGGTCGGCGCAGGCAGCAGGCGTCCCTGGTTCGGCAGATCGGGAACGTCTTCCTCGTCCGGCTCCTGCATTGGATCGCCGCGTGGAACGGCAGCCGGCGGCCGTGGCCGATCAGAGAAGATGTTACCGATCTGGGCCTGCGCAAGTGTTGGCACAAACGCGACGGTCGATGCTGCGATCAACGCTGCAAGCAGGGCAGAGACTGGGGTTCGAAGCATTGCGCGGCTACTCGGCGAATCGGGCTCGCGACATCCTACAGGCAACGGACCGCGCGCGGACCACCGGTTAACACGGCCATTGAGGCGGAGAAAGGGCGCAACCCGCAGAACCACCAAAGCTCGCTAGCAGGGCCAGGACAACCTGCGAGGAAAAGCTTACGCCGGCGTCCAGGGCTGATAGTCGCCAGTCGCCTTCGGACGACGGCCGATCGACAGAGTAGAGCCGGATGGGCGGGATGCCGCGGGCGTTCCCGTCGGATTAGGGCGATGGGGCTTCTGCCACTCACGCGGCTGATAGTCTTCAGCGGTCGGCGGTGTATCCACCGTGTGATGCAGCCAGCCGTGCCACTCGGGCGGCACCTTGGAGGCTTCCGCTTCGCCTTCATAGAGAACCCAGCGGCGCTCGAAGCCAAGCGTCGGATCGATCTTCCCGTCCCGGGTCCGGAAATAGCGGTTGCCCGCCGCATCGGTGCCGACAAGTTCGCCGAACCGCCGCGTCCAAAGCTGGGTTCCAAACGTGAACCCATTCCACCAGGTAAAAAACCTCAAGAAAAACAGCTTCATGGCGAGCGTCCCAGACGGGGCCGAAAGGTCTCGGCGAACGACTCTTGATGCCATTGGCGCTTCCGCTTGTCTAGCGCCTCCTGCACCGCAGCAGCCAACCCGGAGCTTGTAATGTTCCTGAAAGGGAACCGCCCCAGAACGGCCCGAATTCGAGCCAAGATAATTTGGAACTCGTCGGGAACGCTCCTCTATCCGGTGCGTTGCCGCTGGCAAATTCCGATTATCGGAGTGGGATCTGGAGTACCGTCAATGATGACCTTGAAAAGAGGTTTTGCCATCGCCGCTGTTGCTTTGGCCTTGCCAATCGCAGCCGCTTCCACAGGTAACGCCCTGCCCGCGACCTCCGCACTCGCGCTCTCAGCACCGGCCGCGCACGCAACTACAACTGAAAACATTACGCCGGTGTACTACCGCGGTCGCGGTTGGGGTTATCGTGGTGGCTATCGCGGTGGCTGGGGTTGGGGTGGCGTCGGCGCCGGCCTCGCCGCAGGCGCTTTGATCGGCGGCGCGATCGCCGCCAACTCGTATCCCTATGGCTATGGTTATGCGCCCGGATATTACGCTGCTCCGGCTTACGTCGAGGGCGACGGCGTTGCGTATTGCATGCGGCGCTATCGCTCATATGACCCCCGCAGCGGAACCTATCTCAACTACGACGGCAATCGTTATCCTTGCCCGTGATTTGAGACTGCATATTCAAGCGGCAACGGCGGCGCACGATGTGCGGTGCCGTTTTCGTATGGGCAACGCATGAAGGCTTTAAGATCGCAATGCGATCGCAACGCTGGCTACCGTCAGAATCAATGCGCCGATCTGACTAATGCCCAGCGGTTCACCAAGAGAAATGGCACTGGCGATAACACCGATCACCGGAGTGAGGAGCGTTCCAAGTGCGGCAACCGAGGCCGGCAGCCGCTCCAGCGCGCCATACCAGAAGCCATAGCCGATACAGACCTGTACGATCATCGCGAAACCGAACAACGCCCAGCCAAGGTGGCTCATCTGCGCGAAATGCGGCTCCTCGAAGGTCATGCCAGCAAGGGTAACGGTGAAACAACCGATAGCAATCTGCCAGACGGCAGCCGTGAACGGCGGCAAATCGAGCGGCTTACGCTTTGACAGCACCGCTCCAAGTGCAAATCCGAAAGCAGCCATTAGGACAAATGCAATGCCGGGGAGCTTGGCCTCGGTCGCAGCGACACCATTGCCTCCCATCAGCACCACGATTCCGGCGAAGGCCATTGCCATGGCGATAAGCCGAGTGAGCGTGATCCGCTCACCGAGCACTGGCCAGGCCAGCGCCGCAGCCCAAACCGGCATGGTGGCGCCCACCACGGCGGTCTCGCTGGCGGAAAGATAGAGCAGACCAAATCCGACAAACGCCATCCAGCAGCCAACGCTGAGAAGTCCGTAAAGCACCAGACGCAGCCACTGATCGCGCGGCACCCGAAGCGATTGCCCTTTCATGGTCGCAATGGCGGCCAGCAGTACCACGCCCCCCAACCCGGGTGCGCCTCGCATCACCAGCGGCGGCAGTTCCTGCATCAATTGCTTCTGGACTGGCCAGTTGGTCCCCCAACACATCGCAGTGACGGTCACCATGGCAAGGCCCACAAGTCGGCTTGTGCGGGCAGATGCCGTTTTTGACGTCGGCGCAGCCAAAGGACTCGCAATCTCTTGAGGCGTGCGCTTATCCAAAAATCCCAATCCCCGAAATTGATTCCACCGCATTGTGGAAGACGGGGAGAAAGCCACGAGCGGCGCACATGGTCCACCCGAATTGGCTGCTTTCGTTGCATACCCAATCAGCATTTCCGCACGGCCCGAACCGGCCTGCGCGGAACCCGCGGAAAGGCCGGATTCGCCTTTGGATTCCGAAGGGACTCACGCATACTTTCCGCCAGCGAGACCCATCCAGCGTTGAGCTTTTCCGCTGGAAAATCTTGTTTTCCACCATATTTAGCGTTTGATTTAGGATTACATACTAATCCTTGACGGGTTCGTCGGAGTCGGCCTAGCTTTGGATCCGTTCGGGGCAAGGTTTGGAGTAAGCACCGGACACTTCCGAAAAGGCGATGAAAACCAACTCCGTCAGGCCGGTTGAGGCCACGGATGGCGGCTTTGTCTGCCCTTCCAAAGGGCGCGCCAGGCCCATCAGCGGGCGTGGAAAGGGAAGCAGTTTGGGGCGTTGAACAGCGAGGGCCGCGCGGCAGAACAAGCCAGTCAGCGAGGCCGCCCTGTTCATCACAAACAAAAGCCGGGTCCACCGGGTTGAAATGGCTGGTGCGAACGTCAGTTCGCAAATTGAAATCTCCGGCGTAACCTCTGGGCAGAGGCGCGCGCCGGCAAACGACGGGGCAAGAAGAATATGCGCATCGAACGCCGCTACACCACGGATGGTCAGTCACCCTACGCCGAGATCAATTTCCGGCTGACCACGAGCGAGATCCGCAATCCGGACGGCTCGGTGGTGTTCCGGCTTGAGAATGTCGAGGTGCCGGAGTTCTGGTCGCAGGTCGCCTCCGACGTGCTGGCGCAGAAGTATTTCCGCAAAGCGGGTGTCGCAAAGATTCTCAAGAAGGTCGAGGAGGAAACGGTCCCGTCCTGGCTGTGGCGCTCCGTCCCCGATACCGACGCCCTCGCCGCTTTCCCCGAAGCCGAACGCTTCGGCAGCGAACTCTCCTGCAGGCAGGTGTTCGATCGCCTCGCCGGCTGCTGGACCTATTGGGGCTGGAAAGGCGGCTATTTCTCCTCGGAGGAAGACGCGCGCGCATTCCATGACGAACTGCGCTTCATGTTGGCCAAGCAGATGGTCGCGCCGAATTCGCCGCAGTGGTTCAACACCGGCCTGCACTGGGCCTACGGCGTCGATGGCCCCGGCCAGGGTCACTATTATGTCGACTGGAAGACCGGCAAGCTGACGAAGTCGAAATCGTCCTACGAGCATCCGCAGCCGCACGCCTGCTTCATTCAAGGCGTCGAGGACGATCTCGTCAATGAAGGCGGCATCATGGATCTGTGGGTGCGCGAGGCGCGCCTGTTCAAATATGGCTCGGGCACTGGCTCGAACTTCTCGCGCCTGCGCGGCGAAGGCGAAAAGCTGTCCGGCGGCGGGCGCTCCAGCGGCCTGATGAGCTTCCTCAAGATCGGCGACCGCGCGGCAGGCGCGATCAAATCCGGCGGCACCACGCGCCGCGCGGCGAAGATGGTGGTGGTCGATGCCGACCATCCGGACATTGAGTCCTACATCGACTGGAAGGTGCGCGAGGAGCAGAAGGTCGCCGCGCTCGTCACCGGCTCCAAGCTCAACCAGAAGCATCTCAAGGCCATCATGAAGGCCTGCGTGAACTGCGAAGGCTCGGGCGACGACTGCTTCGATCCGGAGAAAAACCCTGCCCTGCGCCGCGAGATCAAGTTCGCGCGCCGCGCGCTTGTCACCGACAACATGATCAAGCGGGTGATCCAGTTCGCCAAGCAGGGTTACACCGACATTTCTTTCGACACCTACGACACCGACTGGGATTCGGAGGCGTATCTCACCGTCGCCGGCCAGAACTCGAACAACTCGGTTTCGCTGAAGGATGACTTCCTGCGCGCGGTGGAAACCGACGGTGATTGGAATCTGATCGGCCGCACCAACGGCAAGGTCACCAAGACGCTGAAGGCACGCGACCTGTGGGAGAAGATCGGCTACGCCGCCTGGGCCAGCGCCGATCCCGGCCTGCACTTCAACACCACGATGAACGACTGGCACACCTGCAAGGCGTCCGGCGACATTCGTGCGTCCAATCCGTGCTCGGAATACATGTTCCTTGACGACACGGCCTGCAACCTCGCCTCCGCCAACCTGCTGACGTTCTACGATCCGCAGACCCGCCGCTTCGATGTCGATGCCTATGAGCACCTGTGCCGGCTGTGGACCATCGTGCTCGAAATCTCGGTGATGATGGCGCAGTTCCCCTCGAAGGCGATCGCGGAGCTGTCTTACGAATTCCGCACTCTAGGTCTTGGCTACGCCAACATCGGCGGCCTCTTGATGACCATGGGCCTGCCTTATGATTCCAAGGAAGGCCGCGCGCTGTGCGGCGCGCTCTCGGCCATCATGACCGGGACGGCCTACGCGACCTCCGCCGAAATGGCGCAGGAGCTTGGCACCTTCCCCGGCTACAAAAAGAACGCCGCGCACATGCTGCGCGTGATCCGCAACCATCGCCGCGCCGCGCACGGCCAGTCGGCGGGCTATGAGAAGCTGGCGGTCAACCCGGTGCCGCTCGATCATGCCTCCTGCCCGCAGGCGGACATTGTCACGCACGCGCAGGCTGCATGGGACAAGGCCCTGGAGCTTGGCGAGCAGCATGGCTTCCGCAACGCGCAGACCACGGTGGTGGCACCGACCGGCACCATCGGCCTCGTGATGGACTGCGACACCACGGGCATCGAGCCAGATTTCGCGCTGGTGAAGTTCAAAAAGCTTGCCGGCGGCGGCTACTGGAAGATCATTAACCGCGCCGTGCCGGAGGCGCTACGCGCGCTCGGCTATCGCGAAAGCGAGATCGCCGAGATCGAAGCCTATGCGGTGGGCCACGGCTCGCTCTCCAACGCTCCTGGCATCAACGCATCGACCCTCAAAACCAAGGGCTTCACCGACGAAGCGCTGGCCAAGGTCGAGGCGGCGCTGCCGACCGCGTTCGACATCAAGTTCGCCTTCAACAAGTGGACCTTCGGCGAGGACTTCCTGCGCAACGAACTTGGCCTTGAAGCTGAGGCGATCGCTGCACCGGGCTTCGACCTGCTCGCCGCGATCGGGTTCACCAAGCGCGAGATCGAAGCCGCCAACGTGCACATCTGCGGCGCGATGACGGTGGAAGGCGCGCCGCACCTCAAGCCCGAGCACTATCCAGTGTTCGATTGTGCCAACCCATGCGGTAAAATCGGCAAGCGCTATCTGTCGGTGGAGAGCCACATCCGCATGATGGCGGCGTCGCAGCCGTTCATCTCGGGCGCGATTTCGAAGACCATCAACATGCCGAACGATGCCACGGTGGAGGACTGCAAGTCCGCTTACCTCCTCTCGTGGAAGCTCGCGCTGAAGGCCAACGCGCTCTATCGCGACGGCTCCAAGCTGTCGCAGCCGCTGAACGCGCAGCTCATCTCCGATGACGAGGAGGAAGATGATGCGCTGGAGGCTTATCACGACAAGCCAATGGCGGCACGCGCTGCACAGATTTCGGAAAAGATCGTGGAGAAGATCGTTGAGCGCGTCACCGTGATCCGCGCCCGCGAGAAGATGCCGGACCGCCGCAAGGGCTACACCCAGAAGGCGGTGGTCGGCGGCCACAAGGTCTATGTCCGCACCGGCGAATATGATGACGGCCGCCTCGGCGAGATCTTCATCGACATGCACAAGGAAGGCGCGGCGCTGCGCTCCTTCATCAACAACTTCGCCATCGCGGTGTCGCTCGGCCTGCAGTACGGCGTGCCGCTGGAGGAATATGTCGACGCCTTCACCTTCACCCGGTTCGAGCCGTCGGGGCCGGTACAGGGCAACGACACCATCAAGTTTGCGACCTCGATCCTCGACTACGTGTTCCGCGAACTCGCGGTCAGCTATCTGTCGCGCTTCGACCTTGCCCATGTCGATCCCGCCGAAGGCGGCTTCGACGCGCTCGGCAAGGGCATTGCAGAAGGCCGCATGCCGGACGGGCAGAACCCCGCGGCGCGCTATCTATCGAAGGGCCTCACCCGCTCGCGCACCGACAATCTCGTGGTGATGCGCGGCGGTGCCGACACCGACGTGCGCGCATCAGGCAATGTCACGCCGATCGCCTCCAGCGGCACCGCGGCACGGCACGGCGGCGAGACGTCATCGACCGAAGGCGCCGTCGCATTGAAGGCGGAGCCGGAGCGTGATCTGTCGCCGACCGAAAAACTCGAAGCACAGACCTGGAGCAAGCCCGGCACCGCGCAGGCAGCAACGGCTCCCGCCGCGCCGACCAAGGCCGAGCGCCGCGCCGAAGCCAAGGCACGCGGTTATGAGGGCGAGATGTGCAGCGAGTGCGGCAACTTCACTCTGGTGCGCAACGGCACCTGCATGAAGTGCGACACCTGCGGGTCCACTACAGGGTGCAGTTAGATATGCCAAACCTGTGAGGAGCGCGCTTGAGTTGGGAGGAATTGAATTTATTGGCGACCATGATTGGCGCGACCGTACTGACGGTGTCCGTTTCTCCAAGGACCGTACGGGCAAGCTACGTCGCGATCTCGTCGAAGACGTCTCGCGTCGGCTCGACGTAGTGCTCAAAATGAAAACCGACAAGGATCCCGACTTTTTCGAGCGATCTAACACTGAGATCGTTGATGCGATAATTGCCGAGATGCGCGAAGGCGTTCAGTACTCCTTAAATTTCAAGCTGAACCGTTCAGAATAACTGTCTGACGTGGTGAGGTTCAGCAACATGACCAAGACGGTATAGCGTTTGTCACCCGAGCGTCGACCTCTCTAGACGCCAAACCATTCTTGAGGCGGTGTGGGCGGTGGAAGCGTCGGGAGCTGGCGCGGAGCCGATCAGCTTGCGCAGCGCCAGATCCCGGCGCGAGAAGGTTTGCGCGAATGCGGATGGCGTCTGCCATCCGAGCCGCGAGTGTGGAGGGTTGTCGTTGTAATCGTCGCGCCAGCCGGCAAGCGCCACGCGGGCCTGTGCCAATGACGTGAACAATGTCTCGTTGAGCAATTCATCTCTGAGCCGCCCGTTGAAGGATTTGATGAAGGCATTCTGCATGGGTTTGCCCGGCGCAATATAGTGCCATTCAACGCGGCTTTGATCAGCCCATGCCAGGATGGCGTTGCTGGTGAGTTCGCTGCCATTGTCGCTGACCACCATCTTCGGCTTGCCGCGCTCGATCATCAGCCGGTCCAGTTCGCGCGCCACGCGGGCGCCAGAAAACGAGGTATCGGTCACCAGCGCCAGGCACTCGCGCGTGCAGTCGTCGACGACGGTCAGGATGCGGAAGCGGCGGCCGGCGGTGAGCTGGTCCGAGACGAAGTCGAGCGACCAGCGGTCATTTGGGGCCATCGGGACCAGCATCGGCGCTCTGGTCCCGATCGCCCGCTTGCGCCCGCCGCGGCGGCGCACCGCGAGTTTCTCCTCCCGATAGAGCCGGAACAGCTTCTTGTGGTTCACCACGAAGCCTTCCCGCTTGAGCAGAACATGCAGACGCCGATAGCCGAAGCGGCGACGTTCATGGGCGATCGCCTTCAGGCGCCGGCGAAGGCCGGCATCATCCGTAGCCGATGGCTTTACACGCCCGCCGTTCGCTCATCCCGTAGGCATCCACGAGATGCGCGACAGCTTTCCGCTCGGTCGCGGGCGTCACCATTTCTTTCCCAAAAGGTCCTTCAACGCCGCATTGTCCAGCATGACGCGTCGGCCAGCAACCGCTTCAGGCGCGTGTTCTCGTCCTCCAGCGTCCTCAGCCGCTTCACCTCCGAGACCTCCATCCCGCCGAACTTCGCCTTCCATTTGTAGATACTGGCGTCGCTGACGCCATGCTTGCGGCACAGATCGGCGACCGAAACGCCGGCCTCGTGCTCCTTCAAAATCCCGATGATCTGTTCTTCCGAAAAGCGACTACGCTTCATCCTCTGGTCGCTCGTCGTGGGCCAGAGCGAACTTCAACCTGGATTAAGCCCGAGGGGCAACGTCAATCACGATGGCGCGCCTCGAATTCGCTTGTCCGACGCGGCGTTCATCAGGGCATGTGTTCACGAGGCAGGACATGCGTTGGTCGGCCGCAGGCTAGAGGATATGTCCGGCAACATGGTGCTCGAAACCAAAGTATCCCGCGAGTTCCTCGTCGGTCGTTCAGGGGGATAAACATCCAAGAGGGCAAGGCATACCATCGCCGCCAACAAACCAAGCGAAAGAACTCGATCCAGGAGGCGCGACCTCGTTACCGTACGAACTCCCGCTAAGAGTGAGAGTGCTTCCTCAACCGAAACGCCAGTGCGACGAAGATCACGCCCATGGCCACAGAATAAGCGCCGATGACCCAGACGAGCGCGAGCGCACCGGCACCCGGGGCCAGCATCACACCGACACCGAATAGCACGGAGATGATGCCACCCAGGATCAGAAGCCACTCATTATCGATCTCCTTACGTAGTTTGATGGCACCTATGATTTCAAATACCCCGGTCACGATCGCCCAGCTGGCAATAAAAAACAGCAGCACGAGCGCGGTGAGACCTGGCGTCAGGAACGTCACGAGCCCTGCCGCAATACCAAGCAAACCGATGATCGCCAGCCACCAGCGCGAGCCCGGAACACCACCGGTAATAGCTGCAACGATCGCGAGCACGCCGTCCACAAGGGCGTATGCGCCGTAGAGCAAAATCAACGTCACCAGGGTCAAGCCAGGCCAGGCAAAGGCGAGCAAGCCGAAGATGATCGCCGCAATACCGCGCAACAACAGCAACCACCAGTTCTTAGCCAATGCGTGCACCATGGCCGAGCCAAGGCCAACTCCGGGTTCTCGATCAGCATGTATCGTGCTCATGGAAAACTCCTCCAGATTGGTTGGAAAGCGCTATCGAGCGTAGGCTCCGATTGCACAAATGCAAACGTTTCCCTAGACAGCTATGTCAGCGTTGATGACCTATAACCGACAACCGATCTGAAGTTCGCCAACGCGCTTCCTCCTGAGTCCACCCAAGGGACCTCTCACTTTCCCGATGATCGCGGACCACGAGGTAATGGCTTTGACTTCTGTCGATATGGATGGCTAACACGTCCTGTTCGAGCGGGACCCGTCAGGAACGCAAGTCAGACCGATCAACGGCTGACAGTCCGGAACCAACTCACGCGGCCACGCTTGAATCACGTCTTGTAGCGCGGAGTTGCGTATGCCGTGGTCAACCGCCCTCAAGTCCCCCGTGCCATTACCCGGCCGCGGTCAACTCAAAACCTTAAGCGATGTCTGGTCGTATATCCTGAAGCTCCCAAAATCTAAACAGGATAGCGAGGCGTGGCTTACGGTTGCCGAGGCACTGCTGAACGCAGTAAACCACGGCGGCCCATGGTTGGACTTCGTGCGGATAGCCACCATGCAGGCGTTGACTGACCCAAAGTCGATGTCGGAGCCAAACCATGCCGAGGCGATTCATTTGGCCCGCAGGAAGCTTGCGAGAGGCCGATGGCCAACGCCGAAATTCTCGCCAAGGTGATTTTGGACATCGAGAAAGTTATTGCCGAACACCTTGAAACAGGCCGTGTGCACCCAGAGATTACTAGAACAATACTGAAGATCATGGACGAAGCGAAGGCAGTAGAAGCGGCTGAGCGCGTGCGGGATACACGGGGCCAAAGCTGACGAAATAAAAACGTCTGCACCATGACAGCGCCGGACAAATTTAGGGATGGCCCGCTCAAGGCGGGCACCGCAGTTGAATTACATTCCGTTGCCGGCGGTGAAGCAGAAAACGTCCGTGCTATATGCACGCTCAGGTGGCGGTGCGCAGAGATGGCTGCGCCCGTCGGGATTGTCTCGGTTGTGCTCGACTTTTTCAGGCGGGATACGAAGCCACTGACCGTCTTCACGACGCTTGGCAAACCAGACGCCGTCTTCGTTGCGGGCTTCGGTCGGATAGCAGTCGTATCGGCTACAGCAGGATAGCTGAGGATTGTCCGGCCGCATCCATGTCGAATAAAACTTCTCGTGGATTGGCTCGTCCTGCGGCGGGTGCCGATGTTGCGCGGATGCGCGCACGGCCCCGAACAAGAGTCCGGCGGATAGCAAGACAACGATGCCGCGCGAAGTATTCACAGGCACCACTCCGGCCACGTTCCCGCAAGACCCAGGATGATAGACCCGGCGACAGTCTATCACCGTAACAGCCGGCGAAGAATGGTCGATGCCATAGGCCATCGCCATACATCGGATCGCAGCGCACCATTATCATGGTGCCCGAAACGCTATCCTCGCTTCAATACCCCGTTCAGGTAATGGAGAAGGAATTGAGAGCGGCACATTGTTTTCATGCCGCCGCGTTGCGTATCGGCGGTTATGGCCCGGCTGGGTTTACTCAGCCCCTACTCCGCTCAACCGGGCCGATTAGTTGCCGGTCGATTTGATCGCGGACGGGCGAAGCAGCGCGGCTCAACCTCTCTGCCTCCAGCATTTCAACAACGATTGGCGTGCACGGGGCCAGTGTCACGCTTGGTGACATGGATGGCGCTTTGCGCGGTGTCGACTTAAGTCAATCGAGATCTGTCGGGCGCACCTAGCCTCCACGTCCAGCGGACCGGACGCACTGTCAAGCAGTGTAATGTAGATCGTCCGTGTCCCATCGAGCTGCGCATCGAAGCGAAGGTCGGTCATCGCTGGCCCGGCATGGAAGTGTGCATGCGCAGGCGCCGCGAAGACTTCGAGGAGCGAGCGCGGCGGCGGTGTGAAACGCCAGAAGGCAACCAGCGCGAGGATGATTAACGATAACGCGACCTCGGCGACAATGCTGCGCCGCATCGCTCGCCCAGCGCGTGTGACCGTTCACGCCTGCAGGGTTAGGCGAGGACCATGTCCCGGTCACATCGATAACGGCATCGGCGGCAAGACCGACGGGGCCTCCCCAATGATGGCTACAGTCTTTGACGACAGCATCCCATATCTCCATATTTCTAGAATAATCGAAATTAAAGACCGAAAAAATCTATGGAGTTGTCTTTGTCTCGTTGCATCCAGAACTTGTTTCGTCGGCACAGCATTCGGCCACGAGAAAACCCACCAGACCGCGCATCGTGTCGTATTCCGCATGACAAACGAGCGTCGTTCCCTCTCGGACTTGCCGGATTAAGCCGACGCTCACCAGCGACTTGACGTGGTGGGACAACGTCGACGGCGCGGCCTTCAGCTTTTCCTGCAGGCGCCCGACGGGCATTCCGGATTGCCCAGCTCGCACAAGGGTTCGATAGATCCTGAGCCTGGTCGGATTGCCAAGGGCCTCGAGGCGTGATGCAGCGTCGATGAGTTTCATTTGGAAATGGTGAGGCGTTGACGCACTGAAGTGAAACTATATTTCTAGAATATTAGAAATATATCACTTCCAATTTCTCCGAAGTCAGTTGACAAAACCGAGTATTTCCATAAATCTGGATATATGGAATCTGAACAGATCATCCTGAAGCTGGGCGCCCTTGCGCAACAAACCCGTCTTGAGGCCTTCCGGGTCCTGGTACGACATGAACCCGAGGGATTGGCCGCCGGCGATCTCGCGCGGCTCCTTAAGGTGCCGCAGAATACGCTCTCGGCCCACCTTTCCGTGCTGACGCGAGCCGATCTGGTGACATCTGAACGGCGCAGCCGTTCGATCGTGTATCGGGCGAACTTCACCACCCTTCAGGCGATCACCGTCTTCCTGCTGCAGGACTGCTGCGGCGGCCGTCAGGAAATTTGCGCTCCCATTTTCGAAAGCCTCGTCCCTTGCTGCCCGCCTCCGAAGAAGGAGAAGTCCCATGCCTGACCGCGTCTACAACGTCCTGTTCCTCTGCACTAGCAACTCCGCCCGCTCGATCCTCGCGGAATCCATCATGAACAAGGATGGCAACGGCCGCTTCCGTGCCTTCTCGGCTGGCAGCCAACCTAAGGGCAACGTCAATCCGTATGCGTTGAGCGTATTGAACAGTTTCGGATATCCGGCGGATGGCATGCGCTCCAAAAGCTGGGAGGAATTCACTGCCCCGGATGCCCCGGCGATGGATTTCGTATTCACGGTTTGTGACAACGCCGCCGGGGAAAGCTGCCCGGTCTGGCTGGGGCAACCGATGACGGCACATTGGGGCATTGAGGATCCTGCCGCTGTCGAAGGCACCGACTTCCAAAAGGCAGCCGCATTCGTCGCCGCGTTTCGCCATCTGAAGAATCGCATCAGCCTGTTCACAAACCTTCCGCTTGCAAGCATCGATCGGCTTTCACTCGGGACGAAGTTGCGCGAAATCGGACGTTTGGACGGCTCGACCACTGGACAAGGAAAGGCCAGCTGATGAACGGCTACAGCCTGTCACGCAGAGCGGTCGCGGAATTGCTCGGAACCGGCCTCCTCGTCGCAACGGTCGTCGGGTCTGGCATCATGGCCGAGACCTTAACCCGGGACACGGCTCTGGCTCTGCTTGGCAACACCCTGCCCACGGGAGCGATCCTTGTGGTGTTGATCACGATCCTTGGCCCCATCTCGGGAGCGCATTTCAATCCTGCGGTAACGATGGTCTTCGCAGTGAGACGGGAAATGAGTGCGCGTGACGGCATCTGGTATGTTGGAGTGCAAATCGTCGGCGGCATCCTCGGCACCATCGTGGCACACGCCATGTTCGCGCTGCCATTGCTGGAAGCTTCGGCAAAGGTCCGCACCGGCGGCGGACAATGGCTTGCCGAAGGCGTCGCCACGTTCGGTCTTGTCGTGACCATTCTTGCTGGAATCCGGTTTCAGCGCACCGCGGTCCCGTGGCTGGTCGGCCTCTACATCACGGCCGCCTATTGGTTCACAGCCTCGACGTCTTTCGCAAATCCTGCAGTGGCGATCTCCCGCGCGCTCACAAACACGTTTTCCGGCATCCGCCCGCTCGACCTTCCGGGCTTCATCATCGCGGAGCTTTGCGGCGCTCTGGTCGGCATGGCTCTCATCAGCTGGCTCCTGCATGCGGACGAAGCCAAACCCCAACTCGCCCAGGAGGCAATCCTTTGACCATCACCATCTACCACAATCCGGGTTGCGGAACGTCCCGTAACACCTTGGCGATGATCCGCCAAAGCGGCGTTGAGCCGGAAATCATCGAATACCTCAAGCAGCCGCCGTCACGCGAAAAGCTGGTCGAGTTGATTGCCCAAATGGGCATCTCCCCTCGTGGCCTGCTCCGGCAGAAAGGAACGCCGTACGATGCTCTCGGATTAGCCGATCCTAAGTGGACCGACGACGAACTCATCGACTTCATGATCACGCATCCAATCCTGATCAACCGCCCTGTCGTCGTGACGCCCAAAGGCGTCAAGCTGTGTCGTCCTTCCGAAGAAGTGCTGTCCATTCTCCCGAATCCGCATATCGGGCGGTTTGTGAAGGAAGACGGCGAGATCATCAACGCGGACTGAGATGCAGGATTTGCCAAACATCAACACCGAAGCCTTCGTCCTTCCCGATCCAGGAATGCTGCATCGCCCGATGCCAACCCATCGGCCGCGTATCCTTCTGCTGTATGGATCGTTGCGCGAGCGCTCATTCAGCCGCTTCGCCACGGTGGAAGCCGCTCGTCTTCTTCAAACCTTCGGGGCGGAAACCAGGATCTTTGATCCCTCCGGCCTTCCCCTTCCGGACGACGCCCCGGCGAGCCATGAGAAGGTCCAGGAACTTCGCGAATTGTCAACCTGGTCGGAAGGCCAGGTCTGGTGCAGTCCGGAACGCCACGGTGCCATGACCGGGATCATGAAGGCGCAGATCGACTGGATTCCGCTGTCGGTCGGCGCGGTTCGCCCAACGCAAGGCAAGACGCTGGCCGTCATGCAAGTGTCCGGCGGTTCTCAATCGTTCAATGCCGTGAACCAACTCCGCGTCCTCGGTCGATGGATGCGGATGATTACGATCCCCAATCAGTCGTCAGTTGCCAAAGCCTATGAACAGTTCGATGAGGCCGGACGGATGAAGCCGTCGCCCTACTACGACCGCATCGTCGACGTCATGGAAGAGCTGATGAAGTTCACGCTGTTGACGCGGGGCGTATCCGGATATCTCACCGACCGTTACAGCGAGCGCAAGGAAACGGCGGAGAAACTCGCAAAGCGGCTTAAGCTCGACCAAGCGCTGTGATCCTAGGCTGTCGGTCTACGCGAACCAGAGCTGCATCAAGTCCCCATTGAGTTGAAGAGAATGGTCCGAGCGACATTGTCGCTCGGACCATGGCACGACTTTCAAACGATGTACTTGTCGGACTTAAAGCTCATGCGCATCACGCCCTCCGGCGTGTTTGCCACTTCCGGATATTATCCTCTGCTTGTGGAAGCGATTTGGTCGATCTGGCTGCCGGCGTGCACATTTACTGCTCCATATTTGGATAGCCACGATTTCATAGAAGCTACCAGCCCCCTGCTCAAGCATCTCCTTCATCCGCGCATCAAACCTCTGGAGTAAATCAACTCCAAGTTACACGCGGTCTTCTAAAATTTGGAGACCCAGGCCCGTGAGCCACAGCAATCCAACTAAGGGGACTTAGTACTACTTTGCGGAACCGTCACCGCCCTTCGCGAGAAAGTCCGCCTTCTTCATAATTTCCTTATGACGCAGCTCGTCTTGTTGCAGAAATTTTGTGAACTCGCTCCCGACCAGAAACGTATCTTTATACGCTCCCTTCGCCACAAACTCCTTCCACTCTGGCTTTTCACGCACCTGACGTAACAAGTTGACGTAGTATTCAAGCTGATCGGCAGTTACGCCCTTGGGCATAAGGATGCCACGTAACATCAGATAATCGGCGGCAATTCCTGACTCGCGACAGGTTGGAATATCGCCCCACGACATGCTGGCTGTGACTTTTTCCTTGAACGGCATCCGTTGTTTGTCAAAAACACAAAGCGGACGGACTTCACCGGCCCGCCAATGTGCTACGTGTTCGACCGGGTTATTCACATCGGAATCAATGTGCCCACCAACCAGCTGCGTAGCGATCTCTCCTCCGCCTTTGTATGGAATGAAGGTAAACTTCGCGCCGATTGTAGTTTCGATAAGCGCGGTCACGATCTCATCCTCACGTTTGGATCCCGCGCCCCCCATCTTGAACGTACCGGGACTTGCTTTTACCGCGTCGATATACGCTTGCGCGGTTTTATAGGGTGATTGAGAGTTCACCCAAAGCACGAACTGGTCGAGAGCCATAAGCGCCACTGGTGTTGTGTCACGCCAATTGAATGGCAATTCGGTTGAGAGCGGAACTGAATAGAGATTGGATAACACGATTGAAATTTTGTGCGCATCGCGTGGACTATTTTTGATATCAAGAAAGCCTTGGCCGCCGCCGCCGCCATTTTGAATGACAACGATGATTGGCTGCTTGCTAAGTCGATATTTGGAAACAATACCTTGGATAAGCCGCGCCATCTGATCGGCTCCGCCGCCGGCGCCCCCGGTAACAACAAAGGTGATCGACTTCGTGGGCTCCCACGCAGCTTGGGCCGCGCTGGTGAATGCAAGCAGGGTGCCCACACATAGCCACCGAAGCATAGACATACGATTGGGCACCAAACAGCGCGTGATTTTGAGCGTCATGATTCTCCTCCAGCTCCCGAGTGTTATCCGAAACATCATAGAGAAAGTAACTAAGGCGAAACTGGCCCAAGGTTTGGTGACATCATCCTGCGCCAAAGTGAGACGATTACCGGCCAGAAAAGAAGAATGACCGCCAGAAGGGTGATCGTTCCGACCAACCCGTTCGACCAGAAGATTGTAAGATCCCCTTTAGAGGCCAGCATGGTCTGCCGAAAGGCATCTTCTGCTTTGTCACCTAACACCAACGCAAGCACGAGCGGAGCCAACGGATATCCCAGTTTTTTGAACAGATACCCTAGGACACCGAACGCGAGCATGAACCACACATCCAGCACAGAGTTGTGTACCGAATAAGCGCCGATCGCACACAAGATGATGATGATGGGAGCGATGATGGGGAATGGGACACGTAAGATCGCAGCAAACAGCGGCACTGTCGAAAGAACAATGATCAGCCCAACAATGTTTCCAAGATACATGCTGGCGATCAAGCCCCACACAAAATCCTTGTGTTCGACAAATAGCAGCGGCCCCGGCTCCAAACCCCAAATCATGAGACCGCCGAGCAGCACCGCCGCTGTAGCAGATCCTGGAATTCCCAAAGCTAGCATCGGCAACAACGCACTGGTGCCCGAAGC
The DNA here is from genome assembly GCA_963702885.1 of uncultured Alphaproteobacteria bacterium. Lineage (GTDB taxonomy): Bacteria > Pseudomonadota > Alphaproteobacteria > Rhizobiales > Xanthobacteraceae > Afipia. The sequence goes on from OY969766.1 coordinate 3,412,777, forward strand.
ATGCGCAGCGGTCTCGGGTGCAAGAACACCCTCCAGTTCTCCCGTTCCGAACTTATCTCGATTGGATGAGAACTTCTGAGCAATGCCATAACCCATAAAAGATGCAGCGGTAGCGCCGCCGGGAGTGACGCCCATCCAGCATCCGATCAATGAACTGCGAATGAGTGTAGCCCAGTATTTCGGTAACTTTATCCAGGTCTGAAAAACGATCTTAGGACTCAAATTTGCGCTCTTGCCTTTGAACGCTAGTCCCTCCTCCATTGTCACGAGAATCTCGCCAATACCGAACAATCCAATGACAGCAATGAGGAAGTCGACGCCCTGCATCAAGCCTGTCCAACCAAAAGTCAGGCGCATCTGCCCGCTCATGGTATCCATTCCGATCACCGCCAGGGCGAAGCCCAGCATCATCGCGACGATCGACTTCAGCGGCAACTCCTGGCCCATGCCGATAAAGCTGCAGAACGTCAGAAGATAGACAGCAAAAAACTCCGGTGGCCCAAATCGGAGGGCAAACTTTGCAACCAGGGGCGCCAGAAAAGTAATGAGCAACACACCGACCAATGCCCCAAGAAACGACCCGCTGAACGAAGCCGTTAACGCCTCGCCGGCTCTTCCCTGCTGCGCCAACGGATAGCCGTCAAACGTCGTCGCGACAGACGATGGCTCGCCAGGAATATTGAAAAGGATCGATGTGATTGCTCCGCCGAAGAGCGCCCCCCAATATATGCAGGACAACATCACAATTGCCGATGTCGGCTCCATTGAGAAGGTGAGCGGCAACAGGATCGCCACACCATTTGGCCCTCCGAGACCTGGCAGCACGCCGACCACGATACCAAGCAAGATGCCCAAAAACATCAAGGTGATATTGTATGAGGTCAGAACAACAGTGAACCCGTGAAATAGCGGTAAGATGTGGTCCAACTCACTCACCCTCGGTTTGTCGTTTTGGGGGACTCAGTATCCGAACAGCGCCTCTAAAGGCCCTTTCGGCAGCGGAACCAAAAACTCGAACTCAAACAGCCAAAACAAGACAGTCACTGTCGCGCCACTTACTGCGACGGTCATAAGCCAGCTAAACTTCCCTGCCAGGCGCATAAACCCCGCGATAAAAACAGCTGAAGAAACGTAGATGCCAAGAAAGCCGACTCCCAAGACGTAAGCTGCAGTCGGAATGAAAACTGCGAGAACCAGCTTGAAGCGACTCCACCCAACAAAGGGCTTTCGAGCTTCGGACGTATTGTTCAGCAGTGCCTGAAGTGCAATTCCTACGCTCGCGAGCGATATGATTGCTCCAATCCTGAATGGAAAGTACCCTGATCCTGGACTGTCCTTAACCCACCCGATACCCAGGTGGTAACTTTCGACCATTACGGACAAGCCAATAAATAATATGAGCGCTGCTACAGCGAAATCGATCGTTCGATGTGAGACCCCCATCTCCATTTCCTCCGCTTTCCGTACTGAGCGCTAGCGTAAATTCCTCGACAAAGTAGCAAACCGCACGCTTTAGAACCGAGCGACTTGCACGAAGCTCGATTTAAACAACAAGCAAGCGAGCGCATCACTTGACGTTGATGTCGCCACGGAGACACGCGGTCGGCTCAGCCTTACCGGGCAACAATCGGTCGTAAAAAAACTCGCGCCCAAAGGCGCGAGCTGCCTAGATTACACTGGCGTCGCGGGAGAGAATGCGGCGCGAGTAGTAGGCAAAAGTTGCAGCAATCGCTTTGGGCTTGAGCCGATAATCGTGAGCTTCCTGAGCCAGCGCAGGATCAACCGGCAGAATGGTGCCCGCCGACATGGCAAGGAGTTGGAGTTTTGCGGCCCGCTCAATGAACATAGCCAGAATAGCTGCTTCCTCGAGCGTCTCACACGCTGCAAGCTGGCCATGATGAGCAAGCAGGATTGCTCTCTTGTCGCCGAGAGCATCAGAGATAATGCGCCCCTCCTCATCGCCAATTGGAGTTCCGGGCCACTCGCGCAGCCAGGCGCAATCTTCGTGGAATAGGGATGTGTCCATATGCGACACAGCGAGCGGGACACCGATCATCGACAGCGCGGACACATGCGGTGGGTGCGTATGCATGATCGCCTTGACGTGCGGCCTGGCGCGATAAACCCAGAGATGAAAGCGGTTGGACGGGTTCGGCATACCGTCGCCTTCGAGGACGTTGAGATCGTCATCTACCAGCAAGAGATTTTCGGCGGTGATTTCATCGAAACCGAGGCCGAAACGGAGCATGTAATAGGTGCCATCCTTCGGACCCCGCGCTGTGGCCTGACCAGCCAGACCAGAATCGTGCCCCTCGGACGCAAGAATCCGGCAGGCAAGCGCCAGCTTTTGGCGAACCGACCATTCAGGAACCACAAAGTGTTTATTCATGCGTTCCGTAGTTTGGCGATGGTATTCGTCTTTATCTCTGACTTTGGCTTCCATTTTTGTGTCCCTTGTCCACAGGTAGCCAAATTCGATCCTATAGGACACCTTGTGTCAAGAGAGACTTGATGTAGCTCAATAGTTCGTTGAGGTGTCCAATTGCGTTACTGCGTTGCACAAGCTATTTGTTTGGAAGCTATTATGACTAAATTCCAGATCAGCCATAATATCCGCTTTGAATTTAAGGACGTCTGATGGCGCGAACGCCCACCAAACCCATTCGTCACGCAAAGAATGCCGAACCTTCGAATGCGGTAACCCTTGCAGAAAGAATGTCTTTCCTGCGGAAACAACGGGGAATTACACTTGACGCACTCGCGAGATCTTCAGGACTAACGAAGAGCTATCTTTCGAAGGTGGAAAGAAGCTTGTCGGTGCCGTCGATTTCGACCGCAATGAAAATTGCCGAAAGCCTCAAGCTATCGGTCGGGCAATTAATTGGGGAAGCGCAATACGACGGCGCCATTTCAATCGTAAGATCAACTGAGCGCCGATCGTTTATGCGCGGTGGCAGCAGCTCAGGATACGATTATGAAATGCTGGCTCCAGGCAAACAGTTCAAAACGATGGAGCCGTTCATTATGCGGCCGCCGCTCAAATTCGAGAACGACAGGCGGTTCAACCATTCAGGCCAGGAGATTATTTTCGTTCTATCTGGGCAGATGGAGGTTGAATACGGCGGATCACTCTATCAACTTGCAAAAGGCGATTGCGCTTACTTTGATGCCTATATACCTCACCGATCGCGCTCTATCGGAAAAATTGCTGAAGCACTCGTTATTGTGAAAGCGTCTTAATTGCTCATCTGCACGCGGGCGTGGCACCTCGCTCGCCAAAGCTATTTGAGAAGCACTCCCGAGCGCTATGCTTACACTCATATCGAGACGGTTTTTGCGAGCCGCAGAAAATGCGACGGCCATTTCGGCCGCGACGCCGACAAGCGCGACGATGATGAACCCGACGAAAGCAGGGCTCATTCCCAAGGTCTCTCCCGCTTTCTGTACCGAACTAACGAATATCTCGCTCACCAAAGCAACCAGCACCGTGACGACAATCAGTGTGCCGACCGCCAATCCAATCGGCCAACCGGCTTCATCCGCCTCACCGTGATCCTCGCTCACGAACAGCTCTTTGTGCGTTTTCAATGAGAACAGCAGACCAAGCCCATAGGCACATATGAGCAAAACGGCGAGTCCTGCGCTGAGATTCTGCGCCATCACATCGCCTCGTGCCAGATCAAGGTCTGCGACCGCTGCTGGCGCAAGGAGCGCGATGGTTGCCATCAATAGCAATGCGGAATACAGCCTTCCTCCTGCGCGATTATATTCTTGAACGTGATGTCGGAGCCCACCAAACAAAAACGATGCTCCCAACATAAAAAGCGAGTTGGTAACAATGGCGACGGCAATCGACGCCTTGACCAGCATGTACTCTCCGGCGTGAAGCGCGGCTACCGCGATAATTAGCTCAGTCAGATTTCCCAACGTTGCATTGAGCAGACCACCGATCACATCACCTGTCTTCGCAGCAACGCTTTCGGTTGCGTGGCTCAGGAGAACGGCAAGTGGAACAATAGCCAGGATGGAGAGCGCAAACAAAACTATGTGAGCGGACGGCTTTACTTTCTCCGTGACCAGCACGATAGTTACGACCACCAGCATCAAGAGCAGCGGGCTGTGCTGGATTTCCTTGAAAAGAAAGTCCATGATTTTGCCCCACCGCAAGCAGATGAGTGGCATTTTCTGGACGCGAAGGCCCATTGTTATTGACTTAGGTCAATATGGCTCCATCTCGGTCGGCTAGATAAGACTTTAAAATCCCGTATCCAGGCGAGCAGCCATCACCTCTCGCGTCGTGCAGATCGCAACGTTTGTTTGGTGGATCAGCGAGCATCACGGGTCAAAAACATTCACGGGAATATGGGAACCGTTATGAATTCTCACGTATCAGCAATCCTCCTCGCATTCGAGAAAGCGTCGTCTGAACTCGTCGGCAAAGCCGTCGTCCTCACGGATGGGAAAGCCGGAACAGTACAGACACTATCTCTCGACGAACTTCATGGTTTGCGCCTCTCCATTAGCGGTCATGAAGGAAAATGGCCTGCCTCAACAGTGAAATTCGTGCAGAACAAAACGTGATCCGTTCGCCCAATCTTTTGTCCTCCGGGTATGAAGGCTGGTCGGAGCATACGATGTCTGTTAAGGGGCAGTAACAAATGTCCACTTTGAGGCCATCGGTTGTGTGCCATGGGACGCCGCCTCCCCCCTCATGAGCAGCACGCTGGCCTGCGCGAGAGAATCCAAAGTCTGCGTGCCGGCACGTAAGTGCCGCAAGTTGAGAGATCAGCCTGCAAGACAATGACTATGGCTGCGCGGCCATGTCGTCAGGAATAATGTCCGCCCACCTGTCGTTGACGGAATTCTGAGTCACTTCCAGATATTTCCCCTGCCAGTACGCCAGCGCGCTGCGGTTGCTCGAGAGAAGCGCATAACGTACGCGACCAATAACAATACCATGAGAATGACGCTCGATAATGTCCTCCACCTCGCAATCGAGCGCCGCCAGCGCATCCGCCAGAAGCCGCGCACCAGTTGTTTTTGTCATCCATCTCGCGCCGAGATAACGTTCCGCCCCTTTCACGCCGCCGCGCCCTGAGAACCTTTCGGCAATCCCGACCTGCCTAGCGTTCAGCACGTTTACGCCGAACACGCCATAACGTAACAATATCGGCCACGAGGATGATTTCCGATTGATTCCGAAGATCACGGTTTCGGGCTCGATGGAAAGCGACGATAATGACGTCACGGTCAGGCCGGATACGTCATCACCCTTTCCAACCGTGATCACGCTTACGCCACCGGGAAGCCTTCGCATCGCATGACGAAAGTTCTCAGGTGCGTTGGCAGTGCTGGCTTCCAGGGTGCTCATTCGGCAGCCTCCTCGGCAACTTCACTCCCGTCGCCGAGAAGAATCTTCAGAATACGACCTTCCGGCGCCGCCAGTTCAGCCGAACCCGGTTCACCGGGCTGCGCATCGATCTCTAAATCATGGACGATATGCCCGTCCTCGATCGCCGTCGGAAGTGCACGCGCCAGGCCATCGGCGCGCGGAATCCGGAAGTCGAATCGGCTTCCGCTGTTCTGAATTTCAATGACACTCATGATACTGCTTTTGATCTGGCCGGAAGTCATCGGCGATGGTGCAGCACAATGTCGAGTGGCCGCGAAAAATAGCAATGAGCGCATCGCGAATGCTGCATAAGGGGAAAAATTATTTCCCATTTTATTTCACAGGCGCGCCGAACATTCTCTCATCGCGTCGAAGATCTTTGGACACAGTTCGACAAACTCGCAACTCCCCGTCAGATGATTGGGACGACAGGCACCCCCGTCTGTCAGAATTCGGTTGTTCAAGAACGAAAAACGGGACCCCCAAGACGCCGCGCTCGGTCGCTGCATACAATGAAGACACCTCCCCCCTCACAGCCGATCTTGAAACAATCTTCTTCCTTGTTTGCAGATCAAAATAGCACCATTCTCCTAGCCGCCGGATAAGCAGTTCGTTTTTTGTTATTTTCCCGAACGGGTTGCCCAGGCCAGCTGCCTGTTCCACCATCACCACATCAAAATTCTCATAACCTGACCGAGAGGTGGCCGCCGCCCTTTGCGCCGGCCACCTCTCGGTCGATGCGATCAGTAGAGTGCACATGACCCGCCTGCCCATTCACACCGCCACAACATCCCCCGAAGCCGCCAGGGAACGCGTCCAGAATGCCGAGAAGGCGAACGGCTTTCTGCCTAACCTGATCGGACTTCTGGCAAATTCGCCGGCATCGCTGGAGACCTATCAGACCGTCAGCGGCATCAATGCCCGCAGCAGTCTGACGCTGGCGGAGCGCGAGGCCGTACAGATCACGGCCGCGGCAACGCATGGCTGCGGCTTCTGTGTCGCCGGTCACACCGCGGTAGCCTACAAGAAGGCCGATTTGAACGAAGCCATCGTCAACGCGCTGCGCAGCGGCGCACAGGGGCCGGATGCGCGACTCAATGCCGTCGCCGATTTCACCCGCGCCGTGATCCGCAGCCGTGGCCGCGTCGAGGACGCCGAATTAAAGGCGTTCCGCGCCGCCGGCTTCAACGATGCCAACGCGCTCGACGTGGTGCTCGGCGTCAGCCTCGCGACGCTGTGCAACTTCGCGAACAATCTCGGACAGCCGGATCTGAACCCGCAGCTTCAGCCTTATGCGTGGAGCGGTCCCATCGCCGTCGCCGCCGAGTGACCGATAAGGACATCGCCGTGACGCATCTGACTTCCGACCTCCGTGCCTGGCTCGACGCCAGCGCTTCTCGTCTCGACACCACAGCCGATATCGCCGCCGAGGTTCTGCCGAAACTCGCGGAGGCCGGCCTGTTTCACATCGGGGTACCAGCGCAATCGGGCGGCAGCGGCGGCAATGTCACCGACGCGGTTGCGGCCATCGCCGAGGTCTCGGAGCACTCGCTAACCGCCGGATTCGTGTTCTGGGGTCACCGCACCTTTGTTGAATATCTGCTGCAGAGCCCGAACGCGGATTTGCGCAAGGCGCTGCTGCCGGACCTCCTGGCTGGCCGGCGTGGCGGTGCCACAGGCCTGTCCAACGCGATGAAATTCCTCTCTGGCATCGAAGAACTGTCGGTGCAGGCGCAGCGGAGCGGCACGGCACTGCAGCTCGACGGCCGTCTGCCCTGGGTAACCAACCTGCCGGTGGAAGGCTTCCATGTTGCGATGGCCGTCAAAGGTGCTGACGGCGCTCCCGCCTTCATCGCCGCGCTGGCTTCCGACGATCCCGGCCTCGAACGCTCGTCCGATCTCGATCTGATGGCGATGCGCGGATCCAACACCGCAGCGCTCAAGATCGGCGGCGTGCGCATCGGCGAGGATCGCATCATCCATCCGCATGCAGCCGAATGGCTGCCGAAGGTACGGCCTGCGTTCCTGGCGATGCAGTGCGCACTGTCGATCGGGCTGGCGCGCCGCGCGCTCGCAGAAGCAGTTGCCAAAGTCAGCGGCGATCGCGACATCCTGAGTGAGCCGGTTGTCACCCTGGCCGCAGAACTGGCCGCCGCCGAAGCCGCACTTAGCGACGGCCTCAGCGGAATCCGCTTCATCGAACAGCCGGCAAGCCTGTTCCGTCTGCGCATTCGCCTCGCCGAGATCGCTGTGCAGGCCGTTCAACTCGAGCTTTCGGCCTCAGGTGGCCGGGTCTATCTATCGGAGCCCGGCGCAGGGTTCCAGCGCCGGCTGCGCGAGGCCGCTTTCATTCCGGTGGTGACGCCCAGCCTCGTGCAACTCAAGCTCGCGCTGCGGATTCAGGAACTGCCGGCTGCCGTTGGCGCCACAGCATGATTGCAACCGTACCATCCGCTGCCGCGCCATCGGCGCGCCAGGCTGCCGTTCTCGAAGCCGCCGGCGTCATGCTGCGTTACCCCGGCCAGTCCCAGCCGGTCGTCGAGGCGTTCGATCTCGAGCTTGCCGCAGGCGAGACCGTGAGCCTGCTGGGCCCGAGCGGAGTTGGCAAATCAAGCCTGTTGCGCGTGCTTGGCGGGCTGCAGAAGCCGACCGACGGCGCGGTGACGATGAACGGCAGGCCGCTTCAAGGCGTGCCGCCGCGGGTCTCCATCGCCTTCCAGGACGCGAGCCTGCTGCCATGGCTGTCGCTCGAGAAAAACGTCGCCTTCGGCCTGAATTTCAAGCGCCAGCCGGATCTCACACCGGCGGAAAGCAAAGCCCGCGTCGACGTCGCGATCCGCGAGGTCGGCCTTGCGCACGCGCGGCGCCACTTCCCCGGCCAACTGTCCGGCGGCATGGCGCAGCGCGCCGCGCTGGCGCGATGCCTCGCGCGCAAGCCGGAGATCCTGCTGCTGGACGAGCCTTTCGGCGCGCTCGACGAAGTGACCCGCACCGAGATGCAGCATCTGTTGCTGAAGGTGGTGCGTGATTTCCACACCGCGGCGATTCTGATTACCCACGATATCGACGAGGCGCTACTGGTCTCCGACCGCATCCTGCTGCTTGGCGGGGCACCGGCACGGACCATCGGCGAGTGGCGCATCGACCTGCCAACGCCGCGCGAGGATTACATCGCCGAGCTTGGCGCCATTCGCGTCGAGATCCTTTCGCGGCTGCGCGGCGCAACTCAGCGACGCATCAACTGAACCAGCGACGCAGCGGTATCGCGCGACAAAATAACGATTCAAGGGACCAACCATGTCGATCGAAGAATTTTCCCGCTACGACATCTCTCGCCGCCAGATGTTGCGCCTGTCCGCGCTGCTGACGGCGGGCGGCGCGTTGCCGCTACTGAAGGCGTATGAAGCACGAGCCCAGGAAGCCGACGCACCGCTGCGCATCGGCTATCTGCCGATCACCGATGCCACCCCGCTTCTGGTCGCGCACGGCAAGGGATTCTTCGAGGCGGAAGGCATCAAGGCGGAGAAGCCGGTGCGCCTGCGCAGCTGGGCGCAGGTGCTGGAAGCTTTCATTTCCGGCCAGGTCAACGCAGTCCATCTGCTGTCGCCGATGACGGTGTGGGCCCGCTTCGGCAGCAAGGCGCCGGCCAAGGTGGTCGCCTGGAATCACACCAGTGGCTCCGGCCTCAGTGTTTTGCCGCACATCAACAGCGTCAAGGAGCTTGGCGGCACCACCGTCGCCATTCCGTTCTGGTACTCGATCCACAATGTGGTGCTGCAGATCCTGCTGCGCGAGAACGGCCTCACGCCGGTGTCGAAGCGCACCGGAACGCCAGCCGCCAATGAAGTCAACCTCATCGTCATGGCACCGGCCGACATGGTGCCGGCGCTCGCCTCGAAGCAGATTTCCGGCTACATCGTTGCCGAGCCGTTCAACGCGGCGAGCGAAGTGCTCGGGGTCGGCAAGATCCTGCGCTTCACCGGCGATGTCTGGAAGGACCACGCCTGCTGCCTGGTGTTCATGCATGAGCGCGACATTCAGCAGCGTCCGGAATGGGTGCAGCGTGCGGTCAACGCCATGGTTAAGGCGCAGCTTTGGACCCGCGAACACCGCACCGAGACAGCGGCGCTGCTCTCCAAGGACAATCCCAACCAGTACACGCCCCATAGCGTCGAAGTGCTGACCAAGGTACTGGCGCCGCCCGAGACCGACGATGCCGCCTACATCAAGGCGGGCGCGATCAAGCATCCGGACTGGCGCGAACGCCGCATCGACTTCCAGCCCTATCCGTATCCGAGCTACACCGAGGAATTGATCCGGCGCCTGCGGGATACGCTGGTCGAAGGCGATCGCGCCTTCCTGAATAGGCTCGATCCGGCAGCAGCCGGCCGCGAACTGGTCGATGACAGCTTCGTCAAGAAGGCGGTCATCGCGGCGGGCGGCATGGCGGCGTTCGGCCTGCCGGAATCCTTCACCCGCACCGAGACTATCGTGGCATGAGCACAAGCTGGCCCAGCGATAGCCTGAACGGATCTGCGCCATCGCAGCGCGCGCAGGCAGGCGCAGGCCGCAGCAATGGCAGGCCGTCGCGGCCGCCCCCGGCGCTGACAAACAGCCTGCTCGGCGTTGGCGGGCTCGTCGTGCTGCTTTTGCTATGGTGGCTCGGCACCGACGTGGTGGCCTCCTCGCAGGGATTCATCCGGCAGTTCTCACCGATTACTGCGATCCCCAAGCTCGCGACGATGCTGACCCAGCCCGATCTGCCGGTGCATATCCTGGTCAGCCTGCGCCGGGTGCTGATCGGCCTCGGCTTCGCGCTCTTGATCGGCGTGCCGCTCGGTCTCGCGATCGGCAGCTATAGCCGTCTCAATACCGCGACCTCGCCGGCCTTCCAGTTCCTGCGGATGATCTCGCCGCTGTCATGGATGCCGATCGCGGTGATGGTGTTCGGCGTCGGCGACCGGCCGATCTATTTCATGCTGGCGTTCGCAGCGGTGTGGCCAATCTTGCTTAATACCGCCGAGGGCGTACGGCGGCTGCAGCCGAGCTGGCTCAGCCTTGCCGACAGCCTGGCCGCGACGCGCTGGGAAACACTATTATACATCATCCTTCCCGGCGTGCTCGGCTACGTCATGACCGGACTTCGGCTGGCGATCGGCATCGTCTGGATCGTGCTGGTACCGTGCGAGATGCTCGGCGTCTCAGCCGGGCTTGGCTATTTCATCCTCGATACCCGCGATCGCCTTGCTTATTCCGAACTAATGGCCACGGTGCTGATGATCGGGATTCTCGGCTTCATGCTCGATGTCGGAGCGCGCGCGCTGTACCAGACCGCCACTCGCAATCGCACCACCTGACGAGTCGCCAAAGGGGGCGCGCTCCCTATTGATGGGGCTGCTGCGACGATCTTTTTCGCTACAGACCGCTTGCGGAATTCGAGGGGCTTTTCAATGCGGTGCATCGTATCGGCCGCCCAGCGCCCTGAGCGCATTCAAAATCACAGCGACATCGATGGCTTCCTGTATCAGCGCCCCCTGTACCGGCGTGAGATAGCCCAATGCCGCGGCTACCATCCCGATTAGCGAGAGCCCCATTCCAACAAAAACACCTTCCAACGCGATGAAGCGGGAACGTCGGGCGATCTCCATGGCAGGCACGATGCGATCCAGGTGATCGACCAGAATGACAACGTCGGCGGCCTCAGCAGACGCCGTAGCGCCCCTCGCTCCCATTGCAACGCCGACATCGGCTGCCGCCAGTGCCGGCGCATCGTTGACGCCGTCGCCGACCATCATGACCGAACCGTTTTTCCGCTCGGAGAGCACAACCAGGACTTTTTGGTCCGGCGTCAGCTCCGAACGGACCGCGTCTAATTTCAGTCCTGCAGTAACGGCGTCCGCAACGTCGCTCCGGTCCCCCGTTGCGAGAACAATGCGCTGCACTCCTAGCATTCTCAGCCGCTGCAGGAGAGATCGTGTGCCAGAACGCAATTCATCAGCCAGCCTTATCTCGCCCATCAGACGGCCGTCGATGGCAACGGCGACAATCACTGCGCCGGCAAACCTTGCTGGCTGGAGGGAATTTTCCATCCCTCGCAGCAATTTCGACATCACGAACTGAATCCCGCCGACCGCAACGGACCGCCCTTCAACGACGCCCTGAACTCCTTCGCCGGGCGTTTCGACAACGTCGGATGGTATCGCCAGTTTAAGCCGACGGTTCTGCGCTTCGGCAACGATGGTCTGGGCGATGATGTGCTTGGACGCCTGATCCAGCGAGGCCGCAAGGCGCAACACCTCGGCGGGATCCGCGTCGGCCGATACGTTGACGGCTACGACCTTTGCCCTGCCGTCGGTGAGGGTGCCCGTCTTGTCAAGAATCAGCGAATTAATGCGCGCGAGCGCTTCGATCACCTTGCCTCCCTTGATCAGAATGCCATGTCGCGCCGCCCGGGAAAGCCCGGACACGAGGGCGACCGGCACCGCGAGAATAAGAGGGCACGGCGTAGCAATGACGAGAACGGCGACCGCACGTACCGGATCGCCGGTGAAGAACCAGGCAACGGCGGCAATCAGCACGGTGACAGCAAGGAAGACTATCGCGAAACGATCGGCGAGTCGCGACATCGGCGCCTTGGAGCGCTGCGCCCCGTCCACCAGGCGGACGATACCGGCATAAGTGCTTTCGGCGGCCCGGTGCGATACGGTGAGATCAAACGCTTCGCCAGCGTTGGTGGACCCACTCATGACTTCGTCGCCGGCGCGTTGCTGGACCGGGATCGGTTCTCCGGTGAGCGCCGATTGATCCAGCACCGCAAGCCCGCTCGCCACCACACCGTCGGCCGGGATCACATCACCGTGCCGGATCAGCAGACGGTCGCCGGGTACGATCAAATCCAACGAGACTTCTTCAAGGCTCTCCGCCCGGTGTCGGACGGCAGTTCGAGGTACCCGCGCCAACAGCGCTGTCATCTCGCGGCGCGCGTGGCGTTCGGCAAATGCTTCGAGAAATTGCCCGCCGGCATACATCAGCGCGACGACGACCGCAGCCAGTTCCTCCCCAACAACAAGCGCTGCCGCCATCGACAGAGCTGCAACAATATCAAGGCCGACCTCACCCCGTCGCAGGCTTGCAATAATGTCGTAAGCGAGGACGATCAGAACCGGGATCGTGAACGCCGCCCACACACGGTCCTGCCACGCCGGCAGTCCGAGCAGCGGCATGGCAAAGCCAAGGCAAAGACCGAAAGCCGGCAACAACACCAACAGGGCCCGAAGAAAGAATCCGGCGAACATTTCGAATGACCTCTGCTTAGCCGGAGTTTTCAGACTACCGTCCCGAACAGCTTTCCAATACCGGCGGTGAGTGCCAGGGCAAGCGCCCCCCAAAACGTCACACGGATGGTGGCTCGCGGAATGTTCGCGCCACCGGCCTTTGCGCCGATCGCTCCCAGAATGGCAAGAAAGGCCAGTGATGCCGCGGACACAATCGGTACCAGCGCATTGCCCGGAGACACGATAACCATCAGCAGTGGCATGGCGGCGCCGACCGAAAACATTGCAGCCGAGGCAAGCGCTGCCTGGACGGGGCGCGCTGACGTAATTTCCGAGATTCCCAGTTCGTCGCGCGCGTGAGCGGTCAACGCGTCCTTCGCCATCAACTGCCCAGCCACCTGCCGTGCCAGAGACCTGTCGACGCCTCGGTTGACGTAGATCTCGGCAAGTTCGTCGAGTTCAAACGCAGGGTTTTCATTCAGCTCCTTGCGTTCCCGTGCAAGGTCAGCCTGCTCAGCATCGGACTGCGAACTGACAGAAACATACTCGCCTGCCGCCATCGACATCGCTCCGGCCACCAATCCCGCAATACCTGCAATCAGGACATCGTTTCGCGTCGCTGCCGCCGCCGCAACGCCGACGATCAGGCTCGCGGTCGAGATGATACCGTCATTGGCTCCCAGAACGGCAGCTCTGAGCCATCCGACCCGATCGATGAGATGGTTCTCAGGGTGCGCGCGAAGGCGGCTCATATTCTTCTCCTGATATTGCCCTGAAAGCCCATCATGCAGTCTCCGGCAAGATCACAATTCGAAAGACTGGCCCTGCTCCGGCATCTCGACGCGAGTATTGCCAAGATGCGCCGCGAACTGAACCATGCGGTCTTCTTCGCCATGAACCAGGAAGGTGCGTTTCGCGCCGGACTGCTTTTGCCAAGCTAGCAATTCAGCCTGGTCGGCGTGAGCGGAAAAACCGTTAATGGTATAGATGCGCGCCATAACCGAAATATCTTCGCCGAAGATTCTCACTTGCTTGGCGCCATCGATGATGCGACGCGCCAGAGTGCCAGCGGCTGCGTAGCCAACGAACACAATGGCAGACTTCTCGCTGCCTAGATTATGCCGCAAGTGATGAAGTACGCGCCCACCAGTGCACATTCCCGATCCAGCCATGATAACAGCACCGCCCCGAATGCTACTCAAAGCTACGGATTCAGCCGCCTCCCGGGTAAAATGCAACCCAGGCAGATCAAATGGATCCTGCCCGTTTCTAAACAATTCCGCTGTTGCCGGCTCAAAACACTCTGGATGACGTCGAAAAATCTCTGTCGCGGAAATAGCCATTGGCGAATCGAGAAATACTTGCGTCGATTCCGCGAGCAAACCCTTGCTAATGCCTTCGCTCAAGAAATAGAGCAGCTCTTGCGCTCGCTCCACCGCGAAGGTGGGAATAATGACGTTCCCCCCTCGTTCGAATGTTGTTTTTATCGCTGCAAACAACTCCGCAACGGATGATCTAAATGACCTGTGCAGTCGGTCTCCATACGTGGTTTCCATTACAACATTCTCAGCCTGGGGCGGCGTTGCAGGGGGACGCAACAGCAGGCGACCCGCGTTACCGAGATCGCCTGAAAACAATATGCTTGTCGAATGACCACCTTCCGAAAGCTGTAGAAAAACACTGGCGGAGCCGAGAATATGCCCAGCGTCTATGAAGGTAGCATTCACGCCTGGGGAAACGTCAAGAACCTCGGAATAAGTCGCGGTCCTCCCGAAGTTGTCGAGGCAGTTCAGCGCATCCAAAGTCGAATAAAGCGGGTCTTTCGCGTTTCTGTTCTCAGTCTCATGGTTGCCTCTCGATGCCCGGTGGCGCGCATCCTCTTCCATGAGGTAGGCCGCATCCAGCAGAACCAATCGCGTCAACTCGCGCGACGCAGATGTTGTAATGATCTCTCCCCGAAAACCTCGCTTGGTCAATAGAGGCAAGCGGCCGCAATGATCCAGATGCGCGTGGGTCAGCAACACATAGTCGATGCTCGCAGCATCAAAGCCGAAAGCCTTGGTGTTTTCATCTTCCAACTCGCGGCTACCTTGATATAGCCCGCAGTCGATCAAGATTCGCTTTCCAGCGCATTCAACCAAATGGCAAGAACCGGTGACGTTACGATTCGCTCCATGAAAGGATATTTTCAGATCGTTCCCCCTTGTATCCACTCGCCTAAATTAAATCCGCATAGGCACACTGAGATCCATGTAAGCACCGATCATGGCATCGCATGTAAAGGCTCACCGATCGCGTCGTACCAGTGCAAGATGCCGTTCCATACATCCTCAGCCGTCTCGGAAAACCAGAACAGCTCCCGATCTTCAGCATCGATAACTCCCTCATCGACGAGGAAATCGAAATCTACAGCCCGACGCCAATAGTCCTCACCCACCAGCACCACGGGAATGGGCTTGATCTTTCGCGTCTGTATGAGCGTGAGAACCTCAAACATCTCGTCCAACGTGCCATAACCGCCCGGGAACGCGACCAGCGCTTTAGCTCGCAACAGAAGATGAAGCTTGCGCAGGGCAAAATAGTGAAGGCTAAAACAGAGCTCCGGCGTCACATAAGGATTTGGATATTGCTCGTGCGGCAGACTGATATTCAGTCCAACCGACTTTGCTCCGATGTCGAACGCTCCACGGTTGGCTGCCTCCATCATTCCGGGACCGCCGCCGGTCACAATGGCGGTGTGGCGCTGGCCCCTATTGGCTGCTGCAACAAGACGCCCGAATTCACGGG
Organism: uncultured Alphaproteobacteria bacterium; assembly: GCA_963702885.1. GTDB lineage: Bacteria > Pseudomonadota > Alphaproteobacteria > Rhizobiales > Xanthobacteraceae > Afipia. The sequence goes on from OY969766.1 coordinate 3,428,230, forward strand.
AGACCGCGTAGTAATGACTTTTGGCTTGAATTCGCTCTGCAACCTGAAGTCGACGCCGAAGCCCGCTATCATCATCGCTGGTCTCTGCTAGCGAGCGCAACCTCTGCACCTCGCGCATCGCGGCCGCCGGCTCGCAAATCCGTGTGCTGCCGAAAACCACAATCGCTTGCTCGATCTTGTGCTCACGTAGAAAAAGTTCGGGTTTGAGGTAATCGATCTGCAAGCGCACGCCGCGCAGATCATCTCCTGCGAGAAACTCAAGGTCGGTGTCAGCGGGACGGTAGCTCGGACTTTTGAGTATATCCTGCACCCGCTGCACAGCCTCTGCATCTTCCTCGATTGCCTTCGGCTGCTGCCATGGTAACCGCTCTCGGCGATTATGGGGATGCGCCGGCGCTGGGATATTTTGATCTTTCATCGTTGATTTCGATTGTTCAGCTTGCCAACATCGCAAATCGTAAAGACCTCTGCTTCAATACGATAATTAATTGAACATCGGGACCACCCGCGTGTTGATGCAGATCAAGTCAGGTCCAGAAGATCAGAATTGATTTGGATTATGCGCGCGGGAAACGGTGACATAATGTTTTTGGCCCTGCTACAAGATATCAGTGCACCGAGAATTCAAGCACCTGGAGAATGACAACCCGGCAGAAAAATCGGAAATTATTGCATCATGTGGCTGATAGGAAAACGCTGACATGAGAACCTCGAATCCACCTACTATTGAACCAGCGAGGCGCGATATAGAATTACGTGATATGGAATTGCTCGATCGGTATTGGCGCGCCGCGAATTATCTGTCGGCAGGTCAGATTTATTTGCTCGACAACGTTCTACTGCGTGAACCGCTCGAGCCTGCACATATCAAACCACGACTGCTCGGACATTGGGGGACCACTCCCGGCCTTAACTTCATCTACGCTCACCTCAATCGTGTGATCCGCGCGCGCGACCTCAATATCATCTACGTCTGCGGCCCCGGCCACGGCGGACCTGGCATGGTTGCCAACACCTATCTTGAAGGCACTTACAGCGAGATCTACCCCGATATCAGCCAAGATACCGCCGGCCTGCATAAACTGTTTCGCCAGTTCTCATTTCCCGGAGGAATTCCAAGCCATGCCGGGCCGGAAACGCCGGGATCTATTAATGAGGGTGGCGAGCTCGGCTACGCCCTGATGCACGCCTATGGCGCGGCCTTTGACAATCCTGACCTCATTGCCGCGTGCGTCGTTGGCGACGGCGAAGCCGAGACAGGGCCGCTTGCGACGTCGTGGCATTCCAACAAGTTTCTCAATCCGGTGCATGACGGCGCCGTGCTTCCGATCCTGCATTTGAATGGTTACAAGATCGCCAATCCGACGATAATCGGTCGGATGGACGACAACGAGGTACGAAGTCTATTTCTGGGCTATGGCTATGAGCCGCTGTTTGTCGCGGGTGACGAGCCAGCCGCGATGCATCGCCTGATGGCGGGGACGCTGGACACAGCATTCGACAAAATCCACGCTATTCAGAAGGCCGCGAGGGACCTACGCGCGATGACCTTAAGTCCGAATTGGCCGATGATTGTACTTCGTAGTCCCAAAGGCTGGACGGGCCCCAAGGAAGTCGATGGCTTAAAGGTCGAAGGCTTTTGGCGCTCGCATCAGGTGCCCATCGCCAATCCTCGTGGCAATGCGGAGCACCTGCGACTGCTTGAACAATGGATGCAAAGCTATCAGCCGGAAACGCTTTTCGATGAAAGCGGCCGATTGCGCGACGAGCTGCAGGCGCTTGCCCCGGTCGGCAACCGCCGCATGGGCGCCAATCCGCATGCCAATGGCGGATTGCTGAAACGCGAGCTCAGGTTACCGGACTTTCGCGCCTATGCGGTGAAAGTGCCAAGCCCCGGCAGAGTCGATGCCGAGGCCACGCGTGTTATGGGGAAATTTCTGCGCGAGGTCGTATCACTGAATGCGGAAACACGAAATTTCCGCATCATGGGACCGGATGAAACCGCGTCCAACCGCCTCGATGCGGTGTTCGATGTCACCGAGCGGGTCTGGATGGAACGCATCGAACCCTACGATGTCCATCTGGCTCAGGATGGTCGGGTGATGGAAGTCTTGAGCGAGCATCTTTGCCAGGGCTGGCTTGAAGGATATCTCGTGACTGGGCGACACGGCCTCTTCTCCTGCTATGAGGCTTTCATCCACATTGTGGATTCGATGTTCAACCAGCACGCCAAGTGGCTGAAGGTTTCCCGCGGACTGCCCTGGCGTCATCCGATCGCCTCCTTAAACTATCTGCTGACATCGCATGTCTGGCGCCAAGACCACAATGGTTTCAGCCATCAGGATCCTGGCTTCGTCGATCTCGTCGCCAACAAAAAATCCGATATTGTCCGCGTCTATTTTCCACCCGATGCTAATACGCTGCTCTGGATCACAGACCATTGCCTGCGGACCTATGATCGCATCAATGTAATTGTGGCCGGCAAGCAGCCTGCGCCGCAATGGCTCACCATGCAGCAGGCAGCGACACATTGCGACGCCGGCATCGGCATCTGGACATGGGCGGGCACGGAAACGGAAGGCGTCGAGCCTGACGTGGTTATGGCCTGCGCCGGCGATGTACCAACACTTGAAACGCTTGCCGCGGTGGATCTTCTGCGAAAGGCATTTCCGCAACTAAAGATTCGCGTCGTCAACGTCGTCGATATCATGACATTGCAACCGAAAGATCAGCATCCGCACGGCCTCAGCGATCGCGATTTCGACATGATATTCACGTGTGACAAGCCGGTTATCTTTGCCTATCACGGCTATCCCTACCTGATCCATCGCCTGACATACAACCGGACCAACCACACTGGAATGCACGTTCGGGGCTTCGTGGAAGAAGGCACGACCACAACACCTTTCGATATGGTGGTTCTGAATGAGCTCGATCGTTATCACCTAGCGATTGAGGCTATCGATCGGGTGCCTACCCTCTGCATCGCAGCAGCCGACGTCAAACAAAAGCTTCGTGGCGCATTGATCGAACATACCCACCATGTCCGCCGGTACGGCGAAGACATGCCGCAAATCCGAAACTGGAAATGGCCGCATGGTGAGAACCCTGTTCCGAATGCCACGACATGACGAAGGCTCATAGCTTTTCGGATCTATGTGGCGGAATCCATACCGAATGTGCAAGCCGCGTGCTCCCGACTAGAACACTTCCCGGTATCGTTTCTAAGCGAAGCTACTTTGCGGCCTTCAGCGCCATGAAATACGCCACGATCTCATCGATCTGATAGTCCGCAAGACGGGGATTTGGCATCGCTTTGACGGGTCCAAGAGTGCGATGACTTGAGTTCAGGAAGTCACGCAATGATTGTTCAGTCAATGCCGGACGCCGCGCCAGCACCACAAAACTGGGCCCGGGTACCTTCAGAATAGGAACCTCGTCACCCTGTTGTGAGACTACATGACAGGCTCCACAGACCATTCCCGCAAGCTTGCGTCCAGCGGCAACTCGGTCGGTTGCAGAGGACTCCTGGGACTGCGCAGGCGCAGCAATGCCCCCAGCGAACAACATAAGCACGGCGAATCCAAACCTTCCAGCCTTCATGATTTCCACTTCCATTTGTCAGGCCAGGCTGACTATGGCTTGGATTGGACAGGGAATACCTGATTGCTGAACGGTGACGCAGTCGGCACCCTCATGACAATGTAGCTACGGTCCATCGACTGATGGCAGGCATTGCACTCGGCCGTCAGTGAGCCAAAGGTGCCTGCGAATGCTCGACCGTCTTTTGCCTTGATGGCATCGGCGACGGCCTGGATAGGAGCAGCCATCGTCGTCACATTTGAAACTGGAATGCCAGGATACAGATAGGCTGCTTCGATCAAGCTCTCCCTGAACTGACGAAGTTCGTAAGCTGCGAGCTCCCAATTCGAAGACTCACCAGCAAACCAGAGCTTCATGTGCCGCAGTTGGGCGACACTCATGATATCGGCCAGCCGCGGGACATACTTCTCGTTCCCACCTTCCGCAACTCCGGGCGATACACCGGCAATTGGCACGGAGACGACAGCTATCAACAAGGATAATACATATCGGCGAAACCTCATTCGATCCTCCAATGAACGCTTCATCGCATGCAATGTATTCATTCATACAATCGGAGGACGGGTGGTTTGCGCTGGATCAAGCTTTCACGCGGGGCATGCGCGCGACGGTCGACAATGCCGTCCTGGATAAGCTTGGGATCACTGTCTGCAGGAGCCTAAAGCAGGCCGCTCATACGTTCCTAAATCGCAGTCAAAGACGAAGGATATGATCCTCGCAGATTTCAGAAATAAAACTTGCAATGACGCGACATTGAAATGGCGGATGGCATTCATATGATCACGCGGACTATTATCCCGCACCGTATGATAATAAAACTACGCCATGACGAAAATTTTATTGAGCAGCGACCGCATTGTAAGATGCACTTACGGACTGCTTTTCATTGATGAATTAATCATTTCACTGATGAAGTAATCATTCTGTCGGAGGCAGGAAGTTCACCTCTGGCGATCTCTTCACGGATGAGATCGAGAATTGTACGCCTCCTGTCCTCGTCCAACGTCTCGGCAAGAACTTTCCGGTACAATTTGAGATTTTCGTCATGAATAAACTTATCCATTTCGCATTCTCCCGACAGCAGCGCACTTAAGCAATGGTGCGCTTAAGTTGGCTCTCGTAACCTAGCCAGCCAGCTTTGTATAACTGTTGACTTCATTGGGTCGTCAACCGCGGTGAACATACGTTGCGGAGATGTGATTTTAGGACATCCATAGCACTTGGGAAATATGAATACACACCGGCTATCTGGCGCGTCTGATCCTTCGCGGGCAGAGTAGCATGTTTCCCATGCGGCCTGGAGCATGATCCGTTCCTATGTGAGGGAGCAAAGAAAGGCAAAAAGTTGGATTTAGTCTACGTTCCTTTACGAGCTAGATAGCGGTATTTTTTCAAGACGGCCCATCACTCTTTCGAGTTAAGATTGGAACACAGTCGGATCGAAAGCTCCTCTTGGAGGTAACCATCATAGATTTTCGGAACCCTCTTTGGTGGAATTGCCGTCCTTCTTCCTACGAGCGAGGCACCGACATTCGAATATCGAAATACTTTGAGATAGATCAACCAAAACGCTGCAAACCATAGAAAATTTCGAGACGTTAGTCGGTGTCGGGAGTAGACGATGCCATTCAAGGATGTTTTAGTTGTATTAACGACGTACCCCGAACGCACGCCAAACATTAGCATCAAAAGCGCGATTCAATTGGCAATCGCCCTTGAGGCACGTGTCTCGGCGATCGCTTACGAAGTCAGAGTACCTGCACCGGCAAGCCCGTTGGGTAACGCGCTACTTAACATCCCGGCTATGGTCGCAGCCGAGCTACGGAAAAGTGCGACCAATGCTGAAGACGTTATGGCGGAATTTCAAGACGCTGCCGTGAGCAACAACATCCTTCAGGATACGATCCTCGAAAAATGTTCGACCGCTGATGTGCCGGATGTATTGGTTGATTATGCGCGCCTGCGGGATCTAACCGTCGTCCCGATAGCGGATACGGATGGCAACGAGAGATGGTATGCAGAAGTTCTTATCTTCGATTCTGGACGACCAGTTATCGTTCTGCCGCCAAAGCCTACGGCAATAACTTCATTCGACAATGTGGTTGTGGCTTGGGATTTCAGCCGGCAGTCGTCGCGAGCGATAGCCGATTCATTACCAATTCTGGAACTGTCGAAGCACGTTTTCATTCTGACTGTCACGAATGAGAAAACCATTGATACCAAGCGGTCTGGTGTTGAGCTGACTAAGTATCTTGCCCGGCATGGCGTGGAAGTCATCCTCGACGTCGTGGATGCGGCTGGGAGAGATATTGGGACAGTCCTCAGATCTCACGTCCAGCTGCGCAACGGTGATCTGCTGGTGATGGGTGCTTATGGACACTCCCGATTCCGCGAATTTGTCCTCGGCGGCGCTACCAGAAGCATGCTCTTGCAGCCTCCTGTGCCGACATTTCTTTCACACTAAGTTGCGAACTTGCAATCGCTCAGGGTGACCCTCAGGCATCTCTCAATAGGTTCTTTTCAATTTCACCGACGGTGAGTTTCGTCAGGTCCTTGTTTATCTCAGCAACGATACAAGCTTTCACATCGGGATGGAACGCGTTTCGCAATTCAGCTAGCGTTCTTGGCGGTGCCACCACGATGAAGGCATTCTCTTTGCTCGTCCGGACCATTTGCTCCATGGCTACGACAACCTTTCGAACAAACCGACGCTCTTCGATATCATGCCAATCAGTCGTTTCGACCGCGCTTCGGCGGCCGGGCAGCGCGACTTCGCCGAAACGTCCTGGCCGGTCGCTACCTTGCTCGTGAGTCATCGGATTTTCATCCTCAAAGACCCGCTCTGTCATAAGCTTAGGAGATAGCGCGTCGCCAGCATTTCGCAGGAATAAGGCCTTTCGGCCATCGCCAACAAATACAAGGGCATTATGGGGAATTCTAAACATGCTCACATGCTCCTCCGAAATTGCGCTCGCTCGAACACACGTGGTCGCCATGGCGTCACACGCCAAACGGATATGTATCCGGAAGACCCTTGATCTCGGCCGTCTCCAGCGGAGTCACCGCTCGGGTATTGTCGAACCAGATATACTCGTCGAACTGTTGCGGTAAGCTGGCCCAGAAATAGTGGCTCGCGCGTTCGGTTTCGGGCCGGTAGATGACGCCGATAGCCCGCTCAAGGCGCTCCTTGCCAAGGGCCGCTGGCCCGCACAAGTCGGCGCGGCCGCGTAGACCCAGCATGAAGCGCGCCAGTCCGGTTGCGTGGCACAACTGTTCGTAACTCTTGGGCAGCGCCGGACGGACGGTTTTTACCTCCATCGGGCCATTCCATTCGGATGCTGCAGCAACCGTCCCGCTGTGGGTGCCGAATCCGATTAGATAGGCCTGCTCGCCGAATGCCTTGCGGCAAAGTTGACCCAGATTGTGCTCTCCGCGCGCGGCCATTTCAGTCGCTTCGGCGTTGCCAACGTGCGAGTTGTGCGCCCACACGACGACTTTGCTGTCCGGGCCGTGAAACACGAGTAAATTTTTCAGGGTCTCGAACATATGGCTATCGCGCAGATTCCACGACGCCCGCGAGCCGTAGTACATAATACGATAATAGCGCTCCGCGTTCGCAATAAGGCGCGCGTTCTGCTCGGCGTCCAAAAATCGTTCGCCGTCATGCTCGGCGTAGGTTTGGCGTTTTGCAAGGAGGTCAGTGAGCGTACGCACCACATGCGATTCGCATGCCGGGTAAGCTCCACTCAGGGCAGCATGACCATAAGTCGCCGGATCGCGCTGCCACGGCGTCAGGCAACCATAGCGTTCGCGAGCAACCTGCGCTGAATCCGGATCGACTTCATCGAGATAATTCAGAACCGACCGGATCGAATCATAGAGGCTGTAGAGATCGAGGCCGCGAAACGCGACGCGCTTATCGCGCTCGACCGCACCGTTGTGCTTACGCAGCCAGCTCACGAAGTCGCGCACCTCGGCATTTCGCCACATCCAGGTCGGAAACCGAGCAAATGCGGTCCACTCCGAAGGTGAATACTGAAAGTGCCGCACATAATGATCGACGCGCGCAGCATCCGGCCAATCGGCCTCGATTGCGACAAAGCGAAAGCTCTTCCTGACGATGAGATCGCGCGTGATTCGCTCGCGCATCCGGTAGAATTCCGAGGTACCGTGGGTTGCTTCGCCAAGCAGTACGAGTCGCGATGAGCCAATCCGGCTCATCAGCAAATTGAGATCAGCAGCCTCGACTGATGGAAACAATTCTGCAGCATCGGCCAGATTTCGGATCAATATTTCTTCATCCGATGGACGCGGCAGATCGCGCACAGGCCTGCGACTGTGTCCTCTGGCCTCCGCCCACCCTTCTTCTCCGATCAATGGAACGAATCGGACGTCGGCGATATCTTCGCTGCGGTATTTGGTTGCCGAAACCCTGGTGATACGCACCAATTCCTGACTGCGCTGGTCCGTACCAATCGGGATCACCAGCCGGCCACCGATCTTCAATTGCTGCTTGAGGGCTTCCGGAACCTGCGGCCCGCCGGCGGCTACCACGATGGCATCAAAGGGAGCATGCTCCGGCCAACCTTTTGTGCCGTCGCCATGCAAGACGTGAACGTTGTCATAACCACCCTCAGCGAGTAATGCCGCAGCGTTCTCGGCGAGCGGGCCAAGCCGCTCGACAGTGTACACGGTGGCCGCGATCTCCGACAATACGGCGGCGGCGTAACCGGATCCGGCGCCGATTTCCAGGACCGTCTCGCCACCCTTGAGCATCAAGGCTTCAGCCATGAAGGCAACAATGTATGGCTGTGAGATTGTTTGCTCCCCCGCTATCGGAAGTGGAGCATCCTCGTAGGCGAATTCACGAAGGTTACTCGGCAGAAACAGTTCGCGCGGTACTTTTCGCATTGCATCGAGCACCAACTCGTCACGTACACCGCGCGCGGCTATATGGTGCTCAACCATCTCCTTCCGAAGAGACGAAAACGAGAGCCGTTCGCTTAAAGGAACTCCCCCAGAGGCCGGAATTCCCATGACAACCGCTCCTCAAATTGCCGATTATCTACCGTCAACTCCATAATGCCGGCTTAGGATCACTGACATCGCCGAGAGATTCCGGGAGGCAACGGAAGCGCCGATATTCATATCATCTCACGAGCAGCAGTTTGATCGAAATCAAAAGCAAACCGCCATATCAAGCTCGAATGTTCATGTTGCTAAGCTCGATTAGCTTGATCGAGGAAGGCTCTTGCTAGCTGCATATACTAAATGAGGCGCGAATAGCCGATGCTCGAATCAACCAGAAATTCTGACGTTACTTTCATGGAGCGATGCATTGCATTGGCAAAATCGTCGATTGCCGCGGGGGAATATCCCTTTGCAGCTGTCGTCGTCCGCAATGGCGTATTCTTGTGCGAGTCAATTAACAAGACAAAGCAGGATCACGACGTCAACCGTCATGCGGAAGTTGCCGCGATCTCATTGGCGCAGAAGATCCAAGGCAGAAATTTGTCGAATTGTACGATCTATTCGACAGTGGAGCCGTGCGCACAATGCTCGTATGCTATCCGGGAGGCGCAGATGGGGCGGGTCGTGTACGGCCTGAAATCGCCATTGATGGGTGGACACTCGCGATGGAACATCCTGTCGGACAAAGAACTATCAAATATACTCCCAGAGATTTTTCCGCCGGCTCCAGAGATCGTCTCCGGATTTTTGCAGAGCGAGGTCGAAGTGCTCTTTCAGCAGTGGAATCCTCTAATCTGGCATATCATTAAGAAAAGAAGAATCTTCGTGACTGACGCTGGCGCAAGCGATGTTCAATCGCCGCTTCCCAGTAAATTTATGGGCAAACTGGCTGGATTACTTAGAACATACCTAATCGATCGTATGAGGTAGGCACAAAAGAATACCGGTTGTGATGCGTACAAATTACCCTACTGCAACGAGTTTCCACTGCAGATAGAAACGATTCTTCGCTCCACTTATGCCCGGGTCACGCCCACCCTCCCCGTTCATGGCTGCAGCCATCACTGCAATCCAAAGTCTTTCTTCTGGCTGAGTTTGCTCACGCCGAATTTGCCTTGCAATTGCTTGATGTGGGTCAACACGATCCTTCCGTGCCGGGATAGCAAAGAAACTTGAGTGCTTTAGCAGCTTCCACGAATCATCGCTGGATCCGCAAACTCAATCGGAGCGACGCCCACAAAACGGTTCCCAAAAATCGGGCAACGGTATTCTGGACAGACAGCATGGCAAATATGAGTGCTGGCATTCTAATGTACCATTATAATGATAATGGTATCGATGTTCTGCTCGTTCACCCTGGTGGACCTTATTGGCGTAACCGCGACATGGGTGCGTGGTCCGTCCCAAAGGGAGAGCTTGGAGACAAAGAGAGCGCGGAGGCCGCAGCTCGGCGGGAATTTGAAGAAGAACTCGGCGCACACGTTCATGGTCCACTCCTGTCACTTGGCCAATTGCGCCAGCGTGCCGGCAAGATAGTTCACGGCTACGCGCTGGAAGGAAATATCGACGTCCGCAATATCTGCAGCAATGACGTCACTATCGAATGGCCCCCCCGTAGCGGCACGATGGTTTCGTTTCCTGAAATCGACCGCGCTGCCTGGTTCACTATCCCCCTTGCCCGAAAAAAGATTCTGGTGAGCCAACGGCTATTTCTCGATCGTCTTGAATACCTCCAAAAACAGCATCACGAGTCATTAGCATGCGGGCCGCGACATGAATCCTGATCAACCGATGGCGAGTTCTCCCATCGGAGGAGAGGCTCTCGCCAAAAGTTCCAATTCACCTTTGCATGAACTCGATCGCAGATACCGCGGTCGCTTTGGAATTCTCATGGGCGGACAGTCACCTTGGGCTGCCCTGCAAGCGTGGGAGGATTGGGCGTTCCATCTGATGCTTTCAAGCGGCAAGCAACTGGAGCTTTTTGAACTTGCCGCGGAAACGGCCCTGTCGCTCTCCCGTACGGTTCTGACAGGTGAACCACAGATTGATCTCGAACAGAATAACAATGATCGCCGCTTCCGTGATTCAAAATGGAAGCATCTTCCGTTCAGCTTTTTTGCGCAGGCTCAGTTGGCCGCTGAAGCGTACTGGCATGCCGCGACTCGTGACATTCCCGGTATGGAACGCCATCATACAAAGAGGGTCAATTTCCTGGGCAGCCTCATGTTGAACGCGCTCGCGCCGGTCAACTTTGCCTGGACCAATCCGCTAGTTCTGGAGGCTGGCTGGCGGACAGGCGGCGCCAATTTCGCTGCCGGTGCATCGCTCTTGGCAGAGGATCTTGGTCGGCTCACACGCGGAGAACGACTAAAAGGGTTGGATGACTTCAAGGTTGGCGAGAACATCGCAGTGACCGAAGGCAAGGTGGTGTTTCGCAATGAACTGATGGAACTAATCCAATATGCTCCGACGACATCACAGGTTCGCCAAGAACCGCTGCTCATCGTTCCGGCTTGGATCATGAAATACTATATCCTCGATCTTAGCCCCGAGAATTCGCTGGTCCGCCACCTGGTGGACCAAGGCTTTACTGTATTCATCGTATCCTGGAAGAACCCTCGCGTGGAGCTAAGAGACACATCATTCGATGACTATCGAAGCAAGGGAGTGATGACTGCCATCGACACGATCAACCAGATCCTCCCTGGCAGAAAACTACACGCCGTGGGGTATTGTTTGGGCGGGACCATTCTGGCGATCGCGGCTGCAGCAATGAATCGCGATCACGATGATCAACTCGCCAGCCTCAGTCTTCTCGCAGCTCAGACAGATTTTGAGGAAGCTGGCGAGCTGATGCTTTTCATCGATGAAAGCCAGCTCGCTCTGCTGGAAGACATGATGCACGTACAGGGCTTTCTCGATACCAGACAAATGGCCGGCGCATTCTACGTTCTTCGCGCCAACGAGATGATCTTCGCACAATTTGTAGAGAGGTATTTGCTCGGCGCACCTCGTGCCCCGACCGACCTGGACGCTTGGCTTGCCGATCCCACACGCATGCCAGCACGAATGCACAGTGAATATTTGCGCCAGCTCTTCCTGGATAACAGCTTTGCTCACGGAAACTATCTGGTCGATGGGCGTGCCGTCGCACTCAAAGATATCAAGACATCCATATTTGCACTTGGGGCCGAACGAGATCACATTGCTCCGTGGCGATCGGTCTATAATATTGAGCTTTACAGTTCGGCGAGCACCGAGTTCGTTCTAACAGGCGGCGGACACAACAGCTCCGTCGTCAGTCCGCCCACTAAAGCCGGAGCTCACTATCGCATCAGCAAATGCAACGCCTCCGATAAATATATCGACCCCGACACATGGCTCGCTTCAGCCACGCAACGGCAGGGGTCGTGGTGGCCGGAATGGGTGCTCTGGCTAGATGCACGTTCCTCGTCGGCGAGAGTTGCGCCGTCGTTGCTTTCGAACACCGTAAGCGACTTACCGTCCTACGGTCCGGCACCCGGGTCTTATGTTTTTCAGATCTGAGCGTCGCCGCATATTGCGACCACTATAGGAAGTGTGTGGCCGCGCACTCGCGACCAGATCAAGAATGAGCAATCTTTTTGAACGCCTGGGCGGAGCATCCATCAGGTAACCGCCCGCGAAATGTGCTGAAGCGAGGCATATGCCAGAACAGCAATTCCGATCCCGAGCAACCTCCGACTACTCAAACAGCTTCTTTATCTCTCGCCAAATTGGAGCCGGCGCGTTCTGAAAAATAGCGATGAAATGCCTCGCTCAACTTCTGAGCCGCATTCTTTGCACTGACTCAATTTATGAGCGTGAATGCAAGTTGGAATAACTGATGTCGTCTGGTGGAATGCCGCGCATAGAGGATGCTCGCGAGAATGAAACGCGTTCGGCTCATTTCTCCGCATAGCCTGAGCGCAACCGAGGTGCTCGTTGCGTTAAATGTATCTCTTGCCTCCGGCCTATCCGAACACGAAGCCGAGCGGCGACTGTCCGCCTACGGAGAAAATACGATTAGCTCACGGCCGAAGGCCGGACTAGTCTCCATCCTTCTGCATCAATTCCGGAGCCTTGTGGTTGCCCTGCTCGCTATTGCGGCGACCATCGCACTATACTTTCGTGAATGGGAGGAAGGCGCCGCCATCGTCGGTGTCTTGATCATCAATACCGCGATCGGCTTCGTGACAGAGATCAAGGCCATCCGATCGATCGAGGCCATAAGAGCACTCGGACGTCGTTCGGCCAGAGTACTCCGCGGCGGCAAGACGCAACTGATCGAGGCGGAGCGATTGGTTCCAGGAGACATCGTCTTACTAGATGCTGGTGATGTCATCTCGGCAGATCTGCGACTTGTTGAAACCGCTGATCTGGACGCTGATGAATCCACGTTAACCGGGGAGGCAATGCGGGTTTCCAAATCGACGCTCCCGGTGGATGCGGCCGCGCGCGTTGCCGACCGTACATCAATGCTCTTCAAAGGTACCAATATCACTCGCGGCACTGGCATCGGTGTCGTTGTCGCAACCGGCATGGACACCGAACTAGGCCATATCTCGAGACTGGTTACAGAGGCTGAGACGGAATCCTCCCCGCTTGAAAAAAAACTCACGCTTTTGTCGGGGCAGCTTGTCTGGCTCACGCTCGCGCTCACCGTTCTAATCGCCGGAATCGGATTGCTGCGAGGCAAAGACGCCTTCCTGATGGTCGAAGCCGCTATTGCGCTCGCAGTCGCGGCCATTCCCGAGGGTTTGCCGATCGTTGCTACGCTCGCTCTCGCGCGCGGCATGTGGCGAATGGCACGCAAGAACGCTCTGGTCGAACGCCTATCGGCAGTTGAGACCCTGGGTGCAACCACAATAATCCTGACCGATAAGACCGGAACGCTTACCGAAAACCGCATGACGGTGAGAAAAATCTGGCTTCCATCGGGCGAAATTCGCATCGAGAAAGATCACTTCCGGCTCGTAAACGGCAGTAAATCCCTCCAGCCGGACGCCATCGCAGAACTCCAAAGCCTGCTCAGAATCGCGGTCCTCTGCAACAACGCAACATTAGCGAACGTGTCTGCTGATGATAGCGGCGACCCGATGGAACTTGCTCTGTTGCGCGCCGGTCGGCTTGCCCAGCTAGACCGTCGTGAGCTGTTGAGTGAAGCTGCGGAGGTGACGGAGCACGCCTTCGATACCGTCCGGAAGATGATGGCCACGGTGCATCATCGTGGCGATGGCTATCTCTTCGCCATAAAGGGTGCCCCCGAAGCGGTGATCGCTTGCACAACGCTTGATCAGAAAGCGCGCGATGAGTGGCTGGCGCACGTGACGGCGCTCGGCGCCAACGGTCTCCGCGTGCTCGCCTTTGCCAAGAAAATCCGGCAACGCCACGACGATCCGGTCTTTGCGGGGTTGACCTTTCTCGGTCTCGCTGGGCTTGAGGATCCACCAAGGGCCGATGTATCGGCCGCGATAAGCGCATGCCACGCGGCCGGCATCAGGGTGGTCATGATCACGGGGGACCATTCGGTTACAGCCCAAAGCATTGCACGACTTGTAGGATTGGGTGGTGACGCGCCACGCGTCATCGAAGGTCATGAACTGGCCAATCACGTCGGCAAGGTCAGTAATGAATTCCTACAAACCGAGATATTCGCTCGAGTGAGCCCAACGGAGAAACTGGACCTCGTTCGCTCTTACCAAGCTTCTGGTGAGATCGTGGCGGTGACCGGCGACGGAGTCAATGACGCGCCAGCACTAAGAAAAGCAGATATCGGCGTAGCCATGGGACTTAGAGGCACCGATGTTGCTCGGGAAGCGGCCGCGATGATCCTGTTGGACGACGCTTTCCCGACAATCATTGACGCGATCCGGAACGGACGGGTCATCTTTGACAACATCCGCCGCTTCGCGACCTATCTTCTGTCTTGCAACCTGGCTGAGGTTCTGATCGTCGGCATTGCGATGATATCCGGACTGCCATTACCGCTTCTTCCACTGCAGATACTGTTTTTGAACCTCGTTACGGACATCTTTCCGGCCTTTGCCCTCGCTATGGGCGAAGGCGACAAGGATATATTGAAGCGGCCACCACGCCATCCGAAAGAGCCGATTCTTGGCCGCCGTCAATGGCTCGCCATCGTATTGTACGGTGCGACGCTAACCATCACGACATTTGGAGCTCTTGCCCTTGCACGCTTCGGACTTGAGCTCGATGAGCAAGCGACGGTGACGGTGACTTTCCTGACGCTGGCGTTTAGCCAACTATGGCACGTATTCAACATGCGCCATCAAAAATCCGGCTTCATCGATAATGAGGTCAGCAAAAATCCCTGGATATGGGCGGCACTTGCGCTTTGTGTGGGCATTCTACTGACCGCGGCGTATGTTCCAAGTTTGGCCTACATGCTCCACATAGTCATGCCAGAAAGCGAAATATGGGGAATTGTTTTCTTGATGAGCACAATCCCATTGTTCTTTGGCCCGCTCATCAGGCGCCTTGTTCGCAGATATGAACCGGATGGTGATCGGACTTCAGCGAAGACCTAGTTTTAATTTTCCTCGCACAAGCCCCCGGAAATACCTCAAGCGACTGTGCCGCCATTCCTTTATCTTGACGCGACGCGCTGCGTCCATCCTTCGCGCGCATTCTCACTGAGGCCAAACCCTTCATCAAACATTTTCGGCTGGCGAACAAACTGCCGGCGCGTTTCACCGCCTAAACAACTTCACATCAGTGCCGCTTGAAATACTGCACGTCGCGCTCGTGCTTCTCCGCAGCCGCGCGTGATTTGAACGTACCAAGATTGCGACGCCTGCCGGTCTTCGGATTCACCTTGCGGGAATAAAGCCGATATTCGCCCGAGCGTAATTTGCGGATCATAAGCAACCTCCTCGCGCATTGCGCAGGATCAATCACTGCCATCGTTTTGCCGTTCCCGGGCGGCACAAGATTTCGACTTCGGGAGCGGGACGGCGCCGGGGCGCCGTCCCATCTTCATTGGGGAACTTACCATTTGAGGCAACATTGTGCCCAGCGCAGCCGTGCGAGCTATTTTGCGCCGTGTCGGCGCGCGCTTAATCGGCATTTAACTAAAATTAGCCTTAATGGCGCTTCGCAAGCCTGCGCCGCGCCGCGATGGAACCCGTCACCTGTCAGCGACGCCCCCGCAGATTTGCGTTCGATCGTGCCACTGACATGCGGGCTGACCGCATGACGAAGGCACTCCGTGGAATTTGTCTGAGCGTGCGACGCATGGCGGCCTGCAATTACGTCTTTTCCGACTTCCCGGCAGCGGTCGCACAGCGTCCCTCGCGCAAGACGAGGCCACAAATCCTGATCGGCAACATCGCGCTCGCCTTCATCGCTGTTGCGAGCGGCTGGACTCTCTACACCAATCTCGCTGGACCAAGCATCGAGACGGCGGCCGCAAGCGTACCCGCACCAGCCGCCCCACACAGCGATGACGTCGCCCTGCTTGACCCGACCTCTTTCCGTGGCTACCCGGCAGAAGTTTTTACGCAACCTGTGCTCGCGAAAGCCGATCGCCTGCTGGTCGCCGTGCCTGCTCCGCGCTTCGAGCTTGCCGCGCTCGAGCCGCAGGCGGAAGTGACCTCACCGGAACCGCAAGCACAACCGGAGCAGCCTCCAGCACCAGCGCGTGTCGCCGTGAACGTGCCGCTGCCGACGCCGCGCCCGTCCGACATTCCGACGATGCAGCAGGCGCAGGGTCCGTCCCGCAGCATGGTTGCGCAGGCCAACAAGGCGGCGGTGCTCGCGGCGATCTCGACCGAGAAGCCCAACATCTTCGAAAAACTGTTCGGCAAAGCTCAATCGCCCGGACCGGTACTCGCCTATGCCGCGCCTGATGGCGGCATCGGCAGCGACGGACAGAGCCTGACTTCCGGCGGCGTCTACGACAAGCAGACCGCAGTCTATGACATCTCTGCTCGCGCCGTCTATCTGCCCAACGGCACCAAGCTCGAGGCGCATTCCGGCCTCGGCAGCCGGATGGACGATCCGCGTTTTGTCCATGAGCGGATGCGTGGCGCGACCCCACCGCATGTCTACGATCTCAGCATGCGCGAAAGCCTCTTCCACGGCGTCGAAGCGATCCGCCTCACCCCGGTCGGCGGTGAAGGCAAGATCTTCGGCCGCACCGGCCTGCTCGCGCACACCTATATGCTTGGACCTCGCGGCGACTCCAACGGCTGCGTCTCGTTCAGGGATTATCAGGCCTTCCTGCGCGCCTACAAAAACAACGAGATCAAGCGGCTGGTCGTGGTCGCGCGGCTGAGTTGACCGCGCATTCCCTTTTCTGCGCCATTCAAGCTATAAGCGTGCATTGACACGGGAGTCGCTGCATGAACGGGAAAGTCATCGCCATCACCGGCGCCTCGGGCGCGCTTGGCCGGGCCGTCGTTGAAGCAGCAACGGCGTTCGGCGCGAAGATCGCCGCCATCGATCATGCGTCCTCGCAAGCCAGGCCATCACCGAACCGGACCGATCTTGGCGGCGTCGATCTTACCGATTCCAGCCAGGCGCAGCAGGCGATCAACGCCGCTGCAGCCTATTTCGGCCGGCTCGATGCGCTGATCAACATTGCCGGCGCGTTCTCCTTCCAGACCATCGCCGAGGGCGACACTGCGACCTGGGAGCGGCTGCACCGCATCAACACCCTCACAGCGCTTCATGCCTCGCGGGCGGCAATCCCCCATCTCGTCGCATCGGGTGCGGGGCGCATCGTCAATATCGGCGCGCTGGGCGCGCTGCAGGCCGGCGCCGGAATGGCGCCTTACGCCGCCTCGAAATCCGGCGTGCATCGGATGACGGAGTCGCTGGCCGTCGAACTCAAGGGCAAAGTCACCGTCAACGCGGTGCTGCCCTCCATCATCGACACGCCCGCTAACCGCAGAGACATGCCGGATGCCGACTTCGCATCATGGGTGACGCCGCGGGAACTCGCCAATGTCATTCTGTTCCTGGCGGGCGATCAGGCCAGCGCGATCACTGGGGCACTGATCCCGGTGAAAGGCCGGGTCTGAGCCTTAATTAACTGTGTATTAACTCCACCTTTCCTGTAACTAAGCGCCGAACCCAGGCATCGGGACGCTAAACTGACGCCATCGCGGACCGACTCACCCTCCGGCAGTGGCGTGGGTCTCCGCTGTCAGGAGAATTCAGATGCTCGCAAACGTTCCGCTCCGGGACGCCCGCCCCGCGATCGTCGTGTGTCCGACCTGCACGCGCCACCTGATGGAGATCAAGGACGTGCGCTGGGCAACGACCAAGCTCGAATTCATCTATGAATGCACCGGCTGCGGCGCGGAACATAATCGCGAGATTGCCGGCACCGAGGAAGTCGCCGCCGTGTTCACCTCGCGCGCCAGCGCGCTGCTGCGCGATCTGGAGATCTTCAGCCTGCAGGCCTGAGCCGGAACCGCGATCGCCGCATTGCGTTGGATCGATCATCCTGACCGATGCGGACCGCTGCCATGCCCGCTCTTTACACAACTCTTCACGATCCCGAAGACCGGCCCGCTCTGTGGCGAGGACGGTTCCTGATCAAGCATTGGAGCGAGATGCGCTGAACGCGGCTGGCGGCATGCGGACTATTTCGCGTCAGAAGTTTTCTTCTCAGCGCCGTCCTTCGTGGCTTTGCTCGCGATGCGGACCTGATCGCCGTTCACGATGCCGTCGAGCGGCGTGACGATGATGGTATCCTGCGGCGTCAGCCCGGTTGCGATCTCGATCTCGCGACCGAGGTCGCGGGCGATCGTCACCGGCTTGAAGCGGACGCGATCGTTGTCATCCACGGTCGCAACGCTGCAGGCCGCTCTGGTTGAACATCAGCGCGCTGGCGGGGATCGACAGCGGCGCGGCGTCGCCGGAGAGCTTGAGCTGGACATTGGCGAAGGCGCCGGGCTGCAGCTCGCCGCTGGAATTGTCGAGCGCAAGCTGCATCCGCGTGGTGCCGGTGGAAACATCGACCGCCTGCGCCGAGGTCTCCACCGTCGCCGTGAAGGTGCGGCCGGGATATTCCGGCACCGAGATCGTGGCCTTGGCGCCGATGCGGATCAAGGGCACGATAGCTCTGCGGCACGTTGACATAGACCCGCAGCTTCTGCATGTCGGACGATGACGAACATCGCCGGACCGCTGCCGCCGCCGCCATTGATCAGCGCGCCGACGATCGGTGTTGCGCTCGGTGACGATGCCGTCGAACGGCGCTTCGACGCGCTTGTATCCAGCCAGCGCCTGCAGGCGGTCGACATTGGCCTGCATCGCCTTGACCTGCGCTTCCTTGTTGGCGAGATCGGCCGACCGCTCGTCGATTTCCTGCTGCGAGACGAAGTTCGACGACAGCAGCGTCTGACGGCGCTTCAGCGTCGCCGCCGAGAGCTTGGCCGCCGCCTGCGCGTTGGCGAGATCCGCACGCGCCTGCAGCAGTTGCTGGTCGAGGTCCGGCGCTTCGATTTCGGCGAGCAGATCGCCCACCTTGACCTTGGCGCCGATATCGACGTTCCAGCTCTTCACATAGCCACTGACGCGGGCATAGATCGGCGCGCGCGAATAGGCCTCCAAACGCCCCGGCAACGTGATGGTGGCGCCGAGCGGCTTGGTGTTGGGTTTGGCGACCGCAACGGTCGGCACCGCCTGCGCGTCGGTCCAAGCCCGCAGCTTCGCATCGCTGTTCTCGCGCGCGACAATGCCGAACACGACGACAAGACCGATCACCACGCCCGCAGCGATGCCGAATATGCGCAGTTTCCGAACGGAGACGTGCGTGGGCTGGTCAGACGGCATGCGAAGGCTCCACGGAGAATGAGCGGCTGATGCCACGCCCGGCGCGTGCTTGCGATGCAGCATGCTGAACAACGACGGGGACGAAGATCAATGTCGCCACCGTCGCGAAAATCAGACCGCCGACCACGGCGCGGCCGAGCGGCGCATTCTGCTCGCCGCCTTCGCCGAGCCCGAGCGCCATCGGCGCCATGCCGATGATCATCGCCAGCGCGGTCATCAGCACCGGGCGGAAGCGCACGAAGCCGGCTTCCAGCGCCGCCGGCACCGGATCGCCGCAGTTCCTCGAGCGCTCGCGTGCGAAGCTGATCACCAGCACGCTGTTGGCGGTGGCGACGCCCATGCACATGATCGCGCCGGTCAGCGCCGGCACCGACAGCGTGGTGCTCGGTCGTGAACAGCATCCAGACGATGCCGGCGAGCGCCGCCGGCAGCGCCGTGATGATCACGAACGGATCGGTCCAGGACTGGAAGTTGACCACGATCAGGAGATAGATCAGCACGATCGCGCCCAGCAGGCCGAACAGCAGGCCGGAGAACGCGCTGTTCATCGTCTCGCACCTGCCCGAGCAGCACCACCGTACTGCCCGCGGCACATCCTTCGCGGTTTCGTCCAGCACCTTGCTGGATGTCGGCGGCGACCGCGCCGAGATCGCGGCCCTGCGGGGTCGCGAAAATCTGCACCATCGACTGGATGTCGTACTGCGACACCACCGCATTGGTGGCCGATGCGCTTGATGTCGGCGATGCCGCCAAGCATCGGCGGCTGCGGTGCGCCCGCCGCGGTGATCGGCAGCGTCTGCAGCGCGCTCAGCGAGTCCATCTGGTATTGCGGCGTCTGCATCACGATCGAATAGGACACGCCGTTGTCCGGATTGAGGAAGAAGGTCGGCGCGACCTGCGAGCTGCCGGCCAGATTGACGACGAGGCTGTTGGTGACGTCGCGCTCGGTGACGCCGACATACTGCGCGCGGGTGCGATCGACGTCGACATTGAAGCCCGGCGCGTTCGGCGATTGCTGGATGCGCGCATCGGCGACGCCGGGAATCCGGCGGAGCCGGCCGCAGCAGCTCGTTGGCATAGGCGAAGTTCGCCTCGATGTTGGCGCCACGGATCTGCAGGTCGATCGGCGCCGGCGCGCCGAAATTCAGGATCTGGCTGACGATGTCGGCCGGCAGGAACGCGAAGGTCACGCCGGGAAACGCGCGCGGCAGTTCCTCGCGCAGCGCCTGGACGTATTCCTCGGTCGGCCGGTGGTCCTCGCGCAGCTTGATCTGGATGTCGCCGTCCTGCGGGCCGATCACGCCGGTGTTGTTGTAGGTCATGTTGATGCCGCTGATACGGCATGCCGATGTTGTCGGTCATCGTCTCGAGCTCGGCGGCGGGAATGATCTGGCGAATCGACTTTCTGGATGTCGGCAAGCTGGTTGGCGGTCTCCTCGACGCGGGTGCCGACCTGGGTGCGGACGTGCATCAGGATCTGGCCGGCGTCGACCGAGGGGAAGAAGTTGCGTCCGAGGAACGGCACCAGCAGGAACGAGACCGCGACAAAGCCGAGAAAGCCGCATGACGAACATCGGCGCGATGGCCCAGCGCCAGCGACAGCAGGTCGCGATAGCCGCGCGGAAGCGCTCGAACCGCGCCTCGAAACCGCGCTGGAAACGAACCAGCGGATTGCGCGAGCGTGCGGGCGGAACCGGATTGCCGTTCTCGTCACGCGGCATGCGGCTGCAGCAGGTACTTCGCCATGGTCGGCACCAGCGTGCGCGACAGGATGAACGACCAGATCATCGCGAACATCACCGCTTCGGCCATCGGCACGAACAGGAAGCGCGACACGCCGGTGAGGAAGAACATCGGCACGAACACGATGCAGATGCAGAGCAGCGAGACGAAGGCCGGCGTCACGATCTGCGCCGGCGCCGTCGAGAATGGCAGGCTCGACCTCCTTGCCCTGCTCCAGATGCCAGTTGATGTTCTCGATCGTCACCGTGGCGTCGTCGACCAGGATGCCGACCGCGAGCGCGAGGCCGCCGAGCGTCATGATGTTGAGGGTCTCGCCGATCGCCGACAGCATCGCGATCGATCGCCGAGCACCGACAGCGGAATCGACACCGCGATGATGATGGTCGAGCGCCAGCTTCCGAGGAACAGCAGGATCATCACGCTGGTCAGCAGCGCGGCGATGACTGCCTTCGTCGGCGACGCCCTCGATCGCGCCGCGCACGAAGATCGACTGGTCGCCGATCAGGCCGATCTTGAGCGTCTCCGGCAGCGTATCCTTGACCTCGATCGATCTTCTTCTTGATGCCGTCGATGATGTCGAGCGTCGAGGTCGAACCGGCCTTCAGCACCATCATCAGCACCGAACGGTTGCCGTCGACATGCACGATATTGGTCTGCGGCGGGTTGCCGTCGCGCACCTGCGCGACGTCGCGGACATAGACCATCGCGCCGTTGACGGTGCTTGATCGGCAGATCGCCGAGCTCCTCGATCTTCAGCGGCGAGTTGTTGAGCTGGATGACGTATTCGAAGCTGCCGATCTTCTGGGTGCCGACCGGCGTGATCAGGTTCTGCGCCGCGAGCGCGTTGGCAACGTCCTGCCCGGACAGACCGCGCGCCTGCAGCGCCGTCGGGTTGAGGTCGATCTGGATCTGGCGCAGCTTGCCGCCGAACGGCTACGGAATCGCGGCGCCCGGCACGGTGACCAGCGGCGTGCGCAACTGGTTGATGGCGAAGTCGGCAAGGTTCTGCTCGGTCAGGCCGTCGCCGGACAGCGCAAGCTGGAGGATCGGCACCGTCGAGGCGCTGTAGTTCAGGATCAGCGGCGGCGTCGCACCCGGCGGCAACTGGCGCAGCATGGTCTGCGCGATCGCCGTCACCTGCGCGTTGGCGGTGCGGATATCGACATTGGGCTGGAAGAAGATCTTGACGATGCCGATGCCGTTATAGGAATTGGCGACGATGTGCTCGATGTCGTTGACCGTGGTGGTCAGCGCGCGCTGGAACGGCGTGGTGATGCGTCCCGCCATCTGGTCCGGCGGCAGGCCGGTGTAGTTCCAGACCACGCCGATCACCGGAATGCGGATGTCCGGGAAGATGTCGGTCGGCGTCCGCAGCGCGGCCAAGCGGACCGACGATCAGGAGCAGCAGCGCGAGCACGACAAACGTGTACGGCCGGCTCAGCGCGATACGTACAAGCGAATTCATTGAGGCGCGTCTCGATCTGCCTTATCGCGAAAATCGAAGGGGAGCACGGCCTTTGCCGATTCATGCGTTATACGAATCGAGGCCTGCTTAAGCAATCGCGGAACAGTCACAGTGTGGTGTTCGGGTAGCGCCAACACCTTGGAAATAGGTCGTATTTGTCGCGAGCGGTGAACGCGCCGCGATGACGGGATGCACCACGCGCGCCTTCTAGAATCGCGGCGGGGCCGATACCATACGCCATGGCTTATCTCTATCTCATCCTCGCCGTCGGCTTCGAGGTGGTCGGAACCGCCGCGCTGCAGGCCTCCGAGCAATTCACCCGGCCCAAACCGCTGGTGCTCACCGCCATCGGCTATGCCGCCGCGTTCTATTTCCTGTCGCTGGTGCTGCGGACCATGCCGGTCGGCATTGCCTATGCGATCTGGTCCGGCTTCGGCGTCATCCTGATCACGCTGGTTGGCCTGGTCTGGTTCGGCCAGCGGCTCGACATGCCCGCCGTGATCGGGCTTGCGCTGATCGTGGCCGGTGTCGCCGTCATCAATCTGTTTTCAAACGCCGCGGTCCATTAAGTGGACTGCGGAATGAAGGAACACTCATGACAGGCAAACTTCTCATGACGCATCGCGGCATGCTGCTGGCTGCGGCGATCATCGCCGTGCTGGCGACGCCTGCCCTCGCCGACATCGTCTCGCGGGAGAGCGAGATCACCCATCTGCAACTCGGCCAGCGCATTCTGGTGGATGACGGCTCCTGCCCGGCCGGACAGATCAAGGAAATCGCCGGCACCAAGCTGACGCCGCAGGGCGTCGCTTTCGTGCGCAAATGCATCGAGCGCCGCGGCGCGCGGCGCTAGTTCGGCTGGTTCGCGCGATCGCGTAGCGCCGCCATCGCCCGCGGCGCTTCGATCGCAAACGGTGAGCCGGTGTAATGGAAGGTGCCGACGCCCGGCAGTTTCGAATCCGGCGCGCCTTGGGTCAGCGGTCCGGCGATGACCAAGGCGAAAGCAAGAACGAGACTGAGCGGCCGCATCGGATCATCTCCTCTAGACATCCGCTCATCTGTCGCAGCAGGTCGCCATCCGGTTCACCGGCCGAGCGCATCCGGCCGCTGAACGAGGATCACGCCGGCTTTGAGGAAATGAAGTTTCAGGAAATGAAATCGGCGCACTTCTGCACTGTGTCGCTGCCGCCCCACGGCATGATCGGCACCGAGGAGGTCGAATTCTTCGGCGAGCCTTCGATCAGCCGGTCGGAGTAGACCATGTAGACCAGCACGTTGCGCTTGGCGTCGCAGCCGCGCACGATCTGCATCTTCTTGAAGAACAGCGAGCGGCGCTGGCGGAACATGTCCTCGCCCTGCGACAGCTTGCCCTTGAAACGGATCGGGCCGATCTGGCGGCAGGACAGCGAGATGTCGGAGACCTGCTCGGCGAGACCGAGCCAGCCCTTGTAGCCGCCCTTCTCCGGCACGGTGAAATGGCAGGCGACACCCTCGACGTCCGGGTCGTCCATGCCATAGGTCGCCAGCTTGTCGTCCGGGCTGAGGAATTTGAACACGGTCGAACGGCGGAAGATCAGGTCCGGCTCGCCGGCCGCGCGGACCGGAGTACCGCTCGTCGCCAGGACCAAGATCACGACCGCAAGGCCGACCGCCGGAGAAAGTTTCCGGCAAGCCTTTCGGCCGACTTCAAAAAACCTCATGACGCATGCTCCATCAAGACCGGTATTTCCCCTCGCTGATGTGGGAACTCGGGCTTGCGATTGAAAGAGAGCACCACAACCGCCATTTCTCTGAAGGCACGGACCGATAGGGTATTTTCTCAATAAAGATGCGCTATTCGGACCGAAGTGGTTCGAATCTAGCCGCCCGCGACACTACCCATGATAACCGGCAAGCGATTGGGGATTGAGGACGTGAGAACTGAACTGACGTATCCGGCGGCAAGGCAGTCCTCGCTCTCCCGTGTCGGTCACTCGCCGCGTACATCCGTCATAAAGCAGGCAGGCCTGCTTGCGCTCGCCGCTCTGCTCGGCCTGTCCGCACCGGCACAGGCGCAGGTGTTCTGGTTCGACGATCAGCCCGATGCCGCTGATTATTATTCCGACGGACCGTTCATCGAGCGACACCGCCCCTATCCCCGCCCCGCCCGCACCAGGCCCCATCACCGCAAGGCGGAGCCGGTGAAGGAGGCGCACGGCAAGCCGCAGGGTCCGCTCGTGATCACCATCTCGATCGAAAAGCAGCGGGTGAAAATCTACGACGCCAACGGCCTGTTCGCGGAGAGCCCGGTCTCCACCGGCATGCGCGGCCACGCGACGCCGATGGGCGTGTTCAGCGTGATTCAGAAAAACAAATGGCACCGCTCCAACATCTATAGCGGCGCGCCGATGCCTTACATGCAGCGCATCACCTGGTCGGGGGTGGCGATGCATGCCGGCGTGCTGCCGGGTTATCCCGCCTCCCATGGCTGCATCCGCATGCCGACGAGTTTCGCGGTCCGGATGTGGGGCTGGACCCGCATGAGTGCGCGGGTGATCGTCGCGCCGGGTGAATTGTCACCGATGGATATTTCTCATCCGCTTCTGATGGCGCGCAAGCCTGAACCGGCTGCGCCGCCCGCGGCGGAGGTCAAGCCTGCGCCGAGCGAGGTCGAGAAGCTCGGGCTGCGCCCCAGCGCGACCGTGCCGCAAGGCGAGTCCGTCCGCACCGCCAATGCCAGCACGCCGCCGAAGCTCGACAGCATTGTCTCCGACGCCAAGGCCGAGATGCCAAAATCGGATGGCGACAAGACCACCAGCGCCGCGCCCGCCGCTGATGCAGCCCCTGCGGCAACGCCGGCGCTCAGCGCCAGACCCGAAGCGCAAAAGCCCGAGGCGGCGAAGGCCGAGAAGGCCGAACCTGCCCCGGCCAAGCGCACCGGCCACATCGCCGCCTATGTCAGCCGCAAGGAAGGCAAGCTTTACGTCCGGCAGAATTTCGAGCCGCTGTTCGACGTTCCGGTGACGATCACCGGTGACGGGCCGCTCGGCACCCACGTCTTCACCATGCGGGCGGACCAGGACGACGCGAAATCCTACCGCTGGTCGGTGGTCTCGCTGCCGCCGCGCCACCACGCAGCCCCCGCGCCGCGGCGCAGGAAGGGCGCGGAACCGGTCGTCCAGGCTCCCGCCGTCCCCCCTTCATCGGCGGCCGAAGCACTCGACCGGGTGAAGATTCCCGATGACGCGATGCAGAAGATCGCGAACGTGATCGCACCGGGCGGCTCGCTGATCGTGTCCGATCAGGGACTCGACGGGGAAACCGGCCGCGGCACCGATTTCATCGTGCCGCTGCGATAATTCTGTCACCTTCGCGGCCCTCGCGCATCCAATCCCCGAATACGGTTATCCACCACCGCGCTGATTGGCAGTTCCATCGGCGCACGAAATCCATTGGCTGTCTTGATCCGGTCCAGCTAGGCTGAACACGGGGGAAGTTTGGCGCCGTGACATGCGCGGTCGCCATGCGATCAAGGCAGGGGTTATCTCATGCGCACGAAAACAGCATTGCTCGTTACCGCCGCGATCTCGGTTTTTGCCATCGGCGGCGCGTGGTCACAAGCGGTCATGCCGTCCCGTCCGGCAGCAGCTCCAACCGTTGCGGCGCCCGCCGTGCCGCCCCCACCTGCCGCGCAGGCACCGGCGCCGGCTCCTGCTCCCACCGCCACGCCGGCGAAGGCCGCCTGCGCCAATCCGAACGCGATCGGCGTCGCCCGCGTGGTCGCCATCGACACCACCGGTGGCCCCGGTTTTGGCTTCGAGCATTTCAAGCAGCTCGATTTTCTTCGCGACAAGGAGGTCGTGCTGACCTTCGACGACGGACCGTGGCCCGGCAATACGCCGTCGGTACTGAAGACGCTGGAAGACGAGTGCACCAAGGCGATCTTCTTTCCGATCGGCAAGCATGCGATGTGGCACCCGGAAATTCTCAAACAGGTCGCGGCCCATGGCCACACCATCGGCTCGCACACCTGGTCGCATGCCAACCTCAACAACAAGAAGCTGACCGACGACCAGCGCAAGGAAGAAATCGAGAAAGGCTTCAGCGCGGTTGCTATCGCACTCGGCAAGCCGCCCTCGCCGTTCTTCCGCTTCCCGGCGTTGCAACATCCGCCCGCGATGGTGACCTATCTTGGTGAACGTAACGTTTCGATGTGGTCGTGCGACCTCGATTCGTTCGACTTCAAGGCGCCCGACGCCAAGAAGATCGTCAACACGGTGATGACCAAGCTCGACAAGAACGGTAAGGGCATCATCCTGATGCACGATTTCCAGAAGCACACCGCCGAGGCGCTGCCCGAACTGATGTCACGCCTGAAGGCCGGCGGCTACAAGGTGGTGCAGGTCAAGGCCAAGGCGCCGATCCAGACCCTTGCCAAATACGACGAGGAAGTCGTCAAGGGAATGAAACTCCCCACCGTCAACACGCGTCCACTGTCGAGCGTGGTCCAGACCATATCCGAATAGCGAGGTATTGTGCCTACCATTGAAGGTTACGTCATCGTCTCCGCAGACGGCATGCTGGCCGATTCCACCGGAGTGATGCCGCAGAGTTTGAAGTTTCCGTCCGACCAGAAGTTTTTTGAGTCCGTGCTCGACGAGGCTGACGTCATCGTTCATGGACAACACTCACACGAGGACCAACCCCGTTCGCCGCAGCGCAAGCGGATCGTGCTGACGCGCAAGATTCCCGCGCTGGCCTCGACCACGCAGTGGCCGCATGCGATCCTGTGGAATCCGGACGGCGCCTCGTTCGAGGCAGCCTGCAACGAGGCCGGTGTCGCCAGTTCAGCCAAAGTCGCGGTGATCGGCGGTCCGGTGGTCTATGCGCTGTTTCTCGATCGCTACGATGCGTTCTGGCTGTCGCAGGCCCATGACGTCACCATTCCGGACGGCCTTGGCGTGTTTCCGGACGTGCCGCGCCTGACGCCGCAGGCGATCATGGCGCAGCATGGCCTGAAAGCCGCCGAGCGGCGGGTGCTCGACGCCGCCCACAATGTCGATCTGGTGGCCTGGCGGCGGTAGAGAACCATAATAAGCGCAGCGAATATCTCTTCACCTCTCCCATGGGGAGAGGTCGATGCACGCAGTGCATCGGGTGAGGGGGTACGGTCTCACGATAGATTTTACGCCCTCACCCCAACCCTCTCCCCACGGGAGAGGGAGTTCGCCCTGCGCTAAACGCTATGATAGCCTTCGCTGTCGGCGAGCGGGGCCGGGCGTGGATAGGCCGCGATCATCAGGAGCGCTCCGATCAGCGAGACATTCTTCAGCGCCTCGAAGATCGTGGCCCAGCGCTCGCCGCCGGTCTGATTCCAGAAATCGTGAAAGTAGAATATCGTCAGTGCCACGAAGATCGCGAGCAGCACCGAAACGATCCGTGCGCCGAAATTCAGCGCGATCAGGATGCCCGCGAGAACCTCGAACACGCCGCTGATAATCACGATGAGCTGCGCGATCGGCATGCCGGTCGCGGTCTCGATCTGGGTCGTATAGGTGAGAACCTCCGGCGGGATGGGGATATGGGTGGTGACCGTCTGCACCATCCCCGCGATGTCGGAGAGCTTGTAGCCGCCGGAGACGATGAACAGGATCGAAAACAGAAAACGTCCGAGCGCGGCGAATGCTTGCATGACAACCCCCGACTGACCCCACGAGTCCCGGGGCAACCATACAAACGCAGCCACGCCTTCGCCAACAGGAATCGCAATCTTTCGGGAGCGGCCGGCGATCGCCCCACTTTGGCCTCACAACGGCAAGCCCGTCCCTCATGGTGAGGAGGTGCAAAGCGCCGTCTCAAACCATGAGGCCGTATGCCCCGGATGCGGTGCGACATGCAATGACGCGCCGCTGGTCCGGGGCCGTTTCACAGTCGGAGCTTGTGGCGGTCCCGGTTCTGCGAAGCCGTAGCGCGGCGAAGACGCGCGTGAACGCGCTTCTGGCACGCTGCATCGCGCCCGGGACACAAACCTGCCTCCTAGGCGAACAGGTTCGGCTGGTTCAGGCGCTCCTGCGCTTCCACTACGGCCACGGCGGTCATGTTGAGGATGCCGCGTGCGGTCACGGACGGTGTCAGGATGTGGGCAGGTCTGGTGGGACCAATTAGGATCGGACCGACCGGGAGCGCGCCGGACAGGACCTTGATCATCTGAAAGGCAATGTTTGCCGCATCGAGATTCGGCATGATCATGATGTTGGCCGAGCCTTCGACGCGGGAATGCGGCAGCACCAGCTTGCGGGTGACTTCCGACAACGCACTGTCGCCCTGCATTTCGCCATCCGCCTCGATCTCCGGGTGTGAGTGTGCCAGGAGCTCGGTGGCACGGCGCATCTTGCGTGCCGACTCCGAGTCATAGCTGCCGAAGTCCGAATGCGACAGGAAGGCGACACGGGGCTTGATGCCGAAACGCTGGACATGCACCGCCGCCAGCGCGGCAATCTCCGCCAGCTCCTCCGCCGTCGGGTTCTGACGGATCTGGGTGTCGGCGATGAAGTACGAGCCCTTGTTGGTGATCAGCAGCGCCAGCGCCGAATAATCGGCCAGTTCGGGACGGATACCGATGATCTCTCGGATCCGGCGCAGGTGGCTCAGATAGCGGCCATCGACGCCGCACAGCATCGCGTCCGCCTCTCCGCGCTGAACCGCAAGAGCGGCAATCACGGTCGAGTTGGTGCGAACCAGTGTGCGGGCGGCATCCGGCGTGATGCCATGGCGGCCGGCGACATCGACATAGGTCTGAACGTAGGACCGATAGCGCGGATCGTCTTCCGGATTGATAAGTTCAAAATCCTCGCCGGGCTTGATCGAGAAACCCGCGCGCTTGAGCCGCGCGGTCACCACATTGGGGCGGCCGACCAGGATCGGGCGTGCGATCTTCTCTTCCAGCACGGCCTGCGTCGCGCGTAGCACGCGCTCGTCCTCGCCCTCGGCATAGATCACGCGCATCGGCTGCTTGCGCGATTTGGCAAACAGCGGCTTCATGATGAGGCCGGAACGGAAGGAGAAGCGGCCAAGCTGCTCCGCATAAGCATCGAAATCGGAGATCGGGCGCGTCGCAACGCCGGTCTCCATCGCCGCCTTCGCCACCGCGGGCGCGACACGCAGGATGATGCGCGGATCGAATGCGCCGGGGATCAGCGAGCCCGGACCGAAGCCGGTCGATTCAGCGCCGTCGAAACCGCGCGTCACCACGTCGGACGGCGGATCGCGCGCAAGCTGCGCCAGCGCATCCACCGCCGCGCGCTTCATCTCTTCGTTGATCGCAGTGGCGCCAACGTCGAGCGCGCCACGGAAGATGAAGGGGAAGCACAGGACGTTGTTGACCTGGTTCGGGAAGTCCGAGCGGCCGGTGCAGATCATCGCATCGGGGCGCGCCTCGCGCGCCACGTCCGGCATGATTTCCGGCGTCGGATTGGCGAGCGCCATGATCAGCGGACCGTCCGCCATGGTCTTGAGCATGTCCGGCGTCAGCACGTTGGGGCCGGACAGGCCGAGGAAGACGTCGGCGCCGACGATGGACTCCGCCAGCGTACGCTTGTCGGTCTTCTGCGCGTAGATGGCCTTCCACTTGTCCATCAGGGTGTTGCGGCCGTCATAGACGAGACCGTCGATGTCGTTGACCCAGATGTTCTCGCGCTTCGCACCCATGGAAACGAGAAGGTTGAGACAGGCCAGCGCCGCCGCGCCCGCGCCCGCCGTGACGATCTTGATGTCCTCGAGCTTCTTGCCGTTGAGCACCAGCGCATTGCGTACGGCCGCGCCGACGATGATGGCAGTGCCATGCTGGTCGTCATGGAAGACCGGAATCTTCATCCGGGCCTTGAGCTGCTCCTCGATCTCGAAGCACTCGGGGGCCTTGATATCCTCGAGGTTGATGCCGCCGAATGTCGGCTCCAGCGCGGCAACCGTCTCCACCACATGAGAGACCGTATGGGCATTGATCTCGATGTCGAAGACATCGATGCCGGCAAACTTCTTGAACAGAACCGCCTTGCCTTCCATCACCGGCTTGGACGCGAGCGGGCCGATATTGCCGAGGCCGAGAACGGCGGTGCCGTTGGTCACCACCGCGACGAGATTGGAGCGGATCGTGAGCGAAGCTGCCTGGGCTGGATCGGCCGCGATCGTCTCGCACGCTGCGGCGACGCCGGGGGTATAGGCCAATGCCAGGTCGCGCTGATTGCCGAGCGGCTTGGTGGCCTGGATTTCGAGTTTACCGGGACGCGGCAAACGATGATACGACAGCGCGGCATTCCGCAGCTCGTCGGACGACTGTCCCATTTCTGAAGCCAATGCTGTTCGCCGACCTGGTCTCGGCGCTCCCTCGGTCAGTTTTGCGGAAGATTGAGCCTGATGTGAAGCTCGCGCAACTGCTTGATCGTTGCTTCCGAGGGCGCCCCCATCAGGAGGTCCTCTGCGCGTTGATTCATCGGGAAAAGCGAGATTTCACGCAAGTTGTTCGTGCCACAAAGCAGCATAACAATTCGATCTACGCCGGCTGCCATGCCACCGTGCGGCGGCGCGCCATACTGGAACGCGCGGTACATGCCGCCGAATCGCTCGACCACGGTGTCCTCGCCGTAGCCCGCGATCTCAAACGCCTTCACCATCGCGGCCGGCTTGTGATTGCGGATACCACCGGAGGCAATCTCGTAGCCGTTGCAGGCGATGTCGTACTGGAACGCCTTGATGGTGAGCGGGTCCTGCGTCTGCAGCGCCTCCAGCCCGCCCTGCGGCATCGAG
Organism: uncultured Alphaproteobacteria bacterium; assembly: GCA_963702885.1. Lineage (GTDB taxonomy): Bacteria > Pseudomonadota > Alphaproteobacteria > Rhizobiales > Xanthobacteraceae > Afipia. Next base: position 3,459,620 of record OY969766.1, read on the forward strand.
AACGGATTGTGCGAGAAGTCGACCTTCTTCTCGTCCTCGTTGTATTCGTACATCGGAAAATCGACGATCCACGCGAGTTCGAACCGATCCTTGTCGATCAGGTTCAGTTCCTCGCCGACCTTGGTGCGCGCAAGGCCCGCGAACTTCCAGAACTTCTGCGGATCGCCTGCGACGAAGAACGCCGCATCGCCATCCTTGAGGCCGAGCTGCGCGCGAATCGCGGCGGTACGCTCAGGGCCGATGTTGTTGGCGAGTGGGCCTGCACCCTCGCCGCCTTCGCGCCACATGATGTAGCCGAGGCCCGGCTGGCCCTCGCCCTGCGCCCACGAGTTCAAGCGGTCGCAGAATGCGCGGCTGCCGCCGCCCGGTCCCGGGATCGCCCAGACCTCGTTGCCGGCCTGCTCCAGCATGCGGGCGAACACCTTGAAGCCCGAGCCGCGGAAGTGCTCGGAGACGTCCTGCATCACCAGTGGGTTGCGCAGATCCGGCTTGTCGGTGCCGTATTTGCGCAACGACTCCGCAAACGGGATGCGCGGCCAGTTCTTGGTCACCGGCTTGCCGTTGGCGAAATCCTCGAACACACCGGTGATCACCGGCTCCATCGCAGCAAAAACATCCTCTTGCGTGACGAAGCTCATCTCGAGGTCGAGCTGGTAGAACTCGCCCGGCAGACGGTCGGCGCGCGGGTCCTCGTCGCGGAAGCACGGCGCGATCTGGAAATAGCGGTCGAAGCCCGACATCATCAGAAGCTGCTTGTACTGCTGCGGGGCCTGCGGCAGCGCGTAGAACTTGCCGGGGTGGATGCGGCTTGGCACCAGGAAGTCGCGCGCACCCTCCGGCGAGGACGCGGTCAGGATCGGGGTCTGGAACTCAAAGAACCCGACCTCTTTCATGCGGCGACGCATCGAATCAATGATTTGGCCGCGGGTCATGATGTTCTGATGGAGCCGCTCACGACGCAGATCAAGGAAGCGGTACTTAAGCCTTGTTTCTTCAGGATATTCCTGATCGCCGAACACCGGCAGCGGCAGCTCGGCGGCCTCGCCCAGCACCTCGATATCGGCGATGAACACCTCGACAGCGCCGGTCGGCAGGTCCGGATTGTCGGTCCCGTCCGGGCGGCGGCGGACCTTGCCGTCGATCTTCACCACCCACTCGGAGCGAAGCGTTTCGGCCAGCTTGAACGCCTTGGAATCCGGATCGATCACGCACTGGGTCATGCCGTAATGGTCGCGCAGGTCGATGAACAGCAGGCCGCCATGGTCGCGGATGCGGTGGCACCAGCCCGACAGGCGGACCTCGGAATCGATGTGGCTGTCGCGGAGGGCGCCGCAGGTGTGAGACCGATAGCGATGCATGGAAATCCTGAAAAAAGGCGTCAGAGGGCGGAATCAAGGGCATAAGTGGGGTAACGCGCGCCCGGTTTAGCCGAGCGCGAGCCCAGCGGCAACCGCAGGACCACGCCCGGCAGCCCTGCCCGAACGCCTTGCCGCCCGGCGCTGCCGGCCGGCAAAAACCGGGCGAAAACAACGCTATTCCCCGGCAAAGCGGGCGACAACCGGCCCAAGAAGGGTTATGCCAGCGTCATGGACCTGATTACGACCTCTACCGAGCTTGCCGCCGTCTGCGACCGCCTCGCCAAACATCCCACCATCACGGTGGACACCGAATTCCTGCGCGAGACCACCTACTACCCCCTGCTCTGCGTGGTGCAGATGGCGAGCGCCGAGGAGGCCGTCGTGGTCGACGCCCTCGCCGAAGGCATCGACCTCGCCCCGTTCTTCGACCTGATGCGCAACGACAAGGTGCTCAAGGTCTTCCATGCCGCGCGGCAGGACATCGAAATCATCTGGAACCTGTCCGGCAGCGTGCCCGAGCCGGTGTTCGACACCCAGGTCGCGGCCATGGTGCTTGGCTATGGCGACTTCGATCGCCTACGACCAGTTGGTCGAACGGATCACCGGCCACCGCCCCGACAAGACCCACCGCTTCACCGACTGGTCGCGCCGGCCGCTGACGCCGGATCAGGTGACCTACGCGGTCTCGGACGTGACCCATTTGCGCGACGTGTTCGCGGCGCTCGACGCCGACCTCAAGAAACGCGGCCGCAGCGACTGGGTCAGCGAGGAAATGAAAGTCCTGACCTCGCCCAGCACTTACGATGTCAGCCCGGAGCGGGCCTGGGAGCGGCTGAAGACCCGCGTGCGCAAGCCGAAGGAGCTAGCGGTTCTGATGGAAGTCGCGGCCTGGCGCGAGCGCGAGGCGCAGACCCGCGACGTGCCGCGCGGCCGCATCATGAAGGACGACGCGATCGGCGACATCGCCACCCACGCCCCGACCACGCTGGAGCGGCTGGCGCATCTGCGCTCGCTGCCCAAGGGCTTCGACAAGTCGAAATGGGGCCAGGACATCGTCGCCGCCGTGCAGCGCGGCATCGCCCGCGACCTAGCAACGCTGCCCAAGATCGAAAAATCACGCAACAACGGCAATGGCGCCGCCACCGTCGAGCTGCTCAAGGTGCTGCTGCGCATGACCTCGGAGCGCCACGCCGTCGCCACCAAGGTCATCGCGACTGTCGATGACCTCGAACAGATCGCCGCCGACGACCACGCCGATGTCGGCGCCCTGCACGGCTGGCGGCGCGAATTGTTCGGCGAATCCGCGCTGGCGCTCAAGCACGGCAAGCTTGCGCTCGCGATTGAAAAAGGCCGCGTCGTTCCCGTCGCGGGCAAGGACCAGAAGGCCGGCTGACCGGCGTTTTGCCAGAGCCTTTTCGTTTCAAGTTGAATTGCGACATTCGTTCACCTCTCCCATAGGGAGAGGTCGGATCGCCGGCACGCGTGAACGACGCGTGATGGCGATCCGGGTGAGGGGTTATGATCTATCGAAAATTCTGTGCCCCCTCACCCCAACCCTCTCCCCGGCGAGGAGAGGGAGCAGTTCGACGCCAGAGGCGGACTTCAGCTAAAACAAAACTGCCCTAAGGCCCCAGATGCGTTCGCTCGACCACGCGGCCCTCCCAGCCGCCCGGCACGGGAACGTTGAGCGATGCATCGCCGACAATGGCGAATTCATCGCCCGGGCCGAGCACCATCATCTTGCGCCAGCAACTGAGAAAGCCGTTCGAGGCGGCGATCAGATCGCGCAGCGGCTGCTCGTAACGGATTCCACGCGGCCGCTTCAGCCACATCACCCTCGCGCCAGCAACCGGCTTCGGATCGCCGTGCAGGTGATAATAGAGCCCGCCCTGCCCGAACTCGGTCCGGCTGGACACCGCGGCATGGACATTCCAACGCTCCGGCCTGACCGCCGCCTGGTTCAGCGTGTCGAGCACGGCCGACGAGGTGACGAAGCACCAGTCCTCATAGCCACGCCGGCCATCGCGCCATGGCAATTCGGAAACACGATATGTTGCCGAGCCTTCGAGCCCGGCCGGCGGCGCGGCGCCAAGATCGGCATGGAAGTCGACCAATGCGGATTCATAATCACGCGCATTGACGCTTGGGAAAGGCAGATGCCAGAAAATATAAGCGAGCATGATTGTCAGTCGGTTTCGATCGTCCCGCTTCGCCCGATCAATTTGACGAGTTGCTTGAAGCGATTGCTGACACGATCGGCGGCAATATTCGCGATCTTGCGATCCAGCACCAGGAAAAGTTTGCGTGCCCGGCTCCGGAAGCGGCTCGCCGGCAGGATGCCCGGCTGCGCCGCCGAGACCAGGAAGGCGACGCGGAAGGTGGCGCCGATCAGGCGCGCCCGCTCGACCATGGCATGTGGCAGCAACGCGCACATGTCTTCCGGCGGCTCGTTCTTGGCGCCCAGCCCGGCATAGCGGTAGTACAGCACGAGCGCGAGGAAGACGCGCTCCTGATGGCTGATCGCGCCGAAATTGCCGTTGGTGATGATGTGCAGGGTCTGCTCGCCGCGATAATCCGGATGCGCGCGCCAGCCGATATCCGACAACAAACATGCCGCGTGCCGCAGGCGGCGGTCCTGCGCGGTTTCGCGCAATTTCGCCGTGCGCATGAAGCGGTCGGTCCAGTCGATCAGATCGAACGCATGGCGCGGCGCGCGTGAGCGCAACTGGTTCATGGCGCGCGCGGTGGTCAGCAGGCCGTCCTCGGTGCGCTCCTGCGGCGACAGCATCTCGAACAGCAGGCCTTCGCGCACGCCATAGGTGGAGAACGTCACCTGCGAGGGGCGCGCGGTGCGGATGATGTATTCGAGCACGAGCGCGGCATAGGCCAGCAGCGGGCGGCGCGCCTCCGTCACGGTCTCGACATCGGCCAGCGTGTTGCTGAGCACGAGGCGGCGCAGGCGGCGGACGAAATAAAGCGCATCGGCCGCCGGGATCGAGTAGCCGTGCATGATGTGCAGCGGATAGCCGCTCTGAATGATGTGGATGCGGGCCAGCGCGCGCCAGGTCCCGCCCACCGCATAGAAGGTGCGGCCGCGCCCCTGCTTGAGTTGCGGGACTTTGGCGATCTCGGCCTTGACGATGCGCTCGGCCTTCTTGATCGATTTCTGCGCGGCGTCCTGCAGCGCGAGCCCGCCGAGCGGCAGCGTGACGCCGGTGCGCACGCGATGGCCACGCACATCGCTGAGTTCGAGCGAGCCGCCGCCGAGGTCGCCGACAATGCCGTCCGGCTGATGCACGCCCGAGACCACACCGAGTGCCGCCAGTTTCGCTTCGCGCGTCCCCGACAGCACATCGATCGGCACACCGCAGACACGTTCGGCCCTTGCTATGAAATCGGCGCCGTTGGTGGCGTCGCGGCACGCGGCGGTGGCGATGGCGAAGACGCGCCCGACCTTCATCACCTGACACAACGCATGAAAGCGCCGCAGCGCCGCGAGCGCCTTGTCGATGTCCTTCTCGGCGATCAGTCCGGTGCTCTGCACCGCGCGGCCGAGGCCGCACAGCACCTTCTCGTTGAAGACCGGCGCGAGACTGCGCTCCAGTCCCTCATAGACGACGAGGCGGATCGAGTTCGATCCGATATCGATGACGGCGATGGTGCTGGATGACTTGCGCGCGCCCCCGCGCGACCTGCCTGTCGCGACGGTTCCTGTCTTAACGCTCCGAGCGGCGCGTGAGCCGGCGCGGTGAAGATTCCTTGAGCGACTTTCCACGGCCAGACAGACTCGGATTCGTCATGAAGTAGTTATGCAGGTTGAAGGGTTCCTCGCCCTTCCCGGCCTTCATACGCGTTGACGATCCATCCGGCAATAACTGCCAGCTCTGTTCGTTGTCCTTGAGGTTGGCGACCATGATCTGCTCCAGCACCTGCTGATGTACGGTCGGGTTCTGCAATGGGCACAACACCTCGACGCGGCGGTCGAGGTTGCGCGGCATCATGTCCGCCGAGGAGATATACACCGAGGCCTTGGCGCTCGGCAGGCCGTGCCCCATTCCGAAACAATAGATACGGCCGTGTTCGAGAAACCGCCCGATAATCGACTTGACGCGAATGTTTTCCGACAATCCCGGCACACCCGGCCGCAGGCAGCAAATGCCGCGCACGACAAGATCGATCGACACGCCGGCCTGCGAGGCCGCATAGAGCGCATCGATGATGTCCGGATCGACCAGCGCATTCATCTTCATCCAGATCGCTGCGGGCTTGCCGTGCCGCGCATGATGGGCCTCGCCCTCGATGTGCTGGAGGATGCGCTTGCGCAATGTCAACGGCGACACCGCCATCTTCTCGATGTCGATCGGCTCGGCATAGCCGGTGATGTAGTTGAACACCCGCGCGGCGTCGCGCGCGATCACCGAGTCGCACGTGAAATAAGACAAATCGGTGTAGATGCGCGCCGTCACCGGATGATAGTTGCCGGTGCCGGTGTGGACGTAGGTCTTGAGGCCGCCGCCCTCGCGCCGCACCACAAATGACAGTTTGGCGTGGGTCTTGAGTTCGAGGAAGCCATAGACCACCTGCACGCCGGCGCGTTCGAGATCGCGCGCCCAGCGGATATTGGCCTCCTCGTCGAACCGCGCCTTCAGTTCGACCAGCGCGGTGACCGACTTGCCGGCCTCGGCGGCTTCGGCGAGCGCGCGCACGATCGGCGAGTCACGCGAGGTGCGGTACAGCGTCTGCTTGATCGCGACCACATCGGGATCGCGCGCCGCCTGCTGCAGGAACTGCACCACGACGTCGAACGATTCATACGGATGATGAACGACGAGGTCCTTCTGCCGGATCGCGCCGAAAATGTCGCCGCCATGATCGCGCACCCGCTCGGGATAGCGCGGCACGTAAGGCGTGAATTCAAGATCTGGCCGGTTGAGGCGCGTCAATTGCGACAGCTCGTTCATCGCGAGCAGGCCATCGACCAGCAGCACGTCGTCGTCGGGCACCGACAGCGCACGCTGCACGAAGGCGCGCAGATCATCCGGCATGGTCGCTTCGATCTCGAGCCGGATCACCGATCCGCGGCGGCGGCGCTTCAACGCGGTCTCGAACAGGCGGACCAGATCCTCCGCCTCTTCCTCGATTTCGAGTTCGGAGTCGCGGATGATGCGGAACGCGCCGCGCCCCTTGACCAGGTAACCGGGGAACAGACGGCCGATGAACAGGCTGGTCGCCTGCTCCAGCGTGATCATCCGCACCACGCCGTCCTTCTCCTGCGGCAGGCGGATGAAGCGGTCGATCTTGCCCGGCAGGCGGATCAGCGCGTTCATCGATTTGCCGTCGGAGACGCGCGCCAGATGCAGCGCAATGGTGAAGCCGAGGCTCGGAATGAATGGGAACGGATGCGCCGGATCGATCGCCAGCGGCGTCAGCAGCGGGAAGATGTTGCGGAGGAAATGATCCTCGATCCACGCGGCTTCCGACTTGGTGACGCCGCGACTGTCGACCAGCACGATACCGGCATCGGCGAGGATCGCATGCAGGTCGCGCCAGATCGCCTGTTGATCGCCAGCGAGCTTCGACACCGTCTGATTGATGGCGACAAGCGCCTCGGCGGGCGACAGGCCGTCGGGGCTGCGCTCAGTGAAGCCTTCGCGGATCTGCGCCTTCAGGCCCGCGACGCGGACCATGAAGAATTCATCAAGGTTGTTGGCCGAAATCGACAGGAAGCGGACGCGCTCCAGTGCCGGGTGGTTGGTGTTGACCGATTCTTCCAGAACACGGCGGTTGAAGTGGAGCCAGGACAGTTCGCGATTGATGAACCGCTCTGGCCCGGTGATGACCGCCGGCGGGGGCGCCTCCGCCTCATTTTCTCTTTTCCGAACAGTAGCTTGGGCGGTATCCATGCAAACAGCCTGCTTCCCTCGCCGGAGCGGTGAATCGCCCCGCGTGACACCGCCCGATCATCGGCGTGTCCCATGACAATTCAATGACATGATGGGCCAACGGGTTGCATCGGCCAAGCGGCAGAAAGGCGCACGGCATCGCGCCCTTTGCGGCATCAGGACACCGCTGAATCCCGGAAAATCTCGGCGGCCAGCGCCCGCGTCACCGGCCGGCGCAATCGCAAGGCCTCGGTGTCGAGCAGTTCGACCGCGCGGCGCGCCGCCACGAACGAACGTTCGATGCGCGTGGCGATGAAACTGACGACGCTTTCATCGACGCTCATCTGGCGGTCGGCGCAGAACTTCACGATCAGCGCCCGGAGCAACTGATCGTCCGGCGGCGCCATCGTCACCACCGGCAGCGCCCGCAGCCGCGATCCGGCATCGCGCAGCGCCACCTCGAAAGCGGACGGCAGCGTGCGGCCGGTAATCAGCACGAAGGCTTCTTCCTCGCGCGCCAGATTGAGCAGATGAAACAGCGCGCGCTCGTCGAACGCGCCGGGCTCGAGATGCTCCACCACCAGCGCGCCGGTCGCGAGCGCGCCGGGCACGCTGGCTGCCGTCAGCGCATGTGCCGCCACCGAGCGGGCGCCGGATTGCGCGGCCCAGATCGCGGCGAGATGGCTCTTGCCGCAGCCCTCGGACCCGACCAGCATCATCACGCGGCTCGGCCAGTCCGGCCAATGCTCCACCAGCGCCAGCGCCTGCGCATTGCTCGGTCCCTCAAGGAAATCGTCGCGCGACAGGCTTTCCGCATGAGGCAAGGTCAACGCAAGCTGGCGAGGTTGTACGCGGACGGCCACTGATCACTCCCTGCCGGACAGGCCGGTGCGACCCACCGTGCCCGATCCCATTCTGCCGATCAACGTCACATCAATTCCGTGGTGCCGAGATGGCGGATCCATTCCATCAGATAGAAGGAAATCGACAGCAAAGTGAAAAGCGTAACCAGTCCCATCAGGATCACGTCATAGGGATAGGCCTTAAACCCGAAACCGAGCGAGGCCAGCACCAGAGTGGCGAAGGAGACCTGCGCCACCGTGTTGAGCTTGGAGACCATCAGCGGCTTCACCGGCATCGGATTGTCCAGCAGGCCGGAGAGAATCACGGCGCCGACGATCATGAAGTCGCGCGACACCACCAGGATCACCAGCCAGCGCGGAATATCACCGGTGATGCCGAGCGCGACATAAATCGAGACCAGCAGCGCCTTGTCGGCGATCGGATCGAGCATGGCGCCGAGATCGGTCGCCATGTCGAATCGCTTGGCGAGGAAGCCGTCCACCGCGTCGCTGAGCCCGGCGACAACGAACAGCACGAACGCGACCGTCATCTGGCTGGAGGCGATCGCCCAGACGATCAGCGGAACAAGCAGAATCCGGCCTAGAGTGATGAGATTGGGTAAGTTCAAGCCACCGCGCCCTCGTCCCCGAACCGGGGCAAACGGCCCCGGCACGCCGGCGCGGGAGGGCCGTTTCGCTGCCAGCCCGGTTGATCCACGCCAGTTATCTACATAGTCCATCGCCGCCCGACATGCGAGCCATTGCACCGCGCCGGAATTCGACGTAACCACCGCTTAAATCTCGGAAAATGGCATGACCGACAAGACCTCCGGCCTCACCTATTCCTCCTCGGGCGTCGATATCGATGCGGGCAACCGGCTGGTCGACCTGATCAAGCCGATGGTCCGGGCGACCGCCCGCGCCGGCGCGGACGCCGAAATCGGCGGCTTCGGCGGGCTGTTCGATCTCAAGGCCGCCGGGTTCAAGGACCCGGTGCTGGTCGCCGCCACCGACGGCGTCGGCACCAAGGTCAAGATCGCGATCGAGACCGGGATGCATGGCGGCATCGGCATCGACCTCGTGGCGATGTCGGTCAACGATCTCGTGGTCCAGGGTGCCGAACCACTGTTCTTCCTCGATTACTTCGCCTGCGGAAAACTCGATCCGGAAGCCACTGCCGCCATCGTGGCCGGCGTCGCCGAGGGCTGCCGCGAATCCGGCTGCGCCCTGATCGGCGGCGAGACCGCCGAGATGCCCGGCCTCTACAAGGACGGCGACTACGATCTCGCCGGCTTTGCGGTCGGCGCGGCCGAGCGCGGCACCCTGCTGCCGCACAAGGATATCGCGCCGGGCGATGCCGTGATCGGCCTCGCCTCGTCGGGCGTGCACTCCAACGGCTTCTCGCTGGTGCGCAAGGTCGTGGAGAAGTCCGGGGTGAAATTCAGCGACGCCGCGCCCTTCGCTCCGGTGATGACGCTGGGCGGCGCCCTGCTCGCCCCAACCAAGCTCTATGTGAAATCCTGCCTGCGTGCGATCCGCGAGACCGGCGCGATCAAGGGCCTTGCCCACATCACCGGCGGCGGCTTCACCGACAACATTCCGCGCGTGCTGCCGAAGCACCTCGGCGTGCGCATTGCCTTGCCGCAGGTGCCGGTTCTGCCGGTGTTCAAATGGCTCGCGGCCGAAGGCGGCATCGCCGAGCTTGAGCTGCTGCGCACCTTCAACTGCGGCATCGGCATGGTCGCCATCGTGCGGCCCGACGCGGTGGCTGCCGTGACCGATGTGCTGAAGGAAGCCGGCGAGAACGTCGTGACCCTTGGCGAAGTCATCGCCGCCGATTCCGATGAGCGCGTGGTCTATGACGGCCACCTCGACCTGGCGCTGTGATCCATGGCGAAACGCCGCGTCGCCATCCTGATTTCCGGCCGCGGCTCGAACATGGCGGCGCTGATCGCGGCCGCCAAAGCTGCTGATTTTCCTGCCCGGATCGTGCTGGTGATGTCGAACATCGCCGGAGCCGGTGGTCTTGCCATCGCGCGCGACAACGGCATCGACACCCTGACCATCGAGAGCAAGCCGTACGGCAAGGACCGCGAAGCGTTCGAGCAGGCGATGCATCGCGAGCTCGAAGTACGCGATGTCGAACTGGTGTGCCTTGCCGGATTCCTGCGGCTGCTGACGCCGTGGTTCGTCCGGCAATGGGAAGGACGGATGCTCAACATCCATCCGGCGCTGCTGCCATCCTATCGCGGATTGCACACTCACGAACGCGCGCTGGCGGATGGCGTGAAGATCCACGGCGCCACGGTGCACTTCGTGGTGCCGGAGGTCGATTCCGGGCCGATCGTGATGCAGGGCGCGGTCCCGGTCCGCGATGACGATACGCCGGACACGCTGGCGGCGCGGGTGCTGCACGTCGAGCACAAAATCTACGCCGACGCGCTGCGTCTGGTTGCTGGCGGACAGACACGCCTCGACGGCGCCGCGTGCAGGGTCGCGGCGCCGTCGCAGGCTGATGACGTTCTGATTTCGCCGCAGATCCATTGACGATCGGGAGCGGCGGTGTCCGTCAGGACACCTTCAGATTTTCCGCCGATGTCTTGCCGCGGTTTTCCACCAGTTCGTATTCCACGGTCTGGTTTTCATTCAGCGTCGTCAGGCCGGCGCGCTGAACCGCTGAAATATGCACGAACACATCCTGCCCGCCGCTCGCCGGCTGGATGAAGCCAAAACCCTTGGTAGGGTTGAACCACTTGACGGTGCCTTTTGCCACGTCAGTCTCCCTGGTCTGAATACAAAAAAGCGCGCCACGCATCCATGCGTGCCGCGCCACAAGCGGGCTTCAAAAGTCTCTGCCAGTATTCCAAAGTTCCAGAATGCAACGCCGAGTGACCTAAAATCCGATTGCGGGCGCAATCCGATCATGAAAATCCCGCCTCCGCAACCAAAACGCGAGCCGGTCTGCTGTGACATAGCCGGCACAACCGGTCGCAATGCGTTTCGTTGCACCGCGGAAACGTTGACGGTCATGGCAAACTCACGCCAAATCCGGACAGCACCGCTCCTTTTGTCGTTTCTTTTTGAAGTCGGAAGATTGTTTTGAACCGATCCCCGTTGCCGACTCCGGCGCGATCCAAAGCGTATCGTCACAATTCATCCTGGCAGCGCATCGCTCTGCCCTGCGTGGGTCTGGGGCTCGGCACCGCTCTGGCGCTGGCTCCAACCTCGGCGTCGGCGCAGTTCATCCCCACCCCAAACCCGACCGATAACGCTGCCCAGTTTTCAGCGAGTGCGGGCCAGCTCGATCTCGGCAGCAACTTCCTGCAACGGCTCGGCCGCGAAGCCACTTACGGCTATGCCCAGCGCTCCAATCCAGGCGGTGGCGGTGCTCCGCTGGCCAGCATCGAACCGGTCTACCGCGCCTGGTTCGAGGGTTACGGCACCTCTGCCCGCACCGATCCGCAAGGCACGTTCGTCGGCGACAAGCGCACCACGGCTGGCGGGGTCGCCGGTGTCGGCATGATGGTTGCGCCGGGCTTCAACCTCGGCGTCTCCATCGATCAGAGCCGCACCGACATCGACGTTCCGCTGGCGCTGCAGTCGGCCAAGCTCGATCTGACCCAGCTCGGCGTCAACGGCGCCTACACCACCGGACCATGGACCGTGGCGTTCGCGGCGGTGCACGGCTTTGCCCGGATCGACAGCCAGCGCGGCACGCTGACAGGCCCCGCGCTCGCCAATTACCGCGGCCGCGTCGACGGCGCGCTCGGCGAGCTCAGCTACTATTACGGGCTCGACCAGAGCCGCATCGTGCCGAAGCTCGGGCTCGAATACGTGGTTTCGCAGACCGACAGCTACCGTGAAGCCGGCGGCACCTTTCCCGTCAGCGTCGCCGACGTGCATGGCGAGCGCGCCCGCGTCCTGATCGGCGCCGAGGTCGGTCACTACTGGATCATCGGCCAGCAGATCATCGACGTCTCGGCCTACGGCAAGTTCGTCGACAACTTCTCGCAAAGCCTCGGGCCGGTGCAGGTCAGCCTCGGCGGTAACAGCATTTCGGTGCAGGGCATCCTCGAAAGCAGGACCGGCGCGGATGCCGGCGCCGGTCTGTCATGGATCGTGGGCAATACAGCGCGGCTGTATGCGAATTACGACGGCAAGTACCGCAGCAACTTCACCTCGCATCAGGGCACGCTCGGTGTCGAAGTGAAGTGGTAGGCCGCGGCGCGTAGCACGTCGCATACAGATAGAAGCGGCGCGGAAAGCCTGCAGCCCCGCCCTTCATCGGCGCTCAAACAAAGAAGCCCGGATCTGTCGATCCGAGCTTCTTGATTCCGCGAGAAACGGAAAGACTTAGACTTCGGCCTGAGCCGGCCGTGCCCGCTCCTGTAGCGCATTCCTGCGCCACATCGAGCCGATCACCAGCACCACGGCCACACCGAGGATGCCGAGCACGAACTCACCGATATTGCCGCCAATCTGCATGTGCTTGGCGAAGCCGAAGAACGTCGAGCTCGGATCGATGTTGAGCGCGATCTGGCCGTCCAGCACCTTCTGCAGGAACGGATGCACACCCGGATCGGTGGCGATCACCTCGCCCGCAACCCAGCCCAGCAGGGCCGCGCCGAGCCAGACCAGTGCCGGCATGCGATCGAGCAAGGCCATGATCAGTGCCGCGCCCGCCACGATCATCGGAATGCTGATGCCAAGGCCGAGGATCAGCAGTACGACGCTGCCGTTGGCCGCCGCAGCAACCGCGATCACGTTGTCGAGGCTCATGATGATGTCGGCAACCGCGACGATACGGATGGCAGCCCACAGATGCTGGGCAGCCTGCACGTTGTCTTCGTCGTGGTCTTCGGGAACCAGCAGCTTGGCCGCAATGACGATCAGCGCAAGGCCGCCGACCAGCTTGAGGTAAGGCAGCTCCATCAGCGTCGCGACGATGCCGGTGAAGATGATACGCAGCAGCACGGCAACGCCGGCACCGAGGATCATGCCCCAGATGCGCTGACGGGCTTCCAGGCTGCGGCAGGCCAACGCGATGACGAGCGCGTTGTCGCCGGACAGCAGGATGTTGATCCAGATGATCTTGGTCAGAGCGACCCAGAATTGAGGACTTTGGATCTCGTGCTGGAATTGCGAGAAAAGACCGCCGACCGCAGCCGGGCTAAAAATTTGCAATAACCAGTCCACGATCGTCCCCCCAAAAAAATGCGACCAGGCAACGATCACCCACCCGCGCAGGTGATCGCCCACGGCTCTTGTATACCGTATACATCGCCAAATTTAGGGGAAAGCAACCCCTTTCGGTAGCGGAGATTGCGACTTGGTGCCGCGCACCCCCGCCCGAAGGCACCTTAACCGACGATTTCGTTCCCGGAGAAGAACTGGGCGATCTCAACCGCCGCGGTTTCCGCCGCATCGGAACCATGCACCGAGTTCTCGCCGATCGACTTCGCATGCGCCTTGCGGATGGTTCCCTCGGCCGCCTTCGACGGATCGGTCGCGCCCATGACGTCACGATACTTGAGGATCGCGCCCTCGCCCTCGAGCACCTGCACCACCACCGGGCCGGAAATCATGAAGTCGACCAGCTCACCGAAGAACGGACGCGCCTTGTGCACGGCATAGAACGTCTCGGCCTGCTCGCGAGTCATCCGCACCCGCTTCTGCGCCACGATACGCAGGCCCGCCTTTTCGATGATGGCGTTGATGGCGCCGGTCAGGTTGCGCTCGGTCGCGTCGGGCTTGATGATCGAAAAGGTACGCTCGATGGCCATGATTTATCCTTGGAAATTCTGAGGAAATGAGGTGCGCGGCTTATAACGGCGCCTCACGCTCACGGCAAGCGGATCGGCCCCCGGAAACCCACGGAAAATGGCCCAAAACCGGCATTTCGCCGCCACATCGGCAATACGCAAGATTACATCGATTTCATCAAAATGAACGCAGTCTGAAAGCCCCATCGCGGCGCCATTCACGTTGCCGGGCATACCCTCGCTTACAGATTCATCGAATGAGGCGCTTCGGGCCGCGATGCGGGTTCGCATCACATCGCCGGCACCTCGCTGAGGAGACGACCATGTTACGCAAACTCGCTCTTGGACTTTTCGCGGCGGCGGTGGTGATCGGCGGCACGGCGACAATGTCGACCGACGCATCGGCGCGAAACTGGCACGCCATCGGCGGTGGCGGCGGCTGGCACGGTCATGGCGGCGGTTGGCATGGTCATGGCGGTGGCTGGCACGGCGGTGGATGGCACCGCGGCGGCTGGGGCGGCCCGCGCTTCTATGCCGGCGGCCCGGCTTACTACGGTTACGGCGGCGGCTGCACGGTGCGCCGTCTGGTTCCGACCCCGTACGGCTGGCGCTATCGCTGGATCAACCGCTGCTACTGACCTGACCGCGGGTCCCTGACCGGCGCTCGTTTCTGTTCTGACCAACCATCCCGGCCGCACCACGGCCGGGATTTCGTTTGCGCGGGCCCGATCGAACCTCTCGCGACGAGGCGCGGACAATTTTTTTACCCTTTGCTCACCAACACCAACGATCGCCGGAAACATTTCTTCTCGTTCGCACTTGGTTACGTATGATCAATTTGATTCAATTTCGAATGGTGACGGCCATGTCAGACCCGCTCTATGGCGACGCCCCGCAGATGGATCATTCCACCAGCCTCGCCGTCTGCACCGGAATCGGTGAGCGGCTTCGCGACATCATGAAGCCGGGTGCAGGACACCTGCCGCCTCGCCTGCAGGAATTGATGGACAGGTTGCAGCGGATCGAGGATGCCCCCTCGATCATGCCGCAACTCGACTAAAACACGGGAAAGCGCGGGAGCAGGATTTCAGCTCCCGCCTTTCACCGGTACCCCCGACGGCTCCTCGCACTGGTTTGGCCTGGATAAGGGTTGCGTTCCGCGCCCGCTCCGGTGCAAACCCCCGCCCATGCTGTCCATCAACGACATTTCCATCCGCATCGCCGGGCGATTGCTGATCGACCAAAGCACCGTGCAGATCGTGCCCGGCGCGCGGGTGGGGTTTGTCGGCCGCAACGGCGTCGGCAAATCGACCCTGTTCCATGCCATCCGCGGCGACCTGCCGCTGGAGTCCGGCGCCATTACGCTGCCGCCGCGCTGGCGTACCGGCAGCCTTGCGCAGGAAGCACCCGATGGCCCCGACAGCCTGATCGACGTGGTGCTGCGCGCCGACCGCGAGCGCCACGCGCTGCTCGCCGAGGCCGAAACCGCACGCGACCCGCACCGGATTGCCGAGATCCAGACCCGCCTGGTCGATATCGACGCCCACTCCGCGCCGGCGCGCGCCGCCACGATCCTGTCCGGCCTCGGCTTCTCCACCGCCGACCAGGCCCGCGCCTGCTCGGAATTCTCCGGCGGCTGGCGCATGCGGGTGGCGCTCGCCGCCACGCTGTTCGCCGCGCCCGACCTGCTGCTGCTCGACGAGCCGACCAACTATCTCGACCTCGAAGGCACGCTCTGGCTTGAGGATCACCTCGCCAGCTATCCGCGCACGGTCATCGTGATCAGCCACGACCGCGACCTGCTCGACACCTCGGTCGATCAGATCCTGCATCTCGATCGCGGCAAGCTGACGCTCTACAAGGGCAACTACTCCTCGTTCGAGGAGCAGCGCGCCACCCGCGAGATGCTCGACGCCAAGCACGCCAAGCGGCAGGCGGAAGAACGCAAGCGGCTGCAGGATTTCGTCGATCGCTTCAAGGCCAAGGCGTCGAAGGCGCGGCAGGCGCAATCGCGCGTCAAGATGCTGGAGCGGATGAAGCCGGCGACGGCGCTGGTGACGCAGGACGTGCGCGAGATCAGCTTCCCGACGCCGGAGAAAACGCTGTCGCCGCCGATCGTTGCGCTCGACAATGTTTCGGTCGGCTACGATCCGGCAAAACCGGTATTGAACCGCGTCACGCTGCGTGTCGATACCGACGACCGCATCGCGCTGCTCGGCTCGAACGGCAACGGCAAATCGACGCTGGTCAAGCTGCTCGCGGGCAAGCTGCCGCCATTCTCCGGCAAGGTGGTGCGCGCCGACAAACTGTCGGTCGGCTATTTCGCCCAGCACCAGACCGACGAACTCGATCTCGACGGCTCGTCGTACGATCATTTGCGGCGGTTGATGCCGGACGCGCCGGAAAGCAAGGTGCGCGCCCGCGTCGGCGCGATCGGCTTTTCCGGCAAGGCCGGCGACACCAAGGTCAGTTCGTTGTCCGGCGGCGAGAAAGCGCGGCTGCTGCTCGGCCTCGCCACCTTCCACGCCCCGAACATGATCATCCTCGACGAGCCGACCAACCATCTCGACATCGACAGCCGTGCGGCGCTCGCCGAAGCGATCAACGAATTTCCCGGCGCCATCATCATGGTGTCGCACGACCGTTATCTGATCGAAGCCTGTGCCGACCAATTATGGGTGGTTGCCGACCGCACCGTGACGCCGTATGGCGGCGATCTCGACGACTATCGCCGCTCGGTGCTGACCACGCGCGGCCCCAATGCGGAAGGCCGCGAACGTTCAGAGCGCAGCACCGACAAACCGGCCCGCACAAAAGGCGAAAAGCGCAACCCGTGGAAACAGCGGATCGCCGAGGCGGAAGCGGAGATCGAACGCATCACCGGGATCATCGCCAAGATCGACGCCGCGCTGATGTTGCCGGATCTGTTCCAGCGCGATCCGAAACAGGCGGCGCAACTGACCAAAGCACGCGCCGGTGCGGAAAGCGCGTTGCAGCGCGCCGAGGAGCAATGGCTCACGGCCAGCGCGGCCTTTGACGAAGCGCAGTAGCGCGCCGACTTAAAGGCAGCGGTCGAGGCCGCAGCCCTCAGGTCTGCTTCTTCTTTTTCGCAGATTTTGCCGGCTTGGCGGGCGCAGGTGCCTCGACCCGTTCCACCGAGGTCAGACGACCGGCGGTGAAAGTATAGAGGCCGGGGCGCGGACCATGCAGATAGGTCAGCGTCGCCACGCGCTCGCCACGCGGATTGTTCGACAGGTTGACGCTGTCGGGTGTGCCGGCGGCGCGCGCGACATCGCATTCGGTGTGGCCTAGCGCAACCGAGCCGACCGGTTGCGGCCCCGCATCGGCAGCGGCGCTTCCGCCCGCATTCGCATCAGGCTGCGGCGCGACCATGCCGGGGCATGCGCCTTCAGCAGAAATCAGATCCTCCGGCGTCACCGGCTTTTCGGGCGTGAGCGGCGGCGTCTCCAGCGACAGCGACTTGGTGCCGAACATGCGGCCGGGACGAGACAGCCACTCCTGATCCTTGATGGAGAAATCGCTGAGACTCGCACCGCAACCGCTGACCATTGGTGCGATCAGCAGAAGAATGAGAAGCCCTTGGCGGCCGGCACGCTTTGTCTCAACGCTCAAAATCGGTCTCACATCTCTTCGTTCGGTTATCGCATTCGGTGCTGGCGCTGCGGAACTCATTGTCGCAAGGATCGCCGGTCGGCAATCGCATCAGCGCCCGGTGCCGCGCTGGCCCCTTCCCACCATCTATTTGCGGCACGATGGTGGCTGACCGCAAGCGGCCATGCTGAAAATCATGGATATCATTAATCCGGCGCCCCGACGTGCAATGAACGACACCGCCAATGACCCACCGCTCGCGCGGTGTCAATCGCGGCGCTGCCATCGGCCGCGCTCATCCGCCTGCCAGTAGGTCAGATCAAACCCTTTCGACTTGCCGTCGCTCCAGGCCGCCCGCGCGCTGAGCAGCGCATCCTCGTCATCGCCGTTGAAGATCAGGACCACGCGCTCATACGTGGCGCAGTCCGCCGGCAGGCTCGCATGATCGACCAGAAAGCGGACATTCGCGCGGTTCGGATTGCTCTCGTCCAGCATCAGCACCACCGGCTGATCGGCGGCGTCGGCTTCACGCCAGGTGCCATGCGGCAGAAAACTGTCCTCGCGATAGGTCCACAGATGGCCGTCGAGCGCATCGGCGCGCTCTTCCGAACCTGCCTGAATCGCCACGCGCCAGCCGCGCTCGAGCGATTTCTCGAGCAGCGGCGGCAATACGCTTTCCAGCGTCCTGTTCTGCAGATGATAGAACAGCACTTCCGTCATTCTGCGTCCTATCGAGGCCGCCGCGAGATGATCGCGGCGGCACTTATAATTTTAACGCTTGGCTTCGTAGTGATCCGCGACAAGCTGATCGAGCAGCCGCACGCCATAGCCCGAGCCCCAGCTCGTGTTGATGTCGTTCGACGGCGCGCCCATGCCGGTGCCCGCGATGTCGAGATGGGCCCATGGCGTGCCATCGACGAAACGCTGCAGCAACTGCGCGGCGGTGATCGAACCGCCCCAGCGCCCGGCGGCGTTCTTCATGTCGGCGAACTTCGAATCGATCTGCTTGTCGTATTCCGGACCAAGCGGCATGCGCCAGACATGCTCGCCGGTGGCACGGCCCGCGTTGGTCAGGCGCTCGGACAACTCGTCATTGTTGGAGAACAGGCCGGCATATTCGGTGCCGAGCGCAACCATGATCGCGCCGGTCAGCGTCGCGAGATCGACGATGAATTTCGGCTTGTGCTTCTGCGTGACGTACCACAGCACGTCGGCCAGCACGAGGCGGCCTTCGGCGTCGGTGTTGATGATCTCGATGGTCTGGCCCGACATCGTGGTGACGATATCGCCGGGACGCTGCGCGTTGCCGTCGGGCATGTTCTCGACAAGACCGATGGCGCCGACCACGTTGACCTTGGCCTTGCGCGCGGCGAGCGCGTGCATCAGGCCGACGACGCAGGCCGCGCCCGCCATGTCGCCCTTCATCTCTTCCATGTTGCCGGCCGGCTTGATCGAAATGCCGCCGGTATCGAAGCAGACGCCCTTGCCGACGAAGGCGATCGGCTTGTCGGCCTTGTTGGATGCGCCGTTCCAACGCATCACCACCATGCGGCCGTCGTGATAGGAGCCCTGCGACACGCCGAGCAGCGCACCCATGCCGAGCTTCTCCATCGCCTTGACGTCGAGAATCTCAACCTTCACGCCGAGGCGGCGAAGCTGCGCGGCACGGCGGGCAAATTCGGCCGGATACAATACGTTCGGCGGCTCGTTGACGAGTTCGCGCGCGATCAGCACGCCATCGACCACATTGTTGGACGGCGCGAACGCCTTGCGGGTGGCGGCGACATCGGCCACCGCGATCGAAATCTGCGCGGAGAGCTTCTTGTCCTCATCCTTCTTCTTGGTCTTGTAGCGGTCGAATTTGTAGGCGCGCAGCCGGATGCCAGCCGCAACCGCCGCGACCTGATGCGGCTTCAGCGCGCCATTCGGCAGTTCGGCGATCAGGGTGACCGCGTCGGTGTTGGCCTTCAGCCGTCCGACCGCCGCGCCGCCGATCTTGATGTAGTCCTCTTCCTTGAGCGACCCGGCCTTGCCGGTGCCCACCACGATGAGGCGGCCGACCTTGAGGCCCGAGGGCGCCAGGATATCGAGCGCGCTCGCGCTCTTGCCGGTGAAGGCGCTCGCGGTCGCGGCACGCTTCACGGTGTCGGCGGCAGCGCCGAGAATCTTGCGGGTCGCGGTCCCGAATCGCATGGTCTCGTCGGTAAACACCACGAGAACGCCGCGCGGCGTCGTTGAAAAAGGCACGAAGCCGACCTTGACGGCGTCGGTCATAAGCAAATCCTCCAAAAATATCGCAGCTTGACGGGAATCCCGGCAGGGTGCGGCACTATGGCCGCTTCTCCGCGGCACTGCAAAGTGAACACGCGTCGCACTCACCAGCATCAGGGCTCTAATGCGTGGCACGAAAGCAACGTCTTGGGCTTTTGTTAACTATAGCAATGGCGACGCCTTGGGGCAGCCATTTTATCGTCCGATCAAAGAGATGGTATGAGATAATAACAATTGTCCGGATCGGCGTTGCGTCATGGGGAGCCTCCTTGCGAGGCGTGGCCGGGATCGCAGTTCGGATGGTGCCGCTGGGGATATCGTTGACGGATGGGGTTGTTCGCCGACTTGCCGATGAAGTGCATCCGCATGCGATGCGCCGATATTGCCTCGCGTGCCGTGGGCGTGCGCGCAACCCTGTGCCCGGCGAACGGTGATCGCTCATGTTGATGGGCACTCTTTCGCGCTATTTCGCAATCCGTTTTGTCATGGCCGCCTCCGCGGTGTTCATCGGCATCTTCGTGCTTGTCGTTCTCGTCGACTACATCGAGTTGATGCGCCGCACCGCCAATATCGCCTCCGCCTCGGCGCTGTTCGTCGCGCAGACCTCGCTATTCCGGGTGCCGCAGCTGCTCGAGAAACTGATGCCGTTCTGCATCCTGATCGGCGCCATGACTTCGTTCCTCGCGCTGTCGCGCAGCCTCGAACTCGTGATCGCCCGCGCTGCCGGCGTGTCCGCCTGGCAGTTCACCCGTCCGGCGCTCGTCAGCGCGCTCGTGATCGGCGCCCTCGCGACGGTGGTGTACAATCCGGTGTCGGCCTTCATGCAGGAGCGCGCCAAGGAGATGGAGGCGCAACTCTTCTCCGACCGGCCGAGCAGCACGCAGGAGAACGCCCGCTTCTGGGTCAATCAGATCACCTCCGAAGGCCAGGCGATCATCAACGCTTCGGCGAGCCGGGCGCAGGGCGAGCGCCTGACCGGCCTGACCGTGTTCCGTTTCGACCCGAATGGCGCCTTCAAGGACCGAATCGAGGCGCGCGAAGCCACCCTGGAGCCCGGCCGCTGGCACTTCCGGGGCGCCCGAATCTTCACCATGGGCGATCCGCCGCAGGACTATGAGAGCCTGTTCATCGCCACCAGCCTGACCCGGGCCCAGGTCCGCAACAGCTTTGCCACCCCCGAAACCGTGTCATTTTGGCAACTCCCGAGCTACATCAAGTCGGCGGAAAACTCCGGTTTGACGGCATCTGGATACCGTCTCCAGTACCAGAAATTGCTCGCGCAGCCTTTTTTACTGGGTGCGATGGTGATGCTCGCGGCCGCTGTCAGCCTGCGTTTCTTCCGTTTCGGCGGCGTGCAGAAGATGGTTTTAAGTGGCATCGCAGCAGGGTTTCTGCTCTATGTCCTCTCGAAAGTAACTGAGGATTTGAGCAGGGCCGGACTGATGCATCCGCTCGCGGCCGCGTGGCTGCCTGTCTTTGTAGGTGGCCTCTCGGGCTTCATGGCCCTGCTGTATCAGGAGGACGGGTAGTGGCCGTAATCGCCGCCCTCCAAGAACTGACGCCTGGATTCAGGCGGCGCGATCGCTTGCGCCGCCAACGCCTTCTTGCGTCTACGATTCTGGTGCTGCTGGCGGCCGGTCCTCTCGTCGTGCTGCCGACCATTCCGGCACAGGCCCAGACCGTCTTCACCTACAATCCACGCCCGCCCCGCCCCAAGGCGCCGCCGAAGAATCCAAACGCCAAAGACGGGCAGATGCTCGTGCGGGCGCAGGAGATCAATTACGACTACAACAACTCGCGCGTCGCGGCGGTCACCAACGTCCAGATCTACTACAACGGCTCGACTCTCGAAGCCGACAAGGTGATCTACGACCAGAAGACCAAGCGCCTTCATGCCGAGGGCAACGTCCGGCTGACCGACACCGACGGCAAGATCGTCTACGCCAACGAACTCGATCTGTCGGACGACTATCGCGACGGCTTCGTCGATTCCCTGCGCGTCGATACCGGCAATTCAACGCGGATGGCCGCGGCCCGCGCCGACCGCAGCAATGGCGAGGTCACCGTGTTCCAGAGCGGTGTCTACACCGCCTGCGCCGCGTGTAAGGACAACCCGAAGAAGCCGCCGCTGTGGCAGGTCAAGGGCGCCCGCATCATCCACAACAAGACCGAGCGGATGCTCTATTTCGAGGATGCGACGCTCGAATTCTTCGGCATGCCGATCGCCTACATGCCGTATTTTTCGACGCCCGATCCGACAGTGAAGCGCAAGACCGGCTTCCTGATGCCCTATTCGGTAAGCAACAGCCGGACCGGCTTTGGCGTCGAGACGCCTTTCTACTGGGCGCTCGCACCCGACTACGATCTCACCCTCACCCCGCGCGTGACCTCCAAGCAGGGCGTGCTGCTGCAGGGCGACTTCCGCCAGCGGTTGATCAACGGTGCGTATGAAATCCGCGCCTACGGCATCCGCCAGCAGGACCCCGGCGCGTTCGGCACCGAGCCCGGCAACCGCGAATTCCGCGGCGGCGTCGATTCCACCGGCCAGTTCGCGTTGAACCATCAATGGGTCTGGGGCTGGGATGCGGTCGCCGCGACCGACAATGCCTTCTTCCGCGACTACAACCTCGCGGCCTACAGGAATCCGCTGAACTCGTTCCTGCTGACACCGACCGAGGGCATTTCGCAGCTCTATCTCACCGGCGTCGGTAACCGCAGCTTCTTCGATGCGCGGACCATCTACTATCTCGGCTACTCGGCGACGGACGTTCAAAGTCAGATCCCGATCGTTCACCCGGTGATCGACTACGCCAACGTGTTCAACCGCAATCTGCTCGGCGGCGAGTTCAGCTACAGGGCGAACTTCACCAGCCTGAGCCGCGACAGCGCGTCGTTCGATCCGATCACCTCAAACGCTTTCAACAACGGCCTGTGCATGCCGACATCGGCGGACCCGCTGGCGCGCACGCGCCCGGAATGTGTGCTGCGCGGCGTCCCCGGCACTTACACCCGCCTGTCCGGCGAGGCGCAGTGGCGGCGTTCGTTCACCGATCCCTACGGCCAAATCTTCACGCCATTCGCCTCGATCCGCGCCGACCTGATCGACGCGCACATCCTGAACCAGCCCGGCGTCAACAACTTCATCCAGCCGGGCGACACGCAGGTCGCCCGGATCATGCCGACCGTCGGGCTTGAGTACCGCTATCCGTTCATCAACGTGCAGCCGTGGGGCACCACCACCCTCGAGCCGATCGCGCAGGTGATCATCCGCCCGAACGAAGCGCGCGCCGGCGCCCTGCCGAACGAAGACGCGCAAAGCCTGACCTTCGACGACAGCAATTTGTTCAGCGTCAACAAATTCTCCGGCTGGGATCGCGTCGAAGGCGGCGGCCGCGCCAATGTCGGCGTCCAGGCCACCACGCAGTTCGATCGCGGCGGCTCGATCAACGTGCTGTTCGGCCAGTCCTACCAGTTGTTCGGCCTGAACTCCTACGCGGTCCGCGACCTGACCAACACCGGCCTCGACACCGGCCTTGCGACTGACCGCTCCGACTACGTCACCCGCCTGTCCTATCAGCCGAACAAGATCTACAGTCTCACCGCGCGCGCCCGTCTCGACGAGGCGACCGGCGAGGTGAAGCGTTTCGAGACCGAAGCCCGCGCTGCGTTCGACCGCTGGTCTGTCAGCATGCTGTATGGCGATTACGCGCCGCAGCCCGAACTCGGCTTCCTGACGCGGCGTCAGGGCATCCTGAGCACGGGTTCGTTCAAGCTCGCTTCGAACTGGGTGGTATCGGGCGGCATGCGCTACGATCTCAACAGCCAGAAGGTAAACCAGTACATCGTCGGCGCCGGCTATGTGGACGACTGCTTCATCCTCGGCGTCAATTACGTCACCGACTACAACTATACGACGCTGGTCAACAACGTTCCCGTCACTGATCATCGCGTGATGTTCCAGCTTGGGCTGCGCACGATCGGCGGCACTGCTGTCTCCACCAGCGTCGGAACGGCGCAGACGGTGCAGTAAGATCAAGCCGGCCCGTTTTGCCGCCGTTCCGCCACGGGAGGCTCCTAACAGAACCGGATCTATGGCGATAACATCATGATTGCAGACCACATCCTGTCCCGCTTGGTTTCCGCTACGACACTGGCGCTCGCCCTCACTCTGGTGCTGCCTGCGGGCGCGCGCGCGCAATCCATCGCCCTGATCGTCAATGGCGAGCCCATTACCAATCTCGATATCGCGCAGCGCTCCAAGCTCGTGACCCTGATCACGCACAAGACGCCGTCGCGCCAGGAGGTGATCCAGGATCTGATCGACGACAAGGTGAAGATCAAGGAGGCCAAGAAATACAGCATCAATCTTTCGCCCTCCGATGTCGATTCCGCCTATGCCGGCATGGCCAGCCGCATGCGGCTGACTGCCGATCAGCTTTCCAAGATGCTGGAATCGCAGGGCATCCGCCCCGAGGCGATGAAGCAGCGCCTGAAAGCCGAGACCGCGTGGTCCGCACTGGTGCGCGGACGGTTCCAGCAAAGCCTGCTGGTCGGCGAGAAGGACGTCCATTCGGTTATCGGTGAAGCGGAGCCCAAACAGGGCGAGAGCTTCGAGTATCAATTGCGCCCGGTGGTGCTGTTCGTGCCGCATGGCTCCTCGGCCGAGCAGCGGCGCAAGGAGGCCGAGACGCTGCGCGCACGCGTACAAAGCTGCGAGGACGCGGTCGGCATTTTCCGCTCGCTGCGCAACGGCGCGATCCGCGACCAGATCACCAAGACCTCCGCCGATCTGCCCGGCAATCTGCGCGAGGTGATGGACAAGACGCCGATCGGCCACATGACCGCCCCCGAAGTCACCAAGCAGGGCATCGAGATGGTCGTGCTCTGCAACCGCAAGCCGACCACCGCCGACACCCCGGCGAAACGCGCGGCCCGCGACAAACTCTACGCACAGAAATACGAGGCGAAATCGAAATCCTACCTGCGGGAAATTCGAAAAGGCGCCATGATCGAATACCGCTGAAGGCGGACATGAGCATCAAGCCCGTTGCACTGACCCTTGGCGAGCCGGCCGGCATCGGGCCCGACATCACCATTGCGGCGTGGCTGCGCCGGCACGAACTGCAGCTTCCGCCATTCTATCTGATCGGCGACAAGGATTTTCTTGATCGCCGCGCGCGCCTGCTCGGCGCCAGGCTCAACACCAGCGCCGCAACACCCGATACCGCCGTCCACCTGTTCGCTGCTGCGTTGCCGGTCGTCGCCGATGGCCACGCCGTCACCGCCGAGCCGGGCCATCCGGACGAGAGCAGTGCACCGGCCGCGATCTCGTCGATCCGCCACGCCGTTGCCGATGTGGTGGCCGGACGCGCCAGCGCCGTGGTCACCAACCCGATCGCCAAGAGCGTGCTCTATCGCGCCGGCTTCCGGCATCCGGGCCACACCGAATTTCTCGCCGAACTTGCGGCGAGCGGTGGCAAGACGCCGCTGCCGGTGATGATGCTGTGGTCGGAGACGCTGGCCGTGGTGCCGGTGACCATCCACCTGCCGCTGCGCGAGGCGATCACGGAGCTGACGACAGACCTGATCGTCAAGACCGCCCGCATCGCCGCCGCGGATATGGTGGCGCGCTTCGGCATCGCCAAGCCGCGGCTCGCTTTGTCGGGCCTCAACCCGCATGCCGGCGAGGACGGATCGCTCGGGCACGAGGACCAGACGATTATCGCGCCAGCAGTGGCGCGGCTGCGCCAGGACGGCATCGACGCGCGCGGCCCGCTGCCGGCGGACACCATGTTCCATGCCGCCGCGCGCAAGAAATATGACTGCGCGATCTGCATGTATCACGATCAGGCGCTGATCCCGATCAAGACCCTCGCCTTCGACGATGGCGTCAACGTCACGCTCGGCCTGCCCTTCATCCGCACCTCGCCGGATCACGGCACCGCCTTCGACATCGCCGGCAGCGGCCGCGCCAATCCCTCCAGCCTGATCGCGGCGCTGCGCCTTGCCGCGCGGATGGCCGAGGCGAAGCCAGCGCAATGAGCCAGATCGACGATCTGCCGCCGATGCGCGAAGTCATCAAGCGGCACGAGCTGTCGGCACGCAAATCGCTCGGCCAGAACTTCCTGCTCGATCTCAACCTCACCGCGCGCATCGCCCGCGCCGCCGGTCCACTGGAAGGCAAGACCGTGATCGAGGTCGGCCCCGGTCCCGGCGGCCTGACGCGGGCGCTGCTTGCGCTCGGCGCGGCGCGGGTGATCGCGGTGGAGCGCGACGAGCGCGCGCTGCCCGCGCTGGCGGAAATCGCAGACCGCTATCCGGGGCGTCTTGAGGTCGTGCATGGCGACGCCTCGACATTCGATCCGCGTCCGCTGCTGAACGGCGAGCAGGCACGGATCGTCGCCAACCTGCCCTACAACATCGCGACCATGCTGCTGATCGACTGGCTCTGTGCCGAACCATGGCCGCCCTGGTACGACATGATGGTGCTGATGTTCCAGCGCGAGGTCGCCGAACGCATCGTCGCGCATGAGAACGACGACGCCTATGGCCGCCTCGGTGTGCTGGCGAACTGGCGCGCCGAGACCAGAATCCTGTTCGACATCGCGCCCGGCGCGTTTGTGCCGCCGCCGAAAGTCACTTCCTCGGTCGTGCGCCTGATCCCGCGTCCCGCGCCCGAACCGTGCGAGCGACGCGCGCTCGAACAGATCGCCGCGGCGGCGTTCGGCCAGCGACGCAAGATGCTGCGGCAGAGCCTGAAATCGCTCGGCGTCGATCCCGCGCTGCTGGCAGACGCTGCCGGTGTCGATCCGACGCGCCGCGCCGAAACCATCCCGATCTCCGGCTTCGTCGCCATGGCGCGCAAGCTGACCGAACTCAAATCATCATCGCTTCGCTGAGGAGAACGACCATGGCGCAGATGCGTCGGCAGTCCCTTATCAAATTCGACGCGCCGCTGTGCGAGACCATCGTCGAGGCGCCGGCGCCCAAGGGCAGCGAAGTGTTGGTGCGGATCGAGTGCTGCGGCCTCTGCCATTCCGATCTGCACATCCAGGACGGCTACGCCGACGCCGGCAATGGCGAGCGCATCGACACCACGCGCGGCATCAATCTGCCCTTCACGCTCGGCCACGAGATCGCGGGCATTGTCGAGGCGGTCGGGCCGGACGCGCAGTCCGGTCTGATCGGCCGGAAGGCCGCGGTGTTTCCGTGGATCGGTTGCGGCAAATGCCGCGACTGCCAGAACGGCGACGAGAACCTGTGCATGCGCAACCGCTATCTCGGCGTCGCGCGCGATGGCGGCTTCGCCACCCATGTGCTGGTGCCGGATGCAAAATATCTGCTCGACTACGATCCGCTCTCGGTCGGCATGGCCGCCACGCTGATGTGTTCGGGCATCACAGCCTATGGCGCGCTGAAGCGCCTCGCCGACCGGCCGCGCCGTCGCAATCTGCTGCTGATCGGTCTCGGCGGGGTCGGCATGATGGGTCTGTCCTGCGCCCGCGCGATGTTCGATCAGGACATCTGCGTGGCCGATGTCAGCGCCAGCGCGCGGGACATCGCGCTCGCCAACGGCGCTTCTGTTGCCTACGACCCCGCCGAGCCGGATATCGCCCGCCGCATCCTGAAGGAAACCGGCGGGTTCGACGCCATCGTCGATTTCGCCGGCAGCGAAAAGTCGATGGCGTTTGCGATGAGCGTGCTGGCGCGCGGCGGCAAGATCGTGGTGTCCGGCCTGATCGGCGGCAATTTCAGCCTGCCGATGGTGCAGTGGATCTACAAACGCATGACCATCGAAGGATTCATGACCGGCACCCTCGCCGAAGCAAAGGAGCTGATGGCGCTCGCCCGCGCCGGCAAGATCCGGCCGACGCCGATGCAGGATCGCCCGATGGCGGAAGCGCAAAAATGGATCGAGCAACTGCGCGCCGGCAAGGTCGTCGGACGAATCATGCTGCGTAACGTCGATTGAGAATATCGCTGGTGGTCGTTCAACGCTCTAATTACCGAGCGTCGCGGCCCTTCAAGATTCCCGGGAAGATCCCGAAAAGAATTTTCATGTGTCACTAACACGACACGCGCAACGGCAGGTTGCGCGGCGACCATGATTGTCAGAGCCCGAATCTCAGACGATATTTTCGCGGCAATTGAAGCGAAGCGGCCATCGCGTGGCCGCCGCTCATTTTGCGCAACCATCGGCGGCAATACGGTCCGGCAAGACACCTTCAACCTCCAAGTGCGGACGAATGCGCTAAAGCCGACCTGAAAAAAGTATGATTAATACATTTTTATGAAGGTCGTGAAAATTCTCAGTCCATTCAAGCTGCCCTCCCCATGGGGCCTGCATATTCTTTGAAGGATACCCGATGTTTTCGCGACGGAATGAAGTCCGCTCCCAACACGCCATTGTTGCGGCTATCGATCGTTCACAAGCGGTGATTGAGTTTGCGGTAGATGGAACCATCATCACCGCGAACGAGAACTTCCTGAAAACGGTCGGCTACACGCTCTCGGAAATCCAGGGCAAGCACCACAGCATGTTTGTCGAGCCGACGACGCGCGACAGCCTCGCCTATCGCAAATTCTGGCAGGAGCTGGGCCGGGGCATTTTCCAATCCGGCGAGTTCAAACGGATTGCCAAGGGCGGCCGCGAGATCTGGATCGTCGGCAGCTACAACCCGATCGCCGGCAAGGACGGCAAGCCAACCAGGATCGTCAAACTTGCGGCCGATATCACGGATGCAAAAATCCGCAGCATGGAAGATGCCGGAAAGATCAGAGCCATCTCCGGCTCGCAGGCGGTGATCGAGTTCAAGATGGACGGCACCATCGTGACCGCAAACGAGAATTTCCTGAAGGCGATGGGCTACACGCTTGCCGAGATCCAGGGCAAGAATCACAGCATGTTCGTGGAGCCGACGCTTCGCGATAGCACGGCCTATCAGGATTTCTGGGCCGACCTCAATCGCGGCCGACATCAGCACGCCGAGTACAAGCGCATCGGCAAGAATGGAAAGGAAGTCTGGATTCTGGCAAATTACACGCCGATCCTCGACGACGCCGGCAGGCCGTTCAAGATCGTCAAGTTCGCAACGGACGTGACGGAGCAAAAGCTGCGCACCGCCGACTCCGACGGGCAGATCACGGCGATCGGCAAATCCCAGGCGGTGATCGAGTTCAATATGGATGGCACAATCCGCACCGCCAATGCCAATTTCCTGAAGACGCTCGGCTATACCCTCGACGAGATCAAGGGCCGCCATCACAGCATGTTCGTCAGCAAGAGCGAGCGGGACAATGAGGCATATCGCGAGTTCTGGGCTGCGCTCAATCGCGGCGAGTATCAGGCGGGCGAGTATCAGCGCGTCGGTAAAGGCGGCAAGGACGTCTGGATTCAGGCATCCTACAACCCGATCCTCGATCTCAACGGACGCCCCTTCAAGGTCGTGAAGTACGCCAGCGACACCACCGCACAGGTGATCGCCCGGATGAAGAGCGAGCGCGTTCGCCGCATGATGGAGACCGTGGCCTCCGGCGCCGAGGAGCTTAACGCCTCGGTCCGCGAAATCGCGGAGGCGATGCGCAAATCGAAGGATACCGCGATTGAGGCCGTCGCACGGGTCGACACCGCCGACGAACGCGCCCGCCAGCTCCACCATGCCGCCTCGGCCATGGAAGGTATCGTCGAAATCATCGGCAACATTACCGGCCAGATCAACCTGCTCGCACTCAATGCGACGATCGAATCCGCCCGCGCCGGCGAGGCAGGTCGCGGCTTCGCTGTGGTCGCCTCCGAGGTGAAGAGCCTCGCCACCCAGGCCAAGCAGGCCACCGACAAGATCGCTGAAGAAATCGAGGGGCTGAACGATATTTCCCGCAACGTGGGAAGCGCACTCGACGCCATCAAGGTCGAGATGCAGCGGGTCAGCGACTATGTTTCGTCCACGGCCATCGCCATCGAGCAGCAGAGCATCGTGACCAGCGACATGTCGGCAAACATGCAGCGGGCTGCCGCGGAGGCGGCCAGTATCGGCGCCGCGGCCTGATCCGGGCCGATCAACAATCCTGCGGCGGGGGCGCAATGCGTCTCCGCCGGTTTGATTTCAGGCGGTGGAATCAGCGCCCGAGCAGCTGGCTCGCCTGGTCCGCCATCTGCCGCACCAGTTGCGCCGCAGGCGCAACCTCATGCACGAGACCGATGCCCTCTCCGACAATGACCGCGGCCACATCGGTGTCGCCGGCATCGCGCGCCTGCGCATAGCGCGCACCTTCGCGTTCGGCATTGCGGCGCAGGCCGTCGAAATCCTCGCCCCATTGTGCGGTGAAACCGTTGCACAGCGTGCGCATGGTCCATGGCTTCGGCCAGTCGATGTTGCGGGCCACATCGAACACCGAGCTGCGCAGCGTGTCGTCACCGCAGGCCTCGACCGCCGCCGTCCTGACATTCGGATGCACCAGCGATTCCGCGGAAGCAACGAACCGCGTGCCGCACAACACGCCCGCCGCGCCCAGCATCAGCGCCGCCGCAAGGCCGCGTCCGTCGATGATGCCGCCCGCCGCGACCACCGGCACACCCGCGCAGGCATCGACCACTTCCGGCACCAGCGAGAGCGTACCGCGCGACGCACCATGCCCGCCGGCTTCGCTGCCCTGCGCCACGATGACGTCGGCGCCCTCCTCGCGCGCGATCCTCGCGTCATGCAGCGTCTGCACCTGCG
This sequence comes from uncultured Alphaproteobacteria bacterium, assembly GCA_963702885.1. Lineage (GTDB taxonomy): Bacteria > Pseudomonadota > Alphaproteobacteria > Rhizobiales > Xanthobacteraceae > Afipia. The sequence goes on from OY969766.1 coordinate 3,490,065, forward strand.
CGATCAGCGGGATATTGGCGCGCTTCACCCTGGCCGCGAACGGCCGCAGATCGCCGAACGACAGGAAGATCGCCTTCGGCGCACGATCAATCGCGAGATCGAGCAGCTCCGGCTGCTTCGCCAGCGACCATGAAATGAAACCGACGCCGATCGCCGCGTTGCCTGCGGCCGCGAACTGTTTGGTCAACCAATCGCGATCGCCATAGCCGCCACCGATGAAACCAAGGCCGCCCGCATGAGTCACCGCCGCGGCCAGCGCGCCGCCACTGACGTTCGCCATGGGCGCCAGCATGATCGGAAGGCGGATGCCGAACATCTCGGTCAGCGGCGTCGGAAAAACGGAAGGCACGGGCGGACACTCCTCTGAAACTGGCGCGATATCCGCACCGTTCCGGCAGTATGCGCCAACGACGCGCGACGGCAATCCGACCTTCGCTCCATCGCGCGGCTCAACGCATGCGTGTGCAGCGCTGCTGGCCAGCCGCCCAAATTAAGTCATCGACTGTCCGGATTTGCGGCTCATTGCCACCCAACTTCACCCCGACAACGTATCCCGCAAAGTATCGCGTGATTGGGGAAGCACATGTCAAACACATCTCTGAGACTGACGACGGCGGCCGTTCTGAGCTGCCTCGCGAGCATTGCGCTCGCCGCGCCCGACAGCGCGACGAGCAACGGGGGTGGAGACAAGGCAGATGCAAGCAAGGTCGATGAGTGTCTTTCCGGGCCGAAGGGCGTCACACCGCCGGGCGGCCATTGGTATTATCGCCTCGAGCGCGGCACCAAGCGCAAATGCTGGTATCTCGCCGACGAAGGCGCCAAGGTGAAAAGCGCCGCGAAGCCCGCGGCTTCCGCACCGCGCGAAGCCAAATCCACCGAGCCGCCGATGAAGCCGAAGGTGGCTAACGCCCACGCTGAAGTCAGCGCGCCTACCGCGCCGATCGCCGAGTGGCCTTTGGAGGCGGATGCACAGATTCCCGCGCGGCGCGCAACGCAGACGCTGGCAAGCGCCGCTCCCGACAATGCCCGCGAGTCCCTCGCGCAAAATTCACAAGCACAGGACTCATCGCAAGGCACACCGTCGTCACAACCTGAGTCCACTGGCGCGCAAGCAAGCAATGCATCGCCGAGCGCGAGCACAAACACCACCTCACCTCTCGCTGCCGCTGTTGATCCTCAGCCGCAGGCGCAACCGGCCACGGCACAGCCTGCAGCTCCGCCGCCGGTCTCGATCCGCACCGCAGTCGTCCGGCCGGTGCCGTCACAGGCTGCCCCGCAGCAGAGCGCCGAAAGCGCGATCAATCCGTTGCGCATCGCCCTCGGGTTACTCGCGGTTGGCTTCGCACTCGTGGCTTTCATGAGCCGCCATCTGCTGCAACGGCTCGGCCGCCGCTATTTTGGAGCACGCACGAGCGAGCAGCGTTCGCGCCGCGACATCTGGGCACCGCTCGATCAGGATGCAGACCGGACGACCTATGCGGACATGATTGCCGAGCCGGTCGAACTGACCGAGCCGCCACGCTGGGTGCGCAATGTCCGCGAATTGTCGGACACGCGTGAGCATGTCGAGCCCCTGCGCGCACAGGCACCTGCGCGGGCGTATGACGACCGGATCGAGCCGCGGCGTTCCGCCGACGAACTGGAGGAATTGCTGCGCCGCGCCTCGCAACGCCCGGCGCCGCGCGAGGCGGTTACGCCTCGAGTTGTTTCTGCAGCGCGCGCACGAACGTCGACAGGCCCGTCCGGCGCTCGCGCTTGAGACGTTCCGCGCGCAGGACGGTCTTGATCTCGCCGAATGCGATATCGAGGTCGCGATTGACGACGACGTAGTCATACTCCGCCCAGTGGCTGAGTTCGTGGCTGGCGCGGCTCATGCGCCCGCAGATGACTTCGTCGGAATCCTGCGCGCGGGTATGCAGCCGCTTTTCCAGATCGGCTGCCGAAGGCGGCAGGATGAAGACGCTGACCACATCGGCGCGGGCCTTCTCGCGCAACTGCTGGGTGCCCTGCCAGTCGATGTCGAACAGCACATCCTGTCCGGCGGCAAGCGCCGCCTCGACCGGCCCGCGCGGCGTGCCGTAGTGATTGTCGAACACCGGCGCATGCTCCAGCAATTCGTCATTTTTCACCATGGCGTCGAATTTCGCCTTGTCGATGAAATGATAATGCTGCCCGTCGACTTCGCCCGGCCGCATCGCCCGCGTCGTCACCGACACCGACATCCGGATACCGGAGGTGTGTTCAATCAGCATCCGCGACAAAGTCGATTTGCCCGCGCCCGAGGGCGAGGACAGCACAAACATCAGTCCGCGGCGATCGCCGGTCCCATCCGCATGATCAGTCATCGCCTCACTCCAGATTCTGGACCTGTTCGCGGAACTGCTCGACGATGTTCTTCATCTCCAACCCGGTGTTGGTCAGCTCGAGATCGTTCGATTTCGAGCAGCAGGTGTTGACCTCGCGATTGAACTCCTGCGACAGGAAATCGAGCCTGCGGCCGACCACGCCGCCCTTGGCGAGCAATTCGCGGGCCTGCGCGATGTGGGAAGCGATGCGGTCAAGCTCCTCGCGGATGTCGGCCTTGGTCGCCATCATCAGCGCCTCCTGGCTGAGCCGCTCCGGATCGAAACGGTCGGAGGCCTCCAAGAGCGTCGCGATCTGTTCGGCAAGCCGTGCGCGGATCGCGTCCGGCTTGCGGCCGGGCGCCGCCTCCGCCCTGCCCGCCAGACGCTCTATGTCGTCCATGCGCTGGCTCAGGATTTGGCCAAGCGTCACACCCTCGCGCCGGCGCATCTCGACAAGACTCAGTAGCGCCTGATTGAAGCTGGTCCCGATCGCCGCTTTCGCCGCCTGCACCTCGGCGTCGTTTTCCTGCGGCTCGACGACCTCGATCACGCCTTTGATCGCCAGCAGGCCATCGACGCTCGGCAGCGCCGCGCCGGTGCGCTTCGCCAGATCCTCGGCGATCTTGAGGACTGACGTCAGCACGTCCTCATTGATGCGGATGGCGGAGACTTCGCCGGAACGCTTCACGGTGAGATTGGCGTAGATGGTGCCGCGTGCCAGTTTCTCGGTCACCTGCTTGCGCACCACCGGCTCAACGTCGTCCCAGCCGGGCGGCAGCCGCATCCGGAAATCGAGCCCCTTGGCGTTGACCGATTTCAGCTCCCACTCGAATGTATAGGGACCGCTGGTGCCGTGGCTTCGCGCGAAGCCGGTCATGCTCGACAGCGCCATCGCGACATTCCACTCCAGTTTGATTCAGATTGAAGATTCGCCTCGCGAACCGCGGCGACAATAGGCCATCCGCCCGGCCGGTGGAAACCGGTTTTCGGCGCACGGATCAGACGGAATATGGCCGGTGGATAGACCGGTTCGCCTCGAACGGAGGCCTATTGAACGGCAGGGGCAGCCTCCGCCGCAGGCGCGGCGGCGCTCGTCCCATGGCCGTGCGGCTTGGCATTATGCGAGCGCGCCGCCTCATAGCGGCTGAGCGCATCCTGCGTCCCGGAGGACTTGGCGCCAGTGGCAGCCTTCGGCGGCTTCTTCTTTGCAGCCGGCTGCTGCGCGGGCTGCGGCGCGGCAGGGGCCGGTGCGGATGGCTGCGACGTCGTGCCGGTCGGCACGGTCGCAACCGGCGGCGGCGCGTCTTCCAGCTCGACGGTGTCGTTCTGCTGCTGGCGCTCGAGGGCGCGCAGCTTGGCGACCGCCGACTGATGCTGGTTGTAGTTCTCAGTGAAGGTGTGACCGCCGGTGCCATCGGCCACAAAGAACAGATCGCGCGTGCGCGCCGGATTGGCGGTGGCCTCGAGCGAGGCGCGGCCCGGATTGGCGATCGGTCCCGGCGGCAGACCGTCGATCACATAGGTGTTGTAGGGTGACGGCTGCTGGATTTCGCTGCGCTTGATCGGCCGGCCGAGCGTGCCCTTGCCGCCGACGAGACCGTAAATGATGGTTGGGTCGGACTGCAGCTTGATCTTCTGCCGCAACCGGTTGACGAACACCGCCGCGACGCGGCTGCGCTCGTCGGCGCGGCCGGTTTCCTTCTCGACGATCGAGGCGAGCGTCACCAGCTGATCGAGCGAACGCAGCGGCAGATCCGGATTGCGGCGCTCCCAGATCTCGGTCAGCGCACGCTTCTGCGCCTGCTGCATGCGCTGGATCACCTGCTCGCGCGGCGTCCCGCGCGGGAATTTGTAGGTGTCGGGCAGCAGCGTGCCCTCACGCGGCACTTCGCGCAGCGATCCGGAGAAGATGTCGTTGTCCTGCAGGCGCGCCATGATCTGCTCGGAGGTCAGTCCCTCCGGCACAGTGAAGGCATGCTGCACCACCTTGCCTTCGACGATGATGCTGATCGCATCGCTCAGGCTGGCGTTCTTCGGAAACAGGAATTCGCCCGATTTCAGACCGGAGCGCGCATTGAGCGCCAGCACGCCACCGATGAAAGTCCAGCGGTCGGCGCTGATCACGCCCTCCCGCAGCAGGATATCGCCGATATCGGTCATACCGGCGCGCGGCGGGATATTGACGACCTTCTCCTCCGTCAGCGGCCCCTTCGCAGTAAGCACCTGCTTGCCGTAGACATAGAGACCGCCGGCGCCGAGCATCGCGATCACCAGCGCCGTGATAATGGCGTTGCCGACCACCACGAACGGATTCTTCGCACGGTCCGAACGCTTCGGAGGATGCGGCATCTGCTGCGGCTCCAGCGCTGCGCGCGGACTCTTTGGAGAAATGGGTGGCCTTTGACTCATGATCGCAACCTGAAATCCCACTGGCCGACGCCGGGCCGATCGAAAATGTCCTGTGCCGAACTCCGCGGCGCCGACATCACAGCATGGCTCTATGGTTCGAGAACATGATCCCTGTCCAAAACTCGCGGTGACGGGGCGGTGAAGCGGTCCTTCGAGTCGGGAGCATGCCCAGTCTGGCATGGTCTATGGATAGCAATATGGCCGAATACGGCAAATCGGTGAAGCCGTTACGTGAGCGTCAGTCGGTCACGCGCCGCAAAATCACCGATGCATTGGTGCCACCGAACCCGAATGAGTTCGAGAGTGCCACATTGATCTCGCGCTGGCGCGGTTTGTGCGGCACGAGATCGATCGCCGTCTCGACGGATGGATTGTCGAGATTCAGCGTGGGCGGCGCAACATTGTCGCGGATCGCCAGCATGCAGAATATCGCCTCCACCGCCCCGGCGGCGCCGAGCAGATGGCCAATCGACGACTTGGTCGAGGACATCGAAACCTTGGAGGCCGCGTTGCCAAGCAGCCGCTGCGCCGCGCCAAGCTCGATCTCGTCGCCAAGCGGCGTCGAGGTGCCGTGTGAGTTGATGTAGTCGATGTCGGAGGCGGAAATGCCGGCGCGCTTCATCGCCGCCTGCATGCAGCGGAACGCGCCGTCGCCGTCCGAGGCCGGTGCGGTGATGTGGTAGGCGTCGCCCGACAGGCCATAGCCGATGATCTCGGCGTAAATCTTCGCGCCGCGCTTTTTGGCGTGCTCGTATTCCTCGAGCACGACGATGCCGGCGCCCTCGCCCATCACGAAGCCATCGCGATCCTTGTCGTACGGACGCGAAGCCGCGGTCGGGTTGTCGTTGTACTTGGTGGACATCGCGCGCATGGCGCAGAAGCCGGCCATCGCCAAACGGTTGACCGGCGATTCCGTACCGCCCGCCACCATCACGTCGGCATCGCCGAGCGCGATCAGCCGGCTGGCGTCGCCGATTGCGTGCGCGCCGGTCGAACAGGCGGTGACCACCGAATGATTCGGGCCCTTGAGGCCGTGCTGGATCGAGACATAGCCCGATGCAAGATTGATCAGGCGGCCGGGAATGAAGAACGGCGACAGTTTGCGCGGGCCACGCTCATGCATGGTCACCGCGGCCTCGCCGATGCCTTCGATGCCGCCGATGCCGGAGCCGATCAGCGTGCCGGTGGCGCGGCGATCTTCCTCGGTGGCCGGATGCCAGTCGGCATCATCGAGCGCCTCGGTCGCGGCAGCGACGGCGTAAAGGATGAAATCGTCGACCTTGCGCTGCTCTTTCGGCTCCATCCACTGATCGGGATTGAAGGTGCCGTCGGAGCCGTCGCCGCGCGGAATGATACAGGCGATCTGCGAGGTGAGGTCGGAGACGTCGAAATGCTCGATCCGCCGCGCGCCGCTCTCGCTGTTGAGGATGCGCTTCCAGGTCGGTGCGATGCCGCGTCCCAACGGCGACACCATGCCAAGGCCTGTGACGACCACCCTCCTCATTTGACCTCCTTGGAATCCATGTTCAAACGATGCTTGATGCGGTCGGCGCAGCGGCCGGCCGGCACAAAGCCGACCTCGATCATGAGGCAAGACGCAGACAGGATATCATGCGCGAGCCCGGCGGCATGATGAGCGGCTGATAGAAATACGGCGGGCCGTTGCAGCAACAACCCGCCGGATTCGATCGTCGCGCGCGCGAGCCTCAGCTCTTCGCGTTCTTTTCCAGGAATTTGGTGGCGTCGCCAACGGTGAGAATCGTCTCAGCGGCGTCGTCCGGAATCTCGCAGCCGAACTCTTCCTCGAACGCCATCACAAGCTCGACCGTATCGAGACTGTCGGCGCCAAGATCGTCAATGAAGCTTGCCGAGTTCGACCACCTTCTCCGGCTCGACACCGAGGTGCTCCACCACGATTTTCTTCACTCGCTCGCCAATCTCACTCATCGTATCAACCTCGTGTTTGTTCCATTAACTCGACCGCAGAACGATGCGAGTTGGTGTGCGTTCGTCCGAAAACTCGTTCGGCAATATACGGGGTTTTGAACTCCTGCAATCACGATCTTGCCGATGCGACACTGCGCAAACGTATGACCTGGTTTTGCAGTTGGAAGCCCCCGACCGATGCCGTTCGGTATCACACTTCCGAACCCTTGACTACACGCCCGCGCCACCAGTGGAAAAGGCTTGCAATCCAGGGGAAAAACGCTAGGGCCCTCAAATCATTGCCATTCCACCATTGACGTGAATCGTCTGGCCGGTGACGTAGGCCGCTTCGTTGGAGGCCAGATAGACCGCAGCCGCAGCAATATCCTCCGGCGTTCCAAGCCGCCCCGCAGGAACCTTCCCCAGCACGCCTTCACGCTGCTTTTCGTTGAGCACATCGGTCATCGGGGTGGCGATGAAGCCGGGTGCGATGCAGTTCGCGGTCACGTTGCGGCGCGCATATTCCTGGGCGATCGACTTCATCATGCCGATCAGCCCGGCCTTGGACGAGGCGTAATTCACCTGCCCGGCATTGCCGGTGACGCCGACCACGGAGGTGATTCCGATGATCCGGCCGAAACGCTTGCGCATCATCAATTTGGTCGCGGCGCGGGCAAGCCGGAAGGTCGCGGTCAGATTGACATTGATCACCTCGCTCCAGTCCTCGTCGCGGAGCTGCACGAACAGGTTATCGCGGGTGATGCCGGCATTGGCGACCAGGATATCGAGCTGCCCCATCGCCTTTTCCGCCGACGGCACCAGCGCCTCGACCTCGTCGGCATTCGCAAGGTTGCACGGCAGCACATGGACGCGGTCTTTCAGTTCGCCCGCGAGGGTGTCGAGCACCTCCCGCCGCGTGCCGGAGATCGCCACGGTGGCGCCCTGCGCATGCAGCGCACGTGCGATCGCACCGCCGATACCGCCCGTCGCGCCGGTAACGAGCGCGGTCTTCCCAGTCAAATCAAACATCTTAAGTCTCCCGGATCACGCGCGCGCCGCGGCCAGCGCGTCTTTCGCGGCTGCAATATCGTTGGGGGTGCCGACGGAAATCCCGACCGCGCCATCCGCGATGCGCTTGACCAGCCCGGACAGCACCTTGCCCGATCCGATCTCGAGAAAATGGGTGACGCCGTGCTGCGCCATGTAGGTCACGCACTCGCGCCAGCGCACGGTGCCGGTGACCTGCTCGACCAGACGTTTGCGGATTTCGTCGGGATCGGTGATCGCGCTTGCCAGCACGTTCGACACCACCGGCACGACCGGCTTGTTCACCGTGACCTTTGCCAGCGCCTCGGCCATCGCATCGGCGGCCGGCTGCATCAGGCGGCAATGGAACGGCGCCGACACCGCAAGCAGCATCGCGCGCTTGGCGCCCTTGGCCTTGGCGATCTCGACGGCACGCTCGACCGCGGCCTTGTCGCCGGAGACCACGACCTGACCGCCGCCATTGTCGTTGGCGGCCTGGCAGACCTCGCCCTGCGCAGCTTCGTTCGCCGCCGCAACCGCCGTTTCGTAATCAAGACCGAGCAATGCGGCCATCGCGCCGGTGCCGACCGGGGTCGCCTTCTGCATCGCGAGACCGCGAATCCGCAGGAGCCGCGCGGTGTCGGCAATCGACAGGCTGCGCGCGGCGGCCAGCGCCGAATATTCGCCGAGGGAGTGGCCCGCGACGAACGCCGCATCGCGCGCGATATCGACGCCGACCTCGGTCTCCAGCACCCGCAAGGTGGCCAGCGACACCGCCATCAAAGCCGGCTGGGTATTCGGGGTCATCTGCAGGGCCTCGGCCGGGCCGTCCCAGATCACGGTGCTGAGCTTCTCGCCGAGCGCCTCATCGACCTCGTCGAACACCGCCCGTGCCGCCGGAAACGCCTCGGCCAGTGCCTTGCCCATGCCGACGCTCTGTGATCCCTGTCCGGGAAAGGTTAATGCCGCTGTCATAGATGCCCCTGAAAGTTGTGGCCGTAAGACACCGGCAGGCCCGTCCTGTCAAGCGCGGGAACGCCCCCCTGGGGAGCCCGGCCGGAACGCCGATCCGGCGGCGGTTCCCCTTGCCATTCCAGCCAGAATCCCTATAAACGCGCCATCCGTGGATCCCGGCCGGGAGCTGAACGGACGGTCTCACCAATATCTCCTTTCAGGTGATCTTGATGCGACAGGGCCAGTCGGCCCGTCGTCCCGTGCTTCCGCCTTCTGAGCAGATCGAGTCCTTTCCGAAGGTCTCGAAGGGCTTGTCGCCAGGAACCGCGCTAACACTGGAAAGGACACCCATGCCTCTTTACGAGCATGTATTTCTCGCGCGTCAGGATGCGAGCGCCCAGCAGGTCGAAGAGTTTACCACCCAGATCACCGGCGTGATCGAGGGACTCGGCGGCAAGGTCACCAAGACCGAGAACTGGGGCGTGCGCTCCCTCACCTACCGCATGAACAAGAACCGCAAGGCGCATTTCATGCTGCTCAACATCGACGGCCCCGCAGCGGTGGTCGCCGAGGTCGAGCGCCAGGAACGCATCAACGAAGACATCATTCGCTATCTCACCGTCCGCGTCGACGAACTCGAGGAAGGCCCTTCCGCCATGATGCGCAAGGCCGACCGTGACCGTGATCGCGACGACCGTGGCGGCTTCCGCGGCGACCGCGAAGGCGGTTCGCGCGAGGGTGGTTTCCGTGGCGATCGCGGCCCGCGCCGTTCGCGTGACGACGACGCAACCGCAACGGTACAGGAGTAAGACCCATGGCAGACGCAGGCGCACGCCGTCCGTTTTTCCGCCGTCGCAAGACCTGCCCGTTCACGGGCACGAACGCGCCGAAGATCGACTACAAGGATTCCAAGCTGTTGATGCGTTACGTCTCCGAGCGCGGTAAGATCGTGCCGAGCCGCATCACCGCCGTTTCCGCGCTGAAGCAGCGTGAACTCGCCCGCGCCATCAAGCGCGCGCGCTTTCTCGGTCTTCTGCCTTACGTGATCCGTTGATCTGATGACCTTTCATTCCGGGCCGGCCGCAAGGCGAGGCCCGGAATGACTTCACCGGAGCGATGGCCGCTCCGGTCGCCGGAATTCTCATAACACACCGGGTCGTTCCGGGGTGGATGGTTGGGGCCCTGAGCCTCTAACCGCTCAAAGGGGGCGGGACAGCTGATGACAGGTCTACTTATTGCATTGGCGGCCGGCCTTGCCTCGGCATCGATGTTCGCATCGATCGTGTCGGGAGCAACGATTGCGCTCATGCTTTTTTATCTCGCGCCGCTGCCGTTGATGACCATCGCGCTGGGCTGGGGCTCGAGTACGGCCGCGGTCGGCGGCCTCGTCGGCGCGCTCGGCGTCGGCGGCGTGTTCGGACCGACCTATTTTGCAGCCTTCGCGATGACCGTCGCTTTGCCGGCCTGGTGGCTCGGCCATCTCGCGCTTTTGGCGCGGCCGGTCTCCTCCGACCCGCAGCTTGCCAATCTCGCGCCCGCGCTCGACTGGTATCCGGTCGGCCGCATCCTGATCTGGGTCGCGGTGTTCGCCTCGATCACCACCGTGAGCGCGATGCTGACGCTCGGCATGGACGCCGAGACGATCCATGCCGGACTGCGCAATGTCCTGATCCGCATGGGCGGCGTCAGCACCGAACATCTCAACAACGAGGCGGTGAATCGCACGGTCAACATGCTGGCGACGCTCGCACCGGGCGCGGCGACGCTGATCGCGACCGTGACGCTGACCCTCAATCTATGGCTCGCGGCCAGGATCACGACGACCTCGCAGCGCCTGAAGCGCCCCTGGCCCGACCTGCGCATGACGCAATTGCCGACCACGGCGCTTGCCGCTTTGGGCGCGGCGATCCTGCTCTGCCTCGCCGGCGGCGTGATCGCGATCGCGGCGCAGATTTTCAGCGCCGCGCTGCTGATGGTCTACGGCATGACCGGATTCGCGGTGGTCCACACCCTGACGCAATCGGTCTCGGGCCGCGCAATGATGCTGGGCAGCATGTATGCGGCAACCCTGCTGATCGGCTGGCCGCTGGTCGGCGCGGTCATCCTCGGGATTGTCGACGCCGCATTTGGACTCCGCCGCCGCTACTGGCGGCAACATAACCAGTTACCACCATCCACTTAACTTCAAGCACCACTTCAACAACAGAACACAACACGTCATCAGACAACGAAGGAGATCGAATATGGAAGTCATTCTGCTGGAGCGCGTGGCCAAGCTCGGCCAGATGGGCGATGTGGTCCGAGTGAAGGACGGCTTTGCCCGTAACTTCCTGCTCAAGCGCCACAAGGCGCTGCGCGCCACCAAGGAAAACCGCGAGAAGTACGACGGCATGAAGGCCGAACTCGAGGCCAAAAACCTCAAGGCCAAGAGCGAGGCCTCCCAGGTCGCCGCGAAGATCGAAGGCCGCAACGTCATCGTCATCCGCCAGGCGTCGGAAAGCGGCCAGCTCTACGGCTCGGTTTCGGTGCGTGACATCATGGCGGCGCTGGAGGCGGACGGCGTGTCGCTGAACCGTCAGCAGGTGCTGCTCGACGCGCCGGTCAAGGAGATCGGCCAGCATCACGTCGCGATCGCCGTGCACCCGGAAGTCGAGGTCGGCGTGACCGTCACCGTCGCGCGCAGCCAGGCGGAAGCTGAGCGCATCAACCGCGGCGAGGACGTCAACAGCCGTCAGGAAGATCGTGACGCCGCCGCCGAGGCGATCGCCGCTGCGGGCGAGTTCTTCGATCCGGAAGCGCAGCCCGAGGACGAAGAGCCTGCCGAGGCCCCCGCCGAGAAGTAAGCGGCAGACCATCCGCCAACATGACAAAGCCCGGCCTGATGATCAGGCCGGGCTTTTCATTTGGAATGAAATGATCTCACTAACCTATTGGGAGATCGGAGCGATCGGTGCTCCCGCAGGGTCGCGCGACGGTGGCGGAGGTGGCGGCGACGGCTCATCGAGCTTGAACACCGGCATGTTCGAGGACGGCGCCTCGGCGGTCTTCGGCGCAGCGTCCGGAGTATCGCCGCTGCCGCCGGCAGACGTTTCCTTCGGTGCCGGGGTGACGGCCGGAACCGGATCTGGTCTCGTCTCGGCCGCATTGCTGCCCGCCTCGCCACCGGCTGCTTCCGGTTTAGCTGCCTCCTGCTTGGCGGAGTTGGGCTTGGTCGATTTCGGGCTTGGCCAGTTCAGGCTTAGCCGATTCGGGTTTCGCCGATTCGGATGCGGGTGCTTCCGACGTCGCCGTCTCCGGCTTGGCAGCGGATGCCTTGCCATCCTCGGGCTTGGCAGCGTCGGGGCTGCCCGTGTCGGTATTGGCGGTCTTGGCATCGCCATCCGGTTGCGCGGCGGGCGCTTCCGGCTTGGTCTCGGCGGGCTTGACCTCTGCAGGCTTGGCCTCGGTGGGCTTGGCCTCGGTGGGCTTGGCCTCGGTGGGCTTGGTCTCAGGCGGCGCGGCCTTCGGTTCATCCTTTGTGCCAGCAACCGGCGGCTTACGCTTCTCGTGCCTTGATTTCTTGCCCTTCGGAGCCGCCTCGGGTTTAGCCTCGGACGGCGCTGCGGCTGCCGTAGGCGGCACACCCGGTACCTCCTCCAGCCGCTCGACATCCGGCCGCCGCGCTTCACGTGACCGATGCTCCGGTCGGGCTTCGGGCTTGACCTCAGGCCTCGCGCCGGCCTCCGGGACGGGCTTCGGCGCGGTACGAGCCTCCCGGCCCTGACGGGTCAGATTGCCATCGCCCTGCCGCTTGTCCGACGCGCCATTGGCAAGCACGTATGCGCTCAGGGCCGCCGCCATGTCGGTGCTGGTGGTGTAGTGCTGGCGCAGAAAGCCAGCCAACGATCCGGGCGGCACCGTTTTCAACAGACCGCGCGAACTCTTGTGGCACAGCGCACAGGTTGCCGAAAACAGTTGGGAAGGACTTTTGCCAGCTTCGAGGTTCTGGGCCACAGCCGGCCCCGTTGCCGTATGAAAGATCAGAAGCGTCACCGCCGCCGAAATGAGCGCCCGGCTCAACATCCGCGTTCTCCAGAAGGCCTCGAGGAAGCGCAGCGGCACCGGAGGCAGGTTGTGTGTGTCGGCGCCACCATTAGCGGATTATGCGGCGAATGGAAGCATGGAGATGTCCCAAATCCGTGACCCGAAAACAGGGAACAGTTCTGCGCCTGGAGCATTGCAAAACTATTCGATCCGATAAAAAATCAATTTTTGATTGAGTGCCTTACCGAAAACGTCATATCGCGACGGCACAGTGACGGACGCCGTCGTATCGAATGGATCATTGGATGATGTCCCATGGACCGTTTGCTGCAACTTTTCCTGTCACGTTTCATCCGCACAGGCTCGATCACTTTCACCACCAGTAGCGGATACACCTTTACCTGCGGCGACGGCAGCGGCGAGCCGGTCGCGGCGCGATTCGTCACCGCGGCAGCCGAAAAGCAATTCCTGCTCGATCCCGAGCTGGCGTTCGGCGAAATCTATACCGACGGCCTGTTCGTGATGGAGCGCGGCTCGATCGCCGATCTTCTGGCGATTGCGCTGGCCCAGCCGTTCAACATGCCGCGCTGGGTCAAGCTACGCGACGCGCTGCGCTATCTCACCCGCGGCTGGCAGCAGTTCAACTCGCTGCGGCGCTCCAAAACCAATATCGCGCGGCACTACGACCTCGACGGACGGATGTATTCGCTCTTCCTCGACGCCGACAAACAATATAGCTGCGCCTATTTCGAGACCCCCGATGCCACGCTGGACGACGCCCAGCTTGCCAAGAAGCGGCACCTCGCCGCCAAGCTGCTGCTCAAACCGGACCTGCGCGTGCTCGATATCGGCTCCGGCTGGGGCGGCCTCGGCCTTTATCTGGCGGAGATCGCAGGCGCCAACCTCACTGGCGTGACGCTATCGCAGGAGCAGCTTCAGGTCGCGACCGCGCGCGCCGAGGAAAAGGGATTGTCCGGCAATGCGCGATTCCTGCTGGAGGACTACCGTGCGATCCCCGGCCCGTTTGACCGGATCGTCTCGGTCGGCATGTTCGAACATGTCGGGGTCAAATACTACGATACCTTCTTCAAACGCTGTGCCGAACTCCTCACCGACGACGGCATCGTGCTGATCCATGCCATCGGGCGTTCGGAGCCGCCCGGAATCACCAACCCGTGGGTGGCCAAGCACATTTTCCCCGGCGGCTACATCCCGGCGCTGTCCGAGGTGCTGCCGGCGGTCGAGCGCAGCGGGCTTCTGGTCAACGACATCGAGATCCTGCGCCTGCATTATGCCGAGACCCTGAAGTCCTGGCGCGAACGATTCCTGGCGCGACGGGAGGAAGCGGCACGGCTTTATGACGAGAGCTTCGTGCGGATGTGGGAGTTCTATCTCGCCTCGTCCGAGATGAGCTTCCGCAAGCAGAACATGATGGTGTTCCAGATTCAGCTCAGCAAACGGCAGGGCGTCGTGCCGATCACGCGCGACTATATCGGCAACGAAGAGCGGCGGCTGCGCGGGCTGGAAGCCTCCAGAGGTCCGCGACTCCAGCTCGCCGGCGAATGACGCGAGCGAGCAAAGGTCAAGTGCAATCGGTTTGATTCGGTCCTGACGCGGTCCGGCCGTGTGAGAATCGGGCATAAGCGCACAAGCAGCTTTCGCCCGGCACGGCACCGGTGGCAGATAGGTGCCTCTCATTTGACTCAAAGAAAGCGCGTCGTCGCGACATGGCCCTCTCCGACTCGAACATTGTCAAGCTCGCGCCTGACGTTGGCACGCCCGCCTACCGGACCGCACCTCACAACATCGAAGCGGAACAAAGCGTCCTGGGCGCGATCCTGGTCAACAACGACGCGTTCTACCGGGTCTCCGACTTCCTCGAGCCGAAGCATTTCTTCGAGCCGATCCATCAGCTTATCTTCGAGACCGCCAGCAGCATCATCCGCGCCGGCAAGGTCGCAACCCCGGTCACGCTGAAGACCTTCGTACCGGCCGACACCGACATCGGCGGCATGACGGTCGGCCAGTACCTCGCCCGCCTTGCGGCTGAGGCAACCACGATCATCAACGCCCACGACTACGGCCGTACCATCTACGAACTCGCGCTGCGCCGCGACCTGATCCGCATCGGCGAAGACATGGTCAATGTCGCCTATGACGCGCCGGTGGACTTCGCGCCCCGCGCCCAGATCGAGGATGCCGAGCGCCGCCTTTACGAGCTTGCCGAGGCTGGCCGCTATGACGGCGGTTTCCAGAAATTCGGCCAGGCGCTCGCGGTCGCCATCGACATGGCGGCGGCGGCCTATAAGCGCGACGGCAACCTGTCAGGCATCGCTTCCGGCCTGCGCGACATGGACACCAAGATGGGCGGGTTGCAGCGGTCCGACCTCATCATCCTCGCCGGTCGTCCCGCGATGGGCAAAACTGCGCTCGCCACCAACATCGCCTATAATGTCGCGCGCAACTGGCGCGGCGAAGTCCAGCCCGACGGCCAGATGAAATCGGTCAATGGCGGCGTGGTCGGCTTCTTCTCGCTGGAAATGTCGGCCGAGCAGCTCGCCACCCGTATTCTCGCCGAGCGCACAGGCATTTCATCGAGTTCGATCCGGCGCGGCGGCATCAGCGAAAGCGATTTCGAGAAGATCCGCGATCACGCCATCGAGATGCAGCATTTGCCGTTCCATGTCGATGACACCGGCGGCCTGTCGATCGCCCAGTTGTCGGCCCGTGCCCGCCGGCTGAAGCGGCAGAAGGGGCTCGATCTTCTGATCATCGACTACATCCAGCTGCTCTCCGGCTCGGCCAAGCGCTCCGACAACCGCGTGCAGGAAATCACCGAAATCACCACCAGCCTGAAGGCGCTGGCGAAGGAGCTGAACGTTCCCATCATCGCGCTGTCGCAGCTCTCCCGTCAGGTCGAGGCCCGCGACGACAAGCGCCCGCAACTCTCCGACCTGCGTGAATCCGGCTCGATCGAGCAGGACGCCGACGTGGTGCTGTTCGTGTTCCGTGAGGAATATTACCTGCAGAACAAGGAGCCGCGCCCCGGCACGCCCGAGCACGAGAAGTGGCAGACCGAGATGCAACTCGTGCATGGCAAGGCCGAAGTGATCATCGGCAAGCAGCGCCACGGCCCCACCGGCACGATCGAGTTGCAATTCGACGCCAGCGTCACCCGCTTCGCCGACCTCGACCAGGGCCAGCATTTACCGGACCGGATTTAATCGTCTCGCCGCGCGAATGTGATATGAAGGCGGCATGATCAGGCCGCTTTCCATCCGATGAATCCTTTGTCCGGTCCCTTGTCCGATAGCAAACCCGTTTCCGAATCGCGTGCCGCGCAGCTCGACACGCGCACGCTCGAGGCCGCGCCCGGCGTTCTCACCATCGATCTCGACGCCATCGCCGCGAATTGGAAGGCGCTCGACAGCCGCGCCGTGCCGGCCGAATGCGCCGCCGTGGTCAAGGCCGACGCCTATGGTTGCGGCCTGCCGCAGGTGACGCGCCGCCTCGCCGCCGCCGGCTGCAAGACATTCTTCGTCGCCACGCTTGAGGAAGCCAAGACTGCCCGAGCGGCCGCGCCCAAGGCGGCAATCTATGTGCTCGACGGCTTCTTCTCCAATTGCGGCGATGCTTTCGCCAAACTCGACGCCCGCCCGGTGATCGGCGATCTCGGCGAACTGGCCGAATGGGATGTCTTCCGCCGCACCAGCGGCTGGAGCGGATCGGCCGCGATCCAGATCGACACCGGCATGCACCGCCTCGGCCTGACGCTCGAGGATGCACAGGCGCTGATCCCCCGCATCCGCAAGGGGGACCATGGCGTCTCGCTGGTGATGAGCCATCTGGCAAGCGCGGAGCAGCTCGATCATCCCGCCAACGGGCGGCAGGTCGCCGCCTTCCGCGAAATCGCCTCGGAATTCACCGGCGTGCCGGCCTCGCTCGCCAATTCATCCGGCATCTTCCTCGGCCCGCACTTCCATTTCGACATGGTGCGGCCGGGTGCGGCGCTCTACGGCGTCAACCCGACGCCGGAAGCCGACAGCCCGATGCAGGGTGTCATCAACCTGAAGGTCCGTATCGAGCAGATCCGCAGCGTGCCGAAGGGCGAGACCGCCGGCTATGGCGGCATCTGGACCGCGCGGCGCCCGAGCCGGCTTGCGATCGTCACCGCCGGTTATGCCGACGGCTACTTCCGCGCCGCCAGCGGCGTCGATGGCATGCGCGGCGCCGAGGCGATGGTCGCGGGACAACGCTGCCCGCTCGCCGGACGCATCTCGATGGACCTGATGACCATCGACATCACCGACGTACCGCACGGCGCGGTGCGGCGCGGGCATTTCGTCACTTTGATCGGCGACGGCATCGGCATCGACGAACTCGCGCATCATTTCGGCACCATCGGCTACGAGGTGCTGACCAGCCTCGGCTACCGCTACGCGCGGGTCTACAAGGGCGAGGCGTAGGTCGCGATGGCGCGTGGTGCCCCCTCTTTCGTCTGCCAGAATTGCGGCGCCGCCTACAACAAGTGGCAGGGCAAGTGCGAAGCCTGCGGCGAGTGGAACACGCTGTCGGAGGAAGACGTCTCCGGCGCGACCTCGATGCCTGCCAACCTGCGGCCCAAGCGCAAGGGCCGCGTCTTTCCGCTGGAGAGTCTGACCGGTGCGACGCAGGACGCGCCCCGCCTGCCCTCCGGCATGGGTGAACTCGACCGCGTCACCGGCGGCGGTTTCGTACGCGGCTCGGTGCTGCTGGTCGGCGGCGATCCCGGCATCGGCAAGTCGACCCTGCTAACGCAGGCCACCAGCATGCTGGCGCGCGCCGGCCATCGCGCCGTCTATATCTCCGGCGAAGAAGCCATCGCGCAGGTGCGGCTGCGCGCCGCTCGCCTCGGCCTCGCCGACGCCGCCGTGCAGCTTGCCGCCGAGACCTCGGTCGAGGACATCATCGCCACGCTGTCGGAAGGCAAGCCGCCCCGCCTCGTGGTGATCGATTCGATTCAGACCATGTGGACCGACACTGTGGACTCCGCGCCCGGCACCGTGACGCAGGTCCGCGCCTCGGCGCAGGCGCTCATTCGGTTCGCCAAGAAATCCGGCGCGGCGCTGATCCTGGTCGGCCACGTCACCAAGGACGGCCAGATCGCCGGCCCACGCGTGGTCGAGCACATGGTCGACGCCGTGCTGTCCTTCGAGGGCGAAGGCTCGCAGCAGTTCCGTATCCTGCGCGCGGTGAAGAACCGCTTCGGCCCGACCGACGAAATCGGCGTGTTCGAAATGACCGGGCTCGGCCTGCGCGAAGTCTCCAACCCGTCCGAACTGTTCCTGTCCGAGCGCGATCTCGGCAGCCCCGGCACCGCGGTATTCGCCGGCATCGAAGGCACCCGGCCGGTGCTGGTGGAGTTGCAGGCACTGGTGGCCCCGACCTCGCTCGGCACCCCGCGCCGCGCCGTGGTGGGATGGGATTCAAGCCGCCTGTCGATGGTGCTGGCGGTATTGGAGGCCCATTGCGGGGTCAAGCTGTCGGGCTATGACGTCTATTTCAACGTCGCCGGGGGCCTGCGCATTCAGGAGCCGGCCGCCGACATGGCCGCCGCCGCCGCGCTGGTGTCGTCGCTGGCTAATGCACCGCTGCCGGTCGATGCGGTCTATTTCGGCGAAATCTCACTGTCCGGCGCGGTACGCCCGGTGGCCCAGACCACCGCGCGGCTGAAGGAAGCCGCCAAGCTCGGTTTCGCGCGCGCCATGCTGCCGGAGACCGCGCGAGGCGAGCCCGGCGGCGATGCCGGCCTCAGTCTCACCAGCGTCGGCTCGCTGACCTCGCTGGTCGCCGAGATCGCGGCGCGCGGCAAAGCGCGCAAATCGCGCGAGGACGCCTGAAATCACGGAAAATGCGCGCCCCAAAGCCACAGCGGACAAAAAATCCACGGGATTGTTCCGATTCGGCCCTTGCAAGGGTCCCATGCGCGTGACGCTGCGAAAATCGAACGTTATACAACGCCGCGCGGGCCTTGCGGGCCTGGCGATATCGCCGTCACGTTAGTCAGGATGATGAAGCCCGATTCGGGTTCATCGTCACCACGCGGGCCGACCGGAAAGATGCCGATTACGCTTCTCGATATGATCGTTCTGACCGTGATGCTGCTGTCCGGTCTGCTGGCGATGATCCGCGGCTTCATGCGCGAGATTCTGTCGATCGCGGCCTGGGGCGCGGCCGCGCTGACCACGCTGTACGCCTATCAAAAGCTGCTGCCGACCGCGAAAAGCTATTTCAACAACGACACGGTGGCGACCATCGCGGTGATCGCGGGCGTGTTCATCGTCACCCTGATCGTGGTTTCGATCGTCACGGTGCGCATCTCCGACATGATCCTGGATTCCCGGATCGGCGCGCTCGACCGCACCCTCGGCTTCCTGTTCGGCCTCGCCCGCGGCCTCCTGATCATGGTAGTGGCCTTCGTCTTTTTTGCCTGGCTGGTACCCGACAAGCAGCAGCCCGACTGGGTCCGCTCGGCGAAATCCCGCACGGTCCTGCAGGGAACCGGCGACTGGCTGATGGGCCTCTTGCCGGATGACCCTGAAAACACCATCTTGAAGAGGTTCAAGAAATCCAAGCCGGACGAGGAGCAGACCGATTCTGCTCCCGACAATCGTTCCGTGGACACTCCGGCAAACGATGGCGGCTATGCAAAATCGACCCGAGACGGCCTCAAATCGCTGATTGATGGCAAGGCGGCAGGGCGTTAACTGGGACGTTAACTGTAGCGGCATGACACCGGAATCCCGACGGGGTTTTCGGATACATGATGCACTTGATCCGGCGGAGAAGCGTGGTGGATGATATGAATAGCCAATCCAATGGCAGCGCCCAACGGCCCATCCATTCCACCTCCCACGACCTCGACCTTTACGATCTCGACCTCGATGGCGACACGCTGCGTGAAGAATGCGGCGTATTCGGCATTTTCGGCCATCCCGACGCCGCGGCGATCACCGCGCTCGGCCTTCACGCCCTGCAGCATCGCGGCCAGGAAGCCGCCGGCATCGTCTCCTTCGACGGCCAGCGATTCCATTCCGAACGCCGCCTCGGCCTCGTCGGCGACACCTTCTCCCGCGGCGACGTGATCGCCCG
The DNA here is from genome assembly GCA_963702885.1 of uncultured Alphaproteobacteria bacterium. GTDB lineage: Bacteria > Pseudomonadota > Alphaproteobacteria > Rhizobiales > Xanthobacteraceae > Afipia. Next base: position 3,509,879 of record OY969766.1, read on the forward strand.
CCTGCCCGGCAACTCCGCCGTCGGCCATGTCCGCTATTCCACCACCGGCGGCACCATCCTGCGCAACGTGCAGCCGCTGTTCGCCGAACTCAATGCCGGTGGTTTCGCCGTCGCCCATAACGGCAACCTCACCAATGGCCTCACCCTGCGCCGCGACCTGATCCGTCAGGGCGCGATGATGCAGTCCACCACCGACACCGAGGTCATTCTCCACCTCGTCGCCCATTCCAAGCGCGGCCGCTTCATCGAGCGTTATATCGAGGCGCTGCGCGCCATCGAGGGCGCCTACGCGCTGGTGGCACTGACCAACAAGAAGCTGATCGGCGCGCGCGATCCGCTCGGCATCCGCCCGCTGGTGCTCGGCGAACTCGACGGCTGTCCGATCCTCGCTTCGGAAACCTGCGCGCTCGACATCATCGGCGCGAAATACATCCGCGACATCGAACCCGGTGAGATCATCGTGTTCGACAAGAAGGGCACCGAGATCCATAAACCCTTCCCGCCGCAACCGCCGCGCCCCTGCATCTTCGAGTACATCTATTTTGCCCGCCCGGATTCCATCGTCGGCGGGCGTTCCGTTTATGAAGTCCGCAAAGGCTTCGGCGCGCAACTCGCGCGCGAGAGCCATGTCGATGTCGATGTGGTGGTGCCGGTGCCGGATTCCGGCGTGCCCGCTGCGGTCGGCTACAGCCAGGTCTCGGGCGTGCCGTTCGAACTCGGCATCATCCGCAACCATTATGTCGGCCGCACCTTCATTCAGCCGACCCAGAGCATCCGCGAACTCGGCGTGCGGATGAAGCACTCGGCCAACCGCGCCGCGATCGAAGGCAAGCGCATCATCCTGATCGACGACTCGCTGGTGCGCGGCACCACCTCGCGCAAGATCGTGCGCATGATGCGCGACGCCGGCGCGCGCGAAGTGCATTTCCGCCTCGCCTCGCCGCCGATCGTCCATCCCGATTATTACGGCATCGACCTGCCGGACCGCGCCGGCCTGCTGGCGGCGACCCACACCATCGAGGAGATGCGCGACATCATCGGCGCCGACTCGCTGGCGTTCCTGTCGATCGACGGCATGTACCGCGCGGTCGGCGAGCCGGGCCGCGATCCGGCCAATCCGAAGTTCTCCGACCACTGCTTCACCGGCGCCTACCCGACGCTGCTGACCGATCACAGCGAGACTGAGACACCGCCGCGGCAATTGTCGCTACTCGCCGAAGCAAGCTGAGAATCTAAGCCAGACGCAAAGTGGGCTATTGCGGCTGTATACCCTCGACAGCAAAGATGCGCAGCTTCGCATATTTGTCGCCGACCTTTCGCGCTTCCACATAATCGGGCGATGTGTACGCGGCCCGCGCCTTATCCAGGCTGTCAAAGACGGACACAACAACGCGCGATTTCGGCGGCTCCCCGGACAACATGATTGTCTTGCCGCCCGCCGCGAGCATTTTCTGACCGCTCTCACGAAGCGCCTTCCGGGCTAGCGGAAGATACTCCTTGCTGTAAGCATCCGGATTCGTCACATCAATTTCCGAGATGACGTAAGCTGGCGGAGTGGCCTGAGCACGAAGTGCTTCAACCGCGACGACACCAAGTCCAAATCCAGCGAGCAGCGTCACTCCTATTTGGGTGTGAGTTTGCATGGGCAACCCTCCGATTTCTCCGTGAATGGATGTTACCAGAATGATTGGGCAGGCTGGATTCAGTCATCCAGCTTATGAGCACACATCGCTAGTCCAGAACTCGCACCATGAACCGCGCATCATCGCTGTAGCTGCGCAGTTTCTCCGCAAGAGCCGGAATGTCCAACGTCTCAAACCCCTGCCGTCGCCAGAACCGCTCCGAGCCGTTGACCGCCACCAGCGACAGCGACGGCAGCCGCTCCACGCGCGCCTGTTCGACCAGCGCCGCCACCACCTGCGCCGCCGCGCCTGATCCTCGCGCACCTGGCAGCAGCGCGATGTCGTGGATGTAGTAGGTCGACGGCGCGGCAGGCAGTTTGCCGAGCAGTTCGTTCAGCGCGGGCGGCCTGCGATCACGCCACGGGTGGCTGACGATATAGGCCACGATTTTCTCATGCCGCTCGAAAACCCGGCAGCCCTGCGGATAAAGCCGCAGGCGCTCGACAAACACCGCATCCTCCTCCGGATAGTCGGGGTGGATCACCTCTGCCAGTCTACTGACGGCGGGCAGATCCGCAGGCTGCATCAGGCGCCACGAAGCGGGTTTCGAGGTCATGGTGACCATCTATCACAACGCCTGTATTGGCCTCCAGCGCCCCGCCTCTCCGCGTCATGGCCGGGCTTGTCCCAGCCACCCACGTCTGTAAAACCATCCGCAGCAAAACATGAATGTCCGGCCTGAAGGCCGAACTGACGATCTTGAAGACAGGCGCCTGCATGACCAATCCTCTCGCCTCCCGCATCGCCCTCGTCACCGGTGCCTCGCGCGGCATCGGTTACGCTACTGCCCGTGCGCTCGCCCGCCGCGGCGCGCATGTGATCGCTGTGGCCCGCACCCAGGGCGGACTTGAGGAACTGGATGATGCCATTCGCGGCGACGGCGGCAGCGCCACGCTAGTGCCGCTCGACATCACCGATTTCGACGGCGTCGCGCGCCTTGGCGCGGCGCTGCACGAGCGCCACGGCAAGCTCGACATTCTGGTCGGTAATGCCGGTGTCGCAGGTCCGTCCTCGCCGCTCGGCCATATCGAACTGAAGCCGTGGAACGACGTGATGGCGATCAACGCCACCGCCAACTTCCAGCTCATCCGCTGCATGGAGCCGCTGCTGCAAAAATCAGACGCTGGCCGCGCGGTGTTCATCACCTCCGGCACCGCGAGCAAGGCCAGCGCCTATCGCGGCCCCTATGCAGCCTCCAAGGCGGCGCTGGAAGCACTGGTGCGGGTCTGGGCCCACGAGACCGCAAGCACTGCGCTGCGCGTCAACCTCTTCAACCCCGGTCCGATCCGTACACGAATGCGCGCAGCCGTGATGCCAGGTGAAGATCCGATGACGCTGGAGACGCCGGAACAAGTGGCCGAATACATCGTGCCGCTATGCGACCCGCAGTGGACCGAGACCGGCAAGCTCTATGACTATCGCAGCAAGAGCGTGATGGATTTCCGCGCGCCATCTGCGTGACGCACGCCGCCGCGTCACATTCGACAAGCAACAGACAAATGAAAAGCCGCCAGTCTTGCAACTGGCGGCTGGCCCCAGCCCGTGAACAGGAGCCGCCGTTCAAAAACTGGAGTAAATGAACGGCGTGCAATTATTGCCAAGGGCGCTGCTGACATCACAGGGCATAAAAGGTCGCACCCCTGCGCGCAGCGACTTTAACGCAAGAAACAAACGCAAAAGCGGATGTTTTACGACTTTCGTTTCGCCTTATGCGCGAACGGATTGGCCTTTTCCCGCAACGTGATGCGCAGCGGCGTGCCAGGTAGATCAAAAGTGCTGCGCAAACTATTGGTCAGATAGCGCAGATAGGATGTCGGCACCGCATCGGTGCGCGAGCAGAACAGCACGAAGCTTGGCGGCCGCGCCTTGGTCTGAGTAATGTAGTTCATCTTCAGCCGGCGTCCCGACACTGCAGGCGGCGGATTGTTGGCGACAGCTTGTTCAAACCAGCGGTTCATCTGGCTGGTGGAGATACGGCGATTCCACGTGGTGTAAGCCTGTTCGATCGCAGCCATCAGGCGATCGATGCCCTCGCCCATCATGCCGGACACCGCAACCACCGGCGCGCCCTTCACCTGGGGCAGCAGATGATCGGCCTCCTCGCGCAAACGCGCGATCTGATTCGGCGCACGCTCCATCAGATCCCATTTGTTGACCGCGAGGACGATGGCGCGGCCTTCGCGCTCGACCAGATCGGCGAGGCGCAGGTCCTGTTCCTCGAACTTGTGCTGCGCGTCCATCATCAGCACCACGACCTCGGCAAACCGTACCGCCCGCAACGCATCCGAGACCGACAGCTTCTCCAGCTTGTCCTCGATGCGCGAGCGCCGCCGCAGGCCAGCGGTGTCGAACACCCGGAACGGGCGTCCCTTCCATTCGACATCGACAGCGATGGCATCGCGCGTGGTGCCGGCCTCGGGGCTTGTCAGCAGCCGCTCCTCACCGAGCAGGCGGTTGATCAGCGTCGACTTGCCGGCGTTGGGGCGCCCGAGCACTGCGACACGAATGGCGCGCGTGGGCTGCCCCTCATTGTCGCCGTCCGCCCCATCGAAAGCCGGAGCGTCCACGTCGTCCAGCTCTTCATCGACAGGCTCCGGCATCAACCTGGCGAGCGCATCGTAGAGATCGCCCATGCCCTCGCCATGCTCGGCCGAGATCGCGACCGGCTCGCCAAGGCCAAGCGCATAGGACTCCAGCGCGCCCGCCTCGCCCGCCTTGCCCTCGCTCTTGTTGGCGATCAGCACGACCGGCTTGTTGGCGCGGCGCGCGAAATCGGCAAACGCGCGGTCGCTCGGCGTCAGCCCGGCGCGGGCGTCGAACACGAACATCAGCGCATCCGCATCCGCGATCGCTGTCTCGGTCTGCTCCTGCATCCGCGCTGTGAGCGAGCCGCGCGGCCCCCGATCGAGGCCGGCTGTGTCGATGATGGTGAAATCGAGATCGCCGAGCCGCCCGCGTCCCTCGCGGCGATCGCGGGTCACCCCGGGCTGGTCGTCGACCAGCGCGAGCTTTTGCCCGACAAGGCGGTTGAACAGCGTCGATTTGCCGACGTTGGGACGGCCGATAATGGCGAGGGTAAAAGACATGACCGACCCGTTCGCCCGTTACGGGCCATCTGTCAACACCGTGGCCGGCGAAAAGAACGCGACATGTCCCCTGGCGCGCCGCGCGTGTGATCAGCGCGAGAAGCTACCGCTGGGGAGCGGCGCCGGGAAGGCCGGAGGCGATTGCTGCTGCTGCATCGGCGGTGGGGCCTGCTGGGTCTGGGGCGCAGGGGCCGGGGCCGGCTCCTCGCGCGGGATCGCGGTGGGGCTGACATGCTTTTTGCGCTTGGCAGGCTTGGGAGCGGGCTGCGTAGCGGGTGCAGCATCCTCGGCAGCAGGCGCAGAGGCCGCGCGCGCCGGGGCTCTGCCCCCCTGCTTAGCCTTGGGCTCCGGCGCAGGCTCGGCTGCGGGCGGTGTCTCGGGCTGCGCCGCTGCACCGCGATAAAGTTCTTTCGGCACGCCCTGCTCCACGCCGGGCACGCCTTCCGGGAACACGTCCTTGCGCTCGCCGGGCAGCTTCTTTTTGGTATCGAGGAAGTCGAGCATGTCCATCGGATCGAAGCTCGACACGCCGCCGCCGCAGCCAGCCAGCACACAGCTCAGCGAGACCAGCACCGTGGCGGCAATCAGCCGTTGCGATAAGCGCATCGTTTTTCCGTTCGACATCAACCTGAACTCTGGCAACTAGCTCTTTGCCGCCGGCGGCAGCAGCGCCTGCAACGCTTCGGCGCGGGCACGCAGGCCCGACGGCGAGGATGCATCACTCGCGATCTGATCGAGCCACTGCCGCGCCGCAGCCATATCGTTGGAGCGGAAGGCGGACAGCGACAGCAACTCACGAGCGGTGTGGCGGAAGGTACGGCCGTTCACGGCAAGCGGCTCAAGCCGCTGGCGCAGTTCGGCGTAAGGCATGGTGTCGATCAGCAGTCCGGCAGCGCGGATATGCGCGATGTCGCGCTCGGCAGCGTCCAGACTGGTGTCGGCGGCGATGCCGTCATAGAGCTTCACGGCAGCCTGCGGGTCGCGCTTGCCAGCCTCCGCGGCGGCGCGCAACCGCGCCAGCGCGCGATAGCCCCTGGTGCCATCAGCGACGATCTTGTTGAAGGCCGCTTCAGCCTCCGCCGACTTGTTCTCATCCGACAAGGCAACGGCAGCCTGAAAAGCATTGCCGAACTTCGCCGCCTTCTCGGCCTCGAAATACTGATAGCCGCGCCAGCCGCCAACTCCGGCGACGATCAGAACGGCCCCGGCGATGATCAACGCCGAATAACGCTCCCAGATTCTCTTGATCTGCTCGCGGCGGAGTTCTTCATCAACTTCATCAAATAATTCAGACACTTAAGATATCCCGCCAGAATCCGGATTAAACCGCCCAAACGCGTCTTGCGCGCAGAATCCCCATGGTGACGGCGGCGATACACTACCGGTATGGCCGCGACAAGGCAAAGCCAGTCGGATCAAAGCGTTAACCGGGCAAAGCCCCACTCTAGCCACCGGTTTTCGACTTCACCGCATAGACATGTTCCGGCCCCGGGAACGCACGGGAACGCACCTCGCGGGCGTAATCCTCGATCGCGGTCTCGATCCCCGGCCCCAGATTGCCGTAACGCTTGACGAATTTCGGCACCCACGGCGAGAGCCCAAGCATGTCCTCCAGCACCAGCACCTGCCCGTCACAGGCGACGCTGGCGCCGATGCCGATAGTCGGGATCGGGATGATTTCGGTGATGCGGCGGGCGAGCGGCTCGGCGACGGCCTCCACCACGACCGAGAAGGCCCCGGCTTGCGCCACGGCGCGGGCATCGTCCTGGATCGGGCCACTGACATTCTCACCAGCACCGAGCCTGGCCGCCTCTTCCTTACCCTGCGACTTGAAGCCGCCGAGCGTGTTCACCGACTGCGGCGTCAGCCCGATATGGGCCATCACCGGAATGCCGCGCGTCGCCAGAAACTCGATGGTCTCGGCCATGCGCACGCCGCCCTCGAGTTTCACCGCGCCGGCATGGGTCTCCTTCAGGACGCGCGCTGCCGAATGAAACGCCTGCTCCTTCGAGGCTTCGTAGGAGCCGAACGGCATGTCCACGACCACCAGCGCCTGTTTGGAGCCGCGCATCACCGCGCGGCCCTGCAGGATCATCATCTCGAGCGTCACTGGCAGCGTAGTCTCGAAGCCGTGCATCACGTTGCCGAGCGAGTCGCCGACCAGGATGATGTCGCAATACTTGTCGACCAGCGCGGCGGTGTGCGCGTGGTACGAGGTCAGCATCACGATCGGCTCGCCTCCCTTGCGCGCGAGGATTTCCGGCGCGGTCTTGCGCTTGGCGGCGGACTGTACGGACATGATTCAAACTCCAACGACAGGAACGCCGATCACCAGCGGGTGGAAGGCGAAGGCGAGCGCGAGATAGGCCACGATGCCGATCACCACCGCGATCACATCGTTGCTGACACCGCCGACCGGAATGGGCGGCCCACCGGCGTCAGTGCGGTGCTTGAGGGAAATGCGGTCATAGACCGCCCAGGCCAGCACCGACCCGAACAGGATGATCGAGCCAAGATCGCCATTGGCGAGCAGATGCGCGAATGCCCACAGCTTCACGCCGGCCAGCATCGGGTGTTTCAGCTTTTCGTAGATACGGCCGCGCACATAAGCGGCGATCACCAGGATGACCGCCGGCAACATCAGCGCCAGCGTCAGGTGCCGCATCGCCTTGGGCGGGTACCAGATGTCGATCCATTCGGTGGCGCGATAGAGGCTGAACCCCTTGACGATCAGCGCGATACCGATGATGGCGACGCCGGCGTAAAACGCCTTGTATGGCCCCTCGCCGAGCCGCGCGATCAGGCGCGCCCGCGTCTCGCGCCGCGTCGTCAGAACATGGCCGCCGAGAAACAGCACCAAACCGAGAATGACCAGAACAAATCCCATCGACCAGACCCGTTGCATATCGTCGGGCGGCCAGGCTGGCCGCTTACGCCCTGTCGGGTACCATTTTTATGATGCAGCGCGCAATGTCGGCAATGACACCCTTCCCACGCCGGGCGCATGGGGATGGGCTCCACCCAGCACGCTCAGTGCACCTCAAGGCGACTCGTCCGTCAGTTTTCGATTGTCGACATACCGGATCATGATCGGCCGTCCGGCAATGGCACCGCCAAGCCCCTTGCTCAGCGGAAACGGCACGCAACGCTCAAGCGCCTCGGCGATGGCGCGGCGATAGATCTCACGCGCCCCCTTCGGGCTGCCCGCCGCCACATAGGTCACGCGTGGCGGCGCGATGATCTCGCCATCACGTTTGAAGCTGAACGCCACCGACATCTGCATCCCCTCATGGGCCTCAGTGGCGTCGGGCGGTGTCCAGCAGGCGCGCAGCATTGCAAACAGATCGGAGATCGTATCGAGGTCGTGGTTCGGTTTGCGGTATTTCGCCGCGTCCTTGTCGTCCGGGCGGCTGAGGATCGTAAGCTGGAGGTTTTCTCCGATCGGATAATCGATTTCGGGAATGCAGGGACCGTGGTTGAACACACCGCAGAAATACGGCGCGCAAGGCCGACCACTGAGCACGCTGCACGGCGAATGCGAGAACGGCGTTGCATTGACGGGACGGCGCTCGCGCGCAGGCGACGGCGTCATGATGACAACGCTCGCAACGACAAGAAGGGATACGGTGCGCAGAGCCATCGGCAGCCTCACCGCAAATGAAGCCTGATGGACAATAGATAGGGCGCAGAATTGCGCCCGCCATCACCACGGACCACACCCCCGCGATCCTCGCGCGGTTTCGATGTGAATGCGGTCCTGTCGCCTCAGGCCGCCTTCTTCACGTCCTTGATGCTGGTGAAGGTGATTCCGGGCGAGCGTTCGCGGGTGTAGCCGAGATAGAATTCGTTCTTGGCGAGGAACACCAGATCCCCATCGACATCTTCCGCGATCGACGAGCCGTTGGCGTTGACGAAGGTATCGTAGGCCTTGCGGTCCTCCGCCGCGAACCAGCGTGCGAGCTGGAATTCACTGACGTCGAAATCCACCGGTAACGCATATTCGGCTTCCAGCCGCGCTTTCAGCACGTCGAGCTGCAACTGGCCGACCACGCCGACCATTGCGGGCGAGCCGTCGCGCGGACGGAACACCTGCACAACGCCCTCTTCCGACATCTGCTGCAGGGCTTCCTTCAACTTCTTTGCCTTCATCGCATCGCCCAGCCGGACGCGGCGCAGGATTTCCGGCGCGAAGCTCGGCACGCCGACAAACGTGATGTCCTCGCCCTCGGTCAGGGTGTCGCCGATCCGCAGCGTGCCGTGATTGGGAATGCCGACCACGTCACCGGCGAAGGCTTCGTCGGCGATGGCGCGGTCCTGGGCAAAGAAGAACTGCGGCGCGGACAGCGTCATGTTCTTGCCGGTGCGCACCAGCTTCGACTTCATGCCGCGCGTCAGCTTGCCGGAACACAGCCGCGCGAACGCGATGCGGTCGCGATGGTTCGGATCCATGTTGGCCTGGATCTTGAACACGAAGGCACTCATCTTCGGCTCGGAGGCTTCGACCCTGCGGGCGCTCGCCTCCTGCGCGCGCGGCGGCGGCGCGTAGCGGCCGAGGCCTTCCAGCAGATCGCCGACGCCGAAATTGCGCAGCGCCGATCCGAAAAACACCGGGGTCAGATGGCCCTCGCGGAACGACTGCAGATCGAACGGCTTGCAGGCTTCCGAAACCAGCTCAAGCTCCTCGCTGACCGCGGCGGCATCGAGATTGGGATTGCGGCTGGCAAGATCGGCGATCGCGATCTGCTCGGCCTCTCCGGTCTTGGCGCCGCCGCCTTCCAGCAGCCGCACGCCGCCGGTGGCGATGTCATAGGTGCCGAGAAAGTCGCGCCCGCGTCCCACCGGCCACGTCATCGGCGTGGTGTCGAGGGCGAGCGTCTTTTCGATCTCGTCGAGCAGGTCGAACGGATCGCGGCTCTCGCGGTCCATCTTGTTGATGAAGGTGATGATCGGAATATCGCGCAGCCGGCAAACCTCGAACAGCTTGCGGGTGCGATCCTCGATGCCCTTGGCGGCGTCGATCACCATGACCGCCGAAATCGACCGCGGTCAGCGTCCGGTAGGTGTCCTCGGAGAAGTCCTCATGGCCCGGGGTGTCGAGCAGATTGAACACCAACCCGTCGAACTCGAAGGTCATCACCGAGGTGACCACCGAGATGCCACGGTCGCGCTCGATCTTCATCCAGTCCGAACGGGTCGAGCGGCGCTCGCCCTTGGCCTTGACCTGCCCGGCGAGATTGATGGCGCCGCCGAACAGCAACAGCTTTTCGGTCAGCGTGGTCTTGCCCGCGTCAGGGTGGGAGATGATCGCAAAGGTGCGGCGGCGCGCGACTTCTTCAGCCAGCGGCGAGCGCGAGGAGGATTCGGCGGATACGGCGATGTCGGACATAACGCGAGCGTGTGACAAAGAAAGGCGGCGGGATCAAGGGTCGAGATAAGGATGCAGTTGCATCTTTCCCGAAAAGACGCCATTTTGGTTGGGCGGGACGACCCCGCCGTCACGGCTCCGGGAACCCACCCGTCCGATCGTATTTCACCATTTTTCGCGGGGACGACCCTGCCTGTTGAAGGAGAGCTTCATGGCATGGGTTGTTCTGTTCGTGGCCGGGCTGATGGAGGTCGGCTGGGCCATCGGGTTGAAATACACTGAAGGTTTCAGCAAGCCGATACCGTCGATCCTCACCCTGATCGCCATGACAATCAGCGTCGTCCTGCTTGCGATCGCGCTGAAAACCCTGCCGGTCGGAACCGGCTACGCCGTATGGACCGGGATCGGCGCGGTCGGCACCGCCATTCTCGGCATCGTGCTGTTCGGCGATCCGGCGACAACGGCGCGGCTCGCCTGTATCGGCCTGATCGTGGCCGGCATCGTCGGGCTGAAACTGGCGACCTGAACCGCCGCTGGCGATTCAGGCTGCGCAACGACCAAACATCAAAGCGAAACCGAGCTTGCCCCTGATCCGTCAGGCGGCAGGCTTTTTACAGCGACCGTTTGAAGTAGTGTGCGATCTCGCCGATGATGCCGCGGCGGAAGGTCAGCACGCAGATCACGAAGATCGCGCCCTAAATCACCATGACCCATTGGCCAAAGCTGGCCAGATATTGCTGGGTGGCGATGATGATGATGGCTCCGATCACCGGACCGAACGAGGTTCCGAGTCCGCCGACCAGCGTCATCAGCACGACCTCGCCCGACATGGTCCAGTGCGTGTCGGTCAGCGATGCATTCTGCACCACGAAAATCTTGATCGCGCCGGCAAGGCCCGCAAGCGTGCCGGACAGGATGTAGGCCATCAGCTTGTACTGATCGGCCTTGTAGCCAAGCGAGACTGCGCGCGGCTCGTTTTCGCGGATCGATTTCAGCACCTCGCCGAACGGCGAATTGACGATGCGATAGATCAGCAGGAACGCGAGCAGGAAGATTGCCACCACCACATAGTAAAGCGTGTTGGTGTTCGACAGATCGAACATGCCGAACAGCTTGCCCTGCGGCACGCCCTGAATGCCGTCCTCGCCGCCCGTGAACGGCACCTGCACGTAGATGAAGTAAACGAGCTGCGATAGTGCCAGCGTGATCATCGCGAAATAGATGCCCTGGCGGCGGATCGCGATCAGGCCGGTGGCGACGCTCATCAGGAACGCAGCGGCCACGCCGAGCAGGATGCCGATCTCCGGCGTCACGCCCCACGATTTCAACGAATAGGCCGTGGCATAACCGGCGGTGCCGAGGAACATCGAATGGCCGAACGACAGCAGGCCGGAATAGCCGATCAGCAGGTTGAAAGCGCAGGCAAACAGCGCAAAGCACAACGCCTGCATGACGAAATAGGGATAAAGACCCGTCAGCGGCACGATGGCGAGCAGGCCCGCCATGATGGCGAAACCGATCATTTCGTCGCTGGCGCCGCGGCTTCCCGCAGGAATGGCGTTCTCGGTGATCGAGGTCATCTCAGGTCGCCCTCCCCGTCAATCCGGCCGGCTTGATCAGCAGCACCAGCACCATCAACACGAACACCACGGTGTTGGATGCCTCGGGATAGAAATATTTGGTCAGACCCTCGATCACACCCAATGCGAAGCCAGTGATAATCGAGCCCATGATTGAGCCCATGCCGCCAATCACCACCACCGCGAACACCACGATGATCAGATCCGCTCCCATCAGCGGCCGGACCTGATTGATCGGCGCCGACAGCACGCCGGCCAGCGCGGCAAGCCCGACGCCGAGGCCATAGGTCAGCGTGATCATGCGCGGCACGTTGATACCGAAAGCGCGCACCAGCGTCGGATTCTCGGTCGCGGCGCGCAGATAGGCGCCAAGACGGGTCCGCTCGATCAGGTACCAGGTGGCCAGACACACGACGAGCGAGAACACCACCACCCAGCCGCGATAGATCGGCAAATACATGAAGCCGAGATTGACGCCGCCCTTGAGGAGATCAGGGATCTCGTAAGGGATGCCCGACGATCCGAAATAGTTCTGGAAGATGCCTTGGATCATCAGTGCGAGACCGAAGGTCAGTAGCAAGCCGTACAGATGATCAAGGCCGGCGAGCCGTTTCAACATGGTTCGTTCAATCACGATACCGAACAGACCCACGATGACCGGCGACAGCACCAGCGCCCACCAGTAGTTCAGGCCGGTGTATTGCAGCAGGAAATACGCGACGAACGCTCCCATCATGTAGAGCGCGCCGTGCGCGAAATTGATGATGTTGAGCATTCCGAAGATCACGGCAAGGCCGAGACTGAGCAACGCGTAAAACGAGCCGTTGATCAGTCCGACAAGAAGCTGTCCGTAGAGGGCCTGCATCGTGGAGCGCCTTTTCGAAGATCAAACGCCGAGATAGGCGTGCAGTTTTTCCATATTGGCTTGGATTTCCGCATTGGCGAACGCGTCAATGACCTTACCGTGCTCGATGATGTAGAACCGATCGGCCACGGTTGAAGCGAAACGAAAGTTCTGCTCGACCAGTAGGATGGTGAAGCCTTCCGCCTTGAGGCGCGAGATCATCCGTCCGATCTGCTGGATGATCACCGGCGCAAGACCTTCGGTCGGCTCGTCGAGCATCAGGAAGCGCGAGCCGGTGCGCAGGATGCGCGCAATCGCCAGCATCTGCTGCTCGCCGCCCGAGAGCTTGGTGCCCTGGCTGCCAAGCCGCTCATGCAGGTTCGGAAACAGTTCGAAAATCTGCTCGACCGACATGCCGCCGCTCCGGATCACCGGCGGCAGCAGCAGGTTCTCCTTCACGTCGAGGCTGGAGAAAATGCCGCGCTCTTCCGGGCAGAAGGCAATACCGAGCTTCGCGATTTTGTCGGACGACAGACGAATGGTCTCGTGCCCCTCGAAATCGATCGAACCCTTGCGCTTGCCGATGATGCCCATGATCGACTTCAGCGTGGTCGACTTGCCGGCGCCGTTGCGTCCGAGCAGAGTCACCACCTCCCCGGGCCGCACCTCGAAATCGATGCCATGAAGGATGTGCAACTCGCCATACCAGGCTTCGAGGTCCCTAACGGTGAGAACGGGAGCCGTCACGGTGTCACGCATGGCCAGCTCCCAGATAGGCTTCCTTGACGCGCGGGTCCTTCGACAGCGTGGGGTAATCACCCTCGGCCAGCACCCGTCCGCGCGTCAGCACCGTAATGATGTCGGACAGATTGGAGACCACGCTGAGATTGTGCTCGACCATCAGGATGGTGTGCTTGGCGGAGATGCGCTTGATCAGCGCGGCGATCTTGTCGATGTCCTCATGCCCCATGCCGGCCATCGGCTCGTCCAGCAGCATCATTTCCGGATCGAGCGCCATGGTGGTCGCGATCTCGAGTGCGCGCTTGCGGCCATAGGGCATCTCGACCGCCGGTGTCTGGACGAACTCGCTCAGCCCGACATCGGCGAGCAGTTCATGAGCGCGCGCGTTGAACCGGTTCAGGACCGATTTGGAGCGCCAGAAATCGAACGAGGAGCCATGCTGCCGTTGCAGCGCAACACGGACATTCTCCAGTGCGGTCAAATGCGGAAAGACGGCGGATATCTGGAACGAGCGCACCAGGCCCAGGCGGGCCACATCGGCCGGCTGCTCTGCCGTGATGTCGCGGCCATTATAAAGAATCTTGCCCCGCGACGGGCTAAGAAACTTGGTGAGCAGATTGAAGCAAGTGGTCTTTCCGGCCCCGTTTGGTCCGATCAGCGCATGGATACTACCGCGTCGCACGCGAAGATTAACGTCATTTACCGCGACAAAGCCCGCGAACTCTTTGGTCAGCCCGTGCGTTTCGAGAATGAAATCATCGGCCGGCAAAACGACTTCCCCGCTCGTCTTCGCAACGCAACATAGCGCAACGACCCCGCGTCGATATTCGCGTCTGCGAAAGAATATGCAGCGGATATCTCACTTTATGCAAGACATCTGCGACTTTGGCTCTGCTACGTTTGGGTGAGTGTCAACAAGGTTACAGATGATGGCTGCCCATTAACGGCAGTCATACCACGTTCCACATATCGATCTGGGTTTTGAATTTTCGACTTGCAGTTAAGTCGTGAGGGTTCATGATGCGGCCTTACGGATTCAATTTCGGGGTCCAGTATGCCCGTCGAGATCAAAATCCAGCGGCCTGCGAGTCTGCCTTCGTCTTCCGAATTCCAAAGCGCCAACGCGGAGGTCGTGAGGTCGATCACGCAACGCAGTCTGCTGAACAGTTGGCTACGACTTTACGACGCGAAAAAAGCCCCACCCAGATTCGAAGAATATCATCCCGGCCTTCCTCCGGATGAGGCCAAGGATATCATCTGCTACACGGTGACCTACCCCGGCGCGATACCGCAGATCCGGATCGACAGCTTTGGCACACGCATGTCGGTTGCCTATGGCGTGGCCGCCGTGGGCCGTGATCTCAAAGAGTATGTCGGACCGAAGCTCGCGCCGCTCATCATGCCCAACTATTACGAATGCATCGAGCGGCGGCTGCCGGTCTACACCATTTCGACGGCGGAAGATGTCCATGGCCGCTCCGTCGACTTCGAGCGCCTGCTCATGCCGTTTGAAGACGGCGGCATCATCAACCGGGTCATGGCCTGGGTAGAAACCATCAGCGTAGATGGTGGATTCGAGATCCGAAATCTGATGCAGGCGGATGACGCGCTACGGACCTATAAGCTGCGCTCTGTCATCGATCGCGACCTGTTCTATCGTCCGCCCGGACGGATTCCGAACAACGACATCATTGAATTTAACTGAAGCATATCTGATCGAAGCAGATGCGGATTCATGTGCCGCGCCCGCGGGCGTCATCCGCGGCCCTTGGCTGAGCCAAACTGTTTCTCATAGACCTCGGGTTTGAAACCTACGATCAGCTTGGCTCCAACTTCAAGCACCGGCCGCTTGATCATCGACGGCTGCGCCAGCATCAGCGCAATGGCCTTCCTTTCGGTCAAACTGGTCTTGTCCGCGTCCGGCAGCTTCCGGAACGTGGTGCCGGCGCGATTGAGCAGACTTTCCCAGCCAGCCTTATCGCTCCAGCGTACAAGCCGGTCCTTCTCGATCCCCGCGCTTTTGTAATCGTGGAAGCTGTAGGCGATCCCGTGCTGATCCAACCAGGCACGGGCCTTCTTCATGGTGTCGCAGTTCTTGATGCCGTAGATGGTCGTGGTCATCGCGTCTTCCGTTTTGAAAGGTGGTCCGACACGCAGTGCGGTTAAAGCCGTCTCTCAGGACGGCTTGCCGTCGTCGATGTAGACGATGACCGCCGCATTCGCGATCAGGATGGAATCGCCGCCTTCATACGGAACTTCCAGACCGCCCTTGACCGCCTTCACAGTGATCTTGCCGTAAGGCAGTTCCTTGGCCACCGCCGCCGTGTCGACACCGCTCGGGTCCGGCACTGCCACCGTCACATCGACAAACATATCGTCGCGCGTCTTCCCCACCAGCGGAAAGAAGCTAAGGCTCGAATGGCGAAGCGCATCGGAGACGGCGCGGCGCGCTGCCTTGGTGCCATCCTTGCCATGAACATCAACGCCCATGCCCATCTCGGTAATACAACGCACACGTGCCATTTTGCCTCGCTCCTGAGCCTGATCACAAGTCCGGATCGCCATAACCGGTCTTAACTGGTGCGACAAGACCAGTTCGGCTTTCCGAGCTTGCCAGTTGCAGAAGACTTTCTAAAGACCGAGCCGCTGCGCCACCCGCTGCGCGGTCTGCCGCCGCTGGTCGGTGATGGCCTGCGCATTCTGTCGTGCGGTGCTCACGACGGTCGCCGGAGCGGTTTCCGGCGTGCCGGCATTGAAGGGCGGCTCGGGCGCATATTGCATATAAAGCTGGATCGCCTGCGCCGCCTCCTCGCCGCGCAGATCGGCGGCGACACGCAGCCCGCCGTCGATGCCGGCAGTGACGCCTGCGGCAAACACCATGTTGCCGTCGGCCACCACACGCTGGTTCACCGGGATGGCGCCGAAGATCGGCAGCAGTTCGAAGGCTGACCAATGCGTGGTCGCGCGCCTGCCCTTCAACAGACCGGCGGCGCCGCAAATCAGCGCACCGGTGCAGACCGACAGCACGCACTTTGCCCCCGCCGCCTGCTTGCGCACCCACGACAACACCTCCTCGTCCTCCATCAGCGCCTCCTGCCCGTAGCCGCCGGGCACATGCAACACATCGAGCTGCGGCGCATCGGCGAGCAGCGCATCAGCCGCAAGGCGCAGCCCCCGAATGTCACGCACGGTGTCGAGGCTCTTGCCATAGAGGCGATATGTCGAGTTTGGGATGCGCGAGAGAATCTCGAACGGACCGGTGAGATCGATCTGGTCGAGGCCTTCGAACAACAGCGAGCCGATCTGAAGGTGGGTGTCGGACGGGATCATGCGAGGCTCCGGAGAATGGGTCTGGACAAGCCGACCATAGGCTGACAGGCTCTGGCGGATATGCCAAAGACCCCTCGATTTCCGCCAAAGCCACGCCGCGTCGAAATCCTCGCCTTTCCCGGCGTGCAGCTGCTCGACGTCGCCGGACCGTTGCAGGTGTTCGCGACCACCAATGTCATTGCCACGAGGTCCGGCGGCACGGCGCCTTACGACCTACAGGTGGTCGCGCCGAAGGGTGCGCTGGTGACGACATCCGCCGGACTCGGATTGATGGCCGCCCCGCTACCGCGAAAGCAGCTTGCGCTCGATACCCTGCTGATCGCGGGCGGTGCAGGTGTGCGCGAGGCCGCGACCGACAAGGCGCTGATCAAATGGGTTCAGAGCCGTGCGGCGCAGGCGCGCCGCGTCGCCTCCGTGTGCACCGGCGCGTTCCTGCTCGGCGCGGCGGGATTGCTGGACGGCAAGCGCGCGGTGACGCACTGGACCGAATGCAATGAACTGGCCCGGCGCTTCCCTGCCATACGTGTCGAGCCCGATCCGATCTTCGTGCAGGACGGCGCGATCTGGAGCTCGGCCGGGATCACCGCGGGCATCGATCTGGCACTGGCACTGGTGGAACAGGACATCGGGCGCGACATGGCGCTGGCCGTCGCGCGTCACCTCGTGGTGTTCCTCAAGCGGCCCGGCGGACAGGCACAGTTCAGCGCCGCTTTGTCGCTGCAAAACGCAGAGGATCGCTTCGGCGCGCTGCATCAGTGGATTTCAAATCATGTCGGTGGCGATCTGTCGCTGCCCACGCTGGCGCAACAGGCCGGCATGAGCGAACGCAGCTTCAGCCGCCGCTATGTCGAAGCCACCGGGCAAACGCCGGCGCGCGCGGTGGAGCGATTGCGGGTGGAAGCCGCGCGGCGTCTGCTCTCCGACACCCGCCTGCCGGTCAAGCGCATCGCCGAACGCTGCGGATTCGGATCAGAAGAAACCATGCGCCGCAGCTTCGTGCGCACGCTGGCCGCGACGCCGCAGGACTATCGCGCGCGGTTCAGTTCATAAGATCAGGGATACGAGCGCAGGATGAAGCCTGCGCTCACTCCCACTCGATCGTGCCGGGCGGCTTCGAGGTCACGTCATAGACGACGCGGTTGACGCCCTTGACCTCGTTGATGATGCGCGTTGCGGCAAGGGCGAGGAATTGCATATCGAACGGATAGAAGTCCGCCGTCATGCCATCGGTCGAGGTCACGGCGCGCAGGCCGACGACAAATTCGTAGGTGCGGCCGTCGCCCATCACGCCGACGGTCTTGACCGGCAGCAGCACCGCGAACGCCTGCCAGATGGTGTCGTAGAGGCCAGCGCGGCGAATCTCCTCGATATAGACCGCATCGGCCTGACGTAGGATCTCGAGCTTCTCATGCGTGATCTCGCCCGGGCAGCGGATCGCGAGGCCCGGCCCCGGAAACGGATGCCGCCCGACGAACACGTCCGGCAAGCCCAGTTCGCGGCCGAGCGCACGCACCTCGTCCTTGAACAGTTCGCGCAGCGGCTCGACCAGCTTCATGTTCATGCGTTCGGGCAAGCCGCCGACATTGTGGTGCGACTTGATGGTCACGGACGGACCGCCGGTGAACGATACGCTCTCGATCACGTCGGGATAGAGCGTGCCCTGGGCGAGGAAATCCGCGCCGCCGATCTTTTTGGCCTCGGCATCGAACACATCGATGAACAGTTTGCCGATGATCTTGCGCTTGCGTTCCGGATCGGTGACGCCAGCAAGCTCGCCGAGGAATTGCTTCGATGCATCAACATGCAGGAGCGGAATGTTGTAGTGGTGACGGAACAGATCGACCACCGTCTCGGCCTCGGCAAGACGCAGCAGGCCATGATCGACGAACACGCAGGTGAGCTGGTCGCCGATCGCTTCGTGGATCAACACCGCCGCCACGGCGGAATCGACACCGCCGGACAGACCGCAGATCACCCGTCCCTTGCCGACCTGCGCGCGGATCTTCTCGATCGCTTCCTCGCGGAAGGCGCGCATGGTCCAGTCGCCCTTGAGGCCAGCGACCTTGCGCACGAAATTACGGATGAGCTTCTCGCCATCCGGCGTATGCACGACCTCGGGGTGAAACTGCATCGCGTAGAATTTGCGCTTGTCATCAGCGATGACGGAAATCGGCGAGCCTGGAGCTTTCGCCACGCCGCGGAAACCTTCCGGCAGCTTGGTGACGCGGTCACCATGGCTCATCCAGACGTCGTAATGCCCGCCCTTCTCCCACACGCCATCGAACAGCATGCAGTTGTCGGTTACTTCAATCTTCGCACGGCCGAACTCGCGGTGATGTCCACCCTCCACCGTGCCGCCCAGTTGCTGCGCCATGGTCTGCTCGCCATAGCAGATGCCAAGCACCGGCACGCCGGCGGTAAAGATCGACATCGGCGCCGATGGCGCGCCCGGCTCAAGCACCGAGGCCGGACCGCCGGACAGGATCACCGCCTTCGGCTTCATCTGCGCAAACGCGGTTTCTGCCTTCTGGAACGGCACGATCTCGGAATAGACGCCCTCTTCGCGGACGCGGCGGGCGATCAACTGGGTCACCTGAGAGCCGAAATCGACAATCAGAATCTTGTCGTGCGCGGCCGCCGGGTCGGTGGCCGCTTTCGAGGTCTGGCTGTGCTCTGTCATGGCATGGAGATACGCGACCCCGCAGGGGGTCGCAATGCCGCCGGGCGGTTATCTGCCGGATTTTCAGGCGGCCTGCCGCCGCAGGATCGCGACAAAGAACCCGTCGGTCCCGGTCCGCCGCGGGGTCATCAGCAGCCCCTCGGGGGACAGCAGGGCCGCGGCGGCGAAGTCCGGGCCACGCTCGCCCAGCGCATCCGCCACCTGCGTGGGTGGCACCACCGCGAATTCCGGATGGCGCTGGATAAAAGCTGCTACCTGCGCGGAATTCTCCTGCGCCAGCACCGAGCAGGTGATGTAGCCGATCCGTCCGCCCGGCTTCACCAGCGGCGCGGCGCGCTCCAGCACCTCGACCTGATCCTTGACGCGGACTTCCAGCGCGCCCGGCCGCATCCGCCATTTCGCGTCCGGATTGCGCCGCCACGTGCCGGTTCCGGTGCACGGGGCATCGATCACCACGAGATCGGCGCTGGCCCGGATATCGGCCAGCGTATCGTCCGGTCCTTTTGGCGCGCGGACATCGGCGTTATGGACACCGGCGCGCGACAGCCGCTCGTGAATCGGCGCAAGCTGCCGCTTGTCGCGATCGGTCGCGATCAAGCGGCCCTTGCCCTGCATCATCGCCGCCAGCGCCAGCGTCTTGCCACCGGCCCCCGCGCACATGTCGATCACCTGCTCGCCGGGACGGGCACCGGTCAGAAGGGCCGCAAGCTGCGAGCCTTCGTCCTGCACCTCGATGCCGCCCTTGATGAAATCCTCTTCGGCATGGATGCCTGGATTGCGGGCATCGGCACCAAGCTCGATGCGCAGGCCAAGCGGCGACCATGGCGTCGGCCGCGCACCGAGATGCGCCAGCGAGGCCAGCGCCTTCTCGCGCTTGGCTTTCAGGGTATTGACGCGCAGATCGAGCGGGGCGCGGCTCGCCATCGCGGTGGCTTCCGCCGCCCGGTCATCGCCAAAGACCTCGGCCAGATGCGGATCAAGCCATTCCGGATAGTCGCCCGCGATATGAGCGGGCGCATTTCGCAGCGAGCGCGAGGTCAGCGCGCTCCGTTCCACATCAGTCAACGGTTCAGGCGCAAAGCGCCCGCCATCGCACAGTGCCGTGATGGCATCGACATCAAGCCCGCGTTCGAGCTTGAGCATGCCCAGCAACCGCGCCCGCGGGGTGTCGCCGTCGAGAAGATAGGCGCTCGAGGCGCGGCGGCGCAGAACATCGAACACCAGACCCGCGATCGCGGCACGGTCGCCCGAGCCGGCAAACCGATGAGCGGTGCCCCACTCCTTGAGTGCATTCTGGGCGGGAATCCGCTGGGACTCGATAGCTCCGAGGACTTCAATAGCTGCGGACAGCCGTGCGGCGGGCGTCATGAATATCTTTCTGAAAGGCGGCCTGTCACCAGAGCGGAAACAGCACGCGCAAGGCGAAGTAGACCCACATCGCGAGCAGCACCAGCGCGCCCGCGACAAAGAGAGACGATCCCCGCGCCTCGGCGGTTCGGAGCAGCAGGCCAGCCTGAAACAGTTCGATCACCACGAACACCCAAGCCAGCAGCACCATCACGAGGTCGGCCTGGCGGAGCGGAATGGCGAGCGCCACCAGAATATAGAACATGATGTGCAGATGCGCGCTAATTCCTCGCGCCGGCGTCGAGACTTCACCACCAGCGATCGCAAAACGCCGTCCAGTGCCCAGCAGCACCGCAAATGTCAGGCCAACCAGCACAAACACCGGTAGCAGGATCATCTGGACGAGCATGGCAGTCTCCTTAGGGTGAACTTCAATAAGTATCGCGATGCGAACTAATGAAGTTCGACACCCATCGTTCCGATGCCGTCAGACGCCGCCGGGATAGTTCGGGCTTTCGCGGGTGATCGTCACGTCGTGCACATGGCTCTCGCGCAGACCGGCGCCGGTGATGCGGATGAATTCAGCCTTGTCATGGAATTCCGTTAGCGTCTTCGCTCCGACATAGCCCATTGCGGCGCGCAGGCCGCCGGCAAGCTGATGCAGCACATTGGCCACCGGTCCCTTATACGGCACCTGCCCTTCGATGCCTTCCGGCACCAGCTTGAGCGTGTCCTTGATGTCCTGCTGGAAGTAGCGATCGGCGGAGCCGCGCGCCATCGCGCCGACCGAGCCCATGCCGCGATAGGCCTTGTAGGAACGGCCCTGCCACAGAAACACCTCGCCCGGGGTCTCGTCGGTGCCGGCCAGCAGCGAGCCGACCATCGCGATGTCCGCGCCCGCCGCAAGCGCCTTGGCGAGATCGCCGGAATACTTGATGCCGCCATCGGCGATCACCGGCACATTCGCTTTCTTCGCCGACTCCACCGCATCCATGATCGCGGTGAGCTGCGGCACGCCAACACCGGCGACAATGCGCGTGGTGCAAATCGAGCCCGGACCGATGCCGACCTTGACTGCATCCGCGCCGGAATCGATCAGCGCCTTGGCACCATCGGCAGTAGCGATATTGCCGGCGACAACCTGTACGGCATTCGACAACTTCTTGATGCGGTTGACAGCTTCCAACACGCGCGCGGAGTGGCCGTGCGCGGTATCAACCACGATCACGTCAACGCCGGCGTCGATCAGTCTTTCGGTGCGCTCGAAGCCGTTGTCACCCACCGTGGTCGCGGCAGCGACGCGCAGACGACCCTGCGCATCCTTCGACGCCAACGGATAAGCCACCGCCTTCTCCATATCCTTCACGGTGATCAGGCCGACGCAGCGATACTGATCGTCCACCACCAGAAGCTTCTCGATGCGGTTCTGATGCAACAGCTTCTTGGCTTCGGTCTGGTTGACGCCTTCGCGCACGGTGATGAGCTTCTCGCGAGTCATCAGCTCCGAGACCTTTTGGTTCGGATCGGTGGCGAAGCGAACATCACGGTTGGTGAGAATGCCGACCAGCTTGCCGGGTTTGCCATTGTCACCGCCCGTCACCACCGGAATGCCGGAGAAGCCGTGATCCTTCATCAACGCCAACGCATCGGCGAGCCGCGCGTCGGGGCCGATGGTGAGCGGGTTCACCACCATGCCGGATTCAAATTTCTTGACCTGACGGATCTGTGCGGCCTGTCCTTCGAGATCGAAGTTACGATGGATCACGCCAAGACCGCCGGACTGCGCCATGGCGATCGCCATCCGCGCCTCGGTAACCGTATCCATTGCGGAGGCGATGATCGGAATGTTGAGCGGGACCGCGCGGGTCAGGTGGCTGCGGACATCGACTTCGGACGGCATCACCTCGGACGGGCCGGGCTTCAGCAACACGTCGTCGAACGTGAAAGCCTCACGAATAGCCTGATCCCGGGGTTTGATTGCCATTGCCAACTCCATTCAGCAGCCGTGCGGCCGCGCTAAAACTGAGGATAAGCGACGCCCGGCGATGCTGTCAGCATCGCCTCGAATCGAGGCTCATCGAGAGGATTGGCGGTGGTCGATAGCATGCCGAACCTCCGTTTCAAAGCATTTCCCCGCATTTTCACGGGCTTTTTCCGCACATCACGCATGCAATCGCGGTCCGGACGCGGGAACGGAGACCCTCACGACGAGTTTATTGCCCCGACCCACTCCATGCCTTAAAGGGCGACCAAAAACGCAGGCCTTGCGTTCCCGCCGCATTCCGCCACCCACCAGCCCTGCTTCCAAACCGAGGCCATGCAGAAAGAACGCCTCATCCCGCTGATCGTCGCCTGCGCCCTGTTCATGGAAAACATGGACTCCACGGTGATCGCGACCTCGCTTCCGGCGATTGCGACGGACATCGGCACCAGTCCTCTCACGCTCAAGCTCGCCATCACGTCCTATCTGCTATCGCTGGCGGTCTTCATCCCGGCGAGCGGCTGGACCGCGGACCGGTTCGGCGCGCGCGCGGTCTTCAGCACTGCAATCGGCGTCTTCATGGTCGGCTCGATCGGCTGCGCGGTCGCAAGCTCGCTCACCGATTTTGTGTTCGCACGCATCGTGCAGGGGTTTGGCGGCGCGATGATGGTGCCGGTTGGTCGGCTGGTCCTGCTGCGCACCATCGACAAGAGCGTGCTGGTCAATGCTATGGCGTGGGTCACGATCCCGGCTTTGGTCGGACCGGTGGTCGGCCCGCCGCTCGGCGGCTTCATCACCACTTACTTCTCGTGGCACTGGATCTTCCTGATCAACATTCCGATCGGCCTGCTCGGCATCTTCCTGGCGCTGAAATACATCGACCCAATCAAGAGCGAGAATCCGGAGCGTTTCGATCTGGTCGGTCTCGCTCTCGCCGGTGCCGGCGTCGCAGGGCTCGCATTCGGCCTCTCCGTGGCCGGGCTTGATCTCCTGCCCTGGCAAGTGGTGGTGACCCTGATCCTGGGCGGCGCGGTCGCGATGGGCCTATATATCTGGCACGCGCGGCGAACCGCCTCCCCGGTGCTCGATTTCACATTACTGCGGCACACGACGCTGCGCGCCAGCCTCGGTGGCGGCTTCCTGTTCCGCATGGGGGTCGGCGCGCTGCCATTCCTGTTGCCGCTGCTGATGCAGATCGGATTCGGACTGTCGCCGTTCAAATCCGGCATGGTGACTTTTGCTTCAGCGGTCGGCGCCATGGGTATGAAAACGCTGGCCGCGCGCATCATCCGCACCTTCGGATTCCGCCCCGTTCTGATCATCAACGGCCTGATCGCCTGCGTCTCGATGGCGGCCTGCGCCTTGTTCACGCCTTCGACGCCGCTCCTGCTGATCATGTTTGTGCTGATCGTCGGCGGCTTCTTCCGGTCGCTGCAATTCACCGCCGTCAACACCATGGCGTATGCCGACGTCAGCATCTCAGAAATGAGCCGGGCAACCACGCTCGCCAGCGTCAATCAGCAACTGGCGATCTCGGCCGGTGTGGCGCTCGGTGCGTTTGCGGTGGAAGCGACGCTGGCGATGCGTCAGTCCACCAAACTCAGCGCCGCTGACTTCGCGCCGGCTTTCGTGGTGATCTCGCTGGTGGCGGCCACCTCGACCTGGGCATTCTACAGGCTGCCGCAGAATGCCGGCCATCAGGTGTCCGGTCGCAAGGTGAGCGTGCACAAGGGACCAAAAGCAGCGCAGACCGCGCCGAGCGAAGGCACCGCCGAAGTGCGCGACCAGCGGCTCAATTGAGATTATCGTCGTCTGGCTGCCCGGTGACGCCGGTTCCGCGATATCCCGTCGCCAGCACATAGCGTTCCGAAGAGTCCTGCCGGCTTGCCGCCGGTTTGACATGGCGCACGGTGGTGAAGTCGCGTTTGAGCTGCGCCAGCAGCGCGGCATCGGCGCCGCTCTGGAACACCTTGGCGACGAATGTGCCGCCGGGATTCAGCACCTCGGCCGCAAACGCCGCAGCACTTTCGACCAGTCCGATGATCCTGAGCTGGTCGGTCTTGCGGTGGCCCGTGGTGTTCGCCGCCATGTCCGACATCACGACATCGGCGCCGCCAGCCATCAGGGCCCGCAACTTCTCCGGCGCATTCTCGGCGAGAAAATCAAGCTGCGCGAAGGTCACGCCGGGAATTTCCGGCATCTCCAGCAGGTCGATCGCCACTACCTTGCCCTTGCCGCGATCGGAGCCGACGCGCTTGGCCGCGATCTGGCTCCAGCCGCCTGGCGCAGCGCCCAGATCAATGACGGATTGACCTATTTTCAGGAAACGGAACTTGTCATCCATCTCCTGCAGCTTGTAGGCCGCGCGCGAGCGAAAGCCGTCGCGCTTGGCCTGCGCGACATAGGGATCGTTGAGCTGGCGCTCGAGCCAGAGCTTCGATGACAGCTTGCGCTTGCCACCGCTCTTGACCGTGACATGAAGCCGGCCGGTGTCGTCCTTCGCCATGGTGTGCCTATGACGCCTGCACGAAGCCGTCGCTTCGCATCATCTCGACCAACATGCCCTCGCGCAGACCACGATCGGCGACGCGCAGGCGCGGCATCGGGAAGGCATTGCGGATCGCATCCAGAATCGCGCATCCGGCAAGCACGAGGTCAGCCCTCTCGGTGCCGATGCATGCGTTCTCGGCGCGCTCCCGATAGTTCATCGACAAAAGCATCTCAATCGCCTCGGTGATGTCGCTTTCGCTCATCCAAATGCCGTCGACCCGGCGGCGATCGTAACGTTCGAGGCCAAGATGTACACCAGCCACGGTGGTCACCGTGCCGGAGGTACCGAGCAGATGCATGCCCGCAACATCGTTGCCATGTTCAGCGGCGAACGGCGCAAGATGCTCGGCGACATGATCGACCATCGCGTCATAAAGCTGCGGCGTCACCTCGACGCCACCAAAATGCTCGGCAAGCGTCACGACGCCAAGCGGCAGCGAGATCCACGGTCCCTTGACCGCGGACGCGCGGGGCTGATCCTTCGGACGGCTGACCTGCATCACCTCGGTCGAACCGCCGCCGATATCGAACAGGATCGCACCGCTGGCGTTCCGGTCTAGCAAGGGCGAACACCCGATCGCCGCCAATGTGGACTCGGTTTCCCGGTCGATGATTTCAAGATCGATCCCCGCTTCCGTCCTGATGCGGTCAAGGAAAGCATCCGAATTCTCGGCGGCGCGACACGCCTCGGTCGCAATCGTGCGCAGGCGACGCGCGCCCTTGGCGTCGATCTTGTCGCGGCAGATCGAGAGCGCACCGACGGCCCGTTCAATCGCCGCTTCACTGATGCGCCCCGTGGAGGAAACTCCCTCTCCCAACCGGATGATGCGGGAAAAGGAATCCACCACCCGGAATCCGTCCTGGGACGGACGCGCGATCAGCAGGCGGCAATTGTTGGTGCCGAGATCGATCGCAGCATAAGCCGGCGATCCCCTGAGCCCGGTCGCGCAAGGGTTCACCGGTTGATTTATAGGCAGACCGGCGCGGGGCTCAACGCTCCCGCGCGATCGCACGTCCTCGGACATCCAAAGCCATCTCTGCGCCTGCTCATGGCGGCGCGCTGATTTTCCGTTCCTGGTAAGTGTACCAGCGCGGCAACACCCGGCGCAATGACGAGGCCGTATAGCGCTTCGTCCCCGGAGTGCTTGATCCCAATCAAGAATTTGCTCCCCGCCGCGGGCAGATCATGATATCGCACTGCAAAATCAGAGCAGCCCAGACGGGAACCAGCCATCGATGCGAATCTATATCGACGCGGATGCCTGTCCGGTGAAGGACGAAATCTATCGCGTCGCGCAGCGCCACCGATGGCCGGTGAGCGTGGTCGCTGGCGGCTATATCCGTATTCCTGACGATCCGGGTATCGAGCGCGTCTCGGCTGGGCCAGGAATGGACGCGGCAGACGACTGGATTGCCGAACGGGCCGGGAAACGCGATATCGTGATCACCTTCGACATTCCGCTCGCCAGCCGCTGCGTCAAGGCCGGCGCGGAGGTTATCGCACCCAATGGCAAGGCCTACACTGAGGACTCCATCGGCATGGCGCTGGCCGTGCGTAATCTCATGACCGACCTGCGTTCCAGCGGTGAAGTCACCGGCGGGCCGCGTGGATTTACCCCGCGCGACCGCTCCACATTTCTCGCAACGCTCGATCAGACCATCCGCCGCATTTTGCGTGCCCAACAGACATCTTGAGGATCATGGCGCCACCGCTCATCCAATTGAAAGATATCGCGCTGACGTTCGGCGGCACGCCGCTACTCAGCGGCGTCGAACTCAGTGTCTCGCAGGGCGAACGCGTCTGCCTGATCGGACGCAACGGCTCGGGCAAGTCCACCTTGCTGAAGATCGTCGCGGGACTGATCGACGCCGATCGCGGCAGCCGCTTCGTACAGCCCGGAGCGACCATTCGCTACCTGCCGCAGGAGCCAGACTTCGCCGGCGCCGCGACGACCCTCGCCTATGTCGAGGCCGGGCTCAGCCCCGGTGACGACCATTATCAGGCGCAATATTTGCTGGAACGGCTTGGCCTCACCGGCCAGGAAGATCCTGCGCATCTGTCCGGCGGCGAAGCGCGCCGCGCCGCACTGGCGCGGGTGCTGGCGCCTTCACCCGACATCCTTCTGCTCGACGAGCCGACCAACCATCTCGATCTCAGCACAATCGAATGGCTGGAGAGCGAACTCGCCTCACGTCGCAGTGCGCTGGTGATGATCAGCCATGACCGGCGCTTCCTCTCCAACCTCTCACGCGCCACAGCCTGGCTGGATCGCGGGCAGACCCGGCGGATCGAAAAAGGCTTTGCCGCGTTTGAGGCCTGGCGCGACGAGGTGCTGGCCGAGGAAGAGCGCGAGCAGCACAAGCTCGATCGCAAGATCGTCGCCGAAGAGCACTGGCTGCGCTACGGCGTCTCCGGCCGGCGCAAGCGCAATGTCAAGCGGCTCGGAAACCTGTTCGCGCTGCGCGAGCAGCGCCGCGACTATCGCGGAGCCATGGGCAAGGCAAACCTCGCGGCTACCGAAGCCGAGGCATCGGGCAAGCTGGTGATCGAGGCCAAGCGGATCAGCAAATCCTATGGCGAGCGTGCCATTATCGATGATTTCTCGATCCGTGTGGCGCGCGGCGACCGCGTCGGCATCGTCGGCCCGAACGGCGCCGGCAAGACCACGCTGATCAATATCCTCACCGGCACCGATACACCCGACAGCGGTACGATCCGGCTCGGCGCCAATATCGAGATGGCAACACTCGACCAGCATCGCGAAAGCCTCGACCCGAAATCCACGCTCGCCGAGACGCTGACCGGCGGCCGCGGCGACACGATCACGGTCGGCGGCAAGTCGAAGCATGTCGTCAGCTACATGAAGGACTTTCTGTTCACGCAGGAGCAGGCCCGCACGCCGCTGGAGGCGCTGTCGGGCGGTGAGCGCGGCCGCCTGATGCTGGCGCGGGCGCTGGCGAAACCCTCCAACCTCCTGGTGCTGGACGAGCCGACCAATGATCTCGATCTTGAAACGCTCGACGTGCTGGAAGAGATGCTCGGCGACTATGATGGCACCGTGATCCTGATCAGCCACGACCGCGACTTCCTCGATCGCGTGGTGACCTCAGTGATCGTGCCCGAAGGGCGCGGCAAATGGGTGGAGTATGCCGGCGGCTATTCCGACATGCTGGCGCAGCGCGGCGAGGATCTTCAGGAGAAAGCCGTCAAGTCGGCACCAGTGGAGCAGGCCAAGGACACCAAACCAGCACCTGCCCCGTCAGCATCTTCCGGAAAGCGCCGGCTCAGCTTCAACGAAAAGCACGCGCTGGAAACCTTGCCGAAAACGATGGCCAAGCTGCAGAAGGACATTGCGGGCTATCAACAGCAGCTCGACGACCCGCAGCTCTATGCAAAGGACCGCAAAGCGTTCGACACCGCTTCCGCCGCCATTGCGAAGGCACACGCAGAGCTCGAAGCCGCCGAGGAGAAATGGCTGGCGCTCGAAATCCTGCGCGAGGAAATCGAAGGAACGGCCTAGCCGCTCGGCACCCCGCCTCTCCCCCTGCCAAAAAAACATCCGCGCCATGGAGGCCATGGCGCGGATTGATCTTTCAACAAACAGGATGATCTAGCCGATCACTTGGTGAGCGGGCATCCGCTCTCGGCAGCAGTCGGGAAAGCCTTGTCGCCCGGCACCACTGCAAGCTGCTTGTAGTAGTCCCAGGGCTTCTTGCTTTCTTCCGGCTTCTTGACCTCGAACAGATAGAGGTCATGCACCATGCGGCCGTTCGCCAGAACCTTGCCCTTGGCGAACGCATCGTCCACCGGCAGTTCCTTCAGCTTCTTGGAGACTGCATCGGCGTCCTTGGTGCCGGCGGCTTTCACCGCCTTCAGGTAGGACAGCGTCGCCGAGTAGGTACCGGCCTGAATCATGCTCGGCATGCGGCCGGTGCGCTTGAAAAAGCGCTCGGAGAACGCGCGGGCCTTGTCGTCGTGATCCCAATAGAACCCTTCCGTCAGCACCAGACCCTGCGCCGCCTTCAGGCCGAGACCATGCACCTCGGAGATCGTCATCAGCAGGCCGGCCATCTTCTGGCCGCCGGCGACGATGCCGAATTCAGACGCCTGTTTGATGGCGTTGATGGTGTCGAGACCCGCATTGGCGAGGCCGACCACCTTGGCCTTCGAGCTTTGTGCCTGCAGCAGGAAAGACGAGAAGTCCGACGTGTTCAGCGGATGACGCACGGCGCCGAGCACCTTGCCGCCCTTCGCCTTGACGATTTCGCCAGTGTCCTTTTCCAGCGAATAACCGAACGCGTAGTCGGCAGTCAGGAAGAACCAGGTGTTACCGCCCGCTTCGGTCAGAGCACCACCGGTGCCGACGCCGAGCGCATGCGTGTCGAATGCCCAGTGGAAGCCATAGGGCGTGCAGGCATCGCCGGTGATGCGCGAGCTGGCCGCGCCGACGACGATGTCGATCTTCTTCGCCTGCTTCGTGAGATCCTGCACCGCGAGCGCGACCGAAGAGGTCGTCAGCTCGGTGATCATGTCGACGCCTTCAACGTCATACCAGCGCCGCGCGATGCTGACCGCGAGATCCGGCTTATTCTGGTGGTCGGCATCGACAATCTCGATCTTCTGGCCGAGCACGGAGCCGCCGAAATCCTCGATCGCCATCTTGGCGGCTTCAACCGAACTTTTCCCGCCGTAGTCGGCATAGACACCGGACTGATCGTTGAGAATGCCGATCTTTACGCCCTGCGCATAGGAAGGCGCCGCGAACGCGACACCGCAAAGAAGCGCAGCCGCGACTGTAGAAGCATAGCGATATTTCATTATTCAACTCCCAGAGTTATTTATTTTGCAGCGCGAAAAGACTGATTAACCCCCGCTGTTCGATGAGCAGCGTATCAATTCTAAGCGGCGTTGCCAGCGTTGATATTGTCCGAATGGCTAACGCTCCAGGAATTCCAACACGCCCTTTCCGGCCGCGACGCCGGTCGCAAAACAGGCCTGTAGCAGATAGCCGCCGGTCGGCGCCTCCCAGTCCATCATCTCGCCGGCCACGAACACGCCGGGGTGCCCTCGCAGCATGAACCGGTCGTCGATCTCGTCGAAGGAAAGTCCTCCGGCGGTCGAGATGGCCCGGTCGATTGATGCCGGACCTGTTAACGTTACAGGGACGCCATTGATCAGGGTTGCCAGCGTCTCTGCGGACATCGCAGCCAGCGGTATGTCGGCGCGAACCGCCGCCTCCTGCAACAGTCCGCTACCGACCGGCGAAAGGCCCGCCGCCTTGCGCAGGAATGTCGAGAACGACTGCTTGCGCCTTGGGGATGACAGCCGCGTGACAAGCTCGGCCGCAGACAAGTCCGGCCGTAAACCAATTCGCAGGATGGTCTCGCCACGTTCGGCAATGGCATCACGCAACAAGGCGGACAGCGCATAGATGCCGCCGCCCTCAAGCCCGATTCGCGTCACCACCGCCTCGCCGCGAACGCTCCGGTCGTCATGCCGGAGCAGGACGCCCTTCAGCGGCTGCCCCTCGAACCGGTTGCGGAAGACATCCGACCAGTCAACGCGGAAACCGCAATTGGCGGGCCTCAGCGGCTGAATGCTGACGCCTGCGTTCGCCAGCAGCGATGTCCATGTCCCGTCCGCGCCGAGCCGCGGCCAGCTTGCGCCGCCGAGCGCAAGCAACGTGGCGTCCGGCCGGCACGACCGCTCGCCCTCCGGAGTCTCGAAGCGCAACGCGCCGTCATGATCCCAACCAATCCAGTGATGCCGCAAGGCGACGCGGACGCCGAGACCATCCAGCCGTCGCAACCAGGCTCGCAGCAACGGTGATGCCTTGAAGGCTTGCGGAAATACCCGCCCGCTCGACCCGATGAAAGTGGACTGCCCGAGCTTTTCGCTCCATGCCCGCAGCGCATCAGGCGGGAATGCCTCGATCACCGCGGGAAGACGTGGTGCAGCCGTCCCGTACCGCGTCAGGAACACATCCAGCGGTTCACTGTGTGTCAGGTTGAGACCACCGCGTCCGGCCATCAGGAATTTGCGCGCGACCGAGGGCATGCGGTCATAGACCGTCACCTGCAACCCGGCGCCCGCGATGATCTCCGCCGCCATCAGCCCGGCAGGCCCGGCGCCGATGATCGCGACCTGAGGCGCGCTCACGCCTGGAGCGGCGGCAGTTTGATGCCGGCCCTCTTCGCAGCCTGTTCGACAAACCCCGCCATCTGGGCGAAAGCGTCGCGCGGCTGGCGCGCCTGCGCAAGATCGCTGATCTCGGGAAACCGCGCAGCAATCGCCTCTGGCGTCCACTCATCCTCCGGCAGATTAATCCCTACGCTCTCGACGATTCTGACAACCGAGAACGAACCTGCCCCCGCGCCCATGATGGTGCGGGTCGGCGCATCCTCGCTCAACAGATAAAGCACGGCGGGCGTGATCGCTTCCGGCTGCATCAGCGCAAGAATATCCCGCGGGATCAGCCCTTCGGTCATCCGCGTCGCGGCGTTCGGTGCGATGGCATTGACGCGGATGTCGGACTTGCGTCCCTCCTGCGCCAGCACATTCATCAGACCGATCACACCGGCTTTCGCCGCGCCATAATTGGCCTGCCCGAAATTGCCGTAGAGACCGGAGCCGGATGTGGTCAGGACGATGCGGCCATAGCCGCGCTCCTGCATACCGCTCCACACCGCGCGACAGCAGTTAAAAGTACCAACCAGATGGACAGCCAACACCTTGGCAAAATCATCCGGCTCCATCTTGGCGAAGGACTTGTCGCGCAGGATACCGGCATTGGCGACCAGAAGATCGACGCAGCCCCATCGCGCGGCAGCCTGCGCCACCATGTCTTCCACCTGCCGGATATCGGAGACATCCGCGCCGCTGACCATCGCCTCGCCGCCCGCTGCGCGAATTTCCTCGGCGACAACCTGCGCCGGATGCACCGAACCTCCGCTGCCATCGGTCGCAGCGCCGAGATCGTTGACGACGACGCGCGCACCGCGCTTCGCCAAGCCAAGCGCATGAGCGCGGCCAAGCCCCGCACCCGCGCCCGTCACAATGGCGACGCGGCCGTCAAACCGGATGGTCATGGCGTGGTCCGCGCTTGTCACCGAATCTCAGCGTCCGCTTCGCAACTCCGGCAAATCTTCTTCCCGAAATTCGACGCCGCGTAAAGCGTCGCCGCGATTATCCTCCTGTTCGAGGCGACGGAGCTGGACGCGGCGAATCTTGCCCGAAATCGTCTTTGGCAGTTCCTTGACGAATTCGATCCGCCGAACGCGCTTGAACGGGGCTAGATGCTCCTGCACGTAACGGAAGACCGACAGTGCGGTCTCGCGTGACGATGCCGTGCCCGGCGTCAGGGAAATGTACGCCTTGGGAATCGCCAGACGAATCACATCGGGCGCCGGTACCACCGCGGCCTCGGCTACAGCGTCATGCTCGAGCAGAACGCTTTCCAGCTCGAAGGGACTGATCCGGTAATCCGATGACTTGAACACATCGTCCGCGCGGCCGACAAACGTGAGATAGCCGTCATCGTCAAGGAAGGCGACATCGCCGGTGCGATAGACATCGCTGTCCGCGCCGGTCGGCTGGCCGCTCTCGTTCATATAACCAAGCATCAGGCCGGCGGGACGATCCGCGCCGAGCGCAAGGCCCACCTCGCCCTCCTTTGCCGGATTGCCGTCGGCATCGCTGACCCTCACCTTGTAGCCCGGCATCGGCCGGCCCATCGATCCCGGCTTCACCGGCTGACCCGGTGAATTGCCCGCGAGCGCGGTGGTCTCGGTCTGGCCATAGCCGTCGCGAATGGTCACGCCCCAGGCGCTCTTCACCTGTTCAATCACCTCCGGATTGAGCGGCTCGCCCGCGCCGCAGACCTCGCGCAGCGTCACCTTGTAGTCCGACAGTTTCTCTTGAATCAGAAGGCGCCAAACCGTCGGCGGCGCGCACATCGTGGTGACGCCACAGCGCACCATGGTCTCCATCAGCTTCTTGGCATCGAAGCGCGCCTGATTGGCGATGAAGATGGTCGAGCCTGCATTCCATGGCGCGAAGAAGCAACTCCACGCGTGTTTCGCCCATCCCGGCGAAGAAATGTTGAGATGGACATCGCCCGGCTGCAAGCCGAGCCAGTACATGGTGGACAATGCGCCGACCGGATAGCTGCGATGGCTGTGCAGCACCAGTTTCGGCTTCGCCGTGGTGCCGGAGGTGAAATACAGCAGCATCGAGTCGTGCGCGCCGGTTGGTCCGTCCGGCGTGAAGTTTTCTGGAAATCCGACACTATCGTCATACGAACGCCACCCCGGAACGGCACCTGCCCCGCCAACCACAATCTTGGCAAGATCGCCGCCAAGGTGGTCGAATTTTGAAACCTGGTCGTGCGCCGCCACCACGACTTTCGGCTTGCCGCGCTCCAGCCTGTCGCGCAATTCATCGGGCGTCAGCAGCGTCGTCGCCGGGATGATGACCACGCCAAGCTTGATCGCCGCCAGCATCGTCTCCCACAGCGGCACCACATTGCCGAGCAGCAGCAAAAGACGGTCGCCGCGCTTGAGGCCGAGACTGCGTAGAAAATTCGCGGTCTGGTTGGAGCGCCGCGACATCTCGCCAAATGTCAGCTTGGTGTCGGTGCCGGTGGCCACATCGACGATCCACAACGCGGCGCGGTCCCTGCTCTCCGGATTGTTGGCAAGCCCGGCGTCGAACCAGTCCAGCGCCCAGTTGAAAGGCGCGGCATCCGGCCAGCGAAACTGCGCGACAGCCGTATCGTAGTCGGTCCTGTGCTTGAGAAGAAACGCCCGAGCATCCTGGAATGTGGTCATCGATTCACCTCGTCAAGTTCTCGCCGACGCGCGCAGATGACGGATGATACCGGAAAAATCGACGTCGCCATGCCCTTCTTTGGTGAAAGCCTCGTAGAGGCTCTCCGCATGCGCGCCGAGCGGCGTCGCAGCGCCCGCTGCCTTCGCTGCTTCCTGAGACAACCGCAAATCCTTGAGCATCAACGCCGCCGCAAAGCCCGGCTTGTAGTCGTTGTTCGCCGGTGACGCCGGCACCGGCCCCGGCACGGGACAATAGCTCGTCAGCGACCAGCACTGGCCGGACGAGGTCGAAGCGACGTCGAACAGCGCCTGATGCGCAAGTCCAAGCTTTTCGGCCAGAGTGAATGCCTCGCCGACCGCGATCATCGAAATGCCGAGGATCATGTTGTTGCAGATCTTCGCCGCCTGCCCGGCGCCGCCCTCGCCGCAATGCACGATCTTCTTGCCCATCGCCTCCAGGATCGGCTTGGCCGCAGCAAACGCCTTGGCATCGCCGCCCGTCATGAAGGTCAGCGTGGCGTTTTTCGCCCCGCCGGTGCCACCCGAGACCGGCGCATCGACCGACGGCAATCCCGCAGCACCGGCCAGCGCATGAGCCTTCCGCGCGCTTTCAACATCGATGGTCGAGCAATCGATAAAGAGCGTGCCCTTGGCGGCGGCCGGCACGATATCGCCCCACACCGCAAGCACATGCTTGCCGGCGGGAAGCATGGTGATGACGATGCTGGCGGCCTTGACTGCATCCGTTGCGGTCGGGGCCAATGTCACACCCGCGGCCTTCGCAGCCTCGCACGATGCCGGAACAAGATCGAAGCCATGGACGTTATGACCAGCCTTGACGAGGTTGGCGGCCATCGGACCACCCATGTTACCCAGACCGATGAATGCGATATCTGCCATTGCCGTTTCCTCAGCTTCGCCTGTTTTAAGTCTGTCGCGGTCAGCGCGTCATAATTTCAATTCGCCCTGTCCGCGTGGTTCAAGATAGTATTCGATCATCTGCGGCGTCACGTCCTCGATCCGCGACGGCGACCATTTCGGATTACGATCCTTGTCGATGATGGCGGCGCGGATGCCTTCGACAAAATCCGCGCTGGCATAGACGCCGAGCGCGGCGCGATACTCTCGCACCAGACACTCTTCGAGAGAGCTGGAAGAGCGCCCCAGCCGCAGCATCTTCAGTGTCAGCTTGAGGCCGCGCGGTGACTTTTCGTTGATGGCGGCAAGCGTTTTGCGCGCGAATTCCGAACTGTCGCTTTCCAGCGCGGCCACAATCTCTTCGACTTTGTCATGGCCGAACGCATGATTGATCAGTTTGCGCTGTGCCGCGATCGGCGCGGCTTCGTCCTTCACCGAAACCTGTTCAACAGCACGCTTAACGTCCGCAGCGCCCGCTGCTGCTGGCAACCGCGTGACCGCCGCGCGCAAAGCGCGCCAATCGCCGGTCCGGACGAGAAAATCGGCAAAGCCGGTATAGACCGCCTCGGCCCCGTTCATCATGCTGCCGGTGAGGCCGTAATAGGTACCGATCTCGCCCGGCGCCCGCGACAACAGCCAGGTGCCACCGACATCCGGAAAAAAGCCGAGACCGACTTCCGGCATCGCCAATCGAGTCCGATCAGTGACGATGCGATGACTGGCATGGCCGGCAAGGCCGATACCGCCCCCCATCACGAGACCATCCATATAGGCGATGAACGGCTTCCTGAACGCGGCGATCCGCGCATCGAGCACGTATTCCTCGCGCCAGAACACCTCGCCGAAATCGCTGCCGGTCCGGGCGTTGTCATAGAGACTGCGGATATCGCCGCCGGCACAGAGGCCGCGCTCGCCGGCGCCTTCCAGCAGGACCGTGGCAATCGCCGGGTCATTCTCAAAGGCATTCAGCGCGCGCGAAATGCCGCGCACCATGTCCAGCGTCACCGCATTGAGCGCGCTGGGTCGGTTGAGACGGATGATTCCGGCAGACCCATCGCGCTCGATGACGAGATCATGACCCGCCTCATCGACCGCGACGCGCTGCACCGTCATCGCGCGCCCTCGATCAGCTTGCGCGCGATGATGAGACGCATGATCTCGTTGGTGCCTTCGAGGATCTGATGCACCCGCAGATCACGCACAATCTTCTCGATGCCGTATTCGGCGAGATAGCCATAGCCGCCATGCAGTTGCAGCGCCCGGTTTGCAACGTCGAAACCGACATCGGTGCCAAATCGCTTGGCCATGGCGCACAGCATGCCGGCATCCGGGTCCTTGCGGTCGAGCGCAGCGGCCGCGCGCCAGAGAAAGATGCGCGCTGCCTCGAGTTCGGTCGCCATATCGGCGAGACGAAACTGCAGCGCCTGAAACTGATCGAGCGATTTGCCGAACGCCTTGCGCTCTCTCATATAGGCGAGCGATTTATCCAGCGCCGATTGTGCTCCACCAAGCGAGCACGCCGCGATGTTGAGCCGCCCGCCGTCCAGTCCGGCCATCGCGATCTTGAACCCGATACCCTCTTCACCCAGCAGGTTGGCAACCGGAACGCGCGCATTCTCGAAAATCACGGCGCGGGTCGGCTGCGCGTTCCAGCCCATCTTGCGCTCCTCGGCGCCGAAGGACAGGCCGGGCGTGCCGGCCTCGACCACCAGAGTCGAAATTCCAGAGGCTCCCTCTCCGCCGGTGCGCACCATCACGACATAAAGGTCGCTCTGTCCCCCACCGGAGATGAATTGCTTCTGGCCGTTGAGAATATAGTGGTCGCCGTCCCGCACCGCGCGCGTGCTAAGCGCGGCCGCGTCCGAACCTGATCCCGGCTCGGTCAGGCAATAGCTCGCAATCAACTCCATGGTGCAGAGTCGTGGCAGCCATTTGCGGCGCTGCTCATCGCTGCCATAGGCATCGATCATCCACGCCGACATATTATGGATCGATAGGAAGGCCGAGACAGTCGGGCAGCCCTGCGCCAGTGCCTCGAAGATCAGCGCCGCATCGAACCGCGTCAGCCCAGAGCCGCCGACATCGTCGCGGATGTAAATCCCGCCGATGCCAAGCGCGGCAGCCTCGCGCATCACCTCGACGGGAAAATACTTCTCCTGATCCCATTTCAGGGCGTCAGGCGCGATCCGTTCAGCCGCAAACGACCGCGCCATGTCGCGGATGGCAAGCTGATCCTCGTTGAGAGCGAACTGCATGCGCGCGCCCCGCCGATTGTCTGCCTCAGCTCGTCGGCATCGCGAAGTCGGCCCCTTCCTTGACGCCGGACGGCCAACGCGAGGTCACCGTCTTGGTCTTGGTGTAGAAGCGCACCGAGTTAGTGCCGTACTGGTTGAGGTCGCCGAAACCGGAACGCTTCCAGCCGCCGAATGAAAAGTAAGCCACCGGCACCGGGATCGGCACGTTGATGCCGACCATGCCGACATTGACCTTGGCGGCGAAATCGCGCGCGGAATCGCCGTCGCGGGTGAAGATTGCAACGCCGTTGCCGTATTCATGATCGGACGGCAGGCTGAGCGCCTCCTCGAAGCTATGCGCGCGCACCACCGACAGCACCGGGCCGAAGATCTCTTCCTTGTAGATCCGCATATCCTTGGTGACGTTGTCGAACAGACAGCCGCCCATGTAGAAGCCGTTCTCGTAGCCCTGCATCTTGAAGCCACGACCATCGACCGCCAGCGTCGCGCCTTCCTTCACGCCGATATCGACATAGTTGCGGACGCGCTGCAGCGCTTCCTTGGTCACCAGCGGACCGTAGTCGGCATTCGGATCGATAGACGGGCCGATTTTCAGGCTCTCGACCCGCGGGATCAGCTTTTCCATCAGGCGATCGGCCGTGGTCTTGCCGACCGGAACCGCGACGGAAACCGCCATGCACCGCTCGCCGGCCGCACCGTAAGCTGCGCCCATCAGCGCATCGACGGTCTGGTTCATGTCGGCATCGGGCATCACGATCAGATGGTTCTTCGCGCCACCAAAGCACTGGCAACGCTTGCCGGTCGCAGCCGAGCGTTCGTAGATGTACTGCGCGATCGAGGATGAACCGACGAAGCCGACCGCAGAAATGTCACGGTCGTCGAGGATGGCGTCCACCGCCTCCTTGTCACCGTTGACGACATTGAGGATGCCCGGCGGCAGGCCGGC
Organism: uncultured Alphaproteobacteria bacterium; assembly: GCA_963702885.1. GTDB lineage: Bacteria > Pseudomonadota > Alphaproteobacteria > Rhizobiales > Xanthobacteraceae > Afipia. The sequence goes on from OY969766.1 coordinate 3,548,013, forward strand.
TTCGAGCATCAGCGCGGCAAGCTTCATCGGCACGCCGGGATCGCGCTCCGACGGCTTGAGGATGAAGGCGTTGCCGCAGGCAATCGCCGGCGCAAACTTCCACATCGGGATCATCGCCGGGAAGTTGAACGGCGTGATGCCGGCAACGACGCCGAGCGGCTGGCGGATCGAATAAAGATCGATGCCCGGACCTGCGCCCTCGGTGTACTCGCCCTTCATCAGATGCGGAATGCCAAGCGCAAACTCAACGACTTCAACGCCGCGCATGATATCGCCGCGCGCATCGGGAATGGTCTTGCCATGCTCGCGGGCGAGCAATTCGGCCATCTCCTCGTTGTCGCGCGCGACCAGTTCCAGGAATTTCATCAGGACGCGAACACGGCGCTGCGGGTTGGTTGCAGCCCATGCCGGCTGCGCCGCCTTGGCGTTCTCGACCGCAGCGCGAACTTCATCCCTCGATGCAAGCGCGACTTTCGCCTGCACCTCGCCCGTCATCGGCTCGTAGACATCGGCGGTCCGGCCGGACGTACCCTTGACCTCTTTGCCGCCAATAAAATGCCCAATCGAACGCATGCGGAAATCCTCCCGAAGAGTTTATTTCCAGCATCATGCGACCGCGAACCCGGAATGGAAACGTGCAATCGCGCGCAAACGTTGTGCAGATACGCACAATTGTTCGTGTAGCGGCTGCACAGCGCGTCATTCTTCTACGAAAGTACTATGTCGCCAGCGGCGAAAGACTCAACTGGCTTTGGCTGGTTTCCGCTTGCGCGCCTTCTTGGAACCCGCGCTGTTCGCAAGCGCCGCATTCCGCCCCGCTTCAAGAATAAGAGAAGACAGGTCGCCCTTCCCTGCTGCACGGGCCAGAAGCAGGCTGCCCACCATGGTTGCAATGGTTGCAGCGGCACGCACCCGTGCCGCACGATCCACCGCATGCGACTGCACATCCGCAATCAGCGCAATCGCCTCTCCCAGCCTGACGTCGAATGCTTTGCGCGTTTTCGCACTGCCGCGCGCAACCTCATGGCTGAGTGCGGGTAACATGCAACCGCCACCGATATCGTCGCGATGCCGTGTCGTCAGATAACCATTGACGACCGCGGCCAGTTCCTCGCCGGCCGGTGCCGCATCGGCGCGCTTTTTCCAGCGATCGCCAATGCTTTCCATCGCATGCAGAAACGCTTCATCGATCAGCGCCTCCCGCGATTTGAAATGCGCATAGAACCCGCCATGGGTCAGCCCGGTATCCTTCATCAGATCGGCAACCCCGATACATGCAGCGCCCTTCTCCCGCAGGCGGACGGCGGCGTTCTGGACGATCCGCGCATGAGTCTCGGATTTGTGATCTTTCGAATAGCGCATGACTGCCAATGAAATGTTGTACATCATACAATAGCACCAGCATGAACCGGCACAAGCCGACGCAGCTGAAATATTTAGCGAAGGGCTTTGCAATCGACCCGATAGATTATATGATGCACATAATATCATAAGAGATGAAATTTTCTCAAACCGGCTTTTGGCTAAAGCACGCATGATCTCCAACCGGCTTTCGGCCGCGCTCGGCCGCAGAAACATCCACTACGGCTGGGTTATGATCGCCGTCACCTTTCTGACGGTCCTGGTCAGCGCGGCGTCGATCAGCGCGCCCGGCGTTTTCATCGTGCCGCTGGAGAAAGAATTCGGCTGGAGCAACGCCGAGATTTCAACCGCCCTCTCGATCCGGCTGTTGCTGTTCGGGCTGGTCGCGCCATTCGCCGCCGCCCTGATGAATCGCTACGGACTGCGCAACGTCGTCGTCAGCGCGCTGTCGTTAATCCTGGCCGGTATGCTGACTTCGCTGTTCATGACGCAGGTCTGGCAATTGGTCCTGTTGTGGGGATTCGTTGTCGGATTCGGCACCGGCATGACCGCGCTGGTGCTCGGCGCGACAGTTGCCACGCGCTGGTTCAGCGCGCGGCGCGGCCTCGTCGTCGGCATCCTGACGGCAAGTTCAGCCACTGGGCAGTTGGTGTTTCTGCCTCTCATGGCGGCGCTGACCGAGAACTATAGCTGGCGCGCAGCAATGCTGCTGCTCTGTTCGCTGATGCTGATCGCAGCAATTGCCGTCCTTCTGCTCATGCGGGACCGCCCCTCCGATCTCGCGCTTCGGCCCTTTGGCGATGACGGCTCGCAACCTCTCGCGCCGGCCCCGTCCGCACATGGGCCAATCATGGCGTCCGCCCTCGGCGCCCTCAAGGAGGCATCTTCGTCCCGCACCTTCTGGATTCTGTTCGCCACCTTCTTCATCTGCGGCGCCAGTACCAACGGTCTCATTCAGACCCACTTCATCTCGTTCTGCTCCGACTTCAATCTGCCGGCCACCGGAGCGGCCACCCTGCTTGCCGCGATGGGGATTTTCGATTTCATCGGCACCATCCTGTCCGGCTGGCTGTCGGACCGTTATGACAATCGCTGGCTGTTGTTTTGGTATTATGGCCTGCGCGGCCTGTCGCTGCTGTTCCTGCCGTTCTCCGATTTCACTTTCTATGGCCTGTCGCTGTTTGCCGTATTCTACGGTCTGGACTGGTTCGCCACCGTGCCGCCCACTGTCCGGCTTAGTGCCTCGACCTTCGGGCCCGAGCGTGCCAACCTGATGTTTGGCTGGATTTTCACCGGGCATCAATTGGGGGCTGCTTCAATCGCCCTCGCCGCTGGTCTGTCACGCACTTATCTCGTGAGCTATCTGCCGGCGTTCTTCGCGGCGGGCGCGCTCTGCCTCGTCGCCGCCCTGATTGCCCTGTCAATCAGTCGTGACAAAAAGCTCGCAGTAGCTTAGGTCTGCCTGTCAGAAATCACATTTTTCGACAGGCAGGATCGATATGCGACGTGTTGTGGTCACGGGGATGGGTGCGGTATCGCCGCTGGGTTGCGGCGTGGAGACCAACTGGTCCCGCCTGATCGCCGGCAAGTCGGGCCTGCGCCAGCTTTCCGACAACGTAGTGGGTGAGCTTCCCGCCAAAGTCGCCGGTGTCGTTCCCGATCTCGCGGAGGATGCCGAGGCGGGATTCGATCCGGACCGGGCTGTTCCGCGTAAAGATCAGAAGAAAATGGATCGTTTCATCCTGTTCGCCCTGCTGGCGGCCGAGGAAGCGGTCAAACAGGCTGGCTGGGCGCCGGAGGATACGCGCGCGCGGGAGCGCACAGCCACCGTCATCGGCTCCGGCATCGGTGGATTTCCGGCAATCGCGGATTCGGTTCGTCTCGCGGATTCACGCGGCGTGCGCCGGCTATCGCCTTTCACCGTTCCGTCATTTCTGGTCAATCTTGCCGCAGGCCAGGTCTCCATCAAGCATGGCTTCAAGGGCCCGCTCGGCGCGCCGGTGACAGCCTGCGCCGCCGGCGTTCAGGCGATCGGCGATGCCGCGCGCCTGATCCGCGCGGGCGAGGCCGATGTCGCAGTCGCCGGAGGCGCCGAAGCCTGCATCGAGCGGACCAGCCTTGGCGGCTTTGCAGCGGCCCGCGCATTGTCGAGCGGGTTCAACGACACGCCACAGCGCGCGTCACGGCCATTCGATCGCGACCGTGACGGATTTGTGATGGGCGAAGGCTCCGGCATGCTGGTGCTCGAGGAGCGTGAGCATGCGCTGGCGCGCGGCGCTACGATCATTGCCGAACTGGTCGGCTACGGCACCAGCGCCGATGCCTATCACATGACGTCCGGCCCGGAGGATGGCGATGGCGCGCGGCGCGCGATCGAACAGGCGCTGCGTCAGGCCAATCTCAGCCCGGGGGATATTCAGCACCTCAACGCCCATGCCACCTCTACGCCAGTTGGTGATCTTGGCGAGCTTGCCGCCATCAAGAGCGTGTTCGGCACCAATGGCAGCGTTGCGGTCTCTTCGACCAAGTCCGCAACCGGACATCTTCTCGGCGCCGCCGGCGGCATTGAGGCGATCTATTCGGTGCTGGCACTGCGCGATCAGATCGCGCCCGCCACCCTCAATCTCGACAATCCGGACGAAGCGGCAAACGGCGTCGATCTTGTCCGCGGCGCGGCGCGCCCGATGAAGATCGAGCATGTGCTGTCAAACGGGTTCGGGTTCGGTGGCGTCAACGCCAGCGTGATCTTCCGCGCGGCGTAAGTCACCACGCGTTTTTCCTGCAAACGATAACGGCTAACGGCCTGCCCTATTCCGCCGCCTGCGACACCGTGCCGGATTCGCCCGGCGGTTCGCGATCGGTCGGCTCGTCGCTGCGGCCGAGCCGCGACAGTGCATTCGAAAGCCGATCGAGATAGAGATAGACCACCGGGGTGGTGAACAGGGTCAGCGCCTGACTGACGAGCAGACCACCGACCATCGCATAACCGAGCGGCTGGCGGATTTCCGAGCCGGTGCCTGTTCCCAGCATCAACGGCACACCGCCGAGCAGCGCCGCCATGGTCGTCATCATGATCGGGCGAAAACGCAGTAGCGCCGCCTTGCGGATGGATTCCTCCGGCGACAAATGCTCGTCGCGCTCCGCCACAATGGCGAAGTCCACCATCATGATGCCGTTCTTCTTCACGATGCCGATCAGCAGGATGATGCCGATCAACGCAATCAGGCTGAAGTCGAAGCCGAACAGCATCAGTGTGGCGAGCGCACCCACACCCGCCGACGGCAGGGTCGAGAGAATGGTGAGCGGGTGGATGTAGCTCTCATATAGGATGCCCAGCACGAGATAGACCACGACGAGCGCCGCCACGATCAAGAGCGGCACGGTGCCGAGCGATTGCTGGAATGCCTGGGCGGTGCCCTGGAAGTTGCCGCTCAATGTCGGCGGCGCGCCAAGCTCCACCATGGCTTTCTGCACGGCGTCAGTCGCCTGTCCCAGTGCCACGCCCTGCGCGAGATTGAAGCTGATAGTGATCGACGGGAATTGCCCTTGATGGCTAATCGACAACGGCCGCACCGGGTCGGTCGTCCACTTCACAAACGCCGACAGTGGCACCTGATCGCCAGTGGTTGGCGACTTGATATAAATCTTGTGCAGCGAGTCCAAATCGCCCTGCATTTCCGGCAGAATTTCAAGGATCACCTTGTAGCTGTTGAGCTGGGTGAAATACTGCGTGACCTGCCGCTGCCCGAACGCATCATAGAGTGTGTCGTCGATCAGTTGCGGCTGGATGCCGAAACGCGATGCAGTATCGCGGTCGATGGTCAAGGTTAGCGTCGTGCCCTGCGTTTGCTGGTCGGTCGCAACATCGCGCAGTTGCGGCAGCGTCTCCATCTTCGCCAGGATTTTCGGCGCCCAGGTGTTCAGCTCGTCGAGATTGGCGTCCTGCAGTGTGTATTCGAACTGGGTTCGCGTGGCACGGCCGCCCATGCGGACATCCTGCGCCGCCTGCAAGAACAGCTTTCCACCCTCCACTTTGTCGAGCTTCGGCCGCAGACGCGCGATGATCTGCTGCGCCGTTGCCGTGCGTTCGCTGCGCGGCTTGAGGGTGATGTACATACGCCCCGTGTTCAGCGCACTACCGCCGCCGCCGATCGCCATGGCTATACTGGCAACATCGGGATCGGCCTGCACAACCTTGCCGAGATCCTCCTGTATCCGCTTCATATCGGCGAAGGAGATATCCTGCGCGGCTTGCGAAGCGCCGGTGATCAGGCCGGTGTCCTGCTGCGGAAAGAAACCTTTCGGGATCGCAACGAACAGAACGCCCGAAAGGATAAGGGTTGCAAAAAACACGCACAGCGTCGTGAACTGCCACTTCAGGACGACATCAAGCCCACGCTCGTAAAGACGAAGCATGCCATCAAAGAACCGCTCGCTCCACTGATAGAGACGCCCGTGCTTCTGATCTTGCTCATGTGCCTTGAGAAAGCGCGAAGCCATCATCGGCGTCAGGGTCAGCGACACGACCAGCGAGACGAAGATCGCCATCGCCAGCGTGACGGCAAACTCGCGGAACAGACGGCCGATGATACCGCCCATCAGAAGCAGCGGGATCAGCACGGCGACCAGCGAAATGCTGATCGAAACGATGGTGAAGCCAATTTCTGCCGCGCCCTTGAGCGCCGCCTCGAACGGATCCTCCCCCTTCTCGACATAGCGCGAGATATTCTCAAGCATCACGATGGCGTCGTCCACCACGAACCCGACCGAGATCGTCAGAGCCATCAATGACAGGTTGTCGAGCGTATAACCGCACACCCACATCAGGGCGCAGGCACCGAGCAGCGCCAGCGGAACGGTGACGCTCGGGATCACGGTCGCCCAGAAGCTTCGCAGGAAAATAAAGATCACCATCACCACCAGAGCGATGGTGAGCAGCAGCGTGAACTGCACATCTTCGACTGCGGTGCGAATAGTCTGCGTCCGATCGCTCATGATCGAGACTTTGATCGCCGGCGGGATCGCCGCGACCAGCCGCGGCAGTTGCGCCTTGATCCGGTCCACCGTCTCGATGACGTTGGCGCCGGGCTGCTTGAAGATCACGAGAAACACCCCGCGCTGGCCGTTGGCCCACGCCGCCTGCTTCATGTCCTCCGGCCCTGCCACGGCCTGGCCGATGTCGCGTATGCGCAGCGGCCCGCCGTTCCGGTAGGCGATGATTACATCGTTCCAGTCTTTCGAGTTCGGCAACTGGTCGTTGGCGTAGATGGTGTAGCTGCGCGTCTTGCCGTCGATATTGCCCTTCGGACTATCGACCGTGGTGATCGCGATCTGCGCGCGCACGTCCTCAAGACTGAGGCCCTTGGCCACCAATTTGGCCGGATCGATCTGAATACGAATGGCAGGTTTCTGCTGGCCGCCGATCGTCACCTGCGCGACGCCGCTGATCTGACTGATCTGCTGCGCGAGCTGCGCATCGACGGAGTCGTTGACCAGGATCAGCGGCATGGTGTCGGAGGTCGCCGACATGATCATGATCGGCGAATCCGCCGGGTTCACCTTTCGATAGGTCGGCGGATTAGGCAGGTTCTTGGGCAGCGTGCCGCCTGCGGCGTTGATCGCCCCCTGCACGTCATTCGCCGCGCCGTCGATATTGCGGTTGAGATCGAACTGGATCGTGATCGACGCCGACCCAAGCGAGCTCGTCGAGGTCATCTGCGCAACGCCCGGAATCTGCGCAAACTGGCGCTCGAGCGGCTGCGCGACCGAAGACGCCATCGTCTCCGGGCTGGCGCCGGGCAGGCTCGCGGACACCTGAATGGTAGGAAAATCGACCTGAGGCAGCGGCGCCACCGGCAACAGCGGATAAGCGACAAGGCCGACAAACAGCACGCCCACCATCAACAGCGATGTTGCGATGGGGTACCGGATAAACGGCCCTGAAATGCTGTAGTTCATTTCAATCGACCTTCACCGGTGAAACATTCGAGTTCGCCGTTCTGGTCGCAAGCAATGAGCCCTCATGAACACGATATTGTCCGGCGGTCACCACCTGCTCGCCGGGCGACAGTCCCTCCTCGATCAGGGTGCGGCCCTCACCGGAATAGCCGGCCTTGATCTTTCGCACCTGCGCCTTGTTGCCGTTAGTCACGGCATAGACAAAGAGCCCGTCATTACCATGCTGCACGGCGGTGTCCGGCACCACGGTCGCATCCTTCACGGTGTTCACCAGAAGGCGCGTTGCCACCGACAGGCCCGGCCACAACGCGTGGTCCTTGTTGTCGAACGTCGCCTTCAGGCGGATGGTTCCACTGGTCGAGTCGACCTGATTGTTCATCAGCGCGAGCGAGCCTTCGGATAACAGGTTCTTGCCATCCGATGTGTAAGCCAAAACTTTCAACGGCCCCTTCGTCAGAGCCTTGGCAATACCCGGCAGTTGCTGTTCGGGCGCAGTAAAGATCACCGCGATCGGCTCGATCTGCACGATGGTAACAATGCCGGTCTGGGTCGCCGCGTTGACAATGTTGCCCTGATCGACCTGCCGCAGGCCGGTGACACCGGCGATCGGCGCGCGGATGCTGGCGTAATCAAGCTGGGTCTGGGCATTCACGATTGCGGCTTCATCGGCGGCGATCTGGGCGGTGAGCTGCCGGACGGCGGAGGTCTGCGTGTCCACCTGCTGGCGGGTAGCGAAATCGCCGAGTTTGGTCGAACGCTGCAGATCGAGCTTGGCGTTGGCCAGCGCTGCTTCATCCTGAGTCTTCTTCGCGATGGCCTGATCGAGCGCAGCCTGGAACACGCGCGGATCGATCTGGGCCAGCAGATCTCCCTGTTTGACAAACTGTCCTTCCTTGAAGGCGATCTTGTCGATCTGTCCGTCAACACGGGTGCGCACTACCACGGTGTTGAAACCCTGTACGGTGCCGAGACCGGAGAGATAGACTGGGAAATCAGCTTTTTCCGCCCGCGCGATCGTTACCGGCACGGCCGGCTCAGCAGCGGTCTTGGACGCCCTCTGAGAGTGCGACGCCCCGCGCCATGCCCAATAGCCTCCGCCAACGACAAGCGCCGCCAGCAGGACATAGACCCATCGGGGAACACGGTAACTCATGAATTCTACTCTCTTCGCTTTCTGCATGCACTTTCAGAATATAAAGGTTATATATTAGTGCGCTTGCACTTAATACGTCAGCACATCAATTATTCGTAAAATCACCTCGGGCGCACGGTCATGGCCTCTGATTTAAAACGACAATTTGTGGCTCAGTTGATCGAAAGCTCAAGGCTGCTGCGTAATTATATCGACCACAGGGCGAAAAGCCGCGGCACCACCCGCGCGCAATGGATCGTGCTCTTCCGCCTGCGGGATCAGGAAGGCTTGTCTCAGGTCGATCTTGCCGATGTGCTTGAGTTGCAGCCAATTTCGCTAGTCCGCTTGCTCGATCGGCTGGTCGAGCATGGTCTGCTCGAACGGCGTGCCGATCCACGCGACCGCCGAGCCAATCAACTCTTTTTGACCGCCGCCGGCCGCCAGCTTGTCGACGATCTCGACAGCCTGCGCGACTCCATTGCATGCGACGTGTTGCAGAACGTTCCGACCGATGCGATTCGGACCAGCCTCGAGACGCTTGTCACAGTGAAGAACCACGTCAAGGACACGGCTCAAGGCCCGGCGGCCAGCGACAGCGTTCGAACCGGCCGGCAGCGGCGGAAGGCCTGAGTACCTCACGTCACTATATAAAGATAAGGTCCAGCACCCGCCCGATCCCGATCCCGATCCTCCGACAAACAAAACGAGAGGCAGTCCGCGGACCACCTCCCGTCTCGTTTCCCACTTGGGGAAATTAGCTTTCGATGATGTAGACGATCTCATGCGTGTCCGGCCGCAGGATGATGTACCTGCCGTTCACGAGAATGAAATCGTAACCCCGCCACTCCGGATAGATTTCCACGATTTGCACCGGCAGCGGATAATAGTGCACTGAAGCCGGCACTCGCGCGCCAACGGCGATGTTGAAGTTCACGTTCGTAACTTCCTTCACCTTCTCCTGCTTGATCGCTGACGAGATCTGGGCGCGCTTCTCCGCCGGCGGCGCTGCGGTAGCTGACGTCGCCGCGCTGCCTGTGGTCTTGCTCGCGCCGCTATTCGAGCGCGTTTCGGCGGCCGTCGAGCCCTTCTCGCCCTTTGCAGCATCGCCCTTTGTGGACTCGTTTGCCGACTTGGCGTTGTTCTTCATCTCGGCCGGATTCTTGCTATCCGATTGAGCCTGCGACTTTGTCGAGGGATGAACTCGGTTCTCTTGCGCTTGCTTCGGCGCGTTCGTCATGCCGTTCTCATTCGCAGCCTTCGCACCGGCGGGCGCTGAATGTTCCATGCTTCCTTTTGCGGAACCGCCAGGATTTGCAGGCGCTGTCGCAGTGGGAGCCTCGCCTCCCTTCATCCCACCGGGTGCCGCGCTCTGCGCGGACGCTATTCCCGTAGTGACGGCAAGCGTAAGTGCAGCAGTCGTCATCATCCATATCGCTCTGTTCATCGGCATCTCCTCTCATCCGACCGTTCATTCGGTCTGTACCGAAAACAGAATTGCACTGGGCACGTTCCGCATCACCACCGCGCAAAGACGAATTCGAAACAACGCGGTTTCGCTGGAACAAAACCGCGCATTCAGAAATTTCAGACTGGTGAGGAATAAATATTGGTGACGAACTGCTAGACGATTGCGTCAAAATTCTCGCGGCTACCAGAAGTCAAAGAATCCGGGCTCGCGCGCCTGTGCCAATGCACGTTGTCTTTGCTGATGCTTCCGGCTGGCTGTGCGCTTCTTGGAGACTTTCGTTGTGACAGTTTCTGTTCGCGTGGAAGAAGCAGCGTCAACCTGCGCATAAGCGTTCCGCACACTGTCCTTGGTGGTAGGAGCGTTCCCCAATGGCTTCGCAGGAGGCGTTGCAACGATCGGTACTTCCGCAATACGCGGCGCGGCTATCGGAGGCTGGCTGGTGTCGTACACAATCGGCGGGTCGGCTTGCTTGTTGCTTGCACTGATCCGAACGGTCGGCCGCTCCACCTGCACTCCAGAGTGGGATACGCGCGTATCTGATCCACCGGCCTTCGGCAGATACGCATTGGCCGCGAACAGCAGCACAAAAAGGCAGCTCCCGACGATCACAAAATAACGCAACACGGGCATGGAACACCGGCAACCAAACGCAACATCGCGCGGTGAACAACACCCGCGCGACGGCAATGTTCCGTCGCCTGCCGTCACCCATATGGGGTAATGCCGGCCATGATAAGGTTAACGGCGCACCTGCAGCCTCTTGGCCAGAGTCCGGAACCGCTCCATCTGGTCGGCCCTGAGCTGGCGTGCCTCATCGCGCCCGACGAACACCTTGAACATGATGCCGCCATCCACATTGATGAATGCAACAAACGCCGACGACTTGCCCATGAACGGGCGTTCGACGAAGGCAAGACCGCCGCAACGCTCGTGTCGCAAATGGCCGTGCAGCCCCTTTGGACCGGAGAGATTGAAATAACCGCGCCCGACCTCGCCTTGCGAAACCGGATCGGTGATTTCGAAAATCCCGTCATTGGTATGGATGATCAGCGTTACCTGTCCCCAAGTGGCGATGTCCTGCATCGCCTCGACGAAAGTCGATCCTGGGGCGAAGCTGCGCATCGCTTCCGGTAAGGCTTCCAGCACCGCGCGGCATGTCACATTGTTTTCGCGCGCAACGTCCTCGATCACCCCGCCGGGATTTTCGGCCATGTGCTTTTTCAAAGCGGCCAGATCCGTGCTCAACACAATGTATCCTCCATCAATTAATGGATCAGGCGGCAGCGCTGGAGCGCGGTTCTGTCAGAACCACCTCGAAGCCTTCGAACTTCGGGTGTCCCAAAACGAGGCTCGGGCCGGAATTGTCGCTGGCGCGGGCATGCGACTTGCGGAACTGCTCGGACTTGGTCCAGCCCTCGAACGACGCCTTGTCCGCCCACACCGTGTGGGAGGAATATAGCGTATGGTCACTTTCCGTCGAACCGCGCAGCAGATGAAACTCCATGAATCCGGGCAACTCGTTCAGATAAGTCTCGCGCGACGCCCAGACGTTTTCGAATGCCTTTTCCGATCCGATCTTCACCTGGAATTGGTTCATCGCGATGTACATGTCTTCTCTCCCTTGCGGTCTTGATGGGCAGGTTGCCCGATAAAACAAGATTATTTGCAGACGCACGATGCCGCGCAGAAAAACCTGTGCGGATCGCTGTATCGATCGAGGAGTTGGGCGTGTGCGGACTTATCCTCCAAAGTGATATTTGAGACCGCCCTTGATAACGAGACCTGCACCAGCACTCGCCCACTTCACGTCGTTCTGGGTGTCGCTCGTTGTGCCGCGTTGAATGGCATAAGGCCTGTAGTATTGGTTCAACAGATTCTCGACCGAAGCCATCAGGGTGAGATTCTCCGTCGGCCTCACCGACAAATAGAGGTTGACGAGATCATACGACGTACCGGGCAGGTAGTTGGACGGAACGTTCGAATTCCCTTGCACGTTCGTCCACATAACTGACAGCGTCGCCTTGTAGTCCGCAAACCTGATACCCGCCGTCGTCGTGATTTTCTGAGGAGGTATGCTGTACAGACCGATACCTGTCTGAACGTTCTTGCCCCCCTGCACTGTCGCGGAGACACCAATGAACCACGCCTGCGCGTCATACATCGTTTCCGCCTCGAAGCCGGAGATACGAGCGCCGGCGATATTCTGATACTGATAGAACTTGCTGGCGGTGTAAGTCGGAGGAAGCGGAGGATTGTCAGGCGCCTGAGGCGCCGACGCCACCAGATCGATGTAATCCACGACATCATTGCGGAAAACATTGAACTTGCCGCGGAAGCTGTCAGTCGCGTTGAATACGCCATCCTTCTTCAGATTCAAACCGATTTCCTTTGTCCTGCCGATCTCCGGACGCAAATTGGGGTTCGGCAGGAAACAAAAGGTCGAATAAACGCCGACCGGTTGATCCGCGCACTGGAAGAAAGCATCAAACGTGGAAGCCGCAGCATGAGCACCGGTCACAAGCGTTTCGGTGATCGATGGAGCACGGTAGCCCTCCGCATAGCTCACATAAGGCGTAAAAACCGCTGCCGGGAAAAATCCGACCGTGACCTTTGGCGAAAAGCGATCTCCCCGCACGGAGGTCGTGCCGGAATCGAGCTGATAGTTGTCGTAGCGAACTGCGCTCACTAACTCGAGCAAAGAAGTGTAATTCGCCTTCCACTGCACGAAACCGCCCGAGACGGTACGAACGCCGCCAGGGGTCGTCACATTGGAGTTGCCACGGGAATCCCGCGTATTCACGTCATCGCGGAAGCCGTCAAAGCCATAAGTGACGGCGTGCCGCCAATCAGCGATCTCGAACCGGGACGTGTTGTGGACGTCAACGCCATAAGTATCGAGCAGATAGCTGCGGTTGTCGCCAATGCAGCCGGAGACGGCATTACCCGGTGCGACGCCACCGCAATAGGCCGATTTGCTTGTGCTGGTATGGCCAACCTTGACCTGATCGTTTTCGGTGCGATTCCAGTAGATCTTCGCGTCCCAGTCGAACAGCTTGTCGTCAGGCTGCGAATACCTCCAGCCGAGCGACGTCGTGTAGTTCTTGACGTTAGTCGCGTAGATCGGCGTTCCGCCGTTTGGATCCTGCCCTCCGCCTGCAAAGGGCACTGTGTTTGGAGCGCCGGTAGGCCGCTTCGGCTGACCAACGTTGTAGATGTTTTCCTGAAAGATCGTGCCGAGCTTAACTTCATGGCCATCCGCAGGGCGCACCGTCAACTTGGCGATGCCACTCGACAGCCTGTTCCAGGTATTGGCCACCTCATAGTTGGTGCCATCCCGGTAGTTTCCTTGCGTCGAGTACGTGCCGCCAGCAAAAATATCGACGTTCGGATTAACGTGAACACCGCCGAACGCTGAGCTTGTGGCACGGCTTTGGTTGCTGCCGATGAGCGAATTGACATCGACGCCCCAGCGTTCGCCCGGACGCACGACATCCTCGATCTCCTTGGTTCGGAATGACGCCACACCGCCGATCGCACCCGAGCCATAAATATTTGCGGTCGGGCCGCGGACGATATCGATGCCGCCGATCAATTCGGGATTGAGGAAGAAGGAGCCGTTCGCAAAGTGGCCGGTGCGCTGATAATTCTGCCGCGCTCCGTCAACCACCACCGCGACGCGGCCAAAGTCCTGCAAACCGCGGATGTTGATCGAAGTAGATGGTTCATCAGCACGATTCTGCAGCCACACGCCCGGCACGTTATAAATAAGATCACCGACCGTGCTGGCGTTGCGTCCCTGGATCTGCTCGAGCGTCACCACGCTGACCGGAGCAAGCGCATCGATCGCCCGCTCCTCCATCTTCGACGCAGCAACGGTGATCACGTCCAGCGGCTGCTGGGTCGGTGCGCCGATCTGAGCGTAGGCTGTGGTGAAGACAGGGTCATTCTGTCGCACCTGCTGCTGACTGGACTTTTTCTTACGCTTTGTCGGCTTCGGCTTTTCCGCATGAGCATTCAGCTCCGCAGATTGCACCTGCTGCGCATGTGCAACCGGCACCCAACCTGCTAACGAAACAACAGACACAGATAACAGAAGCGCGCGAGCGCGCTTGTTCAGCCCCACCATGACAGCCCCAACTGCAAATTTCAGAAATGGCTGGCGGGCTCGTGCTGGCGCACGGCTGGCTGGCTGTTCAAGGCGCGTGCCGATACCGGTCCTCACCGCGCCACTTTTTCGTACGGTCACCGCACAAAGTGGTCAAGCACGCGAAGTGTCACCTTAAAGCTATTGTAAACTGGCGCGTTGGAATAACGGATGGCGCAACCCTATAACCGCAATCATCAATATCTTTCGCGATGATCAGAGGGAATCGCACGAAACATGGTTGCAGGCTCGCGGGATGACGGTTTCGGCCAATCTGTTCCAGCTTCACCGACATCGCTCGACAAGCGCACCGTGTCGATTGTCGACAATCGCATTGGAAGCAAAGAACTGTTCGCCAGCGCGCGTGAGGTGATGATCTCGCACGGTGAAGAAATGTACCGCCTCCGGCTAACGTCCCAGAACAAGTTGATCCTGACTAAGTAATCTAAAGAGTGCAATGAACCGCTGGACCCACCCCTGCCTCATTCCCTTCGCCTGCCTTGCCGCAGCGCTGGTGACCAATGCCGGAACGGCGATTGCTGACAGCCTCGTGATTCACGACGCGCGCGGACACGATATCAAAGTGAACGACACGCAGCGCATTGTGTCGATCGGCGGCGCGGTCACGGAGATTCTTTACGCGCTCGGCCTGCAGGACCGCATCGTCGGCATTGATTCCACCAGCCTCTATCCAAGTACGGCACTAAACGAAAAGCCGAACGTCGGCTATATGCGCCAACTCTCCGCAGAGGGAGTACTGGGACTCAATCCAAAACTTATCCTGGCCATCGATGGCGCTGGCCCGAAGGAAACCATCGACGTCTTGCAGAACGCCAAAGTTCCGCTGGTCTTCGTTCCTGACACGCATACCGAGGAAGGGCTGGTGCAGAAGATCAACCTCATCTCACACGCCATGAGCGCCGATGCGCGCGGCGCGTGCCTCGCGAAAGTTGTGGCTAGCGATCTTGCTTCGCTTCATGGACTGCGCAGCAAGATCAATAAACCGGTACGCGTCATGTTTGTGATGTCGTTCCTTAACGGTCGCGCCATGGTCGCCGGCGACAAAACCGCGGCCGACGCGATCATCAAGCTTGCCGGCGGCATCAACGCCATCGATGCCTTTGAAGGCTACAAGCCGGTGAGCGACGAAGCGATTATCGCCGCCAAGCCGGATGTCATCCTCACCATGCAGCGCGGCAAGGATCAGATCGAAAAGGACATGGCGTTTACCAATCCGGCCTTCGCTCTGACGCCGGCCGCGAAGACCCAATCCTTTGTTGCCATGGAGGGCCTTTATCTACTCGGCTTCGGCCCCCGCACGGCGGCAGCGGCGCATGATCTCGCCGTCAGGCTATATCCCTCGCTCGGATCGGGTGAAGCCAATTGGCAACCCGGCGTGCTTGCCGCAGACTGCCGACATTGACCGACGCCGCATCCAACGGACCGCCGATGTCGCGCACGTTTTCCCGTCCGCATTTGCGGCCCTCGCCTCTGCTTGTCATCTCCCTTCTGCTATGCGGCGTGACCGTCGCTGCGCTGCTGGCGATGATGATCGGTGCCGCCGGCATTCCGCTGCAACGGCTGGCGGCAGCTCTCGGTTTTAGCAATGACATCAGCGGCATGCTGGCGCACGACCAACTCGTGCTGTGGTCGATCCGGATTCCGCGCATCGCAGTGGCAGCGATGATCGGCGCACTGCTTGCCGTCTCCGGAACGATCATGCAGGGCCTGTTTCGTAACCCGCTCGCCGATCCCGCATTGGTCGGCGTCTCCAGCGGCGGCGCATTTGCCGCGGCGATTGCCATCGTACTGTCCGACAGCGCATGGGGTGTCCACCTGCAATTTCTTCAGGGCCAGATGCTGCCGCTGTTCGCTTTTGCCGGCTCGCTGCTGACCACCGTAATCCTTTACAGGATCGCAAGCCGCGAAGGCCGCACCTCGGTCGCGCTATTTCTTTTGGCTGGGCTTGCCATCGCCGCACTGGCCAATGCCGGCATCGGCCTTCTGGTGTTCATGGCCGACGACCGCCAGTTGCGTGACATCACCTTCTGGCTGCTCGGCTCCCTGAGCGGCGCCACCTGGACCAAAGGCCTTTCGGTTGCGCCAATCGCGCTCGTATCGCTGCTCGCCATTCCGCTGGTTGCGCGCGGTCTTGACGTTCTGGCGCTCGGCGAGGCCGAGGCATTTCATTCGGGCGTCAATGTCGAGTGTCTGAAGAAAATCTCGATCGTCATGGTATCGGCGATGACGGGTGCCGCCGTTTCGATCTGCGGCGTCATCGGCTTTGTCGGCATCGTGGTGCCGCATCTGCTGCGGTTGATGATCGGCCCCGGTCATCGGCTGCTTCTGCCGGCATCGGCCTGCCTTGGTGCGATCCTCCTGATCGGTGCCGATACCCTGGCCCGCGTGCTGGCTGCACCGGCCGAAGTGCCGATCGGCATTCTGACCGCCACCGTCGGGGCGCCGTTCTTTCTTTATATGTTGCTGCGGCAGCGCGGGCTGGGACTCTCGTGATGAGCGCGACCGCGAACATGCTCACCGTGGTCTCGGCCTCCGTCAGAGTTCGGCAGGCTACGCTGCTGAGCGGCGTTGACCTCGATTTTCCCGGCGGCGAGACCGTTGCCATCGTCGGGCCCAACGGCGCCGGCAAATCCACCCTGCTGCGGGTTTTGTCCGGAGATCAGCCGTGCAGCGAAGGTCGGGTCCTCCTCAAAGGACGCGGCCAGCACCTGTTTTCACCCCGCGAGCTTGCCTACCACCGCGCGATGCTCTCCCAGCATGTCAATGTTACTTTTCCCTTCCGCGTCGAAGAGATCGTCATGATGGGCGCGGGCGAACAGACCCACGCTGCGGCACAGCCGCTTGTCGACGCTGCAATCGAGGAAGTGGGCCTCGGCGCGCTACGCCATCGCGAGCTTCCCACCCTTTCCGGTGGCGAACAGCAGCGCGCACATTTTGCCCGTGTGCTGGTTCAACTCGCCTGTGGAGAAGCTGCGTGCGGACCGGGCGTGCTGCTGCTAGATGAGCCGACATCGAGCCTCGATCTGCGTCATCAGGTCGGACTGCTCGAGGTCGCAAAACACCGCGCCCGTTCAGGATTCGCCGTCATCGCCGTTCTGCATGATCTCAATCTCGCGATTCGCTTCGCCGATCGCATCATCGTTCTCAATCACGGCACAATCTACGCCGACGGCCGGACGGTAGAGACCATCACAGCCGAGTTGATCCACGCGGTGTTCAGTGTCCGCACCACGGTCGGGCACGATGATGGCTATCCATTCGTGCTACCCCAGAGAATGCATCCGGTGGATACCGACTGATGCGAAGGTGTGACACTTGCGGCCCGCGCGCCACAGCGTCGTTTTCCCTTCTAGGATTCCCAATCAAACCAATATTATAGTGCGCGCACGCCGACGACCTTCGCGCTCACATCCAGCCGCATGAGCGGTGATGGCGGTGAGTCAAATCGGTACTGCCATGTTTCACTCTTTCCTTCGTAATAACGCCAAGCTGAGCCTGTTTTCGTTCCTAAAGACGGGCAGCACGGCACTCGCCGTGCTGACCAGCGCGACCAGCGGTTTCGCACAAGACCAGATCGTGCACCGCAGCGCGAAAGGACAGACCGGCAAGGACATTCGTATCGGCGTCTATCTGAATGTGCAGCCTGATTGCAGCTCTGGCACCCTGCCCTCAATTCGGCTTCTCACGCCGCCATCGAACGGTATCGCCACCGTCAAACGCGCCAAGATCGCACTGACCAATTACAAGAACTGCATGGCGCTGGAAGTACCGGCTTTCGTGGCGATCTATCGCTCGAAAGCGAACTTCGTCGGAACCGACGCGGTGACGGTGGTGGTGAGCTACACCAACGGCCGTTCCGAGACACAGAGAATAGGCATCACGGTCGCCTCCGAGACGCCAGCGCGCAACATCTGAGCTTTCAACGAGCTCGACGATCCCCGTCTCTGTCGTTCCCCGCGACGTCGCATCCATTTAGCAACAGTAAAATCCCAAGCCGCCTATCTTCCTCAAGTATTTCGATGAAAATAAGCGATTAAATCTTTTAATTTAAAGTATATATCTTCACTATACAGAATACAAAACATACATATAAAATTCTTTCATGAATACAAAGAGATAACCATCAAGTTACACAACGGGCAAATCGATTCCCACTGACGAACGGCGCTTTGCGGCGTCGTTGTGTCACTTTCCGGGCCTTCTGCCAGCTCCCGAGACAAGATTTCTGCAGAGTGAGGTCGAAGCCATCTTTCAGCAATGGGCCCCGATGATTTGGTACATAATGTCCAATTGCCGCCCCCGACGCGCCCCGTAATCAGGTTCAAACGGCTGCTTAGAGCACGGATGATTGACCTCATCAGATAGACACAGGGCAACACAGCAAGCGACGGAGAAACGCAATGTCGTCGAGGGATGCCGTCAACTGGATGCTTTCCGATGCTATCAAAGCGCTTACCCGTGCGGAGCGCCTGCATCAGCAATTCATCAACTTGCAGCCGCTGGCCGAAACGCGCGAACCGAGTTGGGAGCCGCCCATTGACGTGCTGGAAACGGAGCGGGAGATTCTGATTCTGATCGCGTTGCCGGGAGTCGATCCCGATGAAGTCGAAGCGATCCTCGACAATGGAATACTCGTCGTCAGCGGTCGCCGCGCATTGCCTACCGAACTCCACAACGCGCGTATTCTCCGCCTTGAGTTGCCTCAAGGCCGTTTTGAGCGTCGCATTCCTCTGCCGATCGGCCGCTACGTCATCACCCGCTTCGCAACACACGGCTGCGTGGGTCTGCGGCTCGCGAAAACCAGCTGAGGAAACACCATGTCGCTGGACAACGATGTCTCCACCTCGGGCTCAGCTTCACCTGGCTCCGCGATCCTGATTCCGGCAGATGCCCTTATCATCGTGCCGGTGCGTAATACCGTTCTGTTTCCGGGCGTCGTCATCCCGATCACCATAGCGCGACCAAAATCGATCGCCGCGGCTCAGCAGGCTGTGCGCGAACAACGACAGATCGGCATTCTACTGCAGCGCGATGCTGCGTTGAGCGAACCGGGACCTGACGATCTGTATCGCGTTGGCACGGTCGCCAATATCGTGCGCTATATTACCGGGGCCGATGACAGCCATCATATCATTTGTCAGGGCGTGCAGCGCATGCGGGTGCTTGATTATCTTCCGGTCACGCCGTTCCTCGCGGCACGGGTCCTTCACATACCCGAGCCCGCGACTACCTCGCCGGAGATTGAAGCCCGATTTCTTAACCTGCAGCGGCAGGCGGTCGAAGCCGCTGGGCTGCTTCCGCAGACCCCGCCGGAGTTGATCGCGGCGTTGCAGGGCACCACCTCCCCCTCGAATCTCGCCGACCTCGCGACGTCCTATATGGACCTCAAGCCGCAGGATAAGCAGGATATTCTCGAGACAGTCGATCTTGCACTTCGCATGGACAAGGTGTCCCGCCACCTCGCCGAACGGATCGAAGTGCTTCGGCTCAGCCAGGAGATCGGACAGCAGACAAAGGCGGCCTTCGACGAGCGGCAGCGTGAAGCGATCCTGCGCGAACAGATGGCGGCGATTCAACGCCAGCTCGGCGAAGGCGACGGCAAGGCACAGGAGATTGCGGAACTGAACGAGGCGATTGCAAAGGCAAAAATGCCGCCCGAGGCCGAAAGCCAGGCCCGAAAGGAAGTTCGCCGCTACGAGCGAATGCCGGAAGCTGCGGCGGAGGCCGGCATGATCCGGAGCTATCTTGACT
The DNA here is from genome assembly GCA_963702885.1 of uncultured Alphaproteobacteria bacterium. GTDB lineage: Bacteria > Pseudomonadota > Alphaproteobacteria > Rhizobiales > Xanthobacteraceae > Afipia. The sequence goes on from OY969766.1 coordinate 3,567,849, forward strand.
GGCTGATCGAGCTTCCCTGGAGCCTGCCCGATGAGAAGCCGATCGACATTGCTGAAGCTAGGCGCATTCTCGATGAAGATCACTACGGTCTCGAGAAGATCAAGAGCAGGATCATCGAGTATCTTGCGGTCCGGAAGCTGGCGCCACAGGGCAAGGCGCCCATTCTTTGTTTTGTCGGACCACCCGGCGTCGGCAAAACCTCGCTGGGACAATCCATTGCACGCGCGATGACTCGGCCGTTCGTGCGGGTCAGTCTTGGTGGTGTCCATGATGAAGCGGAAATCCGCGGTCACCGGCGTACCTATATCGGCGCCCTCCCCGGCAATATCATTCAGGCCATCAAAAAAGCGGGTACGCGCAATTGCGTGATCATGCTTGACGAGATCGACAAAATGGGACGCGGAATTCAGGGCGATCCTTCCGCAGCGATGCTCGAAGTACTCGATCCAGAGCAGAACGCGACTTTCCGCGACAATTATCTCGGCGTGCCATTCGATCTCTCGCACGTGGTGTTCGTGACCACCGCCAACATGCTCGACACCATTCCCGGGCCACTGCTGGATCGGATGGAGATCATCAGCCTCGCCGGTTATACTGAAGACGAGAAACTCGAAATCGCGCGGCGGTATTTGGTCCGACGCCAGCGCGAGGCGAACGGACTCGGAGCCGAACAGGCCGATATTGAGCCCGATGCACTTAGATTAATCATCAAAGGTTATACCCGTGAAGCAGGTGTTCGCAATCTAGAGCGAGAGATCGGTAAGGCATTCCGCCATGTGGCCGTTCAGATCGCGGAAGGGAGCGAGAACCGGGTTGTGATCACCTCAAACGATCTCCCCGCGCTCCTCGGTCCAACCCGGTTCGAAAACGAGGTGGCCATGCGCACCAGCGTGCCGGGTGTCGCCACCGGCTTAGCATGGACGCCAGTCGGCGGCGGCATTCTCTTCATCGAAGCCACGCGCATGCCGGGAAAGGGCTCGCTGATCCTGACCGGGCAACTCGGCGAGGTGATGCGCGAGAGCGCGCAAGCTGCGTTGACCCTGGTCAAAAGTCGCGCCGCTCAGCTCGGTATCGATGCCGAGCTATTCGAAAAGAGCGACATCCACATCCATGTTCCCGCAGGGGCTACGCCGAAAGACGGCCCAAGTGCAGGCGTTGCCATGTTCATTGCCCTCACCTCCCTGCTTCAAAACCGCACCGTTAGAAGCGACACAGCCATGACCGGCGAGATATCGCTGCGGGGCCTCGTCCTTCCCGTCGGCGGCATTAAGGAAAAAGTTGTCGCCGCCGCCGCGGCCGGTTTGACCCGCGTCATGCTGCCCGCGAGGAACCTGCGCGACTTCGACGAAATTCCCGCAGACGCTCGCAGCAGATTGGAATTCATCTGGCTTGAACAGGTGGATGATGCGCTTGCGGCGGCGCTGGAGGGTCCTGACAGCACCGCCACTGTGGCCTGACTCCCGACGCCTCCAAAATCCGCACAACGCTGTTCGGGCATGCGCGGATATTCCGCAAAGTCCGCGCCCGACAGGCATCGATCATAATGGGAGCGCGGCCAACCGCGCATGGCCACTTCTGGCAAACTGAGACCGTGCTCAGATCGGGCGGATGATCACGGAACTTGATGGCCGTTTACGCCGCCCTCGGCGCCCACAACGGCACCGGCATTTCAACACCCGGTTGCTCCAGCTGAACTGGCGTCTGGATGGACAAAACGAAGTTCCCAGCCAGGGAACAGTTTCAAGATGAGGGATCGGCCACTGCCGAATTCAATCGCGCCGCACCTGTTCGCTTGATTTCGATCAAGATCGATTGGTGATGCGATGAGCATGATTAACCATCACAAATCGCCGGCGAGCGCACGCAAGTCACGTTTCAAGGCACAGTCATGGATCTGAAGCAGAATGAACCTCTACGGAGTGAAAATCACTTTGCGCCCGCGAACGAAACGCTTGCTAGCGACAATGTCCACCTGCCGGTACTTGCGCCAAACAAGGCTCCGCCCCGCCGCCGGGGTTGGCTGGTCATAGCATCATCGCTAGCGGCGGTACTGCTGCTCGGTGGCGGAGCCGGTTATTTTTGGTGGAAGCAGCTGCATCCACCACTGCCCGCCGGAATTAGTTACGGCAATGGACGCGTTGAAGCTGACGAAGTTGACATCGCGACAAAATATGCCGGTCGTATTGCAGAGTTACTTGTCGATATCGGCGACATGGTTTCTCCTAACCAAATTGTCGCTCGGATGGATACAAGGGACATTGAGCAATCTCTTTCCAAGTCAGAAGACCAGGGACGAGAAGCACAGCACGCAATCGAGCAAGCGGAAGCCCTTCTTGTCCAACAGAGGGCTCAACAAACGCTAGCAACACAGGAGATGGCACGCACCCGCGAGCTTGTCAGAAACGGGTGGGCAACACGAGAGCTGCTGGATCAGCGGCAGCAGCAACTCGATGCCGCCAATGCCGGAATTGCCATCGCACAGGCTCAGGTCTCGCGGGCGCAGCGCACTCTGGACGCAGCCCATCATGATGCAGAGTTCTACAGGGTACAGATTGCCGACAATACACTCATCGCTCCGAAAAGAGGGCGCATTCAGTATCGGCTAGCCAACGTCGGCGAGGTTCTGCCAGCCGGCGGCAAGGTCTTCACCCTGTTGGACTTTTCCTATGTCTATATGGATATCTATCTCCCAACGAAGGAGGCAGGAAAGATCAAGGTAGGGAATGAGGCCCGCATCGTGCTCGACGCCTATTCTAATTATCCTATTCCCGCCAACGTATCCTTTGTAGCAAGCAAGTCGCAATTCACCCCCAAGACTGTCGAAACCAAAAGCGAGCGAGAGAAGCTGATGTTTCGCGTCCGCGTGCGGATCGATCAGCAACGCCTCCTCACTCATACTGATTCAATCAGAAGCGGCCTACCCGGAGTCACATTCATACGCTGGGACCCCTCCGTTACCTGGCCGAAGTATCTGGAACCCGCGCCGTGAACCGAACGGAAGACACAGTTGCGTCGGTCACGCGGCTTTCTCATCGATACCGCCTGGAAACCGCGCTTGATGATGTCTCAGTTGACATTCCCGCCCGTCGAACCGTTGGCTTGATTGGGCCTGATGGTGTTGGAAAATCCTCGCTCCTCGCCATACTGGCTGGAGCTCGCCAGATTCAGGCAGGCAACGTCGCAGTTCTTGGTCAAGATATGTCCAGCGCTGCTGCGCGCGCCATGGCATGTCCCCGTATTGCATATATGCCACAAGGACTCGGCAAGAATCTCTATGCCGATCTCAGCGTCCTTGAGAATATCGAATTCTTTTCGCGACTGTTCGGCCATTCTCGTAAAGAGCGCGCGCTTCGGACAGAGCTCCTTTTGCAACGCATGGACCTCGCTCCCTTCGCTGACCGCCCGGCCAAGAAGCTTTCGGGCGGGATGCGACAAAAACTCGGTCTCTGCTGCTCGCTGATTCACAGCCCGGATCTTTTGATCCTCGATGAGCCCACAACCGGCGTTGATCCCCTATCGCGCCGGCAGTTCTGGGAGTTGATCAACGATCTGCGCAACCAAGATTGGGGTATGAGCGTGCTCGTCGCCACCGCTTATATGGAGGAGGCGGAGCACTTTGACTGGTTGATCGCCATGAACGACGGCAAGGTGCTCGCCTGCGGCTCGCCTCTCCAGCTCAAACGCCAGACTGGTACCAGCTCGATTGAAGATGCCTTTGTCGCCCTCCTACCGGATCATCGAAGCATCCTCCGCTCAACGAAAAAGACCCGACCTTTCCGCAGCCACGATCATAAGACCGTTATCGTCGCGAAGAACCTCACCTGCCGATTTGGCGAATTCACCGCGGTCGATCGCGTGAGTTTTACCATTCAAGAGGGAGAGATCTTTGGATTTGTTGGCTCGAACGGTTCCGGCAAAACCACGACAATGAAGATGCTGACCGGGCTTCTGCCTCCGACCGATGGTCAGGTCACGGTCTTTGACAAGCCGCTTGACGCAAGCGATCTCGATACACGCCGCCGCGTCGGCTATATGTCACAAGCGTTCTCCCTCTATAGCGAACTGACGGTCCGCCAGAACCTCGACCTGCACGCCCATCTCTTCCATTTGTCATCGGATTTCGCCGAAAAGCGGATTGCTGAGCTCGTGAAAGCATGCGGCCTTGCGAATGAACTCGATAAGCTGGCTTCCACCCTGCCGCTCGGCATCAAGCAACGCCTGTCTCTCGCGGTCGCCATCGTCCACAAGCCTGACCTACTGATCCTAGATGAACCCACAGCGGGTGTTGATCCTTTGGCACGCGATCAGTTCTGGGACTTGCTGCTCGATCTGTCACACGACGAGGGCATAACAATTTTCGTATCGACGCATTTCATGGACGAAGCATCACGTTGCGATCGGCTCGCTTTGATGCACGAGGGCCGCGTCCTTGCAACCGATACTCCTTCGGATATCGTCAAGGCCCGCGACGCGAAAAATCTGGACGATGCCTTCGTCAGCTTCCTCGAAGCGAACACGAAGAGCGAGATTGCCGCATCGCCTCCAAGCCACACAGACCTTCGCAAATCAGGGCAACAAAGCCGGGTCGCCACCTTGTTCAGCTTTCAGCGTTTGTTCGCCTACACGATCCGCGAAGGTCTCGAGTTGATTCGAGATCCGATCAGGCTGATGTTTGCTCTCTTCGGAACGACTTTGCTCATGATGGTGTTCAGCCTCGGCATTTCAACTGATGTCAACAATCTGACGATTGCCGTTCTTGATCATGACCGCACGCCCGAGAGTCGCGCCTACCTCTCCGAGATCAGGGGGTCGACTTACTTTGTCGAGAAGCCTCCCCTCGTCGACCACGCAGACCTTGACCGTCGTCTGAAAGACGGAAGTATCGATGCGAGCATTGAGATCCCGCCGTCTTTCGGCGCGGACATCAAACACGGCCGGCCGGCTTGGGTATCAGCATGGGTCGATGGTTCCATGCCGTTTCGCGCAGAAACGATCCGCGGCTATCTCCAAGGCATGCATCAGCTTTATTTGAGCAACCTCGTAACAAGCCGCCCGCAATCGATCTCTCCATCTCCTGCGGACCTAGAGATCCGGTTTAAATACAATCAGGATTTCGACAGCATCTATGCGATGGTTCCCTCCACCATCGCGATGCTTCTTGCGCTGTTTCCTGCAATTCTGATGGCGCTTGCGGTGGTCAGAGAGAAAGAGCTCGGCTCGATCATTAACCTCTATGTCACACCCGTCACACGGCTGGAGTTTCTTGTCGGCAAGCAACTGCCCTACGTGGTAATCGCGCTGATCAACTTCATGATCATGTTTGCGATGGCAACCCTTCTCTTTCAAGTTCCTCTCAAGGGCAGCTTCCTCGCATTATTCACCGGCACGGTCATATACGTTCTGACAACCACCGGTTACGGGATGCTGATTTCCTCTTTCTGCAAAACACAGATCGCGGCTCTGTTTGGCACGGCTATCCTGACAGTCATCCCTGCCCAGCAGTTCTCCGGGATGATGACGCCGGTTTCGTCCCTGTCAGGGACGGCGCAGATTATCGGGCGCTGTTTCCCAATGAGCTATTATCGGCCGATCAGTGTCGGGACCTTCACCAAAGGGCTCGGCTTTCCAGATCTCTGGCTTAGTATTCTGACGTTACTTGCGTTTATTCCGATTTTCGTGCTTGCGAGCTTTCTGCTGCTCAGGAGGCAGGAAAAGTAGTGCGCTCCGCATCCAACATATTCTGGCTCGGCACAAAGGAGCTGCGCAGCTTCTTCCGTGACTGGGTTCTGCTGTCTCTTGTAATCTATTCATTCTCGCTGGCGGTCGTCAGTCACGCGCAAAGTAATTCTCAGGAACTGTATCACGCCTCTATCGCCGTTGTTGATGAGGATCACTCGGCGCTCTCGCGAAGGATCACAAATTCTTTCCTTATGCCGTACTTCAAGCCGCCTGTTCTGATCCCGGGATCGGAAAGCCAATCCCTGATGGACGCAGGCAAGTACACTTTTGTCCTCGGCATTCCGCCAAACTTCGAGCGCGATGTTCTGGCCCATCGCAAACCGAACTTTCAGCTGAATGTTGATGCGACTGCAATGGTTCAGGCCGGACTGGGATCAGGTTATGCGCAGCAGATTATAGACACTTCGATTGCACAATTTCTGTCGCGCGACGAAAGGATCCCGACATACCCAGTCAATCTGGCGATCAGGATCGCGTTCAATCCAAATGTAACCACATCCTGGTTCACCAGCGTCATGAGCATTATCGGCAACGTGAACATGCTTGCGATTATTCTCGCCGGAGCAGCCCTCGTCAGGGAGCATGAGCACGGCACGATGGATCATCTTATGGTCATGCCACTCACGCCGTTCGAAATCGCCATGGCGAAGATCTGGGCAAACAGCCTCGTGATTGTGATCGCGGTCGGCTTATCGCTCTATTTTGTCGTTCAGTTGCTCTTAAAGGTTCCGCTGGCCGGCTCCATACCGCTCTTTCTGATTGGCACTCTCATTTACCTGTTTTTTGCAACAGGGCTTGGCCTGTTTCTCGGAACCATCGCGCGATCGATGCCACAACTGGGCCTGCTCTACGTGCTTGTAGCGACACCGATGAATATTCTTTCCGGCGGCGCGACGCCGCTGGAAAGCATGCCCCGATGGCTTGCCATCACCATGCAGGCTTCACCGTCCACACATTTCGTATCGTTCGCGCAGGCCATTCTTTTCCGTGGTGCTGGGCTCGACGTGGTCTGGCCGCAATTTCTCGCAACGACGAGCATAGGTGCGTTTTTCCTGACGCTCTCACTGTTACGCTTCAGAACCATCGCATCCACGTAGGCGTTTCGGCCTCTAACGTGACACGACCTTGGGCGCCTCAGCACCACGGATGGCGTGTTCACAAAACTGCGCAACGGCCATCCAAGATGGCGACCTGATTGCGAAACTGCTTGGCGATCGGATGATCCGGGGCGCGCGCTCTGGGCTGGGAAGTTTTTGGAATCGAGATTTCAAATTCATCCGAGCATTCGCGAAAACAGGCTCGGCTTTTCGGCCCAACCATCCGCAGTCGCTCGAGATGGAGGATACCCGCTTAAGGGCGTCGTCACGACCGTCTCACAGTCGTTCGGAAATCCAGACACACCGTATTCCCGCTACGAGGCGTTATGATTCTCGGGACGTCGCGCAATCTAAGTGATTGATCTTATTGATATATGCGCAATGGCTGGGGAACCTGGATTCGAACCAAGACAAACAGAGTCAGAGTCTGTTGTGCTACCGTTACACCATTCCCCACCGATCGTGGCCCGGCCCTCGCCATAGGCGGAGCGCCTCGGGCAAATCAGCAAATCGATGTTGCGGGCACGATATAGAGCGCAAGCGCGGCGCGGTCTACCCCCTTCGCTCGCTCCTTTGTGCAAACCGAGCGGAGCGGCAAACGGATGCGGTCGGCGTTCCCGGCCCCGATTCCTGGCCTCCGGGAGGCGGTTTAAATCCTAAGTTAACAGCATATTAACTCAACCTTTCCTGTCATATTGGTCACCCGGTGCCGGGCCGGCCGGAAAACAACGAAAGCCCAATGAATCCGGGGATAAGTCGGATGCCGCCAGCGTCCGGGCCGTTCCCCTGCCCGAACCGCGCCGCCATACGGGCAGCACCGGAACACCGGTGCGTTTAACAATTTCTGCAGCATGGCGGGCTCATAGTCGGTCGGTTGAGTTTTCCCGTGAGTTCGCCCGTATGCTGACCCCACCGCAGATCCCCTCGCTCGGCCGCGTCGTTTCGGTCCGCGGATCGCAAGCGCGCGTCGGCATCCTGGCAAGCCCGAGCATGACGCCGTCCGCGATCCGCGCCACGGTCGGACAGTTCTTCGGCATCCGCGCCGCGCACACCACAATCGTCGCACTGATCACCGAGGTGACGCGCGAGAACATCGACACCGGCAACGACTACATCGCGGTGGCGTCGGTCGATCTGCTCGGCGAGATTTCGCGCGGCGCCGCGCCGCGCTTCCAGCGCGGCGTCACCGTCTATCCGACCATCGGCGACGCGGTCGATATCCTCACCCATGAGGAATTGCGCATCGTCTACGCGCCGACGGGCAAGGACCAGATCAATGTCGGCGCGCTGCAGCAGGATCCCTCGATCACCGCCTATGTCGATGTCGAGGAAATGCTGAACAAGCACTTCGCGGTGCTGGGCTCGACCGGCGTCGGCAAGTCGAGCAGCGTCTCGCTGCTGCTCAACGAAATCCTGCGGGTGCGTCCGCGCCTGCGCGTCTTCCTGCTCGACGTCCACAACGAATACGGACGCTGCTTCGGCGAGCATGCGTTGGTGCTCAATCCGCGCAATCTGAAGCTGCCGTTCTGGCTGTTCAATTTCGAGGAAATCGTCGACGTCCTGTTCGGCGGCCGCCCCGGCGTGCCGGAGGAAATGGAAGTCCTGTCGGAAGTCATTCCGATCGCGAAAGCGACCTACACCCAGTACCAGAATTCCGACCGCCAGCAGGGCCTCAAGCGCATCGAGTCGAAGAGCGTCGGCTTCACCGTTGACACACCGGTGCCCTACCGGCTGGTCGATCTGATCGCGCTGATCGACGCGCGCATGGGCAAGCTGGAGAACCGCTCCTCGCGCATCGTCTACCACAAGCTGATCTCGCGCATCGAAACCGTGAAGAACGATCCGCGCTACGCCTTCATGTTCGAGAACGCCAATGTCGGCGGCGACACCATGGCCGAAGTGATCAGCCATCTGTTCCGCCTGCCCGCCAACGGCAAGCCGATGACCATCATGCAGCTCGCGGGCTTCCCTGCGGACGTGGTGGATTCGGTCGTCTCCGTGCTGTGCCGGATGGCGTTCGATTTCGGATTGTGGAGCGACGGCGTCTCGCCTCTATTGTTCGTCTGCGAGGAAGCGCACCGCTACGCCTCCGCCGACCGCAGCATGGGCTTCGGCCCGACCCGCAAGGCGGTCTCTCGCATCGCCAAGGAAGGCCGCAAATACGGCGTCTATCTCAGTCTCATCACCCAGCGTCCGGCCGAACTCGACGCCACCATCCTGTCCCAGTGCAATACGCTGTTCGCGATGCGCCTTGCCAACGAGCGCGACCAGGCGCTGTTGCGCTCGGCGGTCTCCGACGCCGCCGCCAACCTGTTGTCCTTCGTGCCTTCGCTCGGTACCCGCGAGGTGCTGGCGTTCGGCGAAGGCGTCGCGCTGCCGACCCGCCTGCGCTTCAAGGAAGTGCCGGCGCACCAGTTGCCGCGCAGCGAGGCCACCATCGCGACCACGCCGACAGCGTACACCGGGCACGACATCAATTTCGTCGGCTCGGTGGTAGACCGCTGGCGCGGCGCCACCGGACGGCGCGACGCGCCCTACGATCCGCATGTCAGCGACCGCTTCGCCGACAAGCTCGGCGACCATTCGCTGCAGCGCGCGGTCGAGGCGCCGATGCTGCAGCCCTCGCTCGGACTCGATCCCGACCGTTTCTCGCTGCTGAAGAAGCCGCTGCGCTAGGCGCAAACCATGCTCGCTTTGCGACGGAAACCGCTTAAACTCGCGACCTAGGCTCCAGCCCGCGGGTTTTGCATGTCCGACACGCCGATCAGCCGCTTTCCCGTTCCGCCGCTCGACACGCTGCCGGAGGATATCCGCAGCCGCATTCTCGCCGTGCAGGAGAAGTCGGGCTTCGTGCCGAACGTGTTCCTGACGCTGGCGCACCGGCCCGACGAATTCCGCGCCTTCTTCGCCTACAACGACGCGCTGATGGAAAAGGACGGCGGCCTCACCAAGGCCGAGCGCGAGATGATCGTGGTCGCGACCTCGAGCGCCAACCAATGCCATTATTGCGTGGTGGCGCATGGCGCGATCCTGCGCATCCGGGCCAAGAACCCGCTGATCGCCGACCAGATCGCCAACAACTACCGCAAGGCCGACATCACGCCGCGCCAGAAGGCGATGCTCGACTTCGCGCTCAAGGTCTGCCGCGAAGCCCACACCACCTCGGCGCAGGATTTCGCCGATCTGCGCGGGCACGGCTTTTCCGACGACGACATCTGGGACATCGCCGCGATCTCGGCGTTCTTCGGACTGTCGAACCGCATCGCCAGCGTCGCCGAGATGCGGCCCAATGACGAGTTCTATTTGCTCGGCCGCGTGCCGCGCACGTAACCCGGACTGAAAGGCTCGATCGTGCTCGACTGGCCCGACATCCTGCTCCGTCTTGGCGTCGCGACGCTGGCCTGCGGCGCCGTCGGCCTCAACCGAGACCTGCACGGCAAGCCGATCGGGCTGCGCACGCTCGGGCTCGTCGGCCTCGCCACCGCGACGGTGATGGTCTTGATCGATCCGCTGCCCAATACGTCGGACGCTCACCCGGATGCGGCCAGCCGGGTGATCCAGGGCATCCTCACCGGCATCGGCTTCCTCGGCGCCGGTGTCATCGTCCACGCCGCCCAAAGCAAGAGGGTGCACGGCCTGACCAGCGCCGCCTGCGTCTGGCTCGCGGCCTGCATCGGCATCGTCTGCGGCACCGGCCAGTGGGTGCTCGCGACCGTGGCGCTGGCCATCGCATTCGCCCTGCTGCTGCTCGGCGGGCCGATCGAGCGGGCGTTCCACGGCATCGCCGCCCCCGACGAGGACGACGCTGTGCCGGGGCCTCCGGGGTCCTGATAGGGCGGCCGCACATCACCATGCCGTCATGGTGAGGAGCGAGGCGACGCCTCGCGTCTCGAACCATGAAGCCAATCATGACATGGCCCGGACGCGGTGCGGCACGCAGTGACGCTGCGCAGCATCCGGGGCCGTTCCGGACTCCGCATATGGAATGGTCCCGGATCAGCAGCGCACCGCTTACGCGCTGCGCAGCATCCGGGACACGGCCTCATCCTTGGAGACGCGCGCAAGCGCGCTCCTCATGATGAGGATAAAACTTGGCCCGTAAGCCCGTAACGTTTCAATCCTCCGAGGGACCGCACCATCCGGGCAGATAGATCGCGTCTTGGCTCTTGCCCAGCACCAGCGCCCGCTCCATGGCCCGCCCGAAATCGTTCTCCACGATCTTGCGCGGCAACTGCCGGCGCAGGAATTGGCCCACAGGAATTCGCTGAACGGCGTGGTGTCCTTGGCAAAGCCGCCGGCCCGGCGCAATTCGCCAGCGAGGCTGCGGAATGGGTCGTCCTTCAGTCCTGCGATGTTCTTCGGCAGATCGCGATATTCGCGCCGCTCGCCCTTGGCGTCGTAGGGATAGACCCAGCGGCGATTGTCGAGCACCACCCAGAACGCTTTGGGATCGACCATGGTGAGGTCGGCCATCACAGCCACCAGCACCTTACTCTTCACCCTCTTCATCAAGAGCGCGCGCCAGATGGTGATGGTCGATCACGTAATTGCGCCGGTCGGGACCGAGCACCACCGGAATCATATGCCGACCAAGCAGTTCGGCACGCTTCTTTGAATCATGCTTGCGCCCAGCGGCGCTGCTTTTCCTTCACCTCTCTCATGCCCGCGGTCATCTGCATGGGGCGCAGGGACAGAATCGAAACGGGCTCAAGGATCGGATCGCGTTTGTGGGTCATGCTGCATCTCCACTGCGGCGGTGGCGGTGCGCCCGCGATGCGATCGCGGGCGATATCGCATCAACAAAGTCCCGACTGTAGCGTCGGCACGCGACGGCACCGATCATAAGATTGAGCAATACGAGGACTTTATGGACGATTCTTGATCCCGTTTCGGGGCGCGTGCACGCTGGGCCGCAGCCGGTCCATGTGCTAGAAATCAGCCACCGTTTCGTCGACCCGCGAGCCAGCCAGTCCATGCCAGTCCGGCGCCCCCAGATGACGGATGACGATCACCGCGTATTGAAGTTTCAGCGCCCGGCGCCGGAACCGCCATCGGCGCACAGCACGGCCACGCGCGGCAATGACACGCCGTCCGATCCGGTTCTGCGGGACGCCCCGATGCGTGACCCGCGCCGCGCATCCGACAACTACCGCCAGCGCATCATCGCCAACCTCGCCGCCGCCGCCTTCGCGATCATCCTCGCGGCGATCGGCGTCTGGCTTGCGACCAGCCTCACCCATATGCGCCAGACCCAGGACTGCGCGATGATGGGCCTGCGGGACTGCTCGCGGGTTTCGAGCAGCAGCCCCAACAGCTAACGCCGCCTTTTGAGCGTTTCGGCCGATGCTCACCACGGGCAGGAAACGGGGTGCAACTGTCCCCTGCGCTCGGAATGGTGACCGGGCCGCCATTGAAACAAACGCGTCGGTCCGTTATACCGCCCTCTACCCCGAGCGGGTCGGCCGAACTGCCGGCAGCCGCTTTTCCCACCATGCCGATATTCGGCTTTATCTTATTTAATTCAAAGGGTTAGCAATGTCGTCCACCTTCGATCAAGTCGCCACGATCATTGCGGAGACCTGTGATATTCCGCGCGATACCATCACGCCGGACAGCCACGCGATCGACGACCTCGGCATCGACAGCCTCGACTTCCTCGATATCGCCTTCGCCATCGACAAGGCATTCGGGATCAAGCTGCCGCTCGAGAAGTGGACCCAGGAGGTCAACGACGGCAAGGCAACCACCGAACAGTATTTCGTCCTGAAGAACCTCAGCGCGCGCATCGACGAGTTGGTCGCCGCCAAGGGCGCCTGACGCCCGCCATGCGCCTCGACTATTTCCAACTCATCGATCGCATCACCGGCCTCGATGTCGGCGAGCGGACGATTACGGTCGAAGCGCAAGTGCCGCAGACCAGCACCGTCTTCGAGGGACACTTCCCCGGCTATCCTTTGATGCCGGGCGTGCTGCTGATCGAGACCATGGCGCAGACCTCCGGCTGGCTGTTGATCGCATTGCTCAACTTCGAGCGGATGCCGTTCCTCGCCGCCGTGAAGGAAGCCAAGATGCGCGATTTCGTAACGCCCGGCGAGTTGCTGACGGTGGAAGCGAAGATCGCGCATGACGGATCCGGCTTCGCCGTGACCGAGACGAAGATCAAAGCCGGCGGCAAACTGAAGTGCAACGCCACCCTCACCTTCCGCCACACGCCGTTCCCGAACGCCGAGTTGCGCGGACACATGGAAGCGATGGCCCGGCGCATCGGCTTTCCCGAGCAGGCCATGAAACATGAGTGAGACCAAATCCGCAGGCACCCCGCGCGAGGCGTGGATCACCGGCATCGGCATCGCCTCCTCGCTCGGAGAAGGTCTCGACGAGCATTGGCAGGCGCTGCAGGACAAGCGCGTCAATGCCGACACCACCGGCTTTGCGCCCTACATCGTGCACCCGATGGCCAAGGTCTCGTTCGATGCGCAGATCCCCAAGAAGGGCGACCAGCGCCAGATGGAAGCCTGGCAGCGGATCGGCACCTATGCCGCGGGTCTCGCGCTCGACAGCGCGGGCATCAAGGGCAACACCGAGATTCTCTCGCGCATGGACATGATCGTCGCCGCGGGCGGCGGCGAGCGCGACCTTGCGGTGGATTCGGCGATCCTCAGCGATCAGGCGCAGGGCAACGCCGCGCCGGGCTTTCTCAACGAGCGGCTGATGAACGGGCTGCGGCCGACGCTGTTCCTCGCCCAGCTCTCGAATCTGCTTGCCGGCAACATCGCCATCGTCCATGGCGTGACGGGATCGTCGCGCACCTTCATGGGCGAGGAAGCCGCCGGCGTCGATGCCGTGCGCATCGCGCTCGCCCGCATCGCGGCGGGCCAGAGCGACATCGCCTTGGTCGGCGCGGCGCAGAACGGCGAGCGCAAGGATCTGCTGATGCTCTATGAGTTCGGCAATTTCAACCTCAAGGACAAGTTCAACCCGATCTGGGAACGCGCTGATGATAAAGCCGGTTTTGCGCTCGGCTCGGGCGGCGCCTTCCTGGTGATCGAATCCAGGGAGCACGCGCAGGCGCGCGGCGCCAAGCCCTTCGCGCGGCTCTCGGGGGTCGTCGCCGACCACGCCCGCCGCAAGGCCGACGGCGACCTGACCAAGACGCTCGGCAACCTCTGGAGCCAGCTCGGCCCTCGTGGCGACGCGGCGGTGATCACCGGCGCGACCGGAGCTGCGGATGCGACCGCGCAGGAGCGCGCCTTCCTCAAGGCCCACGGCAGCGCCCCGGTGCGCGCCACCGGCACCGCGTTCGGCCATCTGATGGAAGCGCAATTTCCGCTCGGGCTTGGGCTCGCCGCGTTGTCACTGTCCAAGGGCACGCTGTTCCCGCCCCACGATTCGAGCGGCGTGGAGATTGAAACGGCGACGCCGCCGACCCAGATCGTGGTCATCGGCGCCGGCCACTGGCGCGGCGAAGGCATGGCGCTGGTGGAAGCAGTCCCGGCCTGACGGCCGCCGAATGAAAGCGAAGGCAACATGAGCGCAACGCGGGATAAATTCGGCAGGCCGATCGTCGTCGTCACCGGCATGGGCGTGGTCACCTCGCTCGGTGCCGGCAAGGATGACAACTGGAAGCGGCTGACAGCGGGCGAATCCGGCATCCGCACCATCACGCGCTTTCCGACCGACGGGCTGCGCACCACCATGGCCGGCACCGTCGATTTCCTCGGCGTCGAGCCGTTCTCCTCCACCGTGCTGTCGGAGAAGCTCGCCGATGTCGCGACCGAAGAAGCGGTCGCGCAGGCCAGGATCGGGACCAAGGGCGAGTTCCCTGGCCCGCTGTTCCTCGCCGTCGCGCCGGTCGAGCTCGAATGGGAGCCGCGTCAGGAGGTGGCCCGCGCCGCCACTGCCGCCGCTGGCATCGACTACGACACGCTGCTGAAGGCATCGGGCGGCGGACGCTTCACCGATTTCCACCGCCGCTTCCTGTTCGGCTCGGTGGCCGACTATCTGTCGGAGCGGTTCGGCACCAAGGGCTCGCCGATCTCGCTGTCCACCGCCTGCGCCTCGGGCGCGACCGCGATCCAGCTCGGCGTCGAGGCGATCCGCCGCGGCGATACCGATGCGGCGCTGTGCGTCGCCACCGACGGCTCGGTCAACCCGGAGGCGCTGATCCGCTTCTCGCTGCTTTCGGCGCTGTCGACGCACAACGATCCGCCGCAAAGCGCGGTGCGCCCCTTCGCTAAGAACCGCGACGGCTTCGTGATGGCGGAAGGCGCCGGCGCGCTGGTGCTGGAGAGCCTCGAGGCCGCGACCGCGCGCGGCGCCAGAATCCTGGGCGTGCTCGCCGGCTGCGGCGAGCTGGCCGACTCCTTCCACCGCACCCGCTCCAGCCCGGACGGCAAGCCGATCATCGGCTGCGTGCGCAACGCGCTGGCCGATGCCGGCATGAGCGTCGAGCAGATCGACTACATCAACGCCCACGGCACCGGCACGCCGGAAAACGACAAGATGGAGTATCTCGGCGTCTCCACCGTGTTCGGCGACCGCACGCAGCAGATTCCGGTCTCGTCCAACAAGTCGATGGTCGGCCACACCCTGTCCGCCGCCGGCGCGGTCGAGGCGGTGTTCTCGGTGCTGACGCTGGAACACCAGCGCATCCCGCCGACCATCAATTACGACGTGCCGGACCCGGCGATCCTGTTCGACGTGGTTCCGAACGTCGCGCGCGACGGCAAGGTCACCGCCGTGATGTCGAACTCGTTCGGCTTCGGCGGCCAGAATGCCTCGCTGATCCTGACCCGCGAGCCGGCCTGACCGCCGCCTTCCCGCTCCGCCCTGCCCGGTTGACGTGCCCGCGCCAACCGGCGATATCCCTTCCAGTCTTCACCATTTCCCGCAGGAACCGCCTTCAATGCGCGCGCTTACGCTTGTTGCCGACCGCCAGTTGGTGATCGAGGATCTGCCGCCCCCGCCGCCCCCGGCTGCGGGCGAAGTGCAGATCCGGGTCAAGGCGGTCGCGCTCAACCACATCGATGTCTGGGGCTATCGCGGCATGGCGTTCGCCAAGCGCAAGATGCCCCTGATCGTCGGCGCGGAAGCCTCCGGCGAGATCGTCTCGACCGGCGAAGGCGTGACCCGCTTTGCGCCCGGCCAGAAGGTGGTGATGTACGGCGCGCTGACCTGCGGCGCCTGCAAGGCCTGCCAGGAAGGCCGCGACAATCTGTGCGAGAACGTCGCCGGCATCATGGGCTTCCATGTCGACGGCTTCGCCCGCGAGCTGATGAATCTGCAGCGAGCGCCTTGTCATTCCGGTGCCGGACGGCGTGTCCGACCGCGACGCCGCCTGCGCACCGATCGCATTCTCCACCGTGCAGCACATGCTGTTCGACAATGCCAAGCTGCAACCCGGCGAGACCATCCTGGTTCATGCCGGCGGCTCCGGCATCGGCACCGCCGCGATCATGATGGCGAAGGCGATCGGCTGCACCGTGATCACCACGGTCGGCAGCGATGCCAAGATCGAAGGCGTCAAGGCGCTCGGCGCCGATCACGTCATCAACTACCGTACCGACCGCTTCGAGGGCGTGACGCGCAAGATCACCAAGAAGAAGGGCGTGGACGTGGTGTTCGAGCATGTCGGCGCCGACACCTTCAACGGCTCATTGCTGTGCCTCAAGCGCGGCGGCCGTCTCGTCACCTGCGGCTCGACCTCGGGTCCGACCACGACGCTGAACCTGATGCAATTGTTCCAGCAGCAGTACCGCATCATCGGCTCGTTCGGCGCCTCGATGCGCAACATCGCCGAGAGCCTCGACAAGATGGCCGCTGGGATGAAGCCGGTGATCGACACCGAAGTGCCGATCGAGGACGTCGCCACCGCGCTCGCCCGCATGGAAAGCCGTCAGGTATTCGGCAAGATCATCGTGACCCTGTGATGCGCCGGCTCCTGCTCCGCGCCAGGGCGCTGCTGCGCGACGCGGTGAAGCCGATCGGCGGCGCACTCCTCGGCGGTCTTGCGGTCGGCTTGTTGAAGTTGACGCGCTACTTCGATCCGGATCGCACCGCCAATTTCTTTGCCGCGATCACGCGCACCATCGGACCGTGGCTGCCCGAGCAGCGTACCGGCCGCGCCAACCTCACCGCCGCTTTTCCGAACAAAACATCCGAAGAGATCGACACCATTCTCACCGGCGTGTGGGACAATCTCGGCCGGGTCGGTGCCGAGTTCGCCCATCTCGACCATATCTGGAATCTCGATCCCGATCATCCGGAGAGAAGCCGGATCGAGCTTTCGCCCGGCACCATCGAGAAATTCACCGCGCTGCGCGACGACGGCAAGGGCGCGCTGATCTTCGCCAGCCATCTGGCGAACTGGGAACTGCCCGCGCTCGCCGGTCCCGCCTACGGGCTCGATTCCGCCGTGCTGTTCCGCCGTCCCAATATCGCGGCGGCAGACCGCGCCATTCAGGACATGCGCGCCGTCAACATGGGCACCATGGTGGCGACCACCCATGATGCGCCGCTGCGCCTTGCGCAGGCGCTGGCGCGCGGCGTCCATGTCGGCATGCTGGTCGATCAGCATTTCGGCCGCGGCGTCGATGTGACGTTCTTCGGCCGCACCGCCAAGGCCAATCCCCTGCTCGCCCGCCTCGCACGGCAGATCGATTGCCCGATCCATGGCGTGCGCGTGGTGCGCCTGCCGAACCACCGCTTCCGTGTCGAACTGACCGATGCCGTGATTCCGGCGCGCGATGCCGATGGCAAAGTTAACGTGCAGGCCACCATGCAGGCGATCACCTCGGTGATCGAAGGCTGGGTGCGCGAGCATCCCGAGCAATGGCTCTGGCTGCACCGCCGCTGGCGGTGATCATCGCCACCGCACCTTGATCCTCATGGTGAGGAGGCACAAAGCGCCGTCTCGAACCATGAAGCAACGGAACAGCGGAATAGCGCGGCCTCATCCTTCGAGACGCATCGCCATAGCAGGCGTAGCCTGCGTAACTTGGCTACGATGCGATGCTCCTCAGGATGAGGATGAGGTACCTACGCCATCATTGCCGGGCCTGACCCGGCAATCCATCGTTCGAAACTTTTCCGGATGGATGCGCGGGGCAAGCCCGTGCATGACGACGAATAGCAATCAAACGAAGCGCTTGGCGCCTGCCACGCAGGCAATGACAATCAGAGTCGATGCGATCATGGTCCACGCGATCGGCTCGCCCAGAAAGATCGCCGCGAGCACGAAGCCGAAGAACGGCTGCAGGAGTTGCAACTGCGAGACGCCGGCAATGCCGCCCAGCGCAAGACCCCGATACCAGAAGATGAATCCCAGCATCATGCTGAAGATCGAGACATAGGCGAGACCGATCCAGGCGGGAGCGCCGATGCTGCTCCACGTCGCGGGCAAGGTGAACAGAATGATCGCGCCCATCACCGGCAGGGACAGGATCAGCGACCATGAAATGACCTGCCAGCCGCCGAGGCGGCGCGAGAGCACCGCCCCTTCCGCATAGGCAAGTCCGCACACGAGAATGGCGCCAACCATCAACAGATCGCCGGCCACAGTGCCGCGTTCGCTGCCATAGAGTGCGAAGCCGGCAACCGCCACGGCCCCCATGATCGAGAACAGCCAGAACGCGGACTTGGGCCGCTCGCCGCCGCGCAGCACGCCGAAGATCGCGGTCGAAAGCGGAAGCAGCCCGATGAAAACGAGGGAATGCGCCGAGGTGATGTACTGAAGCGCCAGTGCGGTTAGCAACGGAAAGCCGACCACACAACCGATTGCCACCAGCGTCAGGGGGAAGATGTCGCGGCTCTCAGGCAGGCTCTGGCGCAACGCGAGCAGGAACACCGCGCCCAACAGCGCGGCGATCACCGCGCGCGCGGAGGTCAGAAACACCGGCGAGAAGTCCGCCACGGCAACGCGCGTTGCCGGCAGCGATCCGCTGAAGATGATGACGCCGAGAAGCCCGCTGCCCCAGCCTGCCATTGTCCGTTCCATGAGTCCTCGCTTTCCGCAGTGTTGCAATAGCGGGCGAGGTCTGGCGCGAACAGGGACAGTGCGATACAATTTTCACAATCTGTATGGGTAATATCACCCATACAATCAGCTGAGTGCGATCATGGCCGACGGAGACACGACGCGGACGGCGGCACTGATGAACGCGGTCCGCATCAAAATCGCAAACCGGGTGCTCAGCCCCGGAGACCGCCTGCCGTCGGTGCGCCAGTTCGCCGAAACCATGAGTGTGTCGCCCTCCACCGTGGTCGAGGCTTACGACCGCCTCGAAGCCGAGGGCGTCATCCGCGCGCGGCGCGGCTCCGGCTTCTATGTGACGGGCGCTGACCTGCCGCCGATGGCTTTGGCTGAGATGGGTCCCTCGCGCGAGCGCGATGTCGATCCCTTCTGGGTGTCGAGGCAGTCGCTCGATACCGACCCTACCGTTCTCAAGCCCGGCTGCGGCTGGTTGCCCTCAGACTGGATGCCGAATGCCGCGCTTCGCAAAGGATTGCGGGCGCTCGGCCGCGCCGATGACACGCTATTGTCCGACTATGGCAGCACGCGCGGCTCGCTGGCGCTGCGCCGCCTGCTGCTCGGCCGGTTCGCCGACGAAGGCATCACCGCGACGGCGGACCAGATCATCCTGACGTCCTCCGGCACGCAGGCGATC
Organism: uncultured Alphaproteobacteria bacterium; assembly: GCA_963702885.1. GTDB lineage: Bacteria > Pseudomonadota > Alphaproteobacteria > Rhizobiales > Xanthobacteraceae > Afipia. The sequence goes on from OY969766.1 coordinate 3,587,350, forward strand.
GATCTGATCTGCCGCTTGCTGCTGCGCCCCGGCGACACCGTTCTGGTCGACGATCCCTGCTACTTCAATTTCCAGGCGCTGCTGCGCGCGCATCAGGTCAAGATCGTCGGCATTCCGTTCACGCCCACCGGCCCGGACACCGCCGCGTTCGAGCAGGCCCTGATCGGGGAGAATCCGCGCCTCTACATCACCAATTCGGCGCTTCATAATCCGACCGGCGCCAGCCTCTCGCCGCAAACCGCGCATCGCGTGGTCAGTGCGGCGGCGGCCCATGGCCTCACGATCGTCGAAGATGACATCTTCGCGGATTTCGAGCCGGCATTGTCGCCGCGCCTCGCCGTTCTCGACGGACTCAATCGCGTCATCAGGATCGGCAGCTTTTCCAAGACGCTCTCCGCCGCGGTGCGCTGCGGCTATATCGCCGCGCGAGCCGACTGGATCGAGGGGCTGGTCGATCTGCAGGTCGCCACCAGTTTCGGCGGCCCGAGCCCGGTCGCCACCGAATTGATCGCGGGCGTTCTCGCCGGCGGCAGCTATCGCAAGCACATGGATGAAGTGCGCCAGCGCCTGACCCGCGCCCGGAAGGACGCAGCCGACCGGCTGGCGCCGCTCGGCATCGTGCCCTGGATCAAACCGCGCGGCGGCTATTACCTGTGGTGCCGCCTGCCCGATGGCCATGATTCCACGGCACTCGCGCGGCGCTGCATGGAGGATGGTGTCGTTCTCGCGCCGGGTAACGTCTTCAGCGCCTCCCAGTCGGCGGCGTCATTCCTTCGCTTCAATGTCGCGCAGCTCGGCGACAGGCGCATCTTCGCCGTCCTCAAGAAGGCGATGAAGGAAGCTTGATGCCCGGGACGGCGCGGGCGTGACGCGGCATGCCGCGATGCTTCGGTGATATGTTCCCTCTCCCATCGGGAGAGGGTTGGGGTGAGGGGTTACGGTGCCCGGCGAAAAAATCGATCGCCCTCACCCGCCTTGCTTCGCAAGGCGACCTCTCCCCGGCGGGGAGAGGTGAAGGACTGCATCACCGGCCCGTTTTCACCCGGGTCCACAGCCGGTTGATGATGCGCTGGGTTGCCGGCTCGCGCGCGGTGATGACGAACAGCTTCTTCATCATCGCCTCATCCGGATAGACGCCCTTGTCGTTCATCACCTTGGGATCAAGCAGCTTCTGGCTGGCGAGATTGCCGTTGGCGTAAGAGAGGAAGTTGGAGTTCTTCGCCGCGATTTCGGGACGATAGAGATAGTTGATCAGCGCGTAGGCTTCCTCGACATTCTTGGCGTCCGCCGGAATGGCGAAATTGTCGAAGAACATCTGCGCGCCTTCCTTCGGGATCGCATAGCCGATCTCGACGCCGTTCTTCGACTCCGCCGCCCTGCTCTGCGCCTGTTTGATGTCGCCGGACCAGCCGACCACGAAACAGATTTCGCCGGTGGCGAGCGCGTTCAGATATTCGGAGGAATGAAACTTGCGCACCGAGGGCCGCACTTTCGCGACGGCCTCGGCGGCCCTTTCCAGATCGGCCTGCTTGGTCGAGTTCGGATCGAGGCCGAGCCAGGTCAGCGCCGCCGGTAGGATGTCGTCCGGCGAATCCAGCATTTGCACGCCGCAGTCCTTGAACTTGGCGAGATTGTCCGGCTCGAACACCATGCTCCAGGAATTGATCTTCGCATCGGGGCCGAGAATCTTGCGGACCGCCGCGACATTGTAACCGATGCCGGTGGTGCCCCACATGTAGTTGGCGCCATAGACATTGCCGGGATCGTAGGTCGCAAGACGCTGCGTCACCTCCGGCCAGGCATTGGCGAGGTTCGGCAGCTTCGCCTTGTCGAGCTTCTGGAACACGCCGGCCTTGATCTGGCGCTGCAGGAAATACGCGGTCGGCACCACGACATCGTAACCGGACTTGCCGGCGAGCAGCCGCGTCTCCAGCGTCTCGTTGGCGTCGAAGGTGTCGTAGACGACCTTGATGCCGGTCTCCTTGGTAAAATCCTCCAACACGCCGGGCGCCATATAGCTCGACCAGTTGTAGAAATTCACCACGCGCTCGGCCGCGCGCACGGGCGTTGTCACAACAACGCTGGCGAGCGCGAACGCCGCGAACCGAACCAGGGACATGCCGCCCACCTTACCGACGTAGAACATGAGAGAGCCGCTCCAGTGCCGTATCCAGAGTCGCATCCGTCTTGGAGAAACAGAACCGCACCACGGAATTGATGGCGTCGTCTTTATAGAAGGATGACACCGGGATCGATGCGACCTTATGTTCGACCGCGACGCGCTTGCAGAACGCCTCGTCGGTTTCGTTCAACCCGAGCGGCGCGAGATCGACGGTGAGGAAATACGTGCCCTGCGAGGGCAGCACCGGAAACCCGATCCGCTTCAGGCCGTCGGTGAGCCGGTCGCGGCTGCGCTGCAGATCGCGCCGCACGGCGTCGAAGAAATCATCCGGCTTGCCGAGACCGTAGGCCACCGCGACCTGCAGATTGGGCGCGGTGGTGAAGGCGAGGAACTGGTGCGCCTTGGCCAGCACGCGCAAGAGCTGCGGCGCGGCGCAGACGAAACCGACCTTCCAGCCGGTCAGCGCGAAGATCTTGCCCGCCGAGCCGATCTTCACGGTGCGCTCGCGCATGCCCGGCAGCGCGATCAGCGGAATGTGGCGGCGGCCGTCGAACACGATGTGCTCCCAGACCTCGTCGCAGATCGCGACCGCGTTGAATTCCTGGCAGTAGCGCGCCAGCAGCTCCAGATCCTCGCGCGGATAGACCACCGCGGCGGGGTTGAGCGGATTGTTGAAGATCACGAAGCGCGTCTTCGGCGTGAACGCCTGCCGCAGCGCCTCGTCGGTCAGCCGCCAGTGCGGCGGCTCAAGCCGGACGAAACGCGGGATGCCGCCGGCGCGCTCGATCAACGGCACATAGGCGTCGTAGAACGGCTGGAACACCACGACCTCGTCGCCCGCCTCGATCAGGCCGAGGAACGCGGCGGCGAGCGCCTCGGTCGCGCCCGAAGTCACCATCACCTCGCTCATCGGATCGAGATCGACGCCGTGCCAGTGCGCATAATGCGCGGCGATGGCCTGCCGCAGTTCCGGCAGCCCCATCATCGAGGGATACTGGTTGTAGCCGTTCAGCACGGCATCCGCGGCCTTGCGGCGGATTTCCTCCGGCCCCGGCCCGTCCGGAAAACCCTGGCCGAGATTGATCGCGTCGTGGTCGCGGGCGAGCTGCGACATCACCTCGAAGATCGTCACCGGTAGGTCGGCGAAAGTCCTGTTCATGGCGCGGCCGCAACGCGAAACCGGCACGATGTCAGCCCGCTTTCGACGGCAGGCCCGCCGCCTTCCACGCCAGCATGCCGCCGGCCAGATGCGCGTTGTACGGTTTGCCGCTGGCCTGCGCGGCCAGCGAGGCACTGACGGAGCGCCGGCCGGAACGGCAGGCAAACACCACGGTCTTGCCCTGCGGATCGGGCAGCGCGTCGGGGTCGAACGCGGAGAGCGGCATCACCACCGCCTCGGGATAGGCGTCGATTGCGACCTCGTTGAGTTCGCGCACGTCGATCAACAGATAGCGACCCTCGGTCAGCCCCTGCGCGACTTCGGCGGGAGTGAGATTTTGAACCTGGTCGTTGTCCGACACGGAAAGTCTCCAGAATGATCGGTTTGGCGCAAACTCTCTTGTTACGCCGGCAAAATCAAGCACCGATCGGCGCCTGTCAGATCGTGATCTGCGTTCCGACCTCGACCACCCGGCCGGTCGGAATCTGGTAATAGTCGGTGGCGTCGTTGGCCGAGCGGCTGAGTGCGATGAACAAATGATCCTGCCAGCGCGGCATGCCCGATTGGGTTGCCGGCTTGAGCGCGCGGCGCGACAGGAAGAACGACGTCGACATGATGTCGAACTGCCAGCCGAGCTTGCGCGCGATCGCCAGCGCCTTCGGCACGTTCGGCGATTCCATGAAGCCGAATTTCAGCGTCACGCAGGAGAAATTCTCACTGATCTCCTCCATCCGCACCCGCTCGGACAGATCGACCCGCGGGGTCGGCGCGGTGGTGATGCTGAGAATGACATTCTTCTGGTGCAGCACCTTGTAGTGCTTCAGGCTGTGCATCAGCGCGGTCGGTGCAAATTGCGGGTTGCTGGTCAGGAACACGGCGGTGCCGGCGACGCGCTGCGGCGGCTTCTTCTCCAACATCGCGACGAGCTCGGTCAGCGGAATCTCCTGCTTGTGCGATTTCTCGTACAACAGGCGGCTGCCGCGCCGCCACGTATACATCAGCAGCATCACCACCGCGCCGAGCGCCAGCGGCACCCAGCCGCCCTCGAAAATCTTCAGCAGGTTGGCCGACAGGAAGGTCAGATCGAGGAACAGGAACGGCAGCAGCAGCAGCGCGGCGGCGAGCGGCGGCCATTTCCACACCTTCCACACCACGACGAAACCCATCATGCCGGTCACCACCATGGTGCCGGTGACGGCGATGCCATAGGCGGAAGCCAGCGCACTGGAAGAGCGGAACAGAAACACCAGCAGCACCACGCTGATCAGCAGCAGCCAGTTGATGCGCGGAATGTAGATCTGGCCGGCATGGCTTTCCGAGGTGTGACGGATCTCAAAGCGCGGCATCAGCCCGAGCTGGATCGCCTGCCGCGTCAGCGAATAGGCACCGGTGATCACCGCCTGGCTCGCGATCACCGTCGCGATGGTGGCGAGCACCACCATCGGCACCAGCGCCCAGGACGGAAACATCAGGAAGAACGGATTCTCCACCGCCAGCGGATTGCTGAGCATCAGTGCGCTCTGGCCGAGATAGTTCAGCGCCAGCGACGGCAGCACGATGAGCAACCATGCGGTCTGGATCGGACGCTTGCCGAAATGGCCGAGGTCCGCATAGAGCGCCTCCGCGCCGGTTACTGCGAGGAATACCGCGCCCAGCGTCACGAGGCCGATCACGCCGTGATTCAATAGGAACGACACCGCATGGACCGGATTGAAGGCGAGCAGCACGCCCGGATGGTTCAGGATGTGCGGGATCGCACCGAGGCCGATCACTAGGAACCAGATGCACATCAGCGGGCCGAAGAATGCGGCGACGCGCGCGGTGCCACGCGACTGCACGGCGAACAGCAGCACCAGAATGAGGACCGTCAGCGGCACCACGTAAGGCTCGAACGCGGCGGTCGCGATCTTCATGCCTTCGATCGCGGAGAGCACCGATAGCGCCGGGGTGATCACGGCATCGCCGTAGAACAGCGCTCCGCTGACAATTCCGAGAAACACGATGACGCCGCCATGGCTGCCGAGCGCGCGCTGCGCCAGCGCCATCAGCGCCAGCGTGCCGCCCTCCCCGTTATTGTCGGCGCGCAGCAGGATGATGACGTATTTCAGCGTGACGACGAGAATGAGCGCCCACAGGATCAGCGACAGCACGCCGAGCACGGCCTGCGGACTGGCGCCGCCCTCTGCCGAACCCGCCGCCACCACGGCTTCGCGGAAGGCGTAAAGCGGGCTGGTGCCGATGTCGCCATAGACGACGCCGATGCTGCCGAGCAGCAGCGCCTTGAAGCCGGCGGTGGAATGAGCCGCCCCATGCTCCTCCGCCGCCGGCGTTTCCGCGGCGGGGGCCGATATGTCGGTCGTCATGGAAGGGCCTCGCTTGCATTGCACAAATGGCAGCGGCGCAGCGCTATACGCCTGCTCCTGCCCGTTTGCAAGAGCAGCAAACTTGATGAAAACGCTAAAAAATCAGTGGTTTATTTGAGAATCTAGATTGTCACCTGGGTTCCGACTTCCACCACCCGGCCGGTCGGAATCTGGAAGTAGTCAGTGGCGTCGTTCGCCGATTTGCTCATCGCGATGAACAGATGATCCTGCCATTTCGGCATGCCGGATTGCGCCGCGGGCTTAAGCGAGCGTCGCGAGACGAAGAACGATGTCGACATGATGTCGAACTGCCAGCCAAGCTTGCGCGCGATTGCCAGCGCCTTCGGCACGTTCGGCGATTCCATGAAGCCGAAATTGAGCTGCACGGTCGCGAACTTCTCGCTGATGCTCTCATATTGCACGCGGTCGAGCAGATCGACCCGCGGGGTCTGCGCGGTGTTGATGGTGAGAATGACGTTGTGCTCGTGCAGCACCTTGTTGTGCTTGAGGTTATGCAGCAGCGCGGTCGGCGTATATTCCCTGTCGCTGGTCAGGAAGATCGCGGTGCCCTTGACGATGTGCGGCGGCCGCTTCTCCAGACTCTTGATCAGATCGCGCAGCGGCACCTCGGTGCGTCGCGTCTTGTTGATGAGAAGCGCCGCGCCGCGCCGCCAGGTCCAGATCAGCACCATCACGACGATACCGAACAACAGCGGCACCCAGGCGCCTTCCAGCAGCTTGAGCAGATTGGCGGTGAAGAACGACAGATCGACGAACACCAGCGGCACGATCAGCACGGCGGCGGTGGCGGCGCGCCAGTTCCAAAGCTTCCACACCACGATGAAGCCCATGATGCCGTCGGCGACCATGGTGGTGGAAACCGCGATGCCGTAGGCCGAGGCAAGGCCGCTGGAGGTGCGGAACATCAGCACCAGCAGCAGCACGCCGATTAGCAGCAGCGTGTTGACGCGCGGCAGGTAGATCTGCCCGGCATGGATCTCGGAGGTGTAGCGGACCTCGAAGCGCGGCAGCAGGCCGAGCTGCACCGCCTGCCGGGTCAGCGAGAAAGCGCCGGTAATCACCGCCTGGCTCGCGATCACGGTGGCGGCGGTCGCCAGCACGACGAGCGGCAGCAGCACCGCCTCCGGCGCCATCGAATAGAACGTGTTCTCGATCGCCGCCGGATGCGCCAGCACCAGCGCACCCTGCCCGAAATAATTGATCAGGAGCGCCGGCAGCACGAAGAACATCCACGCCGACTGGATCGGCTTGCGGCCGAAATGGCCGAGATCGGCATAGAGCGCCTCGCCGCCGGTCACCGCGAGGAACACCGCGCCGAGCGCGACCAGTCCAAGCTCGCCATGGCTCATCATGAACGTGATCGCATAATACGGGTTGATCGCGGCGAGCACCGTGGGGTCATCGGCGATGTGCATCGCGCCAAGAATGGCGATGGCGCAGAACCAGGTGATCATCACCGGGCCGAACGCTGCCGCGATCCGCGTCGTGCCACTGCTCTGCACCGCGAACAGCGCGACCAGGATCAGCACCGTCAGCAGCACGACGTAATGTTCGAGCCCCGGCGCGGCGAGCTTGAGACCTTCGACCGCCGACAGCACCGAGATCGCCGGCGTGATCATCGAATCGCCGAGGAACATCGCGGCGCCGACCACGCCGAGCACCAGCAGAATCGGCGAGCGGCGGCCCATGGCGCGCTGGCCGAGCGCCATCAGCGACAGCGTGCCGCCCTCGCCGTTGTTGTCGGCGCGCAGCAGCAGGAGGACATATTTGGCGGTGACGACGACAAACAGCGCCCACAGGATCAGCGACAGCACGCCAAGCACGATCGGCCGCGTCACCTCGCCGGTGCCGGCCGCGCCGCGCACCGCCTCGCGGAACGCGTAGAGCGGACTGGTGCCGATATCGCCGAACACGACGCCGATGCTGCCGAGGGTCAGGCCCCAGAAGCTCGCAGGCGCAGCCGGTTCGCCCCGGACGTCGGTGGATGTCTCGCTGGCAACCATGATCTAGAAAAGTGCCCTGAAGCCGTTTTGATCCCGGAGCGCGGTCCCGGGGCGCGGACGTATAGCACCGGGTACCACGCTTTCCCACATGCCGAACGTCAACTTTAGGACTTGAAAGGTATTTTAGTATGGCCGCAGTAAAGCGGCTCAGGGCCGGAGATTTGGGGGCAGCGCCGGGTCTTCCCGCATCAAAGTGATGGTGACGCGGCGGTTGGCGGCCAGCGTCGGGTCATCCGGGAAAAGCGGCTGGGTGTCGGCCTTGCCGGACACGGAGAAGATGTGGGACGGCGGCAGCCCTTCCCGCTCGAGGATCTGGCGCACCGCATTGGCGCGGTCCGCCGACAGGTCGAAGGCGTCGTAGTCAGGGCGCGGCCGGATGAAATTCGACGAAGTATGGCCGGTGATCGACACCCGCAGCGGCGACTGGCGCAGCGGCTTGGCGAGGCGGCTGATCAGCATTCGCGTCCGCTCGTAAGGCTGCCGCGAACCGTCGGCGAACATCGAGCGACCGTCCTGATCGACGATCTCGAGGTTCAGGCCCTCCTTGGTCTCCTCGAACATGATGTGCTTGGACAGCTCGGTCATCTCCGGCATGTCCTGCAGCGCCTGACGCAGCGAGGCGGAGGCCAGCGCGAATTCACGGTCGGTCTTGAGCCGCGCGCCCGCGATCTTGCTCTCGTCCTTCTGGTCGGGCGACGGCGTGTTGGAGGCCTCCTCGGGCGGAATATGATCGACGTTCTTCAGCTTGGGGCGGGTCGGCAGACCATCGGTCTCCAGCACGCCGGAATAACGCGACAGGCTCTGCACGCCGAACGCCTCCCGCATCGAGCCGGCGACGATCTTGAGCTTCTGCTGGTCCTGGTTGGAGAACGCGACCAGCATGACGAAAAAGCTCATCATCAGGCCCATGAGATCGGCAAAGGTCACGAACCAGCCGTGTCCTCCGCCGTGCGCGTCGCCTCGTTTCTTCTTGGCCATCGCCCCTTCCCTGAACCCTGGTCAGCCGCCGTCAGGCGGGCACCGGCTCGCCTTCCTCGTGGCGGTGCTTCTCCGGCAGGTAGGCCAGCAGCATCTCGCGCACCAGGGTCGGGCTCTTGGCGTCGCGGATCATCAGGATGCCGTCGATGATGATGGTGCGGTTGGTTTCTTCATCGAGCAGCTTGCCGTGCAGCTTGTCGGCGATCGGCAGACAGAACAGGTTCGCCACCAGCGCGCCGTACAGCGTCGCGAGCAGCGCGGTCGCCATGAACGGGCCGAGCTTGGAGGGGTCGGTCATGTTGGCGAACATCTGCACCATGCCGATCAGGGTGCCGATCATGCCGAACGCCGGGGCGCAGTCGCCGATGGCGCGGTAGATCTTGCTGCCCTCGTCGAGGTGCATGAGGAAATTGTCGCGGTCGCGCTCGAGGTTGTCGCGGATGAAATCCATGTCGTAGCCGTCGGCGACGTAGCGGATGCCCTTGGCCAGGAACACATCGTCGGTCTCGACCTTCTCGAGGCCGACCGGGCCCTGCTTGCGGGCGATTTCGGCGATGCGGGCGAGCTCGTCGACCAGGCTGCGCGGGGTGGAACGGCTCATGGTGAAGGCAAATTTCGCCCCGAGCGGCAGGCCGTGCAGAATCGAGACCAGCGGAAAACGAATGAGCGTGGCGGAAAACGAACCGCCGAAAATGATGATCATCGCATGTTCGCTGATGAACATGTGGAGATCACCCCCCATGAAGATCATCGCGACGATCACGATCGTGCCGATAACCAGGCCGATGCTGGTGGTAATATCCATGAAGCACTCCGACGCGGACTGACCGGCCATTCTGAGCCGGTCCGGAAACCCTAGCGTCGGCGCAATGAAATTTGCGTAAAGGTTATTGAATTGCCAATCCGAAAAACCGCCGCCGCACCGCCTGATTGCGGACGATTTGCCGCGCGACGCCAGCGTTTGGCGGCGTCAACCTTTTGCTAACCATAACGGGCGGCCGCAGGCCGCCCGCGAAAGCGCGGATCAGTGCAGATGCGAGGGCCGGTCGTCCTCGGCGGATGCCGGCGGCGGCGCATAGGACGACGACGCGGCCACCGTATCGGCTGGCGTTGCATTCGCCATCTCGAGATTGTAGCGGCGCTGCTGCTCGCGATACGACATCCAGCCCACCGGCAGGCAGCACAGATAGATAATGGCGGCGGTGCTAAGCAGATGCCACGGGTAGCTGATCAATACGGCGATGAACAGCACCACGAACACCACCACCGGCACCACCTTGTCGGAGGAAATCCGTCCGCCCAGGGTCTTGCCGGAGAATACCGGCAGGCGCGACACCATCAGGAAGGCGATCGCAAGGGTGTAGATCGCGGTCAGCGCGGCCGGAAACTGCGGGCCGCCGATCAAGACGAGATACATCGGCAGCAGCGCGCAGATCGCGCCGAGCGGCGCCGGCACGCCGGTAAAGAAGCCCGCCGCGAAAGGCGGCTTGTTCGGATCGTCCATGGTGGCGTTGAAACGCGCCAGACGCAGGCCGCCGCTGATGGCGAAGATGATCGCCGCGATCCAGCCGACATTGTTGAGGTCGTGGAGCTGCCAGAAATACAGGATCAGCGCCGGAGCGACGCCGAAATTGACGAAATCCGCGAGGCTGTCGAGTTCGGCACCGAACCGCGACTGGCCCTTGATCATCCGCGCGATGCGGCCGTCGATGCCGTCGAGCGCCGCCGCGAACACGATAGCGCCAAGCGCGAGTTCGGTGCGACCCTCGATCGAGAGTCGGATCGCCGTGAGACCGGCGCAGATCGCCAGCAACGTGATGACGTTGGGCACCAGCATGCGCACTGGAATCTGGCGAAACCGGCGGCGGCGCAGATCGGAGACTTCGGAATCAGGACGCATGGCGATGGCACCTCAAAGAGCGGGCCTGCCGCGCTTGTAATCAAACGCCGGCGCCGCCCGCATTCCTATACATAGTCCCGCCGCCCGGCCCTGCCAATGTGGCGGATGGTCGTGGATGCGCGGGACTAAAGATCAATCGGTGCGATAGGTCCGCCCGCCATCACCGATTCGGAAATCCGCCAGCACGGTCTCGCCGGCGACCGCGGTCTGACCTACGGCGACCAGAGGCTTGCCGCCGTCCGGTAGATAGACGTCGAGCCGCGAGCCGAACCGGATCAGGCCGAACCGCTCGCCCGCCGCCATGGTCTGCCCCTCGCGCACGAAGGAGACGATGCGGCGCGCCACGAGACCGGCAATCTGCACGACGCCGATCCGCCCCGCGGGGGTCGCGATCACCAGCGCATTGCGCTCGTTGTCCTCGCTCGCCTTGTCGAGTTCGGCATTGATGAACTTGCCGGGCCGGTAGGCGATGCGTTCGATTTTGCCGGCGACCGGGCTGCGGTTCACATGACAGTTGAACACGCTCATGAATATCGAAATGCGCATCAAAGGCTGATCGCCAAGGCCCATCTCCGCCGGCGGCACCGCCGGCGCGATCAGCGAGACGCGGCCATCGGCAGGCGCGATCACGAGACCCTCACGCGTCGGCGTCACCCGCACCGGATTGCGGAAGAACAGCGCGCACCACACCGTCAGCACGCAGCCGATCCAGCCGAGCGGCGTCCACAGCCAGAACAGCACCAGACTTACCAGCGCGAAGGCGCCGATGAACGGATAGCCCTCCTCGTGGATCGGCGGGATTTGCGCGCGAATGGAATTGACGATGGACATTGAATAAAGGCCCTAACGATTTTCGTTCCCCTCTCCCCTTGCGGGAGAGGGTGGCGCGCCGCGCAGCGGCGTGCCGGGAGAGGGATCAGCCAGATTGCCTGCTGCATCGAGAATGCAGCCAAGTACGGCGTTCGTATTGTTCAGCACTTCATTATTCCAGAAACGCATCACACGAAACCCCCGATCGGCCGATCAGGGGTCGCGGTCGAGCTTGATTCCCTCCAGCCAACGTGCCCACGCAGCGGGGACGGCCGCGATCCCGCCCCTACTCCGCCGCGGCGGCGGGCGTCACCAGCGGATCTTCGATCGCGGGCGGCGTGCGATTGAGCGCGACATTCTCGTCGGCCATCATCGCGAGCTTCTCGCGCGCTTCCTGCGCCTCGCGCTGCCTGTTCCACATGCTGGCGTACAGGCCACCGGCCGCCAGAAGCTGCGCATGGGTGCCGCGCTCGGCGATCCTGCCCTGATCGAGCACGATGATCTCGTCGGCGCTGACGATGGTGGACAGGCGATGCGCGATCACCAGCGAGGTGCGGTTGAGCGACACCTTCTCCAGTTCATTCTGGATCTCCTGTTCGGTGTGGCTGTCGAGCGCCGAGGTCGCCTCGTCCAGCACCAGGATCGGCGGCGCCTTGAGAATGGTGCGGGCAATCGCCACGCGCTGCTTCTCACCGCCCGAGAGCTTGAGGCCGCGCTCGCCGACTTCGGTCTCGTAGCCCATCGGCGAGCGGCGGATGAAGCCGTCGATCTGCGCCATGCTCGCCGCTTCCTCGACCTCGGCATCGCTCGCATCCCAGCGCCCGTAGCGGATGTTGTAGCGGATGGTGTCGTTGAACAGCACGGTGTCCTGCGGCACCATGCCGATCGCATCGCGCAGCGAGGTCTGCGTCACCTCGCGGATGTCCTGGCCGTCGATAGTGATGCGGCCGCCGCTGACGTCATAGAGACGGAACAGCAGCCGCGAGATGGTGGACTTGCCTGCGCCCGACGGGCCGACAATGGCGACGGTCTTGCCTGCGGGTACTTCGAAACTGAGCCCCTTGAGGATCGGCCGCGACGGATCGTAGTGGAATTTCACATCATCGAAACGCACCGTGCCGGCGGAGACCCGCAGCGGCTGCGCACCGGGGCGATCCTTCACTTCCGGATTCTTCGACAGCACGCCGAACATCTTCTCGATGTCGATCACTGCCTGCTTGATCTCGCGATAGACCATGCCCATGAAATTCAGCGGCTGATAGAGCTGGATCATCATGGCGTTGATCATGACGAAATCGCCGACCGTGTTGGTGCCGTTGCGGATGCCGACCGCGCACATCAGCATGGTCGCGGTCAGGCCGAAGGTGAAGATGATCGCCTGCCCGGTATTGAGGATGGTAAGCGAAGTGTAGGTCTGGACGCTCGCGTCCTCGTAACGCTCCATCGACTTGTCGTAGCGCTTCGCCTCGCGCTCCTCGGCGCCGAAATATTTCACCGTCTCGTAGTTGAGCAGCGAGTCGATCGCCTTGGTGTTCGCCTCGGTGTCGGAATCGTTCATCTTGCGGCGAATGCCGATCCGCCACTCGGTCGCGACATAGGTGAAGTACATGTAGACGATCACCGTCACCAGCGTGACCGCGACATAGCGCCAGTCGAACTGATAGAGCAGCACGCCCATCAAGAGCAGCGTCTCGACCAGCGTCGGCACGAGCTGCAGGATCACCATGCGTACGATGGTCTCGATCGCGGAACGGCCGCGCTCCAGCACGCGCGTGAGACCGCCGGTCTTGCGCTCCAGATGGAAGCGCAGCGACAGCTCGTGCATGTGAACGAAGGTCATGTAGGCGATCTTGCGCACCGCGTGCATCGCCACCTTGGCGAACAGGCCGTCGCGCCACTGGGTCAGCACCGCCATCAGGATGCGCATGCCGCCATAGCTCAGCGTCATGATCAGCGGCGAGGCGATCAGCCACAGCGTCCAGTTCGAGGCCTGCACCGGCGCGGTGTCCGCCCCGGTCAGCGCGTCGATCGCCCATTTGAAGGTGAACGGCACCGCCAGCGTCGCGAGCTTGGCGGCGAGCAGCAGCAGCACCGACCAGACCACCCGCATCTTCAGGTCGGCCCGCTCGCCCGGCCAGATATAGGGCCAAAGGTGAACCAGCGTCCCCGTCAGCGAGGCGTGTTCAGCCTTCAGATCGGCGGCAGAGGGTGCCGGCTCGGCAGCCAGCGCGGTATTGGGGTCGGTATTGGTCTCGGCCATTCGTCATCCTGCGCGGGCAGCGCAACCTGTTGCAGGCACAATCATTCTCTGATTGGAGCGATTTCAGTGTCATATAGAGCGTTCGCGGCGTTTTCGCACCCTTTCGGGGGCAATTCTTTTCGCCGCGGCCGTTTTGCGGCCTAAATTCCCCTCGCCTTGACGATCCGGCGGGCCGATGCCACATCGCAAGGATGAGTACTATTAGGACTGTCTGCGTCTACTGCGGTTCCGGCCCCGGGACCGACCCTCAATTCATCCAGGCCGCCAGTGCCTTCGGCAAGATCCTCGCCGAGGAGGGCATTGGTCTCGTCTATGGCGGCGGCTCGATCGGCCTGATGGGCGCGGTCGCGACCGGCGTCCTCGACCATGGCGGCAGGGTCACCGGCATCATCCCCGACTTCCTCACCACGCGGGAGCATGCGCTGACGCGCGTGCAGGAGATGATCGTCACCCGCGACATGCACGAGCGCAAGCAACTGATGTTCGAGCGCTCCGATGCCTTCGTCGCTTTCCCCGGCGGCGTCGGCACGCTGGAAGAACTGGTCGAGCAGATGACATGGGCGCAGCTCGGACGCCACAGCAAGCCGATCCTGGTCGCCAACATCGCGCATTTCTGGAATCCGCTGCTGGCGCTGTTGTCCCACATGCGCCACACCGCCTTCATCCGGCCGAGCCTGTCGGTGGATATCCTCACCGCCGATCACGTCGACGACATCGTGCCGAAGCTGCAACAGGCCGCGCTGGAAACCTCGGCCATCGAAAAGACGATGGTGGCGCCGGTCGCCGAGAAGCTGTGACGCAAGCGCGGCCTCATGGTACGCCGCTTCTTCTTTACCTCTCCCGTGGGGAGAGGTCGACTTCGCGAAAGCGAAGTCGGGTGAGCGCGTAGAATCTATCGATAAATTCAGGTCCCCTCTCCCCAATGGGGAGAGGGAGCACATCTGCAGGCCACGCCTGCTATGGCGATGCGTCTCGAAGGATGAGGCCGTGATGATGCGTAGAGTCGGCCTCATGGTTCGAGACGGCGCTACGCGCCTCCTCACCATGAGGATGTCGCGGATCAGACGGGCGCGCCCGACTTCACCAGCTTGTAGGTCAGCGAATCCATCAACGCCTGGAACGAGGCGTCGATCACGTTCGATGACACGCCGATGGTGGTCCAGCGCGCACCGGTCTCGTCCTCGCTCTCGATCAAGACGCGCGTCACCGCCTCGGTGCCGCCATTGAGGATACGGACGCGGTAGTCGATCAGCTTCAGCCCATCGATGTATTTTTGATACTTGCCGAGATCCTTGCGCAGCGCGACGTCGAGCGCGTTGACCGGGCCGTTGCCTTCCGCCGCCGAGATCAGCGTCTCGCCCGCGACATTCACCTTCACCACCGCAAGCGCCACCGTGACCGGACGGCCCCCGTTGGTGCGCTGCTCGACATTGACGTCGAACTGCACGACCTTGAAGTAATCCGGCACGGTGCCGAGCGTGCGCCGCGCCAGCAGATCGAACGAGGCATCGGCGGATTCGTAGGCATAGCCGCTCGCTTCGCGTTCCTTCATCTCCTCGATGAGGCGCATCAGCTTCGCATCGTTCTTCTCGAACGGAATGCCGGCCTTCTCCAGCGCGGCAACCACGTTGGAGCGCCCGGCCTGATCCGACACCAGCACGCGGCGATGGTTGCCGACGGCTTCGGGTGCGATGTGCTCGTAGGTGTGCGGATCCTTCAGCACCGCCGAGGCATGGATGCCGGTCTTGGTGACGAAGGCGCTCTCGCCGACATAGGCGGCGTGCCGATCAGGCGTGCGGTTGAGGATGACGTCCAGCGTGCGCGAGACATGCACCAGCGTCGCCAGCTTCTCCTCCGACACGCCGATCTCGAATTTGTCGGCGAATTCGCTCTTGAGTTTCAGCGTCGGGATCAGCGAGCACAGATTGGCGTTGCCGCAACGCTCGCCGAGACCGTTCAGCGTGCCCTGGATCTGGCGCGCACCCGCACGAACGGCGGCGAGCGAATTCGCCACCGCCTGCTCGGTGTCGTTATGGGTGTGGATGCCGAGATGATCGCCGGGGATGTGTTTGGTCACCTCGCGCACGATGGTCTCAACCTCGTGCGGCATGGTGCCGCCATTGGTGTCGCACAGCACGACCCAGCGCGCGCCGGCATCGTACGCCGCCTTGGCGCAGGCCAGCGCGAATTGCGGGTCTTCCTTGTAGCCGTCGAAGAAATGCTCGCAATCGATCATCACCTCGCGGCCAGCATTCTTGACGTGGCCGACGCTGTCGCGGATCGAGGCGAGGTTTTCCTCGTTGGTGGTCTCGAGCGCGACGCGCACCTGATAGGCCGACGACTTGGCGACCAGGCAGATCGCATCCGCCTTGGCTTCCAGCACGGCGGCAAGGCCGGGATCGTTCGAGGCCGAACGGCCGGCGCGGCGCGTCATGCCGAACGCAGTAAACCGCGCGTTGTGGAACGCCGGACGGGTGGCGAATAATTCGGTGTCGGCCGGGTTCGCACCGGGAATACCGCCCTCGACATAATCGACGCCGAGATCGTCGAGCAGCTGCGAGATCAGCTGCTTGTCGTGCATGGTGAAGTCGACGCCATGGGTCTGCGCGCCGTCGCGCAGCGTGGTGTCGAACAGATAGAGTCGCTCGCGGCTCATGACACTCGTCCTGACTGCCCTTCCTGTGGGCTCTCGCCCGAAAGGGGCTTTTTCATCGTGGTGTTGGCGAGCCATTCGTCGCCGACGGTCACCGTATTGCGCCGCTCGCCCACATAGCCGCGCCGGACAAAAAACTCCTGTGCGCTGTCGCTGGCATCGACGGTCATCTGCGCCGCGCCGCGCGCGCCGGCGAGCGTCTCGATCGCTTGGCAAAGCGCAGAGGCAACGCCCCGCCGCACCGCACCGGGGTGCACATAGAGCAGATCGAGATGATCGGCGCCCTTCATCGATGCAAAGCCGACCGGTGAGCCCTCCAGCGTCGCCACCAGCGTCAGCTGCGACGCCAGGCGCCTGCCGAACGCTTCTTCGTCGTCGACGACGCTGGCCCACGCCTCGCGCTGCGCCTCGGAATAATCGTCTTCGGTCAGTTCCTCGATGCTCGCGATAAAGATCGCGGCGAGGATTGAGACATCCGCCGGCAAAAACGGCCGCAGGCCGACTTTGGGGAACGCGTGCGCCATCACCACACACCGAACAGTTTAAGCGCAATCGCCACCGCAAGCGCGATCACCGCCCATTTCAGGACAATGTAGTAACGCCAGTGTTTCGGGAAAGGCGTATCCGGCCGCTTCATCGCGCGCTTCCCTCTCTACCCTCTCCCCCTGCGGAAGACCTCATCCTGAGGAGCGGCCCCCTGGCCGCGTCTCGAAGGATGAGGATGGAATCGGCTGACCTCATGGTTCGAGGCGCGCGCAAAAGCGCGCTCCTCACCATGAGGGGCAAAGCCTGCACGGGCTTGGGCGCTTCGACTCGCTCCGCCCTCATCGCGCGACCTCCCAGGTGGTCACCGGCTTGCCGTCGGCGCCCTTGCCGTCCTTGATCACCACGCCCATCGCCGCAAGCTCGTCGCGGATGCGATCCGACTCCTTGAAATCCTTGCGGGCGCGCGCGGCGCTGCGGTTCGCGACCAGCACCTCGACCTGCCCGGCGTCGATGCCGCTCGCCTGTTGCTTGCGCGCCGTCCACCCGGCTGCCGTGTCGGCAAGGAAGCCGAGCATGCGCAGCGAGGCGGCGAATTCATCGCGCAGCAATTCGTCGCCATCGGTGGCGAGATTGCGCAGGCCATGCAGTGCGGCGATCATCTGCGGCGTATTGAGATCGTCGGCCAGCGCCTCGATCACCGGTCCCGCGACGCGCTCGCCCGGCAGATCGCGCGCCACCGCGTACCAGTCGTCCAGCGTCTTCGCGCTTTCCTCCAGCCCCTTCAGGGTCCAGTCGATCGGCGAGCGATAATGCGTCCGCAGCATGTTGAGGCGCAGCACCTCACCCGGCCAGTCCTGCAAAAGCTCGTTGATGGTGATGAAGTTGCCGAGCGACTTCGACATCTTCTCGCCTTCGACCTGCAGGAAGCCGTTGTGCATCCAGACATTGGCCATGCGGTCGGAGTGGAACGCGCAGCACGATTGCGCGAGTTCGTTCTCGTGATGCGGAAATACGAGATCGATGCCGCCGCCATGGATGTCGAAGCGCTCGCCGAGATGCTTCCACGACATCGCCGAGCACTCGACGTGCCAGCCCGGACGCCCCTCCACCTTGATGCCGCCCGGTGACGGCCATGACGGCTCGCCGGGCTTGGAGGGCTTCCACAGTACGAAGTCCATCGGCTCGCGCTTATAGGGCGCGACATCGACGCGCGCGCCGGCCAGCATTTCGTCCAGCGAGCGGCGCGCGAGGCTGCCGTAGCGCGGATCGGTGGCGACGCTGAACAGCACGTGATCCTGTTCGACATAGGCGTTGCCGTTCGCGATCAGCTTCTCGATGATCGCGCGCATCTCGGCGATGTGCTCGGTGGCGCGCGGCTCGATTGTCGGCGGCAGGCAGCCCAATGCCGCGACATCGGCATGAAACTGATTGCCGGTCTGCTCGGTGACCTTGCGGATCGCCTCGTTCAGCGGCAGGCCGGGAAAGTCACGCGCGGCGCGATCGTTGATCTTGTCGTCGACGTCGGTGATGTTGCGCACATAAGTGACATGCGCCGCGCCATAGAGATGGCGCAGCAGGCGGAACAGCACGTCGAACACGATGACGGGCCGCGCGTTGCCGATATGCGCGAAGTCGTAGACCGTCGGCCCGCACACATACATGCGGACGTTCGCAGGATCGAGTGGCGCGAAGGCGCGCTTTTCCTTGGTGAGCGTATCGTAGAGCTTGAGCTCCATGGACAACAGAATCCCTTTGCCTTGCGGCCGGGCGTCCATTGATCTCGTTTGAGAAAAGACGGCTCCAGCCAGCGAATCGCTAGCTAATAATCTCGCGGCAAATGCCGAAAACGGAGAAAGAACCGGTCATGGCGCGCACAATGGTCCAGCATGGGGGACCGCGTCAAGCGCCTTCGTCACCGCTAGCGCGGTGTTTTTGCAGCCGTTTCCAGCCCACGAAATCGTGTGGTTAAGCATTCTTAACATTTTGGGCCTATCCGTGTAAGGCAACCGCCCTTCCCATCCGGTGCCTTATGCGACTGATTCAAGCGTTCCTTGCCTGCGCGTTCCTTGCTGCCACCAGTGCGGCCCACGCTGACAGCAGGGTTTTCATTATCGCCAACCAGCCGGACGGTTACGGTATCGATCAGTGCCTCGCCAATGGCGAACGCTGCGGGGCGCCCGCCGCCCGCGCCTACTGCCAGTCGCGCAACTTCGCGCAGGCCAGCGCCTATCGCCGCGTCGATCCGGAGGAAGTGACCGGGGCGGTTCCGGTCTCCACCGGCGAAACCTGCAGATCCGGCGTCTGCGGCGAATACGTCGCGATCACCTGCCAGCGCTGATTGCAAAGCTCCGCCCTGCCTTCAATGCGCCGTGGAATCGACGTGACCTTGCCGTCAGAAGCCTGTATGTGAAGCGGCGTTGGGCCGCGCAGCGGCTGTCTTGTGCCGGATTCGCGCCTTGGATTTTTCCTCGGGTCTCTCCCGATCGTTCTGGACATCGATGCAGGCCGCGCTGGGCGCGCTGGCGATGAGTTCGGTTGCGCTGGCGCAAGGCGCACCACCGCCGGTGCAGGGCGCCGGTAGCCCGATCTGCCAGCGGCTCGAAGGCCAGCTTGCCAGCATCACCCGCAACGCCGCCGGTGGCGACAGCGCCAAGGCCGAACAGATCAAGCGTTACGAGGATGCGGCCGCCCGCCAGCAGAGCGAGCTCGACCGCGTGCAGGCGCAGGCGCGCCGGCAGGGCTGCGACAGTTCCGGCTTCTTCTCGCTGTTCAGCGGCCGGTCGTCGGAATGCGGCCCGGTCAACACCCAGATCCAGCAGATGCGGGCCAATCTCGAGCAGATCACCACCAGCCTCGAACGACTGCGCGGCGGCACCTTCGGCTCGTCCGAAGCCGACGGCCAGCGCCGCTCGGTGCTGATGGCGCTGGCGCAAAACAATTGCGGTCCGCAATACGCCAACGCGGTGCGCTCCAGCGGCGGCTTCCTCGATAATCTGTTCGGCAACAGCGACGGTCCCGCATCCGATGGATCGGTGCCGAATTCAGGCACCTATCGCACCGTTTGCGCGCGCACCTGCGACGGCGCCTATTTCCCAATCTCGTTTTCCACCGTGCCGAGCCGCTTCGCCGATGACGAGCGCGCCTGCAAGGCGCAGTGCCCGAACGCCGAAGCGCATCTCTACACCTACCGCAACCCCGGCGAGGACATCGGCCAGGCGGTGTCGCTGAGCGGCCAGCCTTATTCGCAATCGCCGAACGCCTTCCGCTTCCGCACCCAGTACGACAAGAGCTGCAGTTGCCGTGCGGCGGGCCAGAGCTGGTCGGATGCGCTGAAGAATGCCGATGACGGCAGCACGGTTCAGCAGGGCGACATCATCGTCACCGACGAGCGCTCCAAGCGCATGGCGCAGCCGCCCAAGACCAATGCCGCGCAGAAGAAGCCTGCGGCCAGCGACGCCAATGCAGCAGCGCCCTCCAGCGCACCAGCCGCCTCCCCCGCGACCAGCGACAAGCCGATCCGCTCGGTCGGCCCCACCTTCCTGCCGAATAATCGCTGAGTCATTGACGCGTGACCGGCTCCTCAGTCATGCCCGGCCTTGTGCCGGGCATCCACGTTCTTCGAAATATCCGCAAGAAAGCCGTGGATGGCCGGGTCAAGCCCGGCCATGACGAGATCGTAAAGGCGGCCTTTAGTCAGCGTTTCAGGAAGGTCACGCGAGCGACACTCAAGTGCCCTGAAATCCGTCGCCATCACACATCATACGCTTCGGCCGAGCCGCGGCTGGAATTGGTCACCAGCGAGTTGTCGGGCGCGGCGGGTGCCTCGCCGGTGTCGCGGAACTTATTGGTGATCGGATAGCGGCGGTCGCGGCCGAAATTGCGCCTTGTCACCTTGACGCCGGGCGCGGCCTGGCGCCGCTTGTACTCGGCCAGATTGAGCAGCCGGTCGACGCGGATCACCGTGTCGCGATCGAAACCCTCCGCGATGATCTCGGCGAGCGGCAGCTCGCGTTCGACCAGACGTTCGAGAACGGCGTCGAGCACATCGTAAGGCGGCAGCGAATCCTGATCGGTCTGGTTCTCGCGCAATTCGGCGGTCGGCGGCCGCGCGATGATGCTGGTCGGGATCACCTTGCCCGAAGGCCCGAGCGCCCCCTCCGGCTTCCATGAATTGCGCAGCGCCGAGAGACGGAACACCTCGGTCTTGTAGATATCCTTGATCGGATTGAAGCCGCCGTTCATGTCGCCGTACAGCGTGGCGTAACCGACCGACATCTCGGATTTGTTGCCGGTGGTCACCAGCATCGCGCCGGATTTGTTGGACAGCGCCATCAGCAGCACACCGCGGGTGCGCGCCTGCAAATTCTCCTCGGTGACGTCGCGCGCCAGACCCGCGAACGGGCCTTTCAAAATCTCCTCGAAGCCGTTGACGGCGGCGGCGATCGGCAGCACCTCGTAGCGGATGCCGAAGGCGCGGGTCAGCTTCGCCGCGTCATCCAGGGATTCCTGCGCGGTAAAACGAAACGGCAGCATCACGCCGCGCACCCTCTCGCCGCCGATCGCGTCGACCGCAATCGCAAGGCACAGCGCGGAATCGATGCCGCCGGAAATGCCGAGCAGCACGCCGGGAAATCCGCTCTTGGTGACGTAGTCGCGCAGGCCGAGCACGCAGGCGGCGTAATCGCCCTTGTCGCCGTCAAGCAGCGGGGCCACCGGCCCCTTGCAGGTCCAGCCGCGCTCGCTTTTCGTCCAGCGCAGCGTCGTGATATTTTCCGCAAAACACGGAAGCTGCAGCGCCAGCGTGCGGTCGGCATTGAGCGCGAACGACGCACCGTCGAACACCAGTTCGTCCTGGCCGCCGACCTGATTGAGATAGACGAACGGCAGGCCGCTCTCGGTGACGCGCGCCACCGCCATCGACAGGCGGATGTCCATCTTGCCGCGCGCATAGGGCGAGCCGTTCGGCACGATCAGGATTTCCGCACCGGTCTCGGCGAGGCATTCGACGACGTTCTCGTAGTCGTCGGACTCTTCCATCCAGGTGTCTTCGCAAATCGGCACGCCGATGCGCACGCCGCGCACCGTCACCGGCCCCGCCGCCGGGCCGCGTGCAAACACGCGCTTCTCGTCGAACACGCCGTAATTCGGCAGATTGGCCTTGAAGCGCAGCGCGGCGATGCGGCCCTCGTCGAGCAGTGCGCAGGCGTTGTAGAGCTTGCCGCCTTCGACCCAGGGCGTGCCGATCAACAGCGCCGGGCCGCCATCGGCGGTCTCGCGCGCCAGCTCCTCGATCGCCGCGCGGCAGGCGGCTTGAAACGCCGGCTTGAGCACGAGATCTTCCGGCGGATAGCCCGCGATGAACAGTTCGGGCAGCACGACCAGATCGGCGCCCTCCACCCTCGCCTGCGCCCGCGCGACGCGCGCCTTCGCGGCGTTGCCGGCAATATCGCCGACGACGGGATTGAGTTGCGCCAATGTCAAAGTGAAATGGGTGGATTCGGCCATGAGGCGGTTTTAGCCCGCCTGCCGCGCGCTCTGCAATCGCGCCTTCATAAGAGGCCGATGCGCTCGGCGATCGCGAACAGCCAGAACGCCCCCGCACCGGCCAGCGTGACGCCGACCGCCGCCGAACCGATGTCTTTGACCTGCCCGATCTGCGGATCGTGGTCGGTGGTCAGGCGGTCCGCCAGCTTCTCGATAGCGGTGTTCAGGAGTTCGACGATCAGCACCAGCACGACCGCGGCGATAAGTTCGACGCGGCGCGCGGGCGTGACGCCCACCCAAAACGAAAGCGGCACTGCCAGAAGCAGTGCCGCCAGTTCTTCCCGAATTGCCTGTTCGGACCGGATCGCGCCGATCAGGCCGTTTTTGCTGTTGAGGGTGGCGCGCCAGAAGCGCAGCACCTCAGAAGCCCGCGACCGCCGGTATCGGCTTCACCTTGCCGTCGCGATCGGCCTTCAACAGTTCGGCGATCAGGAACGCCATATCGATCGACTGCTCGGCGTTGAGACGCGGATCGCAAACCGTGTGATAGCGGTCGTTGAGATCCTCGTCGGTGATCGCCCGCGCGCCGCCGATGCACTCGGTGACGTTCTGACCGGTCATCTCCAGATGCACGCCGCCGGCATGGGTGCCCTCCGCGGCGTGAACCGCGAAGAACGCCTTCACCTCGGAGAGGATGCGGTCGAACGGACGGGTCTTGTAGCCCGAGGTCGAGGTGATGGTGTTGCCGTGCATCGGATCGCACGACCAGACCACCGCCTTGCCCTCGCGCTTCACCGCGCGGATCAGGCGCCGGCAGATGATCGCCGACCTTGTCCGCGCCGAAGCGGTCAATCAGTGTCAGACGGCCCGGCTCGTTTTCGGGATTGAGCACGTCGATCAGCTTGAGCAGTTCGTCCGGCTTGAGCGACGGGCCGCACTTGAGGCCGATCGGGTTCTTGATGCCGCGGCAGTATTCGATATGGCCATGATCGAGCTGGCGGGTGCGGTCGCCGATCCAGATCATGTGGCCGGAGGTCGCGTACCAGTCGCCGGTGGTGGAATCGACGCGCGTGAACGCCTGCTCGTAGCCGAGCAGCAGCGCCTCGTGGCTGGTGTAGAAATCGGTGGCGCGCAATTCCGGATGGCTTTCGAGATTGAGACCGCAGGCGCGCATGAAGTTCAGCGCGTCGGAAATGCGGTCCGCCAGTTCCTGGTAACGGCGCGACTGGTGCGAATCCTTCAGGAAGCCGAGCATCCACTGATGCACGCTGCCGAGATTGGCGAAGCCGCCGGTAGCGAAGGCGCGCAGCAGGTTCAGCGTCGCCGCCGACTGGCGATAGGCCATCAGCTGGCGGCGCGGATCGGGAATGCGCGCTTCCGGCGTGAAGGCGATGTCGTTGACGATGTCACCGCGATAGCTCGGCAGCTCGACGCCGTTGATCTTCTCGGTCGGCGAGGAGCGCGGCTTGGCGAACTGGCCGGCGATGCGGCCGACCTTCACCACCGGCAGGGCGCCGGCATAGGTCAGCACCACCGCCATCTGCAGGAAGACGCGGAAGAAGTCGCGGATGTTGTTGGCGCCATGCTCGGCGAAGCTCTCGGCGCAGTCGCCGCCCTGCAGCAGGAAGGCCTCGCCGTTGGCGACGCGCGCCAGCGATTTCTTCAGGTTGCGCGCCTCGCCTGCAAACACCAGCGGCGGAAACGTCGCAAGCTGCGCCTCGATATCCGCCAATGCCTTCGCATCGGGATAATCCGGTACCTGCAGCACCGGCTTCGCGCGCCAACTGTCGGGTGTCCACCGCTCGGACATGACTTCAAACTCCTGAAAACACTTATGAATGGTGCGGGTTATACACAGCCCGCCCCGGTCTTGCCAGATACGAATTCGTATAGTGCGATCAGATGGTTATTGGCCTGATCGAGATCAAGCCGGCCGCTTCGGGAGGACGGCGCCGGTCAGGCGGTCGCCTCGCGGACGTGGCGCGCCACCGGGGTACGCATTGTGACAAGCTCCTCGGCGGCGGTCGGATGCAGCGCCATGGTGGCGTCGAAATCGGCCTTGGTCGCCTTCATCTTCACCGCGATCGCCACCACCTGGGCAAGCTCGGCGGCCTCGGGGCCGACGATATGGCAACCGAGCACGCGGTCGCTCTCGCCATCGACGATCAGCTTCATCAGCACGCGGCCGGGATTGCCCGACAGCGTGGCCTTGATGGGCCGGAAATCGGACTTGTAGATATCGACCTTGGCAAACCGCGCGAGCGCCTGTGCCTCGGTGATGCCGACCGTGCCGACTTCAGGCTGCGAGAACACCGCGGTCGGAATATCATCATGATCGACCCGCGTCGGCCGCTTGCCGAACACGCTGTCGGCGAAGGCATGGCCCTCGCGGATCGCCACGGGCGTCAGATTGATGCGGTGGGTGACGTCGCCGACTGCATAGATGTGCGGCACGTTCGTCTGCGAATATTTGTCGACGGCGATGCCGCCGTTCTTCGGATTGAGCGCGACCCCCGCCTTCTCCAATCCAAGACCGTCCACGCTGGGGTGGCGGCCAATCGCGAACATCACCTGATCGGCGGCAATGCTGGAGCCGTTCGACAGATGCGCGGTGAACACCTCGCCGTGGCGTTCGACCTTGCCCACGGTGCAGCCGGTGAGAATGGTGATGCCGGCCTTCTCCATCTCGCTGCGGACATGGGCGCGCACATCCTCGTCGAAGCCGCGCAAGACGTTGTCGCCGCGATAGACCAGCGTCACATCGGTGCCGAGACCGGCGAAGATGCAGGCGAATTCCAGCGCGATATAGCCGCCGCCCTGGATAACGATGCGCTTCGGCTGCGTCGGCAGATGAAACACCTCGTTCGAGGAGATCACATGCTCGATGCCGGGGATCGCCGCGCCGTGATTGGGTGTGCCGCCGGTCGCGATCAGAACGTGGCCGGCGCGGATGGTCTCGCCGGTGGAGAGCCGCAGCGTGTGCGGATCCTCAAACACCGCGCGCGCCTTGATGATACGCGCGCCCGCCTTCTCGACATTGGTCGCATAGATATTTTCGAGCCGGGCGATCTCCTTGTCCTTGTTGGCAATGAAGGTCGCCCAGTCGAACGTCGCGGTCGGGATGGTCCAGCCGAAACCGGCCGCGTCCTTGATCTCCTGATGGACATGCGAGGCATAGACCATCAGCTTCTTGGGCACGCAGCCGCGAATGACACAGGTGCCGCCGAAGCGATATTCCTCGGCGATGGCAACGCGGGCTCCGTAGCCGGCCGCGATCCGCGCGGCGCGCACGCCGCCCGAGCCGCCGCCAATCACGAACAGATCGACATCTGCGTCAGCCATTTCCCTTGCCCCGCTCCTGCATCATCCATTCGCGGACGATCAGATGTTCTTGCCGCGCGCGCGCATCTCGGCGCGGAACTTGCCGTTGATTTCCTCGCCGATCTTCTGCGCCCAGCTCGCCATGAACTGCGAGGCGCTGGCAAACACC
This sequence comes from uncultured Alphaproteobacteria bacterium, assembly GCA_963702885.1. Taxonomy (GTDB): domain Bacteria; phylum Pseudomonadota; class Alphaproteobacteria; order Rhizobiales; family Xanthobacteraceae; genus Afipia. The sequence goes on from OY969766.1 coordinate 3,613,079, forward strand.
TGCGGCTCCTGATCGATCGACTTCTTGCCCAGCGGCGATTTGTAGAACGCAACCAGATCCTTCAATTCCTGCTCGGTGAAATGCGAGGCGTAGATCTTGGCGAACTCCTCGCCGATTTCCTTCTCGCGGCCGGCGAAATCCTTGGCGACCTTGAGCGAGACGTCGGTGAGATCCTTCTGATAGTTCAGATTGGCCTGGATCAGCGTGATCTTGGTGCGCTCGACAAGATTAGGAATTGCGTCCCTGTAGATGTTGCTCACGCTCTTGGCGGCGAGAATTTCCTTGGCGTAGCCGACCGCAGCCGCCGACGGATTGGGGTTCGACGGCGCGGTCTGCGCCTGAGCCCAGGCCGGACCGCCAGCCAGCGCCAGTACGGCGGCAAATCCTGCGATTGCAATCGCATTGACAAGCTTCTTCATCTCAATCTCCTCAACTGCGGCGCTAGCGCCGATCAACCACGCGAATTCCACTGGCGCCTGCGAGAATCACCGTGCTCGCAAGACCGATAAACAACCCGTGCTCCATCACACCGGGAATCAGGCTCAGGGACGCCGCCAGGCGGCGGGGGTCCGGAATGCGCCCGAGACGGGCATCGACGATCCAGTGGCCGCCATCGGTGACGAAAGCATGGCCGTCCTTGCCCTTGCGCAGACTTATTTCACCGCTCACCCCGGTAGCAGCAAAGCTATTCTCGATCGCCCGGCGCGTCGCGCCAAGGCCGAACGGCACCACCTCGATCGGCAGCGGGAAACGGCCGAGGGTCTCCACCCATTTGCTGTCGTCGGCAATCACGATCATCCGGTCGGAGGCCGCGGCGACGATCTTCTCGCGCAGCAGCGCGCCGCCGCCGCCCTTGATCAAATTGAGATCGCCATCGACTTCGTCGGCGCCGTCCACGGTGAGATCGAGATGGTCGATCTCCTCCAGCGTGGTCAGCGGCACGCCGCAACGCTGCGCGTCGGCGCGCGTCGCCTCCGAGGTCGGTACCCCGATCACCTTGAGGCCCGCCTGCACGCGCTCACCGAGCAATTCGACAAAGTGTTTCGCGGTCGATCCGGTGCCGAGTCCGAGCCGCATGCCGTCGTTGACATAATCGAGCGCGCGGGCGGCGGCCTGTCGTTTCAAATCGTCCATTGCTGTTGCAGCCTTCGGTTGATCCGGCGGCACTTCTAGCGTCGATTTAGGGCGAGGAACAGACCGCCGGAGCGTTTTCGAGCGGCGTGGATACCGGTTCGCGTGAAGAAAACGTGACAAATCAAAACCCGGAGTGCGGTTTCGGTAATTTCCGGCCTCGCCACTTGCATCGCCGCGCTGTGCGAGCTAGCCAAAAGGCATGACCGCTCCCCTTATTGTTTTCGATCTCGACGGCACGCTGGTCGACAGCGCGCCCGATCTCGTCGGCGCCCTCAATTTCGTGCTGGCCCGCGAGGGCCTGCCGCCGGTCCCCGTCGCCTCGGCCCGCAAGCTGATCGGCGCCGGTGCGCGTGCGCTGATCGAGCGCGGGCTCGAGCAGGAAGGCCGTAGCAAGACCCCCGACGAAGTCGCCGCGCTGACCGACGATTTCATCGCCTACTACGCCGAGCACATCGCCGACGAGACGCGCCCGTTCGACGGCGTGCTTGAGGCGCTCGACGAATTGTCCGGACAGGGCTTCAATTTCGCGGTCTGCACCAACAAGCTGGAATGGCTGTCGAAGCGGCTGCTCGACCGGCTCCAGATGAGCGAGCTTTTCAAAGCGATCTGTGGCGCCGACACTTTCGGAGTGCAGAAGCCGGACCCGACAATTCTGCGCGAGACCATCCACCGCGCCGGCGGCACGCTGTCCTCGGCGATCATGGTCGGCGATTCCGGCCCCGACATCGGCGTGGCGCGCCGCGCCGGCATCCCGGTGATCGGAGTCGATTTCGGCTACACGCCGATTTCGATCGAGGAGCTCAACCCGGACTACATGATTTCGCACATGGCGAAGCTGTCGGGAGCGGTGGCCGAGATCACCGCCCGCCGCAATGGTGGCTAGCTTCCTGATTTTCTTGGTGAACCGGTTCCCAACCCAATCCCGGTGTTAACCGTGCCCCGGCAAACCATGGGTTGTTCCGGTTGCGCCGGCACTGGCATACCCTTATGGTCCGCCCGGGGGAATAAAGGCGGCTCGCCGCATCAAATAACGGATGTCTCATGCGTGTTCTTGTGATTGTCGCGGCTGGTCTCAGCCTGGCGGGGTGCTCGTCCATGTCCTCAATGGACATTTTCAAGACCACGCCGCCGGAGGTCACCCTCCAGCTTGATTCGGTGCCGCCCGGCGCCGATGCCACCACCTCGGTCGGACCGGGCTGCAAGACGCCGTGCTCGGTCAAGGTCGCGACCAACGAGAATTTCACCGTCACCTACACGCTGCCGAAATATCAGCCCCAGACCCTGCAGGTGACGGTGGTGACCCAGCCGGGCGAAGTGTTGCTGGACCCCAATCCGGCGGTCGCCGAGCTTGAGCTCGCCGCCCCCGCCAAGCCGGCTAAGCGCAAGCCGCGCGTCGCGCGCGCTCCGAAGTCCGCCGCCGCGGCTCCGGCACAGGCGCCCGCCGCTGCCGCCCCGCAGGCCGCCTCGCCCTTCCCGCCGGTGCGCTGATCTGTCCGACACCGGATATCAAATTCCGTTGCGCCCGAACCTGCTGATATCTACGCTGATACTTATATAAGATCAGAGCCATCCGGCGTTCCTGGGCGGAGCGTCGGGTGGCAAGCACAGGGCAAAAAATGAACGAACTTCCCGGTTCGTCAGCAAATGGGGCTTCGGTGATGACCGACCCATTCGGCCGGACCATCACCTATCTCCGCGTGTCCGTGACGGATCGCTGCGACCTGCGGTGCTTCTACTGCATGTCGGAAGACATGACCTTCCTGCCGAAGGCCGACCTCCTCACCCTCGAAGAACTCGACCGGCTCTGCTCCGCCTTCATCGCCAAGGGCGTGAAGAAGCTGCGCCTCACCGGCGGCGAACCCTTGGTGCGCCGGAACGTGATGTCGCTGTTCCGCGCACTGTCGCGCCATCTCGAAAGCGGCGCGCTGAACGAGCTGACGCTGACCACCAACGGCTCGCAGCTCGTCAACTTCGCCAGCCAGCTTTACGACTGCGGCGTGCGCCGAATCAACGTCTCGCTCGACACGCTCGACGCCAACAGGTTCCGTTCGATCACCCGCTGGGGCGACATCGACAAGGTGCTCGCCGGCATCGAGGCGGCCCGCGCCGCCGGGCTGAAAGTAAAGATCAATGCGGTGGCGCTGAAAGGCCTCAACGAGGATGAAATCCCCTCTCTGATGGAATGGGCGCACGGCAAGGGCATGGACCTCACGCTGATCGAAGTGATGCCGATGGGCGATATCGTCGGCGGTCGCATCGATCAGTACGTGCCGCTCTCGATGGTCCGCTCGCGCCTCGCGACGCAGTACACCCTGACCGATCTCGACGAGAGCTCGGGCGGCCCGGCACGCTACGTGCGCGTCAGCGAGACCGGCGGCAAGCTCGGCCTGATCACGCCGATGACGCATAACTTCTGCGAATCCTGCAACCGTGTCCGCATCACCTGCACCGGCACGCTGCACACCTGCCTCGGCCAGGAAGATGCATCGGACCTGCGCAAGCCGCTGCGCGCCTCCGCCGACAACGAACTGCTCAGCGCCACGATCGACCGCGCCATCGGCCTCAAGCCAAAGGGCCACGACTTCATCATCGATCGCCGCCACAACCGGCCCGGCGTCAGCCGCCATATGAGCGTAACCGGCGGCTAAGGCCGTCGGAACCGCCACCGCCGGACAGGAAAACAAACCGAGCCGGGTCCTTTAGCCGGGGCGCATTCCTATACCAATACCTCCAAACGTCCGATTGACTGCCGGATAGGTCGCTGAAATTGTGCGGCCGCACAATATCCCGAACAGATTTGAAGTGTTCGACGGACGGCAGACAATCCGGCAAGATGCTGGTGCGTATGCGCGTATGGGAGACTGACATTGCAGGCTTTGCTCAGGTTGAGTCGCGGCATTGACGCGCTGACGACCGTGATCGGACGATGGCTATCGTGGCTGATTCTGGTCGCCGTCATTATTTCGGCCGGGAACGCGACGATCAGAAAAATCTTCGACGTCTCCTCGAACGCCTATCTGGAACTGCAGTGGGTTCTGTTCGGAGTGGTCTTCCTGCTGTGTTCCCCGTGGGCTCTGCTGAACGGCGAACACATCAAGATCGACATCGTCAACCATCATCTGCCGCTCAAGGTCAGAAGCTGGATCGACATGATCGGCCACGTCTTCTTCCTAGTTCCCTTCTGCATCGTCCTGCTCTGGACGGCGGTGCCGTTCTTCCTCGCCTCTTATCACCAGAACGAACAGTCCTTCAGCGCCGGCGGCCTGCCGCAGTGGCCAGCGAAGTCATTGGTCGTGATCGGTACCGCCCTGCTTCTGGTGCAGGCGGTTTCCGAAATCATCAAGCGCCTTGCCGTGATGCGGGGGCTGCTGCCAGATCCCAACAAGCTGGCGCTTTCCGCTCATGAACAGGCAGCCGCCGAGGCAGAGCGGCTCGCGCAAGCCATCTCGTCAGAAACACACTAATCGTCGCGACAGCATCAACCGACCGAAGGAAGCCAACGAATGGCTGCGATACTTATCCACTACATGGCGCCGATCATGTTCGCGTCACTGGTGCTGTTTCTATTGCTCGGCTACCCGGTCGCGTTTTCACTCGCCGCCAACGGTCTGCTGTTCGCCTTTATCGGCATCGAACTCGGCCAGTTCCGCCCGGATTTTCTTCAGGCCCTGCCTGAACGCGTCTACGGCGTGATGAACAACGAGACGCTGCTCGCCATTCCATTCTTTACCTTCATGGGGCTGATACTCGAACGATCCGGCATGGCCGAGGATTTGCTCGAAACCATCGGGCAGCTTTTCGGCAGCATCCGCGGCGGCATTGCCTATGCCGTGGTCTTCGTCGGCGCCCTGCTCGCCGCAACGACCGGCGTTGTCGCAGCGTCGGTGATTTCGATGGGCCTCATTTCGCTGCCGATCATGCTGCGCTACGGCTACGATCGCAGGGTCGCCACCGGCATCATCGCTGCGTCCGGAACGCTCGCCCAGATCATTCCGCCCTCGCTCGTTCTGATCGTCATGGCGGACCAGCTTGGCCGCTCGGTCGGCGACATGTACGAAGGCGCCTTCATTCCCGGCATCGTCCTCTCGATCCTGTATGCGACCTATATTTTCCTGCTGACCATCTTCGCTCCGAAGGCCGTGCCGGGACTGCCGCTGGAAGCGCAAACTCTGCGCGATCCCGAAACCGCGCAGCACCGGCTCGTTCTACCGGTCGCCGCCCTCGCCGCAGCCGGCACCGCCTATCTCTTTGCCGTCAAGCTCGGGTTGTTCGACTGGACGTCGCCGGTGTTCGACAAAATCTCGGACAGCGCACAAATCCGCCACGGCTTCTGGTTCATGATCCTGCTCGCCGTGTTCACCAAGCCGTTCATCGGCATCGTGCGGACCATGACACTCTCGCTTTTCACGGTCTTCGTCGGCTCGACGATCCTTGCCCTGATCGCGATGAGCTTCACCAACGTCAAAGCCGGTGCGGATTATGTCGTCCTCACCATGTCGCTCGTGGTCGCGATCTCCTTCCTGGTCGCCGTCCTGAACAAATTCGCCGGCCTGAAGCTGCTCTCGCGCCTTGCCGAACAGGTCGTGTTCGTCATGGTTCCTCCGCTCGGCCTCGTCTTCCTCGTGCTCGGCACGATCTTCATCGGCGTGGCCACGCCGACCGAAGGCGGCGCGATGGGCGCTGCTGGCGCCCTGATCCTTGGCATGATGAAGCGCCGGCTCACTTTCGATCTGACCCGCCAGGCTGTCGAATCGACCGCGAAGCTGTCGGCCTTCGTGATGTTCATTCTCGTCGGCGCGCGCGTCTTCTCTCTGACCTTCTACGGCGTTGATGGTCACCGCTGGGTCGAGGAACTGCTGGTCTCGCTACCCGGCGGCCAGGTCGGCTTCCTGCTGTTCGTCAACGCTTTCGTCTTCGTCCTCGCCTTCTTCCTCGACTTCTTCGAACTCGCCTTCATCATCATCCCCCTGCTCGGCCCCGTCGCGGAAAAGCTCGGAATCGATCTGATCTGGTTCGGTGTCATCCTTGGCGTGAACATGCAGACTTCGTTCATGCACCCGCCGTTCGGATTTGCCCTGTTCTACCTGCGATCGGTTGCGCCCAAGGAGCCTTATACCGATCGCGTCAGCGGCAAGATGATGGAGCCTGTTACGACGGGACAGATTTACTGGGGCTCCGTGCCTTTCGTCATCATCCAGGTCATCATGGTCTGTCTGGTGGTCCTCTTCCCGCAGATGGTGATGCACTACAAAGGAGCGCAGTCGACGGTCGATCCGGCCAAGGTGGACTTCCAGATTCCGCAGATGGATATGCCGCAGCTCGATCTCAATCCGCCCGTCATCAAGTAGGATTGCCCACCGCTATCTCCGACAACAAGAAACCCGGCCCTCTCGCGAGGGCCGGGTTTCTGTTTTTTGACCGAGCGACAGCTTAACTGCGTGTGCGCGAGCGAATCTGAAAGCTGTCGAAGGTGTATTCGGCGACCTGCCACCACAGATACTCGTCGCCGCGATAGGTCTGCATCGCCTCGATCGCCTTCTTGAAGTTGGCATTCTTGGCAGAGAGCTCGATCCACAGCTCGTTGGTCGCCTTCAGGCTGGCCTCCAGGATTTCGTTGCTGAACGGGCGAAGATGGGTGCCGTTGGCGACCAGGCGCTTCAGCGCCGCGGGATTCTGCAGATCGTAACGCGCCGCCATGTAGGTGTTGGCGTTGGTCGTCGCATTGGCGAGGATCGCCTGATAATGCTTGGGCAGCGCGTTCCACTTGTCGAGGTTGGTGAAGGTGTGGATCATCGGTCCGCCCTCCCAGAAGCCCGGATAATAATAGAACGGCGCCACCCTGCTGAAGCCGAGCTTCTCGTCGTCATACGGCCCGACCCATTCGGCGGCGTCGATGGTGCCCTTCTCCAGCGCCGGATAGATATCGCTGCCGGCAAGCTGCTGCGGCACCACGCCGACCTTAGCAAGCACCTGCCCGGCGATGCCTCCGATCCGCATCTTAAGACCGGACAGATCGGCAAGGGTCTTGATCTCCTTGCGAAACCAGCCGCCCATCTGAGTGTTGGTGTTGCCGCAGGGATGCGCGATCACGTTGTACTTCTTGAAGAACTCGTTGCCGAGCTGCTCGCCGCCGCCCTGATACCACCACGAATTCTGCATCCTGGCGTTGAGGCCGAACGGCACGCAGGAAAAGACCGCGAAGGTCGGGTCCTTGCCGACATAGTAATAGGCCACGCTGTGACCCATCTCGACGGTGCCGTTCGAGGCCGCATCCAGTGCCTGCAGGCCGGGTACCACCTCACCCGCCGCGAACACCTGGATCTGGAATTTATTGTCGGTCATCTCGGCGACCTGCTTGGCCATCACCTCGCCCGCGCCGTAAAGCGTATCCAGCGATTTTGGAAAGCTCGACGTCATTCGCCATTTGATTTCGGGCATCGACTGGGCGATGGCCGGCGAAGCCACGGCCGCGGCGGTGGCGCCCGCAGCCGAAGCTCTCAGGAAATCACGTCGTTTCATCAGGCGTCTCCTCACAACTGAATTTTATGAATTGCAACGATGCATACGGCGCAGATCCTGTCGGACTCAAGGCCCCCGCCAGCGTTGGGCCCATCATTCCGCCCGCGCCCGCCGCAAGCAACGGGAAAACCGCCTCCGGAGCTTGCCGCCGCCCCAAAATAAAAATCCGGCCCTCTTGCGAGGGCCGGATCGATAATCGGATGCTTGGTTACGGGATCAGCCGCGGGTGCGCGAGCGGATCTGGAAGCTGTCGAAGGTGTACTCGGCGACCTGCCACCACAGATATTCGTCGCCGCGGAAGGCCTGCATCGCCTCGATCGACTTCTTGAAGTCGGGGTTCTTGGCGGAGATTTCAGCCCACAACTCGTTGGTCGCCTTGAGGCTCGCCTCAAGCACCTCGTTGCTGAACGGACGAAGCTGGGTACCGCTGGCAACCAGACGCTTAAGCGCGCCGGGGTTCTGAACGTCGTAACGCGCAGCCATATAGCTGTTGGCGTAGGCGTTGGCGTTGCTCAGGATCGACTGGTAGCTCTTGGGCAGTGAATTCCACTTCTCGAGGTTGGTCAGCGAGTGCACGACCAGACCACCTTCCCAGAAGCCCGGGTAGTAGTAGAACGGCGCGACCTTGTTGAAGCCGAGCTTCTCGTCGTCATAAGGGCCGATCCACTCGGCCGCGTCGATGGTGCCCTTCTCCAGCGACGGATAGATGTCGCCGCCGGCGAGCTGCTGCGGCACCACGCCGAGCTTTGCCAGCACCTGACCGGCGATGCCGCCGATACGCATCTTGAGGCCGGACAGATCGGCAACCGTCTTGATCTCCTTGCGGAACCAGCCGCCCATCTGGGTGCCGGTGTTGCCGCAGGGATGGCCGATCACACCGTACTTCTTGAAAAACTCGTTGCCGAGCTGCTCGCCGCCGCCCTGGTACCACCACGCATTCTGCATGCGCGAATTCAGGCCGAACGGGACCGCCGCGTAGATCGCGAAGGTCGGGTCCTTGCCGACATAGTAATAGGTCGCGGTGTGGCACATCTCGACGGTGCCGTTCGAAGTTGCGTCCAGCGCCTGCAGGCCGGGCACCACTTCGCCCGCCGCGAACACCTGAATCTGGAACTTGTTGTCGGTCGCTTCGGCAACATGCTTCGCCATGATCTCGGCGGCGCCATAGATCGTGTCGAGCGACTTCGGGAAGCTGGAAGTCAGACGCCACTTGATCTCGGGCATCGACTGCGCAATTGCCGGCGAGGCAACGGCTGCGACCGCCGCGCCAGCGGTCGAGACTTTCAGAAAATCACGTCGTTTCATCAGAAATTCTCCTCGGGAGGTTTCACGTTTTTTATGACCGTGAAGGCAGGTGTCTAGCACGGAACAGCCCAAAAACGCAGCGAAGTCGGCCTAAACGAAAGTCGCATAGGCCGGCCTCTTCACGTCTTCTTTCGAAATGTATTCAGGCTGCGGTGATGATGCCCTGCAGACGGTCTCTGATTTTCGAAGCAATCGCGCGATAGACCTCGGCATGCGGTCCGTTAGGCTCGCTTTCCACCACCGGCGTACCGCTGTCGGAAGATTCGCGGATCGTCATGTGCAACGGAACCTCGCCGAGGAACGGCACGCCGCGCCGCTCCGCTTCGTGGCGCGCGCCGCCATGGCCGAAAATATCCGACCGCGTGCCGCAATTGGGACACTGGAAGTAGCTCATGTTCTCGACGATGCCGAGGGTCGGCACATCCACCTTCGCGAACATCGCAATGCCGCGCCGCGCGTCGATCAGCGCAAGATCCTGCGGCGTCGACACGATCACCGCACCGCGCAGCGGCACCTGCTGGGCGAGCGAGAGTTGCGCGTCGCCGGTGCCAGGCGGCATATCGACGACCAGCACGTCGAGCGTGCCCCACGCCACGTCCCACAGCATCTGCTTGATCGCCGACATCACCATCGGACCACGCCAGATCATCGGCGTTTCCTCGCCGGCGAGGAAGCCGATCGACATCAGCGGCAGACCGAACCGCTCGATCGGAATCATTTTCTTGTTCTCGTTCACCTCGGGGCGATCGAGCGTGCCGGTGAGACGCGGCACCGAAGGTCCATAGATATCGGCATCGAGCAGGCCGACGCGCAGGCCGAGATCGCGCAAGGCCAGCGCAAGATTGATCGCCGTCGTCGATTTGCCGACGCCGCCCTTACCGGACGCCACCGCAATGATCGATTTGACGCCCGGAATCTGCTGCTGCTTGCCCATCGGGTTCTCGCCATGAGCGCCCGGCGGCCGATGCGAGGCGGCCGGCTTGACGCCCGCCGGCGCTGCGGTCGGCCCGCTGCCCGGCCGCCGCTCGGCGGTGAGCGCGACCATCGCCGAAGAGACGCCGGAAATTGCCCGGACCGCGGCCTCCGCGCGCGCGCGCACGTCTTCCCACGCCGGCGCCTCAGCGGCATCGACGCTGATCGAGAAGAATACCTTGCCATCATTGACGGTGATGCCCGAGAGCACATTGGCCTGCGGCAGCGGCACGCCCCGCGGGGTCATGACCTTGGCCAGATTCTCAAGAACCTGCTCTTTCGTGACGCTCAATTTTGTCTCCTCATGATGGTGCGATAGGCGGGAATGGCCGCAGACCTGCGCACCGTTTTTGCGGGTTTTGTGGATAAAACCATAGCATCTCATAGAACTGGCAGCCAACCGGTTCCGGATGCTCTCAATGCCGCAAGGCGCATGGCTCGGCGGCTCGAAAATGGCCCAAGCGGGGCTGGCTAAAGCGGTGGATGAAGCCGCCAAAGGCGTCAAATCCGCTTTCGGGCTTTCAATTAAATGCCATAGAAGGTTCATCTGGAGGCGGGCTGGCAGGAGCGGCAGCAATGCGTTGGTTCAGGGCTCTGATGCCCAAGGAAGACCAGTTTTTCGAACTTTTTGTCCGCCACTCCCAGACCCTCGTCGACGGCGCCCAGGCGCTGCAGGGCATGCTGCGCGGCGGCGACGAAATCGAGGCTTTTTGCGAGAAGATCAACCGCCACGAGAACGATGCCGACAACATCACCCGCGAGGTGATGTTGGCGATCCGCCGGTCCTTCATCACTCCGTTCGACCGTGGCGATATCAAAAATCTGATTACTTCAATGGACGACGCCATCGACCAGATGCAGCAGACCGCGAAGGCGGTGCGGCTGTTCGAGGTGCGCACGTTCGAACTGCCGATGCAGGAAATGGGCGGGATCATCGCCCATTGCGCGACCCTGGTGGTCCGCGCCATTCCGCTCTTGCGCTCGATCGGCACCAACGTCTCCACCCTGTCGGCCATCGCCGAGGAGCTGACACGGCTGGAAGGCAAGGTCGATGACCTGCACGATCTCGGCCTCAAGGATCTGTTCATCAAATACCGCACCGGCAACACCATGGAATACATCGTCGGCGCGGAAATCTATGATCATCTGGAGAAGGTCGCCGACCGCTTCGACGACGTCGCCAACCAGATCAGCAGCATCGTGATCGAACAGGTCTAAGGAATCCCGTTGACCGCCACGCTCGCCCTTCCGCTGTTGATCGCGCTGATCGCGACGGCGTTGCTGTTCGATTTCCTCAACGGACTGCACGACGCGGCGAACTCGATCGCCACCATCGTCTCGACCCGCGTGCTCAAGCCGCACTACGCGGTGTTCTGGGCGGCGTTCTTCAACTTCATCGCCTTCCTGTTCTTCGGCCTCCATGTCGCCGAGACGCTCGGCGTCGGCATCATCGATCCCAACATCGTCGATCCGCAGGTGATCTTCGCCGCGCTGATGGGCGCGATCATCTGGAACATCCTGACCTGGTGGCTCGGCATCCCCTCCTCGTCGTCGCATGCCCTGATCGGCGGCCTTGTCGGCGCAGGCCTCGTCAAGGCCGGCTGGTCGGCAATGCAATGGGTCGGATTGAGCAAGACCATCCTCGCGATCTTCCTGTCGCCGCTGATCGGCTTCATCCTGGCGCTGTTCCTGGTGATGGTCGTGTCATGGGCGTCGGCGCGCTCGACGCCGTTCATGGTGGACAGCGCGTTTCGCATCCTGCAATTCGGCTCGGCCTCGCTCTACTCGCTCGGCCATGGCGGCAACGATGCGCAGAAGACCATGGGCATCATCGCGATCCTGCTGTTCTCCCAGGGCTATGGCGGCGACACCTTTCACGTGCCGTTCTGGGTGGTGATTGCCTGCCAGTCGGCGATGGCGCTCGGCACGCTGATGGGCGGCTGGCGCATCGTGCGCACCATGGGCAGCCGCATCACCCACCTTACCCCGATGCAGGGCTTCTGCGCCGAGACCGGCGGCGCGATCACGCTGTTCACCGCGACCGCGCTCGGCGTGCCGGTCTCCACCACCCACACCATCACCGGCGCCATCGTCGGCGTCGGCTCGGCGCGGCGGCTTTCGGCGGTGCGCTGGAACATCGCCAGCTCCATCGTGGTGGCCTGGGTCATCACGATTCCAGCATCCGCAGTCATCGCGGCCCTTGTATATTGGCTGATCCCGATCTTTCATTGAGCGTGCACCCGGGGGACTCCCATGGTCACGAACACGGAAATCCTGGTCCGCCTGATCACCGCCGCTGCACTCGGCAGCCTGATCGGCTTTGAACGGGAGCGCCTGTTATGGGCGGCCGGCATCCGCACCCACATGCTGGTCTGCGTCGGCTCCTGCCTGATCATGATCGTCTCCGCCTACGGCTTCGCCCAGGTGCTCGATCAGCAGCATACCGTGCTCGATCCGTCCCGGATCGCGGCGCAGGTGGTCTCCGGCATTGGCTTTCTCGGCGCGGGCTCGATCCTGGCGCGCGGCGAGATCGTCAAGGGACTGACCACCGCCGCCAGCATCTGGACCGTCGCTGCGATCGGCATTGCGATCGGCGGCGGGCTGTATTTCGCCGGCCTCGCCTCCGCCATCGTGATCCTGATCATCCTCGCCGGCGTGAAGCCGCTGGAGGAAGCCTATCGCGCGCGCAACCAGACCTGCCAATTCCGCATTACGGTGGAGCAAGGCGCGTTCACGCCGGAGGATCTGCGGCAGGCGCTGGATATCCGCGTCAGCTAGATCAAGCGTTTCGTGGTCGAGACCCGGAACGACGACGGCAGCGACGAGGTGCTGGTGCTGCTCAACAAGGTGTCGTCGCAGGATATTGCCGGCTTCAGGGATCGCCTGAAGGACATTCCGGCGATCCGCGAGGTCGAACTGATCCGGCGCGGTGCGGCGAATTCCGGCGCGACCTGATCCCTTCGGATTTCGCTGCCGCTCCTCGCCTCCGCCAACTGCAACGGCGCATCGACGGCATGCCCAGGATTTCCTGTCGTCATGCACAGCAATCAGGGCGATGCGTCCATTCCCGCAGGCCGGATTCACATCTTATTAACCTGATTAAACCGATCTTTAAGCCTCCTCTTAAGGTTTTCACGCCAGAAATAGATTTCGCCGAAGTCAGTTGTTGGTTTGCGTCCAGGGTTTGGTTTGTCGATGAGTGAGTCCACGTCTCCTTCACCGGAAACAACTGCGACGCCCCCGGCTCGCAACCGGCGTGCAGCGACCCAGCGCGTCCGCGAGGCGCGCGACCGCCTCACCTCGACCAGCGGCACGCGGCCGGCCTTCGACCACGAACTGCTGCGGCAATACGCCCAGACCCGCCTGTCGGCTTCGCTGGTGGTGGTGCTGCTGGTGGTCGCTACCGGCCTCTTGTCGAGCCTCTGGATTCCGCCGCTCACTGCCGGCATCTGGACCTGCAGCATGCTCGCGATCCATGCCGTGGTCGTGCGCTTCTGCACCCGCTTTCTCACCATCCAGCCTACGCCCGGCGTCACCAAGGCGTGGCGCGGCCGCTTCGTCGCCCTCGATCTGCTCTATGGCCTTGCCTGGACTACCATCCTGCTGCATCCGTCAAGCGCCAACACCGTCTCCAACACGCTGATGGTCTTCATCATGCTGCTGGTGGTTGCGGTCTCCAGCATGCTGGCGGCGAGCCTGCCGATTGCCGCCTTTGCGGCGACCATTCCGGTGACGGCCTCGATCGCCATCAGCTTCGTGGTCCGCGGCACGTTCGACGACTATGTGCTCGCGGCGCTCGCCGTCACCGCCGAATGCTATTTCGCACTGCTGGCGCACCGCCTGCACTCGACCACGCTGGCGACGCTCGAGGCGCGTGCGGAAAAGGACGCGCTGATCGGCGAACTCGAACAATCCAAGGCGATTTCGGACGAGGCGCGCTATCGCGCCGAAGCCGCCAATGTGTCGAAGTCACGCTTCCTTGCGCAGATGAGCCATGAATTGCGCACCCCGCTCAACGCCATCCTCGGCTTCTCCGAGGTGATGAAAAGCGAGATTTTCGGCGCGCATGCCGTGGCGGTCTACAAGGACTATTCGGCGGATATCCATAACTCCGGCGTGCATCTGCTCAACCTGATCAACGAAATCCTCGATCTGTCGCGCATCGAGGCCGGCCGCTACGAACTCAACGAGGAGCCGTTCTCGCTGGTGCACGTGGTGGCGGAATGTCACCACCTCCTGAAGCTGCGCGCCTCCAGCCGCGGCATCACCATTCACGAGGTGTTCGAGCAGGACATGCCGAAGCTGTGGGGCGACGAGCGCGCCACGCGGCAGATCGTGCTCAACCTGCTCTCGAATTCGATCAAGTTCACGCCGCAGGGCGGGGAAATCTGGCTCAAGGCAGGCTGGACCGCTTCGGGCGGACAGTATCTCAGCGTCAAGGACAACGGCTCGGGCATTCCCGAAGAGGAAATCCCGATCGTGCTCGCCTCGTTCGGCCAGGGCTCGAACTCGATCAAGTCCGCCGAACAGGGCGCTGGCCTCGGCTTGCCGATCGCCAAGAGCCTGATCGACATGCATGGCGGCACCTTCACGCTGAAATCGAAGCTGCGGATCGGCACCGAAGTGATCATCACCTTCCCGCCGGAGCGAGTGATGGCAGCGCTGGCGCCGATGACAGAGGAAGCCCCGCCGCTGCAACCCGAGCACACCGGCGACAAGGCGCGCCCGCGCCACAAGCCGATCATGAATGCCGGAACGGGACTCTGATCCATGGCACACGGCATGGCTTGCACTGACGCCCCGGCGGCCCTTTATATGAGGCATGAGCTACGAGTCGCCGTGCATCTCCGTCTGCGTCATGAGCCCCAAGACCGGACTGTGTCTTGGCTGCGGCCGCACGCTGCAGGAGATTTCCGACTGGGCCGCGCTGGCACCCGAGGAGCGCGCGGCCATCATGGCGGCGCTGGTGCAGCGCATGACCGATGCCGGCATGAAGGTGCCTCCCGCACTGGTGCGCTGGCTCGAGGTCTGCTGACCACCGACAGCATGACGGCAGGTGCGGCATGATCCGGTTTCTGACGGTCATCATCGTGCTGTTCGGCACCGCCGGCTCGATCTTCGCCGTGCAAAATCCCAAGGGGTTCGAGAGCGCGAAGCGAACCGCGCTGAATGCAGTCAACCACTACACCAGCCGCAGCACGCGGGCGGTCGAAATTTCCCGCGCCCATAACGGCGACTTCGCGCTGCGCGCCAAGATCAACGGCGTGCCGGCGCCGATGGTGATCGACACCGGCGCAACCTCGGTGGTGCTGACCTACGAGACCGCGAAAGCCGCGGGCCTGCCGCTCGAACTCGCCAGCTACGATGTCGATGTCGAGACCGCGGGCGGGCGCGTGCGCGCCGCGCGGCTGACGCTCGATCGCCTCGCTATCGGCAAGCTGGTGGAATTGTCGGTGCCGGCGCTGGTGGTGCCGAAGGGCCAGATGAAATCCAACCTGCTCGGCATGAGCTTCCTCAACCGGCTGGAAAGCTGGGAAGTGCGGCCCGACAAGCTGGTGCTGCACGGTTATCCGTAACGCTCACGCCGCGACCGGCGCGGCCTCGCTCTGCCCGACCCGGTCGATCGCCTCGCGCAATTGATCGAGCCCCGCTCCCGCCGGGGTGCAATTCTCCGCCAGCGCCCGGCGATAGGCGCGCGCGCCGGACACGCCATGGAACGCGCCGACCAGATGCCGGGTGATCGCATGCAGCCGCGTGCCGCGTGCAAGCTGATCCTCGATATAGGGGAAGAACGCTTCCAGCGCCGCCCGCATCGACGCATGCGGCGCAGCGACACCGAATATCTCCGGATCGACCGCGAGCAGCCGCCACGGCTCCTGATAGGCCGCGCGGCCCATCATCACGCCATCGACATGATCGAGATGACGCCGCGCCTCCTCGATGCTGACAACGCCGCCATTGATGATGACCGGCACCTGCGGCAGCGCCACTTTCAGGCGATAGACCCGGTCATAGTCGAGCGGCGGGATATCGCGGTTTTGCTTCGGCGACAGACCCTGCAGCCACGCCTTGCGGGCGTGGACGATAAGTTCGTCCGCACCAGCGGCAACCACCGCACGGGCCAGCATATCCAGAGCGATTTCAGGGTCCTGGTCGTCGATGCCAATGCGGCACTTCACCGTCACCGGGATCGCCACCGCGCGCTTCATCGCTACGACGCAGTCGGCGACGAGCTGCGGCTCGGCCATCAGGCAGGCGCCGAAGCGGCCGTCCTGCACCCGATCGGACGGACAGCCGACATTGAGGTTGATCTCGTCATAGCCGAAATCCTCGCCGGTCTTCGCACTGGTCGCGAGGTCCTGCGGCTGCGAGCCACCCAATTGCAGCGCCACCGGGTGCTCGCTGGCGTCGAAGCCGAGCAGCCGTGCCCGGTCACCGTGAATCACGGCACCCGTGGTCAGCATCTCGGTGTAGAGCTTCGCCCGACGCGTCAGCAGCCGATGGAACGCCCGGCAATGCCGATCGGTCCAGTCCATCATGGGCGCGACAGAAAACCGGTGGCTTTCGGCCACGCCGGTTTCGGCTTTTATGTCAACGGATTGCGACTGCATCCCGCACTATCTATCGCGTTGTGCGGGAAATGGAAGGCTGCCTAAAGCCCCAGATAGGCGCGGCGGACCTCCGGATCGTCGATCAGGTCCTTGGCGCTGCCGCTATGGACGATACGGCCGGTCTCCATCACATAGCCGCGATCGGCCCCGGACAGCGCCAGATGGATGTCCTGCTCGACCAGCAGCACGGTGACGCCCTCGGCGCGGATCGCGGCCAGCACGTCCATCAACTGCTCGGCGATCACCGGCGCGAGGCCCAGGCTCATCTCGTCGATCATCAGCAATAGCGGCGCCGCCATCAGCCCGCGCGCCATGGCGCACATCTGCTGCTCGCCGCCCGACATGCTGCCGGCGATCTGCCTGCGCCGCTCGGAGAGCCGCGGAAACAGCGTGTACATCCGGTCGAGGTCGCGCGCGATTGCCGCCTTGTCGCTACGCTGGAACGCACCCATCAACAGGTTGTCCTGCACCGTCATGCGGTCGAACAATTGCCGGCCTTCCGGCACCTGCACGAGGCCGACACCGAACGCCTGGTCCGGCGTCATCGGCACGAGGTTCTTGCCGTTCAGCACGATCTGGCCGGTACACGCCAGCACGCGCGACAGCGCACGCAGCAGCGTGGTCTTGCCCGCGCCGTTGCTGCCGACCAGCGCCACGATCTCGGCGGGACGGATCTCAAGCGAGATGTCGTGCAGCACCGGCATGCCGCCATAGCCGCCACCCAGCCCGCTCACCTTGAGCAGCGCCTCGCCGTTTTTCTGCGGAGCTGCTGTCATGCCCGCCTCTTGCCCAGATAGGCTTCGACCACATCCTTGTTCGACAGCACGGTCTCCGGATCGCCATCGGCGATCTTCTCACCGTGATGCAGAACGAGAAGGCGATCTGACAAGCTCTTGATTGCCTTGATGACATGCTCGATCACGAGGATGCTGATGCCCTCGTCGCGGACCTTGCGAATGACCTCGATCACCTCGTCGATCTCGACGTGGTTGAGCCCCGCCATCACCTCGTCGCACAGCAGGATCTTGGGCTGCATCGCCAGCGCCTTGGCGAGCTCCAGCCGCTTGCGGCCCGGCCCGCCAAGCTCGTCGGCGCGCTGATCGGCATACGCCCCGAGACCGACAAAATCGAGCTGCGCCCGCGCCTTCTCCCGCGCTCTGGCGAGCTGCGTATCGCCGCCGCCATGACCGAACAGCGCGCCGACCGCGACGTTGTCGAGCACCGACAGACCGGGGAACGGCCGCATGATCTGGAAGGTGCGGCCGATGCCGAGCCGCGCCCGTTTGTAGGCGGGCACGTCGAGAAGCGACTTGCCCTCGAACAGGATCTCGCCGGAGGTCGGCGGCAGCGTGCCGCTGATCAGGCTGATCAGGGTGGTCTTGCCGGCCCCGTTCGGCCCGATAATCCCAAGGATTTCACCGGGTTGCAGCGAGAAGCTGACGTTATTGACGGCGATCAGGCCGGCAAAGCGCCGCGTCACGTTCTTAACTTCGAGGATCGCGCTCACAGCCGGTTCGCCCTGATGTTTTCCGCGAAATAGCGCCAGCCGGTCTTGCGGAAGCGCCGCAGCATGTCGGCAAGACCACGCGGCATCAGCACCACCGCCGCCACCACCACAATGCCGAAGAACAGGCCCGCGATGCTGGTGATCTCGCTCGAGAGGAATTCGGACACCGCCGACAGTGACAGCGCGCCGACGATCGGGCCGAAAATGGTGCCCGGGCCACCGAACACCGCCATGATGATCATCTTCACGTTCAGGCTGATGTCGAAGGCGCTCTCCGGATCGATGAAGGTGACCCAATAGGCATGGATGCCGCCGGCCAGCGCGCTGAACACGCCGGACAGCGCGAACGCCAGCACCTTGTAGAGCGTGGTGTTGACGCCCATCACCGCGGCGCCCTCCTCGTTCTCGCGGATGGCGATCAGGCCGAAGCCGAAGCGGCTGCGCGACAGCCACCAGATCGTCAGCGTCACCGCCACCAGCAGCGCCAGCGCGGATTCGTAGAACAGCAGGTCGTTGTTGAGCGGCGGCAGCACGAGGCCGATGTTCTGGCCCGCCAGCTTCACGTTGGAGACGATCGCCGTCATCACCTGCGCCAGCGCGAGGGTGGCGATCGCGAAATAATGCCCCTTGAGCCGCAGCACCGGAATGCCGAGCAGCACGGCAAAGGTCACTGACAGCACCACGCCGAACACGAGGCCGACCGCGAACGGCAGTTCCCACTGCACCATGGCGATGCCGACGCCATAGCTGCCGAGGCCGTAGAACACAGAATTGCCGAACGAGGCGTAGCCGGTGTAGCCGCCAATGATGTTCCAGCCCTGCGCCAGCACGGCGAGCAGCAGCGCATTAATGCCAAACTGCACCAGAACGTCGGAGCCGAACCACGGCACCGCGGCGAGGACGACCAGCGCAAGCAGGATCAGGGGAATACGCAGCGCACTCATGCCGTCTTCCCCAACAGGCCGCTCGGCCGCACGATCAGCACCAGCACCAGTACGCCGAAGCTCGCGACGTCAGCGAAGGTCGGGCCGATATAAAGCGCGGCCAGCGATTCAATGACGCCGAGGAACAGGCCGCCGACGATCACGCCGAGCGGGTTGTCGAGGCCGCCGATAATCGAAATCGCAAAAGACTTCGCCGTCAGCGACGCGCCGATATAGGGGTTGATCTGCGACACGGTGCCGTAAAGGCCGCCGGCGGCGCCAGCCAGCGCGATGCCGATGCCGAAGGTCATGGCGTAGAGATGCCGCGGCTCGACCCCATAGAGCCGCGCCGCGACGAGGTTCTGCGCGGTGGCGCGGATCGCGCGGCCGAGCTTGGTGTGCAGCAGGAACAGCCACATCCCCACGGTGAGGACGATGGCGATGCCGAAGGCGAGCAACCGGGCGACCGGCAGCACCACCGGCCCGAACTGGAAGCTGTCGCCGGCATAAGAGGGGTTGATGGTGCGGAAGTCCGCCGAGAAGGCGAGTTGCGCGAGATAGGTCAGCACCACCTCGATGCCGAAGGTGATCAGCAGCGTGTTGAACATCGGCGCACGGACCACGAGGTTGAGCAGCCCGCGCTGCATGGCGTAACCGACCGCGAACATCACCACCGCCGTGATCGGCAACCCCAGGAAGGGATCGATGTGCAGATAGGTGTAAAGGTGCCAGGAAACATAGGCGCCGAGCATGATGAAGGCACCGTGCGCGAGATTGACGATGTTCAGCACGCCCCACACCAAAGCGAGGCCGAGGGCCATGACGGCGTAGAGCCCGCCCAGCAGGACACCGTTGATCAGGATTTGCGCGAGCAGGTCCACCTGGTCCCCCTACCCTTATTTCTCGTCAGGACGATTTGAAGTCCTCCACCGCTTCATGAAGCGGTGAAAGACTTCGTTTTCTGGACACGT
The DNA here is from genome assembly GCA_963702885.1 of uncultured Alphaproteobacteria bacterium. Taxonomy (GTDB): domain Bacteria; phylum Pseudomonadota; class Alphaproteobacteria; order Rhizobiales; family Xanthobacteraceae; genus Afipia. Next base: position 3,633,021 of record OY969766.1, read on the forward strand.
TCTCCACGCGGACAGGTATCCACAGATCGAAAACGCTTTAGCGCGCGTTCCACGCCGGCATCGGATATTTCGCCGGCTTGAGCGCACCGCTTGCATCGTGGATCGCGACAAGCGCGTCGGCCTGCACCTGAATCACGGTCTGCGGCAGATCGATCTGGCCGTTCTCGCCGAACGCAATCGGGCCATAGAGACTGCTGAACTTCACCTTGGCGAGCGCGTCGCGCACCTTGGCCGGATCGGTCGAGCCGACATCCTCGATCGCCTGCACCAGCGCCTCGACATCGGCCGCGCCGGACGCGGCGTGGTAATCGGGCTCGTAGCCGAACTTCGCCTTGTACTCATGGGCGAACTTCTCGGCATCGCCGAACCAGCGGTCCTTCTGGCTCGCCGAGGGCAGCCACGCGGTCATGCCGAAAGCATAGTCGGCATCCTTGCCGAGCGCCTTGCGGAAGTCCTCGCTCGGTACGCCGACGGTGAACGAATACATCTTCGGCGCGACGGTGAGGCTCTTGGCCTGACGCACGAAATTGAGAATTTCGGTTTCGTGGCCGGCGACCAGCACGGCATCGACATTCTTGCTGCGAACCTGCGACAGCAGCGAGTTGAAGTCGGTGGCGTTGGTGCTGTAACGCTCGTCCATCACCACATCGAAGCCAGCGGCCTTCAGTTTCGGACGGGTGCCGTCCGCAACGGAGACGTCGAAGGAGTCATCGGCATAGAGCAGCGCGACAGATTTCGGCGCGGGGTTGAGGCTCTTCATCATGTCGATGGTGGAGCCGAAATAGTTGCTGGCGGGCGCCAGCGTACCGAAAATGTATTTGAACTTGCGCGAGAAGATCTGGTCGGATGCACCACCGCCCTGCACCATCGGAATTTTGTACTTCTCCGACACTGCGGAATCCGCGAGCGCGAAGTTGCTGGCGAACGGTCCGAGCAGGAAATCGACCTTGTCCTGCGAAACGAGTTGCGTGTACTGCCGCACGCTCAGATTGACGTCGGACTGGTTGTCGTAAAGCTTCAGAACCAGCTTCTGCTTCTCGTTGCCGACCTTGACACCGCCTGCGGCATTGATCTTCTCGATCGCCAGCTCATAGGCATCGCGATAATAGCGCCCGGTATTGGCGACCGGCCCGGTGAGCTGCACCGAGGCTCCGAACACGATATCCTTCGCCATCGCCGTGCCAGCCGACAAGGCAAGAGCCGCCGCGGCAATCGCGGCCAGCGAATAAGAAGTTTTTTTGGAAATGAATGAGTCCGACATGGGGGTACCATCCTGATCTGCGCGGGACTGATCGCCTGATAGACGGTGCGACTAAAGAACGCAATTAGTCATTCGCTGTTGACTTTTTTGCCAACATTAAACTTACCAAGAAACTGGGTTGTATTCGCCTATCTGACTAGTCGTTACGGCTGCAAAAAGCCCCCCTCGGAGGTTTGCATCGCAAAGCCTGCGCCCTCCATGCGCTGTCCAGCGCGCAGATGGCGTCAGCGACATCTCACGAGGAACTCAAAGACCGGGCATCCGTTCCGGCTCCTGACGCCAGAACGCGGGCAAAAAAAATGCCGGGACTACTGTCCCGGCAAAGTCATCCTCGGGGGAGAGGGTATTATTCAGCCGCCATCGGCACTTGGCCGATTGCACCCGACGAGCGAACTTCGCCGATCTGGTTGGCTGAGAACTTCAACACCTGGCTCAGGATCTCCTCGGTGTGCTCACCGAGCAGCGGCGAGCGCTCGACCTTGGCCGGGCTGTCCGACAGCTTGATCGGGTTACCGACCGAGATGTACTTGCCGCGCACCGGATGATCGACTTCGACCAGCGTGCCGGTGGCGTAGAGCGACTTGTCTTCCGAGATTTCCTTCATCGACAAGATCGGGCCGCACGGAATGTCGACCTTGTTGAGGATATCCATGCACTCGAACTTGGTCTTGGTCATGGTCCACTGCTCGATCCGAGCGAAGATCTCGTTCAGGCGCGGCAGACGAGCGGCCGGCTTGGCGTAGTTCGGATCGGTCTTCCAGGTGGGCTCGCCGATGACGTCGCAGATCTTCTCCCAGACCGGAGCCTGGGTGATGAAGTAGAGGTAAGCGTTCGGATCGGTCTCCCAGCCCTTGCACTTGACGATGCGGCCCGGCTGGCCACCACCGGAGTCGTTGCCGGCGCGCGGGGTGGCATCGCCGAACGGGATGCCCTCGCCGAACTGGCTGTATTCCTTGAGCGGGCCGTGAGCGAGGCGCTGCTGGTCGCGCAGCTTGACGCGGCACAGGTTGAGCACGCTGTCCTGCATCGCGACGGTGACGCGCTGGCCCTTGCCCGAATGGGTGCGGTGATAAAGCGCGGTGACGATGCCAAGAGCGAGATGCAGGCCGGTGCCGCTGTCGCCGATCTGGGCGCCGGTCACGAGCGGCAGGCCGTCACGGAAGCCCGTGGTCGAAGCCGAGCCGCCGGTGCACTGCGCGACGTTCTCGTAAACCTTGCAATCCTCGAAGGGACCGGGGCCGAAGCCCTTGATCGAAGCGACGATCAGCTTCGGATTGATCTTCTGGATGGTCTCCCAGGGGAAGCCCATGCGATCGAGCACGCCCGGGGCGAAGTTCTCGACCATCACGTCGCACACCTTCATGAGCTCGGTCAGGACTTCTTTGCCCTTCGGGTTCTTGGTGTCGAGCGTGATCGAACGCTTATTGTGATTGAGCATCGTGAAGTAAAGGCTGTCCGCGTTCGGGACATCCTGCAGCTGACCGCGCGTGATGTCGCCAACACCGGGACGCTCGACTTTGATCACGTCCGCACCGAACCAAGCGAGCAACTGCGTGCAGGTCGGGCCGGATTGAACATGTGTGAAGTCGAGAATGCGCACGCCGTTCAGTGCTTTGCTCATAGTTTTCCTCTCCGTTGGATTCTCTTGTTTTTACAAGCGCCTCTAAGTTCATCTCCGCCGCGCTGGGCGCGGCGGAGAGATTCGTGAATTCTTACTTCTTGCGCACCACCACGCTCTGCGGGTTGAGGCTGCCGATGTTGCCGCTCTCGGTACCCGCCGCCGGATCGATGACAGCGTTGATGAGGGTCGGCTTGCCGGAGTCCATCGCCGCGCTGACGGCGCGCTTCAGTTCATCCGGCGTCGTCACGTGGACGCCGACGCCGCCGAAGGCTTCCATCATCTTGTCGTAGCGGGCGTCCTTGACGAACACCATCGGCGCAACATCCGGCCCGCCCGTCGGATTGACGTCGGTGCCGCGGTAGATGCCGTTGTTGTTGAAGATCACGACGCAGACCGGCAGGTTGTAGCGGCAGATCGTCTCCACCTCCATGCCGGAGAAGCCGAAGGCGCTGTCGCCCTCGACGGCGAGCACTGGCTTGCCGGTTTCGACTGCGGCCGCCACGGCAAAGCCCATGCCGATGCCCATCACGCCCCAGGTGCCGACGTCCAGGCGCTTGCGCGGCTTGTACATGTCGATGATGCCGCGCGCGAGATCGAGCGTGTTGGCGCCCTCGTTGACCAGGATCGCATCCGGGCGCTCCTTGATGACCGCGCGCAACGCGCCGAGCGCGCTGTGGTAGTTCATCGGCGAAGCGTTGTTCATCAGCTTCGGAGCCATCTTGGCGATGTTGGCTTCCTTCTTGGCACTGACAGCGCCAGTCCAGTCAGCTGGGGCTGCCTGCCACTTGCTGCCCATTCCATCGAGCAGCGCGGAGACGCAGGAGCCGATATCGCCCACGAGCGGCGCGACGATCTCGACGTTCGAGTCCATTTCCTTCGGCTCGATGTCGATCTGGATGAATTTCTTCGGCTCGGTACCCCAGCTCTTGCCCTTGCCGTGCGACAGCAGCCAGTTGAGTCGCGCGCCAATCAGCAGAACGACGTCGGAATCCTTCAGCACAGTCGAACGCGCGGCACCCGCCGACTGCGGATGCGTGTCCGGCAGAACGCCCTTGGCCATGCTCATCGGCAGGAACGGGATGCCGGTCTTTTCGACCAGCTCACGAATCTTGTCGTCGACCTGCGCATAGGCAGCGCCCTTGCCGAGAATGATCAGCGGACGCTTGGCACCCTTGAGAACGTCGAGCGCGCGCTTGACGGCGGACGGCGCGGGAATCTGCTCCGGCGCGGGGTCGATGACCTTGACGAGCGACTTGTTGCCCTCTTCCGCGGTCATGACCTGCGAGAAGAACTTCGCCGGCAGATCGAGATACACACCGCCCGGACGGCCGGAGCATGCAGCGCGGATCGCGCGGGCGATACCGATGCCGACATCCTGCGCATGCAGCACGCGGAAAGCCGCCTTGCAGAGCGGCTTGGCGATCGCGAGCTGATCCATTTCCTCGTAGTCGCCCTGCTGCAAGTCAACGATCTCGCGCTCGGACGATCCGGAGATCAGGATCATCGGGAAACAGTTGGTGGTGGCGTTGGCCAGCGCCGTCAGGCCGTTGAGGAAGCCGGGAGCCGAAACGGTGAGGCAAATGCCGGGCTTCTTGGTGAGATATCCGGCGATCGCGGCGGCGTTGCCGGCGTTCTGCTCGTGACGGAACGAGATGACACGGATGCCCTCGCCCTGCGCCATGCGGCAGAGGTCCGAAATCGGAATCCCCGGCACGGCATAAATCGTGTTGATATCGTTCAGCTTGAGCGCGTCGATGACGAGATGGAAGCCATCCGTCAAATCCTGCTGCGCATCAACGCTCTGTGCTACTGCTGCTACTGACATGTAGTGCCTCCCCAAGGGTATTACCGCTTATTGCGGCTTGCTCTTACAAAACGGAATGTTCGCCAGACATAGGCGAACGGCTGCGAGTTCAGGTGTTCTTCAGTGCAACTCAAGGTCACGAATGCAGACATGGGCATCCGGACTGGAATTCATAGAGGTACGGAGGATGAGGTTCGCGCCGTCAGAATCCAACGCTTGATCAGGCTGAACATTCCGGAACTTCATCGACCGCCCCGAGACAGTAATGCGTGACTAACGGATATGCGCCGCGCTCGCCTTACGGGCGAGGAGCGTCATGTGCAAACCTTTGGCATACCAAATACCAACTGTCAATCGCCTCCCGATCAGCCCCCTGCGATATACCTGCGATAAAAAAGCGCGCTCCCAGCCTTCCCGGCGGCAAGGGCCCGGAGGCCCTCAGGGCGCGACTGGCGAGTCGCACAGCCTGTCCGGTTCTCGGGCGCCCCACGGGAATCGCAACAGGCCCCTGGCATCACCGCCCCTCACCCTCAAACCGAACCCACCCTTTAAATTGGATCGCCAATTTGATAGCCGGGCACAACACCAACACCGCAATGCGACAAAATGCTTTTGCACCGGTCGCAGTTTCACCCATCCGCTTCTCACACATCACTTTTTTCCAAAAAAGCGTCCGGCATGAACCGAATTTTTACAGATGCGCGATGACGGCTCGGTTTTCCCTCTTGCCTATTGGCATATCATATACCAAAATTGATCCCACGCGCGCCGTAAGAGCGCACGATTGGGAGGAACGACTATGACGGTTTCTGCTGGAAGTGACACGACACGTGTAAGCGACAGTTACCGGTGGCTCCAATTGGCCATCGGCGTTGGCTGCATGGTGATGATTGCTAACCTTCAATACGGGTGGACATTCTTCGTCCCCGACATCGAAAAAAAATTCGGCTTCGATCGCGCCGCAATTCAGTGGGCATTCACGCTCTTCGTGCTGTTCGAGACCTGGCTGGTGCCGGTCGAAGGCTGGTTTGTGGATAAATACGGCCCGCGCGTCGTCATCTTCTTTGGCGGCCTCCTCTGCGCAGTCGGCTGGGTGATCAACTCCTACGCCACCTCGCTCACCGGCTTCTACATCGGCCAGGTCATCGCGGGCGTTGGCGCCGGCGGCGTTTACGGCACCTGCGTCGGCAACGCGCTGAAGTGGTTTCCTGACAAGCGCGGCCTTTGCGCCGGCATCACCGCAGCGGGCTTCGGCGCCGGCTCCGCGCTGACCGTTGCGCCGATTCAGGCGATGATCAAGACCGACGGTTTCCAGGCTGCGTTCTTCAACTTCGGCATTGGACAGGGCGTGATCTGCATGATCCTCGCCGTGTTCATCATGGCGCCGAAGCCCGGCCAGACCCCTGCGCCGGTGGTGAGCAGCGCCATTCAGCAGAGCCGCCGCGACTACGGTCCGTCCGAGGTCGCGCGTCAGCCGATCTTCTGGCTGATGTACTTCATGTTCGTGATCGTCGGCGCTGGCGGCCTTCTCGTCACCGCGAACCTCAAGCCGATCGCGGCTGACTGGCACCTCAACGACATTCCGGTGACGCTGATGGGCATCACCATGACGACCGTCACATTCGCCGCGACGATCGACCGCGTCCTCAACGGATTGACGCGTCCCTTCTTCGGTTGGATTTCTGACCGCATCGGTCGCGAGAACACCATGTTCGTCGCATTCGGCTTCGAAGGACTCGGCATCTTGGCGCTCTACTTCTGGGGTCACAATCCGGTCGGATTCGTCATCCTCACCGGTCTGGTGTTCTTCGCATGGGGCGAGATCTACAGCCTCTTCCCTGCGGTCTGCACCGACACCTTCGGCGCGAAGTACGCCACCACCAACGCCGGCCTGCTCTACACTGCGAAGGGCTTCGCCGCGCTGCTGGTGCCGTTCGGAAACTACATGCAGCAGTCAACCGGCAGCTGGGACGGTGTGTTCCTGCTGGCGGCCGCAGCCAATATTGCCGCGGCACTACTTGCTGTCGTTCTGCTCAAGCCGTGGCGTAAGTCCGTGGTCCAGCGCAGCCAGGTTGCACCTGGTGCCGCCGGCCAGTACGCCACCTGATTCCAACATCAGCGGGCCCGCCGGTGCGTTCGCCGGGCGGGCCCGTTGCCATTATAAGGAAGGAGAAATTTGCAAGGCTGCCGTCAATTTGCACCGGACTGCAATGCCCTCCTCGGCGCGACCCTCCGCTGCCGAAAACCACCGGAATTCAGCGATCTATCTGAAACGGACTGTAAATTTCACCTGAAACCGATCGCAGGTGACAGACCCGGATGAAGATGTAGGATCGCGCGCAATCTGAACTGCGGCCCTCGCCGCGCCTGACTTTATAAGAACTACCGGACATCAAATCCGGCCCTGGGACCAAACGTTAAAAACGCTCAACATTGGAGTATAATATGGCAACCGACAAAGCTTCCGTCCGCAAAATTCTCGATGCAGTCAAAGCGGACGGCCGCAACAGCCTGACCGCCCCGGAAGGCAAACTGGTGTGCGATGCTTACGGCATCGCGGTCCCGGGCGAAGGTCTTGCGAAGTCCGCCGACGAGGCAGCCAAGCTCGCGTCGGGCATGGGCTACCCTGTCGTCATGAAGATCGTTTCGCCGGACATCCTGCACAAGACGGAAGCCGGTGGCGTTGTCGTCGGTGTCAAGGATGATGCCGCAGCGAAGGCCGCCTACGACACCATTCTTGCCAACGCAAAGAAGTACAAGGCCGACGCCAAGATCGAAGGCATCCAGGTTCAGCAGATGCTGCTGGGCGGCACCGAGGTGATCATCGGCTCGATCACCGACGACTCGTTCGGCAAGCTCGTGGCGTTCGGCCTCGGTGGCGTGCTGGTCGAGGTCCTCAAGGACATCACCTTCCGCATGGCTCCGGCGACCAAGGAAGACGCGCTGTCGATGCTCGACGGCATCCAGGCCAAGGAAATGCTGCACGGCGTTCGTGGCGGCGATCCGGTGAACCGTGACGCGCTGGCCGCCATCATCGTCGGCGTCTCGCAGCTCGTGACCGACTTCCCTGAAATCGTCGAGCTCGACCTCAACCCGGTGTTCGCGACCAAGAAGGACGCGATTGCGGCTGACGTTCGCATCGTCGTCGATTTCAACTACAAGCCGAAGCCCGCTCCGCGTCCGGATTCCGAAATCGTCAAGGCGATGAACCGGATCATGATGCCGAAGTCGGTTGCGGTCATCGGCGCATCGGCCGAAGACGGCAAGATCGGCAACTCCGTGATGAAGAACCTCATCAATGGCGGTTACAAGGGCGAAATCTACCCGGTCCACCCGAAGGCTGCCGACATCCTCGGCCACAAGGCCTACAAGAGCGTCAAGGACATCCCTGGTGAGGTCGACGTGGCGGTGTTCGCGATTCCGGCGAAGTTCGTTGCCGGCGCGCTGACCGAGTGCGGCGAGAAGAAGATTCCCGGCGCCGTTCTCATTCCATCGGGCTTCGCCGAAGCGAACGAGCCTGAGCTTCAGGAAGAGATCGTCAAGATCGGCAAGAAGTACGACATCCGCCTGATGGGACCGAACATCTACGGTTTCTACTACACTCCGGCCAACCTCTGCGCGACCTTCTGCACCGCCTTCGACGTCAAGGGTTCGGCGGCGCTGTCGTCGCAGTCCGGCGGCATCGGCATGGCGATCATCGGCTTCTCGCGTTCGGCCAAGATGGGCGTCTCCGCGATCGTCGGTCTCGGCAACAAGTCGGACATCGACGAGGACGATCTGCTCGCCTTCTTCGAGCAGGACAAGAACACCAACGTCATCGCGATGCATTGCGAAGACCTGAAGGACGGCCGCGCCTTCGCGGAAGCCGCCAAGCGCGTCTCCAAGAAGAAGCCGGTCATCGTGCTGAAGGGCGGCCGCACGTCGGCGGGCGCCAAGGCAGCGGCGTCGCACACCGGCGCCCTCGCCGGCAACGACAAGATCTACGAGGATGTCTTCAAGCAGTCCGGCGTGATCCGCGCCCGTTCGCTGCGCCAGCTCCTCGAGTTCGCACGCGGCGTTCCGCTGCTGCCGACCCCGAAGGGCGAAAACGTCCTGATCATCACGGGTGCCGGTGGTTCGGGCGTGCTGCTGTCGGATGCCGTCGTGGACAACGGCCTGTCGCTGATGACCATGCCGGAAGATCTCGACAAGGCCTTCCGCAAGTTCATCCCGCCGTTCGGCGCTTCGGGCAACCCGGTTGACATCACCGGCGGCGAGCCGCCGATCACCTACGTCAACACCGTGAAGCTCGGTCTCACCGACGACCGGATCCACTCGCTGATCCTCGGCTACTGGCACACGATCGTGACCCCGCCGATGGTGTTCGCCAAGAACATGGTTCAGATCAAGAATGAGATGAAGGCCCAAGGCTTCGAGAAGCCGATGGTCGCATCGCTGGCAGGCGACGTCGAAGTCGAGGAAGCCTCCGAATACCTCTACCAGAACGGCATCCCTGCCTATGCGTACTCGACCGAACTTCCGGTGGAAGTCCTCGGCGCGAAGTACAAGTGGGCGCGCGGCGCCGGCCTCATCAAGTAAGGGTTCAACAGCATGAATATCCACGAGTATCAGGCTAAGGCGGTCTTGAAAGAGTTCGGCGTCCCGGTTTCCCGGGGCGTGCCGATCTTCAAGGCTTCGGAAGCGGAAGCTGCTGCAAAGCAGCTCGGCGGACCGGTGTGGGTGGTGAAGAGCCAGATCCACGCTGGCGGCCGCGGCAAGGGCAAGTTCAAGGAAGCCTCTGCCGGTGACAAGGGCGGCGTCCGGCTCGCGAAGTCGGTCGACGAGGTGAAGACCTATGCCCAGCAGATGCTGGGCGCCACGCTGGTGACGGTGCAGACCGGCCCGGTCGGCAAGCAGGTCAACCGCCTCTATCTCGAGGAAGGTGCGGACATCGACAAGGAGTTCTACCTGTCGGCGCTGGTCGATCGCGAGACCTCGCGCATCGCCTTCGTGGTCTCGACCGAAGGCGGCATGGACATTGAAAAGGTGGCGCATGACACGCCCGAGAAGATCGTGACCTTCTCGGTCGATCCGGCCACCGGCATCATGCCGCATCACGGCCGCAAGGTCGCGCAGGCTCTCAAGCTGAAGGGCGACCAGGCCAAGCAGGCCGAGAAGCTCGTCAGCCAGCTCTACACGGCCTTCGTTGCGAAGGACATGTCGATGCTGGAGATCAACCCGCTGATCCTGTCCAAGCAAGGCGAACTGCGCTGCCTCGACGCCAAGATTTCGTTCGACTCCAACGCCACCTACCGTCACCCCGACGTGGTGGAGCTGCGCGACGAGACCGAGGAAGACGCCAAGGAAATCGAAGCGTCGAAGTACGACCTCGCTTACATCGCGCTCGACGGCACCATCGGCTGCATGGTCAACGGCGCCGGCCTTGCGATGGCCACGCTCGACATCATCAAGCTCTATGGTGAGAGCCCGGCCAACTTCCTGGACGTCGGTGGCGGCGCTTCGGAGGAGAAGGTCACCGCTGCGTTCAAGATCATCACCGCCGATCCCAACGTGAAGGGCATCCTGGTCAACATCTTCGGTGGCATCATGAAGTGCGACGTGATTGCCGCCGGCGTTGTCGCTGCGGTGAAAGCGGTCGGACTGAAGGTTCCTCTGGTGGTGCGCCTGGAAGGCACCAACGTCGAGGAAGGCAAGAAGATCATCCGTGAAAGCGGCCTCAACGTTCTGCCAGCCGACGATCTGGACGACGCCGCGCAGAAGATCGTCAAAGCTGTGAAGGGAAAGTAAGCCGATGTCAGTTATGATCGACAAGAACACGAAGGTCATTTGCCAGGGCTTCACCGGCAAGAACGGTACCTTCCACTCTGAGGCGGCGATCGCCTACGGCACCAAGATGGTCGGCGGCACCTCGCCGGGCAAGGGCGGTGCAACTCACCTCGGCCTGCCGGTGTTCGACAGCGTCGCCGAAGCCCGCGCCAAGACCGGCGCGGACGCCAGCGTGGTTTACGTGCCGCCTCCGGGCGCGGCGGACGCCATCTGCGAGGCGATCGATGCCGAGATCCCGCTGATCGTCTGCATCACCGAGGGCATTCCGGTGCTCGACATGGTGCGCGTGAAGCGTGCCCTCAACGGCTCGAAGTCGCGCCTGCTGGGGCCGAACTGCCCCGGCGTCGTCACCGCCGGTGAGTGCAAGATCGGCATCATGCCGACCAATATCTTCAAGCCGGGCAATGTCGGCATCGTGTCGCGCTCCGGCACGCTGACCTACGAAGCCGTGTTCCAGACCACCCAGGCTGGCTTCGGCCAGACCACGGCGGTCGGCATCGGCGGCGACCCGGTCAAGGGCACCGAGTTCATCGACGTGCTGGAGATGTTCCTGGCCGACGACAAGACGGAATTGATCATCATGATCGGTGAAATCGGCGGTTCCGCCGAGGAAGACGCTGCCCAGTTCCTCAAGGACGAAGCCAAGCGTGGCCGCAAGAAGCCGATGGTTGGCTTCATTGCCGGCCGTACGGCCCCTCCGGGCCGCCGTATGGGCCATGCGGGCGCCATCGTCGCCGGCGGCAAGGGCGACGCTGAGTCCAAGATCGCAGCCATGGAGGCGGCCGGCATCGCCGTTTCAGCCTCCCCGGCCCGGCTTGGGAGCACCCTGGCAGAGCTCCTGAAGGGCGGAAAGCCGGTAAAACTCTCCGCATAATATCTAAAAGTCTTGACCAAGGCCCCGTAAGGGGCCTTGGTTTCATATACAAGAATCGCTAAAAACTTGAGAAACCTGTTTAAAACCAAGCAGCTCGAATCCAGCAACTGAAATAGCGTGTGACGCAAATGCCCAACCAGCCCCGACAGGTCGACCTCGAAAAGCAAGCCGGCCAGCGGAGCACCCGGGGCAAGGCTCCGCCGGAGCTTGTGGTCGGCCGCTTCGCTCCCGAACAGACATTCAAAACCCGGGCCTATGAAGCGCTGAAGAGCGCCATCCTGGAAATGGATATCTATTCGTCTCCGGAGCCGACCTGGATCGACGAGCGGCAATTGTCCGAACAGCTCGGCGTCAGCCGTACTCCGGTCCGCGAAGCTATCGTCATGCTCGAGCATGAGGGTCTCGTGAAGTCCGTCGCGCGCAAGGGCGTGATGGTGTTGAAGAAGACCCGGCGCGAAGTCATCGACATGATCCACGCCTGGGCGGCACTGGAGAGCATGGCGGCCCGTCTTGCCACGCTGCATGCCAGCGACGAGGCGATCGCCGACCTGCGCAAGCTGTTCCAGAGCTTCAATGAGGGTCACAAGCCCTCCGACCATCTCAGCGAATATTCCTCGGCCAACATCCAGTTCCACCAGAGCATCGTGAGGCTCTCCGGCTCGCAGGTGCTGATCGACATGACCGATCAGGTGCTGCTGCATGTGCGCGGCATCCGCCGCATCACGATCGGCCGCGACGACCGCGCCTCGCGTTCGATCGTCGACCACCTCGCCATCATCGATGCGATCGAGCAGCGCGACACCGAGCGCGCCGTGAAGCTTTCGCGCGACCACACGCTGAACCTCGCCGAATATGTCGAGGCGCACAGCGAAGGTATCTTCGAGTAATTCCGGCCGGCATTATCCGGGCGCGCAGGCCTTTCTCGCGTGCTCGCGGCGCCCCGCCCTTCCCGCTTTCATTTACATAAAAGAAGCCCGCCGGCCCTGATGCGATCAGGACCGACGGGCTTCTTTGTTTGAACGGATAGCGCGGGTTACTGCGTGAACTTGTTGTGCAGGCTGCCGACGCCGTCGATCACGACTTCCATCGTGTTGACCTTTTCCTTCATCGAGCCGACGCCCAGCGAGGTGCCGCAGCAGATCAGATCGCCCGGCTGCAGCGTCATGTCGCGCGACAGCATGCTGACCAGCTTGTGCGGCGGGAAGATCATGTCCGCAACCGGATAGTTCTGGCGCTCGTCGCCATTGATGATAGTGCGGATCACGAGCGGCATCGGATCGATGCCGCTGACGATCACCGGGCCGAACGGGCCGAAGCCGTCGAAGCTCTTGGCGCGCACCCACTGTGCGAAGGTCGGATCCTTGGAGATGATGTCGGCGGCGGTGATGTCGTTGACGCAGGTGTAGCCGAAAATGTACTTCGCCGCGTCGGCCTCCGACACATTCCAGCAGGTCTTGCCGATGACGATGCCAAGCTCACCCTCGAACACCACCTTGCCGGCATAGGTTTCCGGCCGTGGAATGCTCGCGCCCGGCGAAGCAATGCTGGTGTTCGCCTTCATCAGGTAGAGCGGCTCGGTCGGCTCGGCGACCTTGATCTTCGCCGCCAGCGCATGGAAGTTGTTCCACAGCGCGATCACCTTGCCCGGCTCCGCCGGCGGCAGGATCTCGACATCGGCCAGCTTCAGCGTTTGGCCGATCGCCTTCGGCGCGGCATACATATCCCCGGTGTGCTCGCGGATAGTCTCCCCTTCCAGCGTGCCGAAGCCGGTCTTGCCGCCGACCCGATAGCGAATCCAGTTGGTCATCGTTCCCTCATAAACCAGATTTGAAATTAGACGGTCACGACGCGCAGGTTGTTGGTCGTACCGGATTTCCCGAACGGCACGCCGGCCACCACGACGATGCTGTCGCCGGGCTTCGCCAGATTGCTGCTCTTGGCGTGGTGTGCCGCCTGGCTCACCATCTCGTCATAGGATGCAATATCCTTCGAGATCATGCCAGACGAACCCCACAGGAATGCCAGCCGGCGTGCGGTGGCCTCGCTCGGCGTGACACTCAGAAGCGGGATCGGCGAGCGCTGGCGTGCGATGCGGTAGGCGGTGGTGCCGCTCGAGGTGAACGCCACGATGCAGGCGGCATTGATCGAGGTCGCAACCTCCGCGGCAGCGGCCGAAATGGCATGCTGCGGCAGCGGCTCGATGTCCGGATGCAGCGCCTCGATGATCTGCCGGTAAGCGTTGTGCTGCTCGGTACGGCTGATGATGCGGTCCATCGTCGCCACCGCCTGCACCGGGTACTGGCCCGATGCGGACTCGGCCGACAGCATCACCGCGTCGGAGCCGTCATAGATCGCGGTCGCGACGTCGGAGGATTCCGCGCGGGTCGGCGTCGGCGTGTAGATCATCGATTCCAGCATTTGCGTCGCGATGATCACCGGCTTGCCAGCCAGGCGGCACAGCCGCACCAGATCTTTCTGCGCGCCGGGCACGTCCTCCGGCGGAATCTCGACACCGAGATCGCCGCGCGCCACCATGATAGAGTTGGACAGGTTGACGATGTCCTCGATCACCGCCATCGCGGCCGGCTTCTCGATCTTGGACATGATGCCGGCGCGGCCACGGACCAGCGAGTGCGCCTCGATGAGATCAGAGGCGCGCTGCACGAAGGAGAACGCCACCCAGTCAACGCCAAGTTCGAGACCGAATTCGAGATCGACACGATCCTTCTCGGTGATCGGCGACAGCGCAAGCAGCGTGTCCGGCAGGTTGACGCCCTTGCGGTCGCTGACAAAGCCGCCAGCAACCACCGTCGCCTCGATGACATCGGGTTTGCAGTTGGTCGCCACCAGGCGGACCTTGCCGTCGTCGATCAGCAACTGGTTGCCCGGGACGATCGCCTCGAACACCTCACGGTGCGGCAGCGGCAGCGACGCATCGCTTGAGGTCGGCGCGCAGACGAACTTGACGCTCTCGCCGTTCTTCAATTCCTTGCGGCCGCCTTCCAGCGGTCCGAGGCGGATTTTCGGCCCCTGCAGATCCTGCAGAATGGCGATCGGGGTGCCGACGTCCTTTTCCACCGCACGGATCGCGTTGTAGCGTGCGCGGTGATCCTCATGAGAGCCGTGGCTGAAGTTGAGCCGGAACATATCGACGCCGGCATCGAACAATTTGCGGATCATTTCCGGCGACGAGCTCGCCGGTCCCAGTGTCGCAACGATTTTGGCGCGCCGATTGCGACCCATCATTCTGTCCCTTTCCAACGAATCATTCCGATCTGAGTATCGGGGGTACTACACCCGAATTCCGTATCGACATTTTGACGCGCCGGCGCGATCCGCGCCAGCGCGTATAAAAAATTTTGTCAAAACACGTGTCCAGTGACACGTGGCGAATCAGGCCGGCACCGCCTGCGCGAGCGGAGCGGTCAGCGGAAATGTCGGGTAGACGCCCTTGGCGCGGCCCATCTGCTGCACCAGCGCCAGCACGGCGTCGATGTACGGGGTCTTGATGTGAGCGAGCTGGCCCATTTCCTGCACGGCGGTGAGCAGCGCGTCGATCTCCAGCGCCCGGCCCTTGTCGAGGTCCTGCAGCATCGAGGTGCGATGCGCGCCGACGCCCGCGGCGCCGTTGATGCGGCGTTCGACATCGACGCGGAAACGCGCGCCGAAGGTCTCGCCGATCTGCTGCGCTTCCAGCATCATGTTGCGCGCGAGCGAGCGGGTGCCGGACTCGGTGGCGATGATGTCGAGCGTGGCGTGGGTCAGCGCCGAGATCGGATTGAAGCAGAGGTTGCCCCACAGCTTGATCCAGATGTCGTCGCGGATGTCGTCATAAATGCGCGGCTTCAGGCCGCCCTGGGTGAGAGCGTCGGCAAACGCGGTGAGGCGCGCGCTCGGCTTGCGGTTCGGCTCGCCGAGGCCGAAAGTATCGCCATAGATGTGCTTGATCACGCCGGGTTCGGTGATCTCGGTGGCCGGATAGACCGTCGAGCCGATCACGCGCTCTGGGCCGATCGCGTTCCACTGCCGGTTGCCCGGATCGACGCTCTGCAGACGCAGATCGGTGAACTTCTCGTCGAGGCCGTAGAAATACCACCATGGCACGCCGTTCTGTGCCGTCACCACCGCGGTGTTCGGCCCCAGCAGCGGCTTCATCTGCTCAGCCGACTCCCAAGCCTGGTGCGCCTTCAGACCGACCACAACATAGTCCTGCGGCCCGAGGTCGCGCGGATCGTTGCTTGCCGGAAGTTCGGCAACGCGCTCTTCGCCGTTGATCAGCAGTTTTAAACCTTTGGCCTTGACGGCCGCGAGATGGGCTCCACGGGCGACGATCGAGACGTCAACACCGCCCCGTTTCATCATGACGGCCATATATCCGCCGATAGCGCCTGCGCCGAAAATACAAACTTTCATGATAGTCCCCTCCCACAAACTCTGAATGGTGACCGGTCGTCCGGAGCCGCCGCTACGGACGACCGGTGGCCTTCTTAGTCCTTGGCAACCTTGTGGTTGGCCATCAGTTCAAGTGCGCGGACCATCGCGGAATGATCCCAGGCCTTGCCACCGTTGGCAGCGCAGGAGTTGAACAGCTCCTGTGCCGTCGCGGTGTTCGGCAGCGCCACGCCGAGCGACTTCGCGCCCTGCAGCGCAAGGTTGAGATCCTTCTGGTGCAGTTCGATGCGGAAGCCCGGATCGAAGGTGCGCTTGATCATGCGCTCGCCGTGCACTTCGAGGATGCGCGACGATGCGAAGCCGCCCATCAGCGCCTGACGAACCTTTGCCGGATCGGCGCCCGCCTTGGAGGCGAACAGCAGCGCTTCGGCCACCGCCTCGATGTTCAGCGCGACGATGATCTGGTTCGCGACCTTGGTGGTCTGACCGTCGCCGTTGCCGCCGACATGGGTGATGTTCTTGCCCATCAGCTCGAAGTACGGCTTCACGGTCGCGAAGTCGTCATCATGACCGCCGACCATGATGGTGAGCGAGGCAGCCTTGGCGCCGACCTCGCCGCCGGAGACCGGCGCGTCGAGATAACGGGCGCCGAGCTTCTCGACCTTCTCGGCGAACTTCTTGGTCTCGATCGGCGAGATCGAGCTCATGTCGACGACGATCTTGCCCTTGCCGAGGTTGCCCGAAACACCGTTCTCGCCGAACAGCACGGATTCGACATGCGGAGTGTCAGGCACCATGATGAAGATGATGTCGGCATTCTTGGCGACTTCGGCGGCGTTGGCCGCAACCTTGCCCTTGGCCTTCAGATCGGCCGGAACGCCTTCGATGGTATAGAGATGCACGGTGTGGCCGGCGGCCAGAAGATGGCCAGCCATCGGAGCACCCATGGTGCCGAGTCCGATAAAGCCGAGTGTCTTTGCCATTGTCTAAACTCCCTAAAGGATATGTGAGCTGTGCGCGGATTATTTCGGCAACCAGCCGAGCCCCGCGACGGTGTCGCTCTTAGGCTTGTATTCGGCGCCGATCCAGCCCTTGTAGCCGAGCTTGTCGATGAAGCCGTACAGGAAGGGGTAATTGATCTCGCCGGTGCCCGGCTCGTTGCGGCCCGGATTATCGGCAAGCTGGATGTGCGCGATCTTCGACAGGTTGGCCTCGATGGTGCGCGCGAGATCACCTTCCATAATCTGCATATGATAGATGTCGTACTGCACGTAGAGGTTGTCGGAGCCGACCTCGTCGATCAGCGCCAGCGCCTGCTTGGTGTGCGTCAGGAAGAAGCCCGGAATGTCGCGAGTGTTGATCGGCTCGATCAGGAGCTTGATCCCCTCGGCCTTCAGCGCAGCCACCGCGAACTTCAGGTTCGACACCAGCGTGTCGTGAGCTTTCTTGGCGTCGGCACCCTGCGGTAGAACGCCCACGAGGCAATTGAGCTGCGTGCACTTCAGCGCCTTGGCGTAAGTGATCGCCTTCGTCACACCTTCCTTGAACTCGTTCACGCGGTCCGGAAAGATCGCGATACCGCGCTCGCCCTTGCCCCAATCGCCCGCGGGCAGATTGTGGAG
This sequence comes from uncultured Alphaproteobacteria bacterium, assembly GCA_963702885.1. Taxonomy (GTDB): domain Bacteria; phylum Pseudomonadota; class Alphaproteobacteria; order Rhizobiales; family Xanthobacteraceae; genus Afipia. Next base: position 3,650,421 of record OY969766.1, read on the forward strand.
CACCTGGGTCAGGCCATGCGTCGAAAGCTGCTTGGCCAGATCCTCGGCCGGGAAATCGTAGGGAAACAGATATTCAACGCCCTTGAAGCCGGCCTTCGCCGCGGCGGCGAAGCGCTCCATGAACGGGACTTCGTTGAACAACATCGTCAGATTAGCTGCAAAGCGCGGCAAGGCGCCCTCCTTATTGCTGGAATGTCTCGATTGGGTCTCGGAGCTGCAGCATTAGACCGGCTGCAGCTTGCGAGGATTACCCTGACCGCTCGACACTTCGTCAAGCGGCAGATCGAGAACTTCCTCGAATTCGACGACGTTGTCGATCTCGGTGCCCATCGAAATATTGGTGACGCGCTCGAGAATGAATTCGACCACCACCGGCACGCTGAACTCCTTCATCAACTCGCGCGCCTTGGTGAAAGCCGCCTGCGCATCCTTCGGATCGGTGACGCGGATCGCCTTGCAGCCGAGGCCTTCGGCGACCTTGACGTGATCGACGCCATAAGCGCCGATCTCGGGCGCGTTGACGTTGTCGAACGACAGCTGGACCTGATAGTCCATGTCGAAGCCGCGCTGCGCCTGACGGATCAGACCGAGATACGAGTTGTTCACGACGACGTGGATGTAGGGCAGCTTGAACTGCGCGCCGACCGCAAGCTCCTCGATCAGGAACTGGAAGTCATAGTCGCCCGAGAGCGCGACGATGTCGCGCTTCGGATCTGCCGCACGCACGCCCAGCGCCGCCGGCAGCGTCCAGCCCAGCGGGCCCGCCTGCCCGGCGTTGATCCAGTTGCGCGGATGATAGACGCCGAGGAACTGACCACCGGCGATCTGCGACAGGCCGATGACGCTGACGTAGCAAGTGTCGCGACCGAACGCCTTGTTCATCTCCTCATAGACGCGCTGCGGCTTCATCGGCACGTTGTCGAAATGGCTCTTGCGCAGCATGGTGCGCTTGCGGTCCTGACACGCCGCCGGCCAAGCCTGACGCTCCTTGAGCTTGCCAGCCTTCTTCATTTCCTTGGCGACGGTGACGAACAACTCCAGCGCCGCCTTGGCGTCGGACACGATGCCGAGATCGGGGTTGAAGACGCGACCGATCTGGGTCGGCTCGATGTCGACGTGAACGAACTTGCGGCCCTTGGTGTAAGTGTCGATCGAGCCGGTGTGACGGTTGGCCCAGCGATTGCCGATGCCGAGCACGAAATCGGACTCGAGCATGGTCGCGTTGCCGTAGCGGTGGCTGGTCTGCAGACCGACCATGCCGGCCATCAGAACGTGATCGTCCGGAATCGAGCCCCAGGCCATCAGCGTCGGAACCACCGGCACGTTGACGGTCTCGGCGAACTGCACCAGCAGATCGGACGCGTCGGCGTTGATGATGCCGCCACCGGCGACGATCAGCGGCTTCTCCGCGGCGTTCAGCATCTCGAGCGCCTTCTCGATCTGCTTGCGCGTAGCGGCCGGCTTGTGGGCGCCGAGCGAGGAATAGGTCTCCTCGTCAAACTCGATCTCAGCCACCTGCACGTCGAACGGCAGGTCGATCAGCACCGGACCCGGACGGCCCGAACGCATGATCTGGAAAGCCTGCTGGAACACGCGCGGCACCAGCGCAGGCTCGCGCACGGTCACAGCCCACTTGGTCACGGGCTTGGCGATCGACTCGATATCGACGGCCTGGAAGTCTTCCTTGTAGAGGCGGGCGCGCGGAGCCTGACCGGTGACGCACAAAATCGGAATCGAGTCGGCGCTGGCCGAATAGAGACCCGTGATCATGTCAGTGCCGGCCGGACCTGAGGTGCCGAGGCAGACGCCGATGTTGCCAGCCTTGGCGCGAGTGTAACCTTCCGCCATGTGGGAGGCGCCTTCGACGTGGCGCGCAAGGATATGCTTGAGCGAGCCGCGCTTCTTCATCGCCGAATACAGCGGGTTGATCGCCGCGCCGGGGACGCCGAACGTCTGCGTGATCCCCTCTTTCTCCATAACGATGACGGCGGCGTCGATTGCTCTCATGCGGGCCATGGGCCTCTCCCTAGTTCAACAGTTGGTATACTGGATGCCATAATCGAATTACGGTCAAGTTATTCCAGAATATTTTTTCAGTTTAATTGCATACACAATTATATTGTGTAATCAATAAGTTGAATTTCCAACCGTCAAAGTGACGCACTAATCTAAAAAAATATTCCACCAAATATAGCAGTGCGGCAAAGGACTGGCAATGAAAGCGGTCGAACAGAGTCGAAAACGTGGGCGGCCAAGGGCGCTCAATCCCCAGAGCAAGGCCGGGTCAATCCAGGCACTGGACCGCGGCCTCGCCCTACTCCGGGTCGTGGCCGAGGCCGACGGCCTGACGCTGACCGACCTCGCCCAGCGCACCGGCATCGCCCCCTCGACGGTGCACCGTCTGCTGTTCACGCTCGAGGCGCACCGTTTCGTGGTTCACGATGAAGAGCGCGGTCTGTGGCAAATTGGGGTCGATGCCTTCCAAATCGGCACCGCGTTCCTGCGCAATCGCCGCCTCGCCGGCATGGGCCGCGAGACCATGCGCGAGCTGATGGAACAGACCGGCGAGACCATCAATCTCGGCATCGAGGATGACGGCGAGGTGGTGTTCATCTCGCAGGTCGAGAGCCACAATACCCTGCGCGCTTTCTTCCGCGCCGGCTCGCGCAGCCTGATGCACGCCTCCGGCGTCGGCAAGGCGCTGCTCGCCGGCATGACCGAGCAACGGGTGAAGCAGATCCTCTATTCGAAGGGCCTGCTGCGTTTCACCGAAAAGACTTTCGTCGACCCCACCGCTTTGTTCGCGGAACTGCAGAAGAGCCGGCTGCGCGGCTGGGCTGTCGATGACGAGGAGCGCACGCTCGGCATGCGCTGCGTCGCCGCCCCGATCTACAATGAAATGGGAGAGACCATCGCCGCGGTCTCGATGTCGGGCCCGGCGGTGCGGATCACGCTGGAACGCCTCGGCGAATTCGGGCCGACCATGATGCGCGCCGCCGACCAGATCACCAAATCGATCGGCGGCATCAAGCCGCGGCGGGACTGACGCCGCGGCGCTACGCGCCTTAGTGCGGCAGCATCAACGCCTGGCGGATGGTCGCACCGACGAGGTGCGAACTTTGCGCCACGCGCACGCCGGCTTTCTCCAGCGCCGCGATCTTACTATTGGCATCGCCGCGTCCATACATCGTCAGCGTGCCGGCATGGCCCATGCGACGCTCCGGCGGCGCGTGCTGCCCCGCGATCAGCGCCACGATCGGTTTGGTCACCTTCCGACCCTGCAGGAATTCGGCGACCTCCTGCTCTTCCGTGCCGCCGATCTCGCCGATCAACACGATGCCCTGCGTCTCGGGATCGGCCAGGAACAGTTCGACACATTCCACCATGCTGATGCCATGGATCGGATCGCCGCCGACACCGACCGTGGTCGATTGTCCGAGATTTTCCGCCGTCACCTGCGCCACCACCTCGCTGGTCAGCGAGGCCGAACGCGACACGATACCGATGCCGCCGGGGCGCGCGCTGCCGGTCGCCATCACACCGATCATGCAGACGTCCGGCGCGAGAATGCCCTGCGAGTTGGGACCGACCAGCTTGGTCTTGGAGCCGTTCAGCACCTGCCGCACGCGTACCATGTCGAGCGCAGGCACGCGCTCAGTCACCACCACAACTAGTGGGATTTCCGCCTCGATCGCCTCGATCATCGCATTGGCGGCATTCTGCGGCGGCACGAAGATGATGCTGGCGTTGGCGTGGGTCTCCTCGACCGCTTTCGCCACCGTATCGAAGACCGGGAGATTGAGATGGGAGCGTCCGCCCTTGCCGGGGGTGACGCCAGCCACCACCGTGGTGCCGTATTCCATCATGCGCGCGGTATGATGGGTGCCCGCCCAGCCGGTCATGCCCTGGCACAGTACGCGTGTGTTCTTGTCGACGAGGATCGCCATGCCTCAGGCCCCCTTCTGCACGAGCGCGACAACGCGGGTCGCCGCTGACCACATATCCGGACACTCGATCACCGGACATCCAAAATTGACGAACCGCGCGCGCGCAAACTCGGCATTGTTGCCGGCAAGGCGCGCCACCACCGGCAGCGAGCGGCCAGTGCGACGCATCGCGATGCCCAGGCCTTCGGCGATGGTGTCGCACGGCTGCATACCGCCGCCATGGATGTTGATGAAGATCGCCTTCAGCGCCGGGTTATCGAGCAGAAGTCCGAAGCCATAAGCGACATCGAGGCTGGTCGCCGTGGTGCGGATATCCATGAAATTGCCCGGCTGTCCCTTGGCGGCGCAGACCAGATCGACCGTCGCAAGGCCGAGGCCTGCGCCGTTGGCGACAAGACCGATATTGCCATCCATGCTGACATAGTTGAGACGATGGCGCTGCGCCTCGACCTCGCGCTGATCCACCTCGTCCTCGTCGCGCAAGGCGGTCAGTTCGGGATGACGGAACAGAGCGTTGTCGTCGAGCACCATCTTGACGTCGAGCGCCTGGAAGCTGCCGTCGCGCAGCATCGCCAGCGGATTGATTTCGATCAGGCTGGCATCGAGTTCGACGAAAGCGCGGCGCAGGCCATCGACAATGGCCTCGAACGCCGGGATCGAACCGCTGTCGATACGGATGCGATGCGCGAACGCCGCAACCTCGTCGGCGCGGCGGGTGCGGCCGTCGCCAAGCCCGAGACGCTCGAGCCTGAGCTGGCCAAGCTGGGCACGTTCCTCGATATCGTCGCCGCCCTGCGCGCTGCCCAGCAGCATCAACTGGCCGGTCGCTCCGTCGATCAGGAGCGCGATGTGCAGATCGCGCACCCGCTCGATGCCGACTTCAAGATAGACCCGCTTGACGACGCGGCCCCGCGCACCGGTCTGACCGGTGACCAGCCGTTTGCCGAGCATCTTCGCGGCGGCTGCCTTGGCTTCATCAGCGGAATGCACAAGCTGGATACCGCCCGCCTTGCCGCGCGCGCCGGCATGCACCTGCGCCTTGACGGCGATGGTCGGTGCGCCAAGCTCGCTGGCAATCGTGCTAGCCTGATCGGCGGTGATGGCGACCTTGCCGCCGGGAGACGGCAGGCCATACCCCGCCAAAATCTCTTTCGCCTGAAATTCGTGCAAGTTCATAACGCACCTCCCGCCGACGGCTCCGACCGGACACCAAGAGCTGTAAGCAGGCCCCCTGCAAAGCTCTCGGTAGCCACCACCGGCCACGCCGTCGTTCCGGTGGCGCTTGTTCTGACAACACTTTTGGCTTCAGCCAATGCAGGACTAACGAACTGGCATACTAAATACCAAAATATCTGCACTCGCAACGCACGAAAGCGTTTCGGACTCGGGCGAGGCTTATCACAAGCACGGCAACGCCGCGAGAAAAGGCGCAGTCGTCTTCCCACCATCGCATATCAGCCAACACATCTTCGTTAGGCCGTCGCGAAGCGGGCGCGCGTCCTGTATCAGGAACGCCGCGCGTCTTGCGCGCCCCTTCCCTATTCCGCACCGCACCCAACGAGAAAGCATGAAGCGATGAAGGCCTTTGTTTATGGCACCAACAGCGCCGCCCTTACCGAGATCGACCAACCTAAACCGACTGGCGCCCAAGTGCTCGTCCGTGTTCGCGCCTGCGGCATGAACCGTGCCGACCTCAGCATGATCGCGGGCCATGTTCACGGCCCGGCAGGGGGCCCCGGCACCGTCCTCGGCATGGAGTTCGCGGGCGAAGTCGTCGCGCTCGGCCCGGACGCCAGTCTCGTCAAGATCGGCGACCGCGTGATGGGATCGGGCGGCGGGGCCTATGCGGAATACGCGCTGGCCGATCATGGCCGGCTGCTGCCGATTCCCGCGGCGATGGGTTTTGAGGAGGCCGCAACGCTGACGCTGGCGCTGACCACCATGCATAACGCGCTGGTGACGGTCGGCGGCCTGCAACCCGGCCAGTCGGTGCTGGTGCAAGGCGCGAGCGCCGGCGTCGGACTGATGGCGCTGCAGATCGCCAAACTCAAGGGCGCGCGGACCGTAATCGGCTCCTCAACCAATGCGGCCAAACGCGCCCGGCTCGCCGAATTCGGGGCCGACCTTGCGGTCGATTCCAGCGACCCCGGCTGGGTCGATCAGGTGCTGAAGGCCACCGATGGCAAGGGCGTCGATCTGATCATCGATCAGATCTCCGGCAAGCTCGCCAACCAGAACCTCGCCGCGACGAAGGTGCTCGGCCGCATCGTCAATGTCGGCCGGCTCGGCGGCACGCATGCCGACTTCGATTTCGACCTGCATGCCGGACGGCGCATCTCCTATATCGGCGTCACCTTCCGCACCCGCTCGATCGAGGAAATCCGTGACATCTTCCGCGCGGTTCAAACCGATATCTGGCCGGCGGTGACGGCCGGCAAGTTGAAGCTGCCGATCGATCGTGTCTTTGCGTTCGACGATATCGCACAGGCGGTCACGCACATGACCGCCAACAAGCATTTCGGCAAGATCGTCCTCAAGCTGTGACCGCGCGCTGCTGACGCGCCGCCCGGCGCGTCAGCAACAAGACGAATCGTACGTACTGAATCTCGCCCCACATTTCATGCGCTCATACAAGCGTGTTCCCGCTTCGGACTCAAAATCGACGCGTGTTCTCGTTTCGATTCACTGGGGACAAAAATTATTTTCAATTAAGGATTCGTTGACTCTCGACAGGGTGCGAAAACTGGATTCAAATCACTTCGATTCGAAAACATGACGTAAACGCTGTTTTCGAACGGGGGCGGTTAGACTTCAGGGGGCGAAGGCATGGCGCGTGCGCACGCAGCGAGCACGTGTGTCCAATCCGATTCGATCAAGGGATTGGCACAGTCGATCGCGAAGCCCGCTTATCAACGTCTGCTGATTGCAGAGCCCGTTCTGCGCCGGGCCGTTCCGACCCTCGTCATCGCTTTCCTTGCCACCATCTGCGTCGGCGCCCTCGTTCAAGTGACGGATCAGACCCGCCAGAAGCAGGCCGCGATGAAGCGCGATATCGCCGCGCTCGCGGATGTGCTGGCCGAGCGGATCGACCGTATCGGACCGGTGCATCAGGATCGCGACGCGGTCGCCGGCAAGCTGCAATTGCTGCTGCCCTCGCTGGTGCCGTCGTGGGGAATCGCACCGGGTCGCCAGATCGTCATCAGCGGCGCCGAGCAGCACATTCTCGCGGAGTTCTCCGGCGAAAACCCGGCGATGACACCTGACATCCTGCTCGACACGGTCGAGACGGCGCAGCCCGCACAGAACGCCGTCGCCGAATTGAAACTGCCGAACGGGCATCAGGCACTGGCGATCCAGCGCGCGATCCCCTCATTGCCGGGCCGCATCGTGATCGTACAGCAGCGCATCGAGGCGCTGTGGCGCTCCGACACCGCGCTGCAGGTGACGCTGTCGGCGACCACCGGCTTTGTGGTGCTGATCCTTGGCTTTGCCTTCCACTGGCAATCGAGCCGCGCGCGTGAAAGCGACCTGATCAACGACGCCGTGCGCGGCCGCATCGACACCGCTCTCAACAGCGGACGCTGCGGATTGTGGGATTGGGATTTGTCGCGCGGCCGCATTTTCTGGTCGCAATCGATGTTCACCATGCTCGGGCTGGAAAGCCGCAGCGACTTGCTTGCCTTCGGCGAGGTCAATGCGCTGGTGCAGCCCGAGGATATCGATCTGTTGCAGATCGCGGACCAGCTGGTGGGAGGCCAGATCGGCCAGGTCGATTGCTCCTTCCGCATGAAGCATGCGGCCGGTCACTGGATCTGGCTGCGGGTGCGTTGCGAACTGATCACCGCCCACGGCGACGGCTGCCATCACCTGATCGGGATTGCGGTCGACATCACTGAACAGCGCAGCCTCGCCGAACGCAGCATCGAGGCGGACCTGCGGCTGCGCGACGCCATCGAGACCGTCCCCGAAGCCTTCGTGCTGTGGGACGCCGAGGATCGCCTGATCCTGTGCAACTCGCATTTCCAGCGCCTGCACAAGCTGCCGGATTCGGCGGTGGTGCCTGGCACCTCCTACGAGACCCTGGCCGAGGTCGGCCGCATGCCCGAACTGCGCAGCCGCATCACCGACAACGCAACCGTACCCGGCGCTCGAACCTTCGAAGTGCAACTCGACGACGGCTGCTGGCTGCATGTCAGCGAACGGCGCACCAAGGATGGCGGCTACGTCTCGGTCGGCACCGACATCACCAAGATCAAACAGCACGAGCAGCGCCTGATCGAGAACGACTTGCGGCTCACCGCGAACGTGATCGACCTGAAACGCTCGCAGGCGGAACTGGAACGGCAGGCCAGCGAACTTGCCGATCTGGCCCGGAAATATGCCGAGGAAAAACAGCGCGCCGAGGAAGCCAATCAGACCAAATCGAAATTCCTTGCCAATATGAGCCACGAGCTGCGCACCCCGCTCAACGCCATCATCGGCTTCTCGGAGGTGATGGGCTCGGGCATGTTCGGTGAACTCGGCTCGGAAAAGTATCAGGAATACTGCCACGACATCCTGACCAGCGGGAATTACCTGCTCGACGTGATCAACGACATCCTCGACATGTCGAAGATCGAGGCCGGACGGATGAAGCTCGACCTCGAACCGCTCGACCTCGCCGATACCCTGACGGAATCGCTGCGCGTGGTGTCCGGCCGCGCCGACGACAAGAACCTCGCGCTCGATGCTGATATCGACGGTCTCATTCCGGTCGTCGCCGACCGGCGAGCGATGAAGCAGATCGCCGTCAACCTGCTCTCCAACGCGGTCAAGTTCACGCCGGATGGCGGACGCGTACTGGTACGCAGCCGCGTGCTGGAAAATTCCGTGATGCTGATATTTGCCGATACCGGCATCGGCATCGCGCAGCACTCGCTCAAGAAGCTGGGGCGGCCATTCGAGCAGGTCGAGAGCCAGCTCACCAAGACCTATCACGGCTCCGGGCTCGGCCTTGCCATCGCCAAGTCACTGGCAGGCTTGCATGGCGGATCGATCCGGCTGCGCTCCAAGCTCGGCGTCGGCACCGTCGTGTGCGTGACCCTGCCGCGCGGCGCCAGCGATGCCGCCGACGCTACCCTCGCGCCTCGAGCGAGCGCAGGAAAATCGCGCGAACGTCGGTTTGTATCTCTTGAACGCGTGCCTCAAGCGCAGAAAAATCGGGCGCGTCTCCGGCTCGCGTCATCACGCGCAGCAGATCTTCCCCCGCGGTTTCTGGCTTGAACTTGGTGCTGACACACAGTCGCAGGATCTGCGTCAGGTCGTGATACAGCCGCGCCGCCGACCGCAGTACGTCGGCATCCGATGACGGCAGTACGCCGAGCCGCACCGCATTATCGATCACCTGCGCGGTGCTGGCGCTGAGGATATCCGGCTTGTCCGCAGCATGGACGAGCTGCAGGTACTGCGCGAGGAATTCGATATCGACCATGCCGCCGGCGGCATATTTCAGATCCCAGATATCGGCATCGCCCTTCTCGTCGGCGATCGCCTGACGCATCTCCAGCACGTCATTGGCAATGATGGTGCGGTCGCGGCGGCGCGTCAGCACCTCGCGGATGATCTGCTCGATCCGCAGTTGGAATTCGGGCGACGACGAGATCACCCGCGCGCGGGTCAGCGCCATGTGCTCCCAGGTCCATGCTTCATGGTCCTGATAGTCGGCAAAGGAATCGATCCGGGTTGCCACTGGTCCTGCCCGCCCCGATGGACGCAGCCGCATGTCGATCTCGTAGAGCACGCCGTAATTCGTGCGTGTCGTGAAGGCGCTGATCAGCCGCTGAGTATAGCGGGCGAAATACTGCCCGCCCTGCAACGGCCGCGCTCCATCGGAGTCGGGATGGTCGTGGTCAAAATCATAGATCAGGATCAAATCGAGATCGGAAGACGCGGTCATCTCGCGGCCGCCGAGCTTACCCATCGCGAGGATCGCGGTTTCCTGATCCTTGATCCGGCCGTGCTGGGCGATGAACTGGTCGCTGACAAGACGATGCACCGTGCGCACCGTGCCTTCCGCGACGTCCGCGAAAGCGGAGCTGGCATGCTCGGCCGACACCGTGCCTGACAGAATGCGGGTGCCGATCAAGAACAGGCTTTCCTGCCCGAACAGCCGCAGCCGGTCGAGGAATTCCTCGTAGGAATCGGCGTCTGCCAGCGTCGCCGCAAGACGGGCCGACAATTTGTCGCGATCAGGCATCGCGCCGAAGAAACGCGGGTCGATCAGGCCGTCCATGATCTGCGGGTTGCGCGCCAGCATATCGGCCAGACGCGGCGCGGCGCCGAGAATAAGCGCGACCAGCGCGACAATGTCCTTATTCTGCGCAAGCAACGAGATCAGCCGCCCGCCGCGCGTCAGCGCCTGCAGGAAGCGGTCGAAAGCGTTGACGGCGGCATCCGGCTCTTCGGCGCGCGACAGGCCGCGGATCAGATCTGGCACGAAGGCTTCAAACGCCTCGCGGGTCGTCTCCACCTTCAGCGCGCGGTACTCACCGGCCATCCAGTGCTGCACGGTGCCCGCCACCATCCGCGGCGTCTTGAATCCAAGCCGCATCAGATGGTCGAGCAGCCGCGGGTCGTCGGGGCCGGCGCTGTAGTCGATGTCGGGAAGCTTTTCGGCGTCGGTGGCCTCGCCCTCGAACAGGCGCTCGTAGTGGCTCTGCACGCAGCTTAGATGTGCGAGAAGATCGGCGGCGAAAGACGCACGGCTGTCATAGCCGAAGAACCGGGCAAAACGCTCCACCGCCTCGCTATCCTGCGGCAGCGCGTGGGTCTGTTCGTCGGCGATCATCTGCAAACGATGCTCGACACGGCGCAGGAAGATATAGGCCGTGGTCAGTTCCTCGCGCGCGGCCTCGGTGATCCAGTTGCTGCGGGCAAGGATCTTCAGCGCCTCCAACGTCGGCCGCACGCGCAATTCGGGATGGCGGCCACCCGCGATCAGTTGCTGGGTCTGGGCGAAGAATTCAATCTCGCGGATGCCGCCGCGCCCGACCTTGACGTTGTGGCCCTCGACCGAAATCTCGCTCTGGCCGCGAAATGACTGCATCTGCCGCTTCATGTCGTGAACATCGGTCAGTGCGGCGAAGTCAAGATGCTTGCGCCAGACAAACGGCGCGATCTCGGCCAGTAGCGCGTTTCCCGCGTCGAGATCACCAGCACATGGCAGCGCCTTGATCATGGCGGCGCGCTCCCAGGTGCGTCCCTCGCGCTCATAGTAATTCAGTGCGGCAGCCACCGAGATCGCCACCGGGGTGGACGCCGGATCGGGCCGCAGCCGCAAATCGACCCGGAACACATAGCCGTCGCCGGTCCGCTGCTGCAGCAGCCGCGAGATGCCCTGCCCGATCTTGACGAAGAATGGCGACGGTTCGACATCTTCGCCCAGCCGCGCGACCTCCGGATCGTAGAACACGATCAGGTCGACATCGCTGGAATAGTTCAGTTCGCCCGCGCCCATCTTGCCCATGGCAAGCACGATCAACCCGCTGCCGACCTCCGGCCGCTTGGGATCAGGCGGCAGCAGCCGTCCCCGCTCCGCTTCCCGGGCCAGCAGGTAGCGCACGGCGCATTGCACCGCTGTCACTGCCACATCGGTCAGCGCCTTGGTGACGCGCAGCACCGGCCAGACCCCGCCGATATCGCACAGCGCGATCAGCAGCGCGGCCTCGGCCTTCATCCGCCGTAGAGACTGCATGATATCGGCCTCGTCGGCGGCCGCGTTCACGCTCTCGGCAGCCTGCATGATCAGGGCTGCCAGGTGAGTGTCGGGATCGTTCTGTAACAGCCTGATGACGCGCCCGGCGTCCGCCCGCATCACGTCGAACAGATAGGGAGAGGCTTCGGCGACACCTTCGATGATGGCCTTGGCATGAGGATACCGCGCCATCGCATCCTGCAAGGCCCGGCTCTGTTCGGGGGGAAGATCGGCAAACCAGTCCGCGACGCGGCGGCGTGCCTCGTCAGGCGCAAACAATTGCGGGCCGGTGACAAGACGCGCAGCCAGAGGGATTTGGTCCGCATCGCCGGTCGCAGGTAAGCTCATGCGACCTTTTGTTCCACGTCACGACGGGGATTGGCAAGGGGGCTGGCGGCAGGAATGGCAAGCGTGGCGCGCAACCCCGGCGCACCGTCGCCGAGGCGCAGTTCGCCCCCGTGCAGCGTGGCTACCGCCGCGGCCAGACTGAGACCCAGGCCGGAACCCGGCTGGGTACGGCTGGCCTCGAGACGGACGAACCGCTCCATCGCCCGTGCCCGGTCGGCTTCGGGAATGCCCGGGCCGTGATCGGTGACGCTGAAATCGATATTGCCGCCGTTGTGGCGCGCCTCGATCAGGATGTCAGGCATGTCCCGGTTCGGGACAGTGCCGGACATAGCCGCATCGGCGGATGCAGGCGCAAGCGGCCGGCCATATTTGATGGCGTTTTCGACCAGATTGGCGAGCGCCTGGCTGATCAATTCGCGATTGCCGCGCAGCGTCACCGGCTCAGCCTCAACTGCCAGCCTCAGCCCCTTGTCCTCGGCCAGCGGCTCGTACAATTCCTGAATACCGTGCGCCACCTCGGCCGCGTCGAAATCGACCATGTTGTCGCGCGCCTGCCCGGATTCGGCGCGCGCGATCATCAGCAGCGCATTGAAGGTGCGGATCAGGCCGTCGGATTCCTCGATGGTCTGTTCCAGCGCCGCGCGATACTCGCCTTCATTGCCCGCCTTGGCGAGCGCATCCTCGGCGCGGTTGCGCAGGCGCGTCAGCGGGGTCTTGAGATCGTGGGCGATATTGTCGGAAACTTCTTTCAGCCCCGCCATCAGCGACTCGATGCGCTCCAGCATCGCGTTGAGGTTTTCGGCAAGACGATCAAGCTCGTCGCCGCTGCGTCCCACCGGAACACGTTCGCTGAGATCGCCTGCCATGATCCGCTGCGTGGTGCCGGTCATCGCATCGATCCGGCGCAGCACGCGGCGGGCGACAAAAATGCCGCCGCCAAGGCCAAGCAACAAAACAATGACAATCGAGAACTGCGCCGCTTTGGCGACGATGCCGAACAGACGGCGGCGTTCTTCAAGGTCGCGGCCGATCAAAAGGCGGAAGCCGCCGGAGAGTTGCGCCACCCTCACCATCGCAAAATGGCTGCGTGTATCGGTTTCGTCAAGCCGCCGATAGAACGTCTCGACCCAGCCGGTTTTGTCGAGCACGCCGGGCTGCAATGCGCCGACATTGCCGGCGACGGCCTGCCCTTGCGGCGTGGTAACGAGATAAAGATTGGCGCCGGGGCGCAGCGCGCGGTTCTCGATGGCAAAGACCAGCCCGCGAATGCCGCCGCGCGAAAACTGATCGGTCAGTTCGCCAAGCTCGGCATTGACCGTCTCGGTGATCTGGTCGGTGATCATCCGCCGCGTGTTCCAGGCGAAATAGCCGAGCAGCGAGGCAGCGAACAGCGCGAACAGGAACAGATAGACCAGCGTCAGCCGGAACGCCGTAGTGCGGATCAGCTTACCGAAGGCCGTCACGGATCATGTATCCGGCGCCGCGAATGGTGTGAAGCAGCGGCCGCTCCTGTCCCTTGTCGATCTTCGAGCGCAGGCGCGAGATATGCACGTCGATGACATTGGTCTGCGGATCAAAGTGATAGTCCCAGACATTTTCGAGCAGCATGGTGCGCGTCACCACCTGCCCGGCATGCTTCATCAGATATTCGAGCAGGCGGAATTCACGTGGCTGCAGGGTGATCTCGGCGCCGCCGCGCGTCACCCGATGAGACAGACGGTCGAGTTCGAGATCGCCGACGCGGTAGTTGGTTTCTTCGCCCGGACCGCCGCGGCGGCGCGACAGCACCTCGACGCGCGCCAGCAGTTCGGCAAAGGCATAAGGCTTAGGCAGATAATCGTCGCCGCCCGCGCGCAGGCCCTTGATGCGATCATCGACCTGCCCGAGCGCCGAGAGGATCAGCGCGGGCGTGCGGTCGCCTTTGTCGCGTAGCGCGCCGATCAGCGACAGGCCGTCGCGCTTGGGCAGCATGCGATCAACCACGAGCGCGTCATAATCGCCCGATTCAGCGAGCGCGAGGCCTTCCTCACCGTCGCCGGCAAGATCGGCCACATGGCCCGCCTCGCGGAGCGCCTTCACCAGATAATCGGCGGATTCGCGGTCGTCCTCGACGATGAGCAGTCGCATCTGTGATTCGGCCGGAGGAAAAACAAGATCGGTTTTTGTCACCATGGCGCGGAGACCATCTTCTTGCAAGGCAGCATATCCCGGTCACAAAGGTCCGGGCGGCGGGCTTGGGGGAAGCCGCACCGCCCGTTCCTGTCACCTCTCGACGGAGGGGGGCGTTTTCCATCGAAAGGATCGAAAGGCGGGCCAGCAAACGCTTTGCGACCCGCCCCCGGAAAGATGCCGTCGGAGGGGGCGTATTCCGGACGACACTTCCCAACTCATCGGCGTTCGATCAGCCTTTCGCCACCGGCACCGCGACGAAGCGCGAGGAGTTGCCGGAGCGAACACGGATCAGAACGCTGTTCTTGCGGTCGGCTTGCGCGGCCTTGAGGGCATCGCGCACATCGGCCGGCGTGGACACGAGCTTGCCGCCGACTTCGAGGATCACGTCGCCTTCCTTGAAGCCGCGTTCGGCCGAGGCCCCACTCGGATCGACTTCGGTCACGACGACGCCATCCTTGCCCGCACCGGCCACCGACCGCGCCGGCGCCACCGTCAGACCAAGATTGGGAACGCCGCTGCCGCGGGTCGCTCCGCCATTATCGTTGTCAGGACCAAAATTGGCTTTGGCCGACTTGGCATTCGGCAACTCGCCGAGCTTCAGGCTGAGATCCTTTTCCTGGCCCTTGTGGATCACGCCGAGCTTGATGGTCGCACCGGGCGCCATGCCGCCGATGGTGCGAGCGAGTTCGCGCGCATCCTTCACCGGCTTGTCGTTGACGCGGGTGATGACGTCGCCAGAACTCGATGCCTGCCTTGGCGGCGGGACCATCGGACTGCGGTTCGGCCACCAGCGCGCCTTCCGCCTTCTTGAGGCCGAGGCTGTCGGCGATGTCAGCGGTCACCGGCTGGATCTGCACACCGATCCAACCACGACTGACCACGCCCTTGTCCTTGAGCTGGGCCACCACCGACTGCACGGTCGAAGCCGGGATCGAGAACGCAATACCGACGCTGCCGCCCGAAGGCGAATAGATCGCGGTGTTGACGCCCATCACTTCGCCCTTGGCGTCGAAGGCCGGGCCGCCGGAATTGCCCTTGTTCACCGGCGCGTCGATCTGGATGAAATCGTCATAGGGGCCGTTGCCGATATCGCGGCCGCGCGCCGAGACGATGCCGGCCGTTACCGTACCGCCAAGGCCAAACGGATTGCCGACCGCAAGCACCCAGTCGCCGATGCGCGGCTGGCTCTCGGAAAGCTTAGCATACGGAAAATCGCTGCGGCCCTCGATCTTGATCAAGGCAAGATCGGTGCGCTGGTCAGTGCCGATGACCTTCGCCGAATAGGTCTTGCCATCGTCGGTCGTCACCTCGACCTTGTCGGCGCCATCGACCACGTGATTGTTGGTCACGGCATAACCGTCAGGCGAAATCAGGAAGCCGGAGCCCTGCCCGGTCATGATACCGCCGCGGCCGCGTGGGCCTCGTCCACCGGGAAAACCATCCGGACCGCCGAAGCGACGGAAGAATCGCTCCATCGGCGAGCCCGGCGGGAACGGATTATCACTGTCCTCGTTCGAGGCCTGCTTCTCGGCGATCTTGATCCGCACCGAGATCACCGACGGTTTCACGCGCTCGACGATGTCGGCAAAGCCGACCGGCTGCTGGGCAGGATGAACGTCCTTGCTGACCTGCGCATGGGCGCTGGTGGTCAGCATGTCAAAATGATTGAGCGGCGCGCCGAGCCCGTAAGCGGCAACGCCGAGGCCCGCCACCACCGACGCCATCAGCGCGAGCTTGCGCACGGAGAGCAGCGAGCGACGGGGCGCAGAATAAGACGGGGTCTGGGGGAGAGCGGGATGGTCGGTCATGAAACAGCTCCAGGGTCACGATGGACGATCGGGAATGGGTCGATTCCCGTGGCGCGTTGGCGCCTGATGGAGCTCAAGATGGGGTGCGCGGCCTTACCGCGCGCTGACCGGGGAATTAATGTTTCGTAATAAAGGCAAAAGCTGTCGCGGGCGCGATCAGGCCGGTTTGTCCGGTGCGGGGCCGGAGGCGGAAATCAGCTTTTCCAGCCGCGCCTCCTCCTCCGGCGTGAGCGCCAACGAGGCGCCTTCCGGCGCAGCGGCACGTGCACGGCGGTTATAGAACCACAGCGCGAAACCGCCGCAGATCAGCACCAGCGGCGTCAGCAGCCAAAGGATCAACGTGTGGCCCTCGAGACGCGGCTTGAGCAGCACGAACTCGCCATAACGCGCAACCAGATAGTCCATCACCTGCTGGTCGGTGCTGCCGGCGGCAATCCGCTCGCGCACCAGTAGGCGCAGGTCACGCGCCAAAGGCGCATCGGAATCGTCGATCGACTGGTTCTGGCACACCATGCAGCGCAATTCGCGCGACAGCGCCCGCGCCCGCGCCTCCTTCGCCGGATCGGCCATCACCTCGTCGGGTTGCACCGCCTGCACGGCGGCTGGCAGCACCGTCAACAGCAACATCAGGGCGATCAGGATGCGCTTCATGCGCCCTACTCCGCCGGCTGCAAGGCGCGCGGGGTCTTCGCCGGTTTGGGCGCGCCGACCCGCAGGCGGCGATCGGACAGCGACAGCATGCCGCCGAACGCCATCAGCACCGGACCGAACCAGATCAGCAGCACCAGCGGCTTGTAATAGATCCGCACCGCGATCGAGCCATCGGCATGCGCGTCGCCCAGCGAGATATAGACCTGGCTCGCGCCGCGCGTGAGCAACGCGGCTTCTGTGGTCGAGGCCGGGCGCGTCGTGAAGCTGCGCTTCGATGGCGTCATCACGCCGACTGTCTTGCCGTCGCTCGTCACGGTGAAGCGCGCGATCTGTTCGCGGAAGTTCGGACCCTGCCGCTGGGTCAGACCATCCAGCCGGGCGATATAGGAGCCGACCTGCGCGGTATCGTTCGGCCGCATGGTGGCGATGTGTTCGCTGTTCCAGGTGCTTTCGCAGATTACGCCGATCAGCGCGATGCCGAGGCCGGCATGGGCGAAGGCCGTGCCCCAGGTCGAGCGCGGCAGGCCGCGTGCCCGGTGCCAGGAGATGTTCAGCGGCGCACGGAAGAGTTGGATACGCTCGACGAGGTCGGTCAGCGCGCCGCAGATCACGAACACCGCGATGCCGATCATCAGCGGCGCGAGCACGCTGCCGCCCTTGGTCCATGCCCACACGAAAGCCAGGGCAACGAGCGCGACGATGCCCGCCGCCATCAGGCGCTGCATCGCGCCCGGCAGGTCACCGCGCTTCCACGCCAGCAGCGGGCCGAACGGCACCGCCAGCAGCAGCGGCAGGAACAGCGGCGCGAAGGTGAGATTGAAGAACGGCGCGCCGACTGAAATCTTCGCGCCGGTCGTCACTTCGAGCGCCAATGGATAGAGCGTGCCAACAAACACGGTGGCGCACGCCGTGGTGAGCAGCAGGTTGTTCAACACCAGCGCGCCTTCGCGCGAGATCGGCGCGAACAGGCCGCCCTGCTTCAACGCCGACGCACGCCAGGCATAAAGCGAAAGGCTGCCGCCGATGAAAACGCAGAGGATCAGCAGGATGAACACGCCTCGCGTGGGATCGGTTGCGAAGGCATGGACCGAGGTGAGCACGCCCGAGCGCACCAGGAAGGTGCCGAGCAGCGACAGGGAGAAGGTCAGGATCGAGAGCAGGATGGTCCAGACCTTGAGCGCGTCGCGTTTCTCCATCACCAGCGCGGAATGCAGCAGCGCGGTGCCGGCGAGCCACGGCATCAGCGAGGCATTCTCCACCGGGTCCCAGAACCACCAGCCGCCCCAGCCGAGCTCGTAATAGGCCCAGTAGGAACCCATCGCGATACCGAGGGTCAGAAAGATCCACGCCACCAGAGTCCATGGCCGCACCCAGCGCGCCCATGCGGCATCGATCCGGCCCTCGAGCAGCGCCGCCACCGCGAATGAAAACGAAATCGAGAACCCGACATAACCGAGATAGAGCATCGGCGGATGCACCGCGAGGCCGACATCCTGCAGCACCGGATTGAGGTCGCGCCCCTCGATCGGCGGAGTGGCGATCCGCAGGAATGGGTTCGACGTCATCAGAATGAAAAGATAGAACGCCGCGCCGACCCAGCCCTGCACCGCCAGCACATTCGCGCGCAGCGTCAGCGGCAGGTTATTACCGAACAGAGCAACCAGCGCGCCGAACAGGCCGAGGATCATCACCCACAGCAGCATCGAGCCTTCGTGGTTTCCCCACACGCCGGTGATCTTGTAGATCAGCGGCTTCAGCGAATGCGAATTCTCGTATACGTTGACCACGGAGAAATCCGAGGTGACGTGCAGCATTACCAGCGCAACGAACGAGGCGAACACGAAGGCAAATTGCGCGAGCGCGGTGGAGCGTGCGACGTTCATCAGCGCAGGATCGCGCAGCCGGGTGCCGATCAGCGGGACGAAGGACTGGATCAGTGCAAGGCCAAGCGCCAGAACGAGCGCATAATGTCCACCCTCGGCAATCACCGCGTCACCTCCTTCGGATCGGCCGACGCCTTCACATCAGTTGCCGGTTTGTCTCCGGAAGGTTTGGCGTAATCGTCTTTCCAGTGGCCTTCCTTCTTCAATTCGTCCGCCACCGCCTTCGGCATGTAGGTCTCATCGTGCTTGGCGAGCACGGTATCGGCCCGGAACACGCCACTCGTGTCGAGCGCGCCTTCGGAAACCACGCCCTGCCCTTCACGGAACAGATCCGGCAGAATGCCCTGATAGGCCACCGCCACCTTGGCGCTGCCGTCCGTGACCTCGAAACGCACATTCAGATGCTCGCCGCGCACCAGTGAACCGTTCTCGACGAGACCACCGAGACGGAAGCGCTGGCCGGGCACGATATGTTTTTCGGCGATGCTGCTCGGCGTGGTGAAAAACAGGATGGAATCGCGCATTGCGTTGAGCACGAGGCCGACGGCAATCCCTAGCACCACCAAGGCACTTCCGATCATCGTCAGTCGCCGCTGCTTGCGCGTCATCACTCACATCCTGTTTCACTGCGCGATCCGGTTGGGAATCGACTCCCCCGCATCGCACTCATCCGTCCAGACCGAGATTCTTCAAACCGTCGTTCAACTGCCGAAGCCGCTCGGGATTTTTTGCCACCGCCTGCCGTGCATCGGCGAGCGCGGTTTTCGCCTTTTCGGTGTCGCCCAGCACCATATAGGCACGCACCAGACGCAACCAACCTTCGACATCGTCGCCCTGGTCCTTCAGGCGCGTCGCAAGGCGTTCCACCATGCCGCGGATCACGGCGTTGCGGTCGGTGTCGGCCATGCCGTTCACCGCGGCCATGTCCTCGCTCGAAATCTTCGGCGCGCTGGTGCCGTCGATCCGCGCCAGCGCGGCCTCGACCAACGGCTTCCAGGACGCCTCCTGCGGCGCGGAGGCCAGCATCGTGCGCCAGATATCGCCGGCATCCTTGAGCCGGCCGTCCTGTTCGGCGGCAAGACCGATAAAATAGCGCGACTTCACATCCTGCGGATCGAGCTTGAGCGCATGCTCAAACTCCGCCTTGGCATCGGCGGTAATGACGCCATTCGCGGCGGCTACCATCGCCTCGCCGAGATCGGCACGGCGTAGCGCAGTCTCGCCATTGTAGGTAATGGAGTTGCGATAGGCGCGCACGGCATCGCCGTAACGCTCCAGCCGCATCAGCACCGGCGCGAGCACGGTCCAGCCGCGCCCGTCGGTCGGATTCTTCTCCAGCATGGATTCGACCTTCGCGACCAGCCGATCGAGCGATGCGGTCTCCACCGCCGCCTGCTGGCGCGCCGCGAGCGGGAAATCGCCGAGCAGCGGTGAACCAAGCCGTAGATAAAGCACGGTGGCAATCAGCGGCAGTCCGATCAACGCAATTACTGAAACCACGCGGCGCACGCCGCGGCTGGCGCCCCTCGCCTCGTTCTCCTCGCTGGCTGATGCCGCCAGCAAACGCCGGCCGATCTCGACCCGCGCCGCCGCCGCTTCGGGCGCGCCGATCAGGCCCGCGTCGGCATCGCGCGAGATTTCCGCGAGCTGATCCTTGTAGACAACGGCCTCGCTGCCGCCCTGCGCGACACGCGGGCTGCGCCCGAGCGGCCAGAGCACCGCAAACACGGCCGCTGCGGTCATCAACGCGAACAAGAACCAGAGAGTCATTCAGGGTTCCAACCGAAAAGACGGGGCGCTCCCCCGCTATACGGCAGGGTTACACCACGGCCAGATTGGGCACGCAATTAGCTTTTGGGAATTGTTCCAAATCAAAACCGCGACGAAACAGCCGTAAAATCAACTGGCTCGCGAAGATTTGCGCTCGCCGGTCCGGGCAATTTCGGCAGCTTTGCGCATCAGGGATGCATAATCGGGACCGAACAGCACATCACAGAACCGAATGGCCGCATCGACCTGCATCGCGCGGAACGCCTTGGCCTTGGCGTCGCTGCCGCGAAGCGATTCCACCAGCGCCTCGGTGGCCTTTTCGACATATTGCTGCAGGTCGCTGTAAGCGCGCAGCGTGACCTCGTTGATTGCCAGCTCGCTGGCGTAGTTGCGGCAAACTGCGACGAAATCGATCAGCGCCGCGGTCTCTTCGACCTCGGAGGAATCGATTCGGCTAGCCGTCGCGATGTCCTTATCGGGGCGCTGGCGCAGCAGGCGGCGAACCCGTCCTGGCACGCCGTCGATCTCCGACTGCAGCGCGTTGGAGATTTCGACACGGATCGCCGATAATTGCCGCCCCCAGGTCGAATCCGAGCGGATATCGAGTTCCGTGCGCAGGCCCCGCATGCCGTCATGCAGCGTCTTGAGATGGTGCGAAGTATCCTTGAACTGGCCGCGGCGGATATCGTTGCGCAGATCGGAGACGAGGCGCGCCAGATCCTGGATCGCCATGGTCACCGCAACGCCATAGGGCGTGCCGGCAACGCGCACTTCGTCGTCCGAGCTGGCCACCATGATGCCGAGCCGGATGATCTGCCAGGGTGCCGCCAGGCGCGCCATCACCACCGAGAGCGCGAAGGGCAGCGTCTGGGGGGTCTGGAGCGAGGGGATATTGAGCGCCGCCGAGACGGAAGCGGTCTGCGACTCGGCAAAGACCCGCAAATGGCCGGGCAGACGCGTGCTGAGGGTTTCGAGCGCCTCGCGCACCTGCAGCACCGCGCCGATCGCCGCAATATCCTCGGCCACCTCGGGCGAGCCGATCCGCGCCAGCGCACGCTGACGGTCGGGACCGGGTGCGGCCGCCGTGTTGATGGCCTCGGCGGCGGCGGTTTGGATTTTCCGGATGGTGCGGTCGAGATCGGGCGCGCCGTTCGCCACCGCCTCCTCGAAGGCCTTGATCTCGGCCGGCAGTCCCTCGCGCGACAGCCACATCCACACCGGGGCAAGCGCTGCGCGCCGAATCTGGCCAGGCCGGGTTTTCGGGCCGTTGTCGACCAGGAACGGGTCGAGCATGGCGAACAGCAGGCGGGCGGGATCAGTGGAGCGTGGCGTGGCGTTCTCGCTGTCCTGCCGGACAATCTTGCGCAGCTCCCCAAGCACGAAATTAGCGACCGTTGGATCATCGCCCCGCTCAATCGCGCGCTCGAACTCCCGGATCAGCAGCGCCTGCGATTTTGGCGGTAGCTGCCCCAGGAATTCCCGCAGTTTTTCGGTCGACGATTGGCCCATACGTCCAGACGCTCAAAAGCGGACCACACCAAAGGGTCCACCGGGCTTGATAGCCCCGGCGTCGTTAATTTCACGTTAGAAATCGGAAGCTTGGAGGGTTATCCGGCAAAAGCGGGGTGGCCGCCCCCTTATCATGCCACGCCCGGCAGGGCCAGCTCCGCCCGCAGCCCTCCGCTCGGGGCGGTGTCCAGCCGCAGCTGGCCGCCGTAGAGCGCGGCCAGATCGACCACGATCGACAGGCCGAGGCCTGAGCCCGGCTTGGTCTCATCGAGCCGCCGGCCGCGCCGTGCCACCTCGTCGCGCTCGGCCACCGAAATCCCCGGGCCGTCATCGTCGACAATGATACGCAGGAGCGGATCGAGATTGCCGCCGGCGGGCGGCTCGACCACCACCTGGATGGCGACATGCCGGTCGGCCCATTTGCAGGCGTTATCGACAAGATTGCCCGCCATTTCCTCCAGATCCTGCCGCTCGCCGCGAAATCTGGCGCCGGAACGTAACTTCGCGTCGATATCGATGCAGCGGTCGCGGTGGATTTTCTCCATGGTGCGCTTGAGCGCCTCGATCACCGGGCTGACTTCGGTGACGGTGGCGACCACATTGACGCGCGCCGCGATCCGCGCCCGCTCCAGATGGTGGGTGACCTGATTGCGCATCACCGCCGCCTGCTCCAGCACCTTGGCGGCGAAGGGCTGGTCGGCATGGGCGGTGGCTTCATTGATAATGACGGAAAGCGGGGTCTTGATGGCGTGGGCGAGATTGCCAACATGGGTGCGAGATCGCTCCACAATGGCGCGGTTGGCATCGAGCAATGCGTTGGTCTCCCGCGCCAGCGGCTCGATCTCGACCGGGAATCGTCCCTCCAGCCGTTCGGCCTTGCCGGAACGAATATGGGCCAGCGCCTCGGAAATCCGCTTCAGCGGCGCAAGACCGAACCGCACCTGGAAGATCGTGGTCAGCACCAGCCCGATGGTCAGCGCGGCGAAAGTGCCCGCCAGATAAAAGTCGAACGCTCGCGTCTCCTCCGTGATCTCGCTCGCATCACCCGCCACCGCGACCAGATATTTGCCGTCGGCGCCGAGATCGACCGGCCGCTCCACCATGCGCAGATGCTGTCCCTCCGGCCCGTTGACGTAGCCGAGACGGACGCCGGATGCGGTGAGCGCAACACCCTGATCCTCCAGCTTTGGCAGATCAGCGTCCCACAGCGAGCGTGAGGAGCGGGATTCAGGCTTGGCGGGATCGGTGCTGTTGACGCGCCAGTACCAGCCGGACAGCGGCAATTCGAACAGCGGCTCACCGAGCGCCTGCATATTCCTGTCGGAAGTCTTGTCGTTGGGATCGTCGGGGGTGGCGACTTCGGCGATCAGCGTGCGCAGATATAGATTGAGCCGGCGATCGAAGGCGCGCTCCACCGAATGATTGTAGACCGACGACAGCACGATGCCAGTGATGCTGAGGATCAGCACCACCCACGCGGTCGCGGAGAGAAAAAGACGGGTGGCGAGTGAATTAGCGCGCATCGGTGGTGGGCGGCGGCGTCAGCAGATAGCCGAGGCCACGCACGGTCTGGATGATATCGACGTCGAGCTTCTTGCGGATACGGCCGACAAAAACCTCGATGGTGTTGGAATCCCGGTCGAAATCCTGATCGTAGAGATGTTCGACGAGTTCGGTGCGCGACACCACACGGCCGGCATGGTGCATCAGATAGGCCAGCAGGCGATATTCGTGCGAGGTCATCTTGATCGGATTGCCGGAAACGCTGACGCGGTTGGTGCGGGTATCAAGCGTCACCGGACCACAGATCAGTTCGCTCTGGGCATGGCCCGCCGCGCGGCGCAGCAGAGCGCGCATCCGCGCCAGCACTTCCTCGAGATGAAACGGCTTGGCGACGTAATCATCGGCGCCGGCGTCGAAGCCCTGCACCTTGTCGCTCCAGCGGTCGCGCGCGGTCAGGATCAGGACCGGCATGGTGCGCTTGTTGCGCCGCCATGCCTCCAGCACCGAGATGCCGTCCATTTTCGGCAGGCCGATATCGAGCACCACGGCGTCGTAAGGCTCGCTGTCGCCGAGGAAGTGCCCCTCCTCGCCGTCGAAGGCGCGATCGACGACATAACCGGCGTCGGTCAGCGCGGTGGTCAGCTGGCGGTTGAGGTCGGGATCATCTTCAACAACGAGGAGGCGCAAGGTTTTCTCCGCAATTCGCAGGATCGGCACCCGAATGGGTTCCACCAGAAGAGCCTCAGGCTCGTGAATGGGCCATGAACGGACCTGCGGACCACCTTACATTTTGGTCACGATCGAACGTGCTTCAACGCCTAACACGAGGAATCCCGATTCCCAAGGTCCAGCCTGCCAAATCAGGTCGAGGTGGTGCCGTCGTCGGCCGGCAGCGGCGCAAGGAATTCGTCCGTCGCCGCGTTGATCTGCGCCAGCGCCGCGTCAATATCAGCCTGCGTCGCGTTGGTGCCCTGCAGAAGCCCGGCGAGCGCCCGCACATAGGGTGCCGAGGAGACAACGCCCCGCTCGATCGCCGGAGCGACACGGATGATGCCGTTCACGATCGCTTCCGCAATCGCGATACCGGCGGTGATGTCTGCTGCACTCACCATCTCATTGCGCTCCTTCCGCAAGGATCTGCTGCACGTCGCTCAGGGCGACCTGCGCCGCTCCGGCAACATTGGTGATGTCGACGCTGGGATAGGCCTTCGCGAACGCCACCATGCGATTGACCGCAAGCCGCGCCCGCACCATCGCGGCCTGCAGCCGGACAATGACGGAGCGCCGCGCGCAGATGTTGGCGGCGCTCGGCACGGTGCCGGTCCGGCACAACGGCAGCGCCTTGTAGGCATTGGCGGCGCTCGCCGCGATGCCATAGATGCCGTAGATGCCGTAGATCGTGTTCAGTGTCATCGCATTCGACAGATTGAGCGATGGCAAGCCGCCGTCTGGCAACCCGCCAGCGCGAGGCCGAGCGCCAGCACGGCGCAAGCCATAAGCTTTCGCATGAGAAAGTCCCCTTGATGGATGGATGGATGGATCGATGGATGGATGGAGTGAAGAGCCGCTAGCGGCTGACGATGCCGGTGGCCGAACTGACGGTCGGCACGTCCGAGCGCGCCGCAACCTGCGCGGTGGTCGCGCGGGTACCGTATTTCACGTAGATGCCCCAACCCGCGGTGAACAGGGGGCCGAGCGCGCCGATGATCGCCGTCAGCTCATCACCGGTGAGCAGGCCGCGGTTGGTGAAATAACCGCCGATCGCGAGCAGCGCGTAGCGAATGGTCTGCCAGACAAGATCCGAGCTCATGGTGAATCTCCATTCATGTGACGTTTCATCGCGCCGCAACGTCAGTGCTGCGGCAACTGGACGCGCCTGGAAAGCGCAAAGACGTGAGACGCTATGGCCGTCGATTTGGCGAATCGCACGGAGGTGCAATGGAGCGCGAAGACGACTGGAAGGTCCTGCTCGGCGTCGGCCTGCTCGCCATCGCCCTTTTCATCTTCAGCATCGATGCGATGCAGAGGACCAACCGGCACAACCCGGCCGTCAATGATATCTTCTCGTTTGCCGGAGGCGGCCTCGGCGCCGTCACCCCCCAGACGAACGATGTGGAACATCGCTAGCGGAACCGGGACTCATCTGAGAGGACCTCGGAACACAGCTTTCGGAGCCATAAAATTCGGGGCCACAATCTGGATCGTGGCTTGCCCCCGCCAGAGCCTGCGCGCTATACGCCCGCCATGTTCGGAGCAAATCTCACCCAGACCGAGCGGTGCCTGATCGGTATCGCCGCCGCCCTGACCTTCGCGGTTTTCTATATCGCGGGCCTGCAGCTCGGCGGACATTGGTGATCAGGCGGAAGCCTGTTCTCGCACTGCCTCATTTCCCGCAAGACCAGCTTCAAACAACCGCGCTTCCCGCTCGCGGCGAACAGCAACCCCGCGCACTGATGGCGCGGTCCATAGCCGTTTCATCTTGCGCAGTTCTGCGGGAATGGCGCCGAAGCTGCGCGCGGCCATCAGCACCCTGATGTTGCGCATCTCCTGATAGCGCGCGCCTGCCACCTCGAACGACGCGCCGCGATTGTAGACCAGAGACACCAGCACGCCTCTGCAAGACGCTGGCAACGCATCGAAGTTCGCCAGCGCCTGTCGCGTGAGCGCGAGATATGTCGGCAGCGAGGTCGCGCAGAACACTTCAAGCGCTGCGTCCCACGGCACATCGACCCGCAGCCGCACCGAAGCCAGCCGTTTCGTCGAGGGCCTGCAGCAGCGTGCCGGCGATCAGATGCGCCTCGCGGTGGCCGCCCTTGCGCGACCAGGCATGCAACGTCAGTTGATGCTCCTGCGTCGCGCCGCCATCGGACGACGCATCAATCAGCCGCGCTTCGCCGGGCGTGACATAGGGAAACGCCGCGCCGCGCGGCGGCTCGTCATAGATCCGGGTGCCGCCGAGCACGGCGGCCAGCCCAGCATCGTTTACCAGTGCCTCATGGATCGCAGCGCGCAGCGCCACGCTGGACGTGGTCATGTGGGGAAGCTCCAGAGAATCGTCGTGACGAGAAGGTCGACCTCATGGTGAGGAGGCAACGCGCCGTCTCGAACCATGAGGCCAATGAACCGTCATCCTTCGAGACGCCTGCTGTGCAGGCTCCTCAGGATGAGGGCCTCAATCGATCCGTACCTCAGCCTCGATCTCGAGAGTGCGGCGGTCGCCGCTCTCGCGGATCGCGACGATGCGATAGATGCGCGCGCCCTCTATGAGACGATGCTGCAGCGTCAGGCTAAAGGTATTGCGCAGCACGATGCGGTAGCGCTGGGTCGCACCGTCGCTGTCGGCTTCCATCTCGCGCCGCGCGGCGAGCGGCGTCACCTGCGCCCACACCGTGGCGAAGGCGCTCCACCTTCGCACCACGCCGCCCTGATCGTCGGGCGTCTCGATGGGCTGCTGCAGCACCAGCCCGGTTTTCAATTGTCCGGGATCGATCATAGCGACAGCACCCGTTGCGATGCGATCATGGCGTTGACGCTCGGCGGCAGCATCGCCACGCTCTGGCCGATCGCGACCAGACCGCGGTTCTCGTACCAGTGCGCGACCAGCATGCGGATCGCCTGCAACAGTACCTGCGGCACCTTGTCCGCCGCGCCGAAGCCGATTTCGACATCAAGCTCGATGCCGGCGCTGGCGCGGCCCGGCATTGGCAGCGACCACAAAGGCGCGGCAATCACACCGGCGGAGCGGTCGAGCGTGAAGCGCTCGACATCGAGCGCCGTCGCCTCTCCCGCCTCGTTATAGACCCGCGCGGCCAGCAACGTGCCGAGTGGGCCGAGCTTCGGCCTGATCCGTCCCTCTTCCGGCCAACGATCAAGAATGATGCGCCAGGTCTGGGTGATCAGGCCGAGCCGCGTCAGCGCCTCGACATGATTGCGCGCCGAGCTGATCAAGGCGGCGATGATGGCGTCGTCGTCATCGTGCTCGACGCGGAGGAAGGCTTTGGCGTCGTTCACCGACAGCGGCTCCGACACAGGCGCCGTCACAAGCATTGCGGACATGAATTCGTTTCTCTTGCGGTTGACAAAATCCGTGCATCAAGGCTCACCTGCGGCATGATCCCGCAAATGCTCCGTCTCATTCCTGTCATTGCCATTGTCT
Organism: uncultured Alphaproteobacteria bacterium; assembly: GCA_963702885.1. Lineage (GTDB taxonomy): Bacteria > Pseudomonadota > Alphaproteobacteria > Rhizobiales > Xanthobacteraceae > Afipia. The sequence continues at coordinate 3,677,900 of OY969766.1, forward strand.
CGACGCTCGCAGCGCCCGCGCAGGCGATTACCGGCAGCCGCTCGGCGCCGGGCGATGCCATCGCGCGTTCCATTGTCACCGTGGTCGGCGCTGGCGGCGGCGTCTGCACCGGCACGCTGATCGCGCCGACCATCGTACTAACCGCCGCACATTGCATTCCGCCGGGCGCAGCCAATCGCGTGGTGGATTACTCGACCAAGCCGCCGACGCTGATCACGCCACGGCGCATCACCACGCATCCGCAATACAGCGCGCAGGCGATGGCATCGCATCGCGCCACCGCCGATGTGGCGCTGCTTCAGTTGCCCTCGCCGCTGGCGGGCAAGTCCACCTCGCCGTTCGGCACGCCGCGCATACCGATTGTTCCCGGCGCCCGCTTCACCATTAGCGGCATCGGTATCAGTTCGTCTGGCGGCAGCGATGTCGGAACAGTGCGCGCGGCGGGCCTCATCGCCACCGGCAAGCCCGGCACGCTGCAGGTCCGCCTGGTCGATCCCGTCACCGGCAACAAAAGCGCCGGCATGGGCGGCTGCACCGGCGATTCCGGCGCACCGGCCTTCGAGGATCAGGACGGGCGCAGCGTCATCGTCGGCGTGGTGAGCTGGTCCACCGGGCCGAACAACTCGGCCGGCTGCGGCGGCCTCACCGGGGTCACGCCCTTCACATTGTATAGAGAGTGGATCGTCAACACCGCGCGCGGCTGGGGCGCGGGGCTTTAGCTTGATCTCTTTTAGTTTGATGGCTGTGCCAGCGGACGCGCACGGCCAGTCAGGCGCGCAGCCTTCTCAAATAGCCGCGTCAGCGATGTCCGCGCGAGGCGCTGGCCAGGCCGATCGACATATTTCCAGACCAGCCATGATGAGGCGCCAACTCCGCAGACGATGATCGCGAACAACGGCACTGCCGGCACGAACGACCGCAGCCGGAGGAACGCGATATATCCGATCATCTGGTGGAGCAGATAGGCCGGATAGGTCATGCCGCCGAGCGCGGCGGTCAGCCGCTCCGGCAGCGGCAGCTGCTCCAGCCGCACCGCGACAGCTACCAGGGCAATGATCAGAACGGACAGCGTCGCAACAGTCAGTGCATCGAACAACTCGCCGGTGATGATCCGCCAGCCCTCGACATTCTTCACCGCCTGCGCCACGGCAACCGCGGCGGCAAGGCCGAACAAAAGCTGTATCCCCGCTCCACGGCGGCCACGCCCCATCTCGAACAGCAATACACCGCAGGTGAAGAAGCCGCTCTGGTCCGTCAGCAGGATCTTGCGCAGCACGTACGATCCGATCCACGCCTCATTGAGGACGGAGACCAGCAGCCAGCCCGCCACCACCGCAATGGTGTGCCTTGGAAAGAGGCCGACGGCGATCAGCGCGCCGATCCAGGCATAGAATGTCAATTCGAGCAACAGCGTCCAATAGACCGAATCGACATAAGGCTGGTGCAACGCCGGCGCGGCGATCCACAGGTTCGCCAGCCACTGACGAGGCGTCGCCTCGAAATACGCTGCGCCGAACAGCAGCGTCACCAGAAACGACAGCGTCATGCAAAACAGGAACGCCGGATAGAGCCGCGAGAAGCGCGCGATGGCGAATTGCGATGCGGTGCGCCCGACCGCCGAATAAGCGATCACGAAACCGCTGATGGCGAAAAACAACTGCACGCCGAGATAGCCGTAGCGGGCAAAGCCTGCGAACTGCGGCAGCGCCACGTAGGTTTCCGCCGGTCCGGTCGGGCCGTGAAAGCCGAAGTGGAACAGCATGACCACCGCCACCGCGAACAAACGCAAAAGATCGAGCGCCTCGACCCGCCCGGATACGGGCTTGTGTGACGATACCTCTGTCGAGCCGGCCTGCATGAAAACCCCGCGCCTGCCGGACACATATCCCCGGCAGCCTTGTTGCAACAGGTTTATTACTGCATGCCGCGTGCCAGCGGATTCGCTCCAAAACCGGACAGTTAACGCGACCGCGGCTCGTTTGCCTCGGGGTGGCCTTACGCGCCGCGCACACCCCTTGCTCCGTTTTGGGACAGACTTTCTGAACCGAAGAGCTCAGCGCCGGTCCAATGGGAGATCTGCGTCCGAGCCGGCCCGCTATTCAGTTAGGTCGGCTTGAAAATCCCGTTATCCAGATTGGATAGCGACATGCCGGCATCGCCTGCTTGCGGAAACCATTTCGATGCAGCAATTGCCTCCAGTTGAGCTCGCGCCTCGATCGGCGCGACAGCGAGTGTCAATTTGGCTACCTCTCCAAATACGTACCAGAAGGTGTGGATGGCCGGGTCAAGCCCGGCCATGACAATTCAAGACACTCCGCCGACTTTTAGCGAAGGCAGCGCCAAACGCTCAGCTCGCTGCGAACTTGACCGGCTTGATGGCGTCGAAGTCCTGCACGCCGCCGCCGACGCGCTTGGTGGTGTAGAACAGCACGTAGGGTTTGGTGGAGTAAGGATCGCGCGGCACGAAGGTGCCATTCTGCCGGTAGCCCGCCTTCAGCGCATAGAGGCGGCGCGCGAGCTCGCGTCGAAGCTCGTTGATGTCTCGCGGCACGGCGTCGTCGTCACGTTGCGCTTTCTCCTCGCCCGCCCCGCATCACCTCGCGCAGCGTGCGCGCCAATGACGCCAGCATCCGCGCGCGCCGCTCGGCATGGCCGTGCTGGCGCAGCGGCACCGGCTTGCCGCTGACCATGCTTTCGATCTGGCTAAGCTCCTCCTCGATCGCGCTACTGACGCGTTCGAGCAGCGCGCTCACCGGCGCGCGCGGCGAGGCTTCGCCGAGAATCTTTCGTTCGATGGTGCGGGCGCCGTCCATCTGCGACGTGCGCGCATTGGCGCGCTCGCGGATGACCGGCTTTTTCGCGACCGTGGCTTTCGTTTTCGTAGCCTTGGGCTTTGCAGCGGACTTCGGCGTCGCCTTCTTCGGCGCGGTCTTTGCTGTCTTGCAAGCGCGCACGACTTTTGTCCCCGCCGGCTTACGCGCCGGCTTGGCAGGAGTCTTCAAAGGCATGCGTCAGAAATCCTTCGGCCTCGGGATCGGACCGAGCGCTGCGCACCTGTCAGGTGCGGAAGAACAGGAACCAGATGATCGCCAGCGTGAAGCCGGCGGCGATGGTGCTGATGGTCAGCAGCGCAAGGATCGACGGCCCCGGCTCGGCGGAGCGCGCCTGCGTCGGTGTTTCAACGATACGGTCGTCCTGCTTGGTCGGCATAACATCCTCGAATTCGCTGGCGCGCGCCGCGTCAGATGAGAACGCCGCGCGCTCACAGATCCAACGCCGCGCGGCGGCAGCTGTTCCCTCAAGACCCAATTGTCGAGCATGGTGCAACCCTACTCCGGCAGCGTCACGCTGTCAAGGACTATTTTCCTAGAAAACCGAGCGAGCGGTTCACCGAAGCAATCCAGTTTTGAACCAGAACCTCATCCTGAGGAGCGCGCTCTTGCGCGCGTCTCGAAGGATGAGGCCTCATGGTTCGAGACGTCGCTTCGCTCCTCCTCACCATGAGGGTTGGATTGCTTCACTCGCAATGACGACGGAATGACCTCCTTCATCACGCTTAAAGCGTTCCCCTACTCCGCCATCTCCGCCGCCTACATCTCCGGCGGGCCGGCGAGCGGACGTTCTTCCATCAGCACGAACAGCGTCGCCGCCGTCGCCATGAACAGCGCCGCCGCGCCGAACAGATAGCGGAAGCCCGCGATCATATCCTGCGGCGTGATGCCGTGGCCACCGCTCGCGTGTTCGCCAATCGAAACGTCGCGGCCGAGCACCATCAGCAAAATCGCGCTGAACAGCGCCACCGCAAACGACGACATCAGCGCGCGGAAGAAGTTCAGCGCACCGGTCGCGGTGCCGACCTGCGCCCGCGCCACCGCGTTCTGGATCGAGACCACGCTGACCGGAAAGCAGGTGCCGAGGCCGAGCGCATAGATCGCTAGCAGCGTCAGCACCGCCCACAGCGGCAGCGGAATCGCAATCGCCATTGTCAACGCCGACAGCGTCGCCATGCTCGCGCCGACAATCGCCGACCATTTGTAATGCCGCGTCACCAGCATGATGCGGCCCGCGATCCAGGCCCCGATCACCGTCACCGCCACCAGCGGGATCAGCGCGATGCCCGCCTCGCTGGCGCCAAGCTGATAGACCGTCTCGTAATACAGTGGCATGTGCACGGTGAGCGCGATCATCGCGCCGAGCGCGCAGCCGCCGGCGACCATGGCGTAGGGCACCACCGGTCCCGAGATCAGCGGGATCGGCAGGAACGGCTCCTGCGTGGTGCGCGCGTGCCAGATGAAGGCGAAAGTCAGCAGCACCGCCGAGCCGACCATCGCGAGCAGCGTCGGCGACGCCCACGGCAATTGATGGCCGCCCCAGGTCAGCACCAGAAGGAAGATCACGGCGGAGGCCATCAGCAGCACGCCGCCGGCCCAGTCGAGCTTGCGGCGGCGGTGATAGACCGGAATTTTCTTCATGCGCGGCAGCAACAGCACCAGCGACAGGATGCCGAGCGGCAGATTGATCCAGAAGATCATCGACCAGTGCAGATGCTCGGCGAACACGCCGCCCAGCACCGGGCCGCCGACACCGGCCGCGACATAGACCGAACTGAAATAGGCCTGATAGCGGCCGCGGTCGCGCGGTGCGACGATATCGGCCACCAGCGTCTGCACCAGCGGCAGGATGCCGCCGCCGCCGAGGCCCTGCAGTCCGCGCGCCAGAATGAGCGTGAGAATGTCCTGCGACAGCGCGCACAGCACCGAGCCGACCAGAAACAGGCTGGTGGCGGTGATAATCATGGCGCGGCGGCCGTAGATGTCGCTCAGCGTGCCATAGACCGGCGCCACCGCCGTCGATGACAACAGATAGGCGGTGATGATCCACGATAGGTTGGAGACGTCGCGGAACTGCTGGCCGATGGTCGGCAGCGCTGTGGCGACGATGGTCTGGTCCAGCGCGGTGAGGAACATGTTGAGCATCAGGCTCAGCACGATGGTGCGGATTTCCTCATGCGTCAGCGGCGCGGCCGGCGCGATCGCCGGCGCATCGACAATGTCGATCACCTCGCCGCTGATCGCGGCCAGACCATCATCTCCCTGCGGGTCCGCGGGTCCGCGGCCCGATCGTTCCATTCTGTTCATGCTGTCTGCTTGATGGCCGCGCCAGAGCCCTGCCCCGGCTGCGTTCCAATTCCTGCGTGTATTGGTAGCGTTGTCCGGCGTGCTGCGTTAGCCGTCCGCGCGCATGGGGCCGTGCGCAAACCGCAGCGATGCACGCGAATGTGATTGGGGGTGATGGGTCAGAAGAGAACGGAGAACCTGCCCCTCATCCTGGGAGCATCACATCCGTGATGTGTCTCGAAGGATGAGGCCACCAGCTACAGCTACCCCGGCCTCATGGTTCGAGACGGCGCTGACGCGCCTCCTCACCATGAGGAGCGCGCGTACGCCCTGCGAGGAGACGGACGCCCTATAACAGGTGCACTTGAGCCAGCGCGGTATTCAAAGCCGTCATGGCCGGGCCTGACCCGGCCATCTCACGACTTCCTTGTTCGCCACATAGACGTGGATCACCGGGACAAACCCGGTGATGACGAAGTGATAAAGGTGCATCGGAAGCGTGCGCAACCTGCGCGAGCCAAGCGCCCTACTTCGGCCGCGTCTTCAGTTTAGCGCGCTTGGGCAGCAGCGCCGGCCAGCGCACGATGTGATCCTCGAGATCGGCCTCATCGACATCGTCCTCGCTGCCCCACACCCGGCCGCGCACCGAAACCCCGGCCTCATGCACGGTGTTGGGATCGCCCGACACCAGCGGATGCCACCAGTAGAGATCACGCCCCTCGGCCACCAGCTTGTAGCCGCAACTCGGCGGCAGCCAGTTCAGGCTGCGCACATTCTCCGGGGTCAGCCGGACGCAATCCGTCACCTTGGCGGAGCGGTTGGGATAGTCCTTGCAGGCGCACAGGCCCCAGTCGAGCAGCGCGCAGGCGATGTGGGTGTAGTAGATCTTCCCGGTATCCTCGTCCTCCAGCTTCTCCAGGCAGCAGCGCCCGCAGCCGTCGCACAGACTCTCCCATTCGGCGTCGGACATCTGTTCCAACGTCTTGGTTTTCCAGAACGATTTGCTCTGGGGCGAGGCTTTGACAGGAGGCGCGGTCATCTCGTCGGAAAAAGCTGGCGCCAGCCGACCGGGATGGGCGACACTGGCAGCGAGTCCATATATGATGGCCCATCTATAGCGTTTCGCAGCGGGTGGATACCGTTTCGCATGATAAAAACGCGCCGAAACCGCACTTGCGCCCTCGCCGCCGTCCGGTGAGCAAAACGGCGGCCACTCCCCCGTTTCGCGGGGTGGAGATCGTTCCCGTCAGCTATCAAAAAGCCAGCCGGAGCATTGGTTTATCCGCTACGCTCGGCTAGAAGATGCGGGAATCTGGCGAGCGCGCGTTCCCTTGCGACTCGCCTGGTGGACACGCCGGATGCCGCGTTGGACGTGCCTTGAGGTCAGGTGCCTCAAGGCGAAGCGCCTTGGGGTTGCCGCAAGCGGACCGCATGGTCGGCGGCAGGTCGCAGGGCGGCTCGAACATCACGCATCCGGCACGACGTTAGGGAACGGCCGACGCGAAAAACGAAGCCCGCGCTGCAGACAAGGATTTTGGTGCGCAAGATCGTACCCGGTGACTGGATGAAGCGATTCCGGCATTTCCTGCTGGACCTCGACGCGCGCATCGATTCCACCCTGTTCTCGTCCGGGCGCGGCCTGCGCGAACTCTACGAACGCTTCTCGGCGTTCATGGACCGCTTCTATGTCGGGCGCTGGAAACGCTGGGTGTTCGTCGAACCGCTGTCGGAAGCCGCCACCATCGGGCTCGGCGGCATGCTCTTGATGCTGGCGCTCGCGGTCCCCGCCTTCCACGAGACCTCCGACGACGACTGGCTGAAGAAGTCCGACCTCGCGGTGACGTTTCTCGATCGCTACAACAATCCGATCGGCAGCCGCGGCATCAAGCACAACGACTCGATTCCGCTGGAGGACTTCCCCGATCATCTGATCAAGGCGACGCTCGCCACTGAGGACCGCCGCTTCTACGATCATTTCGGCATCGACGTCGCCGGCACCTTCCGCGCCCTCGTCACCAACGCGCAGGCCGGCGGCGTGCGCCAGGGCGGCTCCTCGATCACCCAGCAGCTCGCCAAGAACCTGTTCCTCAACAACGAGCGCACCATCGAGCGCAAGGTCAAGGAAGCGTTCCTCGCGATCTGGCTGGAAACCCGCCTGACCAAGAACGAAATCCTCAAGCTCTATCTCGACCGCGCCTATATGGGCGGCGGCACTTTCGGCGTCGACGGCGCGGCGCATTTCTATTTCAACAAGTCGGCGCGCGACGTGAATCTTGCGGAGGCGGCGATGCTGGCCGGCCTGTTCAAGGCGCCAACCAAATACGCCCCGCACATCAACCTGCCCGCCGCGCGTGCCCGCGCCAACGTGGTGCTCGACAATCTGGTCGATGCCGGCTTCATGACCGAGGGCCAGGTGTTCGGCGCCCGCCGCAATCCGGCCAGCGTCATCGACCGCCGCGACGAGAACTCGCCGAACTATTATCTCGACTGGGCCTTCGACGAGATGAAGAAGCTGGTCCAGACCTTCCCGAAATCCTACACCGAGCGCGTGTTCGTGGTGCGCACCGCGATCGACATGAACGTGCAGCGCGCCGCGGAAGCGACCGTCGAGGATCAGCTCCGCCAGTTCGGCCGCGACTATCATGCCACCCAGGCCGCCCTCGTGCTCGCCGATCTCGACGGCGGCGTGCGCGCGATGGTGGGCGGGCGCGACTACGGCGCGAGCCAGTTCAACCGCGCGGTCGACGCGATGCGCCAGCCCGGCTCCTCGTTCAAGCCCTACGTCTACGCCACCGCGCTGATGAACGGCTTCAAGCCGACCTCCATCGTGGTGGACGGCCCGGTCTGCATCGGCAACTGGTGCCCGCAGAATTACGGCCGCTCCTATTCCGGCGCGGTGACGCTGACCGCCGCGATCACCCGCTCGATCAACGTCGTGCCGGTGAAGCTGTCGATCGCGATGGGCGGCAAAGGCGGGCCGAAGGCCGGCCGCGCCAAGATTGTCGAGACCGCGCGCAAAATGGGCATCAAGGCGCCGCTGCCCGATACGCCGTCGCTGCCGATCGGCTCCGATGAAGTGAACGTGCTCGAGCACGCGGTGGCCTACGCCACCTTCCCCAACAAGGGCCGCGCGGTGACGCCGCATGCGGTGCTTGAGGTGCGCACCGGCATGGGCGATCTGGTCTGGCGCTGGGACCGCGACGGGCCGAAGCCGCGTCAGGCGATCCCCGCCTCGGTCGCCACCGACATGGCCGGCATGATGAGTCACGTCGTCGAGGAAGGCACCGCGCGGCGCGCGCAGCTCGACGGCATTCCCGCCGCGGGCAAGACCGGCACCACCAACAATTATCGCGACGCCTGGTTCGTCGGCTACACCGGCAACTTCACCATGGCGGTGTGGTACGGCAACGACGACTATTCGCCGACCAACCGCATGACCGGCGGCTCGCTACCGGCCAAGACCTGGCACGATGTCATGGTCGCCGCGCATCAGGGCGTCGAGATCAAGGATCTGCCCGGCGTCGGCGCCGGCAAGGTGCGGCCGCAGGATCCGATGGCTGCCGCCAGCGCGGCACATGGCGGCGAGATCGCCCCCGGCCCGCCGCCGATCCTGACCCGGCGCGGCGCCAACATTCTGGTGCGCGTCGAAAAGATGATGGACGAAGCAGCGAAAATCGCCGAGAGCGGCAAGACCACGTTCAACGACAAGGCATCGGACAAGCCGGCGACGGGGCCGCGCGCCTCCTCGGCCGCATTGCCGGAGAGTTTCGCGGCGGCATCGGATGACGCCGCGCCGCCAACGACCGCGACGACCGCGCCCGCAGCGGCGGCCGCGCCGCGCAAGAAGACCCGCGTGCAATAATGATGGCGAAGTTCCCGTGCGCCTGATCGCCGTTTCCGTTCTCGCGATGCTGATCGCAACCGTTGTCGGCCTCGGCACGACATGGACCACCGCGACACGCGGTGTCGATGTCGGCACACTGACCATCGGCGCCTGGACCGCACGACCCAAGACCGGCACCAGCGATATCGATCCCTATTCACGCGCCACGATCGCGCGCTCCGGCGAACTACCGGTCGGCAGCGGCGACGGCGTCACCTTCCTCGCCACCAGGGACGACAAGGGCCGCGCGCTGAACGGCAATTGCGACATCACCGTGAGCGGCGTGACGCCTGCCGCACGGTTCTGGACGCTGACCGTGTACGACATGAAAGGCGGCCTCGTCGCCAACACGCTGCAGCGTTACGGCTTCACCAGCCAGGAGGTGGTGCGCGCCTCCGACGGCAGCTTCGTGCTGCAGGTCTCGCCGCGTGCGCGCGCCGGCAACTGGCTGCCGACCGGCGGCATTGGCCCCTACACGCTGGCGCTGCGGCTCTACGACACGCCGGTCGGCGTTGCCACGCGCTCGCAGAAGGATGCGCCGATGCCGTCCGTCACCACGATGAGCTGCCCATGATCCGCTGGCTGTTCGCAATCCTCGGTGGCGTGCTGCTCGGCGGCGTGGTGCATCTCGTCAGCGTGCTGGCGCTGCCGCACATCGCGACGCAGGACGCCTATTCGCGGCTCGACCGCATCGCCAAGCTCAACACCGTGACGCCGATCCCGCCGGCCGAGCCCGGCACCGCGCCGATGCCGTTCATGGACCCGGCCTTCGCGGCGGCGGCGTGCAAATACGATCTGTCGGGCGGCCCGATCAAACTCACGGTGCCCGTCAGCCAGGCTTACACTTCAGTGTCGTTCTACACGCGCGGCGACGTCGCCTATTACGCCATCAATGACCGCTCCGCCGGCCGCAAGGTGATCGAACTCGACCTGATGACCACCGCGCAGAAGAACGCGCTGCCGGAGGACGAGGACGTCACCGCCGCCGACCGCCTGATCATCGAGTCTCCGACCGCGACCGGCCTGATCGTGATGCGCGCGCTCGCCGCCGAGCCGAGCCTGATGACGCAGGCGCGGGCCTCGCTCGCCGCCGCGACCTGCAAGGTGCAGACCGATCCCGCGCCGCTGGCGAAGCGGTAGGAGATTTTCCTCCGTTCACAACAAACTCGTCATGCCCGGCCTCGTGCGCGGCATCCACGTCTTCACATCGGAGCAAGAACAAAGACGTGGATGGCCGGGTCAAGCCCGGCCATGACGAAGCGTGAAGCATCGCCTGCTCCTCATCCTGAGGAGCATCGCTGCAAGCGATGCGTCTCGAAGGATGAGGCCTGCCCTTGTCCCGGGCGCGACGCAGCGTGAACCGCTGCTTCGCAGAACCGGGACCGTCCCAAGTTCTAAATATGGAACGGCCCCGGATCAGCAGCGCACCACGTCGCGCTGCGCTGCATCCGGGGCACGAACTTCGACGTATCTCACGACGCCCCGCGCCCCTCCCCGAGCCACAGCGTGACCTGCGGATAGACTTCGAGGAAGCCGCGATAGATCATGTCGCCGGCGACGTAGAGGATCACCGCAAGGCCGACATAGGCGATCCAGCGATGCTTCTGCAGCAGCTTGGCGATAAACGACGCCGCCGCGCCCATCATCGCGATCGACAGCAAGAGGCCGAACACCAGCACCCACGGATGCTCGCGCGCCGCGCCCGCCACCGCGAGCACGTTGTCGAGCGACATCGACACGTCGGCAATGATGATCTGCCAGGCGGCCTGCGCCAGCGTCTTGCGCGGCGCGGTCTCGTCATTGGCCACAAACTCCACGCCGTCGATGGAGTGGTGATCCGTCGCGCGCAGCTCACGCCACATCTTCCAGCATACCCACAGCAACAGGATACCGCCCGCGAGCAGCAGGCCGACGATCTGCAGGAGCTGGGTGGTGACGCCGGCAAACAACATGCGCAGCAGCGTCGCCGCGCCGATGCCGATCAGGATGGCTTTGCTGCGCTGCTGTTTCGGCAGGCCGGCGGCGGCAAGGCCAATGACAATGGCGTTGTCGCCGGCCAGAACGAGGTCGATCAGAATGACCTGAACAAAAGCGGTGAGGATGTCAGTCGTTATAAAATCAAACATGAGCCGGGCTCCTTGGTTGCGAAGGAGCGGCTCTTGTCGCAGGCAAGTCTGTCATCGCATCGCAGCGCGAGCTGCCGACACGATCAACAAACGAGGCGGTGGGTATCGTTCAAACCTCAAGCCGAAAATCGCCTGCAAAGACGATCTCCGGCCCAAAACGCATGCACGTCCCACGGCAGAAAAAAGGGCCACTCCAACTATGTCCAGTCCGACATCACAGCTTGTGGCTGCCAGAGGGGCCCGGGCTGGTCTCTGATTAGTGAGGGTTAGGTCTCTCTCCTGCTATTGCGTCGTAGATTGACGTTCGAACAGATGCTCGAACAACTGAGCGGCCTGGTCGGGTTCGGCCAGCACCGAAGCGGCGCAGCCGGTGATGACAAGGCCACCGGCGACATCCCAAAGCGACAGATTCTGCGGATTGCGCTTGCTTCTGATCAGCCAGGCGGTTGCCGCCATGAGCGTTGCCCCCAGAAAGAACATCAGGCTGAACGCGATCATCACCAGTTCCGGATCGAGCGTGCGCACGATCAGCAGAGCCGGAACAATCACCGCGAGGGTCAGCGATGAAAGAATTCCCACGGACTGCGTCTCCTGAACAAACCTGTCTTTCCAACCGTCATAGCCACTACGGCCCTTGATGGAAGTGATCATTCCATCCTCTCTTCTTCCGGGCTGCTGCGCGCCAACATGCGGCGCTGCGCCTCGCCCGGTATCCAAGAGGAGCGAAACGCCTCCCGAACCGGAATCAAATCGATCCCGACGAAATGATTCAACAAGGAATCGCATACGCGGACAACGTGACGATCGGACGCGCGCTATCACGACGCAGATGATTCACGCACGTGTGATCCCGCGTGAACAGGGATGGAACCCGATGAGAAAAATTAACCGCCGACGCGCAGCACGCGTCCGGCCACCGGCGGCGCGCTGGTCCATGCGCTGGCGGCGCGGCGCGCCAGTTCCGCGATCAGGCGATCGGCATCCGCCGCCATCGCATCAGGCGCTTGAATCGCGAGGCGCTGGAGCGCCCAGCGATACGACGCCACACGCTGTTCGACACATTGCTGCGCCCACTGCACCACCAGCACGTTCTCGCGCATCCGTGCCTGCGCGTCCTCGTATTCGCGCGGCGAGACATCGCCGATGTGAGCGAGCGCCTTGTTGCGCTTGATGTCGAGATCGTTGACCTTCATCGCCACCGGAATGAACTGGTCGAGCATGGTGAAGTCGTTGCGCACGTCCTCGATCAATCCGGCATAGGCCGCGACTTGCGAGCGATGTGGCTCGTCGATCATCTTGCGGCCATAGGCGGTGGGATCGAACACCACATTGATCCGCCATGGCGCCGGAATACGGTCGTAATCGCCGAACACGCCTTTCCAGTGCGGGCGCGAATGCGGTGGCTGGATGAAATAGAACGCCTTGTCGCGCAACTCGCGCTCATAGTCGGTCAGCGCGAATTGCGAAGGAATGCCGCCGAGGCTCAGGGTCGCTTCCTCGCCGACCCAGCGGTGCATGTCCTGATTATAGAGGCTCTGCCCGGTGCGGCCGAAATCCCCGCCGTTGCAGCCGACGCCGAAAATCAGTGGGATGATGAGAATCGCATTGCACATCGCGATCTGCCGCAGGTGCCCGTGTCGCGCGCCGGATGATCGGCGCGAAGATGATTGATGTCAGGACCGCGCCCGGCGGCGACGGCGGCGCCCCGGCGCCGTTCCCTCTTCCGGTCCGCTCCCGCCGCTGGTTTCATCCGCGTAGCGCTCGATCCGGATAGCGGGAAGGATCACCACTGTCGCGCTGCCTTCCTGCCGGGCCTGTTCCTTGCTCAAACCCGCACGCCGCGCTGTCGCGCCGGCCGGGAATGCAATGACGGTGCCCATGATTGCCCCTCTTCCTGTCGCGCGGCCCTCGATCATGCCTGCGACGCAATGTCATTAAGACCAGCGCATGGTTAATGCAGTGTTAACGATCCGGCTTTGCGCCAGCGATGCAACTCATCGGCCACGGCCGAAGGGATCATCGATCGACAGCCCCGCCCTTCCTGCGATCGCAAAGCGATGCGCCGGCGCATCCGGACTGCGTGCGCCGTACCCTTCCTGCAAATTCGTTCCACGAAATCGTGCATAGCGCCGCAATAAAGAGCGGCAATGGCGGGAACCCGACAGACTGCGCGAAAGGAGGACTTTTATATACCTCTTACCTGCTGGGAACTTTGGAACGCTCTGTTCGGTAGTCAATGGAGTGCATATGCCGACGGGTCGAGGTCAAAGTCGTGGACAAGCCGCTACGTCAGTTATCGGAAAACCAGTTTCTGAGCCTGCTGCCGCGCGATGATTTCGCGCTGCTTGAGCCGTATCTGAAGATCGCCAGCCTCGATCGCGGCATGACGCTGTTCGAAGACGGCGATCCGATCACCGCGGTGCATTTTCCGCTCAAGGGCATGATCTCGCTGGTCACCGTCACCAGCGAAGGCAATTCCATCGAGGCCGGCACCATCGGCGTCGACGGCCTTGTCGGCGGCATGGCTGCCTTCGGCCTGCAGATCGCACCCGCCAAGGCCATCGTCCAGATTCCGGCGATCCTCGCCGAGATCCCGCTCGGCCGGTTCCGCGCCGCCGCCGCCAGAAGCGAGGCGATCCGCGATCTGTGCGTGCGTTATAATGAGGTGCAACTGATCCAGGCGCGCGTCACCGTGGCCTGCAACGCGCTGCATTCGATCGAGCAGCGCTTCTGCAAATGGCTGCTGCAATCGCGCGAGGTCATGGACGAAGGTGCGGTATCGCTGACCCAGGAGTTCATGGCGCAGATGCTCGGCGTGCAGCGGTCCTCGGTCTCGCAGGTTGCGACCAAGATGCAGCGGCTCGGCTATATCAGCTATGTGCGCGGACAGATCCGCATTCTCAACCGCGCCGGACTTGAGGAAACCGCCTGCGACTGCATCGAGTCGATCGAGCACAAAACCGATGCGGTCTGGCCGAAGGCCGAGCGCAAATAGCCGCAACCATCGCGCGGTTCATCGCCGCTGTAGTGGCCGCGCTGCGATCGAACGCGTGCTTTAGCGCGAAAATCGCTCCGGCCCGGTCAGCCGGTGCGGCTGCTGGAATTTCAGTCCCATCCGCTGGCCCTTGGAAATCACCGCGGAGCGCGAGCGTTTCGACTTGGCGGCGGCGCGGGCGGCGGAGATTCCGGCTTCGGCCCACTGGCGAAGCTGGGCTTCCTGCTCGCGCGTCCAGATATGATTGCTGTTTCTTGGCATGCGAAATCAGAACCACAGGTTAGATGATCAGGTGGCGCGTTCGACGTCAGATGATCCTCACACGCCTGCGAAAGGATCGTCGCACCGCGCCGTCATGACGCCCCATCGAGCCATTCGGGAATCTTCGTACCAGCGATGATCCGTTTTGGCGTATGGGGATTGAGCGTGCCCGCGCTTGCGGACCAGCCCTTGTCAACGATCTCGCGGGCAAATCGTTTCGCCTCGCGTTCATTCGGAAACGTGCGCGTGGCGCGCGCAAATTTACCGTCGTCGCCGCTGAACTTCGGCTCGCCATTCGTCTCGTAGGAAACGTACCAGGTATCCGTGGTCATCCGAGGAATGAACTGTCGAACGGATCGCACGGCGACAGCCCCTTCACGTGTCCGCATTCCACCAGAGCCGAGGTCCGCAGCCGGATCGGATCGCGCTCGCCGGTCGCGGCCTGCACCAAGATGTTGTGGGCGAGCACCGCCCGGGTCGCCGAGGTTCGTGCCTGCACCGGCAACGCGGCGACTGCATCGTCAAGCACACCTTTGAGAAAGCGGATTTCTTCGGGATCGAACGCAGCACACCTCATAAGAGTTTACTCCCCGCAACGCTGAACTCTATCGGGCGCCAGATCAGGCTGGCCGAATTATCGCTTCGAGCGCCGGACGTGTCTGTCGGCTCCCCGACAAAAAACCCGGCTGCTTCTGCCATGGATTGCTCCCAAAACTCGGAAAGCGGGCGCGCGTTCCGTCAAATCCGGAATTTCAAGGCCGCGCGGCAATTGAAAACTCGAATCGATTTGTGATCGTTCGATTTCATCGATGTGTTGGGTACGTAATTTTACTAACAAGTAACGATGTACCGGTAGGCTCAACCCCATCAATAGTACTGCTCAGCTTCTGGTATACGATATCCAGTGCCGATGAGGTTCTGAACTGCGCGAGCACCCGGCATCTTTTCCGAGCCGTAACGCCACCGGGCGCCTGAACGCTGACAGCTCCCTGGCTGCAGCCTTCCCCCTTCTTTCCCAAAACATTCCATCGTCCACCGACCTGTGAATCGAGGATTCTCATGGCCTTCCTGTCGCGATTTAAAATTCTGACCAAAATTCTCTCGGTCGTCCTGCTTCTGTCCGCCATCGCCATTGGCATGGCGGTTCTCGGCATCGGCTCCCTGAAATCGCTCAACCACGCCACCGACCGAATGGAGGTCAGCGCCGAAAAGGCCATGCTGGCCCAGCAACTCGCCGTCAACCTCGTCATGATGAACCGCGCCGAGTTTCAGATCTCGACCGATCCGCAGGAGCATAGCCGCAAGGCCGCCCGGCAGACCATCGATCACGAAACCAAGCTGTTCACGGAGCGGCTGCAGACGCTCAGCGCCAAGGCCGATAGCAAGTCCCGGCATTACGTGACCGAGCTGGCAGCGGAGTGGGCCAACTATCGCACCGAGCTTGAGGCCACTTATCGTGCCGCCGAGGCCGTCACCAACTTCCAAATGTCGGAAGAGATGGACAAGCTGCGCAAGGAGGCGATGGCGAGCGCCGAGCTGGCCAACAAGCTGCGCGGCACCTTGAATGAATTCTCCGAAAAGCTGCAGGCCAAGGTGGCGCAGGAATCCACCGCGGCGACTGAAGAATATACCCGGACTTCGCAGATGATGATCGTGATTGCAGCGATCGGCATCTCATTCGGCCTGATCGCAGGCTTCCTGATCGGCCAGTTCGGTATTTCCAAGCCGATCCGCTCCATGGTGGCGCTGCTGCAGCGGCTCGCGGGCGGCGAGTACAATCTCGACGTCGCCGGCGTCGGCCGCAAGGACGAAGTCGGCGACATCGCCAAGACCGCGTTGGTCTTCAAGGAGAACGGCCTCGCCAAGATCCGCCTCGAGGCGGAGCAAAAGGAAATCACTGAGCGCACCGCCACGCAGCGCAAGGCCGACATGCATCACCTCGCCGATCAATTCCAGCAATCGGTCGGCGCGATCGTCGATGTCGTGGCGTCCGCCGCCACCGAAATGCAGGTGACCGCCAATCAGTTGACCGCGTCGGCGCAGGAGACCTCGGCGCAATCGAGCTCGGCCTCCGCCGCCGCCGACCTCGCCTCCTCCAACGTCACCTCGGTCGCGGGCTCGGCCGAGGAATTCGGCGCGTCGGTGTCGGAAATCGGCCGGCAGGCGGAACGCTCCTCGCAAATGACGCGTTCGGCGGTGACCGAGATCGAGGCGGCGGCCGCAACGGTCGGCGAACTCAGCCATGCGGCGGCGCGCATCGACAACATCGTCGACATTATTTCGACGATCGCGGACCAGACCAATCTCCTTGCGCTGAACGCAACCATCGAGGCGGCGCGCGCCGGCGACGCCGGCCGCGGCTTCGCGGTGGTGGCCTCCGAAGTCAAGGAGCTGGCCACCCAGACGGCGAAGGCGACCGCCGAGATCAGCGCGCAGCTTGCCGGCATTCAGGCCTCGACCAACAAGGCCGTTGCCGCGATCGACGGCGTGACCAAGACGGTGCACGAGATCAACACCACGGCGTCGGCGATCTCCGCCGCTGTCGAGGAGCAGACCGCCGCGACGCGCGAGGTCATCCATGCCGCGACGCAAGCTTCGGTCGGCACCGGCGAAGTGACGTCGAACATCTCCGGCGTGGCGTCCGCCGCCGAACAGACCGGTGCGGCCGCGAGCCAGGTGCAGAGCTCGTCAGCCGATCTCGCAAAACAGGCCGAACAACTGCGCTATCAGGTCAACGAATTCCTCGTCAGCGTCCGCGCGGCGTAAGCGGAAACGTCCCTCACTGCAAAAACAAACCCCGGAGCGTAGCGCCGCTCCGGGGTTTTTGTTGGAAGGTCGGACGACACCGTCTTCCGACTCTAGACGGCCGGAGTTTGAAGATAAGACGTGGATGGCCGGAATAAATCCGGCCATGACGGCGTGGTGTTGGTCCCTCATCCTGAGGAGCATCGCGCAGCGATGCGTCTCGAAGGATGAGGCCGCCATCGCAACTTCTCACGAGATATTCTTGAAACAAGCTGGATGAGTGCCTGCCTTGGTCTCCATCACGAAGACAGTGGATCCAGACGTATCAATACCGCGGATTTCGGGTGCCGTATGAGCCGGTGTTCGGGTTGTAATTCCCCCGCGTCCCGTAGTTATCATACTGAGTGCTGTTCGGATTGGTCGAGGTATGCGGCTGAATATATGTGCCGCGATTTGTGGTGTACCCTCCGACCGAATGGCTCTGCGAATTCGAACCAGTCCCGTATCCACCATATCCCGTCCCGTATCCACCATATTGAGCAAAAGCCATCGGCGTGCCGGCCGCTAAAATCACGGCCGCGAGCAACATTTTCATTGTGGTCCTCCCGTTTTTGACGGCGAACCTTCGCGCTGCTGCAACTTCCGGTAAATAGGCCGAACGGCTAGCCACCCGCCTTTCGTCTCGTCAAAAGCCGGTCCGGGATGAGTCGTCCGCTCGGCCAAGCTCACGACCGTCGACCTGTCCCACCACCAGCCACTTGCCGCCAATTGACTCCATTCCCTTAACGGAGTGCTAATCTTAATAGCTTGTTAAAGTGAGGGTTCTAGATTCGGGACAGGTTTCACTCCTTCGCATAGCAGCATGAGCTCTTCTCCGATGTTCCAAGGCTTCGACGGCCTGATGTCGCTGTCCCGCCGCGAGGGCGTCGACATCCGCCCGACCCTGCTGCGCGTGCTGACCGACCTCTACGTCCAGACCGCCCACCACAGCTATGACGAGGAACTGCAGTTCGTCGAACTGGCGAGCCGGCTGTTCGACCAGGTGGACGACGCCACCCGCGCCGCGGTGCGCGCCCGCCTCTCGGTCTATCCGCGCACCCCGCACGCGCTGCTGCGCAAGCTCGCTTTGCCGCAGCCGCGCTATCAGCGCATGCCGCTCGCCCCGCCGCTGCAGCCGGTCGAGAGCCAGGACGTGGTGTTCGAGGACGAGAACGAGCTCGAATTCGTCGATGCGCCGGAAGTCGCGGCCGCCGAGCCCGTGCCGCCGGTCGCCGCCAAGCCGGCAGCCACGCCGACTTTGTCGATGAAGCCGGAGGACGCCTCCTCGCTCAACGACATGTTCCTCGCCGCGCCCTCGAACGAGCGCGCCAAGATTCTCTACGGCCTCGAATCGGCGCCGCTGAAGCCCTCGGTCCGGGTCGATCCCAAGCGCGCGGCGCGCGCGGTGGTCGCGCTCGAACAGGCGGCGATGGCCGCCGACATGTCCGCCTTCATCGCCGAACTGGGCGATGCGCTGATCCTGCCCGGCCATGTCGCGCACCAGATCGTGCACGATCCGCTCGGCGAGCCGCTGGCCTGCGCGGCGAAGGTGCTCGGCATGTCGAGCGATGCCTTCCAGCGCGTGCTGCTGTTCCTCAATCCCGCGATCGGCTCCTCGGTGATGGACGTCTACCGGCTGGCGCGGATGTACGATCATCTCAGCGAACGCTCGGCGCTGATCATGCTGGCGACTTGGCGCGGCGCCTCGATTGCGACCACGCGCGCCAAGTATCGCCCGGCTTTGTACGACGACGAGCGCCAGCGCGCCCGCCCCGCCGTGCCGGCCCGGCCCGCCGCCGCCCCGGCCAGCACCGAGGCCGCGCCCTTCGGCCAGCGCACCTCCGGCACCCGGCAGGGCTGAGCTTCCCGCGCCGCACGCCTCCTTCGCCGGATCGCCCGCGCTTGCCGCCCGACCAATCATGCCGTCATGGCCGGTTTCATTCCGGCCATGACGAGCGAAGCCGCGCCGTTCTTCGAACGGCTATGCCCCGGCATGACGGGGCGTGCATCTGTCAGAAATGAAGATCTAGCCCTTCGCCAGTTCGAGAAAGTGCCGCCCGGCCTTGTCCTCGATCTCGACGATCCAGACATCGGGATCGAACCCGATCTCCTTTTTGAGGCGTTCCTCGACCTTCTGCTCGGTCACCGGCTCCGGCGGCGAGGCAATAAATACCCGCTCGCTCGGCCGGCTCTCGTCGTAGCTCGCCTGCGGCGCGGGGGTGAACAGCAAGGCGTTGCCGTCGAGCAGCGCGAGCTTGACGAACACCGCCCCCGCCTCCTCGGCGCCGCGCCGGCGCACCGCGCCGAACACGCCTTCGGTCTGGCAGCGGCGCAGATAGGCGGCCACCCAGATACTCGATTTCAGTCTCATGGCGGGAAACTAGCGCGTTTGTATTTTTGATGGAAACGCTTGGAGCAAAACATCGACCTTCAACAGGTCGGCCCGGCGCAGGCCGGGACCCATAACCCCTGCCTTCAGGTGATGGCAGGGCCGGTGCTTTTGAAGATTAAGTTCGGCGTCTTTATCGAGAAGCCGGTGGCTCTGGGTCCCGGCCTGCGCCGGGACGACCAGGAGAGACACCATCAGTCGATCGGACGGCCGGTGAGCTTGACGATCTCGTGCACCAGCCAGTCCGACATCTTGCCGGTCGGCGGCTTCCTGCGGTCGGTCTCGAACTTGCGGATCGCGGCCTGGGTCTCGGGGCCGACATTGCCGGTCGGCTTCAGCTGGCCATAGCCGTATTCGGTCAGCGCGCGCTGCACCTGGGAAATGCGGCGGTTCGAATTGATGAGATCGCCGACCGGATCGTGATGCACCGGAATCGCCGCCGGCGGCCGCGTCACGCTGGCGGCCTTGGTGGCCACCGCCGCCTTCGGAGCCTCGACCGGTTTCGTCTCGACCGGCCTGACCTCGGCCGGCTTGATGCTTTCGGCGTCCGCCGGACGGGCGCGCGGCAATGGCTGCGGCTGCGGCGTCGCTTGCGAGGGCGGCGGCGCGACCAGCGACACCTTCTCGGCGGGGCCGAACATCGGCGAGGGATGCCGCCCGGCCTGCAGGAAGGTCGCGTTGATGATGATCGCCATGACGCCGCCGAACGCCACCACGCCCGCGAACGTATCCTTCGGGCTGTGCAGCAGCACGCGCGTCAGCAGGCCCGGCTCCTGCTCGATCGCCACCGCCTGCGCGGCCGCCTTGCCGCGACGATGCGGGCGGCGGGGCATGTCGTCATCGTCGTCGATCTCAATCCGTCTAGGCAATTTTCTTCACCAGAGTTTCCTTCGTCCCCGTGCGCGGCGCGGGAGCGAGCGTTGCAATCTTGCCGGACTGCGCCGGCGTAAAGCTCAAAGGCAGCGCGACGCACACCGTGGTGCCCTCGTCGATCCGGCTCTCCACCGTCATCTCGCCGCCATGCAGCCCGACGAGGCTTTTCACGATCGACAGGCCGAGGCCGGTGCCTTCGTGGCGGCGCTGATAGGTCTTGCCGGCCTGGAAGAACGGATCGCCGAGCCGCTTGAGATCGTCCGCGCTGATGCCGACGCCGGTGTCGGCGACACGCATGACAAGGTGCGAGCCCTCGACGCCCGCCGACACGGTGACGGAGCCGCCGCGTTCGGTGAACTTGATCGCGTTGGACAGCAGATTGAGCAGGATCTGCTTGAACGCCTGCGGATCGCCGATCATCTGCGGCAGATCGTGCGGCACGCGGGTGGCAAGGTCGATGCCGTTGTCGCGCGCCTTCAGCACCATCAGGTTGCAGCAGCTCAGAAGCTTGTCGCGCGGCGCGAACTTCTCCGGCAGCAATTCGAAATTACCGCTCTCCATTTTCGACATGTCGAGGATGCCGTTGACCACCGACAAGAGGTGCAGCCCGGATTCGTTGATCAGCGTCGCGTATTCCTTGCGCCGCGCTGCGTCGAGTTTCATCTCGTCCTCGCGCACGATCATCTCCGAGAAGCCGATGATGGCGTTCAGCGGCGTGCGCAATTCATGACTCATGGTGGCGAGGAACTGCGACTTCGACGCCCCCGCCCGCTCTGCTTCGATGCGGGCGTCTTCCAGTGCCTGCTCCTGCGCCTTGCGCTCGGTGACATCGCGCATCACCGACACCACGCTGACGTCGCCATCGACCACGCCGGCAGCCTGCTCCAGCGGACGGCAACGCATTTCGACCCAGATGAATTCGGCGGCCGCGCCGCGCCCGAGTTCACGCCGGACCCGGAATTCGACGCTGCAGGATTCGCCGCCGCGCGCCGCATCCGACAGCGCCGTGAGATAAGCCGGACGGTCGGCGACATGAACGCGATCGAACAGCCCATGGCCGAGCAGCCGCGCGACCGGCGCGCCGAGCAGCTCTTCCGCCGCCGGCGAAATGAAGCCGACATCGCCGTTGCGGCCATGGCGCGCGATCACATCGCTGATGTTGCGCGCCAGCAGGCGGTAGCGATCCTCTTCCTTGCCGAGCAGCAGGCGGCTGGTGTGCGCGAGAGATTCGGTGCCGAAAGCGAGGCCCGCGGTGTAGACCGTGGCGGAAACAATGCCGAGCGCGGCGAACAGCGGTCCGGTGGTCTCGGCGATCTGCGACGGCGGCAAGGCATTGCCGGCCTCAAGCAGCATCAACACCAGCACGCAGCCGAGCGTGAGCGCCACCGCCGCGCCGACCACGCGGCGCGAAGCCGACAGCGCCGCTTCCAGCGGCACCGCGATCAGCCAGATCGCCGCGAAAGAGGAAACGCCGCCGGTGTTGACCGCGATCGCGAAGATCACACCGGCCAGCGCCAGCGACGACAGCATATGCGCGCGCTCGAATTGTCCGGTGCGCGACAAATAATAGGAAATCAGGATCGGCGACACCAGCCAGACCAGCACCATCACCTCGATCGCCGAGGGTGCGCCGCGCAGCGCGAGATAAAGCGGCAGCGAGGCGAACGCGATCAGGCTGCCCATCAGACGCGGGGCGATGAAGGCACGATGTTGCGCGCTCTTCATCGCATCCGCACGGACAGAAGCGTGCAGCAGCGAATCCAGATGGTCGCGCAGGGTTTCGATCAGTGTCACTTGTTTCGTCCGCGGTTTCGCCCGCCACATCTGGCGCGCCGGACCGCCCCCTCTTATCGTTGGGGGATCGTGTCAGAGCGAGCTTAAGCGAACACTAAGTTTGCGCGCTCAAGCCGCAGCGCATGGCGCTCTGCGCCGTTTTAGGACGCTTCCGGTCCGTCAAACGGCCGTGATGGTGAACGCAAGGTTTCCAGCGCGAAAAATTATGGTTTCGAAAGTATGGACGCGCACCAGAATGCATGCCGCGCGATGCCGCTCGTTCGTCAATTGAAAATTTACGCCAAACGAATTGATTCCAATTTGATGCAAATTGGCGGCACCGCGAACACTGGGGATTTATCGCCGTCTGTTAGATCATATCACGGGACAGAAGCGGCTCCGGCCGCAAGGGATGATCGAGGACGACGGGGCTTACGATGTTCTTCCTGTTGCGCATGGCATTCTGGCTCGGGCTCGTGCTCGTGCTGTTGCCGACCGACAAGACACCGGATGCCGAGAAGCAGCCGCAGGTCGGCACCGCCGAAGCGGTGACCGCCGCAAGCGCGGCCGTGTCCGACATGGCCCAGTTCTGCAATCGCCAGCCCACCGCCTGCGCCGTCGGCGGCCAGGCCGCGAGCGTGATCGGCGCGCGCGCGCAGGCCGGTGCGAAGAAGGTCTATCACTTCTTCACCGACAAGGCCGATCAGGCCGACAAGCTCGATGCCGAGAAGCCTGAGAAGATCGATCGCGTGGAGAAAGCCGCGCCCGACGCCGAGCAGGCGAAAAAAACCGGACGCGAGAAGCGCGTGCTCGATCGCAAGAATCCGGATCACACCGGATCGATCCCCGATGCCGCGGACGGTGATGCCATCGCCGTAGCCGATGCCAGTGGCCCGGACACCGCGCAGGTGCACGACACCCTGACGCCGGACGATCTGCAGATCGAATGGCAGGCGCCGCTGCCGTAAGCCGCGGCGGCGTTCAATCGACAAATCCATGACCTCATCTTTCGAGACGCATCGCTGCGCGATGCTCCTCAGGATGAGGAACGCATCCGGTCCATATTGACCCTGATGGTGAGGAGCGAGGCGGAGCCTCGTCTCGAACCATGAGGCGTGAAGTCATGGCACCGAGGTGCCCCGAATGCCGCGCAGCGCGTAGCGGTGCGCGGCATCCGGGGCCGTTCCAGGCTCTGTTGGGCTCCCAAAGCGGCGCTGGCGCCGGATTTTCCGTTCCGAAACCCGCTTTTGGCCCGCACCGAACTCGCTTTCAGGCCGCACTCTTCTTATATAGAAGAGGTTCCAGTATCACGCTGCGCGACAGGTGCCGATCCGGCGCCCGCCGCGGCCATGCCAAGCAGACCATGATGAGCATTGACGACATCCGGGAAAATTTCACCCTGCTCGATGAGTGGGACGACCGCTATCGTTATGTCATCGAGCTTGGCCGCACGCTGGAGCCGATGCCGGACGAGGAACACAACGACACCAACAAGGTGCGCGGCTGCACCAGCCAGGTCTGGCTCGCGCGCCAGCCCGATCGCGGCTCGCCCGACCGGCCGGTGTTGCATTTCCGCGGCGACAGCGACGCCCATATCGTGCGCGGGCTGGTGGCGATCCTGCTGACGCTTTACGCAGGCAAGACCGCGCAGGAAATTCTCGACACCGACGCGCTGGCGCTGTTCGAGGAGTTCGGCTTCCGCGAGCACCTGACCCCGCAACGCTCCAATGGCCTGCGCGCGATGGTGGACCGCATCCGCGCCGACGCCCGCGAGACCCTCGCGACGGCGTAACCCTCGCTTCGCTGATTTAGTTACACCATCCAGCCTTCGTTCTGTGTCCCGGGCGCGGCGCAGCGTGCAACGCTGCTTCGCAGAACCGGGACCGTCGCAAATTCGGAACGTGGAACGGCCCCGGATCTGCGGGACGACATTCCATGTCGCGCCGCGTCCGGGGCACAAAACTCATGATTCACGACCTCATGGTTCGGGACGCGAGGCTGCGCCTCGCTCCTCACCACGAGGATCGCTCAGGCGCGAGCATGCCCTACCCGCCGACCGAACTCGTGAACGCTACATCGTCCGCAAGCCAGGTGCGGATCGCCGCGCCCGCTGGCTCTCCGGCCGCGGCCGCAGCCCGTAGTGCCGCGCCAGGCGATCAAGCGCGAGTTGCAGCACCACTTTGGCCGAGCGCGAGGGCCAGCCGCGTTCACGCTCGACATCCTCGAGCCCGCGCAGGAAACAACACACATCGAGCAGCACGCCGGACAATTCCGGCCCGCAGGCATCCAGCGCAAGACGCACCCGCTGCCGCGCCGCGACCACGACATCCATCATCTCGCCGGCGCCATGGCCGCCGCCGCGCACCCGGCCGGCCGCCGACCAGCTCGAGGTGACGCGCGGCGACAATTGCCCGCGGGTGAAATCGGCGCGCAGCTTTTCCCCGGCCACGAACTGGTTCTGGTCGATCATGGCGCGGCCGTCGCGTCCCTTGCGCCGGGCGAGCCAGGCGAGCGGGCTTTCGCTGTCATTGACCACGACGCGCGCGATGCCCTCCGGCATCATGATCTCGCGGGTCGACAGATCGAGATGCTTGGAGCGGGCCGCATCGATCTCGATGCTGTCCGGCAGCGGTGGCGCCCCCCGCGCGGGACCGCGCAGGCTTGTGCGAGCGGGCAGCTTTCGTCATCAGGCACGCTCCTTGCGGTCGCAAGTCACGGCCAGTCCGCAGGCGCGCTCCAGCATCGCAACACGGCGGTCGAACCAACGGTCGTCGCGACGGTCCTCGACCACCCGGCAGGCATGGGCGACCGTCGTGCGGTCGCGGGCGAACAGGCGCCCCACCGCCTCGAAGCTCAGCGAAAATCCGATGTGGCAGAGATACATCGCGACCTGACGGGCCAGCGCGGCGCGCGGCGATCCGCGCGACGGTGCGACCAGCTCCGCGAGCGCCACGCCGAAATCCTGCGCCACCCGCGAGGTCACCCGGCGGCAGGCTGTGATGTTAGCCCGGACCGCCGGCCGCGATGGCGAAACCGCTGGCGGCATCGCCCACGCGCAAGATGACGGGGCCGACGGCAGCGGCAATGGCGATGGCCGCGTCCCGTGCGCAATGGCTGGCGGCGAGGTCTCCTCTATCACGGGCAATACTGACACCGGACCGGAAAGACACGAACGTTCGACCATCGCACCACCTCGTTAGGAATTTATACCTACATCCTAACGGAGGCGCTGTCACCGGGGATAGCTGTCCCCGGTCAAATTTCAATTGATGGAAAGTCGTAGCGGATCAGAGGCTTGGCGGCTGGCGCCCAAACCCTAACGCTTGCGGCGGCGCTGCTGGCCGAGCCCCATCTTCTTGGCAAGCTGCGAGCGGGCGACCGCGTAGTTCGGCGCCACCATCGGATAGTCCGCCGGCAGGCCCCACTTCTCGCGATACTGTTCCGGGCTCATGCCATAGCGGCTGCGCAGATGGCGCTTGAGCGACTTGAAGCGTTTGCCGTCCTCGAGACAGACCAGATATTCCGGCGTCATCGATTTCTTCACCGACACGGCGGGACGCGCCGGCTCGGTGGACACCGGCTCCGCGCTGCCATTGGAGACGCGCTGCAAGGCGGCATGCACCTGCGCGATCAGCCCGGGAATCTCCGCGGCCGCCGTGGTGTTGTTGCTGACATAGGCCGACACGATGCTCGCCGTCAGTTCGACGAAGCCTTTTGCACCGGATTCGCTCATGGCTGGATAACTTTGCTGAGTGAGGTTACGGAAACGATATTTTGGAAACGATCCCGAACTGCCTCGCAATCGATTCTGGTTTGGTTGCAAAACCCTTTGGTCGCGAAACCCGTCGCAAAGCCCAATATGCTCATCGTCGATGACGTAACATTACTTGTAACTATAATTTAATACTGAATTCATGATAAGTAAAACACACCTAAACGGATAAGGGGATTGGCGGTAGAGCGATCGCATCTTCCGCGCCTTTGTCGTGTAGCGCGCTTCTAGCCGCGCTGCTCGAGATGCGCGCGCAGCGCATCGATCGATTCGAACCGCACCATGCCCTCAGGCATCTGTGCTTCGATCGAGCCGTCCGAATAAAGCGAATACGCCATCGAATCGACCACGCCTGATTTCACCACAGTGACCGACGCCGCTTCGCTCCGGCGCGGCGGCTGGTAGCGCGTGCTGCTCGCAGGCCGTGCGGGACGCGGTGTCTCCGGTGCCGGTTCAAAATCCGGCTCGGCGCGCGGCCGCTCCGGCTGCGTCCACGGCGCCTCGAACGTATCGTGCGGATCAGCCGCAGCTTCGCGTGCCGCTGTTTCCTCCGGCGCCGCTTCAGACACAGGCGGCGGCGCTGCCGCCTGCTCGCGACGGCGCGATGAAAACAGAAAATTCCGATTGGGTCGCTCGGCAGCGGGCTCGGACACGCGGTCACGCGCGCGTGGAATTGGAGGAACGTTGCGCGTGCGCGTGTGCTGCTCATCCGACCATGGCGGAGGCTCATCCGGCGATTCAGGTTGCGGAGTCGCGCGAGACGACAATGGTCCCGACGACAGCGGCGCGTGCGAGGTCGACCGCTCGGGCACAGGTCGCTCATGGGTTGGCAGATCGAGCGGAGGAAGCTCGGTCTCGATGATGGTCTCCTCGCGCGAGAACAACACGTCGGCGCGGCCATGAGGTCGCGGCGCCGGACGCACAGCAGCGAGCGACTCCGCAACTGCAGGCGCGCGCGGCAACTCCGGTGTGAGTGCAATCACTGGCGGCGGCACGACTGCAGCTTCGCCACCAAGACGATGCGTCAGGTTCTTGAGTTCGCGCAGGACAAATGCAAGGCCGATCAATAGCAGGCCGGTGCAGGCAACGATCGATCCGGCGAGGATCATCGTGCCGCCGAGACTGAACTCCTTGATCGAGATCCCATACAGAACGGTCAGGCACCCACCGCACAGCGCGACCGCTCCGACAAATAACAGGGTAACCATACACAAACTCCAAACCGTCAGACGAACCCGTCGCGGCCTTCAGGGAACACAATACTGGCAGATGAGCGGCATTACCAAATGGTAATTTTATCAGTCAAACCCTTACATCGACTGTTAAATCGGCATTCTATTGTATCGAACGCGCCGTTTGACCTTTTACGCCATGCCGCTTCATTACTTAACGCATAACTTCCGCCGAGGTGCCATTTCCGCCTTTGGCGATAATTGCCACCGCGCCGATTGTTGCAATGCATTAGGTAATTTGCGCCACAATCGTCAATTACTTGACCCATCAATTGTGGATATATTCCGCTCCGAAC